>CAVTWP010000004.1:0-616741 GCA_963738465.1 Vulcanimicrobiota bacterium
TCCGCAGCCGCTGAGGCCGCGCGGCAACACGTCGTTTCCGATTCGGCGATGCTCCACGGTCAGCCTGAGCCCGCATTCACCACGTCGCCGCAGGCGCGGCGGACGCATTCGGGCGCATTCATCACTTCCGGACACGGCCAAGCTAGCATCCGTTTCATGACATCCGTGCAGGAACGCCTCTATATCGAAGCTCCGTACGTCCAGACTGCTGGGGCTTTCGCGCGCCGGCTCGGGCTCGGGCCCGGAACGAGTCGCGGCGAGTGCACACTCGATCTCATCCTCCCGGTCGGTGCGGGCCGCGACCTGGCCCGCACCGTGAAGGCCCGGACGGAGCGCATCGGACGGGACGCCGATTATCTGTCGCGGTATCGCGTGACATGGGACGCCGGGTTAACCCCCCGCGGTATTCCGACTCCCGCGTTTTCGGGAACGGTCATCATCGCGGCCGGCGAGGACTACGGCGAAACGGTCCTGCTCGTCGAAGGCGAGTATGAACCGCCGGGTGGCGCGGCTGGTCGTGCCTTCGATGACCTGGTCGGCCGGCGGATCGCGCACGCGACGCTCGCCGCTCTCCTGTCGGGCGTCGGTGACGACATAAGCGCCGCGTACGAGCGCGCGGAAAGCGCGAAGCGAGCGGACTGAGCGACGTGCCGCACATCGATATCCAGGCACGCATGTCCAGCCCGCAGCCGGCCGTCGCGTCGCGGCTCGCGACGGTGCTGCGCGGCTACGCGCAGCGCGGCGACGTCACGCTGGCTCATGCGCTGCCGCTGGGAGCTGCCGAAGTCGCCGTTCCGGTGACGGTCGAGATCGACGCCGTCGAAGCACACGACCCGTTCGAGCTGCCGTTCTCGCTGCGCGCCGCTCATCATGCGGCAGCGTTTCCGACGTTCAACGGCACGTTGCGCAGCGAAGCCGTCGGGCCGCTGGAGTCGACGTTGCGGCTGAACGGAACCTACGAGACGCCGCTGGGCGCGATCGGATCGTTGGGCAACGCCGCGCTGCTCGGCCACGCCGCCGAACGGACGTTGCGCTCTTTCCTCGAGCGCGTGCGTGACGACACGGCCGAAGAGATCCGACGCAGCGAACTCGACGTTCGCACCCGCTACCGGGCCTAAAAGGTCAGGCCAGCTCGGGGCAGAGCCGCGTTGCCGCGGCTCTGCCGTGCGCTCGCGGGTTAGGCGTAGCGCGACAGCGCGGGGAGCAGGACGTGGAGCTGGTCGACGACTTCTTGGACGGAGGTCTTGACGTCGAAGTTGCCGGGGATGCGCGCCGCCGGGCGAGCCTTGGCGGCCGCGGCATCAGGGTCGACTCGGTCGAGGGGCCGGCACCGGTTGCGAGCGGCCTAGGCTGCCGGCAACCGCTGCGGTCCGTGCGCACGGTGCGGGTGCGCCGGAAGCGAGCTCTGCCGCGCCGGCGAACGCGCTACTCGAGGCGAGGAGCGCCACGATCGTCGCGATCCGCGCCGCGCTCTTGAAGATCGTGCCTGCGAACGTGTTCATGCATGTGATACGCCACGACGTCGCGGACGGATCGGTATTCGCACTCGCTCAGGTGCTGCAACGGCGGAGCCGAAGGGTAGACCTGCCGAGCGTCCCCCGTTCGCCGAGACAGCGAAAGTTATTCACAAGGAACCGCGCGATTCGCGCGCCGAAGCGCGTTCGGGATGACTACCATGCTTGTATCGCGCGCGGTTTTTCGCGTGCTCGCGTCGTGCGCCGTCGCGCTGGCGACGTTCGGATCCCCGGCCTCCGCAGCCGTCGCCGAAATCCCCGCGCAACAAGTCGCGGTCTTGGACTCGCTCGGCATCCGCGTCGCCGTCGCGACGTACATCCCGCCCGGATACAGCTTCCAAGACGTGACGGCGACGCCGTGCGCGCGCCGTGCGAAGCGCGCTCCCAGCGGCGCGTGCTCGCTGGGACCCGACTACATCGTGCGATATCACAAGGGCGATTCGTGGTTCGCGGTCGAGGGCACCGGCGGCGGCCTCGGCGGCACCAGCCTCACCTATAAGACGTTCGTCAGGACCGGGCCGTTCGGCACGGTCGCGCTGCGCTTCGGCCCCGGTCCCGACGGGATCGGCCTCACGCCGTCGGCGGCGCAGCTGCACTCAGCGCAGAACGAGAATCTTCACCGACTGGCTCGGCTCGGGTCCGTTTTATCATGTCATCGGCGAACACATCGCGCCCGACGTCATGTCGAAGGTGGTGTCGTCGGTGGAGTGGATGTCCAGCACCTCATAGCGCCCGACGGCTTGAGGACGTTCACCATCCGCCGTACCCCGTCCAGCCGCCGTCGACGTAGATCGACGTCGCGTTGACGAACGACGCGTCGGAGGAGACGACGAACGCGATCGCATTGGCGATCTCGGCCGGCGTCGCCAGCCGTCCCAGCGGGGTGCGCCGCGCGAGATCGTCTTGGCTGAAACGGCCGGTCTCCATCGCGCGCTCGACCAGCGCGGTTGCCGTATAGCCGGCGTTCACGGAGACGACGCGCACGCCGCGCGGACCCCACTCCGCGCCGAGCGTCTGCGTGATCCCGTCCAAACCGTGCTTGCTCGCGCTGTACGCGATGCGGCCCGGCATCCCGAGCTTCGAAAACACCGAGCCGACGTTGACGATGACGCCCTTGCCCTTCGCCAGCATGATCCGGCCGGCGGCTTGCGCGCAAAGAAACGGAGCCGTCAGGTTGAGGTCGATCACCGCGCGCCAGTCCTCGAGCCGCAAGTCTTCGGCCGCCGCGACGCTCGGTATCCCGGCGTTGTTGATCAGAACGTCGATGGTGCCGTACGCGGCGAGCGCGCCGGCGACCAGTCGCTCGACGCCGTCCGGTGTGGCGAAATCCGCGGCGACCGCGGTCGCGCGCAAACCGTCACGCGTCAGCGCGCGCTCGACCGTCGCGGCGCGCTCCGCGGAACGCGAGTTGACGACGACCGACGCTCCCATCTCCGCCAGCTTGCGCGCGGTCGCCAAACCGATCCCGTCGGACGAACCGGTGACGATCGCGATCGAACCGTCCAGTCTGCTCACGCGATGCGCCGCACTGTCGTCATGGAACCTGCTGCGGCCGAAACGTTGCCATCTCCTCGCGGCGGTGCCATAATACGCACTCCATTCAGCGCGAAGTCGAGGTCGCACGCATGGCATCGGATCGTGTCACCGTACCGGGTTCGGAGCGCACCGAGCCGTCCGGCGCGGCGGTCGTCGGAGACGTCGCTCCCGACGAGGCGGTCAGCGTCACCGTCGTCGTTCGGCCGCGCCGGTCGTTGCCGGCGCCGCAGGAGAGCGCGTCCAAGCCGCTGTCGCGCGCGGAGTTCGCCCGGAGCTACGGCGCGTCGCCGGAGGATCTGGCGGCGGTCGAACGCTTCGCCGCGGCGGCGGGACTCGCGGTGACTTCGAGCGACGCCGCGCGTCGCAGCGTGACGCTCAGCGGTTCGGCCGCCGCGATGTGCGCGGCGTTCGAGACCTCGCTCAAGCGCTACCGGCGCGGGGACGAGCAGTTTCGTGGTCGCACAGGCCCGCTCACCGTTCCGGCCGAGCTGGCCGAGATCGTCCGCGGCGTCCACGGACTCGACGATCGCGCGCAGGCGCACGCCCACTTTCGCGTCCGTCCCGCCGCCGCGGCTGCGACGTCGTTCACCGCGCCGCAGATCGCCGAGCTGTACGGCTTTCCCGCCGGCACCGGAAGCGGTCAGACGATCGCACTGATCGAGCTCGGCGGCGGTTACGCAGCGAGCGACCTCGATACGTACTTCGCCGGACTGAGCATCAGCCCGCCGCCGGCCGTGATCAGCGTCGGCGTCGACGGTGCAAGCAACACGCCGGTCGGCGACGCGAACAGCGCCGACGGCGAGGTACTGCTCGACATCGAGATCGCCGGCGCGCTGGCGCCCGGCGCGAACATCGTCGTGTACTTCGCACCGAACACCGATCAAGGATTTCTCGACGCGATCACGACTGCCGTCCACGACGCGGCCAACCATCCGAACGTCATCTCGATCAGCTGGGGCGGTGCCGAGTCGACCTGGACGTCGCAGTCGCTGACCAACTACGACGACGCGCTGGCCGCAGCCGGCGCGCTCGGCGTGACCGTCACGGTCGCCGCCGGCGACTCCGGTTCGAGCGACGGCGTCGACGACAAGCTCGCGCACGTCGACTTTCCGGCCTCCAGCCCGAACGTGCTCGCCTGCGGTGGAACCACCATCAAGGTCGCCGCGCAGGCGCTGGCGAGCGAAACGGTGTGGAACGACGGCGTGTCGGGCGGCGCGACCGGCGGCGGGATCAGCGACGTGTTTGCGCTGCCGGCCTGGCAGAGCTCGGCCGGCGTTCCGCCGTCGGTCAATCCGGGAAGCCACGTCGGACGCGGCGTCCCCGACGTATCGGGCGACGCCGACCCGAACACCGGCTGGCAAGTCGTCGTCGACGGCAGTCGGACGGTGTTCGGTGGAACCAGCGCCGTTGCGCCGCTGTGGGCCGGCTTGGTCGCGTTGTTGAACGAAGGCCGCTCGACGCCGCTGGGTTTCGTGAACCCCGCGCTCTATGCGGCACCGTCCGCGCTGCGCGACATCACGTCGGGATCGAACGGCGCGTACAAAGCCAAGCAAGGCTGGGACGCCTGCACCGGGCTCGGCTCTCCCAACGGAACCGCGCTCCAGACGGTGCTCGACGCGCCGGCACCAACGCCAACGCCGACTCCGACGCCGACGCCGACGCCGACGCCGACACCCCCGCCGAGCACGGGCTGACGCAGAGCGCTACGGAGCGGCGCGGAAGCGCCGGTACATCTCCATCACCGCGCCTTCGATCGGATGGAAGACGGCCATGCCGAACGCTTCGAGCGGATTCGGGCGGCGGTATCCTTCGTCGAGATCCCAGAGCGGGATCAAGCGCCGGTAGGTCGACGCGAAGCGGTCCGACCAGCGCCGGATGCGCGCTTCGTCCCAACCGGCGCGCGCCCGCAGCGCGGCGAGGACGCTCGCGTCGTCGGGCGACGCGCGCACCACCGCGGCGAACTCGTCGGTCGATAGTCCGGCGCGCGCGAGCAGCGCGCGGTCGACCGGTGAGTGGCCGAGCAGATAGCTCCCCAGCTCGCCGCGCTCGCGCATCCGCGCCTTGTCGATCATGCGCGGCAGCCACCGGATCCCGTCGAGCTCGATCGTCCAGCGCCGCGGAACGGCGGCATTCGTCGTCATGACACCCTCTTCGGCACCGGCGTTACGCGGACCGTGACGGACGCCGGCGCCGGATGAACGTAGTTTCGGGCTTGGGCATCGCCTGAAAGCTGGGCGGGGCCGGACGCGGCAGCCGCTTGACCTGCTGTTCGACGATCCGCAGCGCCTCGGCGGTCGGCGGCAGCGCGGGAAAGCTCGGATCGGGAGCTTCACCGAAGCCGAACGCCGCGGTGAGGTCGCCGCACGTTTCGCGCCGCCACTTGGTGAGGTTCGGAACCTCGACGCCGAACCGGCTCTCGATCAGCCGCAGCGTCGAGGTGTGGTCGAACGTATCACCGCACACGAAGCCGCCGCGCGAGAACGGCGACATCACCAAGCAGGGCACGCGAAAGCCCAACCCGATCGGCATGCCGTCGATGTATTCTCCGGGCGTGCCTGGGGGTGACGTCGGCGGGACGACGTGATCGAACAGGCCGTCGTTCTCGTCGTAAACGAGAACGAACGCGGTTCGCGACCACAGCTTGGGGTTGGCGTGAAACGCCTCGAGGATCCCGCGCAGGTAGTTCTCACCGGCCGCCGGCAGCATGTCCGGGTGCTCGCACACATCGTACGGCGGTACGATCCAGGTGACTTGCGGCAGGTTCCCGGTGCGAATGTCCTGCAGCAGCATCTCGACCGATCGTTGCTTGGCGGCGTTCTCGTATAGCCCGGAGCTCTTGGGCGCATCCTGAAAGGCGGCGAAGTTCATGATCACGTCGAGCCCGACCGGATATTCGGCGGTGATCTCGGGGCGGTAGATGCGCCACGACACGCCGGCGCGCTCGAGCCGCTCCGGGTACGTCTCCCAGGTGTAGCGTTTGCCTGCATTGTTGGTCGCCGGCCCGCCGTTCTTGCGGTCGGGATCGATCCAGGCGCTCATCCAGTAGTAGCGATTGGGATTGGTCGGACCCATTACCGAGCAATGGTAACCGTCGCAGATCGTGAACGCATCGGCCAGCGCGTAGTAGAACGGCAGGTCGTTGCGCGTGTAGTACCCCATCGTCAGCGGACCGCTCGAGCCGTCGGTGCGAATGTGCGCGGTCACCCAGCCGTCGAACCGGCCGCCGTTCCACGACTCGTGCAACGCGCGCCAGGCGTGGCTGAGGTCGTGCAGCTGCTGCGCGCTCGTCGTCTTCGTATCGAGATGAAACGGCAGCACGTAGCCGTCGCGTGACATGCTGTCGGGCTGATAGAACACCGGCCGGCCTTGCGGCAGCAGCTGCGGGCGTGCATCGCCGAAACCGCGCACGCCCGAGAGCGTGCCGAAGTAGTGGTCGAACGACCGGTTCTCCTGCATCAGGATCACGATGTGGTCGATGTCGGAGAGCTTCGCCGGCGGCGCTTGCGCGAGCGCCGGCCGCACCCACTCGACATACGGAAGAACGGCGGCGCTCGCAGCGGCCGTGAGAAAACGCGAACGTGAAAGCCGGCTCACGCGCGCGCCTTCCGCCGGTCGCGCGCTGCGGCCTGCTCAGCGCCGGCGCCGATTCCTGGAGGGCGCGGCCGAATCGATGACGGACGACGCCCAATGGCCGCCCTCGCTTCCGTTCTGGCCGAGCAATCCGTTGCCGATCTGCTGCACGACCGCCGTCTACTGGGCAATGCCGCGGCCGGCCCGAACGGCGCGCCGCTGGCCGGCCGGTTCGCGGAGCTCGACGACCTGCGCGCGATCGGCTCTCGGGACCTCGTCCTGGGCCGGCTGTTCGAAGGACACGGCAACGCGATCGCGCTCATCTCGCGGTGTGGAACCGACCGGCAACGCCTCCGCGCGAACGACGAGGCCGCGGGTGGCGCGTTGTTCGGCGTGTGGAACACCGCGCCGGCCGACGACGTTCAGATCGTGCGCGCCGCCGGGGGACGGGTGGAGCTGCACGGCCGCAAGACGTTCTGTTCGGGTGCCGGCGCCGTGTCTCGCGCGCTGATCACCGCGCGCGACGCCGGCGGCGTGTCGCAGATGTTGCTCGTTCCGGCCGAGGGGGTCGAGCTGCGAATCGATCGCGGCTCGTGGCATCCGCTCGGCATGCTCGCGTCGGACAGCTTCACAGTCGATTTCACCGGCCTGCGCCTGGACCGCGAAGCGCTGATCGGCGGACTTGGTGACTACGATCGCCAGCCCTGGTTCGGGGCCGGCGCGGCGCGCTTCGTCGCGGTTCAGGCCGGCGGAATCGAACGGCTCGCTCGCGAGCTCGCCGCATTCGCCGTGCGACGCGCAACCGCCGACGACGCGGTGCAGACCGCTCGGCTGGGCGAATGCGTCGTTGCCGCCCGCACCGCCGCGTTATGGGTTCGAGCTTGCACCGAGGCGTGGCAGACGTGGGACGACCGGCAAACCGACGACCACGCGCGGCTGTTGCAGACGACGGTCGACGCCGCGCGCGCCGCCACCGAGCGCGCCGCGCTCGACGTGTTGGAGTGGGTCGAGCGGGCCGTCGGCGCGCGCGGGCTTTTGGCGCCCGAACCGTTCGCGCCGCTGGTGCGCGACCTGCGAATGTACCTGCGTCAGCCCGCGCCGGACCTCGCGATCGCAAGGGTGGGCCGCGACGCGTTCGCGCGGGCCACCGCCGAATAGGCGGCCAGCGCGCGGCGCGCTGCGCCGATCGCGACCTGCGGCCTTCGGAGCGCCGCGCGCCGCTCCAGAGCACAACCCTGCGCGGCGGCGAGCGCCGCGCCGAATCCCGCCGCCGCCGCAACGCGCTCGTGAAAGAATCTCGGTTCGAGCTCGAACAGCGCGATCGCCGCGTGCAGGTCGTCCGCACGCCGGTGCTCCCACCACCGGCGCAAGGCGCTGCGCGCCACGATCGTTTCGTACGTCGTGCACGGATGCTCGACCAAAGCGGTCAGCCCGGCATCGGCCCGCGCGCTCATCGCCGCGACCTCGCTGCCGAAACCGCCGGCGACGCGCGCCGCCATCCGCAGCGACGTCGTCACGCGCACGCGCAGGCTGTGGCGGAAGCGCGCGTCGAGCGCCAGCAGCGCGCGATAGAACGCGAAGTCCTCGATGCGGTCGAGCGGAGGAAGTCCGCCCACCCGTGCGTACGTGCTCGCCCGCACGGCGAGGCTCGGCCCGCAGCGCTGCCAGTGGCGCGGCCACGGGTCGTGCGGCAGCGGATCGAGCGCCGACTCCAGGCTCGCCAGCGCGAACTCGTAGGCGGTCTTGGCGTCGAGCTCGGAGCGAACCGCCGCGGGCAGCGCGGCGCGCTCCTCCGGGTCGGGCACCACCCGGCCGCCGACCGCGTCGGCGCCGCGCAGCGCGGCGAGGTTCTGCGCCACCCAGTCCGCGGCGACGACCGAATCGGCGTCGGTGGTGAGCACCACACGTTCGATGGTGTCGGCCTGCAGCATGCGCGCCGCCGCGCAGTCCATGACGGCGCGCCGCGCCGCGCCGACGTTGCGGCTCTCGGGCGCGCCGGCGTCCGCGCGCACCGGATGGACGGCGTGCCGCGGCGCGTCGAAGGCGCACCGCTCGACGACGCGCGCCGTGTCGTCGCTGCAGCCGTTGACGAACACCAGCAGCTCGTAGGCGTCGGGATCGAGCGCGAGCCCGTCGAGCCTGCGCTGATCGAGCAGCGCCGCGATCGCCGCCCCGATCCGACCGGCTTCGTCGCGCGCCGGCATTGCGATCGATGCGACGCACCGCGGCCGCGGCGACGGAAGCGCCGCGAACGCGTCGCCGACCGTCGTCACGCAGCCCGCCGCAGCAGGTCGAGGCGGTAGCGCTCGGCGCGGTGGCCGCGCACGCGAACGAACCGTTCGTCGCTCAGGAACAAGTCGTGAACCGCGTCGCCGTCGCGCACGTAGTCGTCGACTTTCGGCAGAAAGTGCACGAGCAACAGCTCTCCGCCGTCGACGACGTTCCCGGCGATGCGTTGGCGCGCCAGGGCGAGGTCCGCGTCCGACCAGTAGTACGCGATCTCCGAGACCACCACGAGCTCGAACGGGCCGGCTGGAAAGTCGCGCGGAATCGCGGCGCGCCCGAAACGCACGTTCGCAACGTCCGCGCAGCGCGCGCGAGCGCGAGTCAGGGCGCGTTCGTCGATGTCGACCGCCAGCAGCTCGGCGCAGCGCGTCGCGAGCCGCCGGGTGAGGACGCCGACCGAACACCCGATCTCCAGACCGCGTTCATAGCGCGGTCCGAGCGCAGCGAGCGTGTCGTCGTACTTGTCGTGCTCGTAGCGGCTGGTCGCAAACGACCAGGGGTCGTCGGATGCGGCATAGAGCCGCTCGAAATAGGCGGCCGACAAGGACTCGGTGGCCACGCCGCACTCTTTCCCATCCCCGAAACACTCGACGCGGACCGCGCCGATCTTGACGATGGCGATGCTGATGCAATAGACCAGAAGACAACCCGCGACGAGCGTCGTGTCGAACGCCGGGAGCCCGCGGAAGAATTCTCGCCCAAGGCCGGGCCACGCATAGGTCACTTCCACGATAGCGCTCGCCGAAATCAGCGCCGGCCCGACGAGCGCCGCTGTCAGCGCGACGGCCCGCAGCAGGGTCGCGATCGTCCGGCGCGCGCCTCCAGCCGCAGGGCGAAAGGCGTCGTAGAAGATCACCGACGACCAAGCTCCGAATGGTACGGCCAGGGAAACCACCGGCAAGAGCAGATGCCGGAGCCGGTCGGACAGATCGAAGCCCGCGCCGGACGACATCCCCGCTGACGGCATCCCGGCGTGCAGTGCGAAGATCACCTGCACCACGACCGCGAGCACGACGACGGGCAGCGCCCGGCCAAGAAGCTCCGTCGCCGCCAGCGTACGGCCCACGACGCTGCTTCGCGCCGCCGCGCGAGCGCAGCCTAGCGTCGCCCCAAGCGCGATCGCGGCCGCGAAAGCGGAGACGATCAACTCGAGTGACGCCGGAAGCCTGGCGGCGATCACCTTGTGTGCGGCATCGCCGATTGGAGGTCGCAGAATGGTCTCGCAACCGCGCCGCCCGCGATACCGCGCCGCGTTGGTTTGGCACCGCTCAGCGTCATTCGGTCGTCATCCTGCTCGGCGCCGTTCTGAGCGCAGTGGCCGCGAACGGGATTGCGCCGGCCGGACCGAACGCCGTCGATCTTGCGCACTGGGTAGGCTATACGATCGCCCCCGGAGTCGCGTCGCATCCGCTGGGGACGGACAGTATCGGTCGCGACCTGCTTGCGCGCTCACTGTACGGCCTGCGCGCGTCACTGGTGATCGCCGTGTTCGCCGCGCTGATCGCGGCCGTGATTGGCGCTTTGGTCGCCAAGCTCGCGAACGAAGTGTCCTGGTTCGACGATCGCGCCGCGCTCCCGGCGACCGGCCTTCGGCCGTTCGTCGCGCTGTCCAGGTCGCTTCCGCCCTGCTGCTGGAAGTGACGTTTTCCAGCCTCGGCTTCGGGGTGCAACCGCCGGACCCGTCGTTGGGCAACATGCTCGTGTCGGTGCAGCCCGATATGGTCGGCGCCCCGTGGACAGCGCTCGTTCCAATCGTTGCCGTGATCGCGCTGCTGTTTGCGCTCTATGCGGTCGGCGAGGCGTTGCGCGCGATGAGCGCCGGCTCGCCGTCACGGGATCCGCAGAAAACGCTCGTACCGCTGGCCGGCTGACGCGATCAAACCGGGCGACAGGATGAAGGCCGACGCCGCGTCGGTGATCAGTTCGCCGAGCTGGGAGCGGTGCTCGGCGAGCGCCGCAGCCTTGACGGCCGCGTGCGCGCCGATGTCGAGTGCGACCGCGACTGCGTCGCCCGGCCGCGGTCGATCGGCTTCGGTGCCGAGCTCGTCGAGCCAGATCGCGTACTCGAGCAGCGTCGTTCGCGGCCGCTGCGCGCGAGCGCGGCGAACCAGTGCTGCGACGGCGACGTGGTCGGTGTGATGATCGCGCAGCCACGGCCCCATCACAAGTGCGTTCGCGCTCGAGCCGACGGCGGCGACGATCGCGGCGACGATCGCGTCACTCCGGCCGGCGCCGAGTTCGGCGACGGTTCCGTCGGCGATTCGTAAGAAGCGAGGTTCGAGCGCAGTGCCGAGGGTGACGAGCGCGGCGCGCGCCTCGCGCTCGCGCAAATCGCGCAGCCGCTGGGGCGAATACGTTGCCGAGCCGACGTGCGAGGCGCTGCCGTCGGTGACGTACACGACGATCGCCGGCAGCCCGATCGCCGCCGATGCCGCGAGCGCGCCGCCGCAGCCCAGCACGTCGTCGTCGGGGTGCGGCGCCACCACCACGAGACGATCGAAGCCGCGCACGTAGTCCTCCGCGCTTGCAACGCTCTCGCCGGCGTCCGTCATGTAACGGCTTCGATACCCCGCTCTCGGTCCCGCGCAACCGCGTCGCGTCGGCGCACGTCCTGGACAACATGCAAACGCCGGACATCGCACGCACCGCCACCGTTCACTGGGAAGGCGACATCGCTCGGGGCAAGGGCAAGATCGAGGCCGAGAGCGGGACGGTGTCGGCGGCGTACTCCTTCAACACGCGGTTCAGCAACGAACCGGGAACCAACCCGGAAGAGCTGCTCGCCGCCTCGCACGCCGCGTGCTTCACGATGGCGCTGACGCTAGGATTGAGCCGCGCCGGCCATGCGCCGTCGTCGGTCGACACGACGGCGCGCGTGCACCTGCAGCGCGTCGGCCAGGGTTTCGACGTCACCCTCATCGAGCTGACGACGACCGTCAATGCATTCGGGATCGACGACGAGGCCTTCCAAACGATCGCCGCCGGCGCCAAGGAGAACTGCCCGATCAGCAAAGCGCTGCGCTCGGTCGAAATCCGGCTCGACGCGAAGCTGGCGGCGAGCGCCGCTTAAGGGAACTCGCGCTCGCCGTCGTAGGGTCAGGCGATCATCGCCGGGTAGACGGCGCCCGGAATCCCGGGCAGACCTTCGGGTCCTCGCCGGCGCGCGAACCGCACGTCGAAGCCGATCGAGCGCAGGAACGCGACCACCGTATCGAACTCCGAGGGTCGCGGTGCGCCTCCGTCGTCGTTGCGCCGGTCACGAGGTCCTGACTAGCGCGCGGCCGTTCGCGCGAACGAAACCGGCGAGGACGTCTCGGCGATGATCTCGAGCGGCGTGACCTCGACCTCGCCGTCGGCGGTCGCTTCGGTCTGGCCGGTGTAGCGCGAGAAGAACTCGCGACTGCCGAGCAGCTTCACGGCGGCTTCGTCGGATGCCGCGGCGACGTGCAGATAGTCTCGCGTTCCGGCGCGCTTCATGGTGAGGTACGAGACCTTGCCGCGCAAGTCGGGGTCCGCGTCGAGTGCCGCGATGAACGCCTCGATGTCGCGATGACGGCGGTCTTCCATGCCGTCCGCGAGGCGGTAGGTGATCAGAAAGTGCTTCACGTGCGTTGCGCTCCGGAGATCGTCGACAGGACCGTCCGCCGGCGAGCAATCGTGCGTCCATTGTGACCGATGCGGGTGCGGATCCGCAAGTGCGATTAGACCGTCGCGATCGGGGTGACCGGTGAGCCGACGTGACCGCGCAAGCGCAGCGGCGGCGCGGTGAGGAAAAAACGCGTCCGTCGGTTGTCGCGCAGCCAGTCGGCGAGTTCGGTGAGATACCACATCTCGCCCAAGTTGATGCCGAGCTTGAACAGGCACAGCTCGTGGAGCGGCAGGAACGGCGTTCCCGCTTCGCCGGGCTTGGGCGGGAAGAACTCGACGGCAACGTTGTCGGCGACGATCGCGGCGACGCCGCTAGCGGCGATCCAGTCGAGCAGCCGCGGATCGCGGCCGTCGAGCCCGGCGCACGAGTGATGCACGACCTGCTTGTCGGGCGTACCGTGCATCTCCATGAGGAGCTGCGCCCAGCCGGTCCGTAACGCGAGAATGTCGCCGGCTTCGACGACGACGTTCTGCGCGCGCATCGCGCCGTCGAGCATGGCGAAGTCGACCGCGACCTTCTCGTTGCCGTAGAGACAATGCAGGTCGACCAGCACGCCGCGCCCCTGTAGTCCGGCCGTCGCCATCGCGTCGACATCGGAGCCGGGATAGTGCCCGTTGTAGTAGAGCACCTCGGCATCGCCGTCACCGTTCGCGTCGAACTGCGAGCCGACGTGGCCGAACGCGTCCCACTGGGTGGAGTACTGCGTCCACAGCGTGACGATGTCATCGTTCACCACGCCGGTCGCGCCCTCGCGCCCGCGGCTGAACGGAAAGTCTTTGGTCGGTTCTCCCATCCGGTCGACGATGCGGCTCTGGGGCGGATGTCGGAACGGAAAGACGACGTTGCCGCCGGGATAGTCGAGCGGCAGGCTCAGGCAAAAACGCCGGCCGGTGCGAATCTCGGCCGCCGCGCGCACGGTGCGCTCGGGGGTCAGCTCGTTGAGCCGGCCGATCCGGTCGTCGTCGCCGTAGTCCCCCCAGTTCGATGCCGGCGGCCGGTTTCGCCCGCTCACGCAGCGAGCGATCTCAGCCGCCGCCGCGACCGTGCGGTTGCCATTGGGCGTCTCTTCGACGAGCTACCCGCGCGGTCTTAGCGCGGAAAACCCCGCTGCCCCAACCTCAGAACTTCACCCGCACGCGGTAGGTGAGCGTCGTCGAGCCCTCGGCTGGGACGGGGACCGACCACGTCGCCGTCGCCGACGACGACTTGCGATACGCCAGCGACGAAGAGAGGATCTTCCAGTCGGCGGGGATCGGCTCGATCACCTCGACGGTCTCGGACGTCTTCTTCGCGTTGCGCAGCACGATCTCGTACGCGCTATCGAAGACGTTGGACGAGACGATGCGGAAGTCGGTCTGCCGTTTGTTGGCGGTGACGTCGAACGAGTCGCCCAGGTGCAGCCGCACCGACTCGCCCTTCGGTGTGTGGTCGATCGAGTCGGAACCGATGAACTGCGCCGTTCCGGCGTTGTCGCGCTTGTAGACCCGGATGATCCCTTGCGGCAGCGGGATTCCGAGTTGGCTGCCTTCGTTGCGGAACGTCACATAGGTCGCGACCTTCAGCCGCGTACCGAGATCGGAGGTCGGCGAGCTGTAGTAGTAGTCGGAACCCCTCAGCTCGAGCGTCTTGACGACCGATACGCCGGTCGCGGTCAGGAGCTCGACCTGCTTCGTTTGGTTTTCGGCGATCGTAGTCCGCCGCGGCAACGTGTAGAGGTGGTACTCGAACAGGCCCTGCTCCGACGGGCGCGGCAGTAGCGCCGCAGCGCTGCGCGACGTCACGGCGCCGATCACCTTGAGCTGCTCGCGCGCGACGTTGACATTGCCGGCGACGAGCTGCACGGTCGCGTCGCGGTAGGCGGTTCCGCTCTGGTTCTGCAGCGTGATGAGCCCGCGCAGATCGAGGCGGTCGTCGCGGGGTGACAGCAGCGCGGTGTAGTCGGCCTTCCAGCTCAGCCCGCCGGTCAGGTAGGTCAGCTCGACGTCCTGCTGCCCCTCGCCGGTGTTGCTGACGTCGGTGACGAGCGTCGGCCGGTCACGCAGGTCGGACGGGAGCGCCGGGAACGACAGCGTCCCGTTCACCGAAGTCTCGATGCGGTCGGCGTACTTCAAGACGACGCCGTCGTTGGTGGCCAGCACGGTGGCGCGTTCGGTATGGCGCTCGCCGGTCCGCGGATCGTAGCGCACGACGTCGACCTCGCGGCCGACGTACTTCTCGAGCAGCTTCTGCGGCGAGAGCAGATCGTAGTTGAAGTTCTGCTCGAGCACGGCGAGGCTGCCCGGCGCCGAGACGCTCGCGAGCAGCGCCGTCTCCGGCTGCATCCGCGCGCTGACGTCGCGCAACGCGAGGCTCGATTCGCCGCGCGGGAGCACGACGTGGCGGCGGTCGCGTACCAGCGCCAGTTCGGAATTGTAGATGGTGATCCCGACGGCACGCTGGTCACTCAGCGAGCTGACGTGCTCGCCTTGGTCGGCAACCGCGGTCGACCCGAGCGTTGCGGCCAGAGAGAGAACGGTGATCAGGAAGCGTCGCATACGAAGACCTCCGTCGCGTGTGGGCCGAGACGGCGTCACGAGTCACCCCCTTGGCCGTCAGTACTCCGTCGAACGAAATCGCGGCGCGGTTCGATGCGCCAGCTACGAACGGCTCGCCCGCATCCTTACTGAGAGCCGCTCTTGGGGCCTCGGGGCTGCCATCTTCTTTTCCGGGCGTGTCGATTTCGGGCGGCGTCGTTCGGCCTGTAGGCAGAACGCAGCCGTTCAGAGGAGATCACCCACATGCAGTTCATGGTCATCGTCAAGGCGACTCCCGAGTCCGAAGCCGGGCAGCTGCCCGACACCGAGCACTTCGCGGAGATGGGCCGGTTCAACGAGCAGATGGTCAAAGCGGGCGTCATGCTCGCCGGCGAGGGGCTTCATCCCACGTCCAGGGGGTCGCGGATTCGCTTCGACGGCAAACAGCGCACCGTCATCGACGGGCCGTTCACCGAGTCCAAGGAGCTCGTCGCCGGCTTCTGGATCCTCCAAGCGAAATCGAAAGACGAAGTGATCGAGTGGATGAAGCGCTCGCCGTTCCAGGACGGTGAGGTCGAGATCCGCCAGGTGTTCGAGGCCGAGGACTTCACCAGCTTGACGCCCGAGCTGGTCGAGGCCAACGCCCGTATGCGGGCCGAGATCGAGAGCTACAAGAAGTAGCTCGACGGTGGCCTCGGAGATCGAGCGCGCGATCGACGCCGTCTGGCGCATCGAGTCCGCCAAGCTGATCGCCGGCGTCGCGCGGATCGTCCGCGACGTCGGGGTCGCCGAGGACGTCGCACAGGACGCGCTGGTGACCGCGCTCGAGCGCTGGCCGCAGACCGGGATCCCGGACCGTCCCGGCGCGTGGCTGGCGGCCGTCGCGCGGATGCGCGCGATCGACGTCATCCGGCGCAACGACCGGCTGCACGACAAGCACGCCGAGGTCGCGCGCGAGCTCGAGCACGCGACCGGCGACGGCGATCCCAGCGAGTACGAACCCGACCAAATCGAGGACGACCTCCTCCGGCTGATCTTCATCGCCTGTCATCCGGTGTTGTCGACCGACGCCCGCGTCGCGCTCACGCTGCGGCTGCTCGGCGGGCTGACCACCGAGGAGATCGCGCGCGCATTTCTCGCGCCGGTCGCGACCGTCGCGCAGCGGATCGTGCGCGCGAAGCGCACGCTGGCCGAGGCGCAGGTGCCGTTCGAGCTGCCGCCGCCGGCCGAGCGCGCGACTCGCCTGGCGTCCGTGCTCGAAGTGATCTACCTCGATTTTCAACGAGGGCTACTCGGCAACGGCCGGCGACGACTGGACGCGCCCCGCGTTGTGCGAGGACGCGCTGCGGCTCGGCCGCGTCCTCGCGGAGCTCACGCCCGGCCGAGCCGGAAGTGCACGGACTCGTTGCGCTCATGGAGCTCCAGGCGTCGCGTCTGCGCGCCCGGCGCGGCCCGGCGGGCGAGGCGGTTTTGCTGCTCGACCAGGATCGCGCGCGCTGGGACCGTTTGCTGATCGGACGCGGTCTCGCCGCGCTGGCGCGCGCCGAACGACTGGGCACGCCGCTCGGACCGTATGCGCTGCAGGCGGCGATCGCCGCGTGTCACGCGCGAGCGCGCACGAACGAGGAGACGGATTGGGAACGGATCGTCGCGCTGTACGACGCGCTCGCCGCGGTCGTGCCGACGCCGGTCGTCGAGCTGAACCGCGCGGTCGCGCGTCGGGATGGCCTACGGCCCCGCAGGCGGGGCTCGAACTCGTCGACGCGCTCACCGGCGAGCCCGCGCTGCGCGCGTATCCGTATTTGCCGAGCATCCGCGGCGATCTGCTGACGAAGATGGGGCGCTACGACGAAGCCCGGATCGAATTCGAGCGCGCCGCGGAGCTGAGCCAAAACGTACCGGAGCGCGACCTGCTGACCGCTCGCGCGAAAGCGGTTCTCGACCTGCTCGCCGCCCGTCCCTGACGTCCCGTTTCCGCGTGGCGTGTTGGAACGCCGCGATTGCGGTAAGAGAGGGCGAGCCGGGACGGCCGGGAACGTCCGCGGCGGAGGACGTGTCGTATGGATCTCGGTCGATCGCTACGTTTCTTGTCGGCGGCCGCCGCCGCGTTCGGGTTCACGTTGCTGGGCGCCGGCGCCGTGCAGGCGCAGGATGTCAGCATCCAGATCAACGGCCAAACCGTGGGGATCAACCCGCCGCCGATCCTTCAGGCGGGACGGGTGTTCGTGCCGCTGCGCGGCGTGTTCGAGCAGCTCGGCGCGACCGTCGTCTATTCGAACGGCGAGATCAACGCGACCGGGAACGGCAGCGAGATCTCCCTGCACATCGGCTCGACGCAAGCGACGGTGAACGGACAGCCCCAGACGGTCGACGTCGCGCCGTTCATCATCGGCGCGAGCACGTACGTGCCGCTGCGCTTCGTGTCGCAGGCCCTCGGCGCCGGCGTCGAGTGGGACGCGGTCGATCACGTCGTCCAGATCTCGACGTCGGGGGTCCCGCCGCAAGGCGGGCAGCAAGCGCCGCCGCCCGGCTACGACCAAGGCGCACCGTCGTATGCGGACGCGACCGATTGGGTGGATCAGGCGCCGCCGCCGATCCCCGCCTACGATCCGCCGCCGGCGCCCGATACGAACTACATCTGGATGCCGGGCTACTGGGCCTGGGGCCCGTACGGCTTCTACTGGGTGCCCGGCACGTGGGTTCCGGCGCCGCAGCCGGGACTGTTGTGGACGCCGGGATACTGGGGCTACCAGGACGGCTACTACGGCTGGCACGCCGGGTATTGGGCGCCGACGGTCGGCTTCTACGGCGGCGTCTACTACGGCGGCGGCTACTACGGCAACGGTTTCGTCGGCGGCCGCTGGTCCGGCCACATATACCGCTACAATACCGCAGTCGTGCGCGTCGCGCCGACGATCGTCAACGTCTACGTCGACAGGAACGTGATCGTGAACGCTCCGCATTCGCGCTCGAGCTACAGCGGCGGTCCCGGCGGAATGCGCGCGACGCTGACCGCGTCCGAGCGCGCTACCGCGCGCGCGCCTCACGTCGGGCTGACGCCGGTGCAGCAGCAGCACATTCGAGTCGCATCGCAGGACCGTCATCTCCTAGCGGCCGCGAACGGCGGAAAGCCGCCGGTCGTCACCGCGACGCAGCCGTTCACGCCGGCGCGCAGGCCGACCGGATTCACGCCGGTCACGACGCAGGACAAGAACGCGGCGCAGAAGCTGATCGTTCATCCGACGTTCGCGCGGCCGCCGAACGCTGTTGCGCCGCGTGAAGTGCCCGGCACGACGCCGAGGCCGGCCGTTCACACCGCACCGCCGGCCGTTCGCACCGCCCCGCCCGCAGTCCGCACGCCTGCGCCGCTGACGCGAACCGCACCGCCGGTAGTGCGCACGCGTCCGCCCGAACGCCCGGCTGGTGTGTCTGCCCCGCTGCGCACGGCGCCCCCCGCGATGCGCACACCTCCGCCGGTACTGCGCACTCCGGCGCAGATTGTCCGCACGCCTCCGCCGGTGGTCCGCACGCCTCCGCCCGTGATGCGCACGCCCGCGGCGGTGGTCCGCACGCCTGCGCCGGTAATGCGCACACCTGCACCCGTTGTGCGCACACCTGCACCCGTTGTGCGCACGCCTGCGCCCGAACGGCCTGCCAGCCAGACGGCGCCGGAGCGCACCGCGCCGGCGATGCCGCGTCCGAGCGGTCCGCACGGCGCCGCCGCGCCCCCAACGGACGCCCAGACCACGGCCGACGGAAACGCCGTCATGAGCGGCGCGAAAGTGTGAAGAAAGTCTGAGACGACGGACGACGTCGTTCGTTGCGCAACCGCAGGCTCGCGAAAGACTTCGGCGAACGCACCGGACGTGCGCGCATCGGTGGATCGCCCAATCCACGGCACGTGGCTGTACGTTGGCCTGACGCTGGGGTCGGCCTTGGCGGCGCATTTGGTCTTCGATGCCGTCGATGACGGCGCCGCCGCGTTGGTCGCGCACCCGATTCACCGGCTCTTCCTGCTGGTGCTGTGCGCTGTCTTCGTGCTATCGTGGCGCGATCTCACGCAGGGCGACCGCGTCGACCGCCGCCGGCGGCTGGCAATCGCGCGGACGGCCGTGCGGCGCTCGGGGGTCTCTCCGATCGTCGTCGCCTGCGCGCTGCAAGCCGCGATCGGCGGCGGTTCGCTGATCGCCGAAGGCGCCGACTTCGGCGGCCTGCGTCTGGCGCTCGCCGTCGTCGCCGCCGTGCTCGCGATGGTGATCGGAGCTCTCGCGCTGCGCCACATCGAGCGCCGCATTCTGCGGCTGGTCGCCGTCGTATTCGTCTCCCCGCAGCAGCAGCGCGAAGTGCGCCGCCAATGCCCGACCGACGTCTTCACCTCTCCCGTGACGGATCTCTGCTTCTTCCTCGTCCCCAACCGGCCGCCGCCGAGCTTCGCCTGACGTCGTGACCGGCGCCGCCGCAGATGCGGTGCGGTGCCGTACCTTTTCACTTCTGTCTCGCGAAGGAACTCTCGTGCCACATCGACGCCCGCGCGCGCGCATCGTCGTCGCGTCGCTCTTCCGTCCATCCGTCTTCTTCGTCCGCGCAGCGCTGGCGGTACTGCTGCTGGCCGGCGCCGGCGTTCTCGCAACCGCCGCGCCGGTTCACGCGGACACGGTCGGCGCCGTCCGCGGCACGCTGACGAACAGCGACGGCAAACCGATTCCGGCGACGACGATCACGCTGTCAGGACCTGACGTTCGGCTCACGGCCGTTACCGGCGCCGACGGTCGTTTCGCGTTTTCGCGCGTCCCGTTCGGGCACTTCACGCTGCATGCCGACACCCCCGCCGGACCCGCCGACGGAACCGTGGACGTGGCCACGGGCTCGGCCGTGCAGATCGATCTGCTGGCGGCCAAGACGATCGGCCGCACCAGGGCTACCACGAGCGGCGTGCGCGGTACGCCGGTCTCCGAGAACACGCTCAACGCGTCGCAGATCGCGGCGCTGCCCAGCAACACGTCGGTGAACCGGGTGATCGAAACGCTGCCGGGGATCGTGCGCTTCTCCTACGACGAGCCCGTGGCGCACGGTTTTCACGGGATCACCTACGAGCTCGACGGCGCGCCGCTGCCGGCTTCGACGAGCTCGAACTTCGCCAACCTGATCGACCCGCGCGAGGCCGGTGCGATCGAAGTGTTCACCGGCGCGTTCCCGGCCGAGTTCGGCGGCTCCCGGATGGGCGCGCTCGTCAACGTGCAGAGCCTACCGTTCGAGAACCCGCCCGGACCGGGGACGCTCACGCTTGGCTCGGGCGAGCTGGGGACGCAAGAAGCGCAGCTCGTCAAGCGTTTCGACATCGGCAAGGCACAGGTCGCGCTGGCCGTCGACAATCTGCGCGGCGACCGCGGACTCGACACGCCGTCCGCGACCGCGCTGCACGACGCGAGCTCGACCGTCAACCAGTTCCTGCGCGTCGCGCTCCGCATGGGCGTCAACGACACGCTGGCGCTCGATTTGGCGAACCAGTACTCGACCTACCAGATCCCGATCAATACCGATCCCAACGATCTCAACGCCGGCCAGGTCTCGCTGCCGCGTCAGGACGACGTGCAGCGCGAGTACGATCGCTTCGTGGCGCTCTCCTACACGCATCTCGACAAGGACGGCAACGGATACTTCCGGATCGTTCCCTGGGCGCGCTACAACCGCGTCGTGTACGGCGGCGACCTGGCCACCGACGTGCAAGGCTACATCCTGGGAACGGCCGACAGCCCGCAAAGCTGTCCGGTGCCGGTCGGCAACGGTTTCGATTGTCCGTCGAACGGCCTGTTCCAGGATCGCGCCGCGTCGTACGTCGGGCTTCGCCTCTCGGCTTCGCGCAGTAGCGACCGACATGCGCTCACCTACGGCGTCGACCTGCAACAGGAGAACTTTCAGTCGAGCGTCGCGATCGCATTCGCACCGGCCGAAAACCCGAACGGCCCGGCCGCCGGACCGTTCACCGACAACAGCGCGCACAAAGGTTCGGCGACCTCGGCCTACGTGGAAGACGTGTGGTCGGTCAGTCCAAGGCTGGCGATCAAGCCGGGGCTCCGCTGGGATCAGAGCACGGGGTACGTGTCGGGCAGCCAGCTCAGCCCGCGCTTCGAGATCGACGACACGATCGCACCGGGGACGATCGGTCACGTCTTCATCGGACGGCTCTACGCAGCGCCGGGACTCGAGGACACGCGCCGCGAGGCGGTGATCACCCAGACCTCGGCGACGGCGAATCCGGTGTACGACTTGCGGCCCGAGCGCGACACGTATCTGGAGATCGGCGTGGCGCACGAGTTCGCGCCCGGTCAGCGCGTCTACCTCAACGGCTTCGACCGCACCGTCGTCAACGTGCTCGACACGACCAACCTGCTCGATACGCCGCTGTTCGCCGTCTACAACAGCGCGATCGGCGTGACGCGCGGAATCGAGGCGCGGTACTATCAGTCGACGCAGTCGACCGATGTCGGCCTGTCGTTCACCTACTCGCAGTCGCTGGCCGGCGGCGTCTCGGGTGGAACGTTCTTGTTCGCGCCGCCCGACGTCAGCAATCTCACGTTCCAACCCGAAGACCACGACGAAACCTACGTCGGCGACGCGTTCGTGACACGGCACTTCTCGCCCGACCGCAAGAGCTTCGTGACGCTCGAGACGCAGTACGGCTCGGGCTTCCCCGTCGCGTTCCTCAACGGTACCGGCGGCCGGCTCCCGGCGCACTTCGAGGTCAACGCCGCGATCGGACGCGCTCCCGTCGGCCATCAGCTCGGCTACGAGCTCTCGGTCGACAACCTAGCCGACAAGCGCTATCTGATCAAAGTCGACAACGGTTTCAACACGACGCAGTGGAACGCGCCGCGGCGCATCGTCTTCCGCATCATGGCACCCTGGTAGATGTCAGCGGAAAACCGCACAGCTGGCAGTTCGTGTGGCGCGCAGGTGGGACTTGGGCGACCGAGAGCACCGTCTTCGCCGGAGCGACGTCCGCCCGCGCGACCTCGGCCACGACGTCCGCCTCGAGCGACGCGACGATACGGCCGGCATCCTCGTCGGTGAGCGTCCCTCGGACACCCCCGTACGAGGCCGGATAGTACCAACCGCGCACGAGTTGGGCAAGCCGGTCCTCGCCGCGGCGTGCCGCCTCAGCGGCGATCTCGCCGGGCGTGAGCGGCGACCTGTGCGCGGGCACCAGCCCGCGCACGTCGGCGGCGTGCAGCGCGCGCAACCAAAGCGTTTCCACCGTCGCGATCACGTGCGCGCTCCGCGACGACGCCCCGCCGTGTAGACGACGACCACGGCCGCCAGCCCCAGCAGCGCGATCGCGTCGACCGCGAACGCGAACGGCTCGAGCATCGTCCTCAGCGGCGGCACCGCAGCGGCGCCGCCGGCCGATACCGCCGGCGGCGCCGTCGAGGCCGCAGCCGGTGCCGGCGCCGATTGCCCGACATTCGCATCGGAACGCCCTCCCACCGTCGTGGCGCCTCCGCTCGCACCGTTCACCGGTGGCCGCTGCAGCATCGCGGATGCGACTGCCAGCAACAACGAAAGGGCGAGAGCCGCGAGCGCGACGACGACGAGCAACAGCCGCGAGCGCAGCTCGGGGCTATTCAAGCCAGCAGATGACGGCATGGTGATGCGACAGATCGAGCAGTGGGACGATGCTCTGCGGAAGCGAGAGCGATCCGATCGGGCTCGCCCGAATCTCGGCGCGCCGGATTCTCCCGGCGATGACGCAGACGCCGGCGTAGGCGACGGCGATCGCGGCGATCTCGAGCGGCACGTGCGCTGCGACTGCCGGCGCGTCGAACGCGAACGTGTACGCGCACGCGACGACCACCGCCGCGAACGCCGACCACGTCACTACCTGCGGGCGACGGCGCCAAACGGGTGCGATCGCTCGCACGCCGAGCACGCCGGCGCCGGCGGCCAGGACGGCGGCGAGCGGAGCGGCCAACAGCGGGTGCGCCGGCATGCGCGCGCCTAGCACCACGCCGACGACCACGGCGAGGAGGCCGAGCCGGATACGGCCGCGGGCCGCGTAGAGCGTCACGCCGGCGAGCGCCGCGGTGATGAAGACGGCGGGATCGGCGCGCGTCCACGCCGCGGGTATCGCAACCAGCGCGCTCCCGAGCAATGCCTGACGCAACCAGGCCCATCCGTCGGGACGCGGCCACCACGGCAGCGCCCGCGGTGCGGCGACCGCGAGGACGGCGAACGCCCACTCGGCGAACCGCCCGCCGTTCGCGGCGAGCGCGCCCGCACCGGTCGCCGCGACGTATGCCGACAAGGCGACGATCGTCGTCGCGGCCTGCATCATCGGGTCGGCGGCCAGCACGCTCAATCGCACTTCCGCTTTCGCTTCGTCGCCGTACCTGACGATCTGCGCCTCGGTCCGCAAGAGGTACGGTTCTTTGTGGTAGAACGCCGGGTCGACGCGGCGGAGCCAGTCGATCACTGCCAAACGACCTCGCGCGTGAACACCGGTACATGGTTCGGGGTCAGGGTCAGCACCGGAAGGCGCTGCTGGTCGACGTTTTCGCGCGGACGCAGGCTGACGAAGATGACGGCGGCCCCATGGCGCCGCACTTCGTCGAGCAAGATGCGCCCGATCGTGCCGCGGTCGCCGGCGAGGTCGAGGTGCATGAGCTCGACCTCGAGACGATCGAGATCGGCGTTGACCGGACGCAGGCGCAGCGTTACGACGTCGTGCGGCCCGCGCTGGCACACGAAGCGGACGGTGAGCCGCCGCGCCACAAACGTCCGGCACAACGCGATGGCGAAGCAGATCGCCTTCTCGAAACGATAACGACGAAGCGTATCGTCGCCGTCGAGCGGCGGCGCCGTGTCGAGCACGAGACTCAGATCGTCGCGGCTGGGATCTTCGAACTCCCGCACGTAGAACTGCCGCGCATCGCGGGCGCGCAGCGACAGAATGCGGTGGATATTTTTCGGTGAATCGCCGGGGCGGTATTCGCGCACACCCACGTACTCTTCGACCGCAGCAGGGAAGGTTTGGAACCGGCCTGCGCCGGCGTGCCGCCCCGCGAGCAAGGCGTCGACGAAGGGTTGCAGCTCATAGGTTGCCGGCAGCACGGTGACCGCATACGTCCGGTCGAAGACCGCGGTCGCGCGGATCGCGCTGCCGGGCAGCTCGACGGCGGCCCGAAAGGGTCCCACGAAGAGCGTTCCGCGCCGTTTCACCATGACTTCCCAGCGCGACGTCGCACCGCGCCCGGCCTCGACGAGCGGGATCTCGGCCCACGGACCCGACTCCAGCGCGACGCCGCCGATCGAGAACGCCGCGTTCGTCGAAACACCGACGGCGGGAAACGCCCGTCCGCCGTGCGCGAGCGTGAGCACCAGTCGAAAGCTGCCCATCGCGCGCGTGCGCGCCGGCAGGTAAACGTCGGCCGTCCGCAGCGCGCGCGCCGTCGTATACGAGAGCGCCGTGGCGAAAACGATCCATAGCAGCGGAAATGCGACGGCGAACACGACGAGCGCGCGAAGTTCCGGATGCGAAGCTCCGGCGACCGCGGCGATCACGAGCGATATACCGAGCACCGCGATACCGACCGGCGGCGCGATCGTCAGCGTGATGCGCGCGGGTTCCTCCATCGGTCGGGTTCAGCCCGGGAATCCCGTGCCGTCGATGAGCCGTTTCACGATGCGGGTCTTCCATTCCGTCATGCTCATGAGCGATTCGGGCATGACCTTCGGGATCAACCGATGCGGTAGAGCGTGGAGGAAGAGCGCCTTGACGTCGTCGGGTATCACGTACGTGCGCCCCTGCACGACGGCGTAGGCGCGGGCGAGCTGCATCAGCTGCAGCGCGGCGCGGGGGCTCGCGCCCAGGGCGAGCTCATCGGAGACCCGGCTTTGCCGCACCGTCGCGATGATGTAACGCAGGAGCCGCTCGTCGACGACGACCGAAACCACGAGCGCCATCAGTTCTCGCACGCGATCGAGCGTGAGCACCGGTTCCACGCCGGTCAGCGGATCCTCGAGCATACGATCGCGCAGGATCTCCGTCTCTTCGGCTTCGCTGGGATACCCCGGCGAAAGCAGGAGCTGGAAGCGGTCGAGCTGCGCTTCGGGCAGATCGTTCACGCCGGCGTGCTCGATCGGATTCTGCGTCGCGATCACCATGAAGGGAACCGGGAGCGGATGGGTACGACCGTCGACGGTGACCTGCGCCTCGCCCATCGCCTCCAACAGCGCGCTCTGCGTGCGCGGCATCGCGCGATTGAGCTCGTCCGCGAGGACGATGTTGGCGAACACCGGACCCGGCACGAACCTTTCGGTGCGCGGATCGACGTAGCCGGTGATGTCGACCGGCAGGAGGTCCGGCGTGCATTGGATTCGCTTGAACTCACACGAGATCGAGCGCGCCAGCGTCCGCGCGAGCATCGTCTTTCCGACACCCGGGCGATCTTCGAGCAGCACGTGCCCGCGCGAGAGGAGCGCCGCAACGACCAATCGGACGACGTCGGGCATTCCGACCACGACGCGCTCGATGTTCGCGATGAGACGTTCGACGTCGGCGTGCGCGGCGGCGAGCGCGGAGTCGCGGTTCACGCCGAAATTCCGATGGGGCTCGCGGCGGGCGGCGAGCGCGGTCGGGAGGCTGTGAAACGCGAGCGGTACGAGCCACCGGGCCGCGAGCGAAACGATCGCCGCGATCACCAGGATCGACGCGGCGGCCCAAACCGTCCACGGCGAGGCAAGGTCCAGGCCAGCCGTTTGCCGACACTTCCGAAAAGCCCGGCGATTCCGACGGTCGGTTGGAAGATGTAGAGCGCGAAGATCGCGCCGAGCCAGCGTGCTCCGCCGCCGATGATCCGCGGCGGCTCCGCGCTCCAGCTGAACTGCCGCCAAAGACGCGCGGCAACGGCGCGCGCGAAGAAGTTTGCTTCGGCGCCCGCGGCGATGACCGCAACGACGGCCGACGCCGCCAGCACCGTGCTCGAGATCGTGAACCCGCTTTCGAAAGCCTGCTGCGACGAACGGCAGCGCGACAAGGAACGCCAATGCGCCGACAGCGATGGCGTCAGCCGCGCGGGCAAACGGTTCGGTCCGTTCGTGCAATCGGGCGCAGCGCGCGCACAGCAGCAGTGCGTCCGAAGCATCGAACCGACGGCGGCCGAAGACGAGGGCGAAAGCGAGCAGGGCCGCCGCTTCGAGCGCAAGGAGGAGAGCGAACGGCACGTAGCCCGGGACCACGAGGACCTATTGGACGACGATCCGCCGTCGCCTCGCGCCGCCGCTGAGGTCCGGCTGAGAACTCAGCGGGTGCTTGGCGCGCTCGCCCGTTGGGGCAGCTTCCAGTTCGGCCGAATGAAGTGACAGGTGTAGCCGTTCGGGAGGCGCTCCAAGTAGTCTTGATGCTCGGGCTCGGCTTCCCAAAACGCGGACGCCGGCGCGACCTCCGTGACGACTCCCCCCGGCCACAAACCCGACGCGTTCACGTCGGCGATGGTATCCTCCGCGACGCGGCGCTGATCGTCGGTCGAGTAGAAGATCGCCGAACGGTAGCTCAGCCCGCGGTCGTTGCCTTGACGATTCAGCGTGGTCGGATCGTGAATCTGGAAGAAGAACTCGAGCAAGTCGCGATAGGTGATGCGGCTCGGATCGAAGACGATCTCGATGGCCTCGGCGTGCGTGCCGTGATTGCGATAGGTCGCGTTGGGGACGTCGCCGCCGGTGTATCCCACGCGGGTCGCCAACACGCCGGGGAGCTTGCGGATCAAGTCCTGGACGCCCCAGAAGCAGCCACCGGCCAAAACGGCCCGTTCAGATGGAGTGTTCACGTCACGCATAAACCAGCCGGCCACGCGGAGGTGTCGCCCCCCGGCCTGCGGCCGCGTCCGGCACGCCGAGGGAGTTGTGGGGGCCCGCGCCAAAGCGGGCGAGCAACGCTCTGCACTTTTCCGTACCGAGGTGATTCGATCATGCGTCTTACCGCACCGGCAGCGGCCTCGCTCGCGCTCGCGATCGGCGCCGTCGCGTCGCTCGTACCGGCCTCCGCCGCCGGCCCGACCGTCACGGTGCAAAACGTCGAGTCGCGCAGCTCCGTCAACGGCTGCAGCTTCTTCCGTTTCGACGCGGAGATCGTCACGGCGAACTGGCCGGCCGGGATGCCGCATGTCGTCAAGTATCACTGGGCGCGCTCGGGCAATCACGCCTGGCGCACGCGCACGATCACGATCGGCCCGAGCGACAAGATGCACGTCCGCGCCGAGCTCGATCCGCGGCACGGGACGCGGGGCTTCGCCTGGGTGCACGTCTTATCGCCGGTGAACTTCCGATCGGCCCGCGTCGGCTTCTCGAACCCCGAGTGCTAGTTCTGACATGCCGCCGCGAGCAGCCGTGAGCTCCAGGTCCCAGCAGGGCCGCGCCGCCGCTGGGTGGGAGCGGGTGCGAGCGTACGCGCTGGCGCTGCCCGGCGTGGTCGAAGAGACCTCGCGCGCCCATGCTGCGTGGCTGGTGAACAAGAAGTTCTTCGTGTGGGAGCGGCCGCTGCGCAAGTCGGACCTCGCCGCGCTCGGTGACGCGGCTCCGACGGGCCCGATCCTCGGCGTGCGCACGGCCGATCTCGAAATGAAGGAAGCGCTGCTCCGTAACGATCCGCGCGCACTTTTCACGACGCCGCACTTCGACGGTTACCCGGCCGTGCTCGTCCAGCTCGACAAATCTCGGCCAAAACCTGAAGGCGCTCATCGTAGAGGCGTGGCTCGCCCGCGCATCCGAGCGAGCGGTTCGCGAATATCTCGCCAAGCGCAAGTGAACGGCGCGGCTTCGGTCATCGCGCGTAGCGGCGTGTGAGGCGATGACCGCTCAGGAGATCGGCGAGAACCCAGGCAGCGCCGGCGATCGCGAACGTCTCGGCGAATTCGCTCCAATTTGCGTGACTGTGGGGACCGGAAACGACCATTGGTACCCATACGAGCAGCCCGAAGAGCACGATCATCAGCGTGAGGAGGCGGGTCGCGGGAAGTGCCAGGAGATTCGCGAGCAGAGCCACGGCCGCGAGACCGAAAGCGATCGTGGTCGCTACCGCCCAGAACATCTGACCCGGCGGAATCCACTTCGGAACGAGCTGCGCGGTAACGTCGATATAGAACGCCTGCTCGAGCATAAACGATGCGACGCAGAGGCCGAAAAGCAGTCGCCCGACCAGACGAAGCGTTTCGGCGGCCCGCGCCGACGAGAGGCCCCCATAGGCTATCGCTGCTCCGGTGGCGAGCGAGAACGGCTCGAAGAAGTTGCCCCAGCTGTCGTACACCCATGGTGTGGCAACGATTCGCGGCACGCACGCCAAGGCGAGGAGCAGATAGACGATGCCGAGGACGGCTGCACCGAGCTTCGCGGTCCGTAGAAACAGTATCGCAGCGCCACCGACGATCTGCGCGGTAGCTGCGACGTAGACGAAGACCGGTCCAGTGGTCGCGTTCAAGAGGTACGGCATTTGCGCCATACCGCGGTAGTCGTGCCAGACCAGCATGACGACGCCGGACGCCAGAGTCGCCGCTCCGAAGAGATGACGGCCGGCGTCAGGACGCTAGCCGCAGGTCGCGCAGCGGCCGGTGAACGTCACCGCCTCGCCTTCGATCGCGACGCCGTGGCGTTCGGCGAGCCGGCGAACGGTTTGCGCCGGAACGGCGTACTCGAGGTCGGTGATCGCGCCGCAATCGGTACAGCGGAAGTGCGCGTGCGGACTTGCCGCCGGCTCGTATACCGCCGAAGCTTCGCCGGGGACGTCGATCTTCATCACCGCGCCGAGCTCGTGCAGCCGGATGAGTCCGCGGTGCACCGTAGCGAAGCCGATCCGGGGCTGCAACGCGCGGGCGCGCACCCAGATTTCTTGGGCAGTCAAGTGGCCGCCGGGTCCGGCTTCTTCGACGACGTCGAGGACGGTCCGGTAGTTCGGCGGGAGTCCTGCAACGCGTGCTTGACACGGCCTTTGGGATGGAGTAGCCTCCTCCGGTAACGGAAGTGAAATCGGTTCTCACACTCAGTTATACGCGAGAACCGCCCTCAAAGCAAGTCATCGGAGAAGAACATGCTCGAATCGGAACTCGAGAAGAACGGTGGTTGCCCGGTGCCGCACGGCACACCGCGCGGGACGCACTTGGACGCCGGGATGATGACGAATCAAGACTGGTGGCCGAACATCTTGAACCTCAAGGTTCTCCACCAGAATTCGGCGCCGTCCGATCCGATGGGCGCGAGCGTTCAACTACGCGGAGGAGTTCAAGAAGCTCGACTTGGCCGCGCGTCCGCAACGATCTGTTCGCGCTGATGACGGACTCGCAGGCATGGTGGCCGGCCGACTTCGGTCACTACGGTCCGCTCTTCATCCGCATGGCGTGGCACAGCCGCCGGCACGTATCGCATCGCCGACGGTCGCGGCGGCGCGGGCTCGGGCTCGCAGCGATTCGCGCCGCTCAACAGCTGGCCCGACAATGCGAACCTCGACAAAGCGCGCCGGCTGCTATGGCCGATCAAACAGAAATACGGCAGCAAGCTCTCGTGGGCCGATCTGCTGGTGTTCGCCGGCAACTGCGCGCTCGAGTCGATGGGCTTCAAGACGTTCGGGTTCGGCGGCGGCCGCGTCGACATCTACGAACCGGAGGAGGACGTCAACTGGGGCTACGAGCGCGAGTGGCTCGGCGATCAGCGCTACTCCGGCGACCGCGAGCTCGGCGGTCCGTTCGGCGCCGTGCAGATGGGCTTGATCTACGTCAATCCGGAAGGCCCCAACGGGAATCCGGATCCGCTCGCTTCGGCGCGCGACATCCGCGAGACGTTCGCGCGCATGGCGATGGACGACGAGGAGACCGTCGCACTGATCGCCGGCGGGCATACCTTCGGCAAAGTGCACGGTGCCGCCGATCCGAAGCAGTACGTCGGCCCCGAGCCCGAGGGTGCGCCGATCGAGCAGCAGGGGCTGGGCTGGAAGAACTCGTTCGGCAGCGGCAACGGCGACGCGACGATCACCAGCGGCCTCGAAGGCGCGTGGACGCAGACCCCGAGTGAAGTGGGACAACAGCTTCTTCGACAACGCTTTTCAAGCTCGAATGGGTGCTGACGAAGAGCCCCGCCGGCGCGAACCAGTGGGCGCCCAAGGAGATCGCCGAGAGACGACTAAGGTTCCCGACGCGCACGATCCGAGCAAGAAGCATCCGCCGATGATGCTGACCTCGGACCTCGCGTTGCGCTTGGACCCGCAGTACGGTCCGATCTCGAAGAGGTTTCACGAGAATCCGGAGAGTTCGCCGACGCGTTCGCCCGCGCGTGGTTCAAGCTGACTCACCGCGACATGGGACCGCGCGCGCGCTACCTCGGACCTGAAGTTCCGCAGCAAGAGCTGATGTGGCAAGACCCGATCCCCGAAGTGCAGCATCCCGCTCGTCGACGATGCGGACGTAGCAACGCTCAAAGCGAAGATCCTCGCATCGGGCGATCGCAGATCTCGCAGCTCGTCGAGACGGCGTGGGCGTCGGCGTCGACGTATCGCGGCTCCGACAAGCGCGGCGGCGCAAACGGCGGCCGGCTGCGGCTCGCGCCGCAAAAAGACTGGGACGTCAATCAGCCCGCGCAACTCGGCAACGTGCTCGCCGCGCTCGAGAAGATCCAAACCGAGTTCAACGGCGCGCAGACCGGCGGCAAGCGCGTCTCGCTCGCCGACCTGATCGTGCTCGGCGGGTGCGCCGCCGTCGAGAAGGCGGCGAAGGATGCCGGTCAGGACGTGAAGGTTCCATTCACGCCGGGCCGCGGTGACGCATCGCAGGAGCAGACCGACGTCGCGTCGTTCAGCGTGCTCGAACCGCTCGCCGACGGCTTCCGCAACTACCTCAAGGCGTCGCCGTACGGGATTTCGACCGAAGAGCTGCTGATCGACCGCGCACAGCTTCTGACGCTGACCGCGCCCGAGATGACGGTCCTCGTCGGCGGCCTGCGCGCGCTGGGCGCGAACGCCGGCACGGACGAAGCACGGCGCGTTCACCGGCCGGCCGGGGACGCTCACCAACGACTTCTTCGTCAACCTGCTCGACATGGGTACGTCGTGGAAGAAGACCTCGGAGTCCGAGGAGCTCTACGAAGGAACGCGAGCGCGCCGAGCGGCGCGAAGAAGTGGACCGCTACGCGCGCCGATCTGATCTTCGGCGCGAACTCGCAGCTCCGGGCGATCGCCGAAGTCTACGGCGGCGACGACGCCAAGGGAAGTTCGTCACCGACTTCGTCGCCGCGTGGAACAAGGTGATGAACCTCGACCGCTTCGAGCTCGCCGGATCACCAGTAGCGGGCCCAACCGCCCGCGCCGGGCTTTCGTCACAGGATACGGTGGTAGTAGCGGAATTCGCGATCGAGTAGCCATCCGCTCCGTTCGTAGAGCCGCTGCGCCGCCGTGTTCGTGTGGGCGGTCGACAAGGTCAGCCGCGACGCTCCTGCTGCGCGCGCAAACTGCTCGGCGTGAGCGAGCAGCGCTGCGCCGATCCCCATGCCGCGCGCGCTCGGCTCGACGAACAGGTCCTCCAGGTTCCACATCGGCCGCATCGCCAGCGTGTCGAAGGACGGTAAGAGGTGCACGAAGCCCCGTATCGCCGCATCTTCTCGATGGATGAAAAAGCGGGTCGGACCATCCCTCAAGCGCTCCCGAACGTAGCGGCGCGCGCCTTCCAGGTCGCCGGCGCGCTCGTAGAATCTCCGGTACGCGTCGAAGAGTTGAGCGAGCTTGTCGACATCTTCAAGCGTAGGTTCGGAAATCACGACTCCCGACCGTTCTTCGTCGGCACGCGCTCAGCGATCAGCCAGCAGCACTGCGGCCTCGTAGCCGGCGCGTCCGGTAGTTGCCGATCGAAGAGCTCTCGGCGTTCTACCCACTCGTGCGTCGATTCGTACACCGTCTTGCCGTGCGTGTACTGCTGCTGCATGACATCGATGTGGGCCTGCGCCCGGCGAAGCGTTCATCGGGACCGCCGCCGAAGTGCAGCAGCCTCGCTCATAGCGCGTATTCGCCGTTGTAGGAGAGCGTTCCACCGCAACGGAGTCCCGCGTGCACGCCGTTTGCGCGGAGAATGTCTCGAACGTCAAACGCACCGTCTCGCGCGCGCCTCGGGACGAGCGCGGTCGCGTTTCGATTGTCCTGCCGCTGATAGCAATACCCGTAGGTGATCCGCAGCGTCTCATACGTACGACGCTGGATCACGAAGGGCCGTTCAAACGTCAACTCCTGAGCAATGGGCAGCCGCAATATCTGACGCGCCACACCAAGAGGCTGCCACTGAGACAGGTGGCTGTACAGTAGCACCGGAGCGGCACTCCTCAGGCCGCGGTTGATGATCGTGATCCCGCGAGAGGGATGGAACTCTCGGGATTCGCGCGTGCCATCGTTCGCATAGCGCATCCCGTACGCATTGACGAGCAAAGCACCCATCGAGATATCGGTCGAACCGGTATTCTTTAGCGTCACGTTGATCGTGACGAGTTCTTTGCCCCCTTCGAGCACGTCGTGCCCAACGCGCGTGTCAACCTGCAGTCGGGGCGGTTCGCCCGCCGGTTTTATCCGTTCTTGGTAAATGAAAACATAGAATGCCCAGATCGCCGCCGCAATCAAGGCAACGATCTCCAGCACATGGCGCCAATGCTCGACGCGCGATAATTTCGTGTGGACCCGATACTCGGGTACGTCGGCGGGCAGCATCTGCCCCGTGCTTACGATATGATGGGGCGGCTTTCATTCAGCGCAGCGCGGCATGGGAAGATCGTGCCCCCGGGCGTGGCGTATGAGGCCGCCGCCCGCCTAGGATAGCGGGCGGCCGGGTATTAGCGCTCAATGGGTGCGATGCGGCGTTCGAATTCTCCGTGAAATGCCCGAAGTTCTGTCTCTACGGTCTCCACGCGAACTTCGAGGTTTCCCAATCGTCGCTCTACCCGGCCGAATCCCGCACGCATCTCGGAGCGCAGTTCAGCAGTTTCGTTGCGCAGTCCAGAGATTTCGTTCCGGTTCGCAGCTACCTCGACGGAGATGACGTCGAGGAGCTGCAGGACCTTCGTCGTTGCTTTGTCTTCCATGGAACCTCAGGACGCTAAAACGCTAGAAAGCTAGAAAGGAATCTCTTCTTCTTCCAGCGCGGCGTTGTCGTCGAAGGTCGTCGTCGTGGCGCTGCCGCCGTTCGGGCGCGGGGTGCGCTCGTAGGTGCCGCCCTCGGCGCCGCGGTTGGCGCGGTCGAGCATCTGCATCGTGTTGACGACGACTTCGGTGGCTTTGCGCTTGTTGCCGTCTTTGTCGTCGTAGCTGCGGATCGACAGGCGGCCGTCGACCAGGCACGACATTCCCTTCTTGAGGTACGTGTTGCAGGTCTCGGCGAGCTTGTCCCAAGCGACGCAGTCGATGTAGTCGGTCTCTTCCTGCTGCTTGGAACGGCGGTTGACCGCCAGCGTGAACTTGGTCACGGCGGCGCCCGAGCCGACGTAGCGGATCTCCGGATCGCGGGTCAGGTTGCCCACGAGCGTGATGCGATTGAAGCTCCCAGCCATTTCGTTTCTTCCTTCTGCTGTTTGAGTGCGCTGAGCTTGCTAGGCCGTGTTCAGGCTACGCGCCGAGCGTGCCATATGTACGGCACTCTATGGGCCGGGGGGTCAGTCGTCCTTGCGAATAACTAGCTGGCGCAGGACCGCGTCGTTGAGCCGCAGCCGGCGCTCCGTCTCCTTCGCCTGGTCCGGGTCGGCCTTGAAGTGCATCACGACGTAGTAGCCCTCGCGGACGTCGTCGATCTCGTACGCCAGGCGCCGCTTCCCGAGCTTCTCGAGCTCGCCGACGATCTCGCCGCCGCGGCCCTTGAGCTCGTCCGCGATCGCGTTGGAGCGCTCGTCCACCTCGGCCTCTTCGAGGCTGGGGCGCAAAATGTACGTGACTTCGTAGTCGGTGACTGGCATGTTGCCCTCTCTGGACGCCGGACCGAGCCGGCGGCCCGGCGCTGGAGGCCGGGCAGCGGGTAGCTCCCGGCAGCCGGAGGCGCCGGGAGAACCCCCGGAGTCTATCACGCCGAACCGATGGCCGACAAGGCCAACCGGGCCTCCTCGGCGGTCAGCCCAGGTACAACCCCTCGAACATCGTGTCGATCGCAAGTGCGAACCCGGGCACGCGGGGATGGCACACGATTTCACCCGGGCCAAACCGCATCACCCCGTCAGCAGCGTGCGCGGCGACCGTCCGCCTCGGCGGGTCGACGACGAAGACGATCTTCGTGCCGGCAGCGAGGTACGCGCCGATTTTCCAACGTAGTCGCCGCTCCGACTCTGCGGCCGAGAGGATCTCGACCGCGATCTCCGGCGCCTGCGTCGGCGTTTCGGACGCCTCGGGCCCCAGAGCGGCGATCGTCGACGCGCTCGCGAACGCGACGTCGGGCACGAGCGAGGCAAACGCATGCCCCGGCGCGCGGAACTCGTGACGCCACTCCGCCAGCGCTTCACCTCGCCCCGCCGCCCAGGCGTCGAGAGCCGCCATCCAGCGCTTCTCGAGCGCCTGATGCCGTCGCTTCGGACTCATCTTTTGGACCAGACGTCCGTCGATGAGCTCGGTCGCGGGTTTGGTCTGCGGAATCTTGATCGGCGCGAGCATGCGATACTCCCCACGCGAGTCTATCACTCGCTGCTCCGCCGGCGTCAATACTCCAGCAGATTCATTCCGGCGCGCGGAGGCCAGGCACGTAAACGGCCGGCGGCCGTGGAAACGCCTTCTCGTGGACGATTTTATCGTCGCCCGGAATCCCGTGGTGAGCCGCTTACCGTACCTGGTTCGCTTGCCGATCGACGGCGGAGTCTGGCTCAAGGCGAAGGAGCCGTGGCCGCGAGCCTCTCGGGTCTACTGTCAGCCGGCCGAGACGCCGCCGACCGAGAATCTGGACGTCGTCGAGCGCGTCGCGGTGCGGTCGTGCGTGAGGCGCGGCGTCGCGATCGACCTGATCCTGGCTCGAGCGCACAACCGCCGCTCGCAGTTCGTCACGACGACGGTTCGCGGGCAATCGATGATCCTGTGGCAAACCCCGAAGGTCGCCACGACCGCCCGGCCGGGCTTGCGCATCCCGTACGGGACGATCGCTCCGCTCGATACGGTCTACGTCGATACGCGCGAACGCTACGGGTACACGTTCCGAAATCACGATGCGCGCATTGAGCGCCGCGCACTGCGGGCCGGAGACTATGCCGTCGCGCTGCGTGACACGTTCGCCGTCGTCGAACGCAAGACGCTCGACGGCTTCGCGAACTCGATGACCGACGGGACGCTCAACTACGCGATGGCGGAGCTGGCGCTGTTTCCGGCCGCTGCGGTCGTCGTCGAGGGCACGTATTCGGACCTGCTTCGGAACCGTCACGCTCCGCCGGGTTACCTGGCCGATTTAGCTGCGCGTTTGCAGATCCGCTTTCCTAGCGTGCCGATCGTGTTCGTCGAATCGCGCAAGCTCGGCGAGGAGTGGACATTCCGCTTCTTCAAAGCAGCGATCGAGCACGACGCAAAGCCCGAGCTCGACCTTGCGCCGACCGTCGTGCCGCTCCCCGAGCCGAAGCGCAAGCGCACCCGACGTGCGCACGCCCCGAAGCTCGGTTCGAGCGGCTAGTTCGAAGCGTCGGGGGCGTTCGCGCCGGCGTGAGCGCTCCGCAGCGACCACATGTGCCGGTCGTCGTTCCAGCTCAGCGTGTAGACGTTTCCGGTCGGTAGCGGCGTGGTGGGCAGCGTCGCGTCCTCGCGGCCGCTTTCGCGCACCGCGCCATAGAACGGCGAGCATGGCGAGGGACTGCCGACGAAGAGCCAGTTCTGGCCGTGCGGAGCGACCACCATCGTCTTCCAGGAGACGTTCGGGCAGGAGTAATTAAGGTCCAACTCGCGTCCCGAGTCGTTGGCGACGATGATCATCTGGTTGGCGTCGTGTGCGGCGTAACCGACGCTTTGCGTCTTGACGAACACGTAGGTGTGTTGATCGAGCAGGCGGGACGTCTGGTAGCTCACCGAACCGTTGTCTTGGTTCGTTCCGATACGCGACTCGTAGTTGTCGCACTCCGCATGCCACAGATCGCCGAAGTAGAGCTTGTATTCGCCCGGACCGAGCGTGAAGAGGTGCCACGCGTCGGCGCCCTGGCACCGCAGACTGAACTTCAGCGGCTGCGTGGTGAGGTTACCGATGGTGACGGCGGTGTCGGCCTTGGCAGGTGCCGGAAGCAAAGCGCTCGCCACGGCGAACGCGCCGGCGACGAAAACAGCGACCGCGCGAACATTCATGCCCGCCTTTGTCGTGCACGCGCCGGATTTCCCTCCAGCGACGCGCAGACACGCGAACGCGGCGAAAGGCCCGCCCTTCTCTAGCCCAAGCGGCGGTCAGCCGGTGACGCGGGCTTCGCGCTTGGTGACGCGCCAGACGTTGCGCACGTCTTTGATGTTGTGCAGCTTGCGCAGCAGGCGCTGCAGGTGGTCGAGGTCGTTGATCATCGCCGTGATCGAGATCAGCGCGCTCTTGTCGCGCTTGGCGCGCGCGTTGACCGTGCTGATCTGGGTCTTGAGCTCGGCCGCGACGCCCAGCACGTCTTGCAGCAGGCCGGAGCGGTCGTTGGCCTCGATCTCGATGTCGACGGCGTGGGTGAGCTGCGCGCGGTCGAGCCACTCGGCCTCGAGGATGCGCTCGGGCGCGGCGTTCATGGACGCCGTGTTCGGGCAGTCGCCGCGGTGCACGCTCACGCCCTTGCCGATCGTCACGTAGCCCATGATCGGATCGCCCGGCACCGGGCTGCAGCACTTCGACAGCCGCACCAGCACGTCGTCGACGCCGGCGATGCGGATGCCGCTGGAGTTGCGCGCGACGCGCCGGGTGCTGGTGGGCCGCGCCAGCGCCGTGAGGTCGACGACGTTGTCGGTCTTGGACTCCTCGCGCAGCCGCTGCACGACGTTGGTCGCCGTCACGTCGCCGAAGCCGATCGCCGCGAACAGGTCGGTTGCGTTCGTATAATTCAGCCGGTGGGCGACCTTCTTGAGCACGTCGCCGCGCGCGACGTCGACCTGGAGACCGGCCCGCGCGAGCTCCGCCTCGACGGCCTCCTGGCCGCGCAGCGTGTTCTCTTCCTTCTGCTCCTTGCGGAACCACTGCTTGATCTTGTGCTTGGCGCCGCTCGTCTTGACGATCGAGAGCCAGTCGAGCGACGGCCGCGACGACTTGTTGGTGAGAACTTCGACGATGTCGCCGTTCTTGATGTGCGAGTCCAGCGGCACGATCTTGCCGTTGACCTTCGCGCCCACGCAGTGGTGCCCGACGTCGGTGTGCACCTGATACGCGAAATCCAGCGGCGTCGCCGTGGCCGGCATCGAGAACACGTCGCCCTTGGGCGAGAAGATGAACACCTGCGTGTCGAACAGGTCGAGCTTGAGGTTCTCCATGAACGTGCGCGAGTCGCGCATGTCGTTCTGCCATTCGAGCAGCGAGCGCAGCCAGGTCAGCTTCTGAGCGGCGTCGTCCTTGTTCTTGGCACCCTCTTTGTACTGCCAGTGCGCCGCGATCCCGTACTCGCTGGTGCGGTGCATCTCCCAGGTGCGGATCTGCACCTCGAGCGGATCGCCGCCCGGTCCGACGACCGTCGTGTGCAGCGACTGGTACATGTTGGGCTTGGGCATCGCGATGTAGTCTTTGAACCGGCCGGGCAGCGGCTTCCACATCGCGTGCACGACGCCCAGCGCGCCGTAGCAGTCCTTCACGTTGTCGACGATGACGCGCACCGCCGTCAGATCGTAGATGGTCGAGAACTCGCGGCCCTTGAGCATCTTCTTGTGGATCGAGTAGAAGTGCTTGGGCCGGCCGGTCGTGTCGGCCAAGACGCCGACCTTCTCGAACTCGTCCTTGAGCACGTCGATGACGCGCGCGACGGCGTCCTCGCGCTCGCCGCGCTTCTTGGCGACCCGCTCGGCGATGTCGCGATAGGCCTCGGGATCGAGATAGCGCAGCGCGAGGTCTTCGAGATCCCACTTCACGCGCCAGATGCCGAGCCGGTGCGCGATCGGGGCGTAGATCTCGATCGTCTCGCGCGCGATCGCCTGCTGCTTGGCGGGCGCCAGGCTCGCCAGCGTGCGCATGTTGTGCAGGCGGTCGGCCAGCTTGATGATGATGACCCGAATGTCCTTGGCCATCGCCAGGAACATCTTGCGCAGGTTCTCGACCTGCGCGTCCTCCTTCGACTGATAGGGGATGCGGGTGAGCTTGGTGACGCCGTCGACCAGCGCCGCGATCTCGTCGCCGAAGTCTTTGGCGACCTGCTCGTTGGTGAGGAAGGTGTCCTCGACGACGTCGTGCAGCAGGGCGGCCGCGATCGTCGCCCGGTCCATCTCGAGGTCGGCCAGGATGTCGCCGACGGCCAGCGGATGGCCGATGTAGGACTCGCCCGAGGCCCGGTGCTGGCCCTCGTGGGCGCGGTCGGCGACCTCGTAGACGCGCGTCAGCCACTCCCCGTCGAGTCCGGGGTCGTAGTGCTGCACCTTGGCGACGAGGTCGGCGATGGTCATGCGAATGTAGGCCTTATCCTACGTGAGACACGGCCCCAGATGCAAAGGTTCGGCCGCCTAATACCTGATGAAGCTCGTCACGTCGACGCCGGGCAGAGCCGCTCGGCCGCCCAGAGCTTCGAGCTCGATGAGGACCGCGGTTCCGACGACGTTGGCCCCGAGCTTCTCGAGCAGCCGCAGCGTCGCCGCGATCGTCCCGCCGGTCGCCAGCAGGTCGTCGACCACCAGCACCCGGTGGCCGTGGCCGACCGCGTCGGCGTGGATCTCGAGCGTGTTGGTCCCGTACTCGAGCGCGTACTCTTCGCTGAATTTCTCGCCGGGTAGCTTGCCAGGCTTGCGGACCGGGACGAACCCGGCGCCGAGCGCGTGCGCGACCGGTGCGCCGAGCATATAGCCGCGCGCTTCGATCCCGACGACCGCCTCGACGCGCGCGTCGCGGAAGCGGTCGACGAAGAGGTCGATGGTCGCTTTGAATCCGGCCTTGTCCGCCAGCAGCGGGGTGATGTCACGAAACAAGATCCCGGGGATCGGGAAGTCCGGGATCGCCCGGATCAACGATTCGATCGGCGCCGTCACGGCTCGCTCGCTTCGCCCTCGCCGCGTCGAGGCCTGCGCGATGTGTGACGCGCGCACGGGCACGGCGAGCGCTCGCAGCGCGTTTAGGAGGTGACATTTTTCGTCGATCGGGGAACATGAGGAGAGCCATGAACGCGAAATTTCTGACCGCGAGCGCGCTCGCAGCGACGATGACCTTCGGTGCGGTTGCGCCGGCGCTGGCCGACGGTGCCGCGAGCACGCGCAACATCCTGCTCGGCGGCGCGGCCGCAGCGGTCCTCATCACGAACTACAACCACAAGAAGCGCGCGAAGCAAGAAGAGATGCGCGAGCAAACGCGGCGCCAAGCGTCGTACCGGTCGTACTTCTACCATCGCTACGGCTACTATCCGAGCGAGTCCCAATACCGGAACTGGTACTACCGCAACTACGGCATGTGGCCGTCGAACTGATCGCGAACGGCGCCGGCTGACGAAAGCGAGCCACCCCTTCCGGGGTGGCCTTTTCGTTCTGCCGAAGGATCAATGGAGTGATCGACTTTCGGCGATACCGCGACCGGATGATCGTCGCGGTCGCGGTGGCCATCGCGTTCCACGAGGTCCTGCTCGCTCTGGTGCACGGTCCGGCGCCGCCGTCGGACAACGAGGACAGCGCCGTCGCGACGAAGATCGTCCTCCAGGCACCGCCCTCGCCGTCGCCGACACCGCGGCCCACGCCGCGTCCCACCCCGCCGCCGCCGCCGACGCCCCCGCCGCGCCGAACGCCGCCGCCGCGCAGCAGCCCGGCCCCGGTGAGGCAGATCGCCGGACGCGCCAAAGGGAAGCCCGCCCCGCACCGTCACGGCGGCGGCGCGCACCACGCCGCGCCGAAAATCGCCACGACGGGAACGTACGCCGCGCCGAAGGCGGCCGGAGCGGGCACGACTGCTGCGGCCGGCAACGGCAACGGACGGCAGCCGGGCACCGGCGGCCAGAACGGCAACGGGAACGGCAATCAAGGAAACGGCAACGGCTCGGTCAACGCCGACACGCCGTGCGGGATCGTCGAGTTCAAGCCGATCGCCGCTCCGAAGTACGACCACGGGGCGGCGTCCGAACCGGTCGAAGCGACGGTGACGTTTCCCGACGGACATCACGAGTCGGCGCTCTTTCCCTATCCGTGGATCTATTCGAACGGCGAGCAATCCGATCCGTGGTCCGACACGAACCTCAAGAATCCGAACTTCATCACCACGCTGCGCTTCCCGCCGGCGGGTGCCGACGCATCGACGTATCCGCCGCTGATCCAGTACATCTTGAAGCACACCGATCCGCAAGGATACACGTACCTGAAGCCGTGTCCGCAGAGCAGCGGGTGACGCGCGTCCACGTCGCCGTCGACGCGCACAATCTGGTGCGCGACGACCGCGGCATCGGCCGTTACGCGCGAGCCGTGCTGTCGCGCGCGCAGCGCGACGAGCGTTTTCGGTGGACGCTCGTGGTGCGGGATCCGTTCCCGCGCGGCGCCCCATTCGCGCGCGCGATCGGGGTCGAGGCTGTTCGCGTCGGGCGCCGCGTTCCGGCCGACGCCGACGTCGTCTGGTTTCCCTGGAACGGGACGTTCTTGCGCGCGAACGCGCCGGCGGTCGCGACGATCCACGACGCCGCGCCGTTCGCCTTTCCGGCCGCCGACGCGCGCAAACGCGCGACCGAGCAAGGTCCGTTCCTGGCGACCGCTGCCACGGCGCGGCGGATCCTAGTGCAATCGCGGTTCACCGCGGGCGAAGTCGAGCAGCGTCTGGGCGTCGAAGCCGCGCGCATCGTGGTGACGCCGCTGGCCGCCGATTCCGCGTTCACGCCGGGGCCGCTCGACGCGCTGCCGCCGCAGCTGCGCGGCGTGCGCTACGTGCTGCACGTCGGCGCGCACGACGAGCGCAAGAACTCCGCCGTGCTGATGGCCGGGTTCGCGCGCGCGTTTCCGCACGGCGAGGCGACCCTGGTCTTCACCCGCCGGCCGCCGGTGCTCCCGGCGGGCGCGCGGGTGATCGACGCGCGCGACGATGCGACGCTGGTCGCGCTGTACCGCGGTGCGGCGCTGGTCGCGGTGCCTTCGACCTACGAAGGCTTCGGGTTGCCGCTGCTCGAGGCGATGGCGTGCGGCACGCCGGCGCTCGCCGCGCGCGCCGGCGCCCTGCCGGAGGTCGGCGACGACGCGGTGAGGTGGGTCGACGACGCGCGCGACGCCGGCGCCTGGAGCGACGCGCTGCGCGGTCTGCTGGCCGACGACGCGGCGCGCGCCGAGCTGGCCGCGCGCGGGCCGGCGCGCGCGGCGGCGTTCTCGTGGGACCGCTGCACGGCGCAAACGCTCGAGGTTCTCGAGGCGACGGCCGCGCGGTGAAGGCGCTGCTGGTCGTGCGGCCCGACGCGCCGGCCAAACCGGGCGGCGACTACGTGCACGCGCAGCGCAGCGCGAGCGCGCTGCGCGCGCTGGGCGTCGGGGCCGATCTCGTGGCGACCGCCGCGCCCGATCCGCGGGGCTACGACGTCGCGCACGTGTTCGGGGTGTTCGAGCCCGAGCTGGCCCGCAAGCAGATCGCCGCTGTGCGCGGGCACGGCGCGCCGCTGGCGCTGTCGCCGATCTGGCTCGACCTGCGCGCGTTTTTCGCCGTCGCACCGCAGGTCGAGCGCGCGCTGGCAATGCGGCTCGGCCCGTTCGTCGAGCGGCGGCTGAGGCGCGTGCGCCGGATCGAAGCGCGCTTGCCGTGGCAAGGCAGCGCGGCGCGTAACGCCGACCGGCGGCTGGAGGCGCAACGCGCGCTGCTCGCGTCGGCCGACGTCGTGCTACCGGCCAGCGAGGTTGAGGCCTATCTGTACGGCGAGCGGCTGCGCGTAACGAGCGTTCCGTTCGTCGTCGCCCCGCTTGGGGTCGACGCCGACCCGAGCGCGCTCGAACGGCCGTCCGCGCGCCGCGGCGTGCTGTGCGCCGGCCGGATCGAGCCCAAGAAGAACCAGGCCGCGCTGCTGTACGCGCTGCGCGACGTCGACATCGAGGTCACGCTGGTCGGCGGCGCGTACGACGCGCGCTACCTGGCGCTGTGCCGGCGCTGGGCGACGAAGCGCACGCGGTTCGTCGAGCACGTCGAGCACGCCGAAGTCGTGCGCATGATGACTGCCGCCGCCGTGCACGCCCACCCGTCGTGGCTGGAGAGCCCGGGCCTGTCGTCGCTCGAAGCGGCCGCGACCGGTGCGCGGCTGGTCACCGGCGACCGCGGCTGCGAGCGCGAGTACTTCGGCGCCGAGATCGACTATGCCGATCCGGCCGATCCCGCAACGATTCGCGGTGCCGTCGTGCGCGCGCTCGAACGCGGCCCGCGGGAGCGCGGCGACGCGCTCGACCGCCGGTTGGCCGGGTTCACCTGGCAGCGCCACGCCGAGGCGACGCGCTCGGCCTACGAGCGCGCGATCGGCGCGCGCGGCTGATGCGCGTCCTGGTCGCGGCGGAACGGCTCGGCCGCGCCGGCGGAATGGAACGGTACCTCGAGGTGCTGCTGCCGAAGCTGATCGCGCGCGGCGCGACCGTGCGCGTGTTGGCGCGGCAGATCGATGCCTCGCCCGCCGGCGTCGGCACCGAGCAGGTGCCGTGGGCGGAGGAGCACGACGCGCCGAGTGCCGCGGCGCGCGCCGCGGTGCGCAACGCCGTCGCGGCGTTCGCGCCGGACGTCGCCGTCGCACACAATGTCATGGACGCCGGTGTCGTCGAGGCGCTGCGCACGGCCGGCCGGCTCGTCTATCACGTGCACGACCACCGCCCGTTCTGCCCCAACGGCGACCGCGTGTTTCCGCGCACCGGCCGCAACTGCACCGAGCCGCTCGGGCGCGCGTGCGCCGTGCACTCATTGACCGACGGCTGCGCCTACGGGCCCCGCCGGCGCACCGCGCGGCTGATTCGAAGCCGCGAACGCTTGCGCGACGCGATCGCCGCCGCCGACGTCGTGATCGTCGCGTCGCGCTACGTCGCCCGGCGCGCGCTCGGCAGCGGCATCGCCGAGCGCCGCATCGTCGAGATCACGCCGCCGCTGCCCGACGAGGCCTACGCCGAGGCCGACGCGGCCGCACCGCGCTCGCGCGACGTCGTGTTCGCCGGCCGCGTCGTGCCGCAAAAGGGACTCGACTCGCTGGTTCGCGCGGTCGCCGGTATCGCGCCGGACCGCCGGCCGCGAGTGCTCGCGTTCGGCGACGGAGCGGCGCTCGCCGGCGTGCGCGCCGAGGCGTCGCGCTTCGGCGTGGCGCTCGACGCGCCGGGCGCCGTGCCCGCGGCGGCGCTGCGGGCCGCGCTCGACGAAGCCGCGCTGCTCGCGCTGCCGTCGCGCTGGGCCGAACCGTTCGGCTACGTCGGCATCGAGGCGTTCGCCCGCGGGCGGCCGGTGGTGGCGTACGACGTCGGCGGCGTGCGCGCGTGGCTGCAGCACGACCGGAACGGCGTCGCGGTGAGCGCCGGCGATGAAACCGCGCTCGGTGCCGAGATCGCCGCGCTGCTCGACGACGACGCGCGGCGCGAGCGGCTGGCCCGCAACGCGCGCGCGGACGCGGAGCGCTACCGCGCGAACACGATCGTCGACGCGCTCGAGAACGCGTACCTCGCGCGTTAGAGCGCGCGGCGCCGAATCGCGGCGATCTGCCAGTCGGCGCCGTCCCAGGCGAGCGTCACGGTCTCTTCGACCCGGAGCCGTCGCCCGGTCGGATCGGTCGCCGCGAGCTGTGCTATCACGACCCGGTCCGACGGCTGGCGCAGGCTGACGTCAGCCGACGCGTAGCCGTCGTACTGTCGCGCCAGATCGTCTTCGCTCAGCCGCGCGCGATAGGCCGGTGCGAGCATGGCATAGGCGAAGCGCCAGTGCCGGCCTTCGACCTGCTGATAGAACCGTTCCATGACGGTGCCCAAGTCCGGATCGGTGGGCGCCGGCACAGGGTGAGCCGGCCGGTCGTCGCCGGTCGACGCGCGCGCACAGCCGCACGCCGCGATTGCGGCAGCGAGCACGGCGATGAAGTCTCGGCGACACCCTCGCATCGCGCCAACCTTCATCGCGGCGGCGGCGACACCCCCGTCGTTGCGTTCGACAGGAAGCGCGGCTGCGCCGCCGTCGAACGATGCGTGATGCGCTTGCCGACCGCCGTGCTGCTCGTGGCCGCCGCCGTCGCGCCGGGCGGCTGCGCCGGCGCGCGCGACGTCGCGGTGCCGGTGCGCTGCACGGCCGCGGTGAACGCGCAGCTGGCGGGCCTGATCGCGCACGGCTACGACGGGCCGGTCGACAACGTGATGGTCTGCGGGACCGCGTTCGCGTCGTCGCGACCGCTGGGCGCGGGGCCGCGCGGCGGCCATGAGCTCATACCCCTGCGGATCTCGCTGCCCGACGGCACGTCCGCCCTGATCGAGGTGGTAACCAACGACAATCTCGACGGCGTCGTCACCGCCCCGCGGGGAGCGCACGTCGCCGCCTACGGGCAATACTATCTCACGACGGAACGGCAGCGGCCGTTCGTCGCCGGCATCCACGAGACGCACTGCGCGACCCACCGCGGCGCCGACAACGGCTGGATCGTCGTCGACGCCGCCCATTACCCGCCGCGCGGCTGCGCTCCGTAGTCATCGCCTCCGCTGCGCTACGGCGAGAAGGTAGAAAGAAAGCCTGCATCGCCCTTCGCTGCGCTACGGCGATGCAACGCCTTCGCTGCGCTACGGCGTTGTCTCCACGCGAAATTCCTCCGGAATTTCGCGCGGAGACTCGCCCGCAGGGCGACCGCCGCAGCGCAGCGGAGGCGGCATTCAACACTCCTTCTCGCCGTAGCGCAGCGGAGGCGATTAACTCGCGAACTCTTCCACGTAGAAGGTTTGGGCTCGGCCGACGGTGACGACCGCCACGCCGATGTTCCGCACGCGCGGGTCGATCTGGCTCGAGTGATGTTCGGGACTCTGGACGAAGGCTCGCTGCGCGTCGCGTTCGCTGGCGTCGAAGGCGATGTTCTCCGCGGCGTAGACGTTCAGATGCCGGGCGTGCATGCGATCGGAGAACGTGACGCCGTCGGGATCGGTGTGCCCGAAGTAGCCGCGTGCCGCCATGTCGACGGCCTTCGCGAAGGCGACCCGGTCGAGCCTGGCGTCGCGGCGCAGGACGGGAAGCCCGTGCTTCGCGCGTTCGTGGTTGACGGCCTCGGCCAGCGCCTCCGCGTCGCCGGGCAAGCTGCGCGGACGAGGGTCGAACAAGGCGATCTTGATCGGGACGTCACCCGATACGATCACCGATGACGCGCCGGCCGCCGGCACGTACGCGTTGAGCGCGGAGATCCCGAGCAGGGCGGCGGCGAGGCCGGTGACGATCGTCTTCATGGCGCCGATTGTCGCAGCGCAACGTAACGCGAGAGGATCGGCCGGCGCGGCGCACCCGCCGTTACCGGCGCGTTACGACGACAGCAAGAGACCCGCTCGAGGGAGCGGGTCTCTTCTCTCCGTGCCGCGTCGGGCCGATGAGACGTCAGCCGGAGAAGTCTTCGACGTAGAACGTTTCGCCTTTGCTGACCGTGATGACGGCGACGCCGATGCTGCGCTCGTGCGGGTCGATCTGGTTCGAGTAGTGCGGCGGGCTGTTCACGAACGCGGACTGCGCGCGCGGCTCGCTGCTGTCGAAGGCGATGTTCTCGGCGACGTAGGTCGTCGGCCAGTGCCACGCCTGCATGCGCTGGTAGAAGGTCACGCCGTTGGGATCGGTATGGCCGAAGTAGCCGCGCGCGGCCATGTCGACGGCCTTCGCATACGCGACGCGGTCGAGCGCCGGATCGCGCTGCAGCGCCGGCAGCCCGCGCTTTGCGCGTTCGGCGTTGACGCCGTCGGCGAGCGCTTGAGCGTCGGACGGTACGGCGTGAGGGTGCGGATTGATCAGGGCCAGCGCGATCGGGGCTTCGCCGCCGTCATCCGAGGCGCTATGAATCGCCGGATGCACGAGCTGGCCGATGCGACCCACGATCGGGGCGACCACCAGCAGGAGCGACGCCATGAACGCGATCACCGCGATCCGGCCGATGCGGATTGGGGCGAGCTGGGGACCTCGGACGGTGTGTTGCATGGGCCGATAGTCCTAGGACCCGGTAACCGCTAACGTACTTGCGCGCCGCGACCGCGCGCGGTTACCGTCCCCGGGGCGGCAACCGAGCGCTCGTACCCGAGCGATGCTGCGCACACCCCGTACCGGGCGCGCGCAAAAGCGCCGATCATCATTGTATGAGCGTGCTCGTCGACCGCCGACGCGTACTACAGCGAATCCGGCGCTCGGCCGTCGCGCTCATTGCGCTCGTCGCGCCGGCCGGTTACGGCAAGAGTTATATCGCGCAGCGCATCGCTCGCGAAGACCCGCACTGGGCGACGATCGACCTGTCCGTGACGCTCGACACTGCGGCGCTCGAACGCGCCTTGGCGGGCGTGCCCAAGCTCGCCGAATCCGGCGCGCGCGTGCTCGACGCCCTCATCGGCGCGTGGGGCGCGTGCACCGAGCCCGTCACGCTGATCCTCGAGAGCCTGGAGTGCGCCAACCCCGAACTGCTCGATGCCGTTGCGGCGCTGGTGCGTGCGCGCCCCGCCAGCGGGAAGCTGATCATGTGCGCCCGCCGCGCGCTGCCCAGCGGTCTGACCGAGGTCGAAGCGCCGCACTTGATGGCGACACTGCGGGCCGAGGATCTGCGCTTCGACCGCAACGAGATGACCCAGCTCTTCGCCGAGACCGGGATCGATGACACGTCGCTGTTCCGCGCCGCGCGCCTTACCGGCGGCTGGCCCGTCGTCGCGCTCTTCGTGCAGCGGCTCGTTCAGGAAGAGGCGCTCGACCTGCGCGACGACGAGCTTCCCGACCACCTCCTCGACGAGCTCTACGATTACGTCGACGCGCAGGCAATCGGGAAGCTGCCGGCGTCGCTGTTTCGCGCGCTCGCCGCCGCGTCGGCGCTGGGCGATCTCACCGAAGCCGAGATCGAACGCGGCTTTGGTCGGCCCGGTGCGGTCGCCGAGCTCATTCGCATCCACCAGCTCGCCCGCGCCGGCGTGCAGGACCGCGTCGAGGTGCATCCGCTCATCCGCCGCACCGTGCAGCGCCGCCATCGCCGCGAGATGGTCGACGCGATGCGCTCGCTGGCCGACCTGTTCGCATCGGCCGGGCGGTTCGAACGCGCCGCGGAGTGTTATCTGACGGTCGGCGACGTCGCGGCCGCGACCGATTGCACGCTGCACGTCGACGAAGGCTTTCTCACCCTGGTCGGAACCGAGCACGCCGGAGCGGTCGCCGACGCCGACGTGGCGGCGCTCGCGACCAGCCCGGAGATCCGGCTCGCACTGGCCGCCGCGCGCCGCCTGATCGAGACGTCGCGCAACCTCCCGCGCGAAGCGCTCGCGGTGCTCGAGGCCGCCCGCGGCGAGACCGCCGCGCTCGCAAACGCGGCGCGCGGAATCGCGGTGCTCAGCTTGATCGACGCCGGCCGGTCGGCCGATGCCGCGGCGCTGCTCGAAGACGTCGCGCTCGATGACGACGTGCATACCGGTCCCGACCTCGTGCTCTTGACCGCGCGGTTGGCGTCGCTCACGCAACTGGGGCGCTACGACACGGCGCTGGCGCTGTGGCGGCCGCTGCGCCGGCGCGTCACCGGCAACGCGGTGTGGCTGGCGCAGCTCACCCGGATCGAAGTGCAGGCCGCGCGCGTGCGCGCGCGCTGGGAGGTGGAGCACGAAGCGCTCGAGCGGATGATCTCGCTGGCGCGAACCGGCCGCGCGGTTCCGGTCATCGGGCTCGCCCTCGCCGAGGCGGCGTTCGGCTCGTGGCTGGCCGGCGAGGACGAGCTGTTCGAACGTTATCACAGCGAGCTGATGCAGCTCGTCGAGCGGCACGACGTGCCGGCGCTGCTGCGCTTCGCGCTGGCGACCGACAAGCGCGAACCGCGGATCGAGCACAGCGATGCGCCGCTGTGGGACGCGCGCGCGTTTTTGCTCGCCGCGGCCGGCGCCGTCGATGGTTCGGCGGCCGCGCGCTACGCGCAGGCCGCACTCGATGCCGCCGACCGCGCCGGCGAGCCGCTGACACGCATTCTGGTTCGGGTCTGCGCGGCGGAAAAGCTCGGCTCGGCACAGAGCCGGCTGCGCGAGGCGCTCGCGCTGAGCGAGGCGATCGACATATCGCCGCTGCGCGACGCCGTCGCGGCGCTGGCCGAACGCGGCGAGGCACGCGGGATGTTCGCGCCCCTGGTGAACCGGCTGCGGCACCGCAAGTCGATCGTGGCGCCCAAAACCGACGTGCCGCTGGTGGTCTCGCTCGCCGACGGCACGCTGTGGCGCGGCGAGGAACGCATCGACGTCTCCGAAGGCGTGCTCGCACTCATCGTCGCGCTGGCGATCGAGTCACAGCCCGTCGGCCGCGAGCGGCTGGTCGACCGCGTGTGGCCGGACTTGCACGACGAGTCCGCCTACAACGCCCTCAAGATGTGCGTACACCGTACGCGCCAGCAGCTCGGCGATCCCAGCGCCGTCATCGTGACGCGCAGCGGCTACACCCTCGCGCCCGAGATCGAGGTCGACCTGCGCGCCCTGGAGCCGGCGCTCGAACGGATTCGCCGCAACGGAGACGCGGACGAGCCCGCGCTCGAAGGCGTGTTCGACCGGCTCGCGCGTGGACGGCCCTCGTTCTTCGCCAACTGGGAGTGGTTCGGCCCGATCGAGCGCATCCTCGAATCGGCCACCCATGAGGTCGGGGCGTTCATCGCCGAGCGAGCGCTGCGCCGCGGCGATCACGTGCGCGCCCTGGCGATCGCGCAGATGCTCGTCAAGCTCGATCCGCTCGACGAAGCCGCGCGGCGGGTCGCGATCCGCGCGCACTTGGCGGCCAACGACCGGGGCGCCGCGATCCTGGAGTACCGCAGTTACCGTGCGCTCCTGCACCGCGAGCTCGACGTCGAGCCGTCGTCCGACCTCAAGCATCTGCTCGAGGCGAGTTAGCGGCCGGCGCCCCGCGACGTTCGAAACGGCGGCGTTACTCCGGAGTTACTTCGGCCTGCTACGTGAGGGCGATGACGATCTCGCCGCTCGTCGAGGGGCTCACCCGCTTCGTGCGCATCGCGCACGCCAAGCGCGCGGCGGAGCGCAGAACCGAGCCGCCGCAGCTCTTCCAGCGGCTCTACATCGTCAACGCCTACCTCGCGCTGGTGTTCGCCGCGCTGATCGCCACCGGCACCTGCGGCGTGCTCGCGCTGGCGCGCACCGAGGCGAGTCACGATGCGCAGCTCCGCACGGTCGAGCGCGTCGCCTTCGAAGCCCGCTTGCCGGGCGCGGCGGCGCGCGCGCTGCGCGATGCCGCCGACCTGCGCTCGCTGCGCGCCGCCCAGACCGTCGAGCGCAACGTCGAGCGCCGCTACGAGCGGCTGGTCCTGGCCGTCACCGTGGTCGGCATCGCGCTCATGGCGGGTCTGGTCGTGCTGCTGCGGCTGTACCGCATCGCAGCGCTGACGACCGCCGCCACCGCGGTCGACTCGCTCGCCGAAGCGGCGCTCACCGACAACCTCACCAAGCTCGGCAACCAGCGGGCGTTCAACGAGGACTTCGCCCGCGAACGCGCGCGCGCCGCGCGTCACGGCCACCCGCTCGCGCTGGCGCTCATCGACGTCGACGACTTCAAGCAAGTCAACGACGAAGGCGGGCACTCGCACGGCGATGAGGTGTTGCGACGGGTCGGCGAGCGGATGCGCCGGATGCGCACCGAGGACCGCGGCTATCGGATCGGCGGCGACGAGTTCGCGCTGATCCTCGCCGAGGCCAATCCGAAGGCCGCCTCGACCGCGCTGAACCGCCTGCAACGTGAGCTGCGCGAGTCGCTGATGGGCGCGACGGTCAGCATCGGCTACGTCAACCTGTCGGGCCCCGAGCTGGTCGCGGGCTCGTACGACCTCGCCGACGCGGCGCTCTACGAAGCCAAGCGCGCGGGCCGCAACCGCATCGTGTGCTTCCGCGACAGCGGCGCGGTTGCCAACGTCTTCTCGCCCGCCAAGGGTGACGTCGTGCGCAAGATGATCTCCGAGCAGCTCATCACCACGGTGTTCCAGCCGATCTGGGACATGCAGAGCAATCACCCGCTAGGATTCGAAGCGCTCATGCGTCCCTATCCGGGACTCGGCCTGGCCGGTCCGCAGGACGCCTTCGACGTCGCGGCGCGGATCCGTACGCTGCCCGAGCTCAACCGCTTGTGCCTGCGCAACGCGCTGAGCTCCAGCGCAAACCTGCCGGCCGGTTCGATCATCTTCGTGAACTACTCGCCCGCCGCGCTGCTGCACCCGTCGTTCGACGCGGAGGAGTTCGTCGGAACGGTTCGCGCGGCCGGGCTGCGGCCTGACCAGGTCGTGCTCGAGATCAGCGAGCGGCTCATCGACGACTCCGGCGCGATCGTCGAACGCGCGAACGCGCTGCGCGCGCTGGGCGTGCGCATCGCGCTCGACAACATCGGCAGCGGCCACATGGGACTGACCGTCATGACCAAGCTGCACCTCGATTTCGTCAAGCTCGACCGTGGCCTGGTGAGCAAGGCGATCGAGAATACCGAAGCGCGCGGCGTGCTGGCCGGACTCATCGCGATCGCGCGCGAGACCGGCAGCTACTTGATCGCCGAGGGCATCGAGACGCGCGACATGCTCGATTTCGTCTCGCAGGCGCACATCCCGCTGTCGTCGGCGATCTCGGGCGTACGCGGGGTGCAGGGCTACGAGCTCGGCAAACCGGAGGCGGGGCGCATCGACGCGCAGTCGCTGCAGGACCGCCATGATTTCCTGCGGACGCGTCGGGGCGAGTTCAGCGTTGCAGGGGAACGCGGCTGGGATAGATCGGGCGATCGATCAGCGCCTCGAGCACCGCAGGCGACGCCGTGAGCGCGACCTCGCAATAGCGCGCGAAGGCGTCGCGCTCCGCTTCGCCTTCGATGTAACGCTCGCTGGCGGACAAATCGACTTTTCCGCCCGGCACCATGAAGCGCACGTAGCTGCCGTCGTCATCCTCGCCCAGCTCGACGAGTCCGACGTCGGCGAAGATGCGCACCGCGATCCCGACCGTCGTGCCGTCGACGCGGTCGAAGCCCAATGTGTCGGCGACGTCGGCGAACGTCATCCGCAGCACGCCGTCGCGCGCGAGCCGCCGCAGCGCCGCATACAGCCGCCGCAGCGTCTCGAGCGTCGGCGCCATCCGTTCCAAGATGAAGTCGTTGAGGCCGCGATCCTTCTCGCCGAACAGCAGGTGGATCGATGCGTCGGCGCCGTCGCGCCCGGCGCGGCCGGCCTGCTGGTTGAACTCGGTGAAGTCGAAGTTGAGATGATACAGGAAGACGTGGCGCACGTCGGGCAGGTCGATCCCCTCGCCGAAGGCCGATGTCGCCACGACGACGCGAATCGCGCCCTCGCGAAACCAGCGCTCGACCTCGGCACGTTCGGCATTGCCGACCCCGGCGTGATAGAACGCGATCCCCATGCCGCCCTGAGCCGAGCCTGCCCTGAGCTCAGCCTGTCCTGAGCATGTCGAACGGTCGAAGGGAAGGGCCGCCGTCGCGCGCAGCTTCTCCGCCACCTTCGTCGATTCGCTGCGCGAGTTGCAGTAGACGATCGCCTTCTCGCCATGGCGCACGATACGCTCGATGTAGGCGAGCTTGTTGCTCGTACCGCGCGCGTCCACCACGTGCAGGTTGTCGCGGACGGTGGGATCGATCACCCAGGCGTCGATGCCCAGCTCGGCGCGGATCTTCGCGAACGCTTCCTCGCCCGCGGTAGCCGTGAGCCCGAGCACCTGGGGCCCGCCCAGCGCCGCGATCGACTCGCCGACGCGGCGGTACGCCGGCCGGTGCGTCGCATCGAACAGGTGGTGCGCTTCGTCGACCACCAGCAGCGACGGGCGCGAGGCCGGCGTGCGGAACCGTTCGAGGTGGAACTGCACGAACTCCGGGGTCGCGCAGATGAGGTCCCACGCGCCGCTCTCGAGCGCGTCGTCGAGCGCCGCGCGCTCACCGGCGTCGATCGCGCCGTTGGCGCGCAGGATGCGCAGCCCCAGCGGCTCGAGCCGGCGCGTCAGCGCCTCGTACTGATCGTTCGCGAGCGAGCGCAGCGGGTAGAGCACCAGCGTCTTGGCGCCGCTCTCGAGCGCGCGCAGCGCGGCCGGGTACTGGAAGCACAGCGACTTGCCGCGGCCGGTGCCGAACACCGCCAGCGTACTGCGGCCGGCGTCGAGCCGCCCCAGCACCGCGCGCTGGGCGTCGCGCAGCGGCGCGTTGCCTATCAGCGCGCGCAATACGTCGTCGCCGCCGGCGGCGCCGCGCGACACCTCGGCGCGCGGCGCGGCCGCCCGGATGCGCGTGACGTAGACGTTGATCCCGAAGCTGCGGGTTCCGCCGCCGGTGACCGCGGTCACCGCGGCGGCATAGCGCTCGCCGCCGTCGAGGTTCGGCGCGATGCGCGCCGCGATCTCGCGGCGGACGAAGCCCAGCTGCAGGCTGCCGTACCAGATGCCGATCGCGTTGGGATCGTGCGCGTTGGCGGCGTCGCGCCGCAGCTCGAGCGCCTCGCCGGGCCGCAGCGACGCTACGATGTCCTGACGGCCCTCGAAGGTGACCCCGACGACCTTGGTGTTGAAACCGCTCGCGTCGCCGATCGTCGCATACGGATCGCGCGACAAATACGAGCGCGCGTTCGCATACAACTCATCCAGAAACGCGGCCACGCCGTCGCCGTCGCCCTGAGCCCGTCTCGTGTCATCCTGAACCGTTTCCGTGTCATCCTGAGCTTGTCGAAGGGCGTTGGTCGGCGCGCCACCGTCACCCTGAGCTTGTCTCGTGTCACCCTGAGCTTGTCTCGTGTCATCCTGAGCTTGTCTCGTGTCATCCTGAGCTTGTCGAAGGGCGCTCGTGCCCTCGTCACCCTGAGCTTGTCGAAGGGTGACGTCCTCGTCATAGGCGTGTCGTACGTCCGATGACGCAAACGCCGCCACGAGCCGTTCGAAGGCGGCCTCCGACGGCGTCGGCGGCGGAAGCTTCTTCTTAGCTCCGCTCAATCGGTTTGTGTTCCGGGGCGGCCGGTTCGTCGCCCAGGTTCAACCGAATCTCCTCGTGGCCGAGCTCAGCCGCCTCCTCGTGCAGACCCAATGCCTGCGCGTCGAGCGGATCGACGATCTCGGCCTCGCCGCCGGCCGGCTCGCCCTCGGGCTTGCGCGGCAGTTCGGCGCCGAAGTTGCGGTTCTCGAGCTTCTCGTAGTCGATCTCTTGCTGGCTGCGCCGGTAGCGCGGCGGCTGCGTGGTCCGCCGTGACGCGCCTTGCCGTTCGAGCTCGCGGCGCGCGCGACGCGCGGCCGCGATCTGCTCGCGGTCGCGCTGCGCGGTCGCGGTCGCGGCCGCGGTGCCGCGCGCGGCGGCGACGCTCTTGGGCTGGGCGGCCAGCGACGAGCGCCGGAAGATGCTGCTGCGCTTGGCGCGCTTCTGCAGCACGGCCACCAGCGGCGCCGAGAAGAAGATCGAGTGATAACCGCCGGAGCAGATGCCGACCAGCAGCGCGAAGGCGAAGTTCTGGAGCGATGCGCCGCCGAACGCCAGCAGCGCGACCAGCGTGATGACGACCGTCGCCAGCGTGTTGACCGAGCGCGTCATCGTCTGCAGGATCGAAGTGTTGACGATCTCGTCGAACGGCTTGCCGTCCATCAGCTTGACGTTCTCGCGGATCCGGTCGAGGATCACGATCGTGTCCATCACCGAGTAGCCGATGACGGTCAGCACCGCGGCCAAGAACGCGTCGTCGACCCGCTTGCCGGCCAGCGCGTAGATGCCGATCATCATCAGCGAGTCGCGCACCAGCGCGACGACGCAGACCCAGCCGAAGATCAGGTTCCAGCCGAAGCGGAAGGCGATGTAGAGGAACTGGATCGAGATCGCGATCACCAGCGCCTTGATCGCGTTGATCAGGTACTCGCGCGACAGCGACGGCCCGACCGTCGAAATCTCCGACGCGCTGCGGTCGATCGGCGCGACCTTGCCCAGTGCGCTCCACAACGCGGTGGAGTTGTTGCCGAAGTCGGTCTGGGTCTCGATCGTCCAACGCTCGGCGGGTGGTTCACCCGGCTTGGAGAGCGTGTTGATCTGAGCGTCGGTGACCTTGATGCCGGTCAGCGCGGCCGCGACCGCCTGCTGGCTGACCGATTGGGTGAACTTGACCGTGACGTCGGTGCCGCCGGTGAACGACAGGCCCAGCCGCAGCGGCTCGCCGGTCTTGGCAACGTTGTAGATCATCATCGCGACGCCCAGCCCGATGATGAGGTACGAGATCGCCGAGACGGTGCGGAACCACCCGACGACGTTCCAGTTGAGGCGGCGGAAGAACATCTAGGAACGAGCCTCCGCCGTCGCAACGGGAACGGCAAGCGTGCCGCCCGCTCCGTAGGCCGCCTTCGAGGTGACGAGGTTGTTGTCGACCACCAAGTCCATGAAGAACCGGGTGATGACGACCGCGGTCAGCAGCGAGAACACGGTGCCCCAGAACAACGTGTAGGCGAAGCCCTTGACGGTGCCGGTGCCGAGCATGTAGAGCACGCCCGCGCCGACGATGGTGGTGAAGTGCGAGTCGAACACCGAGCTGAAGGCGCGCTGGAAGCCGATGCGCACTGCCGCGCGCAGCGACTTGCCGGCCCAAAGCTCTTCTTTGATGCGCTCGAAGATCAGGACGTTGGCGTCGACCGCCATACCGATCGAGAGCACGAAGCCCGCGATGCCGGGCAGGGTGAGCACGGCGTGCGCGACCGACAGCAGTGCCAGCAGCATGAGGACGTACACGAACAGCGCGACGTCGGCCAGCACGCCGGGCAGGCGGTACATCACGATCATGAACACGAGCACGAGTCCCAGGCCGATGATCGAGGCGACCAGCGACTTCTGCAGGTCCTCTTTGCCGAGCGTCGCGCCGACGTCGTCCTTCTCGATGATCGAGAGCGGAACGGGCAACGCGCCGGCGTTGAGCTCGTTGGAGAGCGTCGAGACCTGATCCTCGGTGAACGAGCCGTGGATCATGCCGTCGGTCGAGATGATCCCTTCGATCGAGGCGTAGCTGACGAACTTCTTGTCGAGAAAGATCGACAGGAGCTGACCCATGTGATCGCGGGTGAGCGTCGCGAACTTGGTCGGATTCTTGGTGGTGAAGTCGACCTGAGGCTCGCCGCCCTGGCCGAAGCCGGGGTGCGCGCTCTTGAGCTCGGCGCCCGTGTACACGACCGGCCCGCAATCTTTGTATGCGCCGTTGACGTCGTTGGCGTACTTCTTGTCGTTCGTGGCGCGCTGCGCCGCTGGGGGCGGGCAGATCTTGAACTCGAGCACGGCGGCTTCTTTGAGCAGCCGCTCCAGCTCGTCGGCGTTCTTGACCGCCGGAACCTCGACCAGCAGCCGGTTCGAGCCGACCTTCGAGATGACGGGCTCCGAGACGCCCAGCCCGTTGACGCGGTTCTGAATCACCAGCTCGACTTGGTTCTGCACGTCGGCGCTGATCTGCGGAACGTCCTTGGTCGTGTCGAGCTGAAGCAGCACACGAGCGCCGCCCTGCAGGTCGAGACCGAGGTGGATCTTCTTCTGGATGGGCGAGACGGCCCACGCGCAGAGGCCGACCAAGGCCAACAGGAGGACCGCCTGAAGCGGCCTCTTGAGCTTATTCCACATTACCGTTTCAGCGCTGACAGCCCCGACGCTCGCGACAATGGCTTCCGGCCGCCTTTTTCGCAGCCTGTCCTGAGCCTGTCGAAGGAAGGGAAGGGGAGAACCCCCGGATCGTAGCATGGGGGCCGGACAGCGTCAAACGACATTGCGGTCGTTCGACCGGAGGCGGGTGCGGTCGGGATCGGAGGGGCGTCACCGTGACCGATGGGAAGGGGGTCGATGCAGGACTCCTTCAGACGCGTTACCGCCTGACCAAGCAACGGGCCGCAATCCTGCGCGCCCTCGAAGACGGCGCGCACCTCACCGCCGAGACGATTCACGAGCGCGTTCGCGCCGAGCTGCCGGCGGTGAGCTTGGGAACGATCTATCGCACGCTCGACATCCTGCGCGCGATCGGTCTGGTGCAGATCTTCGCGCACGGCGGCGCGGCACGCTACGAAGCCGCGCTCGACAAGCACCATCACCTCGTCTGCCTCGCCTGCGGTGAGATCGTCAACATCCCCGCGCCCCAGGTCGCCGCGCTCGCGATGGCGGTCGCGCAAGACTATCGCTATAGCGGCGTCGACGCGGCGCTGATCGTCACCGGACGCTGTGCGCGCTGCGCCGGCTTGGCCCGCAACGGCAGCGCTTAGGATCGCGACTCCAAGTAGATCTTCGCCTTGCCCACCTCTTCGCCGAGCGCGTCGACCGTCTGGGTCATCGACGAGAGCGCCTTGATGCGATAGTCCGCCATCCCGTCGATCGTGGCGCGCACGTTGGCGAACGCCGTTTTGAGCTTCTCGACGTCGACCGTCGGGTTGGTCGCCCCTTCCTGGATGCGGCCGGCGTTCTGACGGAGCATCTGCGAGGTCGACAGGATCAGGTCCGAGGTCGTCGCGCGCAGCGCGCCGATCTGGTCGAGCACGAGCTTCTGGTTGGCGAGCGCTTGCGCCGTGACGATCGCCGTCTCCAGCGCCGCGACGGTGGTCGTCGTCGCGCGGTCGACGCCCTTCACCAGCTCCGCGTTGTTGCGCTTGATCAGATCCAGCGCCAGGTAGCCTTGGACGTTCACCGCCAGCTGGGTCGCGATGTCTTGCTGCTTCTGACGCGCGGCGAAGAGCGCGTCTTCGGCCAAGCTGCGGGCACGCGCGGGATCGGACCCGCGCAGCGTTTCGACCTCGCGCTCGAGCGCGTCGCCGAGCGCGCGCGCCAGGTACCCATGCTTCTCCAGCTCGCCCATCAACGTCCACATCGTCAACTTCTCTTGCTCGATCGAGGCGTTGTCGCGCAGCAGCTCGTCCTTGCCGCGGCGCAGCGACTCGATGATCGCGTTGAGATGCGATTGCGACGACTCGTAGCCTCGAAAATAGTCGCGCAGCTTGTTGCCGAACGGCAAGACGCCCAGCAGCTTGCGCGGCGAGAACAAGTCACCCTGGCGCGAGGGATCGAGCTTCTCGATCGTTCCGCGCAGGTCGACCAGCGACTTCGCGACCGGCGATCCTTCGCTCAGGGCCGCCATCGCGCGCGTCGGCCGCTCGAGCATCCGGTTCGAGACGCCGGCCGAGCGGGTGATGTCGGCGTTCGCCAGCGCCTCGAGCGTGCGGACGCGTTCCTTGTACTCGGCGCTGTCGGGCGAGAGCGCGGCCAGCTCGCGCGCCAGCTGCGTCGCGTCGGCGTCGAGTCGCACGCGCTCGTCGACCGGGACCGGGACCTTGCCGATCGCATCGGATACGGCCACGGCCGTGACCGGTTCGGGCGCGGTGAGCATCGGCGGTTGCAGTTCTTCCGACAAAGGAAACCCTTTCGACTACAGGTCGTTGACGTTCAACCGGCGCGGCGCGCCCGCCAGCCGGCGCTCGAAGGTGGCCGTGCCATCGTCGCGCGCGCCGCCGGGCTCGACGCCGAGCAGGCCGGCTCCGACGTCGACGACCGCCTCCGGAACGCCGTCGGCCGCGCTGCCGACGAGACTTCCGAACACGTCGCCCAAACCGCCGAGCAGGTCGCCCAGTCCGTCCATGGCGTCAGTCGTTGAGCCCGACCTGGAAGGTCAGCGCGACGTTCTTCGGCTCGCCGCGCTTCTCGACCGACGTCCCGATCGCCATGAACTCGATCACGTGCGGACTCCAGATGTGCGTCTTCTCGACGATCTGCATCCCGATGATGCCGTCGGCCCCGTGCGCTTCGGCTTCGGCCTGCATGCGCGCCATCGCGAGCTCGCGCGCGTCGTAGATCGCTTCGGTGTAGTTGCCGAGCTCGATGTTGTTGCCGATCGTGCGCATCTGCTGCATGAAGCCTTGGTGCGCGATGTGGTACACGCAGTTGCCGAGCACGAGCTCGCGCGGCACGTAGCCGGTCGAGGTCACCAGTTTGTAGAAGTCCTGCGCCGAGAAGTCCGAGGTGAACGGCTTGTTGTCGCGCGTGCGCCAGACCGCGTCGCCGGCCGGCGCCTTGACGGCCGTCCCGATGGCGGTGAACTCGAGCGCGTTCTCGGCCCAGGCGTAGCCGCCCACCTCGAGCCGCACGCCGACGACTCCGTCGGCGCCGAGCACGTCGGCTTCTTCCTCCATGCGGCTCATGGCGAGCTCGCGCGCTTCGTACATCGCGGCGCTCAAATACGGCAGCTCCTGGTTCTGGTAGAAGTTGCCGTACTGGATGCCGACGTGGTAGATCGAGCTGCCCAGCACGAGCCCCAGCGGCCGCCAGTTCATCTGCTCGAGCAGCACGAACTCGGAGACCGACAGGTCGCTGGTGAACAGCGGAGTTCCGCCCTCGCCGCGCATCCGGCGCAGGCGCGAGACCGCATCGAGCGGCACACCGCCCTGGGTGGTCCGTACGTCGGTGGCCGGCTGCTGACCGCGCTGATTTCCGATACCGAAAAAGCTCATCGTCGCTCCCTGAAAAGACGGTTGAGGGTATCGCGCGCGCCGCGTTCGCGCTCCAGGTACGCACCGAGGTCTTCGATCAAGCCGCGCGTCCACTCGTCGACGTCGACGCTGATCGTGCGGTTCTTGATGCCGCGCAAGAAACGCGTCACCGTGGCGTCGACACCGCCCTGGCGCGTGCGCACCAGCGCGTAGCGCAGCAGATCGTCGCGACGCGGAACATTCAGCGCCACTTCTTCGACCGGACCGCGCGCCAGCAACCCCGCGCGGCGCACCGATGCGATGGCCGGAAACGCCGCGGCCAGCTGCGCCCCCGCGACCTCGAGAATCGCGCCGGGTTCGGGCCCCGCTTGGAGCTCGAGCCGTTCGAACAGGCGGCGCACGAGCGCCGCCGGCGGCGCGGTCGCCGGGTCCGCGAACGCTTCGGGCGGCGGGGGCTCGGGCAGCGTTTCGAGCGCGCCGAAGCGCTCGGTGAGAAAGGCGCCGTTGGCGGCCAACGCGGTCTGCGCGCTCTCGGACAGCGCGCTCAGACGCTGCGCGGTCGCGCGTTCGAGCAGTCGCAGCTGCTCGACGAGCATCATGCCGGCCGCGGCGTCGCGACGCGCGGGCGGAACGTCGAGATACGCCTTGAGCGTGTCGGGCAAGTACCGGCGCTCGGTCTCCCGCAACGCGTAGGCGGCTTCGTCGCTCCCGCCCGAGGCGAGCAGCTGTTCGGCTTGAGCCAACATCCCCTCGATACGCGAAACGAGCGCCTCGGCCTCCGTCGGCAACGCGTTCACGCCGCCTCCTACCGCACCGTCGCCGCTATGTTGCATTGCGGTCGCCGAGGACCGCGCCGCTATTGCGGCGCGGTGGCGGCTTGCGCCTGCAGCGCGTAGTCCTTGCCGACGATCACGTGAACCGCGTTGTCGGACGTCGCCCTCACGGCGGTCGGTCTCACCGACGCGCCCGCGATCCCGATGTCGGCACGAACGCGCGCGCCCGCGTCGGGCGCCGACGTGCGGATCAGCGTCGTGTCGTAGCTGAACGAGTCGGCGTTGGCGATCCCGTCGATAACGTAACCGCGCGTGCGCAGCGCGGCGGCGACCACCGTCGCGGCGCCGCGGATCCCGCTGCCGTTCTCGACCACGACGTGAACCGTCGACGGCAGGACCGCCGCGACGGCGCGCGGTTGCGCCGCGGCGGCCGGCGGGGTTTGATACGGCCCCAGCAAGCCGGCGACGAGCTCGGTCTTCTGGCGCTCGTTGGGGATCACGGTCTCGCCGTCGAGCGTCTCTTTCGTGTCGACGTAGCCGATCGTGTCGGCATGGGCCAGATCGCCGATCTTCGCGTCCTTGAACGACCACGCCAGCGACGTGAGCTCGTCGTTGGTGAGGTTCGTGGTGACATCGCGCCGGAAGACGGCGACGAGCCCACTGAGGTGTGCGAGGTCGTTGAACTTGTCGTGGATCAGCTTGTCGGCCAGGATCTTCATCACTTGCTGCTGGCGCTTGGTTCGGCACGGGTCGCTGCACTCGTCGTGCCGGAACCGCGAGTACCCCTGTACCTGATCGCCGTTCATATGGTACATGCCGGGCTTGAAGTGGATGTGCAGGTGGCCCCAGCTGTCGTCGTAGTTCATCACCTGGCTGACGGGCACGTCGATCCCGCCGATCGCGTCGACGAAATCCTTGAGCGCGTCCACGCGCACCACGACGTACCGGTCGAAGTGCCGGCCGTTCGCTTCGAGCGGCAAGCCCAGAAAGTCACCGATCACCGCATCGGCCAGCTTCACGCCGCCCAGCGAGTAGGCGCCGTTGATCTTGGTGTCGCGACCCTGGATCGACGCGTCGGTGTCGCGCAGCACCGAAACCAGCCGCGTGCTCTTGCTCGGAAAGTCGATCCCGGCGGCCATGATCGTGTCGCTGCGCGCGTGCGACGAGAACGGCTGATCCTTGTCGTCGTAGTCGTAGTCGATGCCGAGCAGCATCACGTAGATGCGGCCGCGGTGGAACACTTCTTCGGGGGTCGGAACGTGTACGATCTGGCGCACGACCGCGTCGGTGAACGTCTCCTGGTGGGTGACCATGCGCTGCGCGACCGAGCCGAAGAACAGGCCGACCACGACGAGGGCGCACGACAGCACGTACGGCACCGCGCGTCGCAGCAGCGCGCGCCGGGGCGGCCGGCTCTCGTCGTCAGCGTCCATCGTCCGCTGACTATACCCTCGCCGAACCGATTCCTTGACTTACAATTTGCTGGGAAATCCGGTTGGCGGCCAGCCCCGACGGGGGCGCCGCCGGGTCCCCGTCGCCGTGGAAGCGGCGGACGTCGGTCAGGCGCCAGGTGCGATGGCGGGTGTCGGCGGTCGCCGACAGCTCCATCCCGGGCTGGATGTAGCGTAGCCGGTCGGCCGGGACGGTGCAGGTGACGTCACCGGCGTCGACCGTCTCGAGCATCCCGTGGTGCAGCACGATCCGGCCGGTCGCCCGGTCGACGGAGACCACCCGGCCGACGACCGGCATGAGATAACCGCGCTGCTCTTGCGCAAACGCTGCGCCCGACCCCGACACGAGGGCGCTCAACGTGATCCCGAGCAACCCTACCGCGAACCGCACTCCAGCCTCCGGGCTCTCAACTTCTTCTCAGGTTTTCGGCCCGCGCGGCGGCGGCCCTACCGAAAGAAGCAAAGTCTGGTCTCGGCCCGCTTGGATCACATGCGCATCGACGGGCTGCCGTGCGCGTCCATGTCTCGGATGTGGGCGAGCAGTTGGGTCCAGGCGACCGGCGCGATGCCGAGGTCGCCGCGGAACGGGTACTGCAGCTCGAACGTCCTCACCAGCATCGACGCGATCACCGCAGCGACCAGCGCCGTCATGATCAAGTGGATCCCGCTGTGCGACGCGCCGAACATGTAGCAGAAGACGACGACTGCCAGCGAGCCGAACAGCATGATCGCCCACATGAAGCCCGAGACGGCAGGCGAGTGGTTCGACTCGAGCCGTTGGTCGCGCTGCGCGTGCACGTCGTTGAGGAGCTGCACGATCGTGACCTGCGCGTTCGATTCCTTGTTGCTCTTGGCGTCCCGCCGACGTCGGTCGTCGCGTCCATGATGAGCGCCGCGCCCTGGGGGCTCGCGCCGCCGGAACGCATCTCGGGCCACTCCTCGTCGATCATCAGTTTCACGTACCCGAGCATGTCGCGGCGCACGGCCGAGCGCGCGCGCGAGTTGAGCCCGACCGCGTCGTGCCACACGACGGCGAACAGCGTCACGATCGTCCCGCTGATGTAGCCGTTGAGATCGTTGTCGTCGTTGAACGTGTCGTCCGGCACGAAGCGGTGCACCAGCAGTTGCCCGCCGCACGCGAGCGCGACGGCGAGCGTGACGCCGCCGACCAGCACGACCCAAGACGGCAGCGCGTACAGGGCTGTCATGCCACGCGTTCCTCCGCCGCCGACGGGAGTGCCTGCTCGGCGACGGTTCGCACGCCTACGACGCCGGCCGGTTCGAGCGCGATCTCCGGCGGCAGCTCGGCATAGGCGTAGACCGCGATGCCCGGCGCGCTGCGTTCGAGGAACTCGGCGAGCAAGGGACGCAGCGGCGCGGTGACGACGATCACGGGCGGCGCGTTGGCCGGATCGGCGGCGTAGCGCGCGATCGCTTCGCGCACGTGCAGCGCCGTCGCGGGATCGGGGGCGAGCCCGCCGTCGTGCGACCACATGCGGCCGAGCTCGGCCTCGAACTCCGGCGCGAAGATCAGCGGGCGCAATCGGGTGACGTTGTCGCGCCGCAGCTGCTGCGGGACGACGGCGCGCCGCGCCGACTCGGCCAGCTCGCGCGGGTCGCGGGTCGCGGCGGCAGCGTCGACCAGTGTTTCGAACACCGCGATCGGATCGCGCGGCCAGGCCCGCTCGCGCAGCAGGTGCACGAACGCGCGGTGCGCGGTAGCGATCGGCAACAACTCGGTGCCGACGTCCTTGACGACCGACGGCACCGACGCGCGCAGGTGCTCGACCAGCGTTTGAAACTCTTGGCGCCCGAACAACTCGGCGGCGTGCGTGCGCGCGACCTCGGCCAGGTGCGAGCCGACGATCGAGATCGCGTCGAAGGTCAGCGCGCCGGCCTGTTGCGCGCGTTCCCGTTCGCCCTCGGGAAGCCAGCGCGCGTCAAGGCCGTAGACGGGTTCGACGGTCGGTTCGCCGCCGACCCGCGCGAGCACGTCGGCGGCGCCGACGGCGACGAGCCGATCGAGCCGCACGACGCCCCGAGCGACGGCGCGGTCGCGCACCCGCAGCGCGTACGTGCGCGGATCGCGCAGCGGATCGTCGCGCAGGCGCACGCCGGGGATCACGATCCCGGTCTCCGCGGCGAGCGCGCGGCGCACGTCGGCGACACGGTCGAGCAGCGCCTCGCTGTTGGGCGGCACGAGCAGCGAGTACAGCTCCGCGCCGACGTCGATGGCAAGCGCGTCGACGCCGACCAGTCCGAAGGCCGTCTCGGGGCGGCGAACCGCTTCGCGCCGCCGCCGCTCGTGGGCCGCCTGCGCTTCGACATCCAGCTGCCGGCGCCGGCGATCGGCCAGCATCGCGCCGCCGTACGCGACGACGCCGAGCGCAGCGAACAGCGGCCCCGGAAACGACGGGACGAAGGCCAAGGCGAACACCAGCGCCGCCGCGACGCGCAGCACGTCGGGGCGCGCCAAGAGCTGCACGGCGAGATCGACGCCCAGCGCGCCGTCGCCGGCGACGCGGGTGACCATCAGCCCCATCGCCGTCGAGATCAAGAACGCCGGCAGCGTGGTGAGCAGCGCGTTGCCGATGGACAGGATCGCGAAGGTTTCGATCGCTTCGACGGGCGCCATCCCGTGATACAGCGTTCCGACCAGCACGCCGCCGGCCAAGTTGAGCGCGACGATCGCCAGCGCCGCGATCGCATCGCCTTTGACGAACTTTCCGGCACCGTCCATGGCGGCGTAGAAGTCGGCCTCGCGCTGGACGCGAACGCGTTTGCGCCGCGCGACGTCGGCGTCCAGCAGGCCGGCGTGCAAGTCGGCGTCGATCGCCATCTGCTTGCCCGGCATCGCGTCGAGCGTGAAGCGCGCGCACACTTCCGCCACGCGCTGCGCACCGCTGGCGATCACCACGAACTGGATGATGATCAGGATGGCGAACACGATCAGCCCGACGACGACGTTGCCGCGCACGACGAACTGTCCGAACGCCGGGATCAGCGCGCCGACGCCGCCCGGTTCGTGACCCTGGGTGAGGATGAGCCGCGTCGCGCTGACGTCGAGCGACAGCCGGAAGAGCGTCGCGAGCAAGAGGGTCGGCGCGAAGGCGGAAAACTCGAGCGGCTCCTCGACCCGCAGACTGACCAGCAAGATCAGCGACGAGCCGAACACGTTGAGCGCCAGCAGCGCGTCGAGCAGCGGCGGCGGGAGCGGGACGATCAGGATTGCGACCACGCCGAGCACAGCGACGGCGAACGCGCTGGTGAGGCGGCTCGTCACCCGCGCATCATCGCGCGGACATATTGCTACCGCGTTACTTGGAGATTTTCTATCGAGATGTTGATGTACGTCAGGACCAGCTCGGCGAGCGTGCCGCCCGGACCGTCGGTCATCATCAACGGCCGGGCACCACTCAGCGTGTAGCGCAGGGTCGAAAGCGGGGCCTTGTGCAGGGCGAGCGTGCACTGTTGCGGCGGCGAGCTGACACCGCGGCCGAACGACGTCTTCCAGGCGGCGGATGCGGCGTTGACCGTTCCGTCTCTCAGCACGACCGAATTGCGCTGCGGCGACGCGGTGGCGCTCGATGCGACGCTCTGGGCCCGAGGCGAGCTCAGTGGAGCCGGGGTGAACGCGGCGGCGAACATCCCGGTGACGCCGTTCGTGCACGACAGCTTCCAAGGGCGCGCGGCACGTTCGAAGGTTACCGGGGCCGAAGACGGCGCGCCCACCGCGATCGCCGGCTGCCCGGAAGCGCCGCAGACGAGCATCGCCAACGCCGCGTAGGGCGCGGTTCGACTCCTCATCCCCTGCTCGTTGTCCGACCGCGACGTGCCGCCCTCCGGCCGAGCGCGTCGCGCCGTCACGCCCGCGGGCAACGCTTGTGGCGCTTCAGCCGAGCAGGCCGGCGCGGGCAAGGGCGGCGATGATCTGTGCGACGGCGACGTAGGCGTCGGCCGGGATCGCCCGGCCGTTCTCGCCCTGCGCGTACAACAGCCGGGCCAGCCCGACGTCCTCGACGATCGGAATATCGTGCTCGCGCGCGATCGCGCGCACGCGCAACGCGGCTTCGTCGCGCGCGCGCACCACGATCTCCGGGACCGGAACGCCGGGCGGTGCGTAACGAAGCGCCACCGCCACGTGGACGGGATTCACCACCACGAACGAGGCGTCGCGCGTGCGCGCGATCGCGCCGCGCACGATCGCGCGGTGCGTCCCTTTGCGCCGCGCGCGGGCCTGTGGGTCGCCTTCGTTCTCCTTGGCGTCGCGCCTGATCTCGTGCAGGGACATCTTGAGGCCGCGCAGCCAGCGACGGCGCGCGAGCGCGTAGTCGGCGAGCGCGAACACCACGCCGACGGCGAGCGCGGCAGCACACGCGCGCAAGAAAACGGAGCCCACCAAACCGGCCGCGCCGGCCGGCGTGCCGAGCGCCGCTCCCCCGCCCAGCGCATCGCGCACCGGCGCTGCGACCGCGGCCAGCGCGACCGCGAAGCCGACCGTCGCGCGCGCGACCGCGACGACCGTCTCGCCGCCGGTCATGCGCTTGAGCCCGGCCAGCGGATCGAGGCGTCGCGTTTCGAGCTTCACGCCGGCCAAGCGCAGGCCGCCGCGCTGCAACAGCGACGTTGCGCTGCCCGCCGCGGCCGCGGCGGCAACCGGGGCCAGCGCAGCCAGCGCCACCGCGGTCAATGCCGCCGGCGCACGGCGCGCGAGCGGGTGCTGCGCGACCTCAGCGATAGCGGCGACGACGGCGCTCGCGCCGAGCGGCACGGCGAGCATGGTGACCAGCGTCGCGGCGCCGAACGCGGCCATCCCGCACAGCTCCGCCGACTGTGCGACGTTGCCTTCGCGCCTGGCGCGCGCTCGGCGAGACGCGGTCGCGTCGAAGTGCTTGTCGTCGCTCACGGCCTGCTCCAGGGAACGACGAGCCACGGGCGCGCGCCCAGCGGCGCGAGCACGGCGAGCGTCGCGAGCGTCACCAGCAGACCCGCGGCGAACACCGCGGGAAACGCCAAGCTGAAGCTCGAGAATCGCGGCACGACGCGCGCGACGGCGGCGAGCGCGAGCTGCAGCGCGGCGGCGACCGCGATCGCCGGCGCGGCGACCACGAAAGCGGCGCGCAAGATCGTCGCCGGCAGCGCGAGCGCGAAGCGCAGCCAGCCGGGGCCGTCGACGAACGCACCGGCGCCGACGTGCGCGAACGAACCGGCGAACGCGCTGACGACGGGGACCCACCCGTCGAGCAGCACGAACGCCGCCAAGAACACCGACGACCACAGCCGCCCGAAGGCCTGCGCGCTGGTGACGTGCGCGCCGGGCATGCTGCCGCGCACGCCCAGATAATCGTCGATGGTGCGGCCGGCGAAGTACGCGCCGTCATAGAGCAGCGACGCGCCCAGGCCGATCGCCGCTCCGAACGCGAAGTCGCCGGCGATCGCCAGCGTGAACGCCACCAGATCGAGCTGCGCAGCGGGCGCAACGGTCGGCGCGATCGCGAATGCCAGCGCCAGCGCGAACGCCGCTCGTACGGCGTGCGGCACCGACGGGTGCGCGAAGCCCGGTGCGCGCGACAGCAGCCCGGCCGCGCGCGCGAAGACCAGCAGCGTCGTCTGCGTCACCCGCGAACCAGCACCGGCAGCGCCGCGATCGCCTCGCGAAACAGCGACGCGCACAGCTCCAAGCCGAGCCGGCCGAACAGCGCCAACATCGCCGCGACGGCCAGCAGCTTGGGCAGCATCGTGAGCGTCTGCTCTTGGACTTGGGTCGCGGCTTGGAGGATCGCGACCGTCGCGCCGACCGCCGTTCCGACCAGCAGCAGCGGCAGCGTGATCAGCGCGGTGACCAGCAGCGCGTCACGCAGGAGCCCGTCGAAGCCCTCCACCCGCGCATGATCGCGCGCGCGTGTTGCCGCCCCGTTACGGCGGCGGGGACGGCGCCGGGCTACTCGGAGACGACGGAGAGGCCGGCGATGATGTGGCCGGAGACCACGCGCGCGACCGCCGTGTCACTGGTGACGCTGATGATCTGGATCTTGCCGACCGGTTCGCTGACGGTCAGCATGCGGCCGCTGTCGGGATCTTTGATCTGTTTGACCTTCACCACGTTGAAGAACGCCCCGACGGCTGCGCCCCGGCTCGCGCCGAGGTTGATGATGATGTTCGCGCCGTCGACGTCGATCACGCGCCCGGTCAGGCTCGGCGCGGCGGGTCCGACGGCGAACTTGCTGGGATCGAGATGTTGCGCGATCAGGATCGCTTCGTCGTTGATGAGATGGCCCATCGACGAGTTGACGAACTGCGAGTTCGAGTACGCGCCGGCCGTGTAGCCGGAGAAGCCGCCGGTGCCCCACGAGGTCGCGCTCTCGGTCTTCTCGTCGCTGAACGACTGCACGATGCGGCCGGTCTGCGCGTCGACGACCTTGACCGCGACCTTGATCGTGACGCGGTTCGTCTTCACGCCGCCGATGATGCCGCCCGCGACGCCGCCGATCAGCCCGCCCGCGGCCGCGCCGCTCTGCCCGGTCTGGTCGAGCTGCAGCACGTTCCCCGAGATCAAGAAGCGCGCGCCGACCAGCCGGCCGGCCGAGATCGCGGTGGTCGGATCGACCTCGCCGCTGGCGCTGAGCTTGTGCTCCTGCAGCGTCGAGTCGAGATTCTTGCGGTCGACCACGTCGAACTTGCCGCTGTTGACGACTTGATCGGTCAGCAGGTCGGACAGCGCGACACCGGGCTCGAAGGTTCCCCACTTGTTCGACGTCAGGCCGGTGGTGCCGAAGTCGAGCACCGCTACCTTGGGATTTGCCGCCGACGCGGCCTGCGGACCGCTGAACGCCGTGGCGCCGAGCAGCGCGGTCGCCGTGAACGCCAAAATCATGCGACGCACGATAGAACCTCCTAAGGAATGCTTACGCCGGCATCGAGGACGAGTACCTGACTTGGGCGGTCGGCCTCGTCGACCCCTGCCCCGGACGGGCCGAAGTCCGTCACCGCTGCGGGAAAAGGGCTACCAGGCGCGCCGCGCCGCCATGAGCGCCGAGACGACCGCCCGCGTCGCCGGCGAGCGGTTGAGCGTGTAGAAGTGCACGCCGGGCGCGCCGCGCGCGAGCAGGTCGGCCACCTGCAGCGTCATGTAGGCGACGCCGAGGTCGACGATCGCATTGGGATCGTCGCGCCGCAGCTCGAGCTCGGCGCGCAGGCTGGGCGGGATCATCGCCCCGCACTGGCGCGTGAAGCGGTCGATCTGATCGTAGTTGGTGATCGGCATGATCCCGGGCAGGATCGGAACGGTGATCCCCCAGGCGCGCGCGCGCTCGACGAACTCGACGTAGCGCGCGTTGTCGAAGAACAGCTGCGTGACGAGAAACTCGGCGCCGGCGCGCACCTTCGCCGAGAGCGCGGCCAGGTCGGCGTCGAAGCTGGCCGCCTCGGGATGCTTCTCGGGATAACATGCGCCGCCGACGCAGAAGTGGAAGCTCGATTTGAGCATTGCGATCAGGTCGCTCGCGTAGCGCAAACCGCCCTCGATGGCGACGAACGTCTCCGACCCGCGCGGCGGGTCGCCGCGCAGCGCCATGATGTTCTCGATTCCGGCGCGCTGCAGCTCGTCCAACAGGTCGCGCAGCTCGGCCTTCGTCGCGCCCCCGCACGTCACGTGCGCCATCACGTCGAACCCGACGTCCGACCGCAGCCGCTTGGCGATCTCGACGGTCCGCACGCGCGTCGAACCGCCGGCGCCATAGGTGATCGACACGAAGCCGGGATCGAGCGGCTTGAGCGCCTCGATCGTCGCCAGGAGATTCCGCTCGGCCGCGTCGTCCTTGGGCGGAAAGAACTCGAACGAGAAAAACGGCCGCCGCGTGTGGAGTTTCTCGGAGATACGCATCAAGCGCCTCGGTCGATCGTCACCCAGCCCGCTTCCGCACGGCAGCGATGCGCACCGCTGGGCAGGTGTCCACCATCGGCGGTATTTGGGCCTTTGGACACGCACTCGGCTGCCCGGGGCGGGGAGTCCTACCGGAAGCTCTCCACGACGCCGTTGCAGACGAGTGCCCAGCCGTCGACCATGACGAACAGCAGCAGCTTGCACGGCATCGAGATGACCGGCGGGCTGAGCATCACCATGCCCAGGCCCATGAGAATCGCCGAGACGGCCAGGTCGATCGCGACGAACGGCAGATAGAGCGCGATGCCGATCGCGAACGCCGAGCGCAGCTCGCCGACCACGAAGGCCGGCACGACCACGGTCAGCGGCGACCGCGGACCAGGCTCGTCCGGCGGCCGGTGCGCGAGCCGGGCGAACACGGCGAGATCGCGTGCCTTGGTTTGCCGCAGCATGAACGCCCGCAGCGGCTCGCCGGCGCGACGCAGAAACGCCGATTGCGTCAGCCTCCCTGCGGCGTAGGGACGAATCGCGTCGCGCTGCATCACTTCGAACGTCGGCGTCATGACGACGCAGGTCAAGATGACCGCGAGCCCGGTGATGACGCTGTTGGGCGGCAGCATCGTCGCGCCGATCGCCGAGCGCACGAGGGACAGCACGACGACGATGCGCACGAACGACGTCGAGAGCACCAGCACGAACGGCGCGACCGACAGCAGCGTGAGCGCCGCGAGCACGTCGAGCGGCAACGAACCGTGGCCATGGTTCGCGATCCGCAGCAAATCGTCCATGCGGCCATCCTGCGGGACACGCAAGAGCGTCGCGTGGCCGCGGTGTTACGACCCCGTACGCCGCGAGCTAGGACTCGAGAGCGCGGGCGCGGAAACCGCCCCGAGCCTGTTTAGGAGGATGCGAAACGTCATGCGAGCTTCGGTTGTGGCGGTCGCAATAGCTGTTGCCACGCTGGTCTCTCCGGCTGCCGCGCAGGTTTCGACACCGGTTCCAACCAGCGCCCGTCCCTCGCCGAACTTGCCGCCGGCGCCCTTTGCGCCTGCGCCGCCCGGGAGCGTCTTTCAATTCAAGCAGTACAAGGTGGTCGTGGGAACGTCGACGGGTTACTTCGTGCACTTCACGTCGAATGGTAGGGCGCTCGCCGGCACGCTGTTCTCCCTAGGAAATCCGAATTACGTCCCCGCCGGGGAACTCGCGAAGTTCGGCCAGATTTGGCCGCTCACCGTTGGCAAGACCGTGCGCTATCATCGCTATGACCCCCGCGATAGCAGCCGGTCGTGGCAGGATGAAGTTACGGTCATCGGCACGGACACGTTGACGATCGGCGAGAAGTCGATCGACGTCTACGTCGTGCAATGGAAGTCCCACGGGGAGAACCGCAACTACTGGGAAGCGACTCGAACGAGTTGGTATGCGCCGTCCCTGGGCTGGAACGTCAGGTTTCAAAGCCACGACAACCAAGGCGCGGCCGACGACGATCAAGTCGTCAGCTACGAAGTCGCGAAGTAAGACCTCGTTCGCGTAGCGCGCGCCGTCGGCGTGGCGGCGGTGTTAGGGTTTTTCGATCAGCTCGGTGATGCGCACGCCGAAGTTCTCGTCGATCGCGACGACTTCTCCGCGCGCGACGAGGCGGTCGTTGACGAGCAGGTCGACTGGGCCGCCGGCGAGCCGGTCGAGCTCGACGATCGAGCCGGCGCCGAGCTTGAGGATGTCGCGCACCAGCATCTTGCACGTGCCGAGCTCGGCGGTGACCTTGAGCCGGACGTTCATCAGGAGGTCGAGGTTCTTGCCTTGCTCGGTCATGATCACGCGGGAAGCGCTCCGGCAAGATCGCGGCACTGAAAGGCGGTGCGCGAAGAGACGGCGCCGGCGACTCCCGTGGCCAGGCGCCGGGATCCCCACCTGCAAGGATGCGGGAGCGCCAACCTTGGTATCGAGCTTCACGACGTCGCCCGGTCGAATCGTGACAAAATCCGCCGCATCGATCATTCCTTCGGCGAAAACGGCGCGGACCTCAAGGGCAACCTCGGCGAGCGCGGCCGGCGGCAGCGTTCCGGGCGGCGCAGGCTCGGGAACGTCGCGTACGATCCCGACGCCCATGGTCAGCTCCACCGGCGCCCGGACCCGCAGGTCGAAGTAGGCGACGCACGGCGGAGCCGCCTCGGCGGCGACCCGCTGCAGGCTCGCGTGCTGCGCGCACAGCGCGCCGAGCGCCGGCGCGCAGCGGGCGGCGATGCGCTCGATCGCTTGCAACTCGAGCGCGGAGCACGCGGCATCGGCGGCAGCGGCGGGCTCGGATTCGCCGAATGCGCGCAGCACGAGGCGGCGCGCGTCGCGGCGCGGCACGACCAGGACGACGTCGGTGCGCCGGCCGCGAACGAGGAACAGCTGCGCCCCGCGCGCGAGCCGCTCCCAGCTCTGCGGGTCGAGCGCGGCCGGCTCGCCGAGGTCGAGCTCGCAGCCGCCGAGCAGCTCGCGCAGCGTCTCGCGGATCTCGTTCGCCACGGCGCACGCGGCCTCGACCGGCAGCGGCGCGCGCGGCGCGAACTGCAGCCCGCGCACGCCGCCGTTGGACGCGCCGAAGCGCGCATCGGCGATCACTTCACCAGTTCCACGGCGGTCTTGATGACGCCGGCCTGCGAGCGCACCGCCGCGCCGATCGCTTCGAAGGCGCGGTACGCCTCGTCGAGCTTGGCGACACCGGCCGCAACATCGATCGCGCCGGCGTCGCGGCTGAAGGTCGCCAGCGCGGAGAACGAGCCGTCGGCCGGCGTGCCCAGGTGCGGCGCGACCCCCGGCGGCGCGCCGACCCGCGTGCCGTCGAGCCGCTGCGGCTGCGAGCCGGCCGGAAACCGCGCCAGCGCGATGCGCCCCAGCGTCACGCGCTCCACGCTGCGCGCACCGCTGCGCGGGTCGATCGCGGCGCGCGCGTAGGCGATCGTGCCGTCGCGTTCGACCTGCGCATCGCCCGCGCGACCGAGCGCCGCATCGATCTCCGGCACGCGCAGCGGTACCGGTACGGCGCCGCGCGCGTCGCCGCCGGGGTAGCCGAGGACCTCGGCGCCGTCGCTGGTGCGCAGCACGCCGTCGCGCAGCGACAGCGCGCCGTCGCGCTGGTAGGCTCGCGTCCCGTCGGCACCGCGCGTCACCAGCCACGCGCCGGGCGGCGGCACGATGCTGAGCGGATCGAGCGCGGGCACGACGCGCGGCTCGACGCGCGCGTCGCGGTCGAGCGGAACGGCGCCCGTCCGAAACGCATCGCGCACGTCCTGGGCGCGCGCCGCGATCCGCTCGTACGCGTCGGCGACTGACGGGTTGACCATGCTACGCAACCTCCGCGGTGACGGCGCGGCCGGTCAGCGCGAAGCGCGCCTGCGCCAGCGCGCGCTCGACCCGTTCGCGCGCCCCCGGCGCGCAGATCGCGACGACGCGCGTCCGCACGCCGTCGCTGCGCACCATCAGACGAACACGCCCGACACCGGCGCGCAGGGTGAACGCCTGCGGCTCGCTCTGACCCCGGCGCAGCAACGCCCGTTCGAGCCGGTGCGCGAGCGCGGTCTTCGGCGCGCGTCGTTCCGGTGCATGAGCCGCGACGTCGCGCCGGCCGGCGTGCGTCCGCGCGAAGCTCGGCGCGACGGCCGCCGAGGTCACGCGCCGCGGCGCCGGCGACGAACCGGCTCGCGACACGAGCGCGCACGCGGGCGGGCGCGCAACCCGGGCGGATGGGCCGTGCGCCGAGTTCGGCGCGTGGTCGGCGAGGTGCAGCGCGCTATACCATGCTTGCGAGAGCGCGCGGCGGTCCGTTGCGGCGAGACGCGTGGTGAGAACGTCGATGCGATCGAGCTGCTGCATGCGGCGGTACCTCCGCACCGACCCTACGCGGCCGGCGCGACGCCGAAATGTCGAACTTGTTGCCGCGCTGCTTCGCTAGTGTACGACGCGGTTGCGGCCGTCGTCGAAGGCCGGCGCCGGCACGAGGTACATCGCCGCGCCGCCGAGATCGAAGGTCGCGTCGAAGTTGCGCAGCACGCCCAAACCCACGTTGCCGGCATCGACGCGGTCGGCGAACGCACCGCTGCTGGCCAGCACGACGTCGACGCTGCGATGGTACAGGTGGAAGTCGGCCACGCGCAGGTCGTCGAGCGAGGTGCGGTAGGTCGCGTTGGTGCCGCCGATCCCGTAGTTCCACGACGCTGCCGCCGAGAACGGCACCACGCCGGGGTGCGCGTCGAGGAACGGCCGGTAGAGGAGCATCTCGGAGCTGTTGCCGGTGTCGACGATGAACGGCGCGTCGATCCGGTCGTTGAGCTGGAAGGTCGCTTCGGCCAGCTCGCGGTCGACGTCGAGATCGATGCGCGTCCCCTTCGGCACGAACGAGCCCGGCGGCCCGAAGCGCAGCAGGTGATCGGTGAAGTCGAGCTCGACCAGCGCCGAGGCGAAGAACGGATAGCCCAGGATGCCGTCGATCTTCATCCCGCCGGAGAGATCGCGCGACAGGTCGAGCGCAGAGACCACGACGTCGTCCATGCGCGCTCCGTCGACCTCGAGCTGCGGCAGCGTCGCCGTCTCGAGGCCGCCGCTGCGGCCGGCGCCGCGGACCTCCATCGCGCCCATCCCGGTGACGCCCGCCGCGCTCAGCACCGTCTCGTCGACGAGGATCGACTGCGCGCCGGTGTCGAGGATGAAGAACCAATCCTTGTTCGCGATCCGCACCGTCACCCCGACGTGACCGTAGCGCTCGATCAGCGGGACCGTGTGGACGCGGTCGGTCTCGAGCCGGCGGGCGGCGAGCGGCGCGAACGCATTCGGGTCGACCGAGTCGCCGATCGCCACCGATGTCGTTTGCTGCACGGTGTCGAAGCGATGGTCGCCGTCGGTGATCACGTTCCGAAAGGCGATCTTGCGCCCCTTGACGTCGCGCCAGTCGGAATAGTCGACGTACGACGGACCGTCGCCGTCGAGATACTCGAGCCGCAGCGGCAACCCGGTCGACGGATCGATCCACAGCGTCTCGGGCTCACCGCCTTGCGCGTTGACCTCGAGCCGCCAGGCCTTGGTCTCGCCGACGTCGCCCCAACCGACGAATCGCGCCAGCTCGGGGTGCTTCACGAACTCACCCGAGTCGAGCAGATCCTCGGTCAGCACGCGCCGCCGCAGATAGCCGCGCAGCTCGCGCACGTTTCCGTTGGCGTTGCGCACGAAGACGCGGTCGCCCAACTGCAGCGTCGTCTCGTGACGCGGCCCGAGCACGTCGTCCTCGCGCTGATTTGAGCCGTCGCGCACGACGCGGTACGTTCCGGTCAAACCTTCGCCGGCGAGCGTTCCTTCGGCCACGAACGTGGCGGGATCGTCGGCATGCGTCGCCCGGCCGTAGGCAGCCAAGATAGTCGCGACGGAGACTTCCGATTCGGTGACGCGCGCCGCCGAGACGGGCGCGCCGATGCCGAGCAGAATCGAGACGCTAACGAGCGCCGCTGCTGTACTTGTCGAACGAAGCCAGGACGTTTTGGACGTAGTTCCGGGTCTCCCGATACGGTGGAACGTCTCCATACTTCTCCACCGCCCCCGGGCCGGCATTGTAGGCGGCAATCGCCAGCCGCTTGTCCCCTCCGAACCGATCGAGCAAGCCGCGCAGGTAGCGCGTTCCGCCCGCGACGTTCTGAGCGGGATCGTACGGATCGCGCACGCCCAGCGACGCCGCGGTCGCGGGCATCAGTTGCATGAGGCCTTGGGCGCCGACGCCCGAGGTCGCGTTGGCGTCGAAGCCGGACTCGTTCGCGATCACCGCTTTGATCAGCGCCGGCTCGACCTGCCAGGTCGTCGCATTCCGATCGACCAGCGCGTCGATCTGCGCCGGCGGGACCGGGTCCGGAGCGGCGGCGGTCCCCCCTTGCCCGGCGGGCGGCGCGGCGCTGCCGAGCGCGCCGGCCAGCGCGCCGGAGAAGCCGGCCGGAACGGCCGGCGGCAGACTGCCGGGGGCCGGGGCGCCGGTGATCTCCGCGATCCGCGCCTGGACCGCCGAGATGTCAGCGAAGAGGTCCATCACCGAGGATATCGGCGAGTGCCAGCAGCTCCGTGAGGGTCCCGTCGGGGGCCGACGGCACGGCGTCCTGGCACAGGAACCGCGCGATGCGGCTTTCGGCGGCGACGCAGCGGACGAGAAAGGGATCCTCGACCGGCAGTCCGAGCGCGCGCGCCTCCGCCGAGTCGTCGAGCGCCGCGACCGCGGCGCGCAGCACCCGGGCGGCGGAGCGGTGCTCGGCGTTCGCCACTTCGGCGAAGGTGCGGCTGGTGCTTCGCGCGACGTCGATCGCCGGGAAGCGCCCGCGCCGGACGAGCCGTTCGGAAAGCACAAGGTGACCGTCGAGCGCGGCGCGCGCGGCCTCGGAGACGGGGTCATGCTCGTCGGGGCCGTCGGACAGCACGGTGGCAACCAGCGTCACGCTGCCGGAACCGAACGCGCCGGCGCGCTCGAGCAGCCGCGCGAGCAACGCGAACACGCCGGCCGGATAGCCCCCGCGTGCGGCGGGCTCGCCGGCGGCGAGCGCGAGCTCCCGTGCCGCAGCGCAGACGCGCGCCAGCGAGTCGAGCACGAGCAGCACGTGCAGTCCGCGCGCGCGCAGCGCGTCGGCCTGGGCGAACGCGGTCTCGGCGGCGCGCACGCGTTCGGCCGCGGCGCGGTCGCTCGTCGCGCACACGATCGTCGTGCGCCGGTCGAGCTGCGCGAGCCGCCGCTCCGCCTCGCGGCCGCGTTCGCCGACCAGTCCCACTACGACCGCGTCCGCCTCAGTACCACGCAACACGGCGTCGAGCAGCGTCGACTTGCCGGCGCCCGGTGGTCCGAACACGCCGATCCGCGCGCCGCGCCCGATCGCCAAGGGTCCGTCGATCGCGCGCACGCCGGTCCAGCAAATCGCGTCGCACGGCCGGCGCTGGGCGAGGGCATGCAACGCCGGCTGCGCGCGGCAGCGGTGCGAACGCGGCGGCGGACCGCCGTCGAGCGGCGCGCCGGCGGCGTCGACCGCACGGCCGAGCAGTGCGGTTCCCGACGGCACGGCGAGCACCGCGGGGTCGCATTCGACGCGATCGCCGGCGGCCGCGCCTTCGAGCGCGCCGAACGGAGCGAGTACGGCGCGCGCACCGTGCAGCGCGGTCACCCGCGCGGCGATCTGCGCGCCGCGCGCGCAAATGCGCACGCCGTCGCCGGCGCGCGCGAACGGCAGCTCCGCTTCCGCCAAGCCGCCGCGAATCGCGACGAGCGTCCCCGTCGGACGGCCGATCACGCGAACGCCTCGAGCACCATCGACAGCCGCACGCCGAGCCGCGCGTCGAGCGTGCCGCCCGCGAGCTCGACGACGGCGTCGCCCGCGTTCAGCTCTGCGTCCGCCACGACGGGCACGCCGCGTATGGCCGCGACGTCGCACGGCGCGACGCGCACGCGCACGACCGGTCCGCCGGCGAGAACGCGGCGCGCCAGCAGATCGAGATCGCACGGCGCGATGCGCAGCTCGCGCGCCAGCACATCGGCGGCCAGCTCGCGCAGCAGTCTCATGCGCGCTTCGTCGAACGCGTCGGCCAGCCGTGCGCGAAACAGCCGCGCATCACGCAGCGCGGCGACGAGCTCGTCGTGCGAGCGCTCCGCATCAGCGCCCGGTTCGATCGCGCCGGGGTCCAGGGCGGCGTCGGGCTCGACGGCGGCGGCGGCGTCGGCAGACGCCCCGGCCTCCGTCGCCGGCGAGCGCAACAGGTCGGCGAGCGAGACGAACTCATCCACCGATCAGTTCCTCGGGAGACGGCAGCAGCGACGCGTTCGCGCGCGACAGCCGGCGCACGATTCCGGCGCGTTCGTCGGGTCCGTAGAGCTCGAGGACGGCTGCCGCGGTCGCAGCCGGCAAGCCGGAGATCAGCGCCGCGGCGACGTGCGGCGGTTCGCCGTCAAGCGCACCGCGCAAGCGCTCGGGTGGAATCGCCGCGACGTCGCGCACGGCCGAACGCAGCGACACCGCCTCGATCGCGCGCGTTGCAAGCGCCGCCGCCGGCCGCACGGTCAGCGCGGCGACCGCGATCAGCGCCACCGCGCTCAGCCCCTGGGGCAGCACGCTGGCGAATGCCAGCGCCCAACTGGGCGCCGGCGGCGCGCGCCCGGCGGGAAACGGCGCTGCAAAGGCGACGGCTTCGACGGTCAGCGCGTCGCCGCGCTCGGGCCGGATCCCGGCCGCCGCCCCCGCGAGGGTGCGAATCTTCGCCAGCTCGAGTCCGCGCGCGGCGTCGACGAAGACGGCGACGGACAGCCGCGCCGTCGCGCCAGGCGCGGCGATGCGATGCTCGTCCCGCGTATCGCTGCCGCGATCCTCGGTCGCGCTGGTCTTCGAATACTTCTTGGGGCCCGAGGCGTAGCGTTCGTCGGTCGATTCGCGCGCGACGCTGCCCGATAGCGCGGTCCGCCGAACGTCGTGCACGTCGCGCCGCTCGCCGAGCGCTTCGCGGTGAACGCGCACGATCGTCGCGCCGGCGCCGAACGCGGCGTCGAGCGCGGTTTGCAGCGCGGCCTGCACGTCCGGCGCGTCGTCGTTTCCGTCGCCGTCGAGCGCGAGCCCGCGATCGTCGAGCACCGTGACACGTTCGCTGTCGAGTCCCGGCACGCCGCCGGCGACGAAGGCTTTGATCCCGGCGACGGTGCGCGCCGCGAGGTGCATGCCGGACGCCGGCACGATGCGCACGCTGGCGCTCGCGTCGCGGCGCCGCTCGTCGGCGTACACACCGTCGCTCGACGGTGCGATGACGACGCGGGCGTCGGCGACGCCGTCGATCCCGCGCAGATCGAGCGCGAGGTCGGCGGCCAGCGCGTCGCGCGTCTGCGCTTCGAGGACCGTTTGCGGCGTGAGCGCGCCGACGCGCGCGAGCGCTTCATCGCTGCCGGCAAGGTGCGCATGCGGTACGCCGGCGAGCGAGAGCCGCAAGAGCAGCTCGCCGCGCTTGGCGCGCTCGACCAGCACGTTGTCGGTCGTCGAGCCGTGCGGGACGTTCCAGGCGGCGAGCCGCTGCTCCACCTCCGCCAGTTGCTCGACCCGCAGCGGCGTCGCGAACAGCGCGACGCGCGTATCGCGCGACGCGACGAACGCCAGCGCACCGAGCGCCGCCAATCCGACGGCGACCGCACCGGCCAGCGCGCGCGAGCGCGCCGACGCCGCGTGCAGCCGCGCCGCCAGCGGCGCGAGCAGCTGCGTCACACCTGCATCCCGAGCACAGTCGCGAGCGACTGGACCGTGCGCTGGGCCGCGGCGGTAGCGATCTGCAGCGCGACGTCGGCGCGGGCCCGCTCGATCACCATCTCCTGCAACCCGCCTCGGTGCGCGGCGAACGCGGACTCGGCACGGTCGGCGCCGTCGAGGATCGCGCCCGCGGCATCGACCAGCCGCGCGAAAGCACTCGGCACCGCGACGCCCGCGGTCGGACCGCGCGGCGCGGCCGCGTCGGGGATCAGCGGTTCGACGCGCATCAGACGCGGCCGAGGTCGATCGTTCGTTCGGTCAGCTTCTTGCCGACGTCGAAGACGCTGGCGTCGGCCTCGTACGCGCGCTGCGCGTCGAGCACCGCGATCATCTCGGTGAGCGCGTCGGCGGTCTCGCCGGAGCGCGCCGTGCCGATCAGGCGCGTCCGCGCGACGTCATCCTCGTCTCCGCCGCCGGCGTCGTCGAAGAGCGGATCGCCCGTATCGTCGGGCGCCGGCGCGAAGCGCGCCACGAGCCGCGGATACGGGTGCGCGGGCGTCGAGGCCTGGGCGGCCGCGACGTTGCGCGCGGCGACGTCGAGCAGCGCGCGCTGAACGGTCATCCCGTCGGCGGCGACGGAGAGCAGGTCGAACTCGCTCACTTGGCGACCCCGCGCAGCTCGGCGATGCGCGCGCGCATCGCGCCCAGCAGCGCCTCTTCGAACAGCGCGGCCCGGGCCAGCCGCGCCGCCCCGCGCTCGTCGGCCGCGACGCCTGGGGCCAGCCGCTCCACGGCAGAACGGGCGGTCAGCGCGGCGCCGGCGCTCGGAACGACGGGATCGTTGGACATGACGGCATGATCGCCGCTCGGTGTGAGCGGGACGTTACCGCGAGGTGAGGAAACGGATCGCGTGAGCAGCCCGGCCCCGGACGCTCTGGCCGCCCTCCGCCGCCGTGCCACAGCGACCGGTGACGCCGCGCTCGTCGGCGCGATCGCCGAGGTCGAGCGCGCCTACCAAACGCTGGCGCTCGAGCGCGCCTCGCTGCAGAGCCGGCTCGCCGCGTCGTCCACCAACGCCGAACGCGAGCTGGCCAAGTTGCGGACGCTGGGGCGCGTCGCCGAGACGGTCAACTCGTCACTCGAGCTCGACGTCGTGCTGCGCAGCGTGCTCGACACCGCCGTCGAGGTGATGCAGGCCGAGCGCGGCTTCTTGATGATCGCCGACGCGCAGGGCAAGCTCGAGCTGACGACGACCTACGGCATCGACCGGGCGACGGTCGAAGGCGACGACATGCGGCCTTCACAGACGACGGTGCGGCGCGTCTTCGAGAGCGGCGAGCCGGTCGTGACCACCGACGCGCAGCAGGATCCGCGGTTCAACGTGAACGTCTCGGTGCGCGCGCTGCGGCTGCGCTCGATCATCTGCGTTCCGCTGGCGATCAAAGCGCGCACGATCGGCGTGGTATATCTCGACTCGCGGATCGCGCCGGGACTGTTCTCGCCGCACGATCCCGACTTGCTGACGGCCTTCGCCCACCAGGCGGCGCTGGCGATCGAGAACGCGCGCCTGTTCGACGACCTGCGCGCGCGCGTGGTCGAGGTCAGCCGGCTCGAACAGCTGCAGGCGCGCGTCCTGCGCTCGATCACCAGCGGCGTGATCACGATCGACGGGCGAGGCGAGATCGGCAGCTTCAACGACGCTGCGGCGACGACGTTCGGCGTCGACGGCGCGATGATGATCGGCAAACCGGCGCGGGCGCTCGACGCACTCCTGCCCGGCATCACCACCCTGCTTTCGGCCGAGCTCACTTCCTCGGCGCCGTTCGAGATCGCGGCGAAGCACCCGACGCGCGGTGCGCTGGCGCTCGAGGTGCGCACCGCGCCGGTCGATCTTCCCGACGGCACCGAAACGACGGGCTGGGCGATCGCGCTGACCGACTTGACCGAACGCCGCGCGCTCGAGCGGCTGCACGCGGCCGACGTCGAGCAGCGCCGGGCGATTCGCGACGCGTTCGGGCGGTATCTCGCGCCGCACGTCGTCGAGCAGCTGATGCGCGCGCCGGGCGGCGTCGCGCTGGGCGGCGAGCGCGCGCAAGCAACGATCCTGTTCGCCGACATCGCCGGCTTCACCGGCCTGGCCGAACGGCTCGACGCGGAAGCCGTGGTCGACATCCTCAACCAGTTCTTCGGTGCCGCGGTGCAAATCGTGTTCGAGCACGACGGTCTGCTCGACAAGTTCTACGGCGACGGTCTCATGGTCGTGTTCGGCCCGCCGCGCGTCCGCGAAGACGACGCGGCGCGCGCGCTCGCCGTCGCCGCCGAGCTCCACCGCGCCGGAGCGAACATTCAAGCCGACGGCAAACCGTTACAGCTCGCGATCGGCATCGCGACGGGCGAAGTCGTCGCCGGCCACATCGGCAGCCCTCGCCGCATGGACTATACCGTCATCGGCGACGCCGCCAACCTCGCAAGCCGGCTGCAGAGCGCCGCGCCGCCGGGTCGCACCTACATCGACGACAGCACCTACGAACGACTGCGCGAGCCTGCGGCGGCCGAGAAGCTCATCGCGAAGATCCGCGGCAAAGCCGACCCCGTCACCATCTACGCGCTCGGCTAGGGAAGCCCGGAAACCCCGCAGCACGCCGACGCCCACCGCACTCGAGAGGAGACTCCCATGGTCACCCGCATCCGCAACATCAACCCCTTGCAGCTCGGCATCGTGTATGCGGTGCTCTACGCGATCCTCGGCCTCATCCTCGGCGTGTTCTTCGGCATCGCGAGCAGCCTGAGCGGCGCCGCGATGGCCGCGTCCGGGATGGGCAATTTCGGCTGGCTGTCGGTGATCATCTTTCCGATCTGCTACGCGATCATCGGCTTCATCGCCGGAATCATCCTCGCCGCGATCTACAACCTGGTCGCCGGCTGGACCGGCGGCGTCGAGATGACGCTCAGCACCCCGGTCTCAGCGACCGTCGTCACCTCACCCTAGCCCCATTGCGGCGACGGTCGTCGCGATGACGATCGTGAACCCGGCCGCGATCCCGTTCTGGTGCGCCGCTCACGGCGGCTGCCCGTCCATCGGTGTGGCATCGGAGCCGGCGCTCGCGCCCGCAGCGACCGAGACGGTCCGTACGGCGACGCGGAAAGCCGAAGCCGCTCAGACGGACCGCAAGCCCGGCTTCGTGCCGTGCCCGTGAGAGGGCCGCGTCCCTGACGATGCAATGTCGCTGCCACGCGACACCGCCACAACCGAAGCTAACGCTTCGAGAACTGGAACCGCTTGCGGGCCTTTTTGCGCCCGTACTTCTTCGATTCTTTTTCGCGCGGGTCGCGCGTAAGCAATCCGTTGCGCCGCAGCGGCTCGCGCAGCGACTCGTCCATCTCCAGCAGCGCGCGCGCGATGCCGTGGCGGACCGCGCCGGCTTGACCCGAGACGCCGCCGCCTTCACACTTGACGTCGACGTTGAAGCGCGACAGCGACTGCGTGACGTCGAGCGGCTGCCGCACGATCTGCTGCAACGACGGCCGCGGGAAGTATTCGTCGACGGGACGCTTGTTGATGGTGATGACGCCCTGCCCGAGCGTCAAGCGGACGCGCGCGATGCCGCGCTTGCGGCGGCCGGTTCCGTTGAAGTAGTCTTGGCCCTGCGGTTGCATCAGGCGAGCGGCTCCGGCTTCTGCGCGGCGTGGGGGTGGGCGTCGCCGGCGTAGACGTTGAGCCGGCCGAGCTGCACGTCGCGCATGCGATTCGTCGCCAGCATCCCGCGCACGGCGCGTTCGATGAGACGCTCGGGATACTTGTCGAGCACCTGCGCCGCGGTCTCGGTGCGCAGACCGCCCGGATAACCGGAGTGGCGGCGATAGACTTTTTGCGTCCACTTGCGCGGCGCCAGCTCGACCTTCTCGGCGTTGATCACGATGACATGATCGCCGTCGTCGATGTGGGGCGTCCAGGTCGGCTTGGCACGGCCCGACAGAGCGCGCGCGACGCGAACCGCCAGCGTGCCGAGCCGCTGCCCGGCCGCGTCGACGATGTACCAGTCGTGTCGAGTCTCGGCTGTCTTTTGCTGATAGGTGCGCATCGAGTCCGTCAGCCCGCGGGAACCGTGGGCAGGCAAGAACGCCGTCCTTCACGAGCCGGGCGGCCCGGGGACGGCAACCTACGCAGTATACGGGCCGTGGTTCGCGGCGTCAACCGCAAATGAGGCCTGAGCCCGCCGGCAGCGGAGAGCAAGCGGCGGGGTCGGGTGTGAAGTCGCGCGCGCGGGCGACCGATACCCGAACAGACGGCCTCGGACCCTAGAAGAGGCCGTCCGTTTCGGCTTCGGCCGAGGCGCTGCCCGGAGCGAACCCGTCTGTGAGCTTGCTCGACATCGTCATGGCCCTCGTTGCGGTCTCGGCGGCCCTGGCGGCGGCCGCCGCCGCGAGCGCCCAGCGCCGCGGCGCGGCCGAGGCCCGGGCCGCGCGGTCGTTGTTGCGCGGCGCGCTCGACGTGGCCGGCGCCGGCAACCTCGAAGAAGTCGTGGCCGCGCTGATCGACGCGCGCGATCGCTCCGACGCGGTGGCGGCGCTGGGGCCGGCCGTCGAAGAGCTCGCCGAGCGCCATCGCCGGGTGATCGGCGCGGTGCAGGCGCGAGACGTCGCCGGAACGACCGCCCAAGACGCGCTCGAGCGCGCTCTCGGGCAGCAGACCACGGCCTCGGCGGCCGTCGGAGAGCTGGCGGCCGGGGTCGGCCAAGCCGGCGCGGCGGTCGAGCAAACGGTGACCTCGATCAGCACCGTGTCGGGCAACATCAACGGGCTGGCCGACAACGTGAGCAACGTCAGCTCGGCGATCGGCGAGCTGGCCGTCTCGGTCAACCAGGTCGCCGGGAGCGCCCGCGAGGCGTCGACGCTCTCGCTCGAGGCCGATCGCAAAGCGAAGGACGGCGGGATCGCGGTCGAACGCCTGGTCCGCTCGACGCGCGAGGTCGCCGACGACATCACGGCCGTCGTGGCGAAGATGCAAGAGCTCGGCGTGGCGTCGGAGCGCATCGGCGCGATCGTCGAGGTGATCGACGCGATCGCCGACCAGACGAACTTGCTCGCGCTCAACGCGGCGATCGAAGCGGCGCGCGCCGGCGAGCACGGCCGCGGCTTCGCGGTCGTCGCCGACGAGGTGCGCAAGCTGGCCGAGGGCTCCGCGCAATCGACCCGCGAGATCGGCAACCTCATCAAGGATATTCAGGCCAAGACCGGCGAGGTCGTCAAATCGACCAGCGCTTCGGGCAGCAAGGCCGAAAACGGCCTGCAGATGGCCGACGTCGCGGGCCGCGCGATCGGCGACATCTCGTCGGCCGTGAGCGAAGCCAACCGGCTGATCGAGCAGATCTCGATGGCGGCGCGCGAGCAGGCCACCGGGGCGTCGGCGATCGTGAACTCGGTCGAGCAGATGAACCACCTGATGCGCGACGCGGCGCGTTCGCTCGACGAGCAGAACGCGTCGAACCAGCAGATCGTCGCCATCATCGCCGGGATCTTGCGCCACGCCGGCCGCGTCGAGGATGCGATCGGCGGCCAGCGCGCGGCGTGCGATTATCTGATGCAGTGCGCGACGTCGCTGGCGGCCGCGAGCCGCACCACGCGCGACGCCTGCGCCGGGCTCGACGGTGTCGGCGAAGCGCTGCGCGAGCGCGTGCAGCAGATGGCCGCCGGCGCGGCGCCGCCGGCGGGCGGCCCGGTCGCGGAGCGGCTCTACGGGGCGATGTCGACGGCGCGATACGAATCGAAGTCGTCGTAGCGCACGCCGGCCAAGTAGAGGCCGTGAGCCGGCGCGGTCGCGCCGGCGGCGCCGCGCCGGCGCTCCTCGAGCGCGCGGCGCGCGAACTCGACGTCGCGATAGCCGGTCGCGCACTCGACCAGTGTGCCGACGATCAGGCGCACCATGCGGTGCAGGAACGCGTCGCCGCGCAGCGTGACGCGCAACAGATCGTCGCGCCGCAGCAGCTCGATCGCGTGCAGCGCGCGCACCGTGCCTCCGAATGCCGGCGGCTCGGCGCAATAGCTGGTGAAGTCGTGCGAGCCGAGCAACGGCTGCGCCGCCGCGGTCAGCCGCCCGCCGTCGATCGAGCGCGGCACGAACCAAGCGCGCCGGCGCCACAGCGCGGACGCGAAGCTGCGGTTCTGCACGAGGTACTGATAGGTGCGCTCGCGCGCGCCGAAGCGGGCTGAGAAGCCGTCGCGCACCAGCGCCGCGTCCCGCACGACCACGTCGTCCGGCAGGTTGCCGTTGATCGCGAGCGCCAGACGTTCGATCGGGAACGCGCGCTCGGCCGCGAACGAGACGACCTGACCCGTGGCGTGCACGCCCGCGTCGGTGCGGCCGGCCGCCGCCGCCTTCACCGCGCCGTGAAAGATGCGCGACAGGGCCGCTTCGAGCACGCCCGCGACGGTGCGCAGCTCGGGCTGGTACTGCAAGCCGTGAAACGCGCTGCCGTCGTACTCGACGACGAGCCGATACGTCGGCACGCGCCTACCAATTCACGGACGTCGCGCGAGCGCCTCCGAGCACGATACGGTCACCTTCGAGCACCGCGACGAGCGCCGCCACGGCGTCGGGGTCGTACAGCTTGCGCGCGGCGTCGAGCCGCCCGACCGCTTCGTCGTGCGCGATCGGCGCGGCATACGGACGGCCCGATCGCATGCAGTCGTAGGCGTCGACGACCGCGATCAGCCGCGTCTCCCACGGAATCGACAGACCGCGCAGGCCGTCGGGATAGCCGGAGCCGTCGAGCCGCTCGTGGTGGCCGCGCACGAGCGCGGCCAGCGGCCGCGCGCCGCGGTCCTGCAGCATGTACGCGCCGCGCTCGGCGTGTTCGCGCAGCATCCGCCATTCGGCATCGTTGAGGGTATGGCGCGCATTGAGCAGCGAGCGGCGGACGTGCAACTTGCCGACGTCGTGGAAGAGTCCCGCCTGGCCGACCCTCACGACGCCGTCATATGCCAGCCCGACCATCGACGCGACGCGCGCGCTGAGGATCCCGACGTTGAGCAAGTGGCGGTGCGTATCGAAATCGTGGGCCAGGACCGCACCTAGAAACGCGACGGTAAACGGCTGAACGAACAGATCGCTCAGCACGCCCCGAGGATCTTCGAGCATGACGTGCTCCGGTGGAATGTTCGCCGTCCAGTAGCTGCCCACTGCGGACGCCGTGAGATGAACAACGCCGCCGTCAGGCGTTGTGTCTCGTTTCATCCGCTCGGTCGTCCTCACCGGCGCTTAAGAAAAGCGAAAGACCGCCGAATCTTTTCGGCGGTCTCAGCACTTTCTCAGACGATCGGCGCTCAGCACGCCGTCGCACGGTCGCTACGCGAGGGCGCGCTGCGGCACTTGCCGCTTCTCGTCGAGGTCGAGCAGGTCGGTCCAGGTCGTGACGTCGGTACGGCCGGGCGCGGCCTCGCTGCGCAGATTCAGGAAGTACTTCTCGCCGTCGCTGCCCGGCTCGGGCGCGTGGGTGACGAACTCTTCGTTGAACGCTTGGATCTGCTCGGGCGTTTTCTTGGCGACGAAGGGCTTGAGATAGGCCTCGATGTCCGACTCGCTGTTCGCCTTCTTGATGACCTCGAGCAGCGCTTTGCCGTCGACGCCGAGGAAGCCGAAGACGCCGTTGTCCATCGGGCAGTCGAAGTTGTACTCGCCGTTGCGTCCCTCGGCGGTCGCGATCCCTTTGTCGACGGCGCGTCCGAGCTGGACGAGCCCGAGACACTTGTCGCGCACCGAGCGCGGATAGGATGTGGTCAAGTCTTTGTGCAGCATGGCAAGGGCTTGGACCTGAGCCGGGCCGGCAGGGTTGCGCGCCACGCGCGCCTAGGGACTCCCCGCTTCGTCCTCGTCGTCGTCCGGCTCGGCCGGCAACGGGCGCTGGAGCGGGAACAGCAGCACGTCGCGGATCGACGCGTTGTCGGTCAGCATCATCACCAACCGGTCGACGCCGATCCCGATCCCGGCGGTCGGCGGCATCCCGTATTCGAGTGCGGTCACGAAGTCCCAGTCGGGCGGCGGCACCTCTTCGTCGCCGGCCGCGCGCTCGATCACCTGCAGCTCGAAGCGCCGGCGCTGGTCGTCGGGATCGTTGAGCTCGGTGAACGCGTTGGACAGCTCCATGTGAGCGGCGAACAGCTCGTAGCGCTCGGTCAGCTCGGGATCGTCCTTCATCCGCTTGGCCAGCGGCGAGAGCAGCACCGGATAGCCGTAGACGAACGTGGGCTGCACCAGCTCGGGCTCGACGATCCGCTCGAACAGCTTGTCGAGCGCGTGCGCGTGCGTCGGCGACTCCGGCAGTCCGTAGTCGTGCAGCGCACCCGCCGCCGCGACCGGGTCCAGCACTTGGTCGCGCGTCAGCCCGCCGTAGCGCTCGAACGCTTCGAGATAGCCGATCCGCCGGAACGGGGTGGCGAACGAGATCGCCTCCTCGCCGCGCATCACCGTCTCGCCGCCGTGTACCGCGCGCGTCAGATGCGCCATCAACTCCTCGTTGAAGCGCATCATATCGTTGACGTCCCAATACGCCGCGTACAGCTCGAGCATGGTGAACTCGGGATTGTGGGTCGCGTCGATCCCTTCGTTGCGGAAGGTGCGGCCGATCTCGTACACGCGCTCCATCCCGCCGACGATGAGCCGCTTGAGGTACAGCTCGGTCGCGATCCGCAGCGACAGCGGGATGTCGAGCGCGTTCGAGTGCGTGTGGAACGGCCGCGCGGTCGCGCCGCCAGCGAGGTTGAGCAGCACCGGCGTCTCGACTTCGGCGAAGCCCTGCGCGTCGATGAAACGGCGCATCTCGGCGACGATCCGCGAGCGCACGAACATCACGTCGCGCGCGTGCGGGTTGACGATCAGGTCGACGTAGCGGCGGCGATAGCGCTTCTCGACGTCCTGCAGGCCGTGCCACTTGTCGGGGAGCGGGCGCAGCGACTTGCCGAGGACCTCGAAGGTGCCCACGTGCAGCGTCAGCTCACCCATCTTGGTGCGGAACACGAAGCCGGTCGCGCCCACCAAGTCGCCGCGCTCGATCTCCTTGGCGACGGCGAACGACTCGGCGCCGACGTCGTTGCGCCGCACGAACAGCTGGAACCGGCCGGTGCGGTCCTGCAGATCGAAGAAGATCACGCCGCCTTGACCGCGCTCCGCCATGATGCGCCCCGCGACCGACCACGTCTCGGTCTCGGCGCGGCCCTGCTCGGGCAAGCCGCCGTACTTCGCCGCCAGCTCCGCGGCGTGCGCGGTGACGTCGAAGCGGGTGACGCCGAACGGGTCGACGCCGAGCTCGCGCAGCGCCGCGAGCCGGGCGCGTCGCGCTGCTACGAGGTCCGGCATCGGCTTCCTACGAGGCTTTCTTCGTCTTCTTGGGGTCCTTGTTGATCGACTCGATCTTGTACTTCATCTGACCGCGCGGCGTGGTGACGTCGACCGTCTCGCCTTTCTTGCGGCCCATCAGCGCGCGTCCCAGCGGCGACTCGTTGGAGAGCCGCGCGTTCTTGGGGTCGGCTTCAGCCGAGCCGACGATGGTGAAATCGTGCGAGGTCCCCGAGCTCGTCTCTTTGACCTTGATCGTCGCGCCGAGGTGTACTTCGTCGGCGACGTAGTCGCTCGCGTCGATGACGCGCGCGTTGCGGATCATGGCCTCGAGCTTGAGAATGCGCCCTTCGACGAAGGCCTGCTCCTGCTTGGCGTCTTCGTACTCGGCGTTTTCGGAGATGTCGCCGAACTCTTTGGCCTGGCGAATCCGTTCGTTGACCTCGCGGCGGTGGACCGACTTGAGGTCGTCCAGCTCGTCTTCGAGCTTCTTGAGACCATCGCGGGTCAAAACGATTTCTTTGTCGTTCAAAAGCGACTCCCGGGGAGTGGTCGGCTGGTGCCCGCATTCCGGCGGACGACCCGTGCGCGCCAGAGCGCCAGTGGAAGCCCGATGATTGCGGAGGCGGCGATAAAACCCCTGGTACCGGTATCGTCACGAACGAAGCCGAGGCCCAGGATCAGACCGAGCGCGATCGCTGCCGTCCCAGGCAAAACGGCGCCCGACCACCGGACGGTTGCGTCGCCGGCGAACATGCGCACCGCCGCCAAGGCGCTCAGTGCGAAGAGCAGCCCGAGAAACCACGACGTCCCCTGCAGCGCAACGTCGAACGCACCTTTGGCCGTCGGCGACAGGCCGGCGACGAGCGCGAAGAACACCGACAGGGCCGCAACCAGCACGATGGCGGCCGCCGGCTCGGCACGCCCGTCGAGCGTACCGAGAGCGGCCGGCAGCACGCGGTCGCGGCCCATCGCGTAGATGCTGCGGGTGAGATAGACCAACGTCGTCTGCAGCGCGGCGGCGAGCGAGACGAGTACCGTCACCGCCAGCACCGGGCGCCACGCGCCGCCGAGCAGCTCGCCGATGTAGGCCAGCGCGTCGTCCTCGTGGGCCGCGAATCCCGCCGCGCTGCCGACCCGCGCGAACGCCGCGATCGCGGCCAGCAAGACCGCCGTCGTCAGCACCAGTCCGGCCAAGCCGCCCCAGCCCGGGACGGACGGTGCGCCCTCCGCCTCTTCGGCGGTCGAAGCCGATACCTCCCAGCCGTCGAGCATCCAAATGCCGACCACCATCGCGGCGACGAGGCCGCTCCATTCCAACGGCTGGCGCGCGAATGCGACGGCATCGGGACGCGGGTGCAGCCCGGCCAGCCCCGCCGCCGCCGCCAGAATCAGCACCTCGGCGGCGAGTAGCGCGAGCGCGAGCAGCGCGGTCGGCCGCAAGCCGTACCACAACAGCACCGCGGCTGCGACGATCCAAGCGCAGGCCACGAGCGCGACCGCGAGCCCGCTCGGCGCCAGTCCCGGCGCGACGAGGTCGAGCGTGTACGCGCCGGCCGGCAGCGCCGTGGCGATCACGGCGAACGCGTTGGCGACGAGCAGCACCCACGCGCCGTACGCGCCGGCTTCGGGGCCGAACGCGGACCGAATCCACGCGTACGACGAGCCCGCGTCGCGCATTCGCTCGCCCAGCCGCCGGTAGCCGAGCGCGACCATCGCCATCAGCAGCGCGACGAGCGCCAGCGCGAGCGACGTCCAACGCCCGGCGGCGGCGATCATCGCGGCCATCGTCGTCGCGAGCGAGAACGCCGGTCCCATCGACGCCGCCGCGACGACGATCAGGTCGCGCAGCACCAGCACGCGGCGCAGCCGCACTAACGCCGCCGCAGCAACGAGTGCCGGTAACCGTACGCGGCGTATACGACGATCCCGATGGCGAACCAGATCGCGAAGCGCAGCCAGGTGATGCCGTCGAGCCCTTCGAGGGTCAGCCACGCGCACAGCGCGATCCCGGCGAACGGAACGAACACCGGCCCCAGCGGCACGCGGAACGGCCGCGCCGCACCGGGATGCGTGAAGCGCAGCACCATCACGCCGGCGCAGACGATGACGAACGCCGAGAACGTGCCGATGTTCACCAGCTTGAGCAGCGTCGTCAGCGGCACGAGCGCGGCGACCGCCGCGACGATAGCGCCGGTGGCCAGCGTCGTCGCGATCGGCGTGCGCGTATGCGCGTTGACCGAGCCGAACGCGCGCGGCAGCAGCCGGTCGCGCGACATCACGTAGAAGATCCGGATCTGGCCGAGCAGCGAGGTGAGCATCGAGGCGAACGTCCCCGTCACGGTACCGGCGAGCACGAGCCCGAACAGCAGCGGCTGCGAGCCCGCGTGCTTGACCGCGTCGAGCATCCCAGAGTCCGGATCGATCTTGTCCCAGGCGACGACGCCGACCGCGACGGCGGTGACCGCCGTGAACAGCACCGCGCCGACGATCAGCGAACCGATGATGGCGCGGGGCACGTCGCGCACGGGATCGCGCGCCTCCTCGCTCGCGACGGTGACCGTGTCGAATCCGATGTAGGCGAAGAACACGAGTGCGGCGCTGGCGACGATGCCGTGCACGCCCAGCGGCGCGAACGGGTGGTAGGCGGCCGGATGGATCGCGCCGGCCAGGCCCAGCACGAAGCCGACCAGCGCGACGAGCTGGATGACGACCAGCGCGTTGTTCGTGCCGGCCGACTCGCGAATGCCGGCCGCCAGCAGGATCGCCAGCCCGAGGATCGAGAGAGCGGCCACCACGTCGATCTGCGTGTGAGCGAGATCGAACGTGCCGTGCGCGAACGCGACGTGGGCGGTCTGCGCCCAGGCCGGCAGCGGCAGGCCGATCCCGCCGAGCAGCTGCTGCAGCGAGGCCGACAGCGTCGCCGCCAGCGGCGCGACCGAAAAGCCGTACTCGAGGATCAAGTCCCAGCCGATCACCCACGCGACGAGCTCGCCGAGCGCCGCGTACGCATACGTGTACGCGCTGCCGGCGACCGGCACCATCGAGGCCAGCTCGGCATAGCACAGCGCGACGAACACGCAGGTGACGCCCGACAGCGCGAACGCGGCGATCACCGCCGGTCCGGCCGCATTCGCACCGGTGCCGACGGTCGAGAAGATCCCGCCCAGCATCGTGCCCAGTCCAATCGCGACCAGGGCGCGGACCCCCAGCGCGCGGCGCAGCGGCAGGCCGTCGCCGGGCAGGCGCTCGCGGTCGTGCGCCTGCCGCGCGAACAGCTGGCGCAGCACTACGCGGCTTGGAACTCGATCACGCGCGGCTTGAGGTCGAGGCGCGCCAGCAGCGCCCGATAATCCTCATCGGTAACGTCGGCCCAGCTCTTGCCGAGCAGCGCGATCATCGCCGCCTCGACGACATTCGTCCCGAACGAGCGCCCGCCGAAATCGGGCGTGGTCGTCACCAGCCGAGCGATCCCGTGGTCGCGCAAGAAATCGACGTCCTTCGCGGTCACGGTGTTGGTCAGGATCGTCTTGCCGTCGAGCCGCTCGGGCATGAACTGCCGCATGAAGTGGTAGTCGCCGGCGACGATCTCGGCGTCTTCGTAGTACTCAGGGTACTTCGGCTGCGGCGCACGATCTTGTTTCTTGCCGGTCGGATAGAAAAACTGGAACGGCAGCTTGCACGCGTCGGGCAGATACTTGCGCGCCATCTCTTCGAACTCCGCCAAACCGCGCACCGGGCGGTCGAGATCGAGCGCGAAGATGAAGTCGCCGAAGACGACGTCGGCGCCGGCCTGTACGAGCGCCTGCGCCATACCGAACCGGTCGAGCGCGCTGACCATCAGCACGCGCTTTCCGCACAGCTCGATGCCCAGCTCCGACTGCATGTAGGCGATGGCGTTGCGCTCCAGCGTGTTCTTGAGCCCACTCCCGTCGACCACCGGCGTCGTCTTCACCGCGTCGAGCAATCGGAGTCCGTCGCGCAGCGCGTAGCGGTCGTTGCCGGCGTACAGGTAGACGTCGATCCCGCCCAGTCCGATCGCGTCGACCGTACCGTCCAATTCGTGCAGCCTGGCGATCGCGCGGTCGATCGAACCGTCCGTCCCGACCCGCGAGATGTCGAAGCGTTCGCCGAGCAGCTCGACGTCCGCGCGATGATCGCGCGACGACGATCCGAGTGAGACCGAAACCACGGTTTTCATCGCGCGGGCGACGCCGGCCGGGCGATCATGCGGACGCTGCGCGGCGCTCGTCGGCCGCCGCGCGGGTGCGCGCGATCTGCTCGCGCGTGATCGGCAAGTCGAACGCGCGCATGTCGGCCAGCCTGAAGCCGGCGCGCTCGGCCAGCGCGTCGATCTCGCGGACCTTGGCCACGTCGATCCCGCGGCCCAGCGTGTAGGACTCGCAGCGGTTTTCGAGTCCGAGCACCATCGTTTCCGACATGCAGGCCAGCGCCGTTCCCCGCGGCAGGCCCATGTCGAAGTCCTCGCCCTGCTCGCGCATCCGCGCCCAGCGCATCTCGCCGGGGACGCGCATGTTGCCGCCTTCCACCACCAGCACGTCGGGTCGTTCGACCGCGACGCGCCGGCTGACGTCGTGCGGCAGCGACACCTCGCACACGACGGCGCCGGCCCGCAGGTCCTCGGGCTCGATCACGTCCTGCGTCGACGAGGTGGCGGTCAGCACCAGGTCCGCGCGGCGCACCGCGGCGCTGATGTCGGTCATGTACGACGACGCGCACGGGAGCAGGTCGCGGATGCCCTCGTGGAACTTGCGCAGCCGCGTCTCGTTGCGCGCGACCAGCACGACGTGCGCGACGTGCGGTGCGATCAGCTCGACGCACGCGCCGCCGATCGAGCCCGTCGCGCCGACGACGACCGCGGTCGCGCGCGACGGATCGATCCCCATCTCGCTCGCGCCGCGGAACAGGCTGCGCACGGCCGCCGCAATGGTCAGCGAGTTGCCGGTCGTGACCGGGATCGGCGAGCGTTCGGCCACGGTCACCCCGCCGTCGCCGACCACGCCGGTGAACGCGCCGAGGCCGGCGACCTCCGCGCCGAGCTCGGCGCCGATCCCGATCGCCCGCAGGATGCGCTCGTACACCTGCTCGCGCGGCAGCTCGAGCATCTGGGCCGGCAGCAGCGGCGCGGCGACGAACCAGCCTTCGGTCTCGCGTCCGTCCGGGGCGCGCACGCCGGTCACGTGGGCGGCCGCCCAGGCCGGCATCCACTCCAGAATCTTCGCGATGATCGGCTTGCCCTTGCCCTTGGCGCCCGGCTCGTAGCGGACCACGTCGTCGAACGAAAGGGGATGGATCACAAAGCAGAACTTGGCCATCGAGAGGTGGCCGTTTCGCCCCCGAACCGCCGGGAGCCCGCGGCCTCTTGCGGGAAGGTTGGGCAGGCATGAATCAGACGCTCTCGACCATCGATGAGCTCCTTCGGATCCCCGCCCCCTGCCCGACCCCGATCGGACTGGCGTGCGACGGCCCGGATCTCTGGATCGGTTCCGTTACGACGAACCGGATCTACGGCATCAACGCTCAGCAAGGACGCGTGTTCGAAGAGACCGTCGCACCCGGCAGGCCGTTCGGCCTGACGGTGACCGGCGACGCGCTGCGGGTCGTCGTCGGCGACGAACAGGACGAACGTTTCATTCGCCGCTACATCATGGGCAAGGATTTCAAGTCGGAGAAGATCCGGTGTCCGGATTCGACCGGCTCGTTCCTCGCGTATGACGGCGACCGGTTGTACTTGAGCCAGCGCCACAACCAGTGCATCCTCGAGCTCGACGAAGCGGGGCGCGTGCTGCGCACGATTCCCGTACCGCGCCAGATCACCGGGATGGTCGTCGTCGGCGGGCGCTTCTACCTCGTGACGACGGAAAGCCGGCAGGTCGACGACCACCGGCTTTTGTGTTTGGATGCGCGCAAGGAACAGCCCGAAGTGCACGAGCTGGCGTCGATCCCGTTCGTCGCGCGCGGTTTGGGTTTCGACGGCGTCAAGCTCTGGACGAACGACCGCGACGAGAACCAGATCGTCGCGTTCGCCAAGCCCGACTGCTGAGGTAACCGGACGCAGGTGAACGGGGACCACCTGCGCCCGCTACGAGTCACGTCAGCACGATGACGCAGCGTTCCCGGCGTTCCAGTGTCCGCGCCGTTTTCGAAACCGTCGTCGCGGAGCACGACGTCGGTGCGGCGCTGCACGACGAGCTGTGGGCCGTGCTCTGGAACCGGCGCTACGAGGAAGTCGACGAACCCGTGTGGCGCCTGGGCGCGGGCTACGCGGGCGTTCTGGTCTTCGCGCGCGAGCTCGATGCCCAGACGTGGCTCGTCGGCCTCGACACGCGCGAGTCGTTCCTCGTCTTTCGCACGTCCGAGCCCGCGCCGCATCCGCCGGGCAGCCGTATTCGGGTGGTGCCCTCGACGGCCGATCGCTGGCGTTTCGCCGACGTCCGGCGGCTGGGGCTCGGCATCGAGCTGCGGTTCGAGGATCCGACCCCCGTCGCCGACACGGCCTGGGTCGCGACGCTGCGCCGCGGGGTCGAGCGGTTGAGCGCGCTGCTCGAGACGCGCCGGGCGCAGCTCGGCGCCCGCCGCGCGCAGCTCGGCGCGCTGACCGAGCCGCCGACGGTCGATCAGGTGTGGCGCGAGCACGTCGCCGGGATCGGCGAGCGCGCCGCCGTCGAAACCGGATACACGGCGCAGGAGCATCGTTCGCTGGCTCGCGCGCGCGCCAAAGGCGTTCGCACCGGCGACGAAGAGGAACACCGCATCGTGATGGCACGCCGGCTGCGTTACACCGAAAAGCGCGCGTCCGAGGTGGCGCGCTTTCGCTCGGACGAGTGGCCGGCCGTTCGCGAGCGCGTCGCGGCGGTGCGCGTCAGGTACGAGGCGTATCGCGACGAGATCGTCGGCCTCGAGGACGCGCTGCAGCGGGTGCACGCGACGGCGGAGCGCGCGCGGCGTGCGGCCGCGCTGCTCGACGATCTCGAACGCGCCGAGTTCCCCGTGCGCGCTCTGACCTTCGACGAGGCGCGCTTGGCCGGTGCGGCCTACGCGCAGGAGCTGCTGCGCAGCATCGAGCTGCTGCACGCCGCAATCTCGCCGCGTTCGGCCTCGGGGGCCGCGCACTTCAGCGCGTACCGCGCACCGACGGCGGGCCCGTCGGTGGCACCGCCCCGCTACTGAGCCGTTCCGGTCGCGGCCGCCGGCAGCTTGCGCACCAGCTCGGTGCGCAGGCCGCGCAGCCCTTGGCGCATCGTCCAGTTGTGGTTGGCCGCGAAGAGCGGCCGCAACAGCCACGAGAAGCGGCGGATGAACGCGTGATTGGCACTCACCGTCCACGCGTAGGTGACGTCGGCCTCGGGGCCGTCTTGGCGCAGCGTCCAGCGGCCTTCGCCCTCGAGATCCCCGCCCGCGACGACGTGGGATCCGTGCGGGTAGTCGACGTCGTCGACCGTGAAGTGCCAGCGGATCAGATACGGCAGGAAACCTTTCGTCGTCACCTCGACGCGCCGGCCCAGCCCGTGCGCGCCGCCCCGTTCGACGACGGTGCACTCGCGATACACCGAAGGCCACCACAGCGAGATGCGATCGACGTCTTCGAGCGCGTCGGCGACGTCCTCGATCCGCGCGCGCAGCCGCCAGCGCGTGACGAAACGGTAGTTCATGCCTGCCTCGACAACGGCTCGCCCGCCGGTCGCAGCGCGGCGCGCGACTCGGCTTCGGCTTTGAGCGCGGCCAGCATCATCTCGGAGTTCTCGCGCACCTTCTTCTGCAGCGTCGGGCCGATCAGCTCGGCCAGCGTCGGCACGCCGAAGTCGTACTCGACCGACAGCACGACGCGCGTCGAGTCGCCGGTCTGTTCGAACGTCCACGCGCCCTCGAACGTGTCGAGGTCGCCTTCGATCAGCGCGTACTCGATGCGCAGCCGCTCGTCATCGAAGCGGTCGTTCTCGGTCCACTCGATCGGCGCGTCCTCGACCAGCGTCTTCCAGCGCGTGACGGCGTGATCGGCGTGGCGCTCGAGCACGACGACCGTCTCGACGTCGGGCATGAACTCCGGGAAGCGCTCTTGCTCCTTGGCGAGCTCGTAGACGATCGCGGCGGGCGCCGCGACGTCGATCGAGCACTCGACGTACGGCACTACGGCGCTTCGGTCGCCGCAAGCGTGCCGAGCTGCTCGAACGCGGCGGCGACCGCGGCGTCGAACGCGCGCAGCGCGAGCTCGACCTCGCCGGCGGTCACGATCAGCGGCGGTTCCAGCCGGATCACGCGCTGCGCATTGAGCGTCCAGGCGGCAGTGACGCCGCGTTTGAGCAGCTCGGGGATGATCGTTCCGCCGTAGCCCTCGCTGCGCAGCTCGACGCCGACCAGCAACCCCGCGCCGCGCGCCTGCGCGATGACTGCCGGGTACCGCGCGGCCGTGGCGCGCACGCCGTCGAGCAGCTGCGCGCCGCGCGCCACGGCGTTCGCGACGAGATCTTCGTCGACGAGCACGTCGAGCGCCGCCAGCGCGGCGGCGCAGGCCAGCTCGTTGCCGCCGAACGTCGAGGTGTGCAGCAGCGGCTGCTTTCCGTAGGCCGCGTTCCAGACCCCCGGACGCGCGACGTACGCGCCGACCGGGACGACGCCGCCCGACAGACCCTTGGCCAGCGTCATCACGTCGGGCACCACGCCGTCGCGGTCGCAGGCGAACATCGCGCCGCAGCGCCCCAGACCCGTTTGCACCTCGTCGGCGATCATGAGCGCGCCGGCCGCGTCGCAAATCGCGCGCACGTCGCGCAGATATCCCGGCGGTGGGATGTTGACGCCGCCCTCGCCCTGGATCGGCTCGACGATGACGGCCGCGACGGTCTCGTCGACCGCCGCGCGCAGCGCGCTCGCGTCGCCGAACGGGACGTGGCGCACGTCGGCCAGCAGCGGCATGAACGGTTCGCGGAACGCGTCGCGCCCGCTGACCGACAGTGAGCCCAGCGTCTTGCCGTGAAACGCGCCGTAGGTCGACACGATCGCGGCGCGCTTCGTCGCCGCGCGGGCGAGCTTGAGCGCGCCTTCGACCGCCTCGGTACCGGTGTTGGCGACGAACGCGATCGACAGATCGCCCGGCGTCAGCTCGGCCAGCCGCCGCGCCAGGCGGCCCATGAGCGGGTTGAACATCGTGCGGCCCGACAGCGCGATGCGGTCGAGCTGGTCCTTCACCGCCGCGACGACGCGCGGGTGCCGGTGACCCAGCGTGAACACGCCGTAACCGCCGGCGAAGTCGAGATACGACTTGCCGTGGTGATCGACGATCGACGAGCCTTCGGCGCGCACCTCGACCGGTGAGCCGGAGACCTTCATCACGCGCGCCAGCGGCGGGTTCAGATACCGCCGGTAATTCTCGTACGTCTCTTCGGCGAGCGCCGCCGCCGACGGGGCGCCGTAGAGATCGTGCTCGCTCGCGGTAGTCCTCACGCGACGGCCAGCTCGGGCGTCTGCGTTTCGAGACGCTCGATCGTTTCTGCCAGCACCGCCAGCGTCTCGGCGGCGGTCTCGGTGCGCATCAGGCGCTCGCGCAGCGCGCTCGCCCCGGTGAATCCCTTGAGGTAGTAGCCCAGGTGCTTGCGCATCTGCGGCACCGCGCGCGGCTCGCCCCACTCCTCGACCATCGTGCGATAATGATGCACGGCGAAACGCAGCCGGTCGGGCGCCCCCGGCGGCGCGTCCGGCTCGCGGCCTTCCATGAGCGCGCGCAGCCGCGAGACGAGCCACGGATTGCCCAGCGTCGCCCGCCCGAGCATCAGCGCGTCGACGCCGCTCTCGCGCATGCGCCGCAGCGCGTCGTGGGGATCGCCGAGGTCGCCGTTGCCGATCACCGGAATGTCGACCGCGCGCTTGAGCTCGGCGATCTTCGACCAGTCGGCGTTGCCCCGGTAGAACTGCTTGGCCGTGCGCGCGTGGAGCGTGATCGCCTGCACGCCGACCGCTTGCGCGCGCTTGGCGACGTCGACGAAGACCAGCTCGTTCTCGGTCCAGCCCAGCCGCATCTTCATCGTGACCGGACAGTCGACCGCGGCGACAACCGCCTTCATGATCGCTTCGCAGCGGTCGAGGTCGCGCAGGCACGCGCTGCCGCCTTCGGTCTTGGTCACCTTGGGCGCGGGGCACCCGAAGTTGATGTCGACGATGTCGGCGCCGCACTCGCGCACGACGTTGGCGGCCAGTGCCATGACGGCAGGATCGTTCCCCCACAGCTGGGTCGAGACCGGCCGCTCGACGCCGTGCTGGTCGATCATCTCCATCGTGCGCGCGTTGCCATACTGCAGCGCGTTCGACGACACGAACTCGGTGACGGTGAGCCCGAACCCGAACGGCTTATAAAGCGCCCGCATCGTGCGATTGGTCACCCCGGACATCGGCGCGAGCACGATGGGCGGCCAGATCTCGATGGGTCCGATGCGCAACGGCGGGAGGGGTTCGCTCACGACGAAAGAGTGTACCATGATCGCCGCGCTGGTCCTCGCGACGCTGCTCGCAACCGCCTCGCCGCCGCCGGCACCGGGCGCGCCGGTCGAGGAAGACCTCCACCAGAATTCGCTCGTCGGCGAGTTCGCCCACCCGCCGGACCCCGGCCGGCACGCCGCGGTGATCGTGCTGGGCGGGTTCAACGGCGGCATTCCTGCCGGCGCGTTCGACTTCGCGCGGCTGGGCTACTCGGCGCTTGCGCTCGCCTACTTCGGCGCGAAACCGCTGCCCAACGATCTCGATCGGATCCCGGTCGAGACCGTATCGCATGCGATCGACTGGCTCGACGGCAATCCCACCGTCGACCCGACGCGCATCGGCGTGGTCGGCGTCTCCGACGGGGCCGCGCTGGCGCTGCTTGCCGCCGCGCTCGATCCGCGCATCAAAGCCGTCGCGGTCGTCTCACCGACCGCCTACGTGTGGTTCGCGGCGGTGTTCGACGGCGGCTACGACCGCTCGTCCTGGACCGCGCGCAACGTGCAGCTCGCCTTCATCGGTCCCAACGCAGCGGCCGAGGCGGGCTTCGGCGCGGCGTTCCAAAAGGGCGGCACGTACGCGTTCCGCGATCTGTACGACGCGTCGCTCTCGGCCGCGCCCGCCGCGACCGTCGCCGCCGCGACGATCCCGGTCGAACGGATCGGCGGCCCGATCTTGTGCGTCGCCGGCGACGACGACCGCAAGTGGGACAGCGCCGGTTCCTGCGCGACGATCGCCGCGCGCCGCAAAGCCGCGCATCGCGATGCTCGCGATCAGGTGACGATCGAGCCCGGCGCCGGTCACGCGTTGTCGATCGAAGGGCGGCCGACGCCCGAGCTGCTGCCGGCCGGCAAAATCCAGCTGCGCCTGGGCGGAACGCCGGAGGCCGACGCGCGCGCGGCGGCCGACGAGCGCGCCCGCGTGCTCTCGTTCTTGTCGCGCTCGCTCTGAGCTAGCGCTCCGACGCCCTTCCCTTCGACAGGCTCAGGACAGGCGCAGCTCAGGACAGGCTATTGAGGTGGTCGCGGCGCAGGCCGTGCAGCACGAGGTGCGGCTCGACGCGTTCGATCGCGTTCGTCTCGGCGGCCACGACCCCGGCCATTCCGCCGGCCGCGATCACGCGCGCGCCGGCGCCGATCTCGGCGCGCATCCGGCGCACCAGCTCTTCGGTCTGACCGACCGCGCCGTAGACGAGGCCGGCTTGGATCGCGCTCACCGTGTCGCGGCCGATCGGGACCCCCGGCGCGACCAGCGCAACCTGCGGCAGCTTCGCGGTGCGCCCGACCAGCGCGTCGAGCGAGACCTGCAATCCCGTCGCGATCGCGACGCCCACGTAGGCGCCGTCGGCGTCGATCGCGCCGTACGTGGTCGCGGTGCCGAAGTTGATCACGATCGCCGGTGCGCCGACGAACGCGACCGCTCCGATCGCCCCGGCGACCAGATCGCTGCCGACCTCGGTCGGACGGTCAGTGCGCACCACGATCGAGCGCTGCGTCGCCGCGCTGAAGAACGTCGGCTGCACGCCGAAGTATTTCTCGCAGCCTTCGCGCAGCGGACGATCGACGACCGGCACGACCGACGAGACGACGATCGACTCGACGTCGCCGATCGGGAACCGCGCGGCCGAGAAAAACGCCGCGAACAGCACGCCGAACTCGTCGGCCGTGCGGCGGCGCGCGGTCGTGACGCGCCACGTACCGACGATCGTGCCGGACGCGTCGAAGGCGCCGAGCTTGGTCTCGGTGTTACCGACGTCGATGCACAGCAGCACGTGGCGCTCCCGCCGCTAGCCGCGGCCGCGCTTGAGCTCGACGATCGCGTCCCACAGGCGCCCGGCGAGCTCGCGCTTCGAACCGCGGCCGAGATCCTTGCGGCCGTCGGTTCCCCACAGGAGGACCAGCGCGTTGTCGACCGCGCCGAAACCGCGCTCGCCGCCGACGTCGTTGACGGCGATCGCGTCGAGCTGCTTGCGCGCGATCTTCGCTCTCGCGTTGGCTTCAACCGACTCGGTCTCGGCGGCGAAGCCGACCACGAACGTGCCGTTCTTCGCCGCGCCCAAACCGGCGAGGATGTCGGGGTTGCGCTCGAGGACGAGCGTCTGCGGCTCGTCGGTCTTCTTCACCTTCTGGCGGTGCGTCATGGCGGGCCGCCAGTCGGAGACCGCCGCCGTCGCGATCGCGATCGTCGCGCCCGGTGCGCGCTCGCGCACCGCCGCGTCCATCTCGCGCGCCGTCGCCACGCGCATCGTTCGCGCACCGTCCGGTGCAGGCAGCGACGTCGGACCTAGCACGAGATCGACTTCGGCGCCGCGGGCGAGCGCTTCGCGCGCGAGCTCGATCCCCTGCGTTCCGCTCGAAGCGTTCGACAGAAAACGGACCGGATCGATCGGCTCGCGCGTCGGACCGGCGGTGATGAGCACGTGCTCGCCGGCCAGATCGCGCGTGCGCCGCAGCGCGTCCGCGATCGACGCCATCAACAGGTCCTCGTCGGCGAGGCGGCCGGCGCCGTGCTCGCGTTCGGCGAGAAAGCCGACGCCGGGCTCGACGATCGTCGCGCCGCGCGCGCGCAGCGCCGCGAGATGGGCGCGCGTCGTCTCGTGCTCGAGCATCGCCGTGTTCATCGCCGGCGCCACGACCAGCGGCGCGCGCGTTGCGAGCACGATGTTGGTGAGCAGATCGTCGGCCAATCCCAAGGCCAGCTTGGCGATCGTGTGCGCGGTCGCCGGAACGATCGCCACCACGTCGGCGTCGCGCGCCAGCGTGACGTGCGGGATCTCCTCGACGCGCTCCCACAGCGAGGTGTGCACCGGGCGCCTGGCGAGCGCTGCGAAGGTCGCCGCGCCGATGAACCGTTCGGCGTCGCGGGTGAGCACGACGTCGAGCACGGCACCGGCCTGCACCAGCCGGCTCGCCAGCGCGGCGGCCTTGTACGCCGCGATGCCGCCGGTGACTCCGAGCAGCACGCGCCGGCCTGGTGTGATCTGCATCCTATGAGTGGACGACGCGAAGGGTCGTGCGGCCGATGACGAACGGCTGACCGAGGTCGAGCGCTTCGGGCGCCGCGAGCGGGCGCCCGGCGAGGCGGGTCCCGTTGCGGCTCGCCAAGTCGGCCAAACACAGACTCCCGTCCGGCTCCTGGTAGAGGCGCGCGTGTTTTCGGGAGATGTATCGGTCGATGGTGATACAAGCGGTGGCAACCGCGTCGTCACGACCGATGGTGATCTCCCGCTCGAACGCCCAGGTCTTGCCGTCGAGCGGACCGCTCATCACCTCGAGGACGTACATTGCCGGACCGCCTTCGCGCGGGCCGGACCGCCGGTCCTCTCCAAAGCAGGAAGCGTTCACCGGTGAACCCTGACGATCAGCCCCTCCTGGACATCGATCCCGACGCGCTCCGCGCGGCCGAGTTCATGCAGGCCCAAGAGCTCCTGGCCGGGATGGTCGGGAAGCACGTCGTCGCGGCGCAGCTCGAAGAGACGCGGATCTCGGTCGAGCTCGACGACGGCGCGATCTACTATTTCTACGGATTCATGGGCGAGGACGCGCCCACCGAAGCGGCCGACGCCCCGGCCTAGCTCCCGCCGCGGTCCTGCCGCAGCACCGCCTCCGCCGCCAGCGCCGCGCCGACCGCGGCGTGCTCGGCGGTGACGCCGCCTTGCAGGTAGACCTCGAACGGCGCGCGCAGCGGGGCGTCGCATGACAGCTCGATCGTGGCGCCGCCCACGAACGACCCGCTCGACATCACGACCGGCTCGGCGTAGCCGGGAACGGGGCCGGGCTCCGGGACGAACCGCGCGTTGACCGGCATCGCGCGCTGCAAGCCGCGCGCGAAGGCGAGCAGCCGCTCGCGCGAGCCGAGCCGGATCGCCTGCACGATGTCGGTGCGCGCCGTGCCGGGCAGCGGGTCGACGGCGAAGCCCAGCTCCGCGAAGAGCGCGGCGGCGAAGTCGAGGCCGCGCAGCGCTTCGGCGACGATGAGCGGCGCGTAGAAGAGTCCCTGGACCAGCGCGCGGCCGAACCCGAGGGTCGGCCCGAGCCCGGCGCCGATCCCGGGCGCGAAGACCCGCGCCGCGATGCGTTCGAGGTGCTCGGCGGAGCCCGCCAGGTAGCCGCCGGCCGGCGCGAGACCGCCGCCCAGGTTCTTGATGAGCGAACCGGCCAGCACGTCGGCGCCGGCTTCGAGCGGCTCGCGTTCTTCGACCAGCTCGCCGTAGCAGTTGTCGACGAACACGATCGCGGCGGGATGCACGGCGCGCACGACGTCGACCAGCGCCGCGATCCCGTCGACCGGCAGCGAGCGCCGCACCGCGTACCCGCGCGAGCGCTGCACGAACACGACCGCCGGCCGGTGCGCCTGCAACGCTGCGGCCAGCGCCGCGTGGTCGGTCTCGCCGCTCGCACCGAGCGGCACTTGCGCATAGCGCACGCCGCGCGCGACGAGCGAGTACGGCGCGCCGGCGATCGCGTGCCGCAGCGTATCGTAGGGCGCACCGTTGGCGGCCAGCAGCGTCTCGCCCGGCGCGACGAGCGCGTCCAAGCCGGCGACGATCGCATGCGTTCCGCTGACGATCGACAGCCGCGCGAGCACGCGCTCCGCCCGCAGCACGCGTGCCAGCAGCGACTCGTAGCGCTCGCGCGCGGCGTCGTCGTAGCCGTACCCCGTCGTCCCGGCCAGATCGCTCTCGGCGACGCCTTCGTCGAAGAACGCGCGCAGCACGCGCGCCCGCACGGCGCTCGCACGCGGATCGCGCCGCTCGAGCCACGGCTGCGCGCTGCGCGCCGCGGCGCGCACGCGGTCACCGACCGGCAAACCGTCGAGCAGCCCGTCGATCATCGCGTGCGCGCCGGGCCGCCGCCCGTCACCCGGTCAGAGTCTGCGAATGACGGCTTCGACCCGGCCGACGACGGTGACATCGTCGGCGTAGATTGGCTCCATCGCCGCGTTCTCCGGCTGCAGCCGAACGCGTCCGCGCTCGCGGTAGAAGCGCTTGACCGTCGCCTCGCCGTCGATCATCGCCACCACGATCTCGCCGTTCTCGGCGGTCGGCCGCGGCGCGACGACGATCAAGTCGCCGTCGAGAATCGCCGCGTCGATCATCGACTCGCCCTTGACGCGCAGCAGAAACCCGCCCGAGCGCGGCGCCCACGACGCCGGCAGCACGAAGTGGTCCTCGAGATTCTCGCTGGCCGTGATCGGCACGCCGGCCGCGACCCGCCCGACGACCGGCAAGGTGACCGACTCGATCTGAACCTCATCGCCGTCGGCCGGCGCGGCCACCAGCGCCCGCGGTTTGGTGGGATCGCGGCGGAGCAACCCGCGCCGCTCGAGCGTCTTGAGGTGCGACTGCACCGTCGACGACGACGACAGGCCGACGCGTTCGCCGATCTCGCGAACCGACGGCGGGTACCCTTGCTCCGACGTGAACTCGCGGATCACTTCGAGGATCCGCTGCTGCTTCTCCGTCGTGGCCCGTTCGGCCATCATCCCTCCACAATGCCACCCAGTAGGCACAGCAACATGTGATGCTGGCCGCACGACGCCGCGATTGGCGCCGCATTGATTGCGGGCATCGTAGCATAGATGGCCGCGCAGAGCAAACATACGTTCGAGCGGCCTTGACGGCGTCGACCGCACCTTGTACCATATGGGGGACGAACGAGCGTTCGGCCCAATATCTTGGGGGGAGACCGACAACCATGTACGGCACGCGCAAGCAGAAACCGACCCTGATGCCGCTGGTCGCCCTCGGCGCGCTGAGCCTCGCGGTCACCCTGCCGGCGCTCTCGAGCGCGGTGCACGCCGCGCCGACGGTCGCCTACACCACCGTCACGGTCCGGCCCGGCGACTCGCTGTGGCTGCTCGCCCAGCGCAGCACGCCCGCTACCGGCGACGTCCAGTCGACCGTCGACGACATCATGGCCGCCAACCACCTCAGCGGCGCCAACCTGACTGTCGGCCAGCACCTCCGAATCCCCCGCTGACCGGCGTATCCGGGAGCCACGAGAAAAGCGCCTGACCCGGGCGCTTTTTTTGCGCGCGGGCGAGCCGCTACAAAAGAAAAGCGGCGCCGGTGTTACCGGCGCCGCCTCCCTTGCATTCGCGATGCGTTCGAGGACTTAGAGTCTGACGCGCGCCTCGAAGTACATGTTGAACGGGGTCGTGTTGAAGGTCGGGAGATACGCGTTCTTCACGAACGGCTGGATCGCCTGACCGGGGTTGTAGTTGTTGCCGATCGGGATTTCGTTGTTCGGCACGTAGCCGCAGGAACCAGCGATCGCCCACGGTACGTTCGTGCCGCCGAAGCACGAATGGTAGAGGTTGGCGAAGGTCGCCACCAGCGTGATGTTCTTGCTGATGTCATAGGTGGCCTGGAGGTGCAGTGAGAGGATGTTCGGCTCGACGAACGCGCCGAGATTGTCGAACAGGCCCGTCTGCTGATTGGGCACGACCATGTCGTAGCCCGGCAGGAACCCGTAGAAGTCGCCGCCGCCGGCCGCGCACGACGCGATGTCGTAGCGCGTCGTGGCGCCGATCGCCGCCGTGCACAAGTCGGGCGCGACGCCGTTGGTGGTTTGCGGCGTGCCGTAGCGCTGACCGCCGACGAACTGCAGGGCCGGCGTGATGCTCAGCGGGCCATGCTTGTACTGGACGAGCAGCGTGGAGACGTAGGGTGCGCCGTAGGCGTTCCCGTTCGTCCCCGGCGGACCGGCCAGGATGTCGTAGGTCGGCAGATCCGCAGATGCGCTCAGCAGCGACTGCGGAGCGAGGTTCCAATACGGGTTCGTGATCGAGCCCGCCGGGCACGAGGGACCGACGAGCGCGACCGGCGTGTCCGTCGTGGTGGCGTAGCAGGGCGACGAGGCGCCGGTCTGCGTCGTACCGCCGGCACAGCGCGCATCGGTCGCATGCGTGGAGCAGTACGACGTGTACGCGTTGTAGTTGCGGATGTTGGCGTTGATCGGATCGAGCACCGTTCCGCCGGTCGCCAACGGCGTGTAGTTGATGAAGCTGTCGGTATAGGTGAACGACAGCTTCGCCGCCAAGCCGTTGCGCGCGAAGTCGCCCTTGTCGAGCTCGAACTCGACGCCCTTCGACGTTTGCCGGCCGACGTTGAGGCCGGACACGAAGCTGGAGGCGAAGTTCAGGAAGAACTGCTGGATCTGATCCTGCGTCTTGCGCAGGAAGGGCGTGAACTTGACCGCCATGTCGCGCCCGAACGACTTCTCGAGCGAGATGTCGTAGTTATTCGAGATTTCGGGCCCGACGTTGTGGAGCGAGCTCAAGAACCCGAACTGCTGGAACCCGTAGGTGTTGTAGAGCAGGAACGGCTGGTTGGCCTGGAGCGCGTCGTACTGTTCGAACGCGCTGTTGGGTGCCTGCGTGTAGCGCCCGTAGCTGCCCCGAACGACGGTCGTCGGGTTCAGCGAGTAGGTGAAGCCCACGCGAGGCTGCAGCACGTCGTAGGTCGCGACGCCGCCGTTCTGGTCGATGATCCCCGGAACGTGGGTCCCGGCCGGACACGCGCCACCCGGGGTGGGGTTGGTCTTAATCGCGTTGGCCGCGTTCGTGAAGCAATAGTCGAGATTGAACGCGTTGTAGTAGAGCTGCCGCGCGGGGTTGTCGTTGATCGACGAGGTATCGAACTGGAACTGGTCGAGCCTCAGGCCGAGGTTGATGCTCAGCTTTTCGGTCGGCCGCCAGTTGTCGGTCAGCGACACTGACGCGAAGCGCGGCTGCACGGTGTTGTACGTGGCGTATTGACCGTTGCCCACGGTCAGATACTCGCACGTGGTCGACGCGACACCGGGCAGAACGCACGTTGCAGGCAACACGAGATTGGAACCGCCTGCTGCCTGTTTCAGGGTCAGGTACTGCGGGCCCGCCGCACCGTTCGCGCCGGCGTACTCGCAGCTGGTCAGCGCGCCGGCCTTCGAGAAGCAGTAGCCGGAGGTCGGAGACGATGCGTTGACGACGACGCCGAGGGCGGTCCGCGCGTTGACGCTGTTGGTACCGTACACACCGTTCAACCACTCGGTGTTGTTGTCGCGAGTCGAGTTGGCCGTCGTGTAGTTCGCTTGGAGCGTCAGCAGGTGCTGCGAGTTGAGCTGATCGGAGAACTCGGCGCTCACGCCCCGAGTGTGGCTCGAAAGCTCGTAGTCGGGTGAGAAGGCGCCGAACGTCCCGGCGAGATACTCGCTCCATGCGGCGGTCGGATCCGTCATCAGCCAGTCCGAGTAGTACGTGTAGCCGTACACGCGCAGGAACGCGCTCGTACCGAAATTGTGCTGGTACTGGAGCTTGAAAATACCTTGGTCGTTCCCTTGTTCGCCTTCCATGTTGTTCGGAATCGTCGCACCCAAGCCACGCCCGGTCGGCGACTGCGGGAACAGGTAGGGGGTGACCATCGCCGGTGCGGTGGCGGGGTTGAGCACGGAGCCCATTTTGCCCGCGTACTGGAGGCCGTCGACGTAGGTCGGAGCGCCTCCGACGGTCCCGGCCAAGGCGTTGGCGGCAAAGGCCGCGCCGCCGATGTCGTTGACCGACGTGTACGCGATCTCGTTGAGATGGTCGATGTCGACCAGCAGCTGGACGTCGTCCTTCGTGCCGTCCTTCTTGGGCAGGCCGAAGTGGAAGTTGATGACGCTGTCGCGCACCAAGTTCTCGTGGATGCCGCCGACGTTCGCCGGTCCGAGCACCCACGCGCTCGTCGTGCCGCCGTTCGTGTAGTCGATCCCGCCGGGTCCGTTGCAAGAACGGAGCGCCGCCGGGTTCGCTGCGAGCGCGCACTGGTCGATCGGCGTGCCGAAGAGCTGCGCGATTCCGCTGCCGTTGTACTGGTCGAAGAAGCGGTAGTCTTGGTTGTACGCGCCCAGCCCGACGTAGTACGAGAAGGTCCGGCTCGGGTTCGCCCCGCCGGTCTCGAACGCGGCCTTGTTGTAGTAGGTCGGACCGCCGAGGGCGAGCGTCACGTTCCGATACGCAGGCGCGGAGCCGACCGGATGACCTGGTTGATGTACCCCGACAAGCCCTGGGCCTCGGAGTTCGCCGGAGTCGCGCCGGTATAGACCTGCAGCTCCTGCTGTCCGAGCGACGACAGCGTCGAGGACGGATAGTTGTCGAACGAACGGTTGACGGGGACACCGTCGAACTCGTAGCCGATCTGATCGTAGTCGCCGCCGCGAATCGACAGCGATGCGCCGGCGCCGATGTAACCGTTTTGACCCGGCGCGACGTAGACGCCCGGAACGGTCGAGATCGCCGACCATGCCGAGTTGAGGGTACCGCCGCCGCCGAAGGCGGAGGCCTTGTCCTGCTGCGCCGCATTGATCGAGTAGACGTCGGCGGTCGTGCCGGGCTTGACCAGCGACGACGCGGAGCGCGACGTGACCGATCCGATCTGTTGCAGGCGCTTGCGCTGAGTGAGCGCCACGTTGACGGTCTGGTCCGCCTGGACCGTCACGCCGCTGATGGTGTACTCGTCGTAGTTGCTCGTCGACGCGGCCGTCACGTTGTACGTGTCAGGCGTCAGCGAGAGGAAGATGTAATGTCCCGACGCGTCTGAGGTCGTCGAGGTGGTTTGTGAGGGGCTGGACGCGGTCACGCGCGCCCCCGAGACGGGTTGGCTCGTCGCTGCGTCTACGACCGTGCCGCTGATCGCTCCGGTCGTGCCTGCCAGAACGCTTGTCGTTCCCTGGAGCACGAATCCGATGATCAGGAGCACCGCGCAGACGCCTCGCCGAAGCGAACGTCTGAAAGCCACGGGCACCTTTCCTTTCGAATGGTGTGTGGTGAGTGATCCGACGAAAGCGGCACTGACAGCCACGTCCATGGAGCTGGAGGCCGTCCGGGCGGATAAAGCGGATTCTTGGAGGGTGCTTCCGCTTCCCTCTCGGCAGGCTGAGATTTACCTGGGAGGAGCCTCGACCACGCTCACATCGTGGCCGTCATGGGCGCCCAGGAACGCCAGGCCGTCCGCCATCCAGCCGTCCAGCCCGGCGCTGAGGTGCGCCGCGACCTCCTGCACGACGTGCCGCCGCCCGCGCAGCCATTGGAGCTCCGGCCGGGAAGTCGCCAGCCACATCGTCGCTTCGCACTCCTCGCAGCGCAAGCCGTAGCGCATCCGCTAGGCGGGAACCGGCTTGAGCCGCTCGGCCAGGAGCCGGGGAATGTCCGAGGGGCGGTCGGCAACCGGGACCCGGGCCCGCTCGAAAGCCTCGACCTTGGACTGCGGCGTCCCGGTATCGCCGGAGATGATCGCGCCGGCGTGGCCCAATCGCTTGCCCTCGGGCGCCGAACGCCCGCCGATGAACGCGACGACCGGCTTGTCCGGGACGTGCTCGGCGATGAAGGCGGCCGCGTCTTCCTCGTCCGAGCCGCCGATCTCGCCGGCGACGACGACGGCCGCCGTCTCCGGATCGCCGGCGAACGCGCGCAGGCAGTCGACGAAGGTCGTGCCGATGATCGGGTCGCCGCCGATGCCCACGCAGGTCGACTGACCGAAGCCGGCCCGGGTGAGGGCGTCGACGATCTCGTAGGTCAGCGTCCCCGAGCGGGAGATCATCCCGACGTTGCCCGCTTTGAACACCTGCGCCGGCATGATGCCGACGAGCGACTTGCCGGGCGAGATGATCCCCGGGCAGTTGCCGCCGATGATGCGCATCCCCGGGGTCGTGTTGACGACCCGCAGCATGTCGTGCGCGGGGATCCCTTCGGTGATGCAGACCGCCAGCCTGATCCCGGCGTCGTGCGCCTCCCACAAGGCGTCGGCGCCGGCGAAGGGCGGGACGAAGACGATCGAGTGGGTGGCCCCGGTCGATTCGACGGCGTCTTTGACCGTATCGAAGACGGGCTGACCGCTCTCGATCGCCGTTCCGCCTTTGCCGGGCGTTACGCCGCCGACGATCTTGGTGCCGTACGCGAGCATGCGCTGCGTGTGGAACGCGCCTTCGCGACCGGTGATCCCCTGAACGATGACCTTGGAGTTCTTGTCGAGGAAGATCGCCACGTCAGTGCGCCCCGCTCGCCAGCGCGACGGCGCGCGTCGCGCCTTCGTCCATCGTTTCGACCGGCACGAAGCCGGCCTTGTCGAGGATCGCGCGACCCTGTTCGGCATTGGTGCCCGTCAGGCGCACGACGAGCGGAACCTTGCGCACGTCGTCCCCGGCGAGCGCTTCGACGATGCCTTGGGCGACTTGGTCTCCGCGCGTGATGCCGCCGAAGATGTTGATGAACATCGCCTTGACCTTGGGATCGGCGGTGACCAGGTTGTAACTCTTCTTCACCAGCTCGGCCTGCGCGCCGCCGCCGATGTCGAGAAAATTCGCCGCCGCGCCGCCGGCGCTGCGGATCGCGTCCATCGTCCCCATCCCGAGCCCCGCCCCGTTCGCGATCACGCCGATCGTACCGTCGAGCTTCGCATAGTTCGACATGCCCAGGCCGATCGCGACCGCGGCCGCTTGATCCGCGTCGGCCGGTGCCTCCTTGTTCCAAGCCGCGACGTCGGGATGTTTGTACAAGCCGTTGTCGTCGAGATCGACCTTCGCGTCGCTGGCGATCACGCGGCCGTCCCGGGTGAGCACCAGCGGGTTGATCTCGACCAGGTTGGCGCCGTACTCCATGAACAGCGTGTAGAGCGCGCCGAGGATCGACGCAAACGCCTTGCGATACCCGTCCGGCAACTTCGTCTCGAAGGCCAGCCTGCGCCCGATGAACGGCGAGTAGCCCGCCGCGGGATCGATCCAGTACTTCTTGATCGCGTCCGGATCGTGCGCCGCGACCTCCTCGACGTCCATTCCGCCTTGCGCCGTGACGAGCACGACGGGTTTCTTCGCGGAGCGGTCGATCGCGATCGAGACGTAGGCCTCGCTGGCGATGTCGACCTTCTCTTCGACCAGCAGCGCCTTGACTTGCTCGCCGTCGGGGTTCTGGACCGACTTGAGGATCTTGCCGATCAGCTCGCGCGCGAGCGCTTCCCCTTGCTGCGCGTCGTCGGCGAACTTGATGCCACCGGCTTTGCCGCGACCACCCATGAGGACTTGGCTCTTGAGCACCCACGCGCCGGGATGCGCGGCGATGTAGCCGCGAACCTCATCGGCCGTCGTCGCGAAGACGCCGTTCGGAGTCGGAATCCCGACGCGGCGAAACAGCTCCTTGCCTTGATGCTCCATCAATTTCATCGCGCGGCCAGCCTTCGCGCCCCAAAACGCCGCCCCTGGACGACGTTTATCGGCCCTCGCCGGATCGCAGGCGGAAACCGCCCCGCGTGAGGAATCCTCGTCCCGATCGAGGAGAACCGTCCATGCGCAGCTTGCTCGCCTTCGTCGCCGCTTTCACCGTCGCGTTCCCCGGGATCGCGTCGGCCGCCGACCAGTCCAAACCACTGCGAACGCTCGTGTACACGATCGTCTACTCCGAGCAGAAGCGCGCCGACGAGCAGACGTCGGGCTTCACCGGCGGCGGCGGCGGCCCGGGTACGGGCGGCGGCGTGACGACGCGCACCAGCGATGCGCGCGACGACGGACGGCTGACCGTGAACGTCATCGCCGCGACGCCCGACGGCGGCCTCGTGGTGGACTGCGCGTACGCGGGAACGTCGGCGCAGCAGCTGCTGACGCGCGTGGCGATCTTTCCCGACGGACGCCTGTCGACCAAGCCTGGTTCCGAGCTGAGTCCCGCCGCCGTCTACCTGCTGCCGCTGCTGGCGCGCGGTTTGGTCGCCGACCGCACGATCGAACCGGGCACCGCGTGGTCGCGACCGGCGCCGGCACCGGCCAAAGGCACCACGACGTTTCGGGTCACCGCGGTCGACGGGGAGAAGGCGACGCTCCAGATCGGCGGAGTCGTGGCGGTGACGGGTGCGCGCGGCTACGACGAGACGACGACCGGCACGACCGTCTACGACACCGACAAGCTCGCGCCGCTGTCGTACGATCTCGTCGCGACGTCCCGTCATTCGGTCATGGAGCAGTACGTCAACTCGACGGCCCACCTGACGGCCACGCTGACGAGCGACTCGTTCGGGGCGAAGTAGCCGCGAGTCGCCGGCGCGGCATCGACATGGCCCCAGCGACGGTCCTGTTCGACGGTGACTGCAGCCTCTGCAACGGGGCCGTGCGCTTCATCGCGGCCAACGACCCGGCCGGCAGGTTCGCGTTTCGCTCGCTGCAATCGAGCGGCGAAAGCGTCGGCTCGCGAGAGCTCGACACGATCGTGTTGCTCGATTACGGACGCCGCTATGAGCTCAGTGACGCGGTGCTGCATATCGCGCTCGGCCTGCGCGCCCCGTACCCGCTGGCGTTCGCCGCGATGCTGATCCCGCGCGCGCTGCGCGACCGCGTGTACCGCTGGGTCGCGCGCAACCGGTACCGCTGGTTCGGCAGCACGGACGTCTGCGCGCTGCCGGCACCGCCGCAGCCGCCGGCCGCATGAATGCCCCCTGGGTCGTCGCGATGGACTGGCGCGACGCGCTGTTCCTGCACTGGCGCGCCGACGCCGCCGCGCTGCGGCGCGTCATCCCGAGCGACATCGAGCTGGACCTCTACGACGGCGACGCCTGGGTGAGCGTCGTCGCCTTTCGGATCGCCGGCGCGCGCGCCCGCATCGTCCCGCCGTTCGCCGCATTGCCGCCCTTCGCCGAGATCAACCTGCGCACGTACGCGCGCGACGCCGAGCGCGCCGGGGTCTGGTTCTTCAGCCTCGACGCCGCCGACAAGGCCGCAGTCTGGGCCGGCCGCCGTCTCGGACTCAACTACGTCGCCGCGCGCATCGCGTGCGCGCACGACGCCGTGACGTACACGTACGCGTCGGAACGCACCGACCGCCGCGCGCCGCCGGCGCGTTTCGGCGCGAGCGCCCGCATCGGCGCCCCGCTCGGCGCCGCCGCGCCGGGCAGCCTCGCGCACTGGCTGGTCGAACGCTACTGCTTCTTCACCCGCGTCGGCGGCCGCACGAGACGCGGCGACGTGGTCCACGAACCATGGCCGCTCGCCGAAGCGCAACCGGCGATCGCCGACAACACGCTGCTCTCCGCCGCCGACGTCGTCGCGCAAGACACCACGCCGCTGGCCCACGTCTCGCCCGGCGTCTCGACGCGCGCGTGGCCGCTGCGTTCGGCTAGTCGAAGCGGCCCAACACTCCCCGGGCGATGACGAGCTGCTGAATCTCCGACGTCCCCTCGTAGATCTCGGTGATCTTCGCGTCGCGGTAATAGCGCTCGACCGGGAACTCGGTCGTGTACCCGTAGCCGCCGTGGATCTGGACGGCCTCCGAAGCATGTGAGCGCGCCGCCATCGACGCGAACAGCTTGGCCTTCGACGCCTCGACGACGAACGGACGTCCCGCATCGGCGAGCGCCGCGGCGCGGTAGACCAGCAGGCGCGCGGCGTCGAGGTCGGTCGCCATGCGCGCGATCTTGAACGAGACCCCCTCGTGCGCACCGATCGGCTTGCCGAACGCGACGCGTTCGCGCGCGAAGGCGACCGACGCGTCCAGGCAGGCCGAGAGAATCCCCGTCGCCTGGGCCGCGATGCCGATGCGGCCCGAGGTCAGCGTGGTGAGCGCCGAGGTGAGGCCGGTTCCCTCGCCGCCGAGCAGCGACGATGCGGACGCGCGCACGTCGTCGAAGGCGAGATCGACGGTATTCGAGGTGTGGATCCCGAGCTTGTCGGTGGTGCGCTCGACGACGACGCCGGGCAGCGACGCGTCGACCAGAAACGCGCTGATCCCCTTCGCGCCGGGGCCCCCGCTGCGGAACATGGCCATGACCACGCCGGCGAAGCCGCCGTTGGTGCACCACTGCTTGCGGCCGTTGAGAATCCACTCGTCGCCGTCGCGCCGCGCCGTAGCGCGGATCGCCGCGGCGTCCGAGCCGGCGTCGGGCTCGGTCAGACCGAAGCCGGCGATGACGTCGCCGGCAGCGAGCCCTTCGAGCCACCGCTGCTTCTGCTCGCTCGAGCCCAGCCGCGCGACCGCGTTGCAGATCATCGAGTGGACCGAGACCGTGACGGCGGTGCCGGCGTCGACCCGAGCCAATTCCTCGATCGCCAGCGCGTACGCGACGTAGTCCGCGGCGACGCCGCCGTACGACTCCGGGACGAGCATCCCCATCAGCCCGGCGGCGGTGAGCTTGGCGTACAGCTCGCGCGGAAAGACGTGCGCCTTGTCCCAGCCGGCGATGTGCGGTGCGATCTCGCGTTCGGCGATCTCGCGCGCGGCGTCGCCGATCGCGCGCTGCTCGTCGGTCGGCTCGAAGCCGACGTAGCGGGCGGTCGCGGTCATCGCGGCGGGTTGGCCGAGCGCGAAGCCTGACCTGAGCCTGTCGAAGGGTAGTCGTAGAAGCCTCGGCCGGATTTCTTGCCGAGCCAGCCGGCGGCGACGTACTGCTTGAGCAGCGGACACGGCCGGTACTTCGAGTCGCCGAAGCCGTCGTGCAGGACGTTCATGATCGCCAGACAGGTGTCGAGGCCGATGAAGTCGGCCAGCGTCAGCGGCCCCATCGGATGGTTCATGCCCAGCTTCATCACGGTATCGATCGCCTCGACCGACGCGACGCCTTCGTGGAACGCGTAGATCGCCTCGTTGATCATCGGCAGCAGCACGCGGTTCGAGATGAAGCCGGGAAAGTCGCGCACCTCGACCGGCGTCTTGTCGAGCTCGACGGCGAGATCGCGCACGAACGCGAACGTCGCGTCGGAGGTAGCGATCCCGCGAATGATCTCGACCAGCTTCATCACCGGGACGGGGTTCATGAAGTGCATCCCGACCACGCGCTCGGGCTTCGAGGTCGCCGCGCCCAGCACGGTGATCGAGATCGACGACGTGTTGCTCGCCAGCACCGTTTCGGGCGCCGTATTGCGGTCGAGTACGCGAAACAGATCGAGCTTGAGATCGAGCCGCTCGGTGGCCGCCTCGATCGCCAGATCGATCTCGAGATCGTGAAAATGCGGCCGCGCGTCGACGTGCGCGAGCAGATCGCCGCGCTGCGGCGCGGTCAAGCGTCCTTTCTCGACGTCCCGATCGAGGCGTTTCGCGATCGCATCGATCCCAGCTCGAATCCGCGCCTCGTCGACGTCGTTGAGCAGCACTTCATGGCCTTTGGCGGCGAGCACCTGAGCGATGCCGTTTCCCATCTGCCCCGCCCCGACCACCAACACTCTCACGCCAAGATCCTCAACTCCAACTCGCCGTTGCCGTCACGACACCCACCAACCCCCGACCCTAAGAAGCGACGCGGACGAGAACCGCATCGCCCTGCCCGCCCCCGGAGCAGATGGCGGCGATCCCATAGCCTCCTCCACGCGCCCGCAACTGCTGCACCACCGCGCCGACGATCCGCGCGCCCGAAGCGCCGATCGGGTGCCCGAGCGCAACCGCTCCGCCCTGGAGGTTGATCGCGCGCGGATCGAGGCCGAGCCGCGCCGCGGCGGTCAGCGCCACGGCCGCGAACGCCTCGTTGATCTCCCAGACGTGAATGTCGGAGGCTTTGAGGCCCTGCTTGTCGAGCAGCTTCTGGGCCGCCATCGCCGGCACGAGCGCGAGATACGGCGGATCCCAAGCGACGCCGGCGTGATCGACGATCTCGGCCAGCGGTTCGGCGCCGGCCGAACGCGCGTACTCGGGGCTCGACAGGACCAGCGCCGCCGCGCCGTCGTTCACGCCGGGCGCGTTGCCGGCGGTGACCGTGCCCCCGGCATCGATCGGTTTGAGCTTGGCCATCGCTTGCAGCGAAGCGTCCGCGCGCACCGGTTCGTCGCGGTTGACGAGCGCGTGCGCGACGTCGCCGGTCACGTAGGGCGAGTACCGGGTCGGATCGGCGACCATGTTCTGCGGCGGAACGTGATCCCACACCGAGCCGCCGGCGCCGCCGGCCATCGCCGGGATGCGCTCGCGGGCCGCAACGGGCAGCGCTTCGACGACGATCCTGCCGGCGGCTTTGGTGGCGACGGCGATCGGCGCGATCTCGGCGTCGAACTTGCCGGACCGGTGCGCTTCGTGCGCGCGCTGGTGGCTCTGGAACGCGAACTCGTCCTGCACCTCGCGCGTGACGCCCAGCTCGGCCGCGACGCGCGCGCCCTGCGACGCCATCGCCTCGTCGAAGTAATAGTCCCACAGTCCGTCGTTGATCATGGCGTCGACCAGCGTCGCGTTGCCGTACCGGTAGCCGGCGCGCGCGCCCGGCAGCAGATACGGCGCGTTCGACATCGACTCCATCCCGCCGGCGACGACGACATCGTGGTCGCCGTCGGCGATCGCTCGCGCCGCGTGCACGACCGCGATCATCCCGGAGGCGCAGACCTTGTTGACCGTCTCGGCGGTCGTGGTCTTGGCCAAGCCCGCCTTGAACGCGGCTTGCCGCGCCGGCGCTTGACCTGCGCCGGCTTGCAGCACCTGACCCATGACGACGTGCTCGACGTCGGCCGGATCGATCCCGGCCCGGGCGATCGCGTTGCGGATGGCGTCGCCGCCGAGCGTGGTCGCGACGAGCGAGGCGAGCGCGCCGCCGAGCCGCCCGAAGGGCGTGCGAGCGGTCGCGAGGACGACGGTACCGGATTTCATGACGCTCACAACTTCGTCGAGAAGCCGAGGGGTTCCCGAGCCGCCTGAGTGCACACGATCGTCGTGTCCGGGTCGCAGCTCTCGCACTCGAACTGGATGGTGGAGTGAGAGATCGCGAAGTCCACCCGCATCGCCGCATCGATCGAGCGCAAGATGGCCCCGGCCTCGCTGAGCTTGCGGTCGTCGAGCACGACGTGGGCCGAGAGCGCGTGGCTCTCCGAACCGATGGTCCAGACGTGCAGGTCGTGGACGCCGACGACGCCCTCTACCCGGCCGATCCGGTCGCGCACCAGCGGGATCGCCGCGTGCCCCGGCGTGCTCTCGAGCAGCACGTCGCCGGCCTCGCGCACGATGCGGACCACGCCGGCGATCACGATGGCGGCGACCAGCAGGGACAGCAGCGGGTCGATCCAGGCCGCGCCGGTGAAGGCGATCGCGACGCCGCCCGCGATGACCGCAGTCGCGCCGAGCGCGTCGCCGGCGACGTGCAGCAGCGCGGCGCGCAGGTTCAGGTCGCGGCGTCCGCCCAGCAAGACCAGCGCGACGCCGAGGTTGACGGCCAGCCCGAACGCGGCGACGCCGGCCATCAGCAACGCCGACGGCAGCTCCGGATGGAGCAGACGCTTGACCGCCTCGACGGCGATGAGGATGGTGACGGAGGTCAGCAGCGCGCCGTTGGCGAGCGCGGCGAGGATCTCGTAACGCGCGAAGCCGTAGGTCTGACGGACGGTGGCGGGCCGTTTGGCCTGCACGGCGGCGGCCAGCGCGATGCCGAGCGCGACGCCGTCCATTGTGACGTGCACCGAGTCCGAGACGAGTGCCAGCGAACCGGCGCGCAGGCCGCCGGCCAGCTCGACCACCGCGACGCAGACCGTCGCTCCGAGCGCGATCTTGAGCCGCGCCGTCGAGGCCGGCTCGCGGTCCGGAGCGCCGAACCGGCCGTTCATGCGCGCGTGCTCTTGAGCGCCAAGACCAGCAGGGCGAGGCCGAAGCTCAGCCAGGTTCGGGACTCGGCTCGAAAGATCACGTCGGGATCGTAGGACCCGCGCTGCGGCTCGGCCGGTTCCAGCGCGGGGATCACCCGCGGCACGCGCGCGACGTAGTCGTCGAACGCTTCGCCGAAGGTGGCGCGCAGATACGCTTCCTCGTGGGGAACGATCACCGAGTACACCGCGCACATCGTGCCCAGCGAACCCAGCACCAATGCGGCGCGCGACGGCGCCGAGTTCTTGCCGGTGAAGGCGAGCGCGAAGCCGGCCGCGGTGACGAAGTTTCCGACGTACAGCGGGTTGCGCACGAACGCATAGGGTCCGGCGGTGACCAGCGCCGGCGCGGTGACCGTGTCGCCGCGCGTCGTCACGCCGCTGTAGCCGACGGCCCACATGCGGATCGCCTCGCCGGCGAATGCCAGCGGTAAGCCGCAGGCCACCGAGAACGCGCTCGGCCTGCCCAGCGCCGCGAGCGCCAGCGCCGGCAGCGCGAGCAGCGCTCCGCGCTGGCCGAAGACGAAGGAGCCAAACGTTTGCCCTGAGTTCACCTGATCGTCATCCCGAAGTCGTCGACTGCAGCCGCGCGCGGGCGTCGTCGTACACGTCGCGCAACGCCGCCGCGAGCGGTACCCGCGGGGACCAGCCGGTCGCTTCGCGCAGCTTCGCCGCGTCGCCGAAGCTGACGGGCACGTCCGCCGGGCGCATTCGCGCCGCGTCTTCGCGCACCTCGACCGGGACGCGCGCGATCTCGACGAGCTGCCGCAAGATCTCGCGCATCGGTGTCGCCGTGCCGCTGCAGACGTTGTAGATCTCACCGGCCGCACCGGCGCCTTCGAGGATCCGCACGTAGGCGTCGCAGACGTCGCGCACGTCGAGCACGTCGCGCGTCGCGCCGAGATTTCCGACGCGCACGACCGGCTCGCCGCCGGCCGCGATGCGGGCGAGCTGCAGCGCGAAGGCCGGCACCGCGAAGCGCTCGTCCTGACCGGCGCCGATGTGGTTGAACGCGCGCGTCACGACGGCGTCGACGCCGAACGAGCGCGCGTACGCGAGGGCGAGCGCCTCGGCGCCGACCTTGCTGGCCGCGTACGGATTCGTCGGCCGCGGCGCGGTCGTCTCGCGCAGCGGGTACGCCTCGGCCGGCTGCGCTCCGTAGACGTCGGCGCTGCTGGTCACCAGCACGCGCGCGCGGTCGCCGTTCGCAGCCGTCGCGCGCGCCGCTTCGAGAACGTGCAGCGTACCGAGCGCGTTGACCCGCAGCGTCGCCGCGGGATCCTGGAGCGAGGCCGGCACGAACGCTTGCGCGGCGAGGTGCGCGACGGCATCGGGGCGCGCCAGCTCGAACGCGCCTGGACGGCGAGCGGATCGGTGACGTCGACCGCGAGCGCGTCGCCGTGCGCGGCATGATCGGTCTCGAACACCTCGTGTCCGCAGTCGCGCAGCGCCGCGCGCAGATGCCGGCCGACGAAGCCCGATGCACCGGTGACCAGGACGCGCATCCGGCCGTGGTGCCGTGCTACGTCGCGACCAGCGGCCGCAGACGATCGAGGTCGGCGGCGACCATGCGCTGCACGAGCTCTTCGAACGACAGCTCGGCCTGCCAGCCCAGGACTGCTTTCGCCTTGCCCGGGTCGCCGACCAGCAGATCGACCTCGGCCGGGCGGTAGAACCGCCGGTCGACGACCGTGTACGGCTCCCAATCCAAGTCGGCGGCGGCGAACGCGAGCCGGACGAAGTCGCGCACCTCGTGCGTGCGTCCGCTGGCGACGACGAAATCCTCGGCCCGGTCGCGCTGCATCATCATCCACATCGCGCGCACGTAATCGCCGGCGAAACCCCAGTCCCGTTTCGCGTCGAGATTCCCCAGTCGCAGCTCGCTCGCAATGCCGAGCTTGATGCGCGCCACGCCGTCGCTGATCTTGCGCGTCACGAACTCCTTGCCCCGACGCGGCGAATTGTGGATCAAGCAGTTGCCGACGCCGGCGTGGAAACGGCCGCTCGTCGTGGTGAAATCATACAACCAGCCTTCATAATGCGGTTGAGGGACGACACGCTTGACCTCGGCGAGGTCCCGCTTTAGATGCGCACCCTTTGCGCCCGGGACGCTCGGCGACCGCAGATTGATCGAGTAGAACGGCCCGGGCCGCTCAGTCGGCCCAACCTCGACGTTCAATACAGTCTCTTGTCCGAGCGCGCGGTTCGCCATCCACCATAGACCCATCGCCAGGACCGCCGAGTTGGTCTTGAAGTTCTTGTAGACGTACGTGCCGTTCCCGGCTTTGAGCCCGCCGGTCGAGTTGTAGCCGGCGAGAAAAGCACGCCAGACGTCGATCCCGCCGTTGAGCACCACGCGCGGGACGCGCTTGTACCCGTGTTCCGTATAACACTCACTGCGCAGCCATTCGACGTAGGTCGGAGCGCCGCTGAGTACGAGCGCTCCGACGACCTTTCCCGGAATGAAGCCTGAGGTCGTCGCAGAATATCGAACATCACCGCACGTCACCCGCTTCCACACATCGGCGAAGGCAGCTCGCAACATCGAGTTGCTGTTCACGAACTTGGCGTTCGTGCGGTTACCCTCCATGTACGCCGAACCGTCGCCCACGAACATCCCCAGCATCCACGCCGCTTCCTTCGTCAGCAACGTGGACGAGGGAATCTCAGGAAGCTCAGCGCGCACCATCCGTTGCCCGGCTTCGACGTTCTTCGCGGCGCGCTCCCCATCCGCCATGAAGATAACGTGATCGGCGGTTGTGGTTACGGTTCCACAGCGGGCTTCGATACGGGCGACACCTTTGTTCTCGACCTGCGCGCGGTGCCGGTATGCGGTTCCCCCACGAACCGGCACGAAGTCGTCGCCGTCCCACACCTCCAGGTCCTGAGGCTCGAAGCGCTGCACGTTCGGCCCCTTTTCTCTGACACGTAGAATCTCGCCGATCGGCTTCACGTCGACGATGCAATTCTCACGCACGATCACGGGAGTCGAGTCTGGAACCGACTCGTGGTTAAATAGGATACCTGAGCAAGCGAAGATGTCGTACGACTCGCGATAGTTGACGGTGATCCAGTGCCCGTAGAGCTTCGCTACGCCGTACGGCGAGCGCGGATAGAACGGCGTCTGCTCGTTCTGCGGCACGGTTTGCACTTTGCCGAACATCTCCGAGCTCGACGCCTGATAGAACTTGATCGACGGATCGACCGCCCGAATCGCTTCGAGCAGCCGCGTGACGCCGAGCGCGGTGAACTCGCCGGTGAGTACCGGCTGCGTCCACGACGTCGGCACGAACGACTGCGCGGCGAGATTGTAGATCTCGTTCGGCCGGACGGCGGCGATGATCGAGCTCATCGAGCTCTGGTCGAGCAGGTCGCCCGATACGATCTCGATCCGGCCGGCCAGGTGCCCGATGCGTTCGTGGACGTCGGTCGACGTGCGGCGCGTCATGCCGACGACGCGGTAGTCCCGCTCGAGCAGGAGCTCGGCCAGATACGAACCGTCCTGTCCGGTGACGCCGGTGATCAGCGCGATCGGTTGCGGCATCCGGCGGCTTTCAATTGAGAATCTGAATGTTCTTGCCGCTCTCGTCGAAAACGAAGCGCGTCTCGAACAGCTCGTCGCTCTCCGAACCGACGACCTTCGATTGGATGACCAGGCGATGCATCAGCTTGTCGTTGTGCCGAACGATGCCGGAGTAGAAGTACTGCACCAGCGGCGTGACGCGCTCGCCGAGCGGCGCCAGCCGGCGGCGATCGACGAGCATCTGCAGCAGCCGCGACTGCAGCTCGCCGGGCAGCAAGCGCGCCGTGTCGTCGGGCGTCATGCGCACGGTGGCGAGCTCGTCCTGCGCTTTGTTCGACTCGGCGACAGGCCGATCGGTGGTGTACCGGATGATCGCGTCCCAGTCGTCGGCCGGAATCCCGGTGAAGCGCGTGCCGTAGCGCCAAACCTTGCGCCCTTGATGCTGCACGTTGTCGTGCCAGACCGTCTTCACGCGCACGCGGAGCTGGCGCTCGTCGAGCAGCACGCGCACCTCGAACTCGTCGCGCGTCACCGCCTCCTGGGTGAGCAGGCACATCCCGCCGCCGCCGATGTCCAAGCCGATCGCGGCACGGCTGGTGTGGCCGTCGAAGGTGTAGCTCGCGCGGAAGGGCTTGCGCTTGCGCGGAAACTTGCGCCGGTTCTGTTCCTTGCCGGTGAACCAGGCCAACAGCTCGGGCAGCATGGGCTTCTGCAGAGGTTGGACAGCGCGACCGGAACTCCCGGGCTCGCCCGGCGAGGCGAGTTACCACGTGACGCCGGCGACGGCTTCCCACTGATCGGGACCGGTTCCGGACAGATCGTAGCACGCGACGCCGATCGCGCCGGCCTCTCGCGCGGCGAGCAGCGCGGCCGTCAGCTCCGCGCCCGGCGGCGCGCCGCGCCGCGAGAGCACTCCGGTCTGCACGCCGACGTCGATCGGCACGTCGCGTGCCGCGAGCGTTCGGGTCAGCGCGACCGATGCGGCGACCGCGGCGCGAACGGCGGCCGGATCGCCGGCGGAGCCCAGCATCCGCCAATAGGTCATCGGCTGCAGGACGTCGGCCCAACGCGCGATCGCCGCGTACGGAAACGACCTCTCGTCGAGGTGCTCGAGGTGCGGATCTTCGACGGTCGCGATCAGCAGCACGTCGGGGCCGACCGCGCCGCGCAACACGCGCAGATACGCGGCGAGCGCGTCGTACCCGCGCCGGCCGCTGCCGAGAAACTGACCGCCGCGCTCGAGATCAACGGCCAGACCGGTGATGCCGTTGCCGCGCGGCGTCCGGTAGCGCGCGACGTCGACGGCGCGTGCGAGATCCTCGGTGTCGGCCGCGCGCGGCACGGTCCAGCCGATCACCACGATGCCGGCCGCCGCGAAGCGGTCGATCAGGTCGTCGACGGCGCGCTTGGCCGACGGCGTGACCTCGTCGAAGGCGCCGTACGCGAGCCGCAGCTCCACCGAACGCAACCCGGCCCGCCGCGCCGTCGCGACGACGCGCTCGGCATCGAGGTGCGCGTACGAATCGTCGTCGAGCGGGTCACCGGAGAACGCCAGCCAGGCCGACTTTCCGCGCATCACGGCCGGCGTGCTCGACGGCAGCGCGGGCGGCGTGCGCGCAACGACCTCAACGGCGGGGCGCCGCGGCAACGCGATCGCGTAGCGCGCGATCTCGTTCGGACGCACCGCGGCGTCGTCCCACGTCGAGACCGGCGCGCGCAGCGTCGCCACCGGCGCGCGCCGGCCCAGCGCATCGATGCGCGCGATGTCCACCTCGCCGGCGCGAACGCGCGGGAACCAGCCGATGCGGACCAACCGTGGTCCGAGCGCGGTCGCGACGACGTGCGGCCCGCGCCGGCTGCGAGGATCGTACGTCGCGTGCTCCGCGCGCAGCCCCGCCGGCCGGTTCGCGACGACGGTGATCGTGGCGGGCACGTCGTCCTGCAGCGAGACGATCGCCGCCGGACCGCCGAAGCGCAACCGCGTCTGCCATTGCACGCTGCCGCGGTCGGTGAAGTAGTCGAAGTCTCCGCCGCGGCGCAAGCGCGTGCGGTTACCGAGCGCGTCGTGCAGGATCACCCGCACCAGCACGCGCGCGTCGCCGTCGGCCGAAACGCCGAGCGGCCGCATCTCGAGTCCGAACGACGCCGCCGGCGCGCGGTCCCACAGCGCGGTGGGCTGGGGAGCCGGTGCCGTCGTGGGCAGCGGCGTCGGCCAGTCGAACGCCGCCGCCGGCGGGAGAGTCGCCGCCAGCAGCAGCAGCGCGAGCCGCATCGCTGTGCGATCAGTCCTCGACGAGCTGGGTGAGGACGCGCGCCCGCGCTTCGCGCAGGTCGGCCGAGTTGCCGACCCAGTCGTCGACTTGGAAGGCGAAGATCACCGCGCCGTGCTTCGACGTCGCGGCGTAGCCGGCCAGCGTGGCCGCGTGCGAGAGCGTTCCGGTCTTGGCGAACACGCGGCGCTCGGCGGGCGTGCCGGCGAGCTGCGAGCGCAGCGTGCCCCGCACGCCGGCGATCGGCAGCGCGTCGAGGACGGTGTCGCGGTACGGACCGTCCCAGTCATGCCGCAGAACCTGCACGAGATCGCGCGGCGTGATGCGGTCGTACGCCGACAGGCCGCTGCCGTCTACCAGATCGAGGGCGCTCGACGTGTCGACGCCGAGCTTCGCCAGCCACGTCTTCTCCCAGCTGATTCCGGCTTCGCTCGTGCCGCGCAGCGCCGGCGGCTCGGCGCCGAGCGCGTGCAGCAGCGCCTCGGCGAGCAGGTTGTCGCTGGGCAGCCAGAGATCGGCCAGCAGATCGGGCAGCGGCTCGGACTGGTGCGACCAGACGGATCGGGCCGGCGTCGCGTCGTGGGCCGGCAGGCCGAGCTCACGCTCGCCGACGCCGATCCCGCCGGCGATCAGCGCGCGCCGAGCCGCCGCGGCGGCGAAGCGCGGCGGGCTCGGCACGGCCAGCGCGAGCTGCACCGGTTCGGCCCCGGCGGCGAGCGAGCCGACGATGTCGACTTCGTCGGGACGCACGGACGAGCGCGCCGCGTCGAGCGTCTGAGCGCTGAGAGGCGCGCCGGTCGTCGCCGACACGACGATGCAGAACGACAGCACGCGAGGCGCGCAGTCGCGCGGCGCGCGCACGGCCGCGCCCCACGGCTCGACGACCGCCGACACGGCGTCGCCAGGCTGGGCGCCGGGCGTCACGGTGACCGTGACGCTGTCGTCGGCGTAGCCGAGCGCGGTGACCGGCGCACCGTAGTCCCACGCCACGTCGTCGAGCGCCCATCCCGGCGGGTAGTGCGGCGGATCGGCCGGATCGGCGACGACGTCGCCTTCGATCCGGTCGATCGACGCAGCGTGCAGCGCGGCCGGCAGCGTCGCCAGCGCGGCAGCGTCGAGCAGCACGTCACCGGTGCCGTGCAGCGTGAGGTCCCCGCGCAGCGTTCCGCCGACCACCGCGTTCTCGATCGTCGCTTCGGTGCGAAACCGGAAAGCGGGGCCGAGCTTGTCGAGCGCCGCGCTGCCGACGAGCAGCTTGAGCGTCGAGGCCGGTTGAAACGCGTCGTCCTGATTGCGCTCGTACAACACGCGGCCGTCGCGCGCGTCGATCGCGAACGCACCGACGTGCGCGCCGGTCAGCGTCTTGCTGCCGGCGACGGCGAGGTCGAGGTTGGCATCGAGCGACGCGATCTCGGCGTCGGTCCACGGGTCGCCCGACGCGGTCGGCTTGGGCACGCCCGCGCCCTGGCTGCGGTCGACCGCCAACGCCGGCGCCGCGCAGACCAGCGCGCCGGCAGCCGCCAGGGCGGCCCAGCCGAGTCTCACGCGGAGACGCGTTCGGCGGCGCGGCGCGCGATGAACGTCGCCACGTCGGCGGGCAGCGTGCCGCGGCCGAAGCCCGCGTCGTAACCGAGCTCCGCCGCCAGCAAGTTGGTCACCCGCGGTCCGCCGGCGATCAGCAGCACCCGCTCGCGCACGTGCTCGGCTTCGAGCAGCTCGGCGAGCGCGGTGAAGTTGGCGATGTCGCTGCCCTTCTGCGTGACGACCTGCGAAGCCAGGATCGCGTCGACGTCGCGGTCGCGCGCGAAGCGCACGAGATCCTCGACCGCGATCTGGCTGCCGAGGTTGAACACCTCGAAGCTGCGATACCGCTCCAGCCCGTAGTCGCCCTTGTAGCCCTTCATGTTGAGGATCGCGTCGATTCCGACGGTATGCGCGTCGGTGCCGATGCACGCGCCGACGACCTTGAGCTTGCGGCCGACGCGCTTGGCGACCAGCTCGTCGACCTGCTCGAGCGACAGCGACTCGCGCAGGGCCGACGGCGCGCTGATCGTCGAGACGTCGATCGCGACCGGCGTCCGCGCGTAGACGACGAAGAACGAGAAGCCGCCCCCGATCGGACGCCCTTCGACCACCGCGACGTCGCTGAAGCCCATCAGCCCGACGAGCCGGCGCGCCGCTTCGTCGGCCGCTTCGTCCCAACGGATCGGGAGCGTGAACGAGAGCTGCACCGCGCCGTCGCCCAGCGCGTCGCCGTACGGCTTGACCGCGGTCACGCCCGCGAAACCGGCTCTCGCATGCAGCCGCCTTCGACGTCGGCGAAGGGGTTCCAGTACTCGTCGGCTTTGGGGAAGACGCCGTCGTAGCCGCGACCGCCGTCGCGCGCGCGTTTGACGTCGGCAAAGGTGCCGTCCTCGATCGCGCGCATCAAGCCGCGCTCGGCGACCGCCTCGAGAATGCGCAACGCGCCGCCGAGGACCGCCTGCGCGCGGCGCTCGATTTTGCCGTCCGGCACGATCTCGAGCTCGTCGCCGAGATGGCGTGCGGTTCCCATCACGTAGCGCGCGTTCTCGAGCGCCAGCGCGCGATCGCCGACGAACGGCGTGTGGATCGCTTCGGTCAGCACGCCGCACAAGTGAATCGTCTGATGCGTCATGACCGAAGTGAGGTTGAACATGGCGTCGATCAGATGTCCTTTGAAGATGTCGCCGGTCATGTGCTTGGTCGGCGGCATATATTTGAGCGGCGCGTCGGGGAAGATCTGGCGCGCGAGCTGCGCCTGGGCGAGCTCGAATAGGAACCCGTCTTCGAGATCGGGGTCGATCTCGAACGCGTCGCCCAACCCCATCTGCGCCGCCGGCAGCCCGGCGCGCAGGGCGAAGGCCTCGTTGACGAACTGCGAGGCCAGCACCGCCGGCGCTTGCTCGACCGCATCGGCCGTGGTGAGGTAGTTGTCCTCGCCGGTGTTGATGATGATGCCGCTGCGCGCGTTGAGCTGCCGCGAGAAGTGCTGGTCGACGAACGTGCGCTGCATGTTGATGTCGCGGAACAGTATCCCGTACATCGAGTCGTTGAGCAGCATGTCGAGCCGCTCGAGTGCAGCGATCGCGGCGATCTCGGCCATGCACAAGCCGCTGGCATAGTTCGTGAGCATCACGTAACGGCCCAGGCGCTCGGACACCTCGTCGAGCGCGACGCGCATGATGCGGAAGTTCTCTTGCGTCGCGTAGGTGCCCCCGAAGCCTTCGGTCGTGGCGCCGTAGGGCACGTAGTCGAGCAGCGACTGCGCGGTCGAGCGGATCACCGCGACGATCTGCGCGCCGGTCTCGGCGGACGCCACCGCCGCGGTTCGATCCTCGTAGATGTTGCCGCTGGCGACGATCACGTAGAGCAAGGGCGGCTCGGCTTGCGGCAGGCGCGCCAGCGTCGCGTCGCGCCGGCGGCGCGCGGCGTCGAGCCGGGCCAACCCCTGCTCGACATGCGGCCGCAGGGCGGCGCGCAGCGCGGCCTCCGGGGTGCGCCGCGGATCGGGCAACGCTTCACCGGCGGCGACGGCCGCGGCGATCTCTTGCGGGGCGCGCCCCGTCTCGGCGACCGCCGCCCCTATGGCGCGCGCGACGCCTCCCTCGCGCGCGCTCAACGCGTCGACCAGGCGGTTCGGCAGCGGGATCCCGTCCGCGTCCACGCCGTCGACGCCGCACAACCGCGCGACGGCGCGCTCGACGCCGAGCGTCGAGTGGCGGGTGATGAACGTCTCGACGGGGTCGACGATCGCGCCGGCCAACCGGCGCGCTCGCTCGACCGCGCCGAGGTCGATCCGCAGTTTCATGCGCGACGCAGGGATTCGGACCCGCCGCAACCGTTCCGCCAGCGAAACGTTCGGGCGGCCTGCCGCTTGCGCTGAGGAGTGGGCGCACGGCGCCGCGAAGGACTGCTCGGTTCCTCAGATCGCCAGCCACAAAAGGACGGGTCGGCTAATGAAACGTGTATTTTGGGTCTTCCTGGCCGTATTCACGGTCGGTTTTTGCGCATTGACGGGTGCCGCGCAGGCGCAGGCCACCCGCACGTGGGTCTCGGGGACCGGCGACGACGTCAATCCGTGCAGCCGGACCGCTCCCTGTAAGACCTGGCCGGGCGCCATTGGCAAGACGGCCGACTGCGGCGAGATCGACGCGCTCGATCCCGGCGGCTTCGGCACGATCACGATCACCAAGGGCATCACCCTCGACGGCGGCGGCGGTCAAGTCGCCAGCATCTTGGCCGCCTCCAATGCGGCCGGGATCAACATCAACAATTCCAGCGCCACCTGTCATGCCGACATCATCCGCAACGTGCGGATCATCGGTCTCAATCCGGGCGCCAACCCGGGATCGATCGGGATCAACATCACCACCAGCAGCGCGCCCAGCGCCGTCATCCTGGAACACGACGCGATCAACTCGTTCAGCCAGCAGTGCGTCTACGTGAACGCATCGCAGCCGCAGTTCGTGACGATCATGGATTCGCAGCTCGACTTCTGCAACGGCGGAGGGGTGGTCGTCACGTCGCCCGTCGCGGTCGACAAAGTCAACATCGTCAGAACGGTCCTGTCGACGAACAGCATCGGTCTCGTCGTCCATGCCAACGCCCAGGTGACCATGGACTCCAGCCAGATCCTCGACAGCACGACCGGCGGCGTCATGACCGACGCCGCGAGCGCCAAGGTCGACATCAACCAGTCGTCGGTCTCGAACAACCTGGGCTACGGGATCCAAGCGACGTCGGGCGCCACCGTCAACCTGTCGAACACCAGCGTCGTGTACAACCTCGGCCAAGGGCTGTCGGCCACCGGCGCCTCGATCCTGACCTGGTCGAACAACTGGGTGTACGGCAACAGCCCGGACGGTTCGCGCACCGGCACGACCACCCCGATGTAGTTTCCGCCGCTCAGGTGGCGACGCGCAGGTGCGGGATCGCAGTGACGAACCGGCCGCCCCACTCGCGCACGGCCGACATCTGATCGACGATCTCAGCGGCCAGATTCCACGGCAGGACGAGCACGTAGTCGGGACGCTGTGCGAGCAGCGTCTCGACCGGCTCGACCGGGATCCGGCTGCCGGGCAGCAGATGCCCCTGTTTGTGAGGGTTGCGGTCGACGACGAACTCGACGAGGTCGTTGCGCACGCCGCAATAGTTCAGCAGCGTATTGCCCTTGGCGGCCGCGCCGTACGCCGCGACGCGCCGGCCGCGCTCCGCCGCGTCGATCAGGAAGCGCAGCAGCTCGCGCTTGACGGCGCGCACGCGCGGCGCGAACGCGCGATACGTGGCGAGATCGTGGAGCCCGCCGGCACGCTCGGCGTCGCGCAGCTCGCCGACCGCCGACGCAGCCGCGGGCGGGCCGCCGGCGTGCGCGACCCACAGCCGCAGCGAGCCGCCGTGCGTCGAGATGCGTTCGGCATCGACGACCGCGAGCGCGTGCGCGGCGAGCACCGGCTCGAGCGCGAGCAGCGACAGGTAGCTGAAATGCTCGTGGTAGATCGTGTCGAACTGCGTCTCGGCCAGCAGCGGCAGCAAGTGCGGAAACTCGAACGCCGCGACGCCGCCCGGCGCGAGCAAGCGCCGGAAGCCTTCGACGAAGTCGTGGATGTCGGGAACGTGCGCGAGCACGTTGTTCGCCAGCATCAGGTCGGCCCGGCCGTGCTCGGCCGCGATGCGCTCGGCCTCGCCGGCGCCGAAGAACGCGGTGCGCGTGCGAACGCCGTTGCGGCGCGCTTCCTCCGCGACGTTGGCCGCCGGCTCGACGCCCAGCACGGGGATCCCGCGCTCGACGAACGAGCGCAGCAGATAACCGTCGTTGCTGGCGACCTCGACCACCAGCGAGTGTTCGCCGAGCCCGAGCCGCTCGATCGAGCGCGCCGCGTGCGCGGCGCAGTGCGCGAGCCACGAGGTCGAGTACGACGAGAAGTAGGCGTAGTCACCGAAGATCGACTGCGGCGACGCGAACACGCCGAGCTGCACGAAGAAGCAGCGCTCGCACACCATCGGATGCAGCGGGTAGAACGGTTCGGGTGCGTCGGCCGCCGCGCGCGGCACGTAGGCGTTCGACAGCGGCTGCACGCCCAGGTCGACCAGCGACTCGCGCACCTCGGCGCCGCAGCCGCGGCAGATCAGGCTCGGCACGGCGTCGTCTCGAAGGCGTCGAGGTCGGCGTCGCACAGCGCGCGCGCGTCGGCGCAGTCCGACCACGCGCGATACCAGCGCGCGGTGCGCGCGCAGGCTTCGTCGAGCGAGAAGCGCGCAACGATGCCGAGCTCGCGCGCCGCCTTGGCAGCATCGAGCCGCAGCGCCGCCGCCTCTTCGGGCTGCGCGGCGGGATCGCGCGTCCAGGCGGGCGCGCGGCCCCAGGCGCGCGAGATCCGCTCGACGACCTCGGCGACCGCGCGCTGGTCGTCGTCGCGCGGGCCGACGTTGAACGCGCTCGCGGCGGTCGAATCGCCGGCGGCGAGCCGCCCGGCGACGACCAGATAGGCGTGCAGCGGTTCGAGCACGTGCTGCCACGGTCGCACCGCGTCCGGGTAGCGCAGCACCACCGGAACGCCGTCGCGCAGGGCCTGCACGACGTCGGGCACCAGCCGCTCGGGCGACCAGTCGCCGCCGCCGATCACGTTGCCGGCCCGCATCGTCGCCAACAGCGGTCCGCCGCCGAGAAACGACGCCCGGTACGATGCCGCGACGAGCTCCTGACCGGCCTTGCTCGCGCTGTACGGATCGCGGCCGCCCAGTGGATCGTCCTCGCGGTAGCCGCGCGCCAAACCGTCGTTGCGATAGCATTTGTCCGAAGTCACCACCACCACCGCGCGTACGCCGCGCGCGTCGCGCACGGCGTCGAGCAGCGTCGCGGTACCGATCACGTTGACGTCCCACGTCTCCCGCGGCGCGGCGTACGACGCGCGCACGAACGCTTGCGCGGCGAGGTGCAGTACGATCTCGGGACGTGCTCGCTCGATCGCGGCGCGCACCGCGGCCGCGTCCCGCACGTCGCCGATGATCGAGTCGACCTGCTCGCCGAGCCGCAGCTCGTCGAACAGGTTGGGGCCCGCCGGGGGAGACAAGGCGAGGCCGGCGATGCGCGCGCCGCGGCGCACCAGCCACCAGGCCAGCCAAGCGCCTTTGAAGCCGGTGTGGCCGGTGATCAGCACGCGCCGGCCGGCCCATCCATCGCTCATCGTAGAGATGTTCGGCGGTTTAGTAGATCGACGTGAAGTCCCGCTGCGCGGCGTGCACTTCCTCGAGCACGCTCATCCACGCGATGTTGTACCGGCGCGGGTTCGTGAGCCAGCCGACGTCGTCGAGCGGGAGCTTCTGGAGCATCACGTCGATCGACTCGAGCACGGTCACCGCCGGGGTGAAGCCGAGGCGCTGCGTCAGCTTGAGGTTCGACATGCGGTAGTCGCGCACCAGCGGCGGCAGCGGCGCCTCCTCGAGCGTGACGTGGCGACCCTCGAGGTTGAGCGAACCGGCGACCAGCATCGCCAGTTGGCGGACTTGATAGTTCTCCTGCATCACGTTGAAGATCTCGCCGCGCACCGCGTCGATCTCCGCCGACAGGATCGCGAGGTGCGCGCGCGCGACGTCGCTGACGTCGACCAGCGGGCGCCACTGCCATCCGCCGCCGTGCAGGTACAGCTTGCCGGCGGTGACCGCGTCCTTGAGAAAAGTGTTCACCACGAGGTCGAACCGCATTCGCGGCGACCAGCCGTAGACGGTTCCCTGCCGCAGGATGGTCGGCGCGAAGCGCGCGCCGGCCAGCCGCAGCAGCGCGTCCTCGCCGTACTTCTTCGAGATCGAGTACGCACCGCGGGGCGCGACCGTGGTGTTTTCGTCGAACATCCCCGGACCGATCCCGTCGTAGAGCGACGCCGACGAACCGAAGACGAAGCGCCCGACCCCGCGCGCCTGACAGGCTTCGCCCAGCCGTTCCGTCGCGACCGCGTTCATCTCCCAGTTCGCGGCCGGATTGTACTCCGCGGTGGGGTCGTTCGACAGGCCGGCCAGATGCGACACCGCGTCGATCCCGTCGAGCCAGGCGGGATCGAGCCGGCGGACGTCGCCGGCGACGAACGTCAGGCGTCCGCCGCTGCGGCCGGCGAGCGCGCGCAGCGGTTCGTCGCCGAAGAAGAACCGGTCGACGACCCGCACTTCGTCGCCGCGCTCGAGCAGCTGCCGGCACAGCTCCAGGCCGATGTAGCCGCCGCCGCCGGTTACCAGAACGCGCATCGCCTACGCTTCGCGCAGGGCCGGCCGGGCGACTCGCGCCGCCAAGAACTCGTCGAGCGCGTCGGTCCACGTTGGAAGCGCCGCGATCCCGTGGCGCGGCAGCGTGATCGACTCCAGCGCCGAGTACGGCGGCCGGCGCGTGGGGTTGCCGAGCGCCGCGTACGTCGTCGCCTCGAGCGGCGCGCCGGACAGTCCGGCCTTTTCGAATGCGGTTCGAACGAAGCTGTACCAGGAACACGCGCCGGCGTTGGTCACGTGATGCGTTCCGTACGCGCCGCGATCGATGAGCTCGCGGATCGCGCGCCCGACGTGCGGCGCGTACGACGGCGAGAACACCATGTCGTCGACCATGCGGGTCGGTTCGCCGCGCTCGGCTTGGCGCAGCACCTTGTCGATGAGCGTGTAACCTTTGCCCGACGAGCCGACGGTGCCGAACACGCCGCTGGTGCGGACGATCCAGTGGCGCCCGCCGTGGCGCCGGGTGAGCGACTCGCCGGCCGCTTTGGAGGCCCCGTAGGCGGTCAGCGGGTTGACGGCGTCGTTCTCGCGATACGCGCGGCCGAGCGTTCCGTCGAAGACGTAATCGGTGCTGATCGTCGCGAAGCCGGCGCCGCGCTGCGCGCACAGCTCGGCCGCCCGGTCGACAGCCAGCGCGTTGATCGCGAACGCGCGCTCGGGCTCGCGCTCGCAGGCGTCGACGTGGTGGAACGCGCTGCAATTGATCAGCACTTGCGCGCGCGCGCCGTCGAGCAGCGCCGCGACCGCGCGCGCGTCCTCGATCGGGACGGCGGCGTGGTCGGGCGCGACGACGTCACGGCCGATGAACGCCGCCCGCAGCGCGGATCCGAGCTGGCCCGAACCGCCGACGATCGCGACGCGCTCGACCGTCACGCCGGCGCGAGCGAGTTCTTCGCGCGCTCCTCGGCGACGAGCTGCGCTGCGCGGTAGAGCGACTCGAACTGACCGGCGTCCGTCCACCAGCCGTCGAGCACGTCGTAGTAGCACGATCCCGCCGCGATGTACGCGTTGTTGACGTCGGTGATCTCGAGCTCGCCGCGCGCCGAGGGCACGAGCGCGCGCGCGTATTCGAACACGTGGTTGTCGTACATGTAGATCCCGGTCACCGCGAAGCGGCTCTTGGGCACCTTCGGCTTCTCCTCGATCGCCGCGATCCGGTCGCCGGAGAACTCGGCGACCCCGAACCGGGCGGGATCGTCCACCTCTTTGAGCAGCAATCGGCAACCCGACTGCTGCTGCCTGAAGCGCTCGACGTACGGCGCGATTCCGTTCTGCACGATGTTGTCGCCCAAGATCACCACGATCGGTTCGCCGCCGGCGAAGTGCTCGCACAGTTTGAGCGCGTCGGCGATCCCGCCTTCGCCTTCCTGATACGTGTAGGCGATGTGCGGCAGGCCGAACTCGCGGCCGTTGCCGAGCAGCTTGAGAAAGTCGCCGGCGCTGTTGCCGCCCGTGACGATCATGATCTCGCGGATGCCGGCGTCGCACAGCGTCTGGAGCGGATAGTAGATCATCGGCCGGTCGTAGATCGGCAGCAGGTGCTTGTTGGTGACTTTGGTGAGCGGCCGCAAACGCGTCCCCAGACCGCCCGCCAGGATGATGCCTTTCATCGAGCGCGCTCGCTCATCGCAGCGCGTACTGGCGGCGGTAGTAGTCGGCGAACGCGCCCGTCTTGATCGGCCGCCACCAGTCTTCGCTGCGGCGGTACCACTCCACGGTCTCGGCCAAGCCGGTCTCGAACGCGACGCGCGGCGACCAGCCCAGCCCGCGCACCTTGGCGTCGTCGAGGGCGTAGCGGCGGTCGTGGCCCGGCCGGTCGGTCACGTGGCGGACGCTGTCGTCGTACGACCGCCCGGTCAGCCGGATCAGCTCGCCGGTGATCTCCAGGTTGGTGCGGCTGTTCCCGCCGGCCAGGTTATAGACCTCACCCAGCGCTCCGCGCTCGAGCACGTGGGCGATGCCGCGCGCATGGTCGTCGACGTGCAGCCAGTCGCGCACCTGGAGGCCGTCGCCGTAGACCGGGACGCGCTCGCCGTCGAGCAAGTTGGTGACGAACAGCGGGATCAGCTTCTCCGGGTACTGGTACGGACCGTAGGTGTTCGAACCGCGCGTGATCAGGACCGGGGTTCCGAACGTCGCATGGTAAGCGAGCACCTGGAGGTCGCCGCCAGCCTTCGAGGCGGCGTACGGACTGCGCGGCCGGATCGGGTCGCCCTCGCGCGAAGCGCCTTCGCCGACGTCGCCGTAGACTTCGTCCGTCGAAACGTGCAGGAAGCGAGCGACGCCGTGGCGCCTGACCGCCTCGAGCAGAACGTGGGTGCCCATCACGTCGGTGCGGATGAACGCCTCGGGGTCGAGGATCGACCGGTCGACGTGCGTCTCGGCGGCGAAGTTCACGATCGCCTCGACGCCCTCGCCGATCGCTTCGTCCACCCGGGCCGCGTCGGCGATGTCGCCGAGCACGAAGGCATAGCGCGGGTCGCGCGCCGCCTCGGAGAGGTTGGCCGGGTTGCCGGCATAGGTCATGGCGTCCAGGACGGTGATCGCGACGTCGGGCCGCTCGCGCAGGGCGAGCCTGACGAACGCCGACCCGATAAAGCCTAACCCCCCGGTCACGACCCAGCGCCGATGTGCCGCCACGGCCCGCCATGTTCGGCCGGCCCGAAAAACTCTCCCGTGAAGAGCGGAAACTTCGCGCGCTCGCCGCGGTATTGGCGAGCAGCATGGCTGTCCCGCAGTCGGCCCCCGACACGACGGACGAGCGGCTCGTCCAGGCGGTCCTCGACGGGGATCGTGACGCGTTCGGCCACTTGGTCGAGCGTTACAAGCGCGGCATCGCTTCGTTCATCGGGGCCTCGATCCGCCAGCCCTCCGACATCGCCGACCTCACCCAAGAGACATTCCTGCGCGGGTACGCGCATCTCGGGACGTTCAACCCCGACCTGGGCCGCTTCTCGACCTGGCTCTACCACATCGCGCGCAACGTCGTGCGGACGTTCCTGGGACGCTCGCTGCGCCGGCCGGCGCTGGCCGAGCTGGGCGACGAGCAGACGCTCGAGAGCACGGTCGCCGACGTCTCGCGCGAGACCGATCCGGCCGGCGGCGTGCTGCGCGCCGAGGCCGAAGCCGAGGTCCGCGACGCGCTGGCCGAGCTGCCGGAGCGAACGCGCACGGTGCTGGCGCTGCGCTTCTACGACAACATGGACTATCAGACGATCGCGTCCACGATGGGCCTCTCGCTGGGCAACGTCAAGACGCTGATCCACCGCGGCAAGCTCGCCCTCGCGCACAAGCTGCGCGAGCGGGAGGCGACCGCCCAGGGAAAATGCGCAACCCGGATGTTCCGGGCGCTCGGGGGTCTCGGTGAGCTGCAACTCGTCTGAGAACCTTTTCGAGGGCTACCTCGACGAGACGCTGGCACCGGCCGCGCGCGCGCGGCTGCTCGCGCACCTGGCCGGCTGCGGCCGCTGCAAAGGCCTGCTCGACGAGCTGCGCGTCGTCGACGCGCTGATCGCCACGCCGCGCCAGGTCGAGCTGCCGGAGAACTTCACGTTCGCGACGATGGCCGAGGTGCGGTCGCTGCCGCGTCCGCACGCGTCGTCGGCGCCGGCCTATGCCTATCTGATCTCGTATCTCGCCGCCGCCTGGCTGCTGATCGGTGCGGGCTTCGCGTTCGCGCCGAGCGCGCTGCGCGCGTTCGGCCAGACGGCGCTGTCGGTGAGCGCGAGCTTCGCACGCACGGCCGAGCTCTTCTTCCACGCCGGCTCGCGGGTGCTGGGCGATTTCGGATCGCTGAGCGCGCTGTTCGGAGCCGTGATGCTGCTCGACGTCACGATCGCGTTCGCGCTGATCGCAGCGTTCGTCATCCTGCGTCCGCGCATGGCGGAGCGTTCGCGTTGGTGAACGCTCGCGCGGCCTCGGTGTGCGCCGCGCTGTTCGCCCTGGCCGCACTGGTCGTCGCTTCACCGGCATCGGCGAGCGCGAGCGACAGCGGCCAGACGCAGGTCTTCACCGACGTCTACGTCCCGCCGGATCAGGCGATCGACGGCGATGTCAAGGTCGTGTTCGGCGACGCGACGATCGCCGGTCTCGTGCGCGGCGACTGCATCGCGATCTTCGGCAGCTGCAAGACGGTCGACGGGGGACGCGTGCTGGGCAAGATCACCAACGGCTTCGGCGATGGCGACAACGACGGCGGCGGTGCGCGCGCGATGCTGCCGCGGGCGTTCGACGGCTACGGTTTGGGAACGCTGGCCGAACAGGATCATCGCCTGTTCACCAAGCTGCTCTCGAGCGCGATCGTCGTGCTGATCTTCCTGCTGTTTCCGCTGCGCATGCGCGTCGCGCTCGACCGCGTCGAACGGCATCCGGCGCTGTCGGCCGCGACCGGCGCCGTCGCCGCGATCTTGGTGGTTCCGATCGGGATCCTGCTGATCGTCAGCCTCATCGGGATCCCGCTGGTCGTGCTCGAGGTCGCCGCCGTAATCGCCGGCGTCTGGATCGGCACCGGCGCCGTCGCGCTGCTCGTCGGACGGCGCTTGTGCGAGCTGATCATGCCGGCCTCGACGCCCTCGCCGCTGGTCGCGCTGGTGCTCGGGCTGGTGGTAGTCTCGGCGGCCGAGATCATCCCGCTGCTCGGCTGGGCGGTCACCGCGCTGGTGTGGCTGGTCGGGCTCGGCTCGGCGATCCTGTCGTTCATCCGCTCGACCCGCCTGGACACGCCCGCCGCCGCGCGCCTACCGATCGGCGGCCCCCCCATGACCCGCCCCCGCTAGTGTGTTCGCGCAAAGTGCGCGAACACTCGCGTTCGGCCTTCGGCCGGTCCGCCGCTTCGATCGGCCGGGGCGCATCGGGACTCTAGCGCGAACAACCTGAGCGTGGACATCGTCCTTCCGCCGCCGCGGCTCGCGCGGCGCGTCGCGCGCCTCAAGCCGTCGACGATTCGCGAGATGCTCAAGGTGACCCAGAACCCGGCGGTGATCTCGTTCGGCGGCGGTCTCCCGGCGGCCGACCTGTTCCCGGTCGGCGACATCTCGGCCGCGCAGGACCGCGTGATGAGAACGCACGGCGCCGCCGCGCTGCAGTACTCGGTCACCGACGGGATCGCCGTTCTGCGCGATTGGGTCGCCGCGCGCGTGCGCGCGCAGCAAGGCGTCGCGATCGATGCCGACGACATCGTGATCACCGGCGGATCGCAGCAGGGACTCGATCTCTACGCGCGCGTCTTTCTCGATCCCGGCGACGTCGTCGCGCTCGAGAAGCCGTCGTATCTCGGCGCGATCCAAGCCTTCGACGCGTTCGAGCCCGCGTATCTCGCGATCGACAGCGACGCCGCCGGGATGATCCCGGCCGCGCTGGCCGCCGCGCTCGAGCGGGCGGCGCCGCTGCCGAAGTTCCTCTATCTCGTGCCGAACTTCGAGAACCCGACCGGCAACACGCTGGCCGCCGAGCGGCGGCCGCAAATCGTCGAGATCTGCGCGCGCCGCGGCCTGCCGATCCTCGAAGACGATCCCTACGGCGAGATCGCCTTCGACCGCGCGCCGCCGCCGGCGCTGATCTCCTACGCGGCGCCCGGCGCGGTGACGTATCTGGGCACCGGCTCGAAGATGGTTGCGCCCGGCCTGCGCGTCGCCTGGATGGTGATCACCGACCGGGACCTGCGCGACAAGGTCGTCACCGCCAAGCAAGGCGCGGACTTGCACTCGTCGTCGTACGCGCAGTACGTCTTTCACGCGTACGTCGAGGACGAGGCGCGGCTGAGCGCGCACCTGGCGCGTGTGCGCGCGGCTTACAAGCTGCGGCGCGACGCGATGATCGCCGCGCTCGAGCGCGAGATGCCCGGCCACGTGAGCTGGAACGCGCCTGACGGCGGGATGTTCTTGTGGGCGACCGTCGGCGACGGCATCGATACCGAAGAGCTGTTCGAGCGCGCCGTGCGCGACGAGGTCGTGTTCGTGCCGGGGCGGCCGTTCTATCCCGACAGGGATCGCGGCGACGGGATGCGGCTGAACTTCTCGGCGATGCCCGAGGAACGCATCGCCGAAGGCATCAGGCGCTTGGCGCGGGCGGTTCGCACGCCGAGCGCGAAAAAGGATGAGGCTCGGCCTTAGCCCGAACGGCCTGCCGAAGTTTCATCGAAAACCGCGAGTGAGGTACTGCGTGGGTCTGGTCGTGACCGGCATCTCTCAAAACGGCGACATCACCGGCCTGGAGTCCGCGCTCAAAGCCGCCGGCCTACCGCTCGACCCGATCCAGCTGATCGGACCCGACGACTCGACGCAAGGCGCGGCCTCGTCGATGGGCCTCAACGATCCGGGCTTGATGACCGGCGGCGGACAAGGCACCGGCGTTCCGGGCATCACCAGCGGCGTGCCGACCGCCGGCGGCTACGGCACGCGCTACTTTCGCAATGAAGCGCTCAGCGATCGGCTCGGCGACCTCGAGATCCCCGACGACGAGGTCGAGAACTACGTCGACGCGCTGCAAGCGGGCCGCAGCGTGGTGGCGTACTTCGCCAAGCCCGACAACATCGCGCAGGTGACCGACCTGTTCCGCGGCAGCGGCTTGGCGAAGGTCAAGACCTTCTAGAAGATCTTCCCGTCGGGCAGGAGCTCGGTTGTCGTGCCGTCGCGGATGAGCGCGGCGCGGATCAGCCGCGGGCGGCCCTTGACCTCGGCCATGATCTTGGCGATATACTCTCCGACCAAGCCGATGGCGAAGAGGTTGAACGAGCCGAAGATCAGGATCGCGATGAGCAGCGAGGTCGTCCCACGCGGCGCGATGTTCGGGACGAACAGCCGTAAAGCGGCGGTCACGACCGCCAGCAGCAGAGAGACCGCCAGCAACGCGACGCCGGTGGTGGTGAGCAGCGTGAGCGGCGTGTCGCTGAATGCGAAGATCCCCTTCTTCGCCCACGCGATGTTCTTGAGCAGGCTGTTGGTGGAGCGCCCGAACTGACGGTCAGGCCGGACATAGTCGACCCCGTCCTGACGAAAGCCGACGTAGGCCCGCAGACCGCGCACGAACAGATCGCGCTCCGGGCACTGCAGCAGCCAGCCCACCACCTTGCGGTCCATCAGCGAGAAGTCACCGGCGTCGAGCGGGATCGCGATATAGCTGAAGGCCGCGAAGAGGCGGTAGAAGACCTTATAGGCGGCGTTCCAGAAAAACGACGTCTCGCGCCGGACGCGGCGGCCGTAGACGACGTCGCACCCTTGCTCCCACTTCGCGTAGAACGCTTCGATGAGCTCGGGCGGGTCTTGCAGGTCGCCGTCGAGCAAGACGACACCGTCCTTGGTCGCGATCTCCATCCCGCTGCGAAACGCCATCTGGGAGCCGAAGTTGCGCGAGTGGGAGATGCCGATGACGTGATGGTCGCCGTCGCTGAGCCGTCGGATCGTCTCCGCACTGTCGTCGGGACTGGCATCGTTCACGAAGATGATCTCGTACTCGACGCGCAGCTTGCGAAAGGTGTCGGTCAGCCGGCGGTACATGACCGGAATCGCTTGTCCGTCATTGTAGCACGCGACGACCGCGGTAACCGAGCGTCGCGCCTTGACGAGTGACTTGTTGGCGGTCACGGCGAACTGCTCGTCGTCGAGCGAGCCGACCCACTCGGCAGTCGAGCGCAGTCCGTCCGCGAGGCCGACCCGGGCCGTCCAGCCGAGCACCTCGCGAGCCAGGCTCGGATCGGCGCACCAGTCGGCGAGATCCCATGCGCGCGCCGGCATCGCGCCGAATACAGGATCCGCTTCGATGTGGAACGTGCGCTTCGTCAGCAGCGCGAGCTCCTCGATCGTCGTACGCGTCCCGGTGCCGATGTTGAAGCTCGCCCCGTACATCCCGGGGTTCATTTTCGCGGCGGCCAGGATGAAGGCCGCGCACACGTCGTCGACGTGCACGAAGTCGCGCGAGATTCGCGAGTCGACGAAGGCCGGATATCCGCCGGCCAGCGCCGCCCGCAGCAGGTTCGGGATCAGCCGCGACGTGTCTTCGAGCGGCCCGTAGACCGCATAGAGCCGGAGGTTCGCGCACGGGAAGGCACGCTGCCGCCCCATGTAGCGCAGATAATTCGACACCGCGACCTTCGACACGGCGTAATGGCTGTTCGGATCGAGCGCCGCGTCCTCGCGCGGCCTGGCCGAATTGGCCCCGTACTCTGACGACGTGCCGGCATGGACGAACGCGGAAATCGACCGCCCGGCCAGCAGCTCGGCCAGCCGGACCACCGACTGGAAGTTCGTCTCGTAGATGCGATCGGTGTCGCGCTCGAACGAGTACGCGCCGTAGGCGACACAGTCGAACACGGTCTGCGGCGTCACTTGGTTGAGGAGGTTCTTCACCGCCGACGCGTCGGTCAGGTCGACCGCGATCACGCAGTCTTCCTTGACGTCGGCCAGGCGCCAGCTCTTGCCGCGCTTCTCGACGGCGAAGACGTCGGAGCGTTCCGCGGCGATCGTCTTGTACAGGTTTGCACCGATGAAGCCTGAGCCGCCGGTGACCAGGACCGGCCCGCGCAGGGCCCGGATGTATCGCACCAGATCGGGATTGGTCATTTGGTGCCGAAGATCGCCATGTTGCCGGCCGGCACCGGGATGCGCAGCGTGCCGACCGCGCGCAGCACCGGCCGCGCCAGCGCCGCCAGCAGCGCGTTCTTGGCCCGCGCCGGCAACGGAAACAGCTTCACCCAGTAGGTCAGCGCGTATGAGTTGAGTATCGAGAAAGTGTGCACGGCGCGAAAGCCGGTCCGCGTCATCAAATAGCGCACGCTGCGGCGGGTGAAGAGCTGAACGTGCTCGATGTCGAAGATCGGCGATTTCTCACCCATGATGCGCGCGCTCCACGCTTCCAAGTCGTGCGCGACCAGGAAGACTTTGCCGCCGGGCTTGAGCACGCGAAAGATCTGTTCGAGCAGCAGGCGCGGCTCGTAGACGTGCTCGATCGTCTGAAAGCAGGTGACCAGGTCGAACGTGTTCTCGGCGAACCGGGCGCCGTCGAACATCTCCTGGCGGATGAGGCCACGGACGTCCGGCGCGGCTGCGTCGACCGGCGCCTGCGACGGTTCGACGCCGAGAACGTCGTGGAATCCCAGCCGCAGCAACTCGCGCAGGAACGCGCCGTCGGCGCAGCCGATGTCGAGCGCCGAGCCGGGGGTGAAGCCCTCCTTCCGCAGGTAGCCGGAATAGGTGCGCGCCGCGTCCGCCGATTCCGACCGCGCCTCGAAGGTGGCGGCAGCGTATGCTCGACCGGCATCCGCCTCCGATGCGACCGGGCTCCCGTAGGTGAGACCGCACGCGACGCACGTCAGCAGCCGGAAGTGCATGTACTCAGGGACTTTGCGCGACGAAAAGCTCGCCGCGGTCCAGCGCGAGCGGTCGTAGGTCGACTCGCGATAGACAACCGACCGTTCCGCGTTCTTGCAGATGGGACACGGGCGCTCTTCGAGGCTGAGCATCAGCGGGCACCGTTCTTGCGGGCCAGCGCGGTGTAGCCCAGGCAATCGTCACCGCCCTCGCACCGCAGCGAGAGGTTCCCCAACACCGCCGCGGCGACGAACGACGGCAGCAGTGCGAGCCCGATCAGCCGAAACAGCGCCGAGCGCAGGCGCGACTTCTCCTGCGGCATGATGAACTTCGTGCAGATCGCCATGAACTTGTAGCAGGCGACGGTGAGCGCGTTGCCGCGCGCGTGCACGACGATCTCGCCGAACCCCGCTCGATCGAGCAAGTGCGACAGGCCCGACGGCGTAAAACGCCAGTAGTCGGCCGGGATGAAATGCCACCGCGCGGCGAAAGGGACGGTGAGGATGAGCCGCCCGCCGTCGCGCAGGCAGCGGAAGGCCTCGTCGAGGAAGCGGCTCGGCTCTTTGACGTGCTCGAGCGTCTCGGTCGCCAAGACGACGTCCGTCGACCGATCGTCGACCGGCCAGTGCAGGCCGTCGTAGTAGCGCGTGTCGGGAGTGTGGTAGCCGAAAACCTCCAACGCCTCGGATGTATCGATCCCGACGTAGGTCACATCCCGCGGCAACAAGCGCCGATACGGCTGCGCGCCGCACCCCGCGTCCACCAGCGTTCCGTGCACCTGCGACAACTCGTTGGCCAGGTCGCGCCAGACCGTTCCCGACTGCAGGTCGAAGAAGCGGCGCACCAGCGTCAGGTTCGTGCACGCGATGGGGCGCCAACCCTCCTCCGACCCCGTCCGCTCGGCTTGGTTTCGCGGCCGGCGGCGGTTCGCGTTCATGCGAGGCGGCGACGCGAAGGGCGAGCGAGCGGCCGGAACCGCATCTGCCCGAGCTCGCGTTTCGATGAAGCCGCGCCGCACGGCCGATGTGCCACCACGGCCCGCGACGTTCGTGCGCCGGGAATCACACTCCCGTGTCGAGCTGCGCGCGCGGCATGAAGGACAGCCGGGAGCGCGCCCGGGCCGGTGGGATGCGCGCGCCCACATGGCCAACAGCAGTGAACCCGCCATGAGCACGTCCGACGAATCTCTCGGTTCGGTGACCGGGCGCCGCATTCGCGAGCACGTTCTGCGCGAGTCGCGCCGCGCGAACGTCGGTCATATCGGCTCGTCGTTGTCGATCGCGGACATCCTGGCCGCGCTGTACGGAGGGATCCTGCGCATCGACTCGCCGTCCGATCCCGATCGCGACCGGTTCGTGCTGTCGAAGGGGCATGCCGCGCTGGCGCTCTACGCGGCGCTGGCGCTGCGCGGATGGCTCGACGACGACGCGCTCGCGACGTACTGCGGCGACGAAAGCCTGCTCGGCGTCCATCCCGAGAGCGAATTGCCGGGGGTCGACTTCTGCACCGGCTCACTCGGCCAAGGGTTACCGATGGCGGCCGGCGCGGCGCTGGCCGCCCGCAAGAGCGGTTCAGGACGGCGAGTGTTCGCGCTGGTCAGCGACGGTGAGCTGAACGAAGGCTCGACCTGGGAAGCCGTAATGTTCGCGGCCCAGCACCGGCTCTCGAACCTCTACGTCTTCGTCGATCTCAACGGGCAGCAGGCGCTCGGGCACACGCGAGACGTCATCGCGATCGAGAATCCCGTCGAGCGCTTCGCGGCGTTCGGCTGCCATGCCGCGGAACTCGACGGGCACGACGTCGCGGCGATGATCGCGGCCGTCGCCGCCGCCGAAGCCGATCCGCGTCCTCACGTCTTCGTCGCGCGCACCGTGTTCGGTCGCGGCGTCTCCTACATGAACGGCCAAATCAAATGGCACTACTGGCCCATGTCGGACGCTGAGTTCACCCAAGCGATGCGCGAGGTCGCGGAGACGTGAGGGCGACCTTCGCCAAGACCTTGACCGAAATCGCGCGCGAGGATGCACGGGTTCTGCTGCTGACGGCCGATCTCGGCTACATGGCGCTCGAACCGTTCGCCGAGGCTGTGCCCGATCAGTTCATCAACGTCGGCGTCGCCGAACAGAACATGGTCGGGATCGCGACGGGCCTGGCGGACGGCGGCTTCATCCCATTTCTCTATTCGATCGCGCCGTTCGCCTCGCTGCGACCGTACGAGTTCATTCGTAACGGCCCGATCTTGCATCGGCTGCCGGTCCGCATCGTCGGCGTCGGCGCGGGCTTCGAATACGGCACCGCCGGGCCGACGCACCACGGGATCGACGATGCGGCGGCGCTCCGACCGCAGCCGGGCTTGACGATCGTCACGCCGGCCGACGCGAATCAGATGCGCTCCGCGCTGCTGGCGACCCGCGATCTCTACCGACCGATCTACTATCGCATCGGGAAGGATGAGAAGGTCGCCGTGCCCGGGTTAGAGGGCCGCTTTCGTCTCGGACGCGCGGAGGTCGTGCGCGAGGGCGACGATCTCGCGTTCGTCGTCATGGGCGCGCTCGCTGCCGAAGTCTGCGCCGCGGCGGAGGACCTCGCGCAGCGTGGACTCTCGGCGACCGTCGCCGTCGTGTCGTCCTTCAACCCGTCGCCGATCGAGGATTTGGCGCGGCTCGCGCAGGCGCATCGGCTCCTGGTCAGCGTCGAAGCGCAGTACGTCGACGGCGCGCTCGGCTCGCTCGTCGCCGAGACGATCGCCGAAGCCGGAACCGCCTCCAAGCTCGTGCGCATCGGTGTGCGGCGCTCCGCTCGAGGACGCAGCGGAAGCCAAGGCTTCTACCACACGCTGCACGACTTGAATCGCGCGGCGATCGTAGAACGCGTGCTCGCGCTCGTCGCCCGGGAGCCGATCTCACGATCATGATTTCTCAGGGGGCGGTCGCGAGCCCGGCCGGGCGTCAATACTTGGGTGTGGTCGCCATGCTCGCCGCGCGCTCGCTCAAAATTCGGTATCGCGGGTCCGCGTTGGGCGTCTTCTGGTCGCTTTCGAACCCCCTGCTGATGACCGGTATCTACGCCGCAATTTTCGGGACTGCGTTCGCGGCCGCGTACGGCGGCTCGATCGGCGCTTACGCGCTGGCGGTCTTTGCCGCCCTTGCGGTCTTGGCGTTCTTCGCCGGCACGACGTCGCAAGCGCTCTCGAGCATCGTCGGCAACGGGTCGCTGCTCAACAAGCTCGCGCTGCCGATCAGCGTTTTCCCCGTCTCGGTCGTCGCCGCGAACGTTTTCCAGCTCTTCGTCGGCACCGTTCCTCTTCTCGTCGTGGTGACGCTGGTGCGAACGCACTCGATCCTGAACGTGCTCGCTTTGGCGTTTCCGCTGACGGGCCTCATCCTCATCGTCCTTGGTTTTGCGCTCGCACTATCGGCGCTCTACGTCTATTTTCGTGACCTGCCGTATCTTTACGAGGTTCTGACGTTCATACTGTACATGACGTCTCCGGTGTTCTATCCGGCGTCCCTCGTGCCCGCATCGGTGCGAAGCTACATCAGCCTGAATCCGATCGCGAGCATCGTGGAGAGCGTCCGCTCGATAGCGCTCACGTCGCAAGTGCCTCACGCGCACGTGTTGTTCGGGCCGATCTGGGTGGGTGCGCTCACCTTTGCGGCCGGCGCCGCGCTGTTTCGCGTGCTGCGCGGCGACATCCTCGACCTCCTGTGAACGACGCGATCCGGTTTCGCGACGTCACCCTTTGGCGGCGGACCCAAGAAGAATTCTCCTACGACCTGAAACGATCGTTTTTCCGCCTTTTGCACCGGCGCGCACGCACGCCGCGCCGGCGCAGGACGATTTCCGGAGTGAGCTTCACCATTGCCCGCGGAGAAAAGGTCGGCCTGATCGGCCCGAACGGAAGCGGGAAATCGACGGTGCTCAAGCTCGGCGCCGGCGTCCTGCGGCCGACTTCCGGCAGCGTCGACGTATCCGGGCACGTCTCGGCCCTCATCGAGCTCGGCGCCGGATTCGACGGCGACCTCACCGTGTGCGAGAATGTTCTCTACTACGGAATGCTGCTCGGCTTCTCACGCTCCGAGATCCGATCGCGTCTACCGGGAATCCTGGAGTTCGCGGAGCTGCGCGACTACGCCGATAGCCCGCTCAAGGCACTGTCATCCGGAATGAACGGGCGGCTGAGTTTTGCGATCGCTACCGACGTCCGGCCCGACATTCTTTTGATCGACGAAGTGCTGGCCGTCGGAGACGAAGCATTTCGGCGCAAGTCGGCGGCGCGGATGGATGCACTTTGGAATGCCCATGCGACCATCGTGAGCGTCTCACACGACCTGCCGTTCATTGCCGACAGTTGCGATCGCGCGATCTGGCTGGATCAGGGAGCGATACGCATGATCGGGCCGGCACGTGAGGTCGTCGAGCACTACCTCCGCGACGTCGACGCTCATCAGATCGTCGCGAGACTCGAGCCGTCCGTTCCGCATGCTTTCCAGCCTGCGACGGGTTATGTCGACGAACTGCTCGTCGAGAATGGCCGCATCATCGTAGCCGGCTGGGCCATCCTTCAGCGTGGATCACGCAAAGGCGACCACATTGCCGTCTTCGTCGACGGCCGCAAGCAAATCGAGGGCCCGTACACCGTGCCCAGACCGGATGTGATGCGGGAGTACCCCGACGCGGGGGAGCTCGTCACGGGATTCCGGATCGAGTTCGTCGCCGACGGAATGGTGGGCGAACGCCGCATCGACTGCGCCGTCTACGACGCGAAGGAAGCACGGTATTACCTCATCGGAGATTCGCGAATCATCGCCTTGTAGCGGCCGCGCTGCCGACCTGCGCTTGAGCCTTCAGCGAACGGTAAGCTGCAGCGCCACTGCAGCACGGTGCATGACCCCGTTCGACCGTGAAATGACGGCGATGCGGAACCGGTGCAGACCGGCTGCGAGGCTGGCCGTATCGATTCGCGCTTCGTAACCCGAGTGCTCGGCGGCCGCGTTTCCCAGTGCGGCCACGACGTCCGGACGCGGCAGGCCCGAGACGACGTGCTCGTAACCGCGGTCATCGATCACGCCCAGAACCGCTGCATCGTCGATCGGGATTTCCGTGTCGAGCACCCATCCACGGACGATGACCGCGCGGCCCCGGGGAAGCGTGACGCGTTTGCCTGCGATACGGTGCGGCGGCCCGCCTGCGGTCATTCGCCACTCGTCGTATTCGTATCTCGGGAGGTCGTCCTTCACGGACAGATCGTCGGCGATCACGATCGTCGGCGCGACCGCCGTCTGGTTGAGTCTCGCGTCCAGCAGGACGCCGGCGATCACGACGAAGAGCGCGATCAGCGCGATTGCCCCCGCGCGCACGCCCGCGCCGTGCGGCGGGGTCATGGCTGCACCACGACCCGGCGCGGCGCGGGCAGCCTTTCGTAGTAGACAAGGTCCTGCGTGACGACGCGCAGGTCGACGCGGTGCGCGCCGGGCTCGAGCGCGCCGGGCGGAAGGACCACGTCGAAACCCGAGTCCAGATAGGCCCCGTGAAGGACGTTCACCACGTCCTGGCGGGCCGCGCCGTATGTCGCCGGAAACGCCCTCCGGCCGTCGACGACCACGTCGACGGCGCGGGCGATCGTCTCGTGGTTACGGTCGACGGCCCACCCGCGAACCGCGATCGGGTCCGCCGCGTGCAGTTCGTCGTCGGCCCGGCGTTCGTCGCGAACCTCGTCGATCGACCCCGCCGCGACGCCCCCGTCCCACCGAGCGCCAAGGCCGCGAAGGTGCGCCCCCGTTTGGTCGGCGAGGTAGTAGCGGTCGTAGACGTCGGCGTATGCATAGTGGCTCCCCGCGACGGCGTAGAGTGCCAGCAGCACGGTCGTGAAGGCGCCGGCGGTGCGGGCCAGGCGCAGACGGCCGAGTGCGCGCGGCGCGACGTCGACGGCGACCAGCACGATCGGCAGCAGCATCGCGATCCAGTCTCGTCCCTGCGCGCCGTAGGCGTTCGCGGTCAGGACGTACAGGCTGAACAGGGCTGCCCCGAAGAGCAGATACGATGCCGTCAGCGGGTCGGCGAAGAGCAGCCGCGCGGCGGACGCCGGCCGTCCGCGAAGCGCGATCGAGACGACGTCGCGGAGGTGTCCGGCGACGACGACGACGACCGCGACGATGCAGCACAGGGTCACGACCTGGATCACCTTGCGAACTGCCGCCTCGACCGTCGGATCGACGATCGTCAGCGCCGTGTCCATCCAGCCGAATGTTCCCCAGAACGAGACCGCGGTCACGCCGTCGGCCGCGAAGAAATCGTTGAGCGCGGCAGCGGTCCCGCCGGCGAGCAGCGGCGCGGCGCCCGCGATTCCGTGGGATCGATATGCCGCCGACAGCGCATCGTTGTGCAAAATGACCGGCGTGAGCGATCGCGCATGAGCCCAGACCGGCTGCACGTAGCCGTACTGCACGGCCAACAGCACGAGCGCAGGCAGCGCTAACGACAGCACCAGGTGCGCCCAGCGGCGCTTCGCTGGCGCGAGGCGAAAACGCTGCGTCGCGCACAGCCCGACAACCGGAACGGCCACCGCCGCGAAGGTGTGGAGCTTGGTCACCGCGAGCACACCGATCACCAGACCGAGCACGATCGGCCAGCGCGCGAGCTCGGGCCGGCGTTTGTACCGAAGCGCCGCCCAGAACGCCGCGCACGCGGCGGCAAAGGCGAGATCGTCCGGCTGCACGTACGAGCCCACGAAGGTCGCCAGCGGCAGCAGGCCGAGGATCGCGGTGATCAGCAGCGCACGTTCGATCGAGAAGCGCAGCTCGCGCATGGTCAGATACGAGAATACGAGCCCGGCCCCGAGCAGCGCGACGCAGAGCGCGCGGGCGGCGAAGAACTGTCCCGTCAAACCCGTGAACGGCGCTGCGGCGCGAATGACGACGGCTTCGAGCGCATAGAACGCGAACGGGTAGAGCAGCAGCAGTTCAGGTACCGTGTGGCGCGGACGACGGAAGTAGTCGCCGACGGCGGGCGCATGCGCGTCGACGTCGCGGTAGAATTGCGCCGTTCCGTAGCCGGGCGCGACGCGCTGCAGCGGCCGGAAGGGGATTCGCTTCAGGTCGACCTTGGCCGCAAGATAACGGACGTCGGGATCGGCCAGACCCGCCGGCCCCTCGAGCGGCGACATCAGGCGCCCGGCGTGCGCGAGCGACAGCGCGTAGTCGAAGTGCGCCGCCTCGTCGGGCGACTCGAAGATCGGGACGAGACGGGTCCAGGCCAGGGCGAGGATCAGCGCCGCCGCGATCACTCCGGCGAGGGCCGCCACCTCCGCGACCCGCGGCGTAGCGAGCGGAAGCGCGCGAATGGCGAGCGCGCGCAAGCGCCGGCCGGCCGTCGTCGTCACCGACCGAACCGTGAGCTGCGCGGCGCGCACGCCGCTGGTCATTCCGGCGCGGCGATCGTGTACGACGAATGGCGCAAGCTCAAATGCGGGCTGAAGTACGGATCGCGCCGGATTCCGGCCGCCCCAACGCGTCAGCACGATCGCTTGCTCCATGAGGTTTCGCGTCTCGTTCTGCGCGCTCAGATCCGAACCGCGCGAGGCGGATTCCTCGTGCATGACGGTAACGTGAGGGACGTAGACGTTGCGATAGCCGCGTGCGGCGAGCTTCAGGCAGAAATCGATGTCGTTATAAGCGACGGCAAGGTCCTCATCGAATCCGCCCACTTCGAGATACGCGTCCCGGCGCACCATCAAGCACGCCGCAGTCACCGCCGAATAATTGTTCAGGCACACCAGCGCGCCGTAATAGCCGGGGGAATCGCCCGGTTCGCCATGGTGACCGTGTCCGGCGACGCCGCCCAGCCCGAGGATCACGCCGCCGTGCTGCAGGCGGCCGTCCGGATAGAGGAGCTTGATGCCGACGGCGCCGATGCGCGGGCGCTGGCACTGCTCCATCATGGCCTCGATCCAGTCCGGTGTGACGACCTGCGTGTCGTTGTTGAGCAGGACGACATACGGTGCATCGGTGGCGGCGACGCCGGCGTTGACGAGCCGCGAGAAGTTGAACGGCTCGTCGACGCGCACGACCGCGAAGCGTGGGCCGAGCTCCGCGGCGTAGCCGTCGAGGAGCTGCTGAGTCGCCGCTTCGACGCTGCCGTTGTCGACGACCGCGATCTCCCAGTCGCGGTACGTCGTGACCTCTACGACGGAGCGCAGCGCGCGGTCGAGCAATTCGGCGCGGTCGCGGGTGGGAACGACGATGGCGACCTTTCGCGGCGCGACGATCTCGAAGCGCGGGACGTAATGGCCGGGGTAGCCGGCAAGGTGCCGCACCTCGGCCGGCTCGCCGCGGCGCTCGAGGGCTTCGGTCAGCGCTTTTTGCGCCGCGACGTAGGCGTACGGTTTGGCGGCCGTTCCGCCGGCTGCCGATCCCGCGTGGATCCGCCAGTGATAGAGCACGCGGGGGATGTGGTGAATTCGATCGGTGTGCTCGGTGAACCGCAGCACCAGATCGTAGTCCTGGCTGCCGTCGAACTCGCTGCGAAAGCCCCCGATGCGTTCGACGATGCTGCGCCGGTAGACCCCGAGATGAGAGGTATACATCTTCGACAGCAACGTCTCGGGTGACCAGTCCGGCTTGAAGAACGGGTCGCGCCGCCGGCCGCTCTCGTCGCACTTGTCTTCGTCGGAATAGATCATGTCGGTATCGGGATGCCGGTTGAGCAGCACGACGTTCTCGAACAGCGCCTCGGGACTTAGCAGGTCGTCGTGGTCCAGCAGCGCGACGAACTCGCCGCGCGCGATCGCCAGCGCGGAGTTGGACGCCTGCGAGATGTGTCCGTTCTCGGTCCGGTACACGACGCGAATCCGTTCGTCGCGAGCCGCCGCATCGTCGAGGATCCGCCGCACGTGCGGCGCTCGCGAGGCATCGTCGGCGACGCACAGCTCCCAGCGCGCATAGACCTGGTCGCGCACGGACCCGATCGCGTCGAGCAGCAGCTCCGCGGGCGTCTCGTAGGTCGGCATGATGATGCTGATCAGCGGCCGATAGGCCAGCGCCTCGGCGCACTCGCGCATACGCTCGAGGTCCGCCGGACGCGGATCGTTCGCCGCTCGCCAGCGCTCGTACGAATCGTGCATCCGAACCGGTCGCGGGGGCGGTGCGAGTTCGCGCCCGGTCTCGAGGAGCACAGGGGGCGCCGGGGGCGCCGCGGCGAGAAACGCGAGCTCGGGCACCGAAACCGTGGCGAACCGGTCGCGCGCGCCGCCGAACCCGAGCGCATGCTTGAACAGCAGCCACGTCGAGCGCAAGCGCGCGAAGCGGCTGCGGTCGACGACCGCGTAGTCGTGGCGCGCGACGCGCAGGCGGTGGCGCTCGGACCCCAGCGCGCCGATGAGCTGGTCGACGCGCTCCTGCGCCACACCGTCCGGCTGAGATCCGTCCATCTCCCCGGCTTTCGCCGCGGATCGTGATCGGTTCCCTGCCAGGCGCGCTCGCGACCAAGCAGGAACAAACGGCGCGTGGAGGGTGCGCTCGCGCGACCGGCCGTCTTCGACCCCGCGAGGCTGTACGACGAAGCGTACTACCGCTCGCACTGTGGGCCACGTCCATACGAGCGCGACGCGTCGTGGATGCGGTTCTTCGGCGACGTCGCCGACGCAATCGTTCGCGTCGCCCGGCCGTCGACCGCCATCGACGTCGGCTGCGCTTTCGGCTTTCTGGTCGAAGCTCTGTGGGAACGCGGCGTCCGCGCCGAAGGCTTCGACGTGTCGCCGTATGCGATCGGCCGCGTGCGGTCCGACGTCAGCGCGTACTGTCGCGTCGCTTCGATTCTGGAACCGCAGGCCGGTCGGTACGACGTCGCAGTGTGTCTGGAAGTCCTCGAGCACGTGCCGACCGATCAGACAGAGAGGGCGATCTGCAACCTGACCGCCCTGGCCGACGCAGTCGTCTTCTCCTCCACGCCCAGCGACTTCGACGAGCCGACCCACGTCAACGTCCGGCCGACGCTGGCCTGGCTCGAAGCGTTCGCCGCGGCAGGCTTCGCGCCCGATTGCCGCGCCGATCTCAGCACGATCGCGCCGCACGCAATGCTGCTGCGCAAGAGTGCGGAGCCGCCCGTGCCCGACGCGCTGTTCGCCTCCGCGGAGATCGTCCGCGGCCGGATCGAGGCGGCGCGCCAGCAGGGCTGCGCCGCCGAGGCGGAGCGCCGCCGCAGCGCGGCGGCCGAGGAGCGCGACCGCGTCATCGAGGAACGCGACCGAATCGCCGGCGAGCGCGACGCACTGCGCACGGCGCTCGACGCGCAGCGCCAGCTCGGCGCGAGCCTGCGCGAGGAGCTCACCATGACACGGTCGGGCACCGAGCTCGTTGCGGCCAACCTCGAGGCGCTGCTGGGCGCGGAGCTCGCCGAAACGCGCAGTCAGATCCACCTGACGGAGCTGATGACGCAATCCGTCGTGACCAGCCGGTTCTGGCGGCTCAAGCTCGCGCTGTTGCGGCTCTTCCGACGAAGGTGATGGCAGCGCCCCCGACGCGTGAGCCGGCGCCGGAATCCACTAGAGCCGCAAGCTGAAGTCCTCCGCGCCGACGGTCAGGTTCGGGTTGTAGTACGGGTCGCGAGCGACCCAGGTCGGCCAGCGCCGGCGGATCAGGCCGACCTCCTCCATCGCGCGCGCCACCTTGGCCGGCGTGTCGTCGTCGCCGCGGCTCTCGGACTCATGGTGCCACAGGCGCGCGCGCGGCACGAACACGTTGCGGTAACCGCGGCGCCGCAGCTTGAGGCACAGGTCGACGTCGTTGTAGGACACCGCGAGCCCCTCGTCGAGCCCGCCGACCTCCTCGTACTTGCGCTTTTCGACCATCAAGCACGCGCCGGTCACGGCCAGATAGTTCGTGTCCAGCGCGAGACCGCCGTGATAGCCGCGAGCGTTGACCGGCAGGAACCGGTGCGCGTGTCCGGCCAGGCCGAGGATGCCGAGCACGACCCCGCCGTGCTGCACGGTGCCGTCGGGATAGAGCAGCAACGCGCCCACCGCGCCGATTTGCGGCCGGCGCGCTTGGCCGAGCATCGCTTCCATCCAGTCGGACGACACGACTTCGGTATCATTGTTGAGCAGCACGACGAACCGCGCGCCGGTCGCGCGCACCGCCTCGTTGTTGAGCCGCGAGAAGTTGAACGGCGACGGATCGCGCAGCACTCCAAAGCGCTCGGGCTGCGCTTGCTCCCAGCGCGCGAAGAGCTCTTTGGTCGCCGGCTCGCGGCTTCCGTTGTCGACCACGAGCACCTCGAAGCTCGGATACGCGGTCCGTTCGAACACCGAGGCGAGGCACGGGCCGAGCAGATCGCTGCGGTCGCGGGTAGGGACGATCACGCAGACGCGCTCGTCGCCGGGAACGGCGAAACGCACCTCGACACCCGCTTCGACGGCGTTCACGGCGGCCGCCTCGCCGCGACGGCGCAGCGCGACCTCGACCGCCAGCGCGACGTCGCGGTTGTCGGCGAGATTGGCGGCATGGCGATGGCATAGCACGCGCGCGACGTGCGCCACGCGGTCGGTGTGCTCGCCGACCCGCAGCAGCGCTTCGTACCACTTGGCCGTCTCGAACACGTCGCGCACCCCGCCGGCGCGCTCGAACGCCGAACGCCGCATCACGCAGATCGCGCCGACGTAGTCGCGCGTCAAGAGCGTCTCAGGCGACCAATCGGGTTTGAACCACGGATCAGCCGGCACGTTGTGATCGTCGAACCGGTCCTCGTCGGAGTAGGCGACATCCGAGCCGTCCTGCAGCGCGAGCGCGAGCTCGAACAGCGCGTGCGCTTCGAGCCGGTCGCCCGGATCGAGCCGGCCGATGACGTCGGACGTGCCGATCCGGTCGTCGCCGGACGCGACGACGACGATCCGCGCGTCCTCCGCGGCGAGCGCGTGCAGCCGTGCCAGCACCGCGTCGTCCGGCGGTTCGGCGACGAGCACGCGCGCGGTCCAGGCCTCGTAGACCTGCTCGCGCAGCGAGCGGAGCGTCGTCTCGACCGCGTCCGAGCGCCGCCCGCGCGCGTCGACGATCAGCGCGAAGGCGACGGGCTCGGGCAGAAAACGCACCATCGATCGCATCTGCTCGACGTCCTCGACGCGCAGGCGGTGCTGTTGCCGAAACAGCTGGTACGGATCGCCGAGCGAAGCCAGCTCGGCGATGCGGACGTCTTCGCCGGAAACCTCCAAGGGATCGTCGACCGGTCCGATGCCGAAGCGGCGCTTGAGCGCGAACCACGCATTGCGCAAGCGCCAGAAGCGGCTGACGCGCATCGCTTCGAGCTCGCGCCGCTGCCGCTGCACCAGAGAATACAGATACGCCACCTGGGCCAGCAGCAGCTCGTTGGAGCGCTCGCCGTCGAGCGCGCTCAAGCCGTCAATCGCCTCCGAGGTGCGCGCCGCGACGGTGCGCCAGCCGCCCTGTCGCTCGACGAAGTCCGCACCGGCGCGCGCGAGCTCGGCGAGAGCCTCGCCGGCCGGCAAACCGTCGAGCGCCGCCGTCCATCCGTCGCGCGCGACGACGATCCCGCCGGCCTGTCGCACGAGCCCGGCCGCGCCCGGCGCTTCGGCGCCCGCCAGTACCGGTTTGCGGTAGGCCCACGCCTCGCCGATCTCCGGCGTGAAGCCGAGCCCGGCGCCGTTCACCGCAACCGCGGTCGCATAGGCGAACAGCGCAGCGCGGTCGCGCTCTTCGGTCTCGTCGAGGACCACGACGTGCAGCTTGCCGGCGCGCATCTGCGCGAGCGCCGCGTCGTCGCGCACGCCCGCCGCGAGCACGTACGGGCGGCCACGCGTCAAGCGCGCGACGCGATCTCGCGGCAAGCTCTCGCGCGGCACGACGTCCACGCCCAAACCCACGATGCGGGTGTGGCGCCGCGGTCCCGCACCGTAGAGCTCGGCGACCAGCATCGCTTCGGCTTCGGTGGTGCACAGGATCATGCGGACGTGCGACACCGCCTCGACCACCGCCGGTAGCCGCGCCGCCGGCTCGTCGTCAAGCAGCGGCACCAGCAGCGCGCGCTCGGCTACGTCGGTGAGCGCGTGCACCGTGGTGGGGACGGTCACGTCGAACAGCAGGAACGCGTCGTAGCGGTCGGCCGACGCGCGCACGTGAGCCAGCAGCTCGGGACTGCGCAGACGCTCGTCGAGCAGCGCGCGCTGCTGCGACTCGGTGACCTCCTCACCGCGGCCGTGCGCGAGCAGCGCGTCTTCGTACGCGACACGGTCGGGCGCGCCGACGCGAAAGCGCAGCACCGGAAACGGCTCGGTATAGTCGGTGCCGGCGACGAAGAAGTTGCCGTCGGGGGCGTCGGGCGTGGCGGTCGTCGCGATCACCTCGAGCTCGACGCCCTCGAGCGCGAGGTGCGTCGCGAAGGCGAAGGCGAAGCGCTCTTTGCGGCCGCGCAGGCCGCGCCCAAAGAACGGCGCGACCAGCGCGACGCGCCGCTGCGCGCCCGGCGTCACGGCGCGCCGGCGGTCGCCGGAGTCGCGGTCACCACCGACGCCGCGGCGCGCCGGCGCTCGAACAGGCGCCGGGCGGCGATCTCCGCGAGCGCGACGCCGACGAGCAGCCAGTAGACCGACGCCACCTTCGGAAAGAAGAACAGATCGTCGAAGATCTGGTGCGCGGCCAGCGCGATCGTCGCTCCCAGCACGCCGACGACGAGCGGCCGGCGGCCGCTGCGCGCGAGAGTGACGATCGCGGTGGCGAACAGTCCCAGCGTCGCGATCAGCCCGATCGCGCCTTCCTCGGCCAGGCTCTGCAGATAGATGCTGTTGGCGTGCGTGCGCACGCCGTTCAATCCGACCTCGCTCAGGTCGAGCTCGAAGTTGCCCGCACCGACGCCGACGACCGGCGAGGTGCGCCACAACGCCAGCGCCGCCCGCCACAGCTGCGCGCGGTTGGCGAGATGATCGGCGTAGCGCGGCTCCTGATCGAGCGAGAAATAGCCGGCCGGAACGCCGGCGCGGAACGCCAGCCCCGCGCCCATCCCCACCACCAGCGCGACGACGGCCGCAAACCGCCAGGCGGTGTTGTCGAACGGTCGCAGGATCAACAGCACGACGATGACGCCCAGCGACACGCCGATGATCCCCGAGCGCGAGATGGTCAGCACGTCGGTGACGGCCGCGATCCCGATCACGGCGGCCAGCAGCCGGTCGCGATGCACCAGCGCTCGAGCGACGAGCACCGGCAGGGTGACGTCGAAATAGCCGGCCAGCTGGTTGGGCCCTTCGAGCGCCCCCGCGATTCGCGGCGCCGAGTGTCCGTGCAGCACGATCCCGCTGTGGGCGCCGATCAGATACTCGGCCAGCGCAGACAACGAGACCAGCAGCACCGTGATCTCGAGCGCGAGCCACAGCGGCCGGTCGTCGGGATCGGTAGCGAACGCGACGACCGCGCCGACGAACAGCAGCAAGTACTCACCGTCCTTGAACCCTTCGCGCACGACCGCTCCCAGATGCTGCGCGTGCAGCGCGCTCGACGCGACCGCCAGCAGCGTGACCGCGAACGCGATGAGCACGGCGCGCACCGGCACGGTGCGAAATGCCGCCAGATCGAAGCGCGAGAAGGCGAGCGCGACGAACATCCCGACCAACCCCGCCTTGAGCGTCGTGATCGTGGTCGGGCCAGCGTAGCGCGCCAGATCGAACGGGGCCAGCACCAGCAGCGCCGCGACCCCGAGCGCGGGCCGCCGGCGCGCCAGTAAGCCGACGGCCAGCGCGCACGCGAGGTACACCAAACCACTGGGCACGTCGACCGGCACGTGCGCCGGTTGGCGCAGCGTCACCGCCCAGGGGTGCAGGATCACGGCAAGGGAACGAGGTCGCGCGAGCGCCGCCGCAGCAGCAGGTTGGCCGCGAGCTGGAGCTCTTCGGAATCGACCAGCCGGGCCAGCACGAGAAACACGCCGGTACCGAACAGCAGATGCTCGCCCAGATTCGTCACGCGCGCGAGCGTCGACGGGCTGGGCGGCGTGCGCGTCAGCTGGACCGCCGCGAGCGCGAGCGCCATCACCGCCGAGCACGCGCCGACCTTCAGCAGCGACACGGCGACCGCGCCGAGGTGAAATCCGCCCAATGCGCGCCACGCGACGGCGACGTACGCGAACGTCTGCAGCGTCTGCGACACGGCGTTGGCGAGCAGCAGGCCGCGGGCGCCGAGCGACGGCAGCCAGAGCACCGACAGCGCCACGTTGAGCGCGACGGTCGCGACAGAGATTGCGATCGCGATGCGCACGACGCCGGCCGCGTACAAGCAGCGGCTGAGCACGACGTTGGCGGCGAGGGCGACCAGACCGACGGCGGCGAACGGCAGCAGCTGCGCGCACAGCACGGTCGCCTGCGGCGTGAACGCGCCGCGCTCGAGCAGCGTCTGCACGATCGGACCGGCCAGCATGCACAGTCCGAGCGCCGACGGCAGCGTCAGGAAGATCACCATCTGCAGTCCCGTCGCGACGCTGCTGCGCATCGCGGGCCGGTTCTTCTGCGCGAACTGGCCGGCGAACAGCGGGAAGATCACGGTCGCGATCGCGGTCACGAAGATCTGCTGCGGGAAGCCGACGATCTTGACCGCGTAGTTCATCCCGGCGATCGTTCCTTCGCTCAGCCCCGAGGCGAAGAAGCGGTCGAAGAGCAACGCGATCTGGCCCGCCGCCGAACCGATCGCGATCGGCCCGAGCACGTGCAGCAGCCGGTCGAGCCCAGGGTGGTGCAAGTCGATCGTGAAGCGCAAGCGCCGCACGGTCAGAAACGGCGGCAGCAGCGCGAGCAGCGAGGCGAAGGCGCCGGCCAGCGCGCCGGCGACGAGGGCGTATGCACCGTAGTGCGGCTGCGCGAACCACACGCAGACGATGATGCAGAGGTTGGCGACGAACCCCTGCAGCGCGGCGGCGCCGAAGCGGTGGTATGCATTGAGCAGCGAACCGATGACGCCGGCGATGCTCGTCGCGACGATCGTGGGCATCAGCCAGCGCGTCATGTCGACCGCGGTCGCCGAGACGTTGGGGGCGACGAAGTGGGCGATGTGCGGAACGTACCACGGCGCGAGCCACGCGCCCAGCGCCGCGCAGCCGCCCAGCAGCACGACCAGCACGGCGATCACCGTCCAGGCCAGGTCCCAGGCCTCGTCCTCGCGATCGGTGTTGATGTAGTCGGAGAAGACCGGCACGAGCGCCGTCACCAGCGCGCCGTTGAACACGCCGAACAGGATCACCGGCACGATCGAAGCGGCCAGGAAGGCGTCGAGCTCCCACGACGTTCCGTAGAAACGCGCGTAGACGACCTCGCGCACGAAACCCAGGATGGTCGACGCGAGCGTCGCGCCCATCACCAGCACCGTCGAGCGAGCCAGACGGCGCGGCGTCCGCCGGTCCGCGACGACGGTCAGCCGGCGGTTAATGCGCGCCCACCCCCCGCAGCACGGCCGGGATCGTCTTGGCGACGATCGCGAGGTCGTACCACGGCGACCACGCGTCGATGTAAGCGTTGTCGAGCGCCATCCACTCTTCGAACGAGAGGTGCGACCGGCCCGAGATCTGCCACAAGCACGTCACGCCGGGCTTGACGACGAGCCGCCGCAGCGCGTACCCGTCGTAGTGCGCCACCTCTTCGGGCAGCGGCGGCCGCGGTCCCACGATCGCCATCTCGCCGAGCAGCACGTTGACGAAGTTCGGCAGCTCGTCGATCGAGGTGCGCCGCAGGAACGAACCCAGCGCGTGCAGCCGCGGATCGTCGCGCATCTTGAACACCGGCCCGTCGGCTTCGTTGAAGCGGCGCAGCTGCGGCAGCATCGAGTGCGCGTCGTGCACCATGGTGCGCAGCTTGAACATGCGGAACCGCCGCCCGCCCAGGCCGACGCGGTCCTGCCGGTAGATCGGGCTGCCGCCGCTGACCAGCAGGATGCCGATCATCGCAGCCAGCACGACCGGCGCGGTGGCGAGCAAGATCGCGAGCGACAGCCCGACATCGAGTCCGCGTTTGGCGACGTCGTACCAGAGCGGGCGCGAAGGTGCGGCCGGAAACGGAACGCCCGCCGGAAGATCGCCGGGGCCGGGCGACTCGAGCCTGCGCAGCTCGACGGCGCTCATGGGGCCGACCCCAAGATCGCCTCGATGCGCTCGCCGACATAGCCGAGGCCGTCGATCGTGCCCAGATCGCCGCCCGGCGCGGGCCCGTACTCGAGGTACGGGACGAACTCGCGCGTGTGGTCGGTGCCCGGCTGGGTCGGATCGCAGCCGTGATCGGCGGTGAACATCAGCGCGTCGCCCGGCCGCAAGCGCTCGAGGAGCTCGGGGATCCGCGCGTCGAGCCGGCTCAGCGCGTCGCCGTAGCCACGAACGTCGCGCCGGTGCCCGTACTTCGTATCGAAATCGTTCAAGTTGACGAACACCAGTCCGTGGTCGGTGACATCGGCCAAGGCGAGCGCGCGGTCGACCGCCTCGCCGTTGTCGGCGACGCGGGCGGACGACGCGATCCCGTGACCGCTGTAGATGTCACAAATCTTCCCGACCGCGTGCACCGGTACACCCGCGCCCTCCAGGCGGTCGAGCACCGTCGCCGGCGGCGGGATCGCGAAGTCCCGGCGGTTGGGCGTTCGGGCGTACGCGCCGGGGAAACCGGCGAACGGCCGCGCGATCACGCGGTTCACCTCGTGCGGCGGCCGCAGCATCGCCCGGGCCCGCTCGCACCAGTCGTAGAGCGTCGCCAGCGGGACAGTCTCCTCGTGCGCCGCCACCTGGAACACGGAGTCGGCCGACGTGTACAGGATCGGCCGCCCGGTGCGCTGGTGCTCTTCACCCAGCGCGGCGATGATCTCGGTCCCCGACGCCGGCACGTTGCCCAGCGGCGGCTTCCCCACGATCGCGGTGAACTGCTCGACGACCTCGGGCGGAAACCCGTCCGGGTAGGTCGGGAACGGGACCTCGGTCACCACCCCGGCCATCTCCCAGTGGCCGGTGATCGTGTCCTTGCCGCGGCTGCGCTCGCGCAGTCGGCCGACGGCGGCGCCGGGCGCGCCGGCGGCCGAGACGCCGCGTACGCCGGTGATGTGGCCCAGCCCCAACCGCTCGAAGTTCGGCAACCGCAAGCCTCCCAATCGCTCCGCGACATTTCCGACCGTGTTCGCGTTGGCAGCGTCGTGGTAGGCCATCGCATCTGGAAGGGCACCGACGCCGACCGAGTCCATGACGAAGGTGAGAATACGCGGCATCCCGTCCGCCGCCGTTCCATCCCTCGCAGGACCGCGCCTCCCGCGGCGCGGAAGGCGTGAAGTTGCATATGCGCTTCCCGGTCCTGTTCGCGCTGGCGATCGTGCTGCTCGCGAGCGCCTCGGCGACCGCGCTCGCTCTGCCGCCCACCAGCCTCGACGTCACCGCCAAGGCGGTCGACTTCTACTATAACCGTTTCATCGTGACGGCCGACGGTGACGTGCGGGTTCGGCTGTCCGACGGAACCGTCGTGAGCGGCCAGACCTTCTCGATGGACCTCAAGCTGAACCGCTATCTGGTGGCCGGCGACGTACACGTCGACGGCCCGACCGTCCACGAGGCCGGCGCGGCCTTCGCCGGTTATCCCGACTTGGACCGATCGTACTTTTTGCCGGCCGGCGCCACCCCCACCCGCGAGACCTTCTTCGGGATCGACTGGGCGCACCCGACGACCGTACGAGAGCAGCCCGGCGACGCGTACCATTTCCCCGACCTCACCGGCGAGCGAGCGTACATCAAGGCCAACGGCGTGCGAATCGTCCCGAAGATCAACGCGATGTTCAGCAACGCGCAGATCTACACGGCCGGCGTATACTTGCCGGTCGCGCGCTACGTGGTGACCTTCGCCGCCAACTCGCACTTCTTCGAGAACACGTTCTTCGGCGGCAACTTCGACGTCGGCGTGCCGTTCAACGGATCGGCGCACAGTTTGACCGCGCTGCACCTGCGCAACGATCCGTACAACGGAACCTACCTCGCCTTCGACCAGCACTTCGTGTGGGACCAAGACTGGATCGCGTTCGGCATCGATCCGCTCACCCAACAGGAACGGCAGTTCAACTTGGTCGCCTACAAACGCTGGGCGCCGAAGCTCGAAACGCACCTGTTCGTGCAAGAGTCGGCGGCGCAAGCCGGTATCATCAAACGCCCGACCAACGCCGCCGGCTTCGGCCAGATCCAGATCAGCGGCGGCTTTCGCGGATCCAACCTCAGCTACACGCAGGACAACTACTACCAATATCTGCTGGGGCTGCCCAAGGGGTTGACCGATCTCAACGACTTGCAGCGCAACTTCGACCCGCGTTGGAAGGAGCACCCGACCGACGGTGTTCTCGCCTTCACCGGCGGCCCGACGCCGCTCGGCCGCGGCCTGATCGGGCTGTTCCTGCGACCGCGCGCCGGCGCCGGCTTCGCGCACGACATCTACGGCGAGGGCGGCTATGCCAACGAACAGCCCGGACCGCCGGACGCGTTCTATCACTATTTGGGCGGGACGCTGTACACAGCGCCGATCAAGCTGACCTCGACGGCCTCGCTGAGCCTCTCGTACGACCGCCAGCGCACCTGGTTCAACCTGCCGCACGAGGTCGACTTGGGCGACCTGCTGTTTACCGCGGCCGACGGCAAGCCGCGCCTGCACCTGCAATACTACTTGGCCTACGAGATCAAGACCACCGACGACTACTGGGGGGGCCAGCAACTGGCGGCTTATCCGCCCAACGCGGACTTCGTCACCACGCAGTTCGGGACGTTCGGCGGACAGGCGGCGTTCCGCGGTCTCGGCACCTCGCGCGGCTACACCGCTTCGCTGATCTACACTCCGACGACGTTCTTCGCGTTCAAGACGGTCCTCTCGCGTTTCTACGACACGCCCGCGCCGGTGCCCGGGCTGTACGGACAGCCGCCGTGGCAGCTCACCGCCGACGTGCGTTTCCGCGTCTCGCGGCAGATCTTGGTCGACGTGACCCGGGCGTACTATTTCAACTTCGCCAACGAGCGCTGGGCGCCGGTGCTGGGAGTGCAGGTATCGCCATGACGGTGCGCCGCCTCGGAACGCTGCTCGCCGCGCTGGCGCTCGCCGCGCTCGCGGTCCCGTCGCTCGCGCAAGGGGAGCTGGTGCGCTTCACCGGCCAGCTGCTCGACGTGAGAAACGGCTACGTCTACTTCACCACCGGCGACGCGTTCAAGCTGGCCAGCCCGCTGCGCCTCGCCGACTACGACACCGGCAAGCCGACCACGCTGCAGCCGCGCGCGAAGCTGTTCGCGCGCGCGATCTTGGATCCGGCGACCAAACAGGTCGTCGAGCTCGACCTCACCCCGAAGCACCTCGCGCTCGACGCCGCATACGCGGCGGTGGCACAGCCGCTCACGGCGACCAAGCCGACGACGCAGACCGCACCCGAGATCGTCGGCATCCCGGTCACCGGCAAAGAGGTCGCCGTCGCGTTCGTGGTGACCGTTCCGCCGACCACACCGCTCAACTCCGACGTCTACATCAGCACCGATGCGAGCGGCTGGAACCCGCAAGCGATCAAGATGGACCGCATCGACGGCCAGCGCTACCGCGCCGTCCGGCGCTTCGCTTCGGGGACCAAGTTCGCGTATCGGGTGACGCGCGGTTCCTGGAACTCGGTCGAGCTGGGCGAAGACGGCCTGCAGGCGCCGCCGCACCAGTACTTCACCAGAGAGGTCGACGCGCAGGAAGCGCGGGTGACCGTGTTCGCCTGGTCAGACGATCGCGGCAACGTTCCGCAAGCGGCGCAGCCCGGCGCCGTGCCGACGCCCTTCAATCCCAACCCGTTCCCGCCGGGCGGAATCTTCCCGGCGCCGCGGGTGACGCCGCCGGGCGGCTTCCCCACGTCGCGGCCGGGGCTTCCGAACCGCCCGCCGGGAACCTAGCGGCTCCCTCGTGCGGCGGGACGACGCGTTCGCGCGCGCCGCGGCGGTCGTCGTGTTCGCCGCGTGCGCGCTGCTGCCGACCCGTGCGTTCGCGCGCGCATCGGTCTCGCTCGACGGCGGCTCGATCGCGTTCTTCTCCGACACCCTGGCGGTCGTGGCGCGTGAAGGTGCGACGCTGCGGCTGGCCGACGGAACGCGGGCTCGCGGCGACGCCGCGTTCGTCGACCTCAGGGCCGACCGCGCGGTGCTCGCCGGTCACGCGCGCATCGAGCGGGGCGGCGCGACGGCGGCCGCGGACGCGATCGCGCTCGAGCTCGACGGCGACCGCGTCGACCTGCTCCAGGCGGCGACCGGCGTATCGCGCACGACGCGGCGGCTCGGCGCGGCGGCGGCGGCCGAGTTCGACGCGGACCGCTTCGCGTTCCCGGACGTCGACGATCGCAGCGCGTTCATCCGCTCGCGCCACGCGGCGATCTCGCCGCACGCCGACGTGCGGTTCACGCCGGCGGCGTTTCCGACGTCGGTCGGCGGACTGCCGGTGCCGTCGTATCTCTACACCTATGCGACCGGAGCCGGCTTCGGCGCGACGAGTCTGGCCGGCGCGACGTTCGACCAACCGTACGGGCTGTTCGGTTCGCCGACGTCGCTGACCGCGCTGCACGCGCGCTGGGACGAGGGCCCCGGTCCGGCCGTCGCGCTGCAGCAGCAAGTCGTGTCGGGCGACGACGCGTACGCCGCGGCGTCGATCGATCAGCCGCTGCACGGCTACTCGGTGCGGGGGTTCAACGCGTACCGCCGGCTCGGCCCGCGCTACACCGCCGAAGCCGATGCCACCAGCACGATCTACGGTGCGCTGATGCACGCCGGACTCACTGCGGCGTTCGGGAGCGCCGGCGGCCGCATGGACTACACGCGCACGAGCGGCGGCGCGTCGTCGTACACCGCCAGCCTGCGCACGCCCGACGAACCGCTGTTCGGCGGCGTCACCTGGCGGCTCACCGGCAGCACCGGATTCGACGCCCAGCGCGGCGGACTGTTGTTCGAGCTGCCCAACGCGCACGACTACGCGACCGTCTGGCGCAAGGGCCTCGACCTCTTCGTCGCGACGCCGGTAGTGCACGTTCCGCTGGGGGCCACGCTCGCCACGACGCTCGACGCCGCGCGCACGTGGTATGCGTTCCCGCATCACTTCGACACGCTGACCGGGACGGCGACCGCATCGCGCACGTTCTCGCGCAAGCTCTCGCTGTTCGCCGGCTATCAGGCGACTTGGAGCGCCGACGTCTATCCGGGCACGCAGTCGCTGTTCTATCCGGCGCCCGCGACGCCGCTGCTGCTGCCCGACGGAACGCCGTACTTCGGCTATGCGGCATTCGCCGGCGCGCGCACGTACCGCGCCGAGAACGCCGCGCTGCAGTTCACGCCCGACATCAACACCTCGTACCGCTTCTCGGTGGTGCACACCTCGGATTTCCCGCAGTTCGACGGCTTCGGGCGGCCGGTCTGGGAAGTGCGCGGCGACATCCGTTTTCGGCCGTTCCGCAACATCGGTCTCGACATCGGCCGGGCGTACGATTTCGATTGGGGCGGTGCGCGCTGGCAACCGCGCTGGAGCTTCGCGATCACGCCATGAACGCTGCGCTGCTGCTCGCGGCGGCAACCGCCGCGTCGGTGTTTCGCATCGTGCCGCTGGCATGCGACGGTGACCGGCTGGTCGTCGCGGGCGCCGGCGTGCTGCGGCTGGCCGACGGCGTGACCTGCGGGTCGATCGTGCCGGGCCGTGCGATCGCGGTCGAGCTCGACGACGGCGGCCGTGCGACGCCGCGGCGGTTGACGCCCGACGCGCTGCCGGCCGCCAAGATTCCGCGCGCCGCCTACGCCATCGCTCCGGCCACGGAAAAGGACGCCGACCAAACGACGCTGGTGACCACCACCATCGAGGTCGTCGTCCCGGCGCGCACGCCGCCCGGCGACGACATCTACTTGAGCACCGAGCGCACCAGCTGGTCACCGGCCGAAGTGCGCATGGACCGCGTCGACGCGCGGCGCTTTCGGCTCGCGCTCCAGCTACACCGCGGCGCGCGGCTCGCGTTTCGCGTCACGCGCGGTTCGTACGGCACCACCGAACGCGACGCGTCGCGCGCGCTGCCGCCGGCGCACGTCGCCGTCGGCGAACCCGACGCGCACGTGACCGTCGTCGTCGCCGCCTGGGCCGACATCGATTAGCACCTTTCGCAAGCGCGACCACGTCGCGATCAACGCGCTCTGGATCGGGATCCACTTCCAGGACACCGCGATCCTCACCATCGTCGTTCCGGCGATCGTGCTGCGGCTCGCGGCGCCGAACCACGTCGCGATCCTGTCGAACCTCGCCACGCTGGTCATTCTGGCCGCTGCCGTCGTCCCGCCGCTCGCCGGTGCGCTGTCGGATCGGGCGCGGCGCGCCGGCGGCGATCGGCGCCGCGAGACCGCGCTGGCGCTCGTCGTCGACGTCGCCGCCCTCATCGCGATGGCGTTGTCGGCGTCGGTCGGCGCACTCGGCGTCGCGCTGGTGACCGCCACCGTCGCGCTGGCCGCCGCGCAGACGATCTACCAGGTGCTGCTGCCCGAGGTCGTGCCGCGCAACGCCTGGGGTGCGGCCGCCGGAGTGCGCGGCGCGATGACGCTGGTCGGCACGGTGCTCGGCCTGCTCGCCGCGTCGCTGTTGTCGCCGCCGGCGGCGCTGGTCGCGATGGGAGCCGCCGTCGCGCTCAGCGCGATCTCGCTGCGGCTGATCCCCGAGCCGTCGCCGAGCGCACCGCCGCCGCCGCACGCGATCGTGCGCGACCGTTACGACCTCGGCGTCACGCTCGTCGCGCGCGGTTGGATCGTGCTGGGGATGACACTGCTGAACACGTACGTGCTGTACTTCTTCACCGACGTGCTCGGCGAGCACGACGCGACGCGCGGTACCGGGCTCGTCGCGGGCGCGGCGCTGTTCGGGGCCATCGCGTCGAGCATCTTCGCCGGCCGCTTCTCCGATCGGCTCGATCGCCGGCTCGTCGTCGCGCTGTCGGGCGTGCCGATGACGCTGGCCGCGCTGGGCTTCGCGCTCTTGCCCGACCGGCATTGGATCTTCGCCTATGCGGCGCTGTTCGGTCTGGGCTTCGGCGGCGTCTTCTCGGTCGGCTACGCCCTGGCGCTCGACGCGATCCCCGAGATGGGCGACGTCGCGCGCGACCTCGGCGTGTGGGGAACGCTGTCGACCTTGCCGGCGATCGCGGCGCCGAAGATCGGCGGTTGGATCATCGCGCGCGGCGCGACGCCCGCGCTGGGCTATCGCTGGCTGTTCGCCGCGGCGGCGGCGAGCCTCGCCATCGGATCGCTGACCGTGCTGCGCGTCGGGCGGCCGCCGGTGGTTCCGCTCACGCAGACGCTGCTGGTCGGTCTGGCCGCGGTGGTCCGGCAACCACTGTTCGCGCTGCGGATGCGCGTGCGGCAGTGGGGCCGCCTGCCGCTACGCCATCGGCGCGTGGTGCTGGTCGCGAACCATCAGCACGAGGACGAGTCCGAGCTCGTCGTCGAGCGGGCGTACCTGCAATCGCTGGGCCGCACGCTCTACACGGCGTCGTCGCGGCGCATGTACGAGCCGGGGTTCTTCGCGCTGCGCATGCCGTGGCTGGCCTTCATGCGCGGCGTCAACGCCGGCCCGCTGTTCGTCGCGCTGGGGATGCTGCCGCTCGAGAACGAGCTGTCGTCGCGGCCGCTGCGCAGCCTGGCGCACGATGTGTTCGCGCGTCACGGCGAGCTGCCGCTCGAGCCGGTGTTTCGGCCCGAGGCGCTCACGATCGCGCCGCCCCGCGCGACGACGCTGTCCGATCTGCTCGCGCCGTCGTTCTTCGTCGCCGGCGACGCGCGCGTGCGTTTGTCCTACGTGCGCGAGCCCTATCGCCGCGAGCTGCTCACGGCGCTGCGCTCCAGCGTCGACGAGGACATCGCGCGCATCGTCGGGGTCCTGGAGCGCGGCGCCTCGTTCTTCGTGACGCCTGAAGGCTTCTACAGCACCGACGGCCGGATGCGCCCGCTCAAGGGGATCATCGAGCATCTCGTTCCCGTCGCCGACGTCTGGCTGGCGGCGATCGCGTTCGACCCGTTCCGTGGCCGGCGGCTGTCGCTGCTCTACCGCGTGCTGCCATGGAATGGCCGCGCCGAGCTGGCGACCGCGCTGGCGGCCGCGCGTCCCGTCACCACCAGCGCGCTGTTGGCGTCATGGCTGCTGGCCGTCGACCTGCCGTTCGACGCGCGCGAAGCGATCGACGGCGTCGTGCGGTTGCGGGAGAACCTGCCGCCCGGCGCGTTCGTCGATCCGGAGCTGATCCGCGACGCCGAAGGGTGCGTGCGCGAAGCGCTCGACGTCATGGCGGAGCGCGGTCTGCTGCACGGCGACGGAACGCGCTACGCGCTCGGCGCACGCGGCGGCGACCGGCGGTTCGCCGGTGTGACCGACATCGTCGCCTACCAGGCGACGTTCGTCGGCGAGACGATCGCCGCGCTGCACGCGTTCGCAGCTAACGCACGCTGACGGTCAGGTCGCGGGCCGTTTCGACGCCGTCGATGCTGCGCGCGATGACCTGCAGGTCGTAGTCGTGGCGCAGCCACGGCGGCAGCCACCACGGAACCGTATAGGTGATGGAGAAACGGCCCGGTCCGTCCCGGCGCAGCGCGATGCTGCGGAAGTCGACCCGCACTTCGACGTAGCCGACGTTGGCCGACGTCTCGACGCTGCCGTATACCGGCCGCCCGGCACGGATCTGCGTGGTCGAGATCGAGACCGATCTGATCGCCGGGTAGCCGTGCGGCGGAGGCGTCGGTCCGACGTGAGCGAAGCCGCCGGCCGGCACGGCCTGCGCCGCGAGCAGCAGCGCGAGAAGAGGCGCGGACATTCGGATTCGGTCGTTTGGCGCGCGGCCGGCGGCGCCTGTCAGCGCACGGTCACGCCGACCGCGCTCTGCGCCCGCATCCCGCGCGCGTCGCGCGCGACGAACGTCACCGCGTACCTCCCGCGGGCGAACGCAGGAAGCTGCGGCAGCGTCGCGCTGCCCTCGAACAGCCCGCCATGCACTCGCGGCACCGGCAGCGACACGCCGGCAGCGTAGGCGACGACGCTGACGACGTTCGGCGTCGTGCGCACGACCGCACTCACGACCGTCCCCGAGCCGACCACGCTGGGCTGCACGCTGGCGGCCAGGATCGCCGGCGACCCCGGCGCCGGAGGACGTGCGACGTGCGGTCGCGGCGCCGCGGGCCGAGCGGCGGAGGCCGGGTAGGGCGCCGGCGCGGCCGAACGGCGCGCCGCGGCGGGCGGCGACGGGCCGGCGGCGGGTCTCGCCGCGCTCATCGACGGCATCGGGGCGGCCGAACGCGGGGCCGAGCTCGTCTCGGGCGCGTTGCGCGCGCACGCCGCCAGGCACGCGGCGATCACGATGACGGCCAAGAGTGAGAGCGGACGAGCGGCGAGAACACCAGCGGAGTGATCGCTGGCTCTGCGGACGTCCCGGTGCGGCGCGGCCCCGACGCGACGCTCAGCGTCGTCGTTCCGGTCTACAACGAGGCCGACAACGTCGGCGAGCTGTTGCGGCGAATCACCCAGGTACTGCGCGGGTTGTCGTCGCCGCCGGCCGGCTACGAGCTCATCCTGGTCGATGACGGCAGCCGCGACGCGACGCGCGAGAAGCTGCGGGCCGCGGCCCGTGACGACGCCCACTTGCGCGTCATCTCGCTGTCGCGCAACTTCGGCCACCAAATCGCGGCCACCGCCGGTCTCGACGCGGCGCGCGGCGACGCGGTCGTGCTGATGGACGGCGATCTGCAAGACCCCCCCGAGCTCATCGATGACTTCCTGGCGAAGTTCCGCCAAGGCTACGACGTCGTCTACGCGACGCGCCGGCGCCGGGCCGGCGAGAGCCGGTTCAAGCTGTTCACCGCCGCCCTCTTCTACCGGATCATCCGCCGGCTCACCAACGTGTCGATCCCGGTCGACACGGGGGACTTCCGGCTCATGAGCCGCCGCGTCGTCGCCGCGCTGCGCAACTCGCGCGAGCGTCATCGCTTCATTCGCGGGCTCGTGTCGTGGGTCGGCTTCGAACAGACCGGGATCGAGTACGACCGCGCCGAGCGCTTTTCGGGATCGTCGAAGTACCCGGTCTCCAAGATGTTCAAGTTCGCGCTCGACGGGATCACCGCGTTCAGCGAGATCCCGCTGCGGCTCGCGACGTGGTTCGGTTTCGCGGTCAGCGTCATCGGGTTTCTCGTCGCGATCTACGAGGTCTTGCTGCACATCTTCACCGGCTACAACTTGCCCGGGTACACGTCGACCATCTTCGCCATCCTGTTCCTGGGCGGCGTGCAGCTCATCACGATCGGGATCCTGGGCGAATACGTCGGGCGAATCTACGACGAGATCAAGGGCCGGCCGCTCTACCTGGTCGCCGAGAACGTCGGCAGCGGGCTCGACGCCGCGTCGGACTCGCCGCCCAGCGCGGTTCCGCTGGTACAGGTAGTTGCGCACGTAGTCGGCGACGCCATCCTCGAGCGACGTCATCGGCGCCGACCAGCCGGCGGCGCGCAGCCGCTCGATCGTCGCGACGGTGCGGTACTGGTACTTCCCGCGCAGCACTTCGGGCATCTCGACGTAGACGATTCGTTCGGGCAGCCGCAGCGCCGCGAAGACGGCGCGCGCGAGATCGCGCCAGTTGCGCTCGACGCCGGAGCCGAGGTTGTAGATCCCCGCGGCGCCTGGTGCGCGGCCCAGGTAGACGGTGATCGCGGCGGCGTCCTTGACGTAGAGAAAGTCGCGCGTCTGCTCGCCGTCGGCGATCCCGGCGCGATAGCTCTTGAACAGCTCGATCGTCCCGCTCGTGCGAATTTGCTCGAAGGCCTTGGCGACGACGCTGCGCATGGCGCCCTTGTGGTCTTCGTTGGGACCGTAGACGTTGAAATACTTGATCCCGACCGCGCGATCGCGAAGCTCCTCACGCCGCATCCACAGATCGAACAAGTGCTTGGAGTAGCCGTACATATTGAGCGGGCGCAGCGCGTACGGATCGAGGTCCTCCCGCATGTCGTGCTCGCGCGCACCGTACGTCGCCGCCGACGAGGCGTAGGTGAACTGCGCACCGCGTCCCAGCGTCCAGCGCGCGATCTCCTGCGAGCGGCGCACGTTGTTGGAGACCAAGTACGATGCGTCGCGCTCCGTCGTGGACGAGCACGCACCGAGGTGGAACACGCCGGCGACCTCGCCGAACGCGTCCGGCGCGGCCGCGATGCGGGTGAAGAACTCCTCGGCGTCGAGATAGTCGGCGAAGCGCAGCGGGACGAGATGGCGCCACTTCTCCGACGTGCCGAGCCGGTCGACGACGACGATGTCGTCGATCCCGGCGCGGTTGAGCTGCCAGACCACCGAGCTGCCGATGAGGCCGGCCCCGCCGGTGACGACGAATCGTCCGGCGCGCCCGCGGCCGTCAGAGCTCACGACGTCACCATCGGCTCTTCGCGTTCGCCGACCCGGCCGGTTCTGCATCCCGCACCACCGTTTCGAGCAGGGGCCGCGCCGGCGGCGCGGCGTCGGCGACGCTGAACGCGCGCACGACGGCCGCCGGATCGATGGCCGCGCCGGCGCACTCGGCCAGCACGTCGCCGGCCCGCACCGGCGTGCCGACCCGCGCGATGATGCGGATCCCGGCGAACGGTCCGTCGGCGACGGTCAGCTCGCGCGCGAGCTCGCCGATCGCGACGGCGTCGATCGCTGCGACGACGCCGGAGCGCGGGGCGACGGCGCTCGCTCGCTGCGGATGCGGCGCGATCCCGTCGAGCGCCGCACGGGTGCCGCCCTGCGCTTCGACCAGCCGCACGAAGCGTTCGTAGGCCGCACCCGACTGCAGCGCGTCGAGCAGGCGCGGCTCGATCTGGCGCGCCGGCGACGCCCGCAACGGCGAGCATCTCGTGCGCGACGGCGAAGATCGCTTCCGACAGGCGCGCGTCGCGGTCGTCGCCGCGCAGGAAATCGCGCGCCTCGACCGCCTCGATGCCGCTCCCGACCGCCGCACCGAGCGGCTGATCCATATCGCTGACCAACGCGCTGGCGCGGCGGCCGAAATGCGCCGCTAGCCGGACGAGCGTGCGTGCGAGACCGGTCGCGTCGCCGACCGTGCGCATGAACGCGCCGCGTCCGGCCTTGACGTCGAACACGATCGCGTCGGCGCCGCCGGCGATCTTCTTCGACACGATCGAGGCGGCGATCAAGCCGACCGACGGAACGGTTCCGGTGCGATCGCGCAGCGCGTAGAGCTTGCGGTCGGCGGGGACCAGCCGATCCGACTGCGCGGCGATGGCGCAGCCGACGCTGCGCACCTGCGCGGCGAACCGCTCGTTGCTCATATCGGTCCGCACGCCGGGGATCGCTTCGAACTTGTCGAGCGTCCCGCCGGTGTGTCCCAGCGCGCGACCCGACAGCTTGGCCACCGCGACGCCGCATTCGGCGATCAGCGGGACGACGATCAGCGAGACGGTATCGCCGACGCCGCCCGACGAGTGCTTGTCGACGACCGGGTGCAGCTCGCCGAAGCTGATGACCTCGCCCGAGGCGACCATCGCCTCGGTCAGCGCCGAGATTTCGGCGTCGGCCATCCCGCGAATCGCGCACGCCATCGCCAGCGCCGCCACGGGAGCGTCGTCGATAGTGCCGGCGGCGTAGCCCGCGACGATGCGACGCCAGGTCGCGCCGTCGAGGCTCTCGCCCTCGCGCTTGGCGGCGAGAGCCCGCCGCAGCCAGCCGTCGTCCATGGCGGCCCCGCCTTCGCGCGCCGCGGTCCGCCGCCCCGTTGCCGGAACTGCCCTCGGGAGCCTGGCGTTGGTGGGAGGAACGATGCTCGCCCTCTACGCGCTGCCGCTGCTCGCCGCTCTGCTGCAGGCGCCGCCGGCCCCGCAGCCGCTCCCGCCCCCGGCGACGCCGACCCCCACGGCGACCGCTGCACCGTCGCCCGCCGCGACGACGACGCCGGTGCCGCCAAGCCCGACGCCGCAGCCGACCGCATCGCCGAATCCGACGCCGCAGCCGACCGCGTCGCCGAATCCGTTCACCTACGTGGTCGATCCGACACCCGGGCCGGCGGGTGCGCCGCGCATCATCGAGATCGCGCTGAGCGACCGGGTGCTACACAAGGGCGGGCTGCTGCTGGTCCGCGTGACCACCAGCCCCGAGGTCACTGCCGTGGTCGCGCGCACCATGGGCCACGCCATCGCGATCCCGCAGGGCGCGCCGGGTTATTTCGCCGGCCAGCAGCAGCTGCCCGACGCGATCCCGTTCTTCATGCTCAACCGGACCTATCAGGTGGAGTTCGTCGCCAGCACCGCCGACGGCCGCAGCACGGTCTTCGCGTTGCCGCTGCGCCTCGAGCGCTAGCGCCGAAACGAAAAACCCCGCGCTCATGGGGTGCGATATCGACCGCTGCGGGCCCATCCGCTGCGTGGTAGACTGATAGGCCGTGCCTGACGCGTTGCTCGCGCCGAGCCTCGTTCGCGCCCTGCCTGCTTCCTCTCGTTCGCTCGCCGAGCTGATCGAGCGGCTGCGCACGCCTTTCCCCGAGCGCGAGGCCGGCGCGGGGGCCGCCGAGCGCGGCGGCTTCGCCTTCGCGCTTCACGAGACGACCGGCGCGGCCCGACCCTACCTCCTCGCGGCGCTGCACGGCGCGCTCAGAGGACAATTGTTCGTCGTCGTGCCGACCAGCGACGTGGCGGAGCGCACCTTCACGGACCTGACCTACTATCTCGGCGAGGGCGAGGCCGAGACCGTCGCGCTGTTGCGGCCGCGCGACGAGACGCTGGGGGCGCTGGAGTCGCCGTCGGAGCGGAGCGCGCGCATGACGCTGCTGGCCGACATGTGCGCGCGCAAACCGCAGGTGATCGTCGCGCCCGTCGCCGCGCTGCGCCAGTACGTCATGCCGCGGCGCGTCTTCGAGGCCGCGACGTTCGAACTCCGCCAAGGCGAAACGGCGGACTGGGACGCGACGCTGCAGCGGCTGTACCGCTTGGGCTACGGGCGCGTCGACGTCGTCAGCGCCGCCGGCGAGTACGCGGTGCGCGGCGGGATTCTCGACGTGTTTCCCGCCATCGCCGATTCGCCGGTGCGCGTCGAGTTCTTCGGTGACGAGATCGACGCGATTCGGCAGTTCGACGTGCAGTCGCAGCGCTCGAACGCGTCGCTCGACGAGATTCGCGTCGCTCCGTGGCTGGAGATCCTGCGCGACGAGTCGCTTGCGCGAGTCGGTGCTGGCGCGCGCGCACGCCGAGCCCAACGTCGTGTCGGCGCTGCGTGCGTACCTCGCCGGCGGCGCCGACGTCCCCGAGCCGTGGCTGAGCTTGGCCTACGACGAGCGCGCGACCGTGCTCGACTATTTGCATGCCGAGTCGCTGGTCGTGCTCGAAGAGCCCGGCATGCTGGAGACGGTCGAGCGCGGGCTCGACGAAGAACGCGCGCGCGGCAGCGCCGCGCTGATGGCCGGCGTCGATTCGGGCGAGCTCGACGTGCGCGACGACGAGGTCGGCGAAGCGCTGCTGGCCGACGTCGTTGCGCCGTATCCGCGCCTCGACGATTATCGCGAGCGGCTCGCCAGCCGGCGCGTGCTCACCATCACCGGCGGGATCGAAGGCGGCGACGTTCCGTGGCTGCCGCGCGCGATGGAGTCGTTCGTGCTCGAGACGCGCCCCGCCGAGCACTTCAACCGGCGGATCGAGCTGTTCACCGGGCAGGTGCGCGAGTGGGTTGCCGCCGGCGACACCGTGTGGCTCACCGCGACCGGCGCGTCGCGCTTGGCCGAGATCGTGCGCGCCGCGAACCTGGGCGTCGAGCGCAGCGCGCCGCTGGTGCACCTGCGTGCGGCCGGCACCGACGGCATCGCGCTGGCCTCGCGCGGCGGCACGGTCTACGTCGATCAGGGCTCGATCGAAGCGGGGTTCTCGATCCCGGCACTGCACCTGCACGTGCTCGGCGACCGCGAGATCTACGGGCAGCCGGCCAAGCGCGTCAAACTGCGCGCGGTGAAGGAGGGCGTCCCGATCACCCTCGCCGATTTGCGCGTCGGCGACTACGTCGTGCATGCCGTGCACGGAATCGGCCAGTATCTCGGGCTGCGCACGGAGACGATCCTCGGCGCGATCAGCGACTATCTCGACCTCAAGTACGCCGGCACCGACCGAATGCTGGTGCCGGTGCACCAGATGCATCAGGTCACCAAGTACAGCGCGAGCGAAGGGACCGCGCCGCGCCTTTCCAAGATGGGCGGCGCCGACTGGGCGCGCACCAAGACGCGCGTCTCCGAGAAGCTGGCCGAGATCGCCGAAGGGCTCGTCGCGCTGTACGCCGAGCGCGAGATCGCGCGCGGCCACGCCTTCGCACCCGACACGCCCTGGCAAGCTGAGCTCGAGGAATCGTTCCCGTACGAGCCGACGCCCGATCAGGCGAAGGCGATCGACGAGACCAAGCACGACATGGAAGAGTCTCGCCCGATGGACCGGCTCGTGTGCGGCGACGTCGGCTACGGCAAGACCGAGGTCGCGGTGCGCGCGATGTTCAAGGCGATCGCCGACCGCAAGCAGGTCGCCGTGCTGTGTCCGACGACGCTGCTCGCGTCGCAGCACAACCGCACGTTCAGCGCGCGCTTCGCGTCGTTTCCGATTCGCATCGAAGAGCTGTCGCGCTTCAAGACCCGCAAAGAAGCGCAGGCCATCCTCGACGACCTCGCCCAGGGCAAGGTCGACGTCGTGGTCGGGACGCATCGGATACTGCAAAAGGACGTCGTCTTTCGAGACTTGGGGCTGATCGTCGTCGACGAGGAGCAGCGCTTCGGCGTGATGCACAAGGAACGCCTCAAGCAGCTCAAGGCGACCGTCGACGTGCTGACCCTGTCGGCGACGCCGATCCCGCGCACGCTGCAGATGTCGCTGATGGGCGTGCGCGACCTGTCGCTGATCCAGACCGCGCCCAAGAACCGCATGTCGATCAAGACGGTCGTCGTGCCGGCGTCCGACGCTGTCGTGCAGCGGGCGATCGTCAACGAGCTCGACCGCGGCGGACAGGTCTACTACGTGCACAACCGCATCGAGTCGATCTACGGCATCGCGCGGGCGCTCGAGCAGCTCGTGCCCAAGGCGCGCATCGCCGTCGGGCACGGTCAGATGCGCGAGCACGAGCTCGAGCCGGTGATGAGCCGCTTCATCGACAGCGAGATCGACGTGTTCGTGTCGACGACGATCATCGAGAACGGGATCGACATCCCCAACGTCAACACGATCGTGGTCAACGACGCCGACAAGTTCGGCCTCGCGCAGCTCTATCAGCTGCGCGGGCGCGTCGGCCGGTCGAACCACCAGGCCTATGCGTTTCTGCTGTACCAGGCGCACAAGGCGCTGACCGAGGAGGCGAAGGCGCGGCTCGAAGCAATCCGCGAGTTCACCCACCTCGGCAGCGGGCTGCAGATCGCGATGCGCGACCTCGAGATCCGCGGCGCCGGCAACCTGCTGGGCGCCGCGCAGTCCGGCTTCATCGGCGCGGTCGGCTTCGATACCTACGCGCAGCTCTTGGCCGAAGCGATCGCCGAGCTACGGCAGACGCGGGGCCAAAAGGGAAGCGTTGAAGTCACCGACAGCCGCCAGGCGGTGATCGACGTGAAGCTCGACGCCTACGTCCCCGACGACTACGTTCCGCAGGTCTCGCAGAAGATCGCGATCTACCAGCAGCTTGCCGGCGCGCGCACGCTGGCCGCGGTCGACGACGCCGTCGCGTCGGTGCGCGACCGCTTCGGCGCGACGCCGCCGGAGTTCGACGCGCTGGTCGAGATCACGCGCCTGCGCGTCCTCGCGCTGCAGGTCGGCGTCACGCGCGTCGTGATCAACGAGCACCGGCTCACGCTGGGCGTCGGCAGCGGTTTCGCGCTCGATCCCGCCTCGATCCCCAAGCTGCAGTCGATCAGCAAGAACCGCTTCCGCTTCGGCGAGGGCCGCATCACGATCGACCTCCCCGCTCGCAGCCCCGCCGACCAGCTGCCGACGCTCCACGCGCTGCTCGAAGCGCTGTGATCCTCCGCACTCACGGTCGCCGCGGGGATTTGGATTCAAGCATCCGCGACTGAACGCGCCGCGTTCCTGCCACGTGGCTTACAGGAATGCGTTGCTCGCGCCGAGGACTTGGCAGCGTGGTGTGGGCTGACATCCTCGACGTGACGGGCCGGACTTCGAAGAGTGGGTGAGCGAGGAACGCAGGGCGATCAGCCGCTGCCGTGCTGCGGCCATTGGGAACGGTTTCATGCGCCGGTCTGCGAGTACTGGATCCCGGGCACGCGCGAGGATGTCCCGCGGCCCTGTGGGTGCACCGCGCTCGCTTCCGAACCGAAAGCGAAGCCGAAGCTACGCCCGGACGTCCCCCGCTAGGCGCAAGGGCAGCGTCTCAGCTCCTGGCCGTGCGGCGGTCAGCGCCGACAGGCTGGCGTCGACCGAGCTGTTGCGCTCCTCGGCGGCCAGCGCGATCATCACTTCGACGATCGAGCCGTCCCACTGCGTGCCGCGGCCGTCGTTGAGCGCCACCATCGCCTCGCCGTAGCTCAGCGCGCGGCGGTACGGCCGGTCGCTGATCATGGCGTGGAACGAGTCGGCGACCGATACGACGCGTGACTCGAGCGACAGTTGGTCGCCGCGCAGCCCGTAGGGGTAGCCGCGGCCGTCGAAGCGCTCGTGATGGGCGGCGACGATCGGCGCGTACTGCGCGAGGGACGGGATCTGCAAGAGGATCTCGGCGCCCGCCTGCGCGTGACCCTTCATGATCTCCCATTCCTGCTGATCCAGCGCACTGGGCTTGAGCAGGATCGCGTCCGGAACGCGGATCTTGCCGATGTCGTGCAGCACGCCGGCTTTTCCGATCCGCTCGACCTGCGCCGGCTCGAGTCCCATCCGCGCGGCGATGCGGCGGCCCCAGTCGCCGGTGGCGCGGGAGTGGTTGCACGTCGCGTCGTCGCGGGCGCGCAGGATCGCCAGCAGGCTCTGGATCGCGTTCTGCGGCGCCGAATCGCTGTCGCCGGCCGACATGTCGTCGGCGATCTGCGCGCGGGCGCGGCCCTTGACGATCTCGAGGAAGACCACAATTGTGGCCAGGTCGCCGTGATCGTTCTGGGCGAGCTCCTCGGCGGCGTCGCAAGCGGCGTCGATCATGGCGATCACGGCCGGCGCGGGATGCGCCTGGCGGATCATGCGCGACCAGTGGACGATCACGTCGGGCGAGCTGTCGGCCATCGCCTTGGCGAGCGCGTGGACCAGCGTTCGCACGATCAGCGGCGACATGCAGTCGACGTTGCGGCCCTTCAGGAGCGCGACGACGGAGTTCGCTACGTCGACGCGGCGTTCGTCGAGCAATTCGGCGATCTGGGCGCGAGTCGAGTGGAGTCCATCCTGGTGATAATGGTCGTCGTGCATGCTTTGTAGATCCGTCTAGCAGCTTGCAGGGAAAGGGAACGGTCGTGGTCGCGGTCCGATGTGACCGCGGGCCATGTCAGACCGCGTAGGCCGGCCGGAGGGCCGTGCTCATCGCGTCGCGGCGGAGGCCGGCGAACACGTCGCGCTCAATCTGCGCGACCCGGCGAATGACGTCGTGGAGCCGGACCCGCGACAGATCTTCCATTTCATCGATCACGGTCTGGCCGGCGGCAGCGACGACGTCCTCGATGTCGCCGCACCAGGTACCCACCCGCTGGACGAACTCGCGCAGGGGCTTGATGTCCGCCCCGTCCAGAGCGCTGCGCACCAGGGCAATCGCTGAATCGACGAGACACATAGTGTCCGCCGACGGGGTCATGGAGGTGCAGGTCTGGATGAAGAGTTCGGTCTTGTCGACCGGGCGGCATTCCGTTGCTAGCGCGTACATGGTGTCCTTCCTTGGGCCCCTTCTATTGTTTTGGTTTTTGGCTCGGAGAAGCTGCTAGAGCGTCACCGGAGGTATCGAGGGGACCATTAAACGTCTCCGTGGGAAGCCAGCCTCGCGGCTGGGAGTGGTCAGAGCATAGGCTCTGGCACCGCTGCGCGCATGGGGCATACACCTCATCCGCCCCGCGAAGCCGCACTAGATCAACGTTTTTTGCCGCATCTGGACTTTCAGACGTGGAGCCCGAGGTCGCGGGCACGCTGGATGGCTTGGGCTCGGTTGGCTACATGCAGCTTTGCGTAGATGTTACCGACCTGACGCTCAACCGTCTTACGCGACTTGCCAAGCGATAGAGCAATGGTGGCCAACGTCAATCCCGCGGGCAAGGCCTGAAGCACCTCCATCTCCGCTTCGGTCAGCGAGTGGGTCGGACGGGTGATGTTTCCGGCTTGGCATGCCGCGTTGAAAAACTTGACGAAGCCCCGCATGATCGGCGGCGTCTTTTCCTCATCGATCCCCGTGGCGTCGATGATCGAGATGAATCGCTGCTCGGGATCGACGAAGCGCGACAGTGCCCGGCGCCCGCGGACCACGTCGCCGATCGCAATCGAGACCGCGGCCGCAAGAATTCGGGCGACCCGCCGGCGCCGGCTGTCGACCAGCGGCTCGTTTGCTGACCGCTCCACCGTTTGACTGATCGTTCGCCGCGCGATGCGCCTCGCTAGCTCCACGTGCCAGGTCGAGAGAGCTACGACGGCCAGGAGCGCGTCGCATAGCGACCGCTCCGGCAAGCTCAGGCTTTCTGAGTTGCGCAATGCCACGAGTGCCACCCGAGCCGCTTCGAAGCGCCCGGCCCAGCCGTGCGCCAGCACCTCCGAAATCGTGTAGGAGAAGCGTTCCCGGTAGTACTGCTCGTTCATCGGGTTCGCGACCAAACGGCCGCGAATAGACTCCACGCGACGGACGTCGCCGGACTCCGCCGCGATATCGAGCTGGGTAAGCATGCCCCAGTTCTCCATGCCAGCGTCCTCGGCCAAATGGGCGCTCATCGTCGTCCGCCGCGCATAATATCGCGCCAGATCTGCATCGCCGAGTAGATCCTGCGAGATGACGGACAGCACCGTATAGGCGATCGCGGCGTTCCGATGCTGCTCGAGGCGCTCGAAGAGCCGCGCGGCCTCGAGCGCACGATCCTGCGCTTCGTCGAAGTCCTCGCGATAGAATGCGGCCATCGCGGCACGTTGAATCACGCGGCCCGCGATAACCGGATTGTCCGGCGCCCGCCCTAGCGCCAGGGCCTCGGCCGCGAAGCGCGCGCTCCCGCCGTCGTCCCCTAGGCGTGCGGCGACGATGGCGCGCGCGGCCGCAAAAGCGGCGCCCAATTCGGGAGCGCTGCCATCGCTCGAATCGAGAACCTCTTGGGCCTCGTCCAACCGATGGGTGTTGAGAAGCAAAGGCACGAGGAGGTCGAGCAAGTACTCGCGGACCCTCCCCTCGCAGTGGGCTACGGCGCGCTGGAGCAGTGCCAGACCCCCGGGGACATCGGCCTCGACCACCGACTTCATCGCACGCAGGCCGATGGCGATCGGGTCGCGCAGGCGGGCGGCCGCAGGGAAGCGCGCCAGCGCCGCGTCGATCTCGGCCCGCCGGCATTCGGCAGCAATGTTGTAGAACTGCTCGAGCGTGAGACCGTGCTCATGCTCCCGCCCATTCACCATGGTCGTGTGCCCAACCAAATCGCCCGGCCGATTGCGGTCAAACTTTCCGATGACCGTTTGATCTCCTGTCGGGGCGACCCCGGCGGATTCAGCGGGTGACGACGGCGGTTTCGACGGCCGTGCCGGGCCGGAACACGCACGAACCGCCGCTCGGCGGCAACGCGATGCGGACGCCGACGCGTTGGGCGACCTTGACGAAGTTGGTCGGCGCGGTCAGGGTCGGCAACGTCGACAGCGCGTTCTGCGCGACCGGCGCGAAGCCGATCACCTTGCCGCGCACCTTGGCCCCGCCGCAAGCGTCGACCGAGATCTCGACCGGCATCCCGGGGTGGATCCGGTCGATCTGCGTCTCCTTGTAGTTCGCCGTGACGTAGATGCGCTTGGCCGGCGAGAGGGTGATGATTTGCTGGCCGACGGTGAGCGTTTGGCCTTCCTCGGCGTTCCGCGCCGAGACCCAGCCGTCGACCGGAGCGGTGATCCGGGTGGCGTCGAGCGCGAGCTGGGCGAGCCGAACCTGCGCCGCCATGGCGTCGGCCTGCGACTGCGCGGCGTCGGCCGCGTCCTGTTTGTCGACGATGCGCGAGGGCGCGGCGACCTCGGCGATCTTCGCTTGCGCGATCGGGATTTGCGCCGCCGAAGCGCTGGTCCCGCGCTGCGCCGCGGCGACGTTGGCACGTTGTTGCGCGAGCGTGGCGAGCGCCGTGTCGACCGCCGAGCGGGCCGCCGTGCGCTGTGCCACCGTGGCGTCGTACGCGCTCTGGGCCGCCGAGAGCGCCGCCACCGCGGTGTCGAGCGCCGACTGCGCGACATAGCCCTGCTGCTCGAGCTGCGCGTTACGGTCGCGGTCCACTTGCGCCTTGTGCAGCGCCTCCAGCGCGCCGGGGACCGCCGCATCGGCCGCTTCGAGCTGCGCGCGGGCCGACGTTACCTGCGCCTCGGCGACGGCGATCCCGCGCATCGCCGCATCGGCCTGCGACTGCGCGAGCGATACCGTCTTGCGCGCGGCGTCGACGCCGCCGGCGTTCTCGCGCACCTGCGCCGACTCGAGCTCGGATTCGAGCGAGGTCGCGTGGCGCGCCTCGTTCGTCGTGCGCTGCAGCGCGATGAGGTTCTGGCGCGCGAGGTCGAGCGCGGCCCGCTCGTTGGCGTCGTCGAGCACGACCATCAGCTGGCCGCGGTGCACCAACTGGTTCTCGTCGACGAGCACGCGCGAGACGCGTTCGGAGACCTTGGCCGTCACGAACACCGGATCGGTGTCGATCATCGCGTCGTCCGTATAGACACGAAACCGGTCGTAGAACAGCCAGTGGCCGCCGAAGTACACGGCCGCCCCGACCACGATCGCAGCGAACGCGATCTGCAGCCACGGCGTGCGGCGCGGCGCGAGCGGGTCGCGCCGCGGCGGCAGAGGAGGCCCGGTCAGATCGTCGTGGCGTTCCGTGGTCGTTCTCATGCGGGGTCTGCCTTGGTCTTCGGCACCAAGTAGAACAATACCAGAAACGGCAGCGAAATGACGAACAGCAGCGCCACGATCACGAACGTTTCCGAGTAGGCGACCGAGGTCGCGGCGCGCGTGACGAGCTCCTGAAGGACCGTCACCGACGCGGTCGAGGCGTCATCCGGCGAGTAGCCGTGAGCGGTGAACCAGCGGTACATCGCGGCCATGCCGGGATCGTTCATCGACGTCGTGTGGCGCGCGCCGCTGGCCGTGAGCGTGGTCGCGGCGATGCGCATGCGCACGATGAAGCTGCCCAGGATCGCGTAGCCGAAGCCGGCCCCGAGCTGCCGCGTCAGGCTGCTCAAGCCCGACGCCGCGTCGTACAACCGCCGCGGCACGTGCGACATCGCCAGCACGTTGAGCGGAACGTAGAGCAATCCGAGCCCCAATCCCTGGATCGCGCGCGGGAGCACCGCCGAGGTGAACCCGACGCGGTCGCCGAGGTACGCGAACCAGAACGTCCCGATCGCGCACAGGATCAAACTGACGGCGGCCACGATCGCGGGCGGCACGAACTTGCTGATGCGGCCGGAGATCTCGGTGCCGAGGATACTGCCCACCGCCGTCGGCACCATGACGTAGCCGGCGAAGTCCGGCGCGTAGCGCAGCACGTCTTGCATGTATAGCGGGACGATGATCGCCGAACCGGAGAAGCCGACGCCGGTGATGAGCGCGAGCGTGAGCGCGATCGCGTACGACGGGATCGCCAACGGCTTGAGATCGACCAACGGGACCGCGGCTTTGAGCTGCGTTCGAACGAAGACGAACAGCGACACGCACGCAATGGCCGCCGCGAACATGATCTGCGGGTCGTCGAACCATTCCCGGCGCGGGCCCTCTTGCAGGATGAACTGGACCGCTGCGAAGCCGGTGATCATCACTGCGAGCGACGTCCAGTCGAACGCGCTGCGCTCGCCGCGCTCGGTCTGATCCCGCAGCACGGCCGACACCAGGAAGAACGCGCCGATACCGAGCGGGACGTTGATGATGAAGATCCACGGCCACGAAGCGTTGGCCAGGATCCAGCCGCCGATCGCCGGACCGAGCGCCGGTCCCGCCATCACGGCGACGCCGTAGACGCGAAACGCCGACGCGAGCTCGCCGGCCGGGTGCGCATCGACCAATGCCGCCATCGCGAGCGGCAGCATCAGGCCGCCGCCGATCCCTTGCACGAAACGCGTCACGATCAGCTCGGTCAGCGATTGCGAGGTCGCGCACAGCACCGAGCCGAGCGTGAACAGGACGATCGACGCCAAGAACGCTTTCTTGCGGCCGAGATTCGTCGCCAGCCAACCGGTCAGCGGCATCACGAAGACGCCGGCTACCACGTAGATCGACGAGATCCACGACGCTTCGTCGATCGTCGCTCCGAGGTTGCCGGCGATCGTGTCGAGGCCGACGTTAACTATCGTCCCGTCGATGAGCGCCATCCAGCTCGGTACGAGCACGGCAAGCGTGACGAGCCGCAGGTAGGACTTCGACGCCCGTACCGTCCCCTGGGTCATTCGCCGCATTCTAACCGATACTGGCCCAGATCGGGAAGGGGCGAGGGCTCCGGCTCGCTTGCGGGTACGTCGTTTCCGGTGCAACAGACCGAACTGTCCGCTCAGATCGACAGCACGATCGACTCGATCGCCGAGCTCGAACGCAAGGCGCTTGCCAGCGCATCGCTCCAGCAGCGGGCGATCGAACGCTTCACCCTGGCGATCGGCCGCCCGCGCACGCTGTTCTGCGTGCTGTTGTTCGTCGCGCTCTGGATCGCGATCAACGGCATGCTGACCGCGAGCGGCCGAGCGCCCTTCGACGCGCCGCCGTTTCCATGGCTGATCGGCTTGCTCCAACTGGCGGCGCTGCTGATGACCGTCGTCATCCTCACCACCGAGAACCGGATGAGCGAGATCGAGGAAGCGCGCTCGCGACTGCACCTGCAGATCAGCATCGTCGCCGAGCGCAAGACCGCGAAGATCGTCGAGCTGCTCGAAGAGCTGCGCCGCGATCTGCCGTCGGTTCCCAACCGCCACGACCCCGAGGCCCAGGAGATGACGGTCGCCACGAACCCGCACCAGGTCGCCGAGGAGCTCGAGCGGCGAACCCCGGCCCGCAGCGACGACGTACCGAGATGAGCGGCGCAGGCTCGTGAAACGTTCGGTGCTGGAAGGAGCGCCCTCGGCGGAGCCGAACCCGGGGCAGGTCGCGCGGAGGGCACTCGGCCTCCGCCTTTTCACGTCACCGCCCGACGGAGTTCCGATGTCCCGCTCACACCGCGTCGCCACCCTGCTCGCCAGCGCCGTCATCGGTGCGTCGCTTGCCGCCTGCGCCGGCGGCGCGTCGGGCGGCAACATCGCCTCGGTCAACGGCCAGGCCGTCAGCCGAGGCGACTTCGACCACAAGCTCGAGTCGAGTCCGGCGGCCAAGCAGACCCTCAACCAGATGGTCCAGCAAGCATTGATCGACCAATACGCGCGCGACAAGAAGATCGACGTCAGCCAGGCCGACATCGACAAGAAAGAAGCCGAGACGCGGGCCAAGTTTCCGGCCGGACAGTTCGACCAGATCGTCAAGAACCAGGGCCTCAGCGAGCAGGACGTCCAGCAGATCCTGCGCCAGCAGCTGGTTTTGGAGAAGGCGGTCGCACCGCAGGTTCACGTCACCGACGGCGACGTCAAAGCCTACTTCGACAAGAACCACGCGCAGTTCGACAAGCCCGCCCAGGTCAAGGCGCGCCATATCCTCGTCGCCGACCTGAAGACCGCCAACGACGTGCTGGCCAAGCTCAAGGCCGGCGGCAGCTGGGATGCCCTGGCCAAGCAGTATTCGACCGATCCCGCCAGCAAGGACAAAGGCGGCGAGCTCGGTTACTTCGGCAAGGGACAGATGGTCCCGCAGTTCCAGGACGCGGCGTTCAACGCCAAAGTCAACCAGATCGTCGGGCCGATCAAATCGCCGTTCGGCTATCACATCATCCAGGTCGAGGACAAGAAGCCGGCGACCAAGGCCACGCTGGCGACCACCGGCGATCAGATCCGCCAGCAACTCACCCAGCAGCAAGAGCAGCAGCAGTACCCGGTGTTCTTGCAGCAGTTGCGCTCGGTCGCGAAGATCGACATCTACGACGACCGCTACAAGGACCTGTTCCCGCCGGTTCCGCCGGCGGCGAGCCAGGCCCCGGCCGCCGCGAGCGCGGCGCCGGCGCCGGCGACTACCGCGCCGTCACCGGCCGCAACGAAGTAGCCTCCCACACGCGCCGGGTCGTTCGCGCGCGGCGGGAGTCGGAAGGCCCCCGCCTCGCGAACTTCCCAGCATCGTGATCCGCATCGTCGGCCTCGGACCGGGCGACCCGGGCCTGCTGACGCTGGGCAGCCGCGAGGCGCTTCGCGCCGTCGGCCGCGCAGCGACCGTGCTCGCGCCGCCGGAGCTGGTCCGGTTTCTCGAGAGCGACGGCGTCGCGATCGAGCGCGGGCTGGTCGCCGACCAAGGCTTGTTCCTGCGCGGCTCGGCCGAGGTGATCGACCTCTTCACCGGCCGGCTCGACGACCGCGACCTGGCGTTGGGCGTGCTGGGCAACCCGCTGTCGGATTTCTTGGGGCTGCCGATCCTGTTGCGCGCGCTGGAGCGACGCGCCATCTCGGCCGAGATCGTCCCGGGGATGCCGCGCGCGACCCTCTCGGCCTCGATCACGATGCCGCTGATCCCGCTCCCGCCCGGATCGACCCACCACACCTGGGACGACTTGGTCGAGATCATGGCGCGGCTGCGGCGCTCGTGCCCGTGGGATCGCGAGCAGAACCATGCGTCGCTGGTGCGCTATCTGATCGAAGAGACGTACGAAGTGGTCGACGCGGTCGAGCGCGGCACGGACGTCGAGCTGTGCGAAGAGCTCGGCGATCTGCTGTTCCAGGTCGTCTTCCACGCGCAGCTCGCGACCGAGCGCGGGAAGTTCTCCGTCGCCGACGTCATCGACGGCCTGTCCGACAAGATGATCCGCCGTCACCCGCACGTGTTCGGCGACGTTGCGGTCGCCGACGTCGCGGGGGTGTGGGCGAACTGGGAAGCGCTCAAGTCGCAAGAGGCGACCGGCCAGTCACGCACCTCGAAGCTCGACGGCATCCCGGTGCATCTGGGCGCGTTGCAGCGCGGCCAAAAGATGCAAGAGAAAGCAGCGCGGGTCGGGTTCGACTGGGAGAACGCGCGCCAGATCACCGAGAAGCTGGCCGAAGAGCTGCGCGAGTTCGCCGACGCGCGCTATAACGCGGGGCTGCTTCCGGCCGAAGACCCGCACGTGCGCGAAGAGCTGGGCGACGTCATCTTCACGGTCGTGAACTTGGCACGCCGGCTCGGGATCGACGCCGAGGGTGCGATGCGCGACGCCAACGCGAAGTTCGAACGCCGCTTTCGCTACATGGAAGCGTATGCCGTCGCCAGCGGCAAGCAGCTCGGCGACATGTCGCTCGACGAGCTCGAGGATCTGTGGCAACAAGCGAAGCTCGCCGCGTGAGAGATCCCAAGTCTGTCGCACGATCAGCCGACGAGGCTGATAGAGAGACTGCGCTCATCAGGCTCAGGATGAGCGCGCACGACGCGCACTACGGCGGGAACTTGGTCGACGGCGCGCGCATCCTCGGCCTGTTCGGCGACGTCGCGACCGAGCTGCTGATCCGCCACGACGGCGACGAAGGACTGTTCGTCGCATACGATCTGGTGGAGTTCAAAGCACCGGTGCACGCCGGCGACTACATCGAGGCGCGCGGCCGCATCACCAGCACGGGCACGACGTCACGCACGATGGAGTTCACCGCGCACAAAGTCATCGCCGCGCGCCCCGACATCTCGCCGTCCGCCGCCGACGTGCTCGAGGATCCGGTCCTGGTCGTACGCGCCCACGGCACCTGCGTCACGCCAAAGGCGTCGCGACGAAAACCGTCACCCTGAGGTTGTCGAAGGGCGACGGCATGCCGTCATCGCGCATTGCCGCCCGTCACGCTGAGCGGCGTCGAAGCGTGACGGCGTGCAGCGATAATCCGTATCGTGAGGCACGGTTGTCGGCGCGTTAGAGGCCCACGCTCGCGAGGAGGGCGCCTTCGGCGAGGCTGCGGAGCTTGGCGTAGGCGATCTCGCGGTTCATCGGCGCCATCCCGCAGTTGGTGGAGCAGACGATGCGGTCTTCGTCGAGGTAGCGACGGGCGAGCTCGATCGTCGCGCGGACGTCGTCGGGCGTCTCGACGCGATCGCTCGCAACGTCGATCACGCCGACCGCGACGATTTTGTCGCCGGCGAGCGTGAGGACTTCGGGCGGAACGTGCGAGCCGGCCAGCTCGATCGAGATCTGGTCCGCGCGACTGTCGGCCAGCAGCGGCAGGACGTGCGCGTACTGGTCCCAGCGGTCGCCGAGGTTGCCTTTCCATTGCACGTTGGCGGGAATGCCGTAGCCGTAACACACGTGAACGGCCGTCGTGCATTGGGTGTTGCCGAGCGCCGCGTCGACCGCGGCGATGCCCCATTCGGCGACCTCGTCGAAGAACACGTTGAACGCCGGCTCGTCGAGCTGCACGACGTCGACGCCGGCCTCAGCCAAATCGGCGATCTCCTCGCGGATCGCCCGCGCGAACGCCATCGCCAGCTCTGCGCGGCTGCCGTACGTTTCGTCGCACACCGTGTCGACCAGCGTCATCGGGCCGGGGATCGTGATCTTGAGCGGACCGTCGGTCAACGTGCGGGCGAAACGCATCTCCTCGACATGGATCGGCGATGTGCGCCGTACTTCGCCCGTCACGGTCGGGCAAACCGCCTCATAGCGGTCGTCGCGAATCCCGCGCTTCTGACGTTTCGACGCGTCGACGCCCCTCAGCCGTTCGGCGAAGCCGTGCACGAAGTGCTTGCGCGACTGCTCGCCGTCCGTGACGATGTCGATCCCCGCGCGCAACTGCTCGGCGATCGCGATGCGCGTCGCGTCGCGCTGCGCCTCTTCGAGTTCCGGTCCTTCGAGCCGCCAGTTCGGAAAAATGCGCGCCGGCTCCGCCAGCCAGGCCGGCTTGGGCAGGCTTCCAGCGATCGTCGTCGAGAACGGCATCGCCCGCTCTTCGCCGTTACATCGCCGCAATACCGTCATGATCGCGCGTCGTCACGCTGGAGCAATGACGGCACGAGCGCTGATCGCCTACGCGAAGAGCCGCGGGTGGCGGCTCAAGCGACGAGGCAAAGGAAGTCACCTTGTCTTCGAGCATCCCGATAAGGACTATGACGTGACGATACCGGATCACGGTCCGAAGGACGTCCCGCGAGGATTCAAGGAGACGATCGTGAAGCAGATCGAGGGGGTGTGGAGCAAACGAATATGACGTATACGATTATCTTGGAACAGGCCGACGACGGCGGCTGGGGTGCGGTCGTCCCCGACCTTCCCGGCATTCTGCTCATGGGCGACACGCGCGAGCAGATTATCGAAGAAGCGCCGGAGATCATCGCAGACTGGTGCGACGCGATGCGCGAGGACCGGCATCCTATACCCGAACCGGGTTATTTCGCGGTTCAGGTCGACGTGCCGTTTCCGGAGACCACCACGCAGCAGCAGTACGGCTGATCGCGGTTCGTTGCGGCTGGACAAGTACCTCAAGGTGTCGCGGCTCGCCAAGCGGCGTGCCGAGGCCAAAGACGGAATCGAGGCGGGACGGATCACCAAGGACGGCCGCGCCCTCAAGCCGGGCTATGACGTCAAGGCCGGCGACGTGTTGGTGATCCACTACCGCACCAGGTTCCTGACGGTGCGCGTGCTGCTCGTTCCGGAGCGCGTGCTGCCGTCGCTCAAACCGGCCGACTTGTACGAGATCGTCGACGAGCGCAAGGACGATCCGGTCGGGTGGCTCGGTTAGGTGACGAGCTCGAACCGGCGTGGCTGATCGCTCGCGGCTTTCGGCCGACGCCAAGGACGCGCTCGCACGCGACATTCCCGTCGATCCGGGCGTGCGCACCGCGCTGCGCAACGGGCTCGCGTACTTCGGCGGCGTCGAGGTCGGGGGCGAGCTCGTCTTTCGCACGCGCCGTCCGCCGGTGGCGCGGCTGGCCCGGACCCTGTTCGAGGAGCAGCGCGTGACCGCGTCGGTTCGTCGCGGTCACGATCGGCGGCTCGACAAGGCGACGACGTTCGAGATCGATCTCGGGCCGCCGCCCGCCGCTCCCCCGCCGAAACCGCGCCGCCGCGACGAGCGGCGGGCCGAGCTGCGCGCAGCCTTTTTGTGCGCGGGCTCGGTCGCCACGCCGGCGCACGGCTACCATCTCGAGTTCACGCTTGCCGACAAGGCGCGCGCCGAGCGCATCGCAGGGCTGGTCGCGGGCGAGAGCGTCGGATCGCGCACGATGATGCGCAAGGGCCGCTACGTCGTCTACCTCAAGGGTCTCGACGCCATCGTCACCGTGCTGGGCGCGATCGGCGCGTCCGGTGCGGTCCTGCGGCTCGAAGACGTCCGCGCGGTCAAAGAGACCAAGAACCGCATCCACCGGCTGGTCAACACCGAGGCGGCCAACGTCGTGCGGGCCGCGGCGGCGGCGGCGGCGCAGCGCGAGGCGATCCAGTATCTCGCCGACGCCTACGGGCTGCGCAACCTGTCGCCCGCGTTGCGCGAGGCGGCGCAGCTGCGGCTCGCGCACCCCGACGAGACGCTGGCCGAGCTGGGGCGGCGCTGCAATCCCCCCGTCGGCAAGGCGACGTTGAACGGCCGCCTGGCGGCCGTCATGCGGCTGGTCAAGCGCTTGCGGGGCGAGCGAGAGGAGCCGGAAGTTTCCTTCGCCTAAAGCGGGCAGGCTATGCGCATCGGAATCAACGGGTTCGGCCGGATCGGCCGCAACTTCACGAAGGCCCTCCTCGAGCGGTATCCCGACCTCGAGATCGCCGCGGTCAACGACTTGACCAGCGCCGCCGAGTGCGCGCACCTCTTCAAGTACGACTCCAACTACGGCACGTTCGCCGGCGACGTGAGCGCCTCGGGCGACGCGATCTCGATCGACGGCCGCACGATCAAGGTGCTGGCCGAGCGCGACCCCGGCAAGCTGCCCTGGCACGACCTCGGCGTCGACGTCGTGGTCGAGTCGACCGGCATCTTCACCGACGCCGAGAAGGCGCGCGCGCACATCGACGGCGGCGGCGCCAAGAAAGTCATCATCTCCGCGCCGGCCAAGGGCGAGGACATCACGCTGGTGCTGGGCGTCAACGACGAGCGGTACGACGCCGCCAAGCATCACATCATTTCGAACGCATCGTGTACGACGAACTGCCTGGCGACCGCGGTCAAGCCGATCGTCGACAACCTGGGCTGGGTCAAAGGGTTCATGTCGACGATCCACTCGTACACGAACGATCAGAACATCCTCGACGCGCCGCACAAGGACTGGCGCCGCGCGCGCAACGCCGCCACCAACATCATTCCGACCTCGACGGGCGCGGCCAAAGCCCTCTACCTCACGATTCCCGAGGTTCAGGGAACCTTCGACGGGTTCTCGCTGCGCGTGCCGACCCCGACGGTCTCGATGATCTATCTCGTCGCGCAGACCAAGACCCAGACGACGCGCGACGAGCTCAACGCGATCCTGCGCGGCGCCGCCCAAGCCGGCTTGCGCGAGTACGTCGAGTACACCGAGGAAGAGCTCGTGTCGAGCGACTTCAAGCGCAATCCGCACAGCTCGATCATCGACGGCAAGCTGACCAACGCGCTGGGTGACCTGGTTCAGATCGCCGCCTGGTACGACAACGAATGGGGTTACTCGTGCCGCTTGGCCGACCTGACCCGAATGGTCGGCTCGAAGATCCCGGCGAGCGTGGCGTGAGCCGCCGCAGGCTCGCCGCCGCTGCCGTCGCCGCCGCGGTCCTCGCGGCGGCGACTTTTGTCAGTGCCCCGGTCTCTGCCCGCCGGCTGCAATAGCCGTGTGCACCGTCTTGCTGCTCCTGCGCCCGGGCACCGCATGGCCGCTGCTGATCGGCACGAATCGCGACGAGCGGCGCGACCGGGCGTTCGAACCGCCGGCGCGTCACTGGCCCGGCGAGCCGAGCGTCGTCGGGCCGCGCGACGTACTCGGCGGCGGCAGCTGGTTCGGGGTGAACGACGACGGCGTCGTCGCGACGCTGGTCAACGGGATGCAGCAGCTGGGGCCGCTGCCGGGGAAAGCCAGCCGCGGCGAGCTCGTCCTACGGGTGCTGCGCGAGCGCGACGCGGCGGCGGCGGCGCGCGTCGCCGGCGCGATTGCGGTCGAGCGCTACCGCGGCTTCACGCTGCTGCTCGCCGACCGCCGCACCGCGTTCGCGGTAACCTGCGACGAACGCTCGATCGTCGTGACCGAGCTCGCTCCGGGATATCACATGGTGACGCCCGACGGCTGCGACGTCCCGTCGTCGCCGCGTTTCGCCGCGCACTTCGGCGCGCTGCGCGCCGCGCCGCCGCCCTCGCCGCCGGACGGCGACTGGTCGAGCTGGATCGCCCTGTTGACCCGCACCGACGCGGACGATCCGCATCGCGCGACGTTCGTCCCCGACATCGGCGGCTTCGGTACCGTGGCCGGCACACTGCTCGCGCTACCGGCGAGCCGCTCCGAGGCGCCGGTGCTCCTGTTCGCCAACGGGCCGCCCGGCCTCGCAGCGTACGAGCCGGTTCGCGCCCCGTGGGTTCATCCGATGCGCGTCGAAAGCGGCTGACGATGCGATTCAAGCGGCTCGAGGACGCCGACGTTCATGGCAAGCGCGTGCTCCTGCGCGAAGACCTCAACGTGCCGATGCGCGACGGCGCGATCGCCGACGAAACGCGCATCACCGCGGCGCTGCCGACCCTGCGGTGGCTGCGCGAACGCGGCGCCCGCACGGTGATCCTCTCGCATCTCGGCCGGCCCGACGGCAAGCCCGATGCGAAACTCTCGCTGCGCCCGGTCGCGGCACGTTTGTCCGAACTGCTGGGCTCGCCGGTCGGCTTCGTCGACGACTGTGTCGGCGCGGCCGCGATCGCGGCTTCGAACGCGCTGCCCGACGGCGGTTTCGTCGTGTTCGAGAACGTGCGCTTCCATCCCGAAGAGGAGGCCAACGACCCGGCGTTCGCGCGCGAGCTCGCGCGCAGCGGTGACCTGTACGTGAACGACGCGTTCGGAACGGCGCATCGCGCGCACGCCTCGACGGCCGGCGTCGCGGCCGACTTGCCCGCCTACGCGGGGTTGTTGATGGAGGCCGAGCTCAGCGCGCTGTCGCGGCTCACCGAGCAGCCGGCCCACCCGTACGTCTGCGCGATCGGCGGCGCGAAGGTGGTCGACAAGGTCGGCGTGTTCGAGAACCTGACGGCCAAGGTCGACGCGTTCGTGATCGGCGGCGGGATGGCCAACACGTTCCTCGCGGCGCAAGGCATCGACGTCGGCACGTCGCTGCGCGATCCCGACCTCATTCCGGCGCAGCGCATCATCGCGCTCGCGCTCTCGCGCGGTGTCGAGCTCCACCTGCCGACCGACGCGGTGGTCGCCGACGCGTTCGACGCCGACGACACGGCGTGCACCGTTCCGCTCGACCAGGTCGGCGACCGAATGATCTTAGACATCGGTCCGCAGACGGCCGCGGCGTACGCCGTCGTGCTGCGCGCGGCCAAGACGATCGTGTTCAACGGCCCGATGGGCGTCTACGAGAAGGTGCCCTATCAGAACGGCACGCGCGTGATCGGGGAGGCGATCGCCGAAGCGACGCGCAACGGCGCGATCAGCGTGGTCGGCGGCGGCGACGCCGCGGCCGCGGCGCATGCGCTCGGCTTCGCCGATGCGATGACGCACGTCTCGACCGGGGGCGGCGCGACGCTGGAGTTCCTCGAAGGCAAGACGTTGCCCGGAATCGCCGCGCTCGAACGGTGAGCAAGCCGCGCCGGCCGCTGATCGCGGGCAACTGGAAGATGCACAAGACGGTCGCCCAAACGCGCGCGTTCTTCGCCGAGCTGCGCGGCCGCGCGCTGCCGCTCGACCAGGTGGACGCGGTCGTCTGTCCGCCGTTCACTGCGCTCTGCGCGGCGCACGAGGAGCTCGCGGGGGCAAAGATCGGACTCGGCGCCCAGAATGTCGGCTGGGCCGCCGAAGGTGCGTTCACCGGCGAGATCTCCGCGCCGATGCTGGCCGAGCTCGGCGTGCGCTGGGTGGTGATCGGACACTCCGAGCGGCGGGCGCTGTTCGGCGAGCTCGACGTTCGGGTGAACGAGAAGGCGCGCATCGCGCTGCAGTACGGCATCACGCCGATCGTCGCGGTCGGGGAGACCGAACAGCAGCATGCCGCCGGCCTGGCGCGCGACACGGTCTGCGCGCAACTGAGCGCCGCGTTCGCCGGGATGACGGCGGCCGACGCCACGCGCTGCGTCGTGGCCTACGAACCGATCTGGGCGATCGGCACCGGGCGCGCCGACAACCCCGCCGGAGCCAACGCGATCATGGGCGAGATTCGTGCCGCGGTCGACGGCCTGCGCGACGTGCGCATCCTCTACGGCGGCAGCATGAACCCCGGCAACGTCGCGTCGTTCGTCGCGCAACCCAACATCGACGGAGGGCTGGTCGGCGGTGCGAGTCTCGAAGCTGCGTCGTTCGCCGCGCTGCTCGACGGCGCGCGACAAGGAGCGCCGGCATGAGCCGCCGCCGTCCGTTCGTCCTGGCGATCCTCGACGGCTGGGGCTGCACGAAGGAGACGCGCGGCAACGCGATCGCCGCCGCCGACCTGCCGAACTGGCGGCACATCCTCGCCACCTATCCGAACACGCTGCTCGAAGCGAGCGGACTCGCCGTCGGGCTGCCCGCGGGAGTCATGGGCAACAGCGAGGTCGGCCACATCAACATGGGCAGCGGCCGCGTCGTACCGCAAGGACTCGTCGTGATCGACGAGGAGATCGCCGACGGCAGCTTCGCGCGGAATCCCACCCTGCGCGCGTGCATCGCTCACGTCGAGCAGACCGACGGCACCCTGCACCTGCTGGGCCTCGTCTCCGACGGCAAGGTGCACAGCTCGCTCGATCATCTCGACGCGCTGATCGACGTCGCGTGCAAAGCCGGCGTCTCGCTGGCGATCGACGCGTTCCTCGACGGCCGCGACACGCCCCCGAGCTCGGCCCGAACGTACCTCGCGCACGTCGAGGCCGTCCTGGCGGGGCACGGCCGCAGCGGCGCGATCGCGACCGTCTCGGGACGCTACTATGCGATGGACCGCGACAAGCGCTGGGAACGCACGCGGCGCGCTTACGACGCGCTGGTCAACGCGGCGGCCGACTACCGCTACCCGAGCGCCGCCGAAGCGCTCGAGGCGGCTTATGCGCGCGGCGAGACCGACGAGTTCGTCGGGCCGACGGTCGTCGGCGAGCCGCGCCCGATCCGCGACGGCGACGCGTGCGTCTTCTTCAACTTCCGTCCCGACCGCGCGCGCCAGCTCACGCTGGCGTTCAGCGATCCCGGTTTCAACGAGTTCCCCGTCCACCGCTTCAGCGCGTTCGTCTTCGCGACGATGACGCGCTACGAGGAGCACTTTGCGAATCCCGTGCTGTTCGGGCCGCGGCCGCAATACGGCGTGTTCGGCGAGGTCGTCGCGAAGGCCGGGCTCACGCAACTGCGGCTCGCCGAGACCGAGAAGTACGCGCACGTGACGTACTTTTTCAACGGCGGCCGCGAGGACGTGTTCCCCGGTGAGGACCGGATCCTCATACCGTCCAACCGCAGCGTCGCGACCTACGACCTGGCCCCCGAGATGTCGGCCAACGACATCACCGGCGCGGCGGTCGAAGACATCTCGCGCCGGCGCCACGATGTGATCGTGATGAACTACGCCAACGCCGACATGGTCGGTCACACCGGCGTGTGGGGCGCGACGGTCTCGGCCGTCGAGACGCTCGACGTCGCGCTCGGCCGGCTCGAGCACAGCATTCTGGCCGCCGACGGCATCTTGGCGATCACCGCCGACCACGGCAACGCGGAAGAGAAGATCGATCCCGACGGCAAGCCGCTCACCGCGCACACGACCAATCCCGTTCCGTTCGTGATCGTCTCCGCGCAGCCGGTCGGCACGTTCACCGGCGACGGAAAGCTCGGCGATGTGGCCCCGACGCTGCTGCCGCTGATCGGGCTGCCCGTCCCCGAGGCGATGACGGGCAGCAATCTGCTCGCTGCGATCGCGCTCTCGTGAAGCGCAAGCGGCTCGACGCGGCGGCGGAGTTCTTGCGGCGCAAGGCGGGCGGCGAGCTCGACGCGGCGATCGTCTTGGGTTCCGGTTTCGGCGGCGTGCTGCGCGAGCGCATCGACGGCGGCACTATTCCGTACGGCAGGATCGAAGGGATGCCCGAACCGACGGTCCCCGGGCACGCCGGCGAAGCGCACGTCGGAATGCTGCACGGCCGGCGCGTCGTCGCGTTCAGCGGCCGCTTCCACCTCTACGAGGGCCGCGCGACCCACGACGTGATCTATCCGGTCGCCGCCGCCGCGCACGCCGGTGCGAAGACGTTCGTGCTGACCAATGCTGCGGGCGGCGTGAACACGAGCTATCGTACCGGCGACCTCATGCTCATCGCCGACCAGCTCAACCTCACCGGCACGAGCCCGCTGCTCGGCGCCGCGCTGCTGCCCGGCCAGGAGCAGCGCTTCGTCGACATGGTCGACGCGTACGCTCCGGGGCTGCGCAAGCTCGCGCGCCACGTCGCCGGCGAGTACGGCATCGCGCTGCAGGAAGGCATCTACGCCGGATTGTTGGGCCCGACGTACGAGACGCCGGCCGAGGCGCGCTACCTGCGCCGGATCGGCGCCGACGCCGTCGGCATGTCGACCGTGCTCGAAACGATCGCCGCGCGCGCGCTGGCCCGCGACGTCATCGGTTTCTCGCTGATCACCAACGTCCACGGCGCCGGCACCCCCACCTCGCACGAAGATGTCATCGCTGCCGCCGCCGCCGCCGCCGAAAACGTCGCCAGGCTCATCGAAGGCATCGTCGCGAACCTCTAGTCGCCGGAAGGCTTAAGGTGCAAGCGTCCGAGCGACCCGGAAACCAAGGTAGTTGAGCCGGTAGTCGGACGCGAACCAGTAGCGGCTCGCCGAGCGGAGGAAGGCAGGAGCGATGAGCCAGGACCCGCCGCGCACGACACGCTGATAACAGTTCGCGCCCTGGATCCACGCCGAGCCGTCCGCCGGCGCGCCGCTGTAGGTGTTGTGGTAGCAATCCTCCGTCCACTCCCGGACATTGCCTACCATATCGAAGAGACCGAACCTGTTGGGGGCAAACGAGCCGACCGGCGCGGTTTGCCTGGCGTCCCATCGACTCCCACAGTCGTGGCAGTTGGCATTGTTCGTGCCGACGGCGTTGCCCCAATAATAGGCCGTATGCGTGCCGGCGCGCGTCGCATACTCGTATTCCGACCCCGAGAGCAGCCGATACGCCTTGCCGGTCTTTTTCGAAAGCCAAGCGACATAAGCTTCGGCATCGTCCCAGGAAACGTCGATCACCGGTCTGCGGCCGCGCCCCCAGCCTTCATCGGAGGGCTTGTAGCCGTTGCAGCCGCCCTCGGCCACGCACGCATCCCATTCGTCGAAGGTCACGTCAAACCGGCCGACCGCAAATTGTCGCGCAATCGTGACCCGATGTTGCGGCTCTTCGTCGGCAGAATGCCCCGGCTCGCTTGACGGCGATCCCATCGTGAAGCTCCCGGCCGGCACCACCACCATCTCCGGGCAATTCGCACATTCCTTAAACGTTTCGCGCGGCTTGAGCGCCTTTGCTTGCATCCGCGATAGCGGCGCAACCTGAGTCGACGCGGCGGACGGCGCCGGCATCGTGAGCCATACGATGACTGCGGCGCCAAGCACGCACAGCCTAACGACCAATGTCAGTACCGGCACAGTGCGCCGCGGCGCCTTTTTCTCGCGGCGTTCACGCCTGTCCACGAACGCGAACCCCAACGTCGATGTTTGAATGGACCGAAGGAACGGGTTCAATGTCCGGTTTCGCATGTCTGAAGCCAACGCGCGAAAGCGCGATGTAGAGCGCGGCGACGTTCATCAGCGCCCAGATGGCAAAGCCGAAGGTGTAGCCGCCGAGAAGATTCTTGCTGGCCGCCAGGGTGACCGTCATGGTGAAGCCGCAGGCCGCGCCGGCGGCCTTGGCCAGTCCGCTTACCGCGCCCACCTGCCGGAAGTAGAGCGGGATCAGTTTGACGACCGCCGCCGCGGCGGTGCCGGATAGCAGCGCAAGCCCATAAATGGCGAACAGCTCGACACGCAGTGAAATCTGCATAGTCAAGACCACGGCCAAAACGACCATAACGCCGAACAGCCGCCCCAGGAGTTTAAATGCATCGAAACGATCGGCCAGCCAGCCGCCCAGCGGCCGGGTGACGGCGACACAGACCACGAGCAGCGGGGTGTACACCATGGATGCCTGGACCGCATCCACATGCCACCGGTCGACCAGATATGTCGGCATCGCCGACGCGAAGAAGGTGAGCGTGCCGAAGGACACCCAGTAAAGGTAGGGCACCAGCCAGACCACAACGCCCGAACGGTACACGGCGACGATTTCACGCACCGAAACGCCTTTGTGCTGGCCGTACGGCGAATCGGACGTAAAAAACCAGTAGACCAACGCCATCAAAAGTGTGGAAATGCCAAAGATCGGGAAGATCAGGCGCCAGCCGTCCGGGCCGTGCAAAACGTGGGTAACCAGGAAAGTGACGGTCATCATGCCGACGGTGATTCCGATATTGCCCAGAGCAAAGATGCCCAGGGCTGTACCCTGCTTCGATTTGGGATACCAGGACGCTACGTGAGCGTTGCCGACGACGAAGCTCGCGCCTCCGAGCCCGAGCAACGCCCCCAGCAGCAGCAAGGAGTAGTAGCCTTGGGCGAAGGGCCCGAAAAATAGGGGAACGGTGAGGCCCAGAAGTAGGAGCGTGAAAACCGTCCGGCCGCCGAACTTATCCGTCAAAACGCCGAGCGGGATGCTGACCGCGGCTGCGAAAAGGGGCTCCATCGCGGCCAGGACGAGCACCTGCGTGGCGCTGAAGTTGTACCACTTAATAAAAAAAGGGGCGAGCGCCGAAAACATTCCCCAAACCGCAAAACCGATCGTAAACGCCAGGAACGACACCAGCAAAACCCTGGGATTGCCCGGCGGGTCGGCCATCGGATCAACCGCGACAACTGGACTTTTCACGGCTTCCTCACTCCGGGAACCGGCTTGGCGCGGGTCATGCCACCGAATCGGACGCAACATTGCGGCCGTCCGAACGCGACTGGGGCTCGCCCAGCGAGATTTTGGCCCGCGTCAGAATGTACCTATGTCCCCTGACGCTGTGGCTGCCCATCGATCGTCCACCAATAGCCGCGCGGCGCCGCTCCGAGGAGGGATTTGCCCCGCCGCTTGCCTACCTTCGTGGACCGGCTTGAACGTGCTCGAGCGCATGGGGAGGGTGTCATGGACCGTAATTGCGACATCGTGATGAAGGGTGGGATCACGAGCGGCGTCGTGTATCCCGCGGCAGTCGTCGAGATCGCCAAGAAGTTCGCGTTCAAGAACATCGGCGGCACGTCGGCCGGCGCGATCGCCGCGGCACTCACGGCAGCCGCCGAGCGGCGGCGCGCGCGCGACGGCTCGACGGCGGGCTTCGAGCGCCTCGGGCAGGTTCCGGACTGGCTCGCCGCCGACAATCACCTGTTCCGGCTGTTCGTCCCCAATGCCGGAACGAGCTCGTTGTTCAAAACGGTCGTCGGGCTCTTCGGCCGGACGACGATCAAGCCCGCAGTCGTCGCTAAAGTGGCCCGCCTCACCTGGGCGTTTCCGCTCGCCTCGATAGTCGGCGCGATACCAGGCATCGCCTTTCTCGTCACGGTGATCCGTACGTGGTCGTACACCTCGTGGTGGCTCCTGCTGATCGGGTTCGCGTTCGCCCTCTTCACCATCGTCGCCGGTGTGGGCATCGCGGCGGCCGTCGCGTTGTACTTGGACGTGACGAAGAAGCTACCGAACAACTTCTTCGGCATGGTCACCGGCATCGACGACGCGAACCGCGCCAACGACGTCGCGCTCTGCACGTGGCTGGCCAACGAGATGGAGCTCACCGCCGGGCTCGACACCACGCTCATGCCCCGAGCCCCGCTGACGTTCGGCATGCTGTGGGACGCGCGTCGCGATCCGGCGCAGCCCGGCGCGGTCGACAAGCCGGACACGCCCGACGTCAACCTCGAGATGATCACCACCAATGTGACGTGGGGACGCCCGTACGACTTTCCGGTCGCCACCGACGTGTTCTTCTTCGACCCCGACGAGATGCGGCGGTTCTTCCCGGACTACGTCGTCGACTGGATGGTGGCGCATCAGCGTCCGCCGAAGGATCCGACGGAGGCGGCGCATTTCAAGGCCTATGCACCGCGACTTCCGCTACCGGTAGCGGGCGATTTGCCGGTGATCGTCGCCACGCGGATGAGCTTGGCCTTCCCGATCCTGCTCAGCGCCGTGCCGCTTTGGATCAGCGATTTCACCGTACCTGCTTCGGCCGGCGCCGTGCGCAAGCTCGAGCATTGCTGGTTCTCAGACGGTGGGATCTCGAGCAACTTTCCGATCACCCTGTTCGACTCACCGCTCCCGCGCTGGCCGACGTTCGCGATCAACCTCGCGCCGTTCCCGGTGGGTCATCCGCGCGACAAGAACAACGAGACGAACAACGTTTACATGCCCAAGACGAACCAGGCGGCGAGATTGATGGCGGTCAACCCGGTCGTGGGTCTCACCGACTTCTTGATGGCGATCGCCAACGCGATGCAGAACTGGAACGACAACACGCAGACCGTATTGCCCGGCTATCGTGACCGCATCGTCACGGTGTTCCTCGATGACGACGAAGGCGGTCTCAACCTCGACATGCCGCCCGACATCCTGGCACGGCTGCGCGCCCGCGGAGCCGCGGCCGGTACGTTGATCGCGTCGCACTTCGAGGCTCCCAGCATCCTCGGATCCGACGTCGGAATGAATTGGGAGAACCATCGCTGGCTGCGCCTGCGCAGCACGATGGGCGCGCTCAAGGACTACCTCTCCCATCTCGCGTTCGGTTGGGACAATCCGGAGCCGCCCGACGTCACGTACCGCCAACTCATCGAAGCGACGACGGGACTGCCGACGCAGCATTATCCCCTACCGTCCGCCGATCGCCCCACCGTATCGAGCATCGGGCAACAGCTCGACGCCACCGGCACCCAAATGGCGTCGACGTCCAGTCTCGACACCAATCTGCCGCACCCGTCACCCCGCTTGGTCGCCCGCGCCAGCCTCGAGAGCTGATCGCGGACGGCCGGTGCGGCAGTCGCGTTGCCGGCGCTTCAGTCCTGGCAAAGCTTGACGACGAAGCACTCCTCCACCTGAAGGTGGTGCGTCACGCCAAAGCAGACGCCCTCGAACGACAGCTTGTAGTCCTTGCCGATCGCGCCGCGCGTGTAGAGCACAAATTCGCGGGAGACGCACGTCGGGGCGTTCTTGCCCTTGCACGGCCCGATGTCGCCAAAGCAGATGGGCCCCGACGGGACGACCTGCACCGACGGCGTTCCGTCCGGCAGACTTGCGACGGGATTGCCCGCCATGTCGGTCAGCGTGATGTGTCCGATGGTGAGTTTCTCGAACGTGACGTTCGAATAGCAGTTGCAGACCGTCACGCACAAGATCTCGAAGTCGTCGGTCTCGATGCAGTCGCAATCGCTGTCGCCCCACTTCACGGCGATGCACGGCTTGAGGTCGGGCAATTCGACCGCGACGCAATCGCAGCGGCAATCGGCAGCCTCCTGTCCGCCGGTCGTGCCTGAAACACCCGGGCCGGCGTCGCCGTGACACGGGGTGCGCGCCAGATAGTTTACTTTCTTGGCGCACTTGCGGCTCAGATCTTCGTCCTGCTCCTGATTGATCTCATCGCAGCTCTTGGTGCAGACGATCTGGTAGTCGTTGTTTTGACCGGGCACCATCCCGTATGGTGCGACGCCGGCGGTGAGCTGCCCGAGGGTGACGCTGCCGATGCCGAACGTCGCCGTGGCGGCGATGTCGAACCCGCCGGCCGTCAGGTCGATCCCGGGGATCGCTGTCGGCACGATCGGGAAGCAGTAGGACGTTCCGCTGGTGAGGACGGAACTCACGAACTGCGTTTTGGGCCCGCCGTTCTGATAGACGTCGAGCGTGATCGTCACGCTGCCGGTGATCGGACCGGCCGGACCCTGCGTCGCCGGAAGCTCGTAATCGAAGCACAGCCGGCCATCGCCGCAGATGCTGCTCGCCGACGCGTCGAAACCGAAGCTGCCGGTGGGCGAACCCTTGCAGCTACCGCAGAATTGGCCGATGTACGCGTATCCGTAATGCCCGCCCGGCCAGCAGTCGGCCGTGATGAACTCGATCGTGACCACGTTGCCGACCTGCGTCGCGAGATTGATCTCGACGCAGCTCCAGTCGCGATACAGGACGTTCGCGGGAAGCGCCGGGTTCGGCGGGCTGGGGTCGGGGACAGTCAGGAAAAACGGATTCGCCGGGTCCGCAATGAGCGTATCGCCCGAGCCCGCGCCGAAGTCGAACGCGCCGACGACAAGGTTGCCGAGCGCATCGGTTACGCGAACCCGAAAGTACGCCTGCTGGTTCGGCGGGTGATTGTCCGCCGCGACGGCGCCGAGCAGAACGGCCGAGTACCAAAGTCTGATCGTCGGCTGTGACGACTGGACGATGAATGTCTTCGAAAGGAGCTCGCAGCCCCCGCCCCACATCGAGTTGCCGATTCGAACGGCGCCCGCTGCGCCCGGCGGAACGGTCGAAATCCCGACCTTCGCGTCGGTGCCCGGACCGACCCAGGTCTGGTGCGATGTCCCCAGATTCGGCGGACCGGACGCGATGCCGGCAGTCAACGCGGAGAAGTTGATGTTTCCCGGCGTGCCACCCGCGGCGTAGAGCGTTCCGTATGCGCCTTGCCATTCGTTGGGGTCGAGCATCGTCGCGAAATCGCCGTTTCCGCACTGCGTCATCGTCCCGAGCGCCGGTATGTAGGTCGCGGCGGGATTCGCCGCTAGGGCTTGCTGCTGACGGTTCTCCTCCTGACGGATCGCGACGAATTGCTCGACCGTCAACTCCGGGTTCGCGACGGTCGCGAACTCACGCCGGGCGCGTTCCTCTATCGAATCGTTTTGCGAAGCCATCTCCCACCTCCCGAAGCAACGACTGCATTAGGCCACAATTTGGCCCCTTGAATTCGGAGTGGCCCGGCATAACTCCTTGGGTCGCCCAGCAGACCGAGCGCTGGGTTTCGGCGCTACCGTAGGCGGTACGACCCGCTGGGATCGACTTCGAGCGAACGCCGGCCGATGCCGATGCTGCGCACGGCGTGGTCCCAAAAACCGAGCACGCGTACGACGACGGGCTGCAAGCCTGCCAAGATCGCGCGCACGCGCGACGACACCGCCAGCACGTCGTGCTGCCAGGCCGGATGATCGCGCGGCAGCGAACCGGGACCTTCGACATCGATGGGGGCCAGGTGCACCGCTTCGGCCGGTATGCCGGCGACGGCGAGCGGCGGTTCAGCGGTCGGTCGCGCCGCCGCGGCGGTATTCTTCATCCGGCCTGACCGAGGTCGGCGCGCAGCCGGTCGATCGCCATGAGGTGCAGCTGCGAGACACGTTGCGGCGAGACGCCCAGCGGTGCGACCAGCGACCGCAAACGGCGTTCGCCGAAGTAGTGTGCGAGCACGACCGCGCGCTGGCGCGGCGGCAGGGCGTCGATTGCGGCGTGGATGCGGGCGCGCTTCATTCGCTCGGCGACGATCGCTTGCGGGTCGCCGCTGCGGTCGGGCTCCAGCCGTTCTCCGATCGGCAGCGGAGCGTCGAGCGAAAGCGGGATGCGGCGGTGGACTTCGGCGCGCGCGCGGGCCAGCCCAGTCGCGCGGCGCTCCATCTCGCCCAGCGTCGGCAGCGTTCCGAGCTCCTGCGCGAGCGCGTAGCGCGCGCGTTCGGCGATGCGCACCGTGCGCCGCACGCGCTCCGACACCGGGTCCATGCGCCGTACACCGTTGAGGATCGCGCCCAAGATCATCCGGCGCGCGTATTGCTCCAGCGGGATGCCGCGCGCCGGATCGAACGCGTCGACCGCGCGCACGACGCCGACGCAGCCGTCGCCGATGAGGTCGTCCAGATCGGCGCTGGGCACCATGCGGTGCACGCGGCGCGCGAGGTGGCGCACGATCGGGAGCAACTGGCAGACGGCCGACTGGCGGAACTCGTCGCTCACCGGTCGCGCCGAACGAACAACTCGTCGGCGACGGAGCCCAGGGCGATCTCGCCGACCGGACCGAGCCCGGCCGCGAGCGGCTTGAGGATCTCGCGGAACAGCACGGCGGCCATCACGTCGCGCGCGGCGCGCTGCTGCTGCTCGCGCGAATCAGCCCCGGTGGAGATTGTTGGCGATCCGCAGCATCTCATCCGCCGCCTGCACTCCTTTTGCGTTGGCCTCGTACGCTCGCTGCGCGCCGAGGATCTGCATCATCGCCTCGACGATCGAGACGTTGGACCGCTCGAGCATCCCGAACGCGATCGACGGCGCCGCGCGACCGCCCGGCGCGAACAAACGCGGGCGACCGGACGCCTCGGTGGCCGCAAACAACGTCGCGCCGAGCGGGCGGAGCGCCTCGGGCGAAGCGAACGATGCCAGCCGGAGCCGCGCGATCGCTCGACCTTTCGTGTCCGCCGTATCGACGTGGACGCGGCCGTCGCGCTCGACGTGTACGGCCAGTGCGTCGGCCGGGATGCGCACGCCGCTCAACGTCCAGCCGGCAACGTTGCGCAGTGTGCCGTCGGCTTCGCGCGCGAACTCGCCGTTGCGCGTGTATGCGCGCTCGCGCCCGCGCTCGACCACGAAGAATCCCGGTCCGTCGATCGCGACGTCGAACGGGCCACCGCTCCGCACCAGCTTGCCCTGCGCGAACACGGCGTGCTTCCCGACGCTGGTCGTACCGAGGCCGATCGCACCCGCTCGTACGTCCTCGAACGTCGCCGCGGCGCTCTTGAACCCTGCGACATCGGCGTTGGCCAGATTGTCGGCGACGACCTCGAGCTGCGTTTGCTGCGCGGCCATGCCGCTGGCGGCCGCGTACATCGCCCGGTACATGCAGCGATGCTAGGCGCTTCATGTGTCCGCCGCGTTACGCGAAGTTGCCTACGCTACTTCCCGTTCAGGCGATCACTTCGCGCACGTGCCTGGTATCGACGTCATAGACACAGCCGCGGACGCGGTCCCGATGCGGCAGGAACGAGTGTCCGCGGACCGCTGCGATCGCGGTGCGCACGGCTTCATCGACATCGGCGAAGGCGCCGAACGCATACGGCGGCGCATCGCCTGTTTCGGCGACGATCTCGTCCCGCAGCGCGGGTTCGTCGGCTCCGAGCAGCCCGCATTTGGTGTGGTGCATGAGCAACACCTCACGCGTTCCGAGCCGGCGCTGTGACAGCACCAGCGAGCGCAGCACGTCGTCGGTGACGAGGCCGCCCGCGTTGCGCAGCACGTACGCGTCGCCGTCGGCCAGGGCGAAGATCCGAACCGGGTCGATCCGCGCGTCCATGCACGTCACGATCGCGACGCGCTTCGAGCCACTCCGGGCGGAGGCTCCGCGGGAAGCAGGATGCGCGGCGGCGTTCCCGAGGAGTTCATCGATCGCGGAGCTCACGCCCTTCGGTTGGCCGCGAGCATGCAAACTCATTGAACGCGCGCGATGTCGTTGGATCTCTTCTCGCGCGTCGCGTCGATCGCCAGCAGCGTCTTTTGGGCGGTTTCGAACGCGCGTTGCGCGGTGAGGATCGAGAGGGTCTCGTCGATCGCATTGACGGTGCTCGTTTCGAGCGCGCCTCCCAAGATGCGCGTGCCCGGCGGCAGCGGGATCCGGTCGACGACGCGGCCGCGGTCGCGAACGCTGCCGTCGGGTTCGACCTTGGCATCGGCCGACACACGCAGCGGACCGCGCTCGCCGAACAGTCGCCGGCCGCGGTCGTCGACCAGCCAGCCCCCGCGGTCGCGGGTGAACGCGCCGCTGCGCGTCGTGCCGCCGCCCACGCGGAAGCCGCCCGCGCCCAGCAGCGCGAGGTCGAACGGCCGGCCGGTCGTCCGCACGGCGCCCTGCTCGTGGGCAGCGCGGCTGGTGGCGACCAAGCCGGCCGGGGTCAGCACGACCCGCGCCTCGGCCCGGCGGTAGCCGTCGCTCGAGACGTTCGCCAGGTTGTGGGTCGCGACGTCGAGCTGCGCCCGGGCGGCCCGCATCGCGCTGCCCATCCAGTCGAGCGCGTCCATCGCCCCAGCGTAGCGGCCGCGTGTGACCGCCAGGCGGCCGAGATATGACCGGCCGGGGGACGGGTGGCTCCCGGTCGCGGAATCGGGGACCCGGGTGGCGTAACTCTCGGGGAAACAGCGGCCGACCGGGTCTTCAGCCGCCGCGGTGAGGAATCGGATGCAGATCGGGATCTTGGGCTCCGGTAATATCGGAGCAAGTGCCGCGCGCGTGATCGCCGCCGCCGGCCATCACGTGCGGATCGCCAACTCGCGAGGGCCGGAGTCGCTTCGCGCGCTGGTCGCGAAGATCGGTTCGAACGCCGAAGCGGCGACCGCCCAGGACATGGTCGACGCGAGCGACATCGTGCTGATCGCCGTTCCGTGGACCAAGCACGAGGAAGCGTTGGGCGAGCTCGAGGGCTGGGACGAGAAGATCGTCGTCGACGCGATGAACCCGTACACCGAAGACTTCGAGATCGAAGATCTCGGTTCGAAGACCTCGACCGAGTTCACCCGGGCGCTCGTCCCCGGTGCGCGCGTCGTCAAGGCGTTCAACACGCTGTTCTACAAGCGGCTGGCCGCCGAGGGCAAACCGAAGGGCGCGAAAGACCGCCTGGCGATCCCGGTCGCGTCCGACGACGAGGCCGCGAAGCGTGTCGTGATGGACCTCATCGAAGAGATCGGTTTCGACGCCGTCGACAACGGCGGGCTGGTCGAAGGCGGGCGCAGACAGCAGCCCGGCTCGCCGATCTACAACCAGCCGTTGGGCGCCAAGGAGATGCGCGACCAGCTCGCGCGCACTTAGCCTATTCGACGATCAGGTGCGTGGGGGCGCCGTTGGCGAGCGGGAGCTGCTCGATCGCGTCGGTATCGGCCTCGATCTCCGCCGAGACCGTCGTCACGCCGGGTGACAGATCGGCGGCCGGCTGCGGCGTGCGTTCGAGGATGGCGAGGTGCGACATCAGGAGCGAGCGCAGCTCGCTCTTGGCCTTCTCGGCGGTATCCTGATGGCGCTGCGTCTCGCGGCGCGCGTTCTCGATGCGGTCGCCGAGCTCGGCCATCTCACGCTCGCCGGCGATGCGCGCCTGCTGCTTGATCAGGTCGGCCTCTTTGTGCGCGTGCGCTTTCACCTCGTCGGCGGTGCGCTGCGCCAGCAGCAGCGTCTGGTTCATCGTCTCTTCCATCGCCTTGAAGTGCGATATCCGCTCCTTGAGGTCGGCCACCTCCGCTTCGAGCGCGGCACGCGACTGCGCCTCGTCCTCGAGCGTCTCCATGATCTCCTCGAGGTACTGGTCGACGTCGCTGCGGTCGTAGCCCTGCAGCGCCTTCTTGAACGCCTTGTGCTGGATGTCGACGATCGTCAATTTCGCCATCAACGCATGTCCTTGAAGCCGAGAATGCCTTCGTTGTCGAGCTGCTCGCGAACGCCGGCCGAGTTCACGTTGACGCCGGCCGGCACGACGAGGTAGATGGAGTCGGCGAGCTTTTGGATCTTGCCGTCGATCGTATAGGCGACGCCCGAGGTGAAGTCGACGACGCGCTGGAGCAGGGTGCGGTCGGCGCCTTGCACGTTGACGATCACGACTTGTTTGGAGCGCAGGGCGTCGGCGATCTCCGTCACGTCACCGAAAGAGCGCGGCGCGAAAACCGCCACCGAGCCGCCGGGGCGCCGCGAGGCGTCGCTGATCGGCACGACGTTGCGCTTGGCCGCGACGTCGTCGGGCGCGTAGAGCTCGTCTTCTTCTTCGTCGCGAATCGCGAACCACGAACCGATTCTGCCGAACACGCTCATGCAATGCTCCTCTCTCTGGCCGGACGCGGCCCGAAGATCGCGGTGCCCAGCCGCACCATCGTCGAACCGTGCCGCACCGCTTGCTCCCAGTCATCCGACATGCCCAGCGACAGGGTGGGACCGCCGACGCGCTCGTAGGCTGCCCGGGCCGCCGCGAACGCCGCGTCGACATCGCCGCGCAGCGGGCCGATCGCCATCACGCCGTCGACCGCCAGACCCTCGTCGCGCAGACGCGCTGCCAGCCCCGGCGCGTCGGCCGGCGCGGCGCCGAATCGTTCGGTCGGTGAAACGTTCACTTGTACCAGAACGCGCAGCCGGCGCCCGGCGTCACGCGCGGCGCGGGCCAGCGCGAGCCCGGCGTCGAGCCGGTCGACGCCTTGCACGACGTCGAACAGCGCGGCGATCGCCGTGGCCTTGTTGCGCTGGACGTGGCCCAGGAAGTGCTTCGTGCTCGCCGGCAGACCGGCGTACTTCGCACGTGCTTCCTGCACGTAGTTTTCACCGACGTCCCGCAGTCCCGCTTCGAGCGCCGCGATCGCTGCTGCGCGCGGCTGGCCCTTGGTGACGGCCAGGATCGCGACGGAGCCGCGTTCGCGTCCGGCCGCGACGGCGACCTCGTCCAGCCGCGCGCGCAGCGACGCCACGCGCTCGGCGACCGACCCGGTGACCAGGGGCATGGACCGATGCCTTCGCCGGGGCAGGCGAAACCCCGCTCGCGTTTAGGCCGCCGCCGCGGCGCGCGCCTCGGTGCGCTTTCCGGTGCGGTACGACACCACGATCATCACGATGCCGATCAGCAGCTGGACCAAGGCGACGAACTGACCGCCGTCGAGTCCGAACACGGTGAAGCCCGGCTCGCGCCAGATCTCGGCGATCGTGCGCGTGAGTCCGTAGATCGTGAACCACGTCCAGAACACGACCCCGTCGGGAGGCCGGCGGCTGTAGACGTACAGCACGATCGGCAGCGTGAGGATGTCGAGGATCGCTTCGAAGATCTGCGACGGATAGCGGTAACCGTCGGGAAAGGCCGGGAACGCGATGCAGTACGGGTGATCGGGCACGCACAGCTTGCCCGGCAGCTCGTCGTTGATGAAGTTGACGATGCGCGTGGTGAAGATCCCGATCGACAGCAGCGGCACGACCTCGTCGGCGAGAACCCCGAAGCTCAGACCGGGATGTTTGCGCAGAAACAGCAGCGTCGCCAGGACCACGCCGACCAGCGCGCCGTGGAAGGCCATCCCGCCCTGCCAGATCGCGATGAAGTTGATCGGATTGGACAGGTAGTCGCCGAAGTTGTGCTTCGTCAGAACGTCGGCGAAGACGAAGCCGGTCCGGCCGCCGACCAGCACCCCGATCAGCGCGTAGACGAGGAAGTCCTGGATCTGGTCGGACGTCAGCCCGAGGCGCCGGCGCCCGGCCGACCGGTTCATCCACAAGAAGACGCAGATGAAACCGAACAAATATGAGAGGCCGTACCAGTGAACGGGGATCGGGTGGTACGTGAACGATCCGACGTGAAACTCGAAGCCGACGTGAAAGGCGACCGGGTCGATGTTCGGATAGGCGAACCAGTGGGTCACCCGCGCTGGTTACGGCGCTCGGCCTCCGCCTCCCGCGGGTACCGGAGCAGGAAGCTCCTGCGGAACCCGGCCCGCCACCGCGGCGTATCCAGACGGGTCTTTCGCAGCGCAGCCCAGGGAGTACCGTGACCTCCAACGTCAACATCCTCACCGCGTTCCTCGCCGGACTCGTCTCCTTCGTCTCGCCGTGCGTGCTGCCGCTGATCCCGGCCTACCTTTCCTTCCTCACCGGTTCGAGCCTCGAGGAGCTCAAGGCGCAAGAGGACGTGGCCAGCCGCGCGCGGGTCATGCTGCACGCGCTGTGCTTCGTCGGCGGCTTCACGGTCGTGTTCATGGCCATCGGGCTGTCGGCCAGCGCGCTGGGATCGTTCTTCGTCGACTACAAGGACTGGATCGCGCGGATCGGCGGGCTGGTGGTGATCGTGCTGGGCCTCAACATGATCGGGGTCTTCAAGATCCCCGCGCTCATGATGGACAAGCGCCTGCAGATGCGCAGCGCGAACCGTTCGTTCGTCGCGTCGTTCCTGGTCGGGATCGGCTTCGCGGCCGGCTGGTCGCCCTGCATCGGCCCGATCCTGTCGGGGATCATCCTGCTGGCCTCGCAAGAGAAGTACGCCCCGGCGACCTTTCTGCTGTTCATCTACTCGATGGGTCTGGCCGTGCCGTTCTTGATCACCGCCGCCGCGATCACGCGCGCGCTGGGCGCGCTCAACCGCGTCAAGCGGTATCTGGGCGCGATCGAGATCGGGGCCGGTGCGTTCCTCGTCGCGACGGGACTGGTGCTGATCACCGGCAGCTTCGGACGCGTGGCGGGCTTTTTCTACCAGTACGTGAAGCCGCCCAGTCTGTGACGAATCCCCGTCCGGCGATCATCGTGACCGTGGTGGCCGCCATCGTCTTCGTGCTCGACCGCTGGACGAAGACGATCGTGCTGCACTCGTTCGCCGCCGGTGAGAGCCGGCTGGTCATCCCGCATCTGCTGTGGTGGACGTACGTGCAGAATACGCACGGCGCGTTCGGCATGTTCGGCAACTCGCCGTTCCTGTTGATCGTGATGGCGGTGATCGTGCTGGCCGTGTTCACCTACGCGTTTCGCGACGCGGTGCGGCGGTCGAAGCTGGTGCGTGTCGCCTTCGGGATGATCGTCGGCGGTGCGATCGGCAACATCGTCGACCGCTTCCAGCACCGCTGGGTGGTCGACTTCATCGATTTTCGCACCATCTGGCCCAACGTGTTCAACGTCGCCGACGCGTGCATCACCATCGGCGTCGGGCTGCTGGTGCTCTCGCAGCTGATCCGCGAGAGACGCGTCTGACGCACGTCGTCGCCGAAGCCGAAGCGGGCTTGCGCCTCGACGTCCTGGCCGCCCGGCTGACCGGCTTCTCGCGCTCGCACGTCGCGGCCGCGCTGCGCGAGGGCGCGGCGACGGTGAACGGCGCGGCCGGGAAGCCCAGCACGCTGCTCGAGGGCGGCGACCGCGTCGACTACGCGATCGCCGCGCCGCGCGAGCTCGACGCACAGCCCGAAGCGATCGCGATCGACATCGTGTACGAGGACGAAGATCTGCTGGTGGTCGACAAGGCCGCCGGAATGGTGACGCATCCCGCTCACGGCGCCTCCGACGGAACGCTGGTCAACGCGCTGCTCGCGCGCGTCTCCGATCTGCCCGGCGAGCGCGTGCGAGCCGGCCTCGTGCACCGCCTCGATCGCGACACCTCCGGCCTGCTGCTGGTGGCCAAGACCGAGCCGGCGCTGGCGACGCTGGGCCGCGCCATGCAGGCGCGCTACATCGAGCGCGAGTACCGCGGGATCGTCGTCGGCGTCCCCGACGACGCGCAAGGAACGATTCGCGGCACGATCGGCCGCGATCCGCGCAACCGGCTCAAGTACGCGATCCGCGAACGTGGCAAGCCCGCGGTCACCCATTACGCACTGCGCGAGCGGCTGCGCGGCGCGAGCGAGCTGACCTTCCGCTTGGAGACCGGGCGCACGCATCAGATCCGCGTGCACCTGGCGGCGATCGGGCATCCGGTGGTCAACGATCCGGTCTACGGTCGCAGCGACGCGCGCTTGCCGCTGGCCGGTCAGGCGCTGCACGCCTGGCGGCTGCGCTTCAAGCATCCGCGCACGAAGCAGATGATCGCGCTCGAAAGCGAGCCGCCGCCCGAGTATCTCGCGACGCTCGCGATGTTCCGCGACGCGCCTGGGTAAGCGGCGGTGAGCGGAGCGTTCGTCGTTCGGGCGAGGTCGGGGGCGGCGCGGCTCGGGACGCTGGCGACGGCGCACGGGGACGTCGCGACGCCGTGCTTCATGCCGGTCGGAACGCTGGGCGACGTGAAGCTGCTCGAACCGCGCGACCTGCACGAGATCGGTGCGCGCATCGTGCTCGCCAACTCGTATCATCTGTGGCTGCGACCGGGACTCGAGACGCTCGAGGCGGCCGGCGGGCTGCACCGCTTCATGGCCTGGGACGGGCCAATCCTCACCGACTCGGGCGGTTATCAGGTATTCAGCCTCGAGTCGCGCCGCACGCTCGACGCGGACGGCGTCACCTTCCGCTCGCACCTCGACGGCAGCGAGCACCGTTTCACGCCCGAGAACGTCGTCGCGTTTCAAGAAGCGCTCGGCGTCGATGTCGCGATGGCGCTGGACCAGTGCGTGAAGCTGCCGGCCGAGCACGCGGAGCTCGAAGCGGCCGTCGCGCGCACGACGGCATGGGCCGAGCGCTGCAGCGCGGCGCGCCGGCAGCCCGAGCGCACGCTGCTGTTCGGCATCGTCCAGGGCGGGCTCGACGAGAGGCTGCGCGCCCGCAGCGCCGCCGAGCTCGTGGCGTTGGACTTGCCGGGCTACGCGATCGGCGGGTTGTCGGTGGGCGAGACGCGTGACGAGATGGATCGCGTCGCGCGCTTCACCGCGGCGCTGCTGCCGGCCGGCAAGCCGCGCTATCTGATGGGCGTCGGAACGGTGCGCGACCTGCTGGCCGGGATCGACCGCGGCATCGACCTGTTCGACTGCGTCTACCCGACCCGCAGCGGACGCCATGGCCGCGTGTTGACGCGCGCCGGCCGCGAGTTCAACCTGCGCAACGCGCGGTTCGCGCGCGATTTCGGGCCAATCGACGACACCTGCGGCTGTCGTGTCTGCGCGACCTACACGCGCGCGTACGTCTCGCACCTGTTTCGGTCCGGTGAAACGTTGGCCGGACGGCTGCTGTCGTACCACAACGTCGCGGCGCTCGTGGAGCTCGTGCAGGGTGCGCGCGCCGCGATCGAAGCCGATCGCTGGGCAGCGTTTCGCGACGCCTTCGCGGAGGCTCCGGGCGGCGAGATCGAAAAGGAAGCCGAGTGAGATGGGATTCTCGCCCCGCGGCGTGCAGTACGCGAGCATACCGCCGTCCACGTTCGCGTGCATGCCGACGTGCGCACCAGCGGTCAGCACGCTGACGTTCTCCGAGCCGGAGAATGCCCGCCGAGGCTTTCGGCTCCGCCTATAGGCGCTGGGGCGGCCTCGGTGCGACGATTCCCAGCCGGCGTGCGCGGGCCACGAGGTCGATGCGGCCATGCGCCTCCAGCTTGGCGGCAGCGTTGCGAATGTGCGTGCGCACCGTGTTGAGGTTGCGGTTCAGGAGCGCGGCGATTTGCGGCGCGTTGCGGCCCGCGGCAAGCAGCCTGACGATCTCGATCTCGGTGGCGGTGAGCGGGCACGGCGAGGGTTCGAGCCGGTCGATCATGACCAGATATTACGGCGCTTTCAAGCGTACTTCCTAGCAAGCTTCTGCTACGACCCTGCCCGGTCGCCACGGCGATGCGACCGAGCCGAGAGACGGATCACGTTCGGGGGCAGCGCTTCGGGCGGCGCCGGCACGTCCTTGAGCGCGAAGAGCCGCTCGAGATCCGCGCGCGTATAGCTCGGCAAACCCAAACCCAGCCGGGCGGCAGCGCACAGCTCGAACAACTCGATGAACGGCTCGTCATCCGGGTCGACGAGCCCCGAAACGCCTACCGGAAACGGGAAAGCCACCCGATGATCGTACGTGTCGTGAGTGCCACCTGCGTGTCACAGCGGCGGCCTCCTACGGAAGATCGATCTATCTACCGCCGGAAAGACAAGTCAACCATTGCTGCGCCAGGCTCCAAGGGATCACGACGCAGTTGGGTTTGCCTCGATTCATTCTTAGCCGTTGGCACCAGTGTGCAACGGCGTTCGGACTCGGATCATAAGCCATCACTCCCCAACGACACGGGGATCAATGTGAAACATCGCCGCCCTCTCATTAAAAGACAAGCACACGATCACTCCATCTGTCGTGGCGCTCTTTGTTTGCTTATCGGGTAGTGTCGCAAGTGCCCAGCAGATCCCGTGGACCGAAGTGAGCCCGAAGCCACCTTCTGCGGAGTCACTAAGGTCATTACCGCCGGCGGAGGACGCATCTCGCCTGACCCCTGTGTTCTTGCTTCAACATGATCGTTACTCAGTGGGACAGCCGATTCTCGTGCGGCTCGGCTTTAAGAACATGTCTTCCCACGTCATTGATATCCGCTCGGGTGCTGCTCTGACGACACCGGCGTTTGCCCAGTTGTCTCCGGTCGTTTTCCATCACCGCGAACTCGCAGTGAAAGGCTTGCGTTTCGTGAGGAGAGCGGAAAACGAACGAGCTGGAAGCTCGCCGCGAACGAGCCGGCCACCGGAGCGATCGCGTGACCAAGCGCACTGAGCGCCGCTAAGCGACCCTTTCGAGGTCGCGAACGATCTCGCCGCAGGGCGCGCAAAGCGTCGGATGCGTTGGATCGGTGCCCAGCGGCAGATACTTCCAGCAGCGCTGGCACTTTTCGCCGGCGGCCGGGAACAGCTCGACGCGAGCGCCGGCCGCCGAGACGGTCAGGCCGCTCAGCGACGACACGACCAGCGCTTCGCGCAGACCGTCGCCGAGCGCGGCGAAGCGCGGATAGAGCTCGGCCGGTACTTCGACCGCGGCGTCGAGCTGGAAGTCGCGAATCCCCTCGCTGGCGGCGACCTGCGCGCGCAGCGCTTTGAGCAGCTCCCAGGTCGCGAGCGCGTCCTCGTCGACCGACTCGACGCGCGGAAAGGCGAGGTCGAACACCGATTCGTCGGCGCCCCGCAGCGGCTCCGGCAGCGCCTGCCAGGCCTCTTCGGCGGTGAACGACAGGATCGGTGCCAGCAGTACGCTCAGCGCGCGGAATGTCTCGAGCAGCGCCGACTGTGCGCTGCGCCGGCGCGGCGCGCTTGCCGCCGAGGAGTACAGACGATCCTTGAGCGCGTCGCCGTAGAACGCGGAGAGGTCTTCCTCGGCGAAGCGCTGGATCGCGAGGTACGCCGCGTGCAGGTCGAACGCGCGATAGTGGCCGACGACCTCGCGTGCGAACGCGTCGAGCGCATCGAGGGCGAGGCGGTCGAGCGGCTCCATCTGCTCGCGCGGGACGACCGCCGCCGGCGCGAGGTCGCTCACGAGCCCCAGCAAGAACCGCAGCCGGTTGCGCAGGTTGCGGTAGACATTCGAAACGTTGTCGAGCAGTTGCGCGCCCAACCGCACGTCGCCCACGAAGACGTCGGTCGAGGCGGCCCACAAGCGCAGCAGGTCGGCGCCGTATTGTCCCATCGCGTCCTCGACCGCGATGTAGTTACCGGTCGACTTGTGCATCGCGTGGCCGTGCTGATCGACCACCCAGCCGTACGAGATCACCTGCTCGTAGGGCGCGACGCCGCGCGTCGCGACCGACGTGATCAGGTTCGAACGGAACCAGCCGCGGTACTGGTCGCCGCCTTCGAGATAGGCGTCGGCCGGGAACTTCATCCCGCGCTCGACCAGCACGGCGCGCCAAGTCACGCCGGACTCGAACCAGATATCGACGATGTTGTGCTCTTTGTCGAACGCCGTGCCGCCGCACTTCGCGCAGGCCAGCCCCGGCGGCGCGAACGCATCGAGCGGCTCGGTCCACCACAGATCGGACGCGTTGCCTTCGTCGAACGAGCGCGCGCGCATCGCCTGGGCGAAGTTGCGCGCCAGCTGTGGATCGAGCATCGACTCGCCGCAGGCGGTGCAGATAACGGCCGGAATCGGCGTGCCCCATACGCGCTGGCGTGAAACACACCATTCCGGATGATTGCCGACCATCTGCGACATGCGCGTCTCGCCCCAGGCCGGATGCCAGGCGACATCGTGCACGGCCGCCTCGGCGCGCTCGCGCAGCTGCTTGCGATCCATCCCGATGAACCACTGCGCGGTGGCCCGGAACACGACCGGGTTCTTGCAGCGCCAGCAGTGCGGATAGCTGTGGTCGTACGACTCGGCCGCAATCAGCGCGCCCGAGACGCGCAGGTCCTCGACGATGCGCGCGTTGGCGTCGAAGATCTGCAGGCCCGCGTACGGTCCCGCTTCGGCGGTGAACGTGCCGCCGGCGTCGACCGGACTGACGATCGGCAGACCGTAGCGCACGCCGGTTTCGAAGTCGTCCTCGCCGTGTCCAGGCGCGGTGTGCACGGCGCCGGTCCCGGTCTCGAGCTCGACGTAGTCGGCCGACACCAGCAGCGAGTCGCGGTCGAGAAACGGATGGCGCACCGCCAGGCCTTCGAGCGCCGCACCCTCGAGCTCGCCCCGCAACGCCGTCGGCCCCGTCTTCAGCCGCGCGCTCATCTGATCGGCCAGCTCGCGCGCGAAGATCAGGTCCTCCCCGCCGCTGCGGTAGACCCCGTAGACCGCGGCGGGTTTGAACGCGATCGCGAGATTGGCCGGCAGCGTCCATGGCGTCGTGGTCCAGATCGCGACTGCAAGTGGCGTCCCGTCGTCGTCGAGCCCGAACCGCTCGAGCAGCGCTTTGCGTTGCGCGTCGGTCGCGCGGAAGCGGACGTAGATCGACGGCGAGGTGTGGTCCTTGTACTCGATCTCCGCCTCGGCCAGCGCGGTCTCGTCGTAGATGCACCACAGCGTCGAGCGCAGGCCCTTGTAGAGGTAGTCGTTCTCGGCCAGATCGGCCAGCGTCTCGACGATCGTCGCCTCGAAGTCGGGCGCGATCGTCATGTACGGATCGTCGAAGCGGCCGAAGCCCGCTCCCATGCGCAGCATCTGATCGCGCTGGCGGTCGAGCCAGTACAGCGCGCGCTCGCGGCAGGCGCGCCGCAGCTCGATCGGATCGGCGGCCCGAAAGTCGAGCTTGAAGTGCGCCAGCGTCTCACGTTCGATCGGCAGCCCGTGCATGTCCCAGCCCGGGACGAAATCGGCGTACTCGCCGTCCAGCAGATGGATCTTCACCAGCGCGTCCTTGAGGACGCGGTTGAGGAAGGTCCCCATGTGGAGGTCGTTGTTCGCGTAGGGCGGTCCGTCGTGCAGCACGTACGGCGCGCCGCCGGCGGCCCGGTTCCGTGCCAGGCGCTGCAGGTACGTGCCGTGCTGGGCCCACCACGCAACGCGGGCCGGCTCGCGTTTCGGGAGCTCGGCCCGCATCGGGAACTCGGTCTTGGGAAGGTTCAGGGTTGACCGGTAATCGCGCGCGGTGGTCTCAGCCATCGAACGGGTGGACTTCTAAAGTTTGGAGGCCGCCGCCTTCGCCGCTCTACGCAGGGGCTGGTATGTCGGCGTTGCGCGCCCCGTCCGGCGTTGCGGCCGCTCGCTCTTGCGACCAGTTTTGCCGGAGCAGAAAGATCCCCAGCACGAGATACCAGCCGTAGACGAGGTCGTGCGTCGCCGCGACCACGAGCACACCGGCGGCGACCAGCAGCAGCGCGAACGCCGTACCGGCGCGCGATGCGATCCGCGTCGCCGCTGCGCGATCGCGCAGGCCGTGCCACAGCAGCGCGCGCAGCACGCGCCCACCGTCCATCGGATAGGCCGGGATCAGGTTGAAGACGGCGAGCACCGCGTTGGCGACCACGACATAGGTGCCGAGCGCGCCGAGCGCATCGCGCGCCGGACCGTGTCCGACGAACCGGTCGGCGGCGAGCACCGCGGCCAGCGCGGCAACGGCCAACAGACCGCTGAGGAGCGGACCCGCCAGCGCGATGACGGCGTCGGCGCGCGGCGCCGTCGGTTCTTCCTCCAGCGTCGCGATGCCGCCGAAGAGGAACAGCGTGATCGCGTCGGTGCGCACGCCGAAGCGCCGGGCGACCAGCGCGTGGGCGAGCTCGTGCGCTACGACGCTCCCGAACAGCGCCAGCGCGCAGGCCGCGCCGAGGACGTACGCCTCGGGCTGCGGCAGCATGCCCAGCCCGCGGGCGAGCGCGAGCGTCATGAACGCGTAAACGGCGAGCCACGAAACGTGCACGCCTACGCGAATGTCGAACAGACGACCGAGAGTCAGAGTCTGCCGCATCGGGGACGGACCCGATTCGTCGCCGGAAGTGCTCAGCCTCTCCGTTTTGTCACGAGATCGTTCAAAACGTCGAAGTTGCGTTCGGCGAGCTGCGCGAGCTGCGGTTGCACGCCGAGCAGATGGGCGGCGAGCTCACGCCGGCGCGACCACGCCTCGTCGACCCGCCGGTCGAGCTCCTCGGCCGGCGGCACCGGTTGGCCGGGGACGAACAGCGGCGCGAGCGGATAGCGCAGGTCTTCGAGCAGGGCCGTCACCTTGGGGTCGTACGGCAGTGCCAGGAACGGAATCCCCAACCGCGCAGCGATGATGAGGGCGTGCAGCCGCATCCCGATCACCAGCGAGGCGCGCTCGATGACCTGCGCCGCGTGACCGAGCGGGTATTCGGGCAGCAGCACCGGGGTCGAGGCGCAACGCCGAATGATGGTCGTCGCCACCTCGGCGTCGGGCGGCCCGCCCAGCGGCAAGAAAGCGACCCGCGCGTCGTGCTCGGCGGCCAGCCGGTCGACGACGCCCGCCAGCGCGCGTGACGTCGCTTCGGCGCCCTGCCATTTGCGCACCGAGACGATCACCAGCGGCCCGCCGCCGGCGGTCAGGCCTTCGGCGGCGAGATCGAGCGGTTCGCCGGTAGGCTCGAGCAGGAACACCGGATCGGCGCTGCGCTCGACCGGCACGCCGGGCAGCAGCGACGACAGCAGCGCGCGCGAGCGCTCGTCGCGCACCGTCGCACCGGCGACGCCGCGGCAGAATGTCCGAACGATCGCGCGCCCCCAAAAATCGAGCGGGCCGATCGATTGCGCGAAGATCATCGTCGGCTTACCGGCGCGGATTCCGGCCCGGATGACGCCCGCGTAGTACAGGAGGCTGCGGAGGCTGGTGACGTTCTGCAGCAAGCCGCCGCCGCCCGACAGCACGACGTCCGCTCGCTCGACCGCCGCACGCACCCGGCCTACATCCATGCGCGGCGTCGCTTCGACGCCGTACGTTCGCGCGGTGCCGCTCGGATCGCCGGACAGCACGTCGACTGCACAGCCCGGCCAGCGCGCGCGCAGCCGCTCCACGATCACCGCCAAGAGAGCCTCATCTCCGACATTGCCGAATCCGTAATACCCGCTGAGCAGGAAGCGCGGCGCGACCGAGCCGTTCGACCGTGCGTCGAACGTCACGTCCCGCCGGCGGGCCGAAAGCGCCGGTACGCGGCGATCGCGATCGCGCCCACCAGCGCACCGATCACGGCACCGTTGACCACGCGCAGCGCCGAGACGGCAAGCGCTGTGTGCAGGTGCGAGAAGGTATCGACCACGTCGCCCAAGCCCACGCCGATCGCCAGCGCGAACAGCCAACCCCAGCGCGCGCGGTCGACCGGCACCAGCGCGCCGATCAGCATCAGGGCCGGAAAGCCGACCACGAACTCCTTGAAGCGCGGCCGCACCTGCAGCAGCGTCGTGAGGTGCGAGCGCAGGGCGAGCTCGAGGCTCGACGGCGCGATGTCGCCCTGGTTCCCGCTGCGCACCAGCACCAGGTAGCCGGCGCCGAGCACGACGACGCCCGCCACCAGCTGCAGGATCGTGACCGGCGCTTCGGCGAGCCGCCGCAGCGAAACGTTCGAGCCCCAGCGCGGGCCGAAGACGTACAGGAGCAGGAACAGCAACGGTGGCGCGATCAGCACCAGCCGCACGCCGCTGAAGCGATCGACCTCGAGCATCGTCAGCGGCGTCGACAGCAGGCCGACGACGACCAGCGCGCCGCCCAGCGTCACCAGGAGCGCGACGGCGAGCACGCGCAGCCCGTCGAGCACGGCCGCGCCGGTCGACGGCGCGCGCGGCGAACGCAGCGCCGGCGCGATCGCGACGAACGCGGCGACTGGAAAAGCCAGTGCGCCGATCAGCGCGAGGAGCTTGCGCACGGCCATGTCGTGATGGACGGCGAAACCACCGGCCACCAGCAGCACGTCGACGGCCACGACCGCGCCCAACAGTGCCCACCGGCGATCGCCGAACCCGAGCTCGAGCAGCAGCAGCAGCACGACAGCCGGAACCGCCAACGAAGCCGGCGCGATCTCCCACCAGCGCGTCTCGAAGCGGTCCAACGGCGTGGCCGGGCCGACCCGCAGTCCGCCGGCGCGAATGCCTTGCGCGATCTCCCGCACCAGCTCGACGTTGGTCGCCTCGATCGAGCGACCGGCCCACTGGTGCGCGAACGGCCGCAGATACACCACGCGCACGTTGCGCTCGCGCACACCGAGATCGTAGCGCTGCACGATGTCCTCGGGCCGCAGCTTGTCGAGCTCGAGCTTCGAGATCGCTTGCACGCGGACGGTTTGGTTCGGCAGGTCCTTGGCGAGCGACTCGTTCCCCGCTTGATCCTGCTTGGGATCGTAGGTCTCGATCGTGCCGAAATTCAGCTGCATTCGGCGCATCGCGCTCGCCGTAGCGTCGATCGCGTCGGGATATCCGAGCACTTGATTGCGCAGGCCGAAGAACACCACCGTGTGCGCGTGGTTGCGATCGACCGCATCGCGCAGCACGGCGTCGACCTGCGCGGAGCCGAAGCGTTCGTCGTTCTGCAGGCGCGGTACGAGCGCCAATCCCAGCTCGCGCGCGAGCGCCAGGCGATCGGCGGGGATCCCGAGTCCTACCGTCCCGAAATAGTCGGGCTGGGTACGGATCGCGAACACCGCCGGCAGCGCCGCGCGCAGCACGCGCACCGCGCGCCGGGAGAACTTCAGCGGCAGCTGGCGCGCGTAGCGAGCGGCGGTCGGCGCATCGTACGCGACGAGATACACTTCATCGCTGCGAATGCCGTGCACGGCGAGCTTGGCGAACACCGGATCCGCAAACCCGGTCAACCGCGACTGATCGAGCAGCGCCGTGCCGGCATAGAACGCCGCGTTCGGCGCGCTCGACACCTGACCGCCGAGCTCTTCCTGCACCGCGAGCGACGTCAGCCCGGCGCGGCGCAAGGCGATCAAGAACGCACGCTGGTCGTACGCGTACGACCGCGCCAGCGACTGGAAGTCTTGATCGTCCATCACGATCTCGACGCGGTTCGCGCGGTGCTCGTGCCGTTCGCGGCGTATCGCGATCGTCAGGCACGCGAGCAGACCGACGATCAGAACGGCCAGCAGAAAACGGCGATAGGAGATCACCGGGCGGCGCTTCGCCGGGAAGCGACGGGAACCGCTCAGGCCTCGCGGCGTCCAAAACAACATGGCCCGCGTAGCGGGCCATGTTGCCGTCGCGTAGCAGGTTGCCCTACTACCGGGTGTGGGCGACGATCCTTGCGGCCTCGAAAGAGACGCGAGCCCATACACGCGGCGGCGTGCCCTACACTTGGAGGCCCCCGGCCGAATTCCTTGCCGGCCGGCGGTCAGGCGGAAAAAACTGCCGAACCGGCTAGGTCCGCCACGCGGGAGGCCGCTTGCAGACGAAGGCATCCATCCCTTCTTGGGCATCCGCGGCCAGCGCGTTCATCGACATCACCTCTTTGGCATAGAGGTACGCCTTGGGCTGGTCGAGGTCGATCTGGGCGTAGAATGCCGCTTTGCCGAGGCCGACGACCAACCCGGCCGACGACGCGATCCCTCGCGCGAGCTCGCGCGTCTCGGCCTCGAGCCGGTCGGGCACGACGACCCGGTTCACCAGCCCCCATTCGGCCGCGGTAGCGGCGTCGATGGGCCGGCCGGTCAACAGCATCTCCATCGCGCGCTTGCGGCCGATCGCGCGCGTCAGCGCCACCATCGGCGTGGTGCAGAACAGACCGATCTTCACGCCGGGCGTGGCGAAGCTCGCGCTGCTGGCGGCGATCGCGAGGTCGCAGGTCGCCACCAGCTGGCAGCCGGCCGCCGTCGCGATCCCGGCCACTTCGGCGATCACCGGCTGCGGAATCGTCTGGATCGTCTCCATCAGCCGCACGCAGACGTCAAAGACGTGCCGGTACTCGTCGGCGCTGCGGTCGAGCATCTCGCGCAGATCGTGACCGGCGCTGAACGCCGGCCCGGTGCCGCGCAAGATCACGGCCTTGACGCCGCGGTCCGCGCCGATCGTCTCAAAGGCGGTGGTGAGCTCGCGCATCACGTCGAGCGAGAGGGCGTTGCGCTTCTCGGGCCGGTTCATGGTGACGACGGCGACGCCGTCGCCGCCGTTCTCGATCGCGATGAATTCGTAGGGCGTCGTTGCCAGCATGACCCTCACGACGCCGGTCGGCCGCGCCGAGTTTCGCCCGCGCGCGTCGCGACGGGTGGCGGCCGGCTCATCTTCCCCGCGGCCAGGGGACCGCCAGGGTCAGCGCACCGGCCAGGGTCGTCCGGCCGCCGGGGACGGGCCGCTGCTGCTGCACCAAGAGCCGCGCGTGCGCCGTGATCTGCGTCTCGGCGTACCACAGCAGCGAACGCGTCTGGGCCGGCGCCGCCGACGCATCCTCGCGCACGCCGACGAAGGCGTGATCGCCGATGCGCCAGCGCAGCCGCGCGAACCCGCCGGTCGAGTCGAGCTGCGTACCGGCGCCGTCGGCGTTGGCGTCGTTGCCCCACCACTGTTCGGCCAGGAGTTCCAGCCGGCCGTGTCGCGCGTCGATCGAAACGCCCACCCGCGAGTACGGATCTTCGAAGGCGGGCGCAGCGCCGACCGCGATCGAGCGCGTCCCTTCCAAAGCGTCGAGCCCGATCCGCAGTCCGGTTCCGATCGGATAGCGCGCGAATAGCCCGACTTCCGGCGTGGCGAACGACTCGATCCGGCCGGTCTGCACCGGCGCGCCGCCGTACGCCGAACCGCCGCCGTTGGCGAACGACAAGGTCGCCGCGACGCGGCCGAGCCCGACGTCGCGCTCCGCTTCGAACGCCCAGCGCGGCGTCGCGAGCGTGAGATCGTTGAGGCCGGCGAGCGTTCCTTCGTAGCCGTACGTCGTCAGCGTGTCGTTGCGCTGTGCCGGCGAATGGATCAGCGGCAGCTCGATCAACCCGGCGCGGTAGAGCACGCCGGTGCGCGCGTCGCCGTAGGCGAGATAGCCCAAGAACAGCGAGGACGGGCCGCCTTCGCTGCCCAGGCTCTCGTGTATGAAGGCTTCCACGCGGCCGACCTCGAGCGCGCCGAGCAGCGCGCCGGCCGGCTCGAAGCGGCGCGTGTCACCGGCGCCGGGATCTTGCTGATAGCCGATCTGCTCGCGCAGGGCGGCGACGGTCGTGCCGTGCTTGGGCGCGCCGTCGAGCCGGTAGCCGCGGTTGCGGAACGCGTTGCCGAACGCGTTGAGCTCGGGCAGCACCGCATGACACGTCTCGCAGCTCAGGTGGTAGCGCTGCGCGAAGATCGGGATCGCTTGCGCCGGGCGCCGCAGCGCACGCGAGCGCCGCGCCGGCGAGCACTCCCAACGCAAATCGGCGGATCGGACTCGTTCGCGCGCTATCGGACAACGATCGCTCCTCGCATCGGCGCCGTGTAGTGGAAGAAGCAGCCGTAGAGATACGTCCCGGGCTTGTCGGCGAGCAGGACCTGCGACGCGTTCGCCGCGCCGAGCGCGCCGCTGCTCCAGCCGCCCGACAGCGTCGCGCCCGACGTGAGCTGCGCCGATGCCGCGAACGGCGACGCCGCCGGGAATGACGTGCCCGGCAACGAGGTCGACGTGTGCGCGAACGAGTCGACGTTGACGAACTGCACGTTCGCGCCGACCGGGACCGTCGTGACGGCCGGTGAGAACCCGCCGCTGGTGCCGTAGGCGGTCGTCGTGACAACCGACGTGCTCAGCGAGACGTTTATCGTCGCCGACGACGTCGCACGGCCGCCGCCACCGGTACCGGCGGGCGGCGCGCCGGGCGTACAGCCTGCCAAGAGCGCGCACAGCGCGAGAGCCGGAAGTCGCACGGCCGCATCATCGCAGCCGGGTCTGAGACCACGATGAAGCGCCGCGCCGCGCCGCTTCAGAGATTCTTCAGGCCGGCTCGAAGCGCGGCAGCCGCGCGACGAAACGGCTGCGCCCTTCGAGCACGACGTCGCCGCCGTGGGCGCGCGCGATCGCGCGGCAGATCGCCAGCCCCAGTCCGCTGCCGCGCTCGTCTTCGTCGCCGCGCACGAAGCGCTCGAAGATGCGCTCGCGAACGGCGGCCGGAACGCCGGGCCCGTCGTCCTCGACGCTCAGCGCGACGAGCGCGCCGTCGCGCGCGACGCCGACGATCACGCGCTCGCGCGCGTGGCGCGTCGCGTTGTCGAGCAGGTTCTCCGCCAGCCGGCGGAGCCGCCGCTCGTCGCCCTCCACCCAGCAGCCTGCTTGCACGCGCACGTCGTAGGCGACGCCGTCGTGAGACGCCGCGTCGACCGTCGTTCGCGCGACCGCCGCGAGGTCGACCGGTTCGGAGAGCTTCGGCGCGACGCGTTCCTCGCGCACCAGCGCGAGCAGATCGCCGATCGTCCCCGACGCGTCGACCGCCGTCGCCACGATGCGGTCGAAGGCGTCGTCGCGCGCCTCCGGATCGGCGGCGCGGCGACCGCTCTGCGCGAGAGCGGCGATCCGCGCCAGCGGCGTGCGCAGCTCGTGCGCCGCTTCGGCCGCGAAGTGCGCCTCCCGCTCGCGCGCCTCGAGCAGCGGGCGCACGGAGAAGACCGCAAGCAGGTAGGACGCGCCGCCGCACACGGCGAGCAACGGCAGATCGAGCAGCGCCAGCGCCAGCGCGTCCCGGCGCAGCGCGCCGGCGTAGACTGCTTGTCCGACCGCGGTCCCGAGCAGCGGCTCGACCAGATCGTGCTCGCGGCCGGCCAAATACCAGAACGCCGTCCCGTCGAGCACCGCGAGCAGAATCACCAGCACGCCGAGATACGACGCCCACAGGCGCGCGACTACGGGTGCAATGAGTAGCCGACTCCCCACACGGTGGCGATGCGGTTGCGCGCGCCGACCGCGGCGAGCTTCTTGCGCACCGCGCTCACGTACACGTCGACGACGTTGCTCGACCCGTCGAAGTCCTCGCCCCATACGCGCTCGAGGATCTGCGCCCGCGTCACCGCGATCCCGGCGTTGGCGGCAAGGTACTCGAGCAGCCGAAACTCGGTCGCGCCGAGCGACACTTCACGGCCCGAGACGCGCACCGCGCGCGCACCGCGATCGACGACCAAGTCGCCGACTTCGAGCGTCGAGCGAATCGGCAGCGCGCCGCGGCGCAGCAGCGCCCGCAGCCGCGCCAGCAGCTCGTCTTCGACGAACGGCTTGACCAGATAGTCGTCGGCTCCGGCGTCGAGACCGCGCACGCGGTCCTCGACGGCGTCGCGTGCGGTGAGAAAGAGCACCGGCGTCGCGATGCCTTCGGCGCGCGCTTCGCGGCAGATCGCGAAGCCGTCGCGGCCGGGCAGCACGACGTCGACGATCGCACCGTCGTACGTTCCGCGCAGCAGCATGTCGGAGCCGCTCTCGCCGTCGGCCGCGACGTCCACGGCGTAGCGCTGGCGTTCCAGCATGACGCGAATCGCGTCCGCGATCTCGCGCTGGTCCTCGATAACCAACAGGCGCACGCCGCGCGTTTCGCCGTGCGCCGCGACGACACCGTTGTCTGAAGACTTCCTGAACCGGCGCGCACCGGCGCTTCACCGGGGCTTCACGCACCGGCCCTACGGTGTCGCCACTTCGCTCTCCGGAGAATGCATCATGATCTCGCGACGCTCAACCTTCAGCATGGCCGCCGCCGCGGTCGCCTGCGCCGCCGCACTCGCGGCGTGCGGCGGCGGCGGGTCCAGCGGCCCGGCGGCTCCCGGCCCGGCGCCGATCGCTACGCCCACCCCGACCCAAGCATCCACCCAGCAAGTCGTCAGCGAAGCGCTGCCGACCAGCGCGATCGGCGTCGAGGTCGATCCGACGTTCGGGCAGATCGGCGGCTTCACCCAAAACCTCTACTCGCAGACGCTCGCGTTCGTGCCGGGCAGCCAAATCATGATCCACAACGCGGAGGCCGGCGTTCCGCACACGTTCGGCGTCGACTCCACCAGCGCGTTCGACGCAAACGGGACCGCGCTGTCGCTCGCAGCGAGCGGCGGCACGACGATCGGCACCGGTTTCAACACCGGCACGATCAACGCCGGCAGCAGCGCCGGACCGTTCACGCTGAGTTCCGGCACGTACTGGATCGGTTGCGCGTACCATTATGTCAGCAACAAGATGCGCACGGTACTGCAGGTCTCCGCAGCGGCGACGCCCGGCCCGCAGGCGACCGCGGCGCCCGGCAGCGCGACGCCAAGCCCCTCGCCCGGAACGTACTACTGATGCGTCTGGGTGCGATCGTCTTCGCAGTCGCGCTCGCGCTTGCGTGCGGGGTGCCGGCCGTTGCCGGCGCCCCGCGCGACGCGCGCGACGTCCCGCTCGTCGATCAGAACGGGGTGGCGTTCACCTTGCGCGACATTCGCCGGCCGACGGCGGTGATCTTCATCGCGACGCGCTGCGGCGATGCCTGCCCGATCGCCGAGGCGCTGTTCTCGCGCCTGTCGCGCGAGCTCGCTCGCGAGCACGTCGACGCGCGCCTGCTCACCGTGACGCTCGATCCAAACCACGACGCGCCGATCGTGATGAGCGATCTGGCCCGCGCCTTCCGGGCCGATGCGTCGCGCTGGCGCTGGGCGAGCGGCAAGCCCGCCGACGTGTTCCGGCTCCTCGACGCGTTCAACGTCGAACGGCTCGACGGCCAGTTCCACGGCACGTTTGCCTACGTGCTCGACGCGCGCGGCATTCCGACGCGGCTGGTGCTGCTCTCGACCGGCGCCGATCGGGAGCTGCTCGGCTACCTGCGCGCTGCCCCCAAGCGCGGTTAGAGCCGATCGCGCAGGTCGATCGCCAGCGCGCGCAAGGCGGGATCGTCCGCGTCGCGCGCGCAGCGGTCGAACGCGACGCGCGCGTCCGCGCGCCGGCCGGCCCGCACCAGCACGGTGCCCAGCGCGAAGCTGGCGCGCGCGTAGTTCGGCGCCAGCGCCAGCGCGTGCTCGAGCTCGGCGCGCGCGGCGTCATCGCGTCCGGCGCGCAGCTCGACGACTGCCAGATCGTAGTGGGCCGTCGCGTAGCTGGGATCGGCGTCGATAAGCGCGCGAAAATCTTCGCGTGCGGCAGCCAGATCGCCGGCGCGCAACGCCGCCAAGCCGCGGCCGTAACGCGCCAGCACCGCGCCGGGTGCGAGCGCCAAGTAGCGGTCGGCGGCTCGACGCGCACCGCCCAGGTCGCCGCGCCGCAGCTCGACGGCGACGAGGTTCGCGGCCGCCGCCGCGAAACGCGGATCACGATGGAGGGCCTCTTCGAGCAACGCGACCGCCGCGTCGTCACGACCGAGATGCGTCTGGGCCAGCGCGAGATCGTAGCGCGCCGACGAGCCCTTGGGCTCGGGCGGATCGAGCGCGACGACGCGTTCGAACTCCTGCGCCGCGCTGTTCCAATCGCCGCGCTCCTCGGCGGCGACGCCGCGCAAGAAGCGCTCGTGCACCTCGCGGGCGCGCGCTCGCGCGACCAGCGCGCCGGGGTCGGTCGACCGCGGCTGCGGCGTCGTGCCGGAGTACGTCTGCGCCGGCGCCGCGACCGCGGCAGCGACGAACCCCGGCAGCAAAGCGGTGGCGATCCAACGGCGCATCTCAGTCGTGCGGCAGACCGGCGGCAGTCGCGGTGCGGGCGGTGGCTGCCCGTTCCGGCGCGCAATCCCATCCGGTGCGACCGCTTTCGGTGATCGGACCGAGCAGCGCCGGCGGCGCGCTGGTCGCCAGCGACGCGGGATCGCCCAGCAGCATCTCGGCGCCCGCGGCGGCGCCGGCACACGCGCCGAGCGCGAGTACCCCGGCGATCGCCCAGCGCGCGAAGTGCCCCATGCGGTCGATCGTACCGCGCGCACGTGAAATCTTCCTGAACCTCGCCGCGCTGGCGGCCATGTTGCTCGTGCCAGCAGTCGCGCGGGCAGACGAGCTGGTGGTCGGCGCCTTGCGCGATCAAGACGGCGCGGTCGTCGCCGGCGCCTCGGTCACCGCGATCGACGGCCGCGGCGGCGTGCTCGCCCGCGACCGCAGCGCCGCCGACGGGAGCTTCGCGCTGTCGACGGCGACGCGTCCGGCGGCGGTCGTGATCGTCGCCCGCTATGCCGACCCGCTGCGGGTCGCCGTCCCCGCCGACGGCTCGCCGATCGCCGCCGTCGTGCGCCGCCACCGCGCCGCCGATCTCGTGCCGTCGGCCGCAGACGTCGCCGCGCTGCCGGCCGGCACGCTTGGCGCCGTCGCCGAAGTCGCACCCTACCGGATCGCCGTGCCCGGCGTGATCAGCGACCGGTGGAACGACTTCGGGCGCGGCGTCACGACCGTCGAAGGACTGCCGTTCTACCGGCTCGGTGACGGCGCCGACCTGACCGCGCTGCTGCCGGCACACGCCTTCGGCGCGCTCGGCGTCACCGATCCGCTCGAGGCGTTATGGTACGGCGACCGGGCCGGCGGCGGAGTCGTCGACGCGCGGTTGTTCGATCGCGCCGACGCCGATCGGCTGACCGATCGCGACGCCGCCTTCACGGCCGGCAGCGACCCCGCCGGTTTGCTGGCGACATCGTGGGACGCCGACGGCGAACGGCGACTCGTCTCGGCGCGCGGCAGCGCCGACCTCGGTCCGGTGCACTCGGCCGTCGTCGCGCTGCTCGGCGACGCGCCGGGGACGCACGACGCCGGTGCCGGCCTCGAGCTGCGCGCAGCTACGCAACGGACCGACCTCGCGGCGCGATTCGACGTCACCGCGTCGGACGCCGGCACGCTGCGCGACGTCGCCGACAACGGCAGCGTCGTCGACGCGATCTTCGACGCGGCCGGTCGCGGTCCGAACGCGATCGCGGTACGTCTGCGTTGGCGCGACGAGCGCGCCGAGTTCGGCACGGTCGATTTCGCGCACCGGGACGCCGCGCTCGTGTTGGGGACCACGCGCGGCAACGCCGTGCGCGTCACGGCGGCGGTCGCGCTGGGCTACGGTGGCGACGTTCCACCTCGCCGTAGCGTGAGCGGAGGCGATTCATACGACGCCCCGGCGACGAGCGCGTTCGCGGTGATGCCGTCGCTGACCGCGAACGCGGCGCTCGATTCCAACTGGACGCTGCACGCGGGGTTCGGCGAGTCGACGCTCGGTACACCCGGCTCGGCGCTTGCGCGCAGCTCGCTCGGCGAGCTCGGCGTCGCCTACGACGACCGCCATCGTTTGCGGGCCGAAGTGCTGGCCTTTGCGCAAGGTGAAGCCGCGCCGGCGGGTTTGAACCGCGGCGTCGGCGTCTCGCTGGGCTGGGAGATCGCACCGCGAGTGTCGTTGCGCGCGTGGTCGCTGCGCGACGTCGAGGGATTCAACGTGTCGGTCCCGCTCTACGCGTTCGGACCGCCGGTGACGTTGGCCGAATCGGCGCGTTTCGATCGCGATCTCGTCTGGCTCACCTGGGACGCCGGGGCACGCGTCGACCTGCTCGTGCGCGAAGGCGCGCTCGAAGGCAACCTGCGCGTCCCGATCGCCACGCGCTACGCGCTGACCTTCGGTTCGTACCGCCGCGCCGGCGGCACTCGCACCTTCTCAGCCGGCATCGTGAGGCACTGACGCTGCGCCGACGAGAGTTCACGCACGCACCATAAAACGTGGGCGGGAACTCCGCTACGAACGGTAAAGGACCTCTTGTGATGGGGGCGTTTCGCCCGCGCGGCCGCTTACGAGCCTATGCATACGGCCTCGTGACAACTGCCATCGTCCTCATGTTCGCGTTGGCAGAATGGGCGACCGAAAAGTATCTATCGGATCGCTCGCGGCTGGTGGGTACGGCCGTCGAGGTCTCGATCGCGCTGGTAGCAACCCTCGCTTTTCGGCCGATCCATCAGCGGGTGGAACAGGCGGTGGAAGCCGCCTTCACCAAACGTCGCCGGGAGGCGCGAGGGGGATTAAACCGGCTGAGGCTGGAGTTGACCTCGTTCAACGACACCCAACAGTTGCTCCGCCGTGTCGTCGAAGCGATTGACCGTGACATGGGCACCGCGGGATGCGCCGTGTACCTGCGACATGGTGACTACGGACCGGAAGCATCCTCGTTCGACCATCCTGCCGGGCGCATCGAACGCGATGATGCGCTCGTGATTCGCTTGCGGTCTACTTCCGCTACCGCGGATCCGCGCGCGCTCGGCTCCGCAGCCGTCGGAGAGCTGGCGTTCCCGATGATGGCGGGCGGCGAGCTTGTCGGTTTCCTCACCCTGACACCGAAGCGCTTCGAGTGTGAGCCGGAGGACCGCGAAGTACTCGGCGCGCTGGCCGAGGCGACAGGTTTGGCATTGGTGGCGCTCGATCCGCGACTGCGCGCTCGAGACCTCGAAGCGCCTTTCAACAACCTTCCGATTCAGCGCACCCCGCTGATCGGACGCGCCGAGGAACTTGCCGAGATCGCAGGACTCCTCGAACAGTCACGGTTGGTGACGGTGATCGGCCACGGAGGGGTCGGCAAGACGCGCGCCGCGCTGCAGGTGGCCGCCGATCTGCTGGCCGGTGAGAGCGACGGCGTCTGGTTCGTCGATCTTTCGCCGTTGGACGACCCCGTGCTCGTGTCCACCGCGATTGCGGCGGTCTTCAACGTGGCCGACGAGGGGGGCGCCCGCCATCTGATCGAGCGTGTCGGCGTCGCGTTGCGATCGAAGCGTCTGTTGATCGTGCTCGACAACTGCGAACACGTCATTTGGGAAGCCGCCGAGGCGGCCGATCGGCTCGTGCAACTTTGTCCCGGCGTTCGCATTCTCGCGACCAGTCGAGAGCCGCTCGGGATTGACGGCGAACAGGTCTATCGGATGCCGACATTGGCCGTGCCGCCGCCCGGCGAGCCGCTGTCGGCGAAACGGACCATGCAGTTCGGCGCCGCCGCGCTCTTCGTCGTCCGGGCTCGTGCCGCGCAACGCGACTTCACAATCACCGACGGAAATGCGGGGATCGTCGCCGACATCGTGCGTCGCTTGGACGGCATCGCGCTGGCGATCGAGCTCGCCGCGCCGCGCGTGAGAATGCTCAGTGTCCAGCAGTTGGACCAGCGGCTCGACGAACGGTTCAAGCTGCTGACCGGCGGCAGTCGCACGGCACTGCCGCGCCACCAAACGCTGTACGCGATGATCCGCTGGAGCTACGATCTGCTGAGTCCAGCCGAGCAAAGCATGTTGCGGCAGAGCGCCGTCTTCCGCGGCGGTTGGACGCTGGAGGCGGCGGAGGCGATCTGCACCGACGAGCGGTTCCCCGATTGGGACGCGCTCGCGCTGCTCGCATCGCTCGTCGATAAGTCGCTGGTCGTCGTCGAGACCGGAGGAGAGGGCCGACGCTATCGGCTGCTGGAATCGACGCGCCAGTTCGTCGCCGAACGCGTAACCGAGGAGGGCGAGGCAGAGGCCGTCGCCACTAGGCACTGCCGCTACTTCGCCCAGGTTGCGCAAAGCGCGGGCGATGCGTGTTGGCAGACCGACGCGGCTGTTTGGACCGCTCAGGTTCAAATCGACCTCGAGAACTACCGCGCCGCGATTAGCTGGGGGTTTACGGACGACGGCGATGCCGAAGCAGCCGCGACCATTGTCGCGGGTTTGGGTCCCTTGTGGGCCAAGATTGCGCGCCGCGAAGGACGGGCGCTGCTCGAAGTCGCGGCGGCCGGCCTCGCACGCGACGCACCCGCGCGGCTTCGCGGACGGCTGACACTCGCGCAAGCGCGTCTCAGCGAGTTTAGCGCGGAGGCAGCGGGAGCGGGAGCCGAGGCCGCGCGGCTGCTGCGCGACGTCGACGACGCCGGCCGCGCCGAGGCTCTGTTCTTTCAATGCGTGGCCCTTGGCCGGACCGGTCATTACCAGGGCGCGGTCGCGATTTTTGAAGAGGCGCTGGTGGTCGCCCGCGCCACACGGATCCCGCGGTTGATCGCCCGCGTTCTTAGCATGGCGTACGTCGTGTCCGCCGCAGGCGATCGCGAGCGAGTGCGCCCCTCGCTCGACGAGGCGGCTGCGCTCCTCGGAGCCTGTAATGACCGGCAGCGGCTTGCATCCCTCCAGGCGGTTCGGGCGGAGATGCTCTTCGCGGAAGGTGATCCTGTCGGCGCGTTGGCCGGCGTTCGCGAGTCGGAGGCCATCTTTCGTGAATCCGCCGCGGAGCTCAACCTGACTAGCGCGTTACAGAACGCGGCCGCCTATCTGCTCGCGTTGCGGCGCTTCGACGAAGCCTGGGCCGCTGCCAGGGAAAGCTTGGTGCTGGCCCGGCACGCGGACGTTGCGGACTATTTCGCGAACGCGATCGGTCATCTCGCGCAAGTGGCCGCCGAAACCGCTGACTCGGTGCGAGCGGCGCGACTCCTCGGCTATTCCGATGCGGTCTATGGTACAATCGGCGATGCGCGCGAAGCCACCGAACAGCGAGGCTACGCCCGCGCGCTCGACCTCATTCGTGCGGTGCTGCCGGAGAATCGGATTGCCGCCCTGATGGCACAAGGGGCGGCGCTGGAGCAGGATACGGCCTTCGCCGAGGCCATGGCGATTGCGCAACCGGCAGCATCGCAACGATGACTCGATCGAAATCGGAGGTGTTGCAGTGAGGCGGTTCAACAAATACATTGCTGTTCTGCTGCTCGTCGTTGCGCAGGCGCATTTTTGCGCTGCCTTCGCCGATACTGCAGACCCAACACCGAGCCAAATCGTCAGCGCGATCAAACGAGCCCACATCGAGGGCACCGCAGCCGGGAACCCTGGTCTTGCCTCCGGCTTCGTCGTCTATCGCTGCTGCGGCGGCTTGCCAAGCGGAGCCGATGTCTACGGACCGTACCCTGGCGCCCCGGGCGACCATTTCAGCCTCTCGGGCGTCAAATATCTCACCGTCAACGGTCAGCACTTGGTATTGTTTCAATACGTGGAGGGGAACTCTACATGGAAAGAGTTCGCCTTCTTTGTCCATAGTCTGAACTACGCTGGGGAATTGCCGGGCGGACCCAATATCGAGTATCAGCCGGTTGGACGGAATCTCGTAGTGAGCCTGCATACCATGCGAACCGGGGATGCGTTTTGCTGCCCGTCCGGGCCTCGGCGCACGATCGCAATTCTCTCGGCAAATTCCCACGGACTCTTCACGCCGAGGTAGTGACTTACTGGTCACCCCGCTCGCCAGACGACGCTGGAGGAATCATCGCCGTGCGCTTCATCATCTTGGCGCTCTCCTTACTGCTGTTGACATCCTCACCATCACAAGCCACTGCGGCAGGCAGTTTTGCTTCCACTCCGCAGGACGAGATCGTGAGGGCGTTCGGCGCCCGCGTTCTACGAACCAATGTTGCCGGCCGCTATGCGATGGTCTTGATCGCAGCAGATGCTCAGCGAGGCATGGCGACGAGTCGGGCGTTTCTCTTGCAGCGCTTCTCCTTCGGATGGCAAGGCCTATTCGTTTGGCCAGCTCCCGGCTACTGTATCTTGAACGGGCGCGGCATCTCGCCGGACGACCAGCAACGGCTGATGCTCGGCATGCCCAAACGGGCGAGCAACGATAAATGCCTTGCGCCTGAACTGATCGATGCGGGACCCCGTGGCGACGTCGAGTCCGTGCGCCAGATGATGGATGGCCAGCTCGTCCCATTCGTCAAGGTCTCCGGGAACTATGCGTACGGGCAGAAAATGGGCGGCGGCGATGACGCGGACGACGGCTGCAAGCTCTTTCGACGGGAAGCGAATGGTTGGCGCCTCTTAGTGAGTTGTCACGGGGGTCTGGACTCGCAAGCCGTTTGCCGCCTAGGGGTTCCGCAGAATACCTTGCGCGCGCTATCAATCGAGCTATCGTGCGGCGCAGTGCAGCCGGCGCCCGCGCCGGCGCAAGAGGCAATCACGACGGGGTCCGCGGCCGCCGTCGTGACGCGTTACTACGCGTTGTGGAACGCGAAGAATTACCGTGCGGCATATGAGTTACTTTCTTCAAGGTACCGCGCCGGCCATCCGTATTCGGCGTGGCTCGCGCAGCACCAAGGCACGGACAGCATCACAGTCGATGCGAAGCCCGGCACGTCGCCTGCCGACGTCCAGGTGATCATTCACTCGGTCGATCGGGATGCGGCGGGACATCTGTCGGAATCGAGCTACACCGGAACCTGGCATCTTATCCTCGGCGGATACGGGTGGCTGCTCGACAGTGTGTCGCTGCATTAGGCCCGATCGTCGACTTGCCTGAAGAGTCTCCGGAAACCGACGCGAGATGCGGGTCAGGAGAAGGGGGCGCTGACTTCATGCGGGTTCATCACGAGAAGCGCGCCGTGGCGCCTTTGCAGCGGCCAGCCGGTCGCGCGGCCTTGCAGGAGGTCTGCGGCGACTGCGCCGACGTCGTCGGCGGTGATCCAGTCGGGTTTCGCGATGGACTCCCACTCGCTCGTTCGCACGGGACCGTTTACCACCAACTCGAGAACGCGCACGTCGCGATCGGCGAGCTCGTTGGCGAGCGCGCGCGTGAGCATCAGCTGGGCGGCTGCCGCGATCGAGACAATGCTCGCATTGGGTACGGGGAAGAAAGCCGCGCCGCCCCCGATGCCCAAATACATCCCGCCCGGCGCGCGCAGCAGCTCGGGGATGAACGCGCGCGCGAACGCGACGTGCGTGTCGAGCATCTCCGTGCGCACGGCCTCCCAGGTGACCGGATCGACGTCGAGCAGCGGGCCGCCCTGCCACCAGCCGCCCAGCGACGGGATCGCGACGTGAAGGATGCCGACCTCGTCGCGAATGCGCTCGGCGATCGTCTCGGCGCCGCGCGACTCGCCGGCGTTGCCGGCGATCCCGATCAGCCGATGCGGGTCGGCAGCCGCGCCCACATGATCGCGCAGCTGCGCGAGCCGTTCCTCACGCCGTGAGGTGACGACGACGCGCAGATCCGGCTCGGCCAGCAGCGCGCGCACGATCCCTTCACCGACGCCGCCGGCACCGCCGGCGACGAGCACGTTGCGCACCGTCGCCACGCCGGCGTCAGCCGGCGCTCCTCAGCGGCCGGTCGACGCCGATCGTGCCCGGCGCGGGGATTGGACGCGAGTCGGCGGGCATAGCGGCGCTAGATTCCGCCCGTCAAGCTCGCATTCCGGCTACAGCCAGCGAAAGGTTCGGGCGCTCACCAGCGTGCCGGCGATCGTCCACAGGACCAGCATCCCCAGCCACGCTTCGTAGTGGGCCAGCGGCGCGCCGTAGATCGAGACATCGCGAAACGTGTCGATGAACTGCGTCGATGGGAGCAGCCGCAGCGCTGAGCTCACCGCGTGCGGAAAGCGGTCGATCGGGATGTAGGCGTCAGACAGAAATGCCAACGGCACGGTCAGGACCGAGGCGATGTTGTTCGCGCTCTCGGTCGTGCGCGCGAGCGAGCCGACGATCGTGCCGAGCGAGACGAAGGTCGCGGTGCCGAGAACGAGGACGACGGCGATCTCCCACGGCCGCCCGATCACGTGGACGTGGAACACGATCCCTCCGACCGCGATGAGGATCACGGCCTGCGCGGCCAGCAGCGTCATGCGGTAGGCGACCAGCGAGGCGAAGAACACCCAGGGCGGCATCGGCGTCAGATAGACGCGCCGCAGCAGATGCTTTTCGCGAAAGGTCGCCAGCATCACGCCCACGCCCCAGAAGCCAGAGCTGAGCACTTGGGCGCCGATGATCCCCGGCACGAGAAATCCCGACGACCCCGAGTTGGGCCCGCTCGAGAACGCAAACGAGAACAGCACCAGGAAGAACACGGGCATCGCGAGCGTCCAGAAGATCAGCTCGCCGTCGCGCTGGAAGTACCACACGAAGTTCATCTTCGTCTGGATCGCGAACATGCGCAGCACCGTCATTGCACGGTCTCCAGTAGCGTCTCGCCGGTCAGCGCGACGAATGCGTCTTCCAGCGTCGGACGGTGCATGTCGAGCGAGTCGATCTGCGCGCCGATCGCGTTGGCATGGGTGACGATCGCGGCCAGCGCCAGCCCCGGCTCGCCGTGCGTCGCGAGCTTCCAATGCGATCCCGTGCGGGCCCACGTGCCCAGCGCTTCGAGCGCGCCGCCGGGCGCGAAGCGGTCGGCGGCGATCGACACGGTCGCCTCGCCGCCGTAGCGCGCGACCAGCTCGGCCGGCGCGGCATCGGCGACGATGCGCCCCCGCTGCAGCACGCAGATGCGGTCGCAGAGCCGCTCCGCCTCTTCGATGTAGTGGGTTGTCAGCACGATCGTCTTGCCGGCTCCGCGCAATCGCTCCACTTCGGCCCACATGATGCGCCGGCCGAATGCGTCCATTCCGGCGCTCGGCTCGTCGAGGAACAATACGTCGGGGTCGTGCTGAAGCGCGAGCGCCAGCGCGAGCCGCTGCTGCTCGCCGCCCGACATCTGCGCGACTTGGCGGTCGAGCTTGTCGTCGAGCCCGACTCGCTCGGCCATCTCGGCGATGCGCGGCGCGATCCCGTAGTACGCGGCATAGAGCGCGAGGATCTCGCCCGCATTGGCCTTCTCCGGCAGTGAGGTCGCTTGCAGCTGCACGCCGATCCGCGGCCGTAGCGCGATCAGCTCGCGCGTCCGGGTCGGATCGAGGTCGAGGACGCGAATCGTTCCGGCGGTCGGCCTTCCCAAGCCGATGCAGCACTCCAGCGTCGTGGTCTTGCCGGCCCCGTTGCGACCGAGCAGCCCGAAGATCGTGCCGGGCGAAACGGCGAAGTCGATGCCGTCGGCGGCGGTCACCCGACCGTATGTTTTCACCAGCCCGTCGACGACGATCGCCTGCCCCACGCTGATGTGACCGCGGCGGCGGACGCAGGTTTTCAGGGATGTCTTCGACGCGCGCCCTCAGGATCGTTTCAGCCTCCGGAGATACGCTGGACGGCGTATCGGGTCGCCGGCGGGCGGGTTCATCGACCTATCCGTGCTCCGGCGACCCGGTTCGCCGCACGGCGGAACGGCGAGCGTAGGTCCCTGTCGAGCACGAGACCGAACGACGGGGCATGATCGCGTCCTCGTCCAGCGCCAATCGCGTGAGCGAAGGGAAACGTCTTCGCTCGAAGGTGCCGCGGGCGAGTCACGGGGCGTGGACGCCGCCGGCCGGCCGCGATCCGCTCGCGTTGCTCGCCGCCGCCGAAGCCGACCGGCTGCAGCGCCTGCTGCCGCTCAAGAACGAGCGCATGGAGGAGACGCCGTTCACCTTCTTTCGCGGCTCGGCGACGGTCATGGCGGCCGATCTCGCGCACACGCCCGTCACCGGCCTCATGGTGCAAGCCGGCGGCGACGCGCACTGCTTGAACTTCGGCGGCTTCGCGACCCCCGAGCGAAACCTGATCTTCGACCTGAACGACTTCGATGAAACGCTGCCGGGGCCGTGGGAATGGGATCTCAAGCGTCTGGTCACCAGCTTGCTGCTGGCCGGCCGCCAGAACGGCTTCAAAGAGCGCGCCTCCAAGATCGCCGTGCTGGCCGCAGCCGAGGGGTATCGCGTCGCGATGAACGTGCTGGCGACGATGCCCGCGCTGGACATCTTCTACGCGCGGCTCGACGCCGAGAAGATTTTGGACGCCGCCCGCGACGCCGCCGTGCGCGTCCGGCGCAACCGCATCGCCGACGAAGCCGCGACCGCCTCGGTGCGCGCCGCGGTCGACCAGTTCACCGAGCTCGTCGGAGGCGAGCGGCGCTTCCGGGAGGAGCCGCCGGTCCTCTTCCACTCGGCCGAGACCGAGCACACGGGGTTCGACATCGAGACAATCTTCGCGCGCTACGTGGACACGCTGGGTGTCGACGTGCGCACGCTGTACGAGCGATATGCGCTGATCGATCACGCGATCAAAGTCGTCGGCGTCGGCAGCGTCGGGACGCGCTGCGGCGTCGGCTTGTTCGCGGCTGCCGACGACGACATGCTCATCCTGCAAGTCAAAGAGGCGCGCGCGTCCGTGCTCGAGCCCTATCTCGGCAAAAGCGCGTACGCCAATCAAGGCGAGCGCGTGGTGCGCGGCCAGCGCCTGATGCAGGCGGCCAGCGACGTGTTCCTGGGCTGGTCGTCGTCGGGCGACCACGACTTCTACATCCGGCAGTTCAAGGACATGAAGGCATCGGCCGATCTCGCCGCCGCCGACCAATATCAGTTGCGCGAGTATGCGCACTGGTGCGGAAGGGCGCTCGCCACCGCGCATGCCCGTTCGGGAGACCCCGCCAAGCTGGCCGGCTATATCGGCCGCCGCACTACGCTCGACCGCGCGCTGCTCGCTTTCGCGCTCGCCTATGCCGAGCAAGTGGAACAGGATCACGCCGCGTTCAAAGCGTCACTCTCGAGCGCGCCGGATGCGGTGCCCGCCATCGGCGCCGCAGCACCGGTCAGCGGCGCTTGAGGGACTCGAGCTCGTCGATGTTGCGCGGCCAGTCGGAGCCCAGCAGGCGCGAGAGGCTGCGGTCGGCCAGGACCTTGCCGTCGGTTTGGCAGCGCGCGCAGTAGTTGGTGTCGTTGTCGGCATAGCGGATGCGCTGGATCGGAGCGCCGCAGACCGGACACGGTTCGCCGAAGCGGCCGTGAACGGCCATGTCCTTACGGAACGCGGTGACCTTTTCGGGGAAGCCCGCCTCGGCTTCGCCGTCAGCCGGTCGATCCACAGCTGCAGCGTCGCGCGCGTCGCGCTGAACAGCCGCTGCCATTCGTCGTCGTCGAGCGAACGGGTGAGCTTCACCGGCGAGAGCTTCGCCGCGTGGAGGATCTCGTCGGAGTATGCGTTCCCGATCCCGCTCACGAAGCGCGGATCGGTGAGCGCGCGCTTGAGGGTGTGGTTCTCGGCGGTCAGCGCGGCGCGGAAACGCCGCCAGGTCGCTCGCGAACACGTCGATGCCGCCGGGATCGATCGCCGCCAAGCTGTCCTCACCGCGAAACAGGTGCAGCGAAGCGCGGCGCTTCGAACCGGCCTCGGTGAGCACCAGTGACCCGCCGGGAAAGTCGAACGCGGCCAGCGCGTTGCGCCCGGCGAGCGTCGCGCCGGGCGTGCGCCAGTGCAGCCGCCCGGCGATCATGAGATGCAGTACCAGCCACAGATCGCCGTCGAGCCCGATCGCGATCCGCTTTCCCACGCGCCGCATCTCACGCACGACGTGACCCTCGACGCTCCCGATCGTCGGATCGGCCGTGCGCAGCAAAAACGGGCTCGCCAGCCGCACGTGCTGTAGCGATTGCCCGATGATTCGGGGCTCGAGCGCGCTGATGTACGCGGTGACATCCGGCAGTTCCGGCATACCGCTCAGATCGTAGCACGCGCGGCGGAACCCTCCACGCACGGACGACTCTGCGATGTACGTGCGCCGCGCACGCGTATCTCGGCCCGGCGTCTGAAACAAATTGGGCGATGACGGATTCGAACCGCCGGCCTTCTCCGTGTAAAGGAGCTGCTCTCCCGCTGAGCTAATCGCCCGCCGCGCGCTTCCGTGCGTTCGCCGCGCGGGAGGGTCGTCCCCGGGCGGGATATATGGAGACCGATGCAACAGCGGCGCCTGGCTTTGGACGACTCGCGGCCGATCTGGAAGGCGATGCTGGTGTTCCTCGTGCCGCTGATGATCAGCAACGTGCTGCAGTCGGCCTCGGCGACGCTCAACAGCATCTATCTCGGGCGCCTGATCGGTGTGAAGGCACTGGCCGCAGCGTCGTCGTTCTTCCCGGTCGTCTTCTTCATGATCGCCTTCTTCATCGGGATCGCCAGCGGTGCGTCGGTGCTCATCGGCCAAGCGTACGGGGCCCGCAACGAGGATCGCCTCAAGGCGGTGGCCGGGACGACGCTGACGCTGTCGATCGGCGCCGGCATCATCATCGGGGGCGCGGGCTGGTTCTTTCTGCCGGGGCTGCTGCACCTCATCGGCACGCCGCTCGACGTCTACGACCAGTCGCTGTCGTACGCGCGGGTCGTCTTCCTGAGCCTGCCGATCCTGTTCGTGTACCTGGCCTACACGACGTTCGTGCGCGGTACGGGCGACTCGCGAACGCCGCTGCTGTCACTCATCGTCAGCACCGCGCTCATCCTCATCTTCACGCCGGCGCTGATCCTTGGCTGGCTGGGACTGCCGCGGCTGGGCGTCGCGAGCGCCGCCTACGCGAACATCATGGCGAGTACGCTGGCGCTGGTCTACATGCTCGTCTCGCTGCGGCTCGAGAAGAACCCGCTCGCGCTCGACATGTCGATCGTGCGCCACATGAAGCTGGAGGTGGGGTTGCTGGTCGCAGCTCGTGCGCATCGGGATCCCGACCGGCCTGCAGATGGTGATGGTGTCGCTGGCGGAGATCGCCGTCATCTCGCTGGTCAACCGCTTCGGCTCGTCGGCGACCGCGGCGTACGGCGCGGTGAACCAGATCGTCTCGTACGTGCAGTTTCCGGCGATCTCGATCGGCATCGGCGCCTCGATCTTCGGCGCGCAGTCGATCGGCGCGCGCAAGTTCGACCGGCTGCGCAAGATCGCTCGCGCCGGCATCGCGCTGAACTGGGCGATCGGTGCGGTCCTCATCGGTCTGGTGTACGCATTCGACCGCACGATCCTCACGCTGTTCGTCACCGACGCCGGCGTGATCGCGACGGCGCACGAGCTGCTCGAGATCACGCTGTGGAGCTACGTGCTGTTCGGCACCTCGAGCGTGTTGTCTGGCTTGATGCGCTCGAGCGGAACGGTGCTGTGGCCGACGGCGCTGTCCATCATCTCGATCTGGGGCGTCGAGGTGCCGGTCGCCTATGCACTGGCGCCGCACCTCGGATTGCGCGGCGTGTGGATCGCGTATCCGGTCGCGTTCGCCGTCAGCCTCGCGCTCCAGACGTTCTACTACCGCGTCTTCTGGCGGCGCCAAAAGCTCACCGTGCTCATCGAGAGCCACCAGGCGGAGCCGGTGACGACCTACGTGGCGGAAGCGCCCGAACCGCGGCTGGCCAACGTCTATCCGGCCCACGTCGTGCTGGTGATCATGACGCTGTTTCCGGGCTTGATCAATACGAGCGCGATCGCGCTCGCGGCGCCGGTGATCGGCCGCGATCTCGGCGTCGCGCCCGACGTCGCCGCGTCGATTCCGCTGATCAGCGACGCCGCGCTGGCGTTCGGCTGCGTGCTGGCGGCCGAGCTGACGCGGCGCATCGAAGGGCGGACGCTGTATTTCTGGCTGATCGGCGTGTCGGCGGCGACCTCGCTGGCAAGCGCGCTCGCGCCGGAGTTCTCGATCTTGCTCGCGGCGCACGTCGTGCACGGCTTGGTCGCCGGAATGCTGTTCATCGTCGTGCTGCCGCCGCTGCTCACCAACTTCAAGAGCGACAAGCTCGGCGCCACCGCCGGCGTGATCGTTCCCTGCCTGTTCGGCGCGGTGACGCTGGGGCCGCTGATCGGCGGGCTCATCGCGGCACCGGGGATGTGGCGCTCGGTCTTCGTGGTCGAGGTCGCGGTCGCGGTCGCGGCCATGCTGCTCGCGCGTAGCGTCATTGCCAAGCGCGAGCCGCAGGGCTCGGATCAGCCGGTCGACTGGTACGCGCTGATCGCTGCGGCACTCGGCTCGCTGCTCGTCTACATCGGGATCGGCGGCTTGGCCGGCAACGACTGGCGCGACCCGTTCGCCAGCATCCCGCTGCTGGCGGGACTGGCAGTCTACGCCGCGCTCATCATCGGCGAGGCGCGCAAGGAGCACCCGCTGGTTCCGGTGCGCAAGCTCGCAACCTCGCTGGCGCTGGTCGGCACGATCGCGACGGTGATCGGCAGCGCGACGTTCAGTGCGCTCACGCAGTCCTTCCAGCTCACCCTGCTGCGCATCGACGAGCTGGATCCGCGCGGCACGGGGTTTGCGTTCTGGCCCGAATTCCTAACCGCGCTCGCGGCGGGCTACGTCTTCGGGCGGCTGGTCACGACGAAATGGGTCGTCGTTACCGGCGCGTGCGGACTCGTTTGCATCGGCGCCGCGGCCGCGCTGGCACGCGTTTCGGCGCCGGTCGACGCGAGCAGCGGTCGGCTGGCTGTGTTTGATCGCCGGCTTCGGCGCGGGGCTCAGCGTGTCGCCGGGATTGTTCTTGGTGACGCTGTCGTTCGAGCGTGCGCTGGTGGGGCGGGCGATCGCGCTGCTCAACCTGTTCCGGCTCACCGGCGGCTTCATCAGCGCGCCGGGCGTCGAGCACACGATCGGCTCGCGCGCCACGACGCAGTTGCGCGCGCTCGATCCGGCGCTCGGACCCGCGCGCGGCCGACCGCATCGTGCGTGCCTTCGTCACCGGCCGGTCGATGCCGAGCGCGAGAGTCGATCGAACCGCTCAAACAGGCTCTGCTGCGCGGAATCGATGAGGCGTACACGATCGTCATGATCTTGGCGATCGTCGGCGTCGCCGCGATCGCGGTCCTGCTGTTCGTCGCGCACGTGCCGTTGCGCGCCCCCGATTTGCAAAAGTTCGACGAGGGACGGCCGGCGCTGCAAGCGCCGGACCTGCCCGGCTGAGCTCAGGCCTTGGGAGCCGGCGCCGGCTGCTCGGCCCAGTGACCGAAGGCGTCCTCGATCGCCGACGACACGCCGGCTCGAAAGTTCGCCCCGTGATGGAGATGTTCGCCGATCTCGTCTTGCGTCGCGATCACGTGACCGGTACAGTCAACGGTCGTGAGCATCACCTCGGCGTGCGTGGCGATGCCGGCGAACTTGGACGTCTGCTCCCAGCGCAACGTTCCCATCACGAGCCGCGACGCGCCGTAGCGGGCGCACATCGCGGCCGCGTCTTTGGTCGCGACCAGATGATCGGCGGGAGCGGTCACGACGGCGTCCAGGCCGCGCGCCGCGTAGCGCTTGCGCGCCTCCTCGGTGGCGAAGTCGAGGCTCGGATCTGCCTCCATGCCGACTTGGGTGAACGGCACGATCGCTACTTTCGGGCCGGTCGGCAGCTGCGGCGCGGGCATGGTGGTCGCGTTCGGCTGGGCCGTGTCCGGCACGCGCTTCTCGAACAGTTCGAGCACGCGTCCGATGGCCTGCGTGATGCTGTCGGCGACGCCGGCCTGCACGTTGGCGTTGAAGTAGTCCTTGTCGCCGACGGCGGTGCCCGTCCACGACAGCGATCCGTCGCAGCGCACCAGCGACAATCGCAGCTCGACGTGCGTCGCGTAGTAGTTGACCGTGGTCAGCACGTAGTTTCGTTGCCGCACCGCCTGTTCGGTCCGCATCGTCGGCACCAGGATTCCGGTCGCGGCGGTCTCCGCGCAGATGCGTCCCGCCTCCGCTGACGACCGCCAGCCGATCGGTGGGCGGCAACGTCTTGGGCGTGAGCCCGCGCTCGGTCAGCTGCGCGGCGAGAATCCCGGTCGCGTCGTCGAAATTCTGCACTTTTTCGGAGCCGGGCTGCGCGAACGGGACGACCGCGACGACCATCGCCGCCGAAACCGGAGCCGGTCGGCCGGCGAGCGGCGCGATGACGAGCGCCGCCGCTACAGCGCCGAGCCGCCGAAGGAATGATGTCATGCGCGGCTCCTTGATCCCGAGTTATCGAGCGCGTCGATGTCGGCGGCTGTCATCTGGATCAGCGCGCCGATGATGGTTTGTTTCGGGGGAAATGCTGGGCCAAGTGGCGGCCGACTTCTTCGATTCCCGCGATGAGGCCGGCGGTCGGATCGCCTCGGCGAAAATGCTGCTCGACGGTTGCCGCGACGCCGTTCCACACTTCTTGTCCGAGCGCGTCGTGGGCGCCCGCGTCGCCGACGACCGCGAACTGGCGCCGCGACGGGACGACGAAAAAATGCACGGCGTTACGCTCGCGCCGGCGCGACCGGCCGCCGGCGTGGAGCGAGCGCAGCGCCGCGGCGTGGACATCGCCTTCGACCTGCGGCGAGATGTGCACGGTGATCGGCGCGGTCGTCTCCGCTTCGGCGCGCACGATCGCCTCGCGCACGCGCCGCTTGTCGACGAAGCGGTGCAAATCGCGGTTCACCACGAGCCGGTCGCTCCGCCGCCGCCGCCCATACCGCCTCCGCCCATGAATCCTCCACCGCCCGAGAACCCGCCGCCGCCCGAGGTGAGCGCGCCCACCAGCAGGCCGCCCCAGAAGCTGCCGCCGCCGCTGCTGATGTACGGTCCATTGACGCGCGGCAGCTTCGAGATCGTCCAGAAGACGCCGACGATGATGAGGATCCCGATGATGATGCCGAGCACGACGCCGATCGGGCTCTGATCGTCGGAGCCGTACGGTTCGAGCGTCGCCGCCGGCGCCGGAGTGACGCCTTGCGCGCGCCGCTCGCCGCCGACCGTGCTGAGAATGACCCCGATGCCGTCGCCGACCGCCGCGTCGGGCTGGCCGGCGAGCATCTTCGGCGCGATCGTGTTGCGGATGATCTCCGAGGCGAGCGCGTCCGTCATCACGCTTTCGAGCCCGTAGCCGACTTCGATCCGCGCCTTGCGATCGGTCGGGAACACGAACAGGACCAGCCCGTCGTCGAGACCCTTGCGGCCGACCTTCCACTTCGTGAAGGCTTTGATGGTCCAGTCTTCGGTCGGCGTGATGCCGGTCGTCGGCGCGACGTAGAGCAGCACCTGATGGCCGGTCGCGCTCTGGTACGCGCGCAGCCGTGCGTCGACCGTCGCGACGGTCTGCGGCTGCAGGATGTGCGCGGTGTCGGTGGCCCACTGCGCCGGCGACGGCGGAATCGCAACCTCGCCGGCGACCGGCGCCGCCGCGACGCACGCCAGCATCAGCAGCGCCGCGAACCAGCGACCGCAGCGCATCAGGCTAGAACTTCACCTGCGGGGCGGTTTGCGCCCCGGGCTGGGATTGGAAGTACGACTTCTCGTTGAAGCGCGAGCCGAAGATACCGGCGATGACGACCGTCGGGAACGTCTCGCGCGTCGTGTTGAAGCTTTGCGCGGTTTGGTTGAAGCGCATCCGTTCGATCGCGATGCGGTTCTCCGATCCTTCGAGCTGCGATTGGAGATCGAGAAAGTTCTGGCTGGCCTTGAGGTCCGGATAGTTCTCGGCGACGGCGAGTAAGTGCGTAAGTGCCGATGACAGCTGATCTTGCGCCGCAGCGAACTTCGCGAAGTCGGCCGGGTTGTTGGGGACCGCGTTGCCGAGGTTGAGCTGGCCGACCTTGGAGCGCGCCTCCGCGACCGCGACGTAGGTGCTCTTCTCGAAGTTCGCCGCGCCCTTGACCGTCGCGACGAGGTTCGGGATCAGGTCGGCGCGCCGCTGGTAGACGCTTTCGACCTGCGCCCATTGCGACTGGACCGCCTGATCGAGCGTGACCAGGTGGTTGTACGTCCCGGCGATCCACATCGCCACGATCAGCACGACGACGACGAGGCCGCCCAAAACGATCAGCCCACGATTCATGCAGCTATCCTCGGCCGCTCGTTTTCACCCCAGGGAGGCCGACTCCGCCTTTGTTGCCGGAGCACTAGCCGTGCGGCGGCTGCGCTTGTGGAGGCACCGTCTCATCCGGCAGACTCCTGGCTCTCCCTCCGCCGTACGAGCCGCGCAGCGATCCCGCGTGCATTCGCGCGACACAGACGACGTTCCCCGCGCGCTTGGTCACCAGGCCGTCGCGCTTGTCGCATGCGCGCTTGAAGTCACGGTCGCTCTGCCCGAACTTCTTGCTCAGCAGCACGTCCGGTCCCGAACCGAACGCCGCAAACGCCGCGACCACGCGGCCCGGATCCGGCAGAGAGTTTTCACGAGGGACGGCTCGTGCGGCCAAGACCGGGGTGACGAGCGCTGCCACGGCGACAGCAAGCACGGACGCGCGGAGGATGACGTTCATGCGAGCCCGTTTGACGGTTGACCGCAGCGACCCTCGCCTCAAACGTCCATATCAAGCACGCTTACGTAGCTTGGCGCCGGCGGCTAGCAATTCGAGCACCGCGATCGACTGCCCGAGATGGCCGAGCTCGCTTTGCACCGCCCCCGACTCGAACCTTATCGGCTGCGCAAGCGGCACGAAGGGCTCGGAGCCGGCGCGTAGGTCGATCACCGCGAGCGCGAGATGCTTCGACCACGCTTCGATCGCAGGGCGCTCGGTGAAGACGTTCAGCGTCTTGGGCAGGCCCTGACGCGTGTGCTCGACGCTGGCGGCAAAGACATCCCATTGCGCCGCGCAGGCGAGCTCCAGAAACGAGAGCACGATCCTGCCGCCGGGCCGCAGCACCCGTCGCGCTTCTTCCAAATAGAGATAGGCGTGCTCGGCCAGCAAGTGCGTGATGACCGAGAAGAAGCAGACCATGTCGGCCGAGGCGTCGGGCAACGGAATCGCGATGCCGCTGACACGAACGAACCGGAAGTTGGGCTCGCGCACCGTCTTGCCGGCGACGCGCAGAAACGCCGGGATGACGTCCGTCCCGAGATACGCGCCCGTGAAGGATGTCGCGAGCGCGTTCGCGAGGCGGCCGGTACCGCAACCGACGTCGACCAGAGCATCATCGTCGCGCAACCCGTAGTGACGCAACATCGCCGCCTCGATGGCGCCCAGGGCCTCGAACTCTCCGCCGGTCGCGGTTCGCAGGGCCGCATCGCTCGGGAACGGACGCATCGCCCGCCGCAGCCACGCCGCGTACCCTCCGTCGGGACGAAACACCGCCGTCCTTACCCGATGGCGACGACGTTGTCCGGCGCGTTTACCGGTTCCAGTGTGCCGTATGCCGCCAGATAGTACGTGTCGCGGAGCTTGCCGAGCTTCACGTCGCGCCTGATCGGCGTGTCGTCGCCGGCGTAGACCGTCACTCCGGAGAATGCCAGCAGATACGCTCCGAGCCGCTTGCGTTTCCAGTCGGAAACCTTCCATGACTGCGGCGCCATGACCGCAAACTCGTACGGCTCGAGCCCCTCGCGCGAGGCGCCGAGCCGCTCGAATGAAACGCGGAAACCTTCGCGATCGAAGATCTGCTGCTGCAGTTGCGTGATCGAAAGACCAGGCCGTTTGGCCACGCGGTCAGTCCTGGCGGTCGCCCCGATCGCCTTGCCCGCGCGGCGCCTCGTGCTCGCTGTGCTGGCGCCGATCGGCGGTCAGCGATCGACCGACGTCAGTCTGATCCTCGGTGAACTGACCCTGTTCGTCGCGCCGGACGTACCGCTTGTCGCCGTCGTGCGGCTCGATCTCTTCACGTTTGCGTTCGCTCATGCCGGTCTCATACCCATTCCAATGACCGGACGCCGGAGCTGCGAGGGCCGATTGGGGGGCACGCGCTTGCAGTGGCGAGATTCCGGACTGCAACGATACTCAGTCGACCAGTCGCCCGCTGCGCCACTTGATCGCGTACGGAAGCACGAAAAGTACAGCCCGGTGAACAGCAGCAAGATGAGCGGAAGCAACGCCAAGAGACCCAGCCAGGCGGTGTACTTCCCGAGCCCCACGGCGACGAGGTTGACGATAAAACCGGCGCCGAACAGCGCTGCGAGGTCCTCCTTCTCCAGCGTCCAGCAGCTTTCGAGCGGCCACGCGAGCCCAGTGAACGGAACTTCGGCTTCATCCGATGAGCTCGATCGCGCAGGTGAAACAAGATCCGAACCGGACGGAACTGCGTCCCAGTTTCAGCTTCGCTTCGTCACCAAACGAAAGGGGCGCGCCGTTGACGACCAGCGCGTGCCCACCGTTCGAGACGTTTTTGATATATGCGACGTCGGCGTGGACCGTAAGCCGCGCGTGTTCCAACGACACGGTCCGGTCATCGCCGAAGGCGTCCCGCGCGACGTCTCCTCGCCGCCCGAGAACGCATTCCTGCGGCAACACAAAGCGGCGGCCGCCGACGATCAACACGGCGGTGCTGCGCGGCCAGCGCGGCTTGGGCACCCATGTGGCGTCGCCTTGCACCGCCTCGTGTGACTGACGCGGTGGCGCTGATCCCGCTGCATCGATCGGCTCGATCAGGCAATGGCCGAGGCGGCAGGCCGGCGGGCGCCGCAACTTCGAATCGTAGGTCTCTTCAGGCAGCGGACAGTTCGCGGCAACGCATCTATATCGCATCAGCTACAATCGCTCGGCGTGGAGAACCGGTACGCCGTCCTCGAACGCCAGCTGCGTAACGCGTATCGCCGTCCCTTCAGCGAGATCGAGGTCCCAGAGCACCCTGCCGAGCGGATTGATCAGTAGTGACTCCAGCGCGTTTCCGATTCCACGGCCTCCATTCGAAAGATCGGACGTGATCCGCGCGGAGAGAACCGCTCGCACAGCGCTGTCGATCGTCAGTTCGATCTTCTGCGTTTTAGCGATCCGAGCGACGACGTTCCGCAGCATCTTGTCAAGGATTAGCTCGGCGACGTCGGGTGCGATGAAGTTGAAGACGACAATGTTGTCCCCGATCCGATTCAGCAGCTCAGGCCGGCCGAGTTCCTCTTTGAAGTAACGGGTGACCCCACGCCGGATGCGTTCCTCGAGATCTGCGTACGAAATCTTACCTCGTTGTTTCTCGAGATCGCTGGTGATGCCGAGATTGGACGTGAAGACGATAATCGAGTCGCTGAAGTAAACGCGCTCGCCTTTTCCGCTCGTGAGCTGGCCCTCGTCCAGGATCTGCAGGAACTTGTCGAGGATCCTGCCATGAGCCTTTTCGATCTCATCGAACAGGATGACCGAACACGGTCGCTCCCGCACCGCATCGGTGAGCTCGCCGCCGGCGTCGAAGCCGATGTAGCCCGGAGGTGCGCCGATCAGTCGCTGGTCGGCGTGTTCGTGATTGAACTCGCTCATGTCGAACCGGATGTACGAACGCTCGTCTCCGAACAACCCTTCGGTCAAGCTCTTCGCGAGTTCGGTCTTTCCTACGCCGGTCGGACCTGCGAAAAACAAGACTCCCTTCGGTTTGACGCTCATGCCGCCACCGTGCTGCGCACCGGACAGGCCTTTGAGCGCGCGGCGAATGATGTCAAGCGTCTTCGTGAGTGCCGGCTCTTGGCCGCAGACGCGCTCCCGCATACGCATCTCTGCCTGGATGAGCTCCCTCCGCCCCATTCTGGCCCATGGGTTCTCGGCAATGCCGAGCTTGTACGTGCGCGCACCCTCCGCGACGCGCGACGCGTCGAGGCCGCGATCCGCGCAGAAGTTGGTGATCAGCGACAGGTCGTTGAGGGTCATGCCGTCGGTCTGCAAGGTGAACTCATCGACGACGCGGTCCTGCTGATCGGAGCTCATCGCATCGTAGCCGCGAATCCCGCGCAATAGTGATGATGCGATTGTTCGGCGAACGAGCTTGTCCGGACGCGCGACCGAGAGGACGCGAACGCGCGGGTTGCCGAGCGAGAGCCAGGGCGGCAGGTCGTTTTCGCGGTCCGCCAACCACAAGACCGGATTGAACCAACGATCGGCCTGGGCTTCGTAGCTCGCGATGAGCGCGCGAACGAAGGCGCCGAAGTTCTGGCTCCCCATGAGATAGTCGAACAAGACGGCGGCGCGAGAGCTGCGGTCATGAGCGACACGCTCGGCGAACTCCACTGCAGCCGGGAACGGCGCCATCGCTCGCGTGCGACCCGACCTCTCCTCGCGGGTAAACTCGCTGACCAAGCCGCGGCCGAGGCCTTCTGCCCACAAGATCGTCGCGCGAAGGTGAGCCTCCTCGTCGGCGACGTCGGTCGGCGTCAGGGCGGTTACGCCGTGGATGGGGTCGACGGTGCAGAAGTGTTGATAGCCGCGCAGCGCGAGCGTGTCGACGACCGCCTCGGTAACGGTGCGCAGGTCGTAGGCGTTTGCATTGACCGGGATCGCGACTCTGTCCCTCACGTTGCCGTACAGTACGAACTGCGATTTGACGGCGAGGTAACTGTGCAGCTCCCGCAGCCAACGCGGCGTTACATCGTCGCCGAGAATTCGCGCGAGCCGGACGGTGCCGTCCGCGATCGTCGTCGTCATTGTTGGCTCGGGAGCGTTTCCTTCCGGCGCCCCACTGATGCGCACCCCCATCGGTTCGGGAGGGCCGGGGCCGACTCCGGCCTGGCCCGACCGCCTTCCTCGCTCAGAGAACGAGCCTGGCGGGCGCCGTCGTTTTCCGAGCCCCGATCGAGCCTGGATCACGCCATCGAGAACGCCCCGACGCCGTCCAGCGAGAACGTCGTCTGGCGTTCGGAATTTGGTCGAGTACAAGTTTCGGAAGCAGGATGGTCGTGCGCAATGCGAGGCGCCGGTACGGCTCGCGAACATATCGGCGACGCTGCGCCATGTCGCCAGCAATGGCGTTCTTCTCTAACGCCTTGAACGCCTCATCGGTCTGTGAGCACGTCGATGAAAACGCCCATATTCCAGCGCGTTCCCACTGGTAGCGTCGTGCTGCCTCCCGGTAACGCGAGTACGGACGGGAGCCCGGCTTTCAGCGCGCTTGGCAGTCCCCTGGTTCCATTACCAACCTACATAGGCGACAAAGCATAAAGCACGAACCACTGGCCGTATCGACCACTGCGCCCTAGCGAGACGGACGTTTCGCCCAGTGGCGTCCTTCGCTCTTCGGGAGGTTCGTATGGCGTACCGTCTCTTGGCGTCCGCGATGTCGGCGTGGCTATGCGGCACGCTTCTTGCCGGATGCGCGGACCGAGGTTCGAGCGTTACCCAATCGGCAGGCGCCGTTCCCTCGACCGTGCAGCGCGGTACCGTTCCGGGCGACGCATCCCTCGGGGGCCACGTGTCTTCCGGCGTTCGGCGAACGCTGTCGGTGCCGACGTGCTCGGGATTGGGCACAGACGCGTTCGTCGGCGGCATCGGCTCGAACGTGGCATCGGGCGGTTATTCGTTCGTAGGGGCGGGTCAGAACAACCAGGCGTGCGACGGCTGGTCGGCCATTGCCGGCGGTTACCAAAACGCGATTTCGAAATCCATCAGCCCTTCCGCCGGAGACGGTTTCATCGGCGGCGGCGAATTCAACGTCTTGACCGGTGTTGAGTCGAATTCCGCCATCGTCGCCGGCAATACCAATGAGGTTTCGAACGACAACTCGGCGATCGTCGGCGGTGCGGGTAATTCGGTCGCTGCGCCGTATTCGGTGGTCGGCGGCGGGGAGTTTAATAGCATCGGCGGCGACCATGGAGCGATCGTGGGCGGCAGGACGAACAGTGTTACGGCAGAATACGGCTTCATCGGCGCCGGGCTCGACAACACCGTCTCAGGCGAAGGCGGATACGTCGCGGCCGGTGGCTACAACACCGCCTCGGGCGAAGGTGCGGTGATCGACGGCGGCTTCAAAAGCACGGCGGCGGGCACGTTCGCGACAATTCCTGGCGGCTACGTCAACTCGGCCGCCGGCACGTACAGTTTTGCGGCCGGTGCTCGCGCGAGCGCGGCGCAGACGGGGACGTTCGTATGGAGCGACGGCTCGGATGGCGACACGATCCTGACCTCAGCCCACGCGTACCAATTTCTGGCCCGCGCATCCGGCGGGTTCACGCTCTACACGAACGCCGGCAGCACGGTCGGCGCGCAGTTGGCCGCCGGCTCCGGAACCTGGGCATCGCTGAGCGACCGCAACCTGAAGACGAACATCGCGCCGCTCGACGACGCGGCGGTGCTCGACAAGGTGGCGACGCTGCCGATTGAACGCTGGAGCTACAAGTCCGAGCGCGGTGTCCGTCACGTCGGTCCGATGGCCCAGGACTTTTATGCTGCGTTCGGCGTCGGCGAGGACGACAAGCACATCACCTCGATCGACGAAGACGGCGTGGCGCTCGCGGCGGTCAAGGCGCTGCATGCGCGCGTCGCAGTGTTGGACGCGGAGAACGCGAAACTGCGCGCGCGACTGACCGCGGAAAATGCGACCCTACATATCCGGCTTGCGGCCGATGAGGCGCACGTCCGTCGAGTCGATGCTAAGCTCGCTTACATCGTAGCGGTGCTGAGGAAGTAGATTCCGAGCTCTTGGCCGCCACCAGGCGTGACGGCTCGCCGTCACCAATTGACGGCGGTGGGATCGCCGGCCATTCATCGTCGATCATGACGCTTTCCGTATGGCCACCTCATTGAATCGGTCACGCGAATGGCAACCGAGCGGCTAGGGAGCGCCCTTGAGCGCCTCGCAAGCGGGGAGGCGTGAACGACGCTGCAACCGTTTTGCAACCGTCTGGACCTATGGAACGAAAAACCCCGGCGTGACGGGGTTTCAATGGTAGCGCCAACGGGAGTTGAACCCGTCTCTCCGCCTTGAAAGGGCGGCGTCCTAACCGATAGACTATGGCGCCCCGAAAACCGTCTTCGAACTTCCTTTTCGTCGCACGACGCGACGAAGTCGCGTCGTGGCGGGTTCGAGCCGAAGGATCGAACCCACTGGGCCCGGCTGGATTCGAACCAGCGCGCGACCAGTTATGAGCCGGCTGCTCTACCGCTGAGCTACGGGCCCGTAGCCCTCATCCCTTCGACAGCGCGGCGAAAGCCTTCTTCCCAGGATACCGCGCGGTGCTCGCGCCGAGCTCCTCGGCGATCGCCATGAGGCGGTTGTACTTCGCGTTGCGGTCGCTGCGAGCGAGCGAGCCGGTCTTGATCTGGCCGGCGCCGGTCGCGACGGCAAGGTCGGCGATCGTGGTGTCCTCGGTCTCGCCGGAACGGTGCGAGATCACGCAGCGCATCCCGGCCTGGTGGGCGGCGTCGATCGCGTCGAGCGTCTCGGTCAGCGTGCCGATCTGGTTGACCTTGATGAGGATCGCGTTGGCGCTGCGCTCGCGGATCCCGCGCTCGAGCCGTTCGACGTTGGTGACGAACAAGTCGTCGCCGACGAGCTGCACGCGGTCGCCGAGCGTCGAGGTCAGCAGGTTCCAGCCGTCCCAGTCGTCCTCGGCCAACCCGTCCTCGATCGACACGATCGGATAGTTGCGGCACAGGCCGTCGTACAGCGCCACCATCTGTGCCGCGTCGAGCGGGTGATCGTCGGGCTTGTGCGGCCAGTACTTCCCGTCGCGGAAGAACTCGGTCGAGGCCGGGTCGAGCGCGATGGCGGCGTCGTCGCCCGGCGCGTAGCCGGCCTTCTCGATCGCACGGACGAGCAATTGCAGCGCTTGGTCGATCGTGTCGAGCTGCGGCGCATAACCGCCCTCGTCGCCGACCAGCGTCTGGTAGCCTTCGTCGTGCAAGATCTTGCCCAGCGCGTGAAAGATCTCCGACCCGTACCGCACGGCGTCGGCCATCGTCGGCGCACCCAGCGGCACGACCATGATCTCCTGGAACTGCAGCGCGCCGGCGGCGTGCTTGCCGCCGTTGATCACGTTCATCATCGGGACGGGCAGCGTCGCGGCCGACGGTCCGCCGAGGTACCGGAACAGCGGCAGGCCGAGCGAGACCGCGCCGGCGCGCGCGACGGCCAGCGAGACGCCTAGCAGCGCGTTGGCGCCGAGGTTGGCCTTGTTGGGCGTGCCGTCGAGCTCGATGATCGCGCGGTCGAGCTCGCGCTGTGCGGTCACGTCCATCCCCTCGATCGCCGGCCCGATGATCTCGTTCACCGCGCCGACCGCCTTGAGCACGCCCTTGCCGCCGTAGCGCTTGGGATCGCCGTCGCGCAGCTCGACGGCTTCGTACGCGCCGGTCGACGCACCCGACGGAACCATCGCTTCTTCCACCGCGCCGAACGACGTCGCGACCGCAACGGCGACCGTCGGGTTGCCGCGCGAATCGAGGATCTCGCGTGCGCGAACGCTCTCGATCAGCGGCCGGCCGCCGCCGCGCAGCGACTCGATCGACATCTAACCGGCCGTCACTTCGCGGCGATCCACTCCGCGAGCGCGTGCGCGCGCGGGAACAGCTCGCCGTCAGCAAAGAAGATCGCGACTTCGCGTTCGGCCGACTCCGGCGAGTCCGAGCCGTGCACGAGGTTGCGGCCGATCGTCTGACCGTAGTCGCCGCGAATCGTCCCCGGCCCGGCTTGGATCGGGTTGGTCGCGCCGATCGTCGAGCGGCAGCCTTCGATCGCGTCTTCGCCTTCGACGACCATGGCGACGATCGGGGTCGCGGTGATGTAGTCGACCAAACCGGCGAAGAACGACTTGCCTTCGTGCTCGGCATAGTGGCGCCGAGCCTGTTCGGTCGTCACTTGCATGAGCTTGAGCCCGAGGATCACGTAGCCGCGGCGTTCGAAGCGCGCGAGCACTTCGCCCGCCAATCCGCGGACGACGGCATCTCCCTTTGCGAGAATCAAGGTTCGTTCGACTGCCATAGCGGAACGTGCTATACGTGCCGGACGATGACGCACCTCTCAACCGCAACGTTTTCGACGCCGCGCGCGTGCGAGCGGCGCTGGACGGCACGCGCTTTCACGACGTGCGCGCGATCTATCAGACGGGCAGCACGAACGACGACGCGGCGGCGCTGCTGGGCGGCCGGGAGTCGTTCGGCGCGACGTTCGTCGCCGAGTTCCAGCGGGCGGGCCGCGGCCGTAAGGCCGGCCGCAGTTGGATCGCGCCGGCGGGTAGCGCGCTGACCTTCACCACCATCTTGCCGCGCTCGGTCGCGGTGGATGCCTTGTGGGCGGTGCCGTTCTGGGCCGCGCTGGCAGTCGCCGACGGGGTCGAGGCCGGTTGCGGCGTGCGGCTCGACCTGCGCTGGCCCAACGACCTCGACCTCAACGGCCGCAAGGCAGCCGGTATCCTGTGCACGTCGCGCGTCATCGGAACCGCGGCGGCGGTCGGCTGCGGAATCGGCCTCAACGTGTGCCGGCCGGACACGGCCGCCCTCGCCGCGATCGAGCCGCCGCCGGCCTGGCTCTCCGACGTGCAGCCGCGCGCCGCGCGCGAGGAGATCTTGGCCGGCATCCTCGGCGCGATGGAAGGCCTGCTCGACGTGCTCGACCGCCCCGCCGCCATAGCTCGCGCGTGGGAGGAACGCGCCGACCTGCGCGGCCGGCACTACCGGCTGCGGTTGGACGCCGACGGCACCATCGTCGAAGGCCCGGCGATCGGGCTCGACCGCGAAGGCGGGCTGATCGTGCGCTCGGGAAACCGCGAGCGCGTCGTACACTTGGCAGACGCGCGTGTGATCGGCGAAGAGCCCGCCGCTACTTGACGACGCCGCCGAGCGCGACGTTGGCCTTGCCCAACACCGCGATCGCATTGGCCTCCGAGGCGCGCTCGACCGACAGCGCGAGGTTGGCCGTCGCGTTGACGTGAGCCGGCTTCGGAATCATCTTCGCGACGATGCCGCCGTCCTTGAGCGCCTTGGTGGCGATCATCGTGTCGGCGTTCGACCCGAAGAACAGGATGACTTCGGGCATGCGATCAGCGACAGCCCGTGACCAGCTCTTGGAGGCCACCCGCTACGTCGTCGAGCTCGTGAACGCGCTCCACGGCCCGCTGCGTGCGCTCGGCCATCTCCGAAGCCAGCGTGTCGATCACGACCACGTCGCTGAGGATCTCGGCGTTGAGCGCCGATGCCGCCAGGATCTTCTCGGACACGCCTTGCACGACGGCGACCGCCGGCCCGGAGCTCGCCGCGGGGCGAAGCGTGCCGTTGGCGTCCATCGCGACCTGCATGAGCAGATCGCCCTGCCGCTCGACGGCCGTGCGCGTCTGCGCGACGTGATCGCCGGAGACCTCGCTGCCGAGGATGACCATCGAGAGGTCCTGGGCCGCTTTGCGCACCTGGCGGCTGCGCTCGACCAGGCGGCGCGCGATCCGTTCGATCATGGGCAACGCCAGTGCCAAGCCGATCGCGATGCCCACCAAGCCCCAGACCAGCAACGAGACCAGCGTGTGGTCTTGCACCCCGGTGAAGTTTGCCAGCGGCACGCCGAACCAGCGCAGCGCGATCACGTGCATCCGGTCGTCGAACATCGGCTCGACCCGGACAAGATAGTCGATGCCGCCCTCGCGGTCGACGCCCGAGTACGCCGTCTTGAGCGACGCGACCGACGTCGTCGCGGCGTCGTCGACCAGACGCGTTCCGTCGTTCCGCGCGAGCGAGCTCGAGATGAGCTCGCCTTCGAAGATCACCGCCGCCTTGCCGCCGAGCGCGTTGGCCGCCTGGTCGACCACGTCGTAGTAGTGATCGATCACGATGCCGCCGTAGACCGCGCCGATGGTGCGCTCGTTGGCGTCGGCGATCGGCGCCGCCGCGATCAGACCCAATCCTTGGACGAAGCCTTCGCGGCCCGGTGTTGTCGACTCGATCTGCGGCTCGAGCTGCTCGGGAATGAGCTCGTCGTGCGGCAGCGGCGCCGCGGTGCTCACGGTCTCGCCGTCGAGCGCGCGTTTCACGAACGGCGAGCGCAGCGCCGCGCCGGGCGGGCCGCCGTTCGCACGCGCGATCACGCGACCGTTGGTGTCGACGACGGTGAGGAACGAGAGGTCGCCCTGGCGCGCGATTCCGGTCAGCGTCGCTTGGAGCTTGCCGCTGCGGATTGCGGTACGGTGCTGCACCGCTTCGTTGATCGCCGCCTGGGTGACGAGCAGCTTGACGGTGTCGCGTTTTTGGTCGAGGTAGCCGGCGAAGCCGGTCGAACCGCTGGCGACTTGCTGGTTGGCGAGCCGGTTGAGATCGGTGGCCATCGTGTTGCGCGCCGCGATCGCGCTGATCGCCGACGAGATGACGATGGCGCCGACGAGCGTTCCGACCAGCTTGGTGCGCAGACCGAGCTTCATACCTGACTTTCCTCCACCATGAGTTCGTTGTCGCCGGCCGCGTAACGGGCGACGTGGTCGTCGATTGCCGCCGCGCGCCGCGTCATCTCCTCGACCGAGCCGAGGATCCGCTGCGCCGCCGAGGTGACCTCGGCGTTGACGTAGGTGAGCACCTCGACCGACGCCGCGTTCTGCGCCGAGATCGCGGTGATCGATTCGAATGCGCTCGAGACCGCGCCCGAATGCGTCGCCATCTGGCGCGTCGCCGCGAGGTTGGCCGCGACCGAACGCGTGATCTCCTCGATCGAGCGGATCACCCGGAAGGTGTTCTCCGACATCGAGCGCGTCACGGAGCTGATCTGCCCGACTTGACGGTTCGCGTCCATGACGGTCGTGACGATCTCGCGCAGCGCCTCGGAGGCGTTGCCGGTCGACTGCACGCTGTCCTCCACGCGCTCGTTGAGCCGGGTCATCGCGTCGGTGACTTGACCGATGACCGATTGGGTCGAGCCGATGTGCTCGGCGATCTCCTTCGTCGCCTGGACGCTGCCGTCGGCGAGCTTGCGGATCTCCGACGCGACGACGGCAAAGCCGCGCCCGTGCTCGCCGGCCCGCGCGGCCTCGATCGCTGCGTTGAGCGCGAGCAAGTTCGTCTGCTCGGCGATGCGGTCGATCACCTTGACGATGTCGCCGATTTGATCGGAGTTGGTGCCCAGCCGCCGGATGTCGTCGCCGAGGTCCTCGATGGTAGTGCGAATCGTCGCCATCGCGTCGACGATCGTGTGGATCGCCGTTCCGCCGCGGTCCGCGGTCTCGGCCGTCGCCGTCGAGATCGACAGCAGCGAGTCGACCTGCGCCGACACCTCCTCAATTGAGGCCGACATCGACGAGACATCGATCGCCGTTTCGTCGAGCGAGCGCGTCTGCTGCTCGGCCGAACCGGCGAGCTCGCCGATCGCGTCGCTCATCGCGCGCACGGTGACCTGCGCGCCCAGCACGACCTGGGACTGTTCGACGATGCCGTCTTCGAGCTGCTTCTGCGCGATCGCCCCGCCCTCGATGACCGCCAGCGACGATGAGGCCGTGTCGGTGAGACCGGCGCCGGCGCCGCCGAGCAGCGCGGCCTCACCGCGCATGACGCCGAGGAAGTCACGCAACTCGGCCCGCTGGGAACGCTCGCCTTCGGCCGCGAGCCCCGGTAGCGCGAAGCCCTGGTCGCGGTCGGCCGGGGCGACGGAGAACGGTTCCGCCGGTGCGGCCGGACGCAGCAGCCACGCCGCGGCGGCCCCGGCGGCGAACAGGAGCACGCAGGCCACCACTGTGGCGACCGTCGCGCCCGGGCGGGTGGCAACGTATGCGACGGCACCGGCGGCGCAGGCGAGCGCGAGGGCGACCGCCGCCGGACGGACGTTGTTCACCAGGGCCTCGCCAACGACGAATAGGGGCCGGCGTGTTCCGCGCGCTCCATCACTACCAAGCATCGGACGTTGGGCGGCCCCGCTTGAGGGCCGGCGGGGTCAGACCGGTTTGTTGGCGCGGCTCCGGCGTTCGCAGCTCTCGCAGAAGTGCGAGTGCTTGTTGTCGGTGTCGAAGACGGAGTTCGAGTAGTACATCGCGCAGCGCGCGTTGTAGCAGTGCTTGAGGCCCAGCGCGTGACCGATCTCGTGGACGCTCTCTTTGAGCAGGCGCTGGAACAACGCGTTCTCGTCGGGTTGGTCGCCGTAGTATTCCGAGCGCAGCCGCTGCAGCGAGACGACCGCGCAGCGCTGCGTCTCGCTCGACGACCCGAACACGAACTGGTGCGAGGTCTTATACAGGTCGAACTCGGTGATGCCCAGGACGAGGTCCTCGCGCGTGTCGTACGCGGCGGCCAGCCGTGCGACGAGCGAGCCGAAGAACAGCTGCCCGCGCGTGCTGTTGAGCGCGCTCTTGGGCACCGCCAGCGGTGCGCGAACGACGGCGGTCGCCAGGAACCGCTCTTCCAGGCACAGCGCGAGCCGGGTGAGCAATCCCGCGTCGATCGCGTTGATCGGAACGATGCTGATCTCGCGCACGCCGGAGCAACGATTTCTTCGGCGGCGCGTCGAAGGCCTGCGGATGATCGTGGGGATCGGCATCGACCTGGCCGAGGTCGAGCGGTATCGTTTCGACCCCGAGCGCCGCGCCTGGTTCGCGCGCAAGATATATACGGAAGAAGAGATGGCGTATGCGCTGCGCAAACGGCTGTGGGCTGAGCGACTGGCCGGCTTCTTTGCCGCCAAGGAAGCGACGCGCAAGGCGTTCGGTCACGCGATCCCGTGGAACGCCGTCGGGGTCTCGCACGAGCGCAGCGGCAAGCCGGTGATCCGACTCTACCGCGGCTACGAACGGCTGCTGGCCGAGCGAGCAGTGCGCGCGGTCCACCTTACCATCACGCACACCGTGACGACCGCCGCGGCCGTCGTCGTGCTGGAAGGATAGCGCCCCGCATGCGCGCCGTCACCGCGGCTCAGATGCGCGCGATCGACGCGGCGGCGATCGCGCGCGACGGCGAGGTGGCGCTGATGCGCGCCGCCGGCGACGCGATCGCGCGGCTCGTCGACCGCTACGCGCGCGGCGACGGGCCGATCGTCGCGCTGGCAGGAGCCGGAAACAACGGCGGCGACGCGTTTGCCGCGCTTGCCTCGTACGCCGGAGCGCGGCGCTGCGTCGCGTTCGCCGATCCCGACGTGAAGGGCAGCGAGGCGCGACGCGACGCGCGCGAACGCGCCCGCGTCGCCGGCGTCGACGAGCGGCCGTTTCCCCCGACCAGCAAACGCTGCGCGGCGCGGGGCTGCTGCTCGACGGCGTGCTGGGCGTCAACGCGCGGCTCCCGCTCGATCCGCGCTTGGCGCGGCTGGTCGACGCGATGAACGGCGCCGGCGTTCCCGTCCTTGCGCTCGACGTCCCGACCGGCCTCGATCCGGCGAGCGGCGCCGCCGGCGAGCGCGCGGTGCGCGCGACGGCGACGATCGCGCTCGGCCGCCCGAAGCTCGGGTGCTTGACCGAAGGTGGTCGCGACGCCGCCGGCGAGCTGTGGTGCGCGCCCATCGCGATGCGCGACGACGACGCGCGCGGCGTCGACGATCCGCCGGCCGAGGTGATGACGGCAGGTGAGTTCGCCGCGCTGCTGCCACAGCGCGCGCCGGACTCCGACAAGCGCAGCGCCGGCGCACCGCTGATCGTCGCCGGCTCGACCCAGTTCCCGGGTGCCGCGGTGTTGTGCGCGTGGGGCGCCGCGCGCGCAGGTGCGGGCTACGTGACGGTCGCGGCACCCGGAGGTGCGGCGGCGGCGCTGCGCGCGCACCTGGTCGAGCAGGTCGTCGTCACCTACGACGAGCGCGATCCCAACGCGGCGGTTCGAACGATTCTCGAGCTCACCAACCGCTGCACCAGCATCGGCATCGGACCCGGGCTCGGGTTGTCCGATGCGTTCGCGACGATCGTCAACGGCGTCATCGGCGCCGCCGACCTGCCGGTGGTGGCCGACGCGAGCGCGCTCTACCACCTGTCGAAGCGTCTCGGGGCGTACCGCGACAAGCGTTTGGTGCTCACGCCGCACGCGGGTGAGTTCGCCCGCATCAGCGCCAAGGGTACGATCGCCCCAGGCGAGCGTCTGTCGCGGCTGCGCGCCTTCGTCGAAGAGCACGGGATCGTGACGCTGTTGAAGGGCCGCACGACGCTGATCGGCGCGCGCGACGCGACCCATCTCAATCCGACCGGAACCAACGCGTTGGCAACGGCCGGCACCGGCGACGTCCTCACCGGCGCGATCGCCACCTTGCTCGGCCAGGGACTCGAACCCGTCGATGCAGCGCGAGCGGGCGCATACTGGCACGGCTTGGCCGCACGGCACGCGCTGGCACAGCGCCGGCGCGGTGTGATAGCGCGCGACGTCGCCGAAGCGCTCGGACCCGCCTCGGTGCCCGACCCCGACGATCCGGGGCTGCTGCGCATCGCGTTCTGATCGCCTCGGCTCAAACCTGGGACGAACATGTGAGTCGACGTTGCCGGATTTTGGTAACCTATGACGGTATGGCCAGGGCACTTCCTCACCCCGCGCGCCGGTTGATCGTTGTCTGCGCTGTTTCGGCGCTGGTCACCGGTTGCGGTCAGTCGCAGCGTCCGCCTGGCCAGACCGGCAACGCGATCGTTCCGGTCGTCGCGGCGTCGTTCGGCGCCGTGATCCCCAAGACGACCCTCTCGGGCACGATCGCGCCGCTGCAGAACGTCGGGATCACTTCGACGCTGGCCGAGCCGGCCGGCGCGGTCGACGTTCAGGAAGGCGACCGCGTGCGGCGCGGCGAGCTGCTGGCCCAGCTCGACACCGCCGACCTGCGCGCGCAGCTGGCGGCCGACATCGCGAGCGCCCAGAGCAGCCGCGCCAAGGCGACCCAGACCTACGATCAGGCCGGCCTGACGATCTCGCAGAACAGCAACACGGTCAACGCGGCGCGCTCGGCGGTGCGGCAAGCGCAGGTCACCCTCGCCAACGACCGGCTCACGCTGCAGCGCGACGCCGGGCTGCTCAGGCAAGGCTACATCGCGCAGTCGCAGTACGATCAGGTGCTCACCACCGTCAAGAACGACCAGCAAGCCGTCGCGGCGGCGCAGGTCACGCTGCAGAACGACGTCTCGCAGGTGCAGACCAACGGCACGACGTCGAGCGGCCTGCAGGGCGCCAACGTCGCCGCCGCGCAGGCCGACGTGCAGACCGCGCTGGCGCAGGCCGATCAAGTGCGCGTGCAGATCGCGAAGGCGGCCATCGTCTCGCCGATCGACGGCGTCGTCGTGAACCGCAATCTCAACCCCGGCGAGTTTCCGGGGACGCGCACGATCTTCACCCTGCAGGAGACCGATCGGGTGTACGCCGTGCTCAACGGCGCGGGCTCGCAAGTCGTCGGGGTGCGCAACGGCAGCCCGGTCGACGTGACGTCCGATCTGCTGCCCGGCAAGCACACCCGCGGCACCGTCGTCGGCGTACTCAACGCCGTCCAACCCGGCTCGACGAACTTCGTGCTCAAAGTGCTCCTCGACAACGCGCGCAACACCTTGCGCCCAGGGATGGTGGTGACCGCTACGGCGACCCTGCCCGGCGCGAGCGGCGTGCGGGTTCCGGTCACCGCCTTCTTGGACACGACGAACTCGACGCTGCAAGTCGTTCGTGACGGCACGGCCCAGACGGTCCACGTCACGATGATCGCGGCCGACGACAAGGCGGCTGTCGTCACGGGGTTACCGGCCGGATCGATGGTCATCTCGAACGGACAGCTGGGGATCGCCGACGGACAGCGCGTTCAGCCCCAGCGCCAAGTGGCGGAGAAGTAGCATAGCCGTATGTCGCTGACCGCGCTCTTCGTTCGCCGGCCCACCCTCGTCTTCGTCTTGCTCGCCCTGATGCTGTTGGCCGGCGCGCTGGCGGCAACGACGCTCGTTCAACAGCAGTTCCCCAACGTTTCGCAGCCCACCATCAGCATCAACGTCAGCGATCCCGGCGCCTCGACGTCGGTCATGCGCGACTCGATCGTCAAACCGATCGAAGACGCGATCGCCGGCACGCAGAACCTGCAAACGCTCAGCTCCAACATCCAGTCCGGCCAGGCGTCGATCTCGGCCGCGTTCGTCATCACGTCCGATCAGAACACCGACCTCGTGAATACGCAAAAGGCGCTCACCCAGGCCGAGCACAACCTGCCCGACAACCTGCAGCCGCCGACGCTGGGGATTCGCGACCCGTCCGAGGCGGTCGTCGTCACCATCGGGCTGACGTCGTCGAAGCTGACCGCCGGCGAGCTCTCGCTGATCGCCAACGGCCGCATCGTCCCGTACGTCGAGCAAGTCCCCGACGTCTCGGGCGTCAATGTGGGCGGCAGCGTCACGCCCGCCTATGAGGTGGTCGCCGATCCGGCCAAGGTCTCGGCCTACGGGCTGACGCTCAACGACCTCATCAGCACCGTTGGATCGAGCAACACGCGCGCGCCGGGCGGTATCGCCTACCAGCAGAACCGCGAGACGCAGATCGACATCCGCGGCGACATCGTTTCGCCCGATTCGATCCTCGGGCTGCCGATCTCGGCGCCCAGCTCGAACACGTCCGCACCGCTGACCGGGCTCGACCCGTGGACGTCGGCGACGCAGGTGCTGCGCGTGCAGGACGTCGCGACGGTCGTGAACGGTTTCGAGCCGCGCCGCCAGTACGCGTCGATCAACGGTATCGGCGGCTTGTTCATGCAGGTCCAGAAGGCGTCTGCTTCATCCGAGGTCACGGCCTCGGACAACGTCCTCAAAGCGCTGCCGCGCATCCGCGCGCAGTTCCCGGACATCAACTTCAACGTCATCAACGTCCAGTCGAGATACACCGCCCGGCAGATCGACAGCGTCATCCGCACCCTGTGCGAAGGCATCATCCTCACCGGAATCGTGATGTTGTTCTTCCTTGGCTCGTGGCGCAACGCGATCGTCGTGCTGGTCGCGATCCCGTCGTCGCTGTGCGTCGCGCTCTTCGTCATGAAGCTGATGAGCCTGACGATCGACACGATCTCGCTGCTGGGCATGACGCTGGTGGTCGGCATCTTGGTCGACGACTCCACGGTCGTGCTCGAGAACATCGAGCGCCACTTCGAGATGGGTCAGACTCCGGCGGAAGCGGCCGTGAAGGGCCGCAGCGAGATCGGGATGGCCGCCATCGTCATCACGCTGGTCGACGTGGTCGTCTTCCTGCCCATCGCGTTCTTGCAAGGGCAGGTTGGGCGCAACCTGGCCGAGTTCGGCATCGTCGTGGTCATCTCGACGTTGACCTCGCTGTTCGTGTCGTTCACCATCACGCCGTCACTGGCCGGCAACTGGGCTCTCAAGGGCCACTGGACGCCGCCCTTCTTCATTCGCGCCTTCGAGCGCGGTTTCTCGAACCTGCGCAGCTGGTACGCGCATCGAGCGCTGCCGTGGGCGCTGCACAACCGCGTGTTCGTGATCGCGTTCTGCGCGGCGTCGTTCGTCGGCGCGCTGCTGTTGGTGCCGTTCGGCATCCTCGGCTCGGAGTTCATCCCGCCGGTCGACCGCGGCGAGATCTTCGCCCAGATCACCTACCCGGTCGGCACACCGCTGACCAAAACCACCGAAGCCGTGCTGAAGCTCGAGCGTGAGGTCCGCGACCTGCCGGACATCGACGCCGATACGGCCGTGTCGGGCGGCTACTCCTCGCCGTTCGGCGGCTTCCTCATCCAGGGCAACGTCGGCCAGGTGCATGTCTGGCTCAAAGACGATCGCAAGCACAACACCATCTACTGGGTGAACCAATATCGCCAGCTCGCCGCGAAGACGCTGCCCAACACGCAGGTCGTCGTGATTCCGGCGACCGGCACGGGCGGCGGCAACGCGCAGCCGATCGACGAGCTGGTGACCGATGTGCAGGGCGGCGATCCGACCAAGTACGCCGAGCAAGTGTTCAAGCTCATGCAGTCGACGGCGGGAACGGCGAACGTGTACAGCGCGGCCTCGGCGCTCCAACCGCAGGTCGAGCTGAACTTCGACCGCGCCAAGGCGCGCGCACTCGACGTGAACGTCGGCGACGCGACGAAGGCGGCGGAAGCGGCATTCGGCGGCGCGATCGCGACCCAGTTCGAGACCGCCGACGGGCTCGAGCAGGTCCAGGTGATCTACCCGCTCGCGAACCAGCAGAGCCTGTCGGAGTTCGCCGCGATCCCGATCCGCGCCATGAACGGGAACATCGTGCACCTGGGCGATTTCAGCTCGATGTCGTGGGCCCCCGCACCGCCGCTGGTGACGCGCGTCGACCGCAACACGGTCGTCGACATCAGCGCGAACGTCGCGCCGGGGTTCACGCTCTCGAACGTGCAGAAGGCGTTCGGGCAACGCCTCAAGACGCTCCAGCTGCCGCCGAACATCGTGGTGCGGCCGCGTCCGATGGGTCAGCAAGACTTGATGGGGCAGACCCTGGCTGGGCTGGGCGGGTCGCTGATCCTGTCGGTCGTGCTGGTGTTCCTGTTGATGGTGGCGCTGTACAACAGCTACCGCTCGCCGCTGATCATCCTGTTCTCGGTTCCGGTCGCCGCGGTCGGCGCACTAGGCGCGCTCTGGATCACGCACTCGACGCTGAACCTGTTCTCGCTCATCGGTACGATCTTGCTGGTCGGCATCGTCACCAAGAACGGCATCCTGCTGGTCGACTACGCGAACACGCTGCGCGAGCGCGGCGAGACCAAGCGGCAGGCGATTCAGGAGAGTGCGTTCACCAGGTTCCGGCCGATCATCATGACCAGCATCTCGGTCGTCGCGGGCAACTTCCCGTTGGCGCTCGCGATCGAGCCGGGGTCGAGCGTGCGCGCGAGCCTCGGGGTCGTGGTGATCGGCGGCATCCTGAGCTCGCTGCTGCTCACCCTGCTCTTGGTGCCGATCATGTACATGATCCTCGCGCCCGAGCACTTCCATGGCGCGCATCACATCGAGGACGTCGAGGCCGAGTCCGACGACATCCATCGGGACGGACACGGCGTCGTCGACCGCCCGCCCACGCCCATCCCAACCAGCGTCTAAGAGTCGATGACGTCACCCTGAGCTCGTCGAAACGTTGACGCCCACGCTGAACCCACGTTGAAGTCATCCTGAGCTCGTCGAAACGTTGACGTCCACGCTGAACCTACGTTGAAGTCATCCTGAGCTTTGTCGAAGGGCCAACGGTCGGGCCCCGCCGACAACCGGACGCGAGGTAGCGCGATCGTGCCGTCGCCCTGAGCCTGACGAAGGGCGACCCGCCAAAACATCGAGACGAAGCGCGACGCACGAAAACGTCGAGACGCGCTCGTACGAGCGCGGCTCTTCCGTCATATTCTACCGAGCGGCGCGCGCTGGCCTCGGTCGCCCTTCGCCAGGCTCAGGGCGACGGGGCGATGACGATCTGGCGCGTGGGGGTCGGAAACGAGGTTCGATCGTTCGCCCTTCGACAAGCTCAGGATGACACGAGACGCTTCGCGTGGCACGAGATGCTTCGCGTGACACGAGACGCTTCGCGTGGCACGAGATGCTTCGCGTGGCACGAGATGCTTCGCGTGACACGAGACGCTTCGCGTGGCACGAGATGCTTCGCGTGACACGAGACGCTTCGCGTGGCACGAGATGCTTCGCGTGACACGAGACGCTTCGCGTGGCACGAGATGCTTCGCGTGACACGAGACGCTTGCGGGTGACGCGCGGCGCTTAGGGTGAGAGAAGGTCGCGCAGGCCGGCTTCGTCGAGGATGGGGATGCCGAGCTGCTCGGCTTTGGCGAGCTTGCTGCCGGCTTCGTCGCCGGCGATGACGTAGTCGGTTTTCTTCGAGACGGAGCCCGCGACTTTGCCGCCGGCCGCGACGATGAGCTCGGCCGCCTCGTCGCGCGTCAGGTTGGGCAGCGTGCCGGTGAGCACGAGCGTCTTGCCCGCCAGGGCGCCGGCCGGCGCGCGGTCGCGCAGCGGGGCGGTCGTGTCGACGCCGGCACGCTCCAGCCGCGCGATCATCGCGCGGTTCGGCGCCTGCTCGAAGAACAGCGCGACACTGCGCGCGATCTCCGGACCGATCCCTTCGCTGCGCAGCATCTCGTCCTGGCCCGAGGCCGCCAGCGCGCCGATCGAGCCGAAGTCGCCGGCCAGGATCGCGGCGTTCTGTCCGCCGACGAAGCGTATGCCGAGACCCGACAACAGGCGCGCCAGACCGCGCGACTTCGAGCGCTCGATCGCGCCCAGCACGTTCGAGGCCGATTTCTCCGCCATGCGCGGCAGCGCGCGCAGCTGCTCGAGGGAGAGGTGGTAGACGTCGCTCACATCGCGCACCAGCCCGGTCTCGACCAGCGTCGCTGCGAGCTGGTCGCCGATTCCCTCGATGTCCATCGCACCGCGCGACGCGAAGTGCCGCAGCCGCTCGACCAGCTGCGCCGGGCACGACGCGTTGGTGCAGCGCGCCATCGGCTCGCCTTCGGGATGGTCGACCGCGGCGCCGCACACCGGACAGCGGTCGGGCAGCGTGTAGACGGGCAGCTTCTTCTTGCGCAGCTCGAGCACCGGCCCGACCACCCGCGGAATCACGTCACCGGCCCGGATCACCGTCACGACGTCGCCGATCCGGATGTCGTTGTTGCGGATGTAGTCCTGATTGTGGAGCGTCGCGTTGGAGACGGTCGTTCCGCCGATCTGGACCGGTTCGAGGACGGCGTTGGGGTTGAGCATGCCGGTGCGGCCGACGCTCACGACGATGTCGAGCAGCTTCGTCTGCGCCGCGCGGGCGCGGAACTTGAACGCGGTCGCCCAGCGGGGGTCCTTGTTGGCGCTGCCGAGCTTCGCTTGGAGCGCCAAGTCGTCGACCTTGACGACGACGCCGTCGATCTCGTAGTCGAGCGTGTCGCGCCGATCTTCCCAGCTTTGCGCGAACGCGACGACCTCGCGAATCGACGGCACGCGGCGCGCGTGTTCGTTGACGCGAAAGCCGAGCCCGTGCAAGTACTCGAGCAGCTCGTGCTGCGTGCGCGGCGGCTTGGGCGCGTCGAGCTCGCCGACCGCATAGGCGTAGAACGAGAGCCGGCGTTCGGCGGTCATCTTGGGATCGAGTTGGCGGATCCCGCCGGCGGCGGTGTTTCGCGGGTTGGCGAAAAGCGCGAGGCCGCGCTCGGAGCGTTCGGCGTTGAGGCGGTCGAAGTCGCTGCGACGCAAATAGGCCTCGCCGCGCACGTCGATATGGCGCGGTACGGCGGCGGCCTTCGCGCGCAAGGTCAGCGGGAGCGAGCGGATCGTGCGCAGGTTGGCCGTCACCTCTTCGCCCGTCGTCCCGTCGCCGCGCGTCCCGCCGGCGGTCAGCTTCCCGCCGTCGTAGCGCAGCGAGACGGCGAGGCCGTCGATCTTGAGCTCGCACGTGTACGCGACATCGCCTTCGACGCCGCCCAACTTGCGGACTCGCGCGTCGAACGCGAGGAGTTCCGCCTCGTCGAACGCGTTGCCGAGCGAGAGCATGGGGCGCGCGTGCACGTAGGGCGGGAAGCCACCGGCCGGCGCACCGCCGACGCGCTGTGTCGGCGAGTCGGGCGTGCGCACCTCGGGATGCGATTCCTCGAGATCCAGCAATTCGCGCAGCAGCGCGTCGTAGTCGGCGTCGCTGATCTGTGGGTCGTCGAGCACGTGATAGCGATAGTTGGCCTCGTCGAGCTGCGCGCGCAGTTCGGCCGCGCGCTTCGAGAACCGGGACGGTGCAGCCACGAAGTCGTGACGCCTAACGCGGCTTGGGAGTGGCGATCTGGACAGCGTACCCGTCGGGGTCCGCAATGACCGCGATGCGGCCGAAGCTCTCGTCGTGCGGGTCCTGGAGGATCCGCACGCCGGCGGTGCGCGCGTCGGTGATGAACGCGTCGACGTCGTCGACGTAGAAGCCGAGCTGCAGCGAGCCGGGCTTCACCGCCAGCGTCTCGCTGGCCGGATGGAGACCGAGCATCCGCCCGTCGCCGAGGTCGAAGTCGACCCAGTGCGGAGCAGCGTCGGTGCCGAGCTTGAGGTCGAGAATCGTGCGATAGAATTGCTTCGAGCGCTCGAGGTCGGCGCTGACGATCATTGCCAGGGCGAAGCGTGCCATGATCGGCCGCTTCGACCGCAGTGCGCGCAGGTCCGCCGGGCGCGCACGACGGAACCGAATGCCGATGCCGCTCGATTCCACCACCGTTGCCGAGCGCAGACGCGCCTTCCGCGACCTGCACGCCGGGCCGGCGATCTTGGTGCTGCCGAACGCCTGGGACGTCGCGAGCGCGCGCATCTTCGAGGACGCGGGCTTTCGCGCGATCGCGACGTCGAGTGCCGGACTGGCCAACGCGCTGGGTTTTCGCGACGGCAACGAGCTCGACGTCGACTTGCATCTGGCGACGCTCGAACGCATCGTGAACGCGCTCGACGTTCCGCTCTCGGCCGACGTCGAGAGCGGTTACGCGCCCGACGCGGGCGGTCTGGCGGCGTTCGTCGCGCGTCTCGCAACGACCGGCGTCGCCGGCTACAACCTCGAGGACAGCGTCGCCGAGCGCGACGTCTTTCCGCTCGACGTCGCACGCGAGCGCGTGCGCGCGGCGCGTGCCGCAGCGCCCGACCTGTTCCTCAACGCGCGCACCGATATCTATCTCGCCGGCGTCGGCCCGGAGAGCTCGCGCTTCGACGCGACGGTGGCGCGCTTGCGTGCCTTCGCGGATTCCGGCGCCGACGGCGCGTTCGTGCCGGGCGTGAGCGACGCCGACACGATCGCGCGGCTCGCGGCGGCGTCGCCGTTACCGCTCAACGTGCTGGCCGGACCGAATACGCCCGACGCTCCCGCATTGCAGCAGCTCGGCGTGCGTCGCGTGAGCGTCGGCTCGTGGCCGATGCGCCGCACGCTCGGCGTCCTGCGCGAGATCGCCCGCGAGCTGCGAGACGCCGGAACGTTCTCGTTCACTCGTGAGGCGATCGTCACGTACGCCGAAGCGAACGCGCTGGTCGGACGAACCTCGCGCTAGCGCTTGCCGATCGTTACCTCGCGGGCAACGACAGACGGCCGACCTTTCCGGTGTTCGCCTCGGTGAACCAGAGCGCGCCGTCCGGCCCGGCGGTGATGCTGAAGGGAGACGACGACGGGGACAACGGGTATTCCGTGACCACACCGCTCGTCGTGATGCGCCCGATCGCATTGTGTCCGTTGGTCGGGACGCCAAGGTTCGAGTTCGTGAACCACAGCGCACCGTCAGGGCCGGCCACGATCGAGTGGGGATGCGCAACGCCGGGGCGTGAGAGCCGGCCCGCGATCGGGGCGAACGTCGCGCTCGCGCGCGCCGCGCTGACCGTTACCGGCGCTGTCGTCGACGGTGGGAAAGTCGGGGCGCCGCCGCGCGACGCTTGAGTCGAGCCGCTCCCATTGTTGCAGCCGGCGACGACGAGCGAGGCCACGACGAAGCCCGGGAACCACCGACGCAAACGCATGACGACTCTCCGCGACGAGCGGATGATGCGCTCAGACTAGCCTCCCGCGGCCTTGCCGCCAGGGGGGAAATCCCTACTTGCGCGTCGTGCGTCAGAGCGGCGCGCCCAGGCCGACGAACGGATCGGAGCGGTTGAGCCGCACCTCGCTGGGCAGGTGACGTCCCGAGCGAATCTCGTTCTGGTAGCCGCCGACGAAGTAGACCGGCCAGCCGGAGGGACGGAACCGGAACCCGGCCTCGGTGCGCAGGATCGCGAAGGTCGCGTGCACCGGGCCGAGCGATCCGCTCGCGGCCGGATAGACGAACGCCGAGCCGAACAGGCTGACGTGCGGGCCGGTCCAGTCGGGCAGCTTGGCGATCCCGATGCCGAGACCGAACAGCCGCGGATACGCATAGTTCGTCGTCGTCTCGAGCGCCGACAGCCCGATCGCGAGCGGATGATTGCGAATGGGGCGCATCACCCGCAGGTCGAGCTCGGTGTCGCGCGCCTCGAACGGCGGCACGGTGGCGAAGCCGCCGGTCAGCGTCGCGTAGCGCGTCAGCGACCCCGGTCCGGCGCTCTGGGTCAGGTAGACGTCGCGGTGGTACTCGAACGACAGGTCGTACCCACCCAGCGTCCCCCACGCGCGCACGTCGAGCGACGGCGGATAGGTGATCCCGGGGTTCGCATACTCGTTCCAGACACCGCCGATCGGATGGGTGATCTCCAGATCGAACGTGTCTTCGTCGCCGGCCCATGCGGGCGACCCGAGCGCCGCGAAGAGCAGCGCGCACACGACGGTGGCGAGGCGGATGGACGGTCCGGTCATCCCCGAACGATACCGCGGCGCGCCGGGCTTGCCTATGGGGAGAATCCCACAAAGTAGGGTGGCCCCCCATTTCGCCGCCCGGATCGAGGCCTTATCTTCATCGGGTGCTCATCCCTGAAACGGTGCGGGCGACCGTTCTGCGGCGGATCCGGTTGATGGATCGCGCCGAGCGATCTGTGGTCATGCAGGCCTCGGTCATCGGGCGGCGCTTCGCGGTCGCGGTGCTGACCGCCGCCGCGGGATATCCCGAGGCCCGCGTCCGCGCCGCGCTCGAGCACGCCTGCGAGCTGCAGCTCGTCGTCGCGGACGACCCGGCGCGCGAGCGCTACGCGTTCCGCCACGCGCTGACCCGCGACGTGATCTACGACGAGCTGTTGCACGGCCGCGTGCGGCCGCTGCACGGGCGCATCGCGCGCCTCCTCGAACCGATGGTCGCGGCCGGCGCCGCGCCGCTCGACGACCTGGCGCACCATGCCTGGGCGGCCGGCGACGTGCGTCGCGGCGTGCGCTACAACGAGCTGGCCGGGGACCGCGCAGCGGCGGTCCACGCCGGAGCCGACGCGCGCACCTACTACGCGCGGGCCCGCGGGCTGGCCGCGATCGACTCGAACGCATACGCGCGGCTTGGCGACAAGCTGCGGGCGGTCGAAACGGCCGACCTCACCGAACGCTAACACGGGCCGATAGGCGGCTTCGCCCGCCCGGGAGAAAGGCCCCGGCGGTGATCGTACGCCCGGTTCTGTGCCGGCCGTTCATCGGCCGCCGCGACGAGCTCGCGTACCTGCGCGAGCGCCGTCTCGAAGCGGGTCAGTCGCGCGGCGGCCTCGTGCTGATCGCGGGTGACGCAGGCGTCGGCAAAACGCGGCTGATCGCCGAGTTCTGCGCCTCGCTGGCGTACTCGCGCTGGCGGATCGCGCACGGCCCGTGTCTCGAAGACGGGCGCCGCCCCTACGGCCCGATCCTCGACGCGCTGGCCAAGCTCGACGCCGGCGCCCCCGAGCTCGCGCCGGCCGCGACCAAGCTCGAGCAGCTCGAGGCGATCGTCGACCGGGTGGCGACGGTCGCGTCGCGCACGGCGCTCGTCCTGGCGATCGAAGACTTGCACTGGGCCGACGCCGCGACGCTCGAGCTGCTCGCATATCTCGGCGCCAAGGTGCACCGGATGCGCGCGCTGATCTTGGCCTCGTTCCGGCCCGACGAGCTGCATCCCGAGCATCCCGCCGTCGCGGGCGTCGCCAAGATCGCCCGGAGCGCGCGCGCCGGCCGGATCGACCTCGGTCCGCTGGGCGGCGTCGAGCTGCGCGCGTTCATCGACGAGACGCTCGACGGGATCGCTCTGCCCGAAGCGACGCGGCGCGAGATCGCGCTGGCCGGCGACGGCAACCCGTTCTTCACCGAGGAGCTGCTCAAGAACGCCGTCGAGCACTCCTCGGCGCGGGTCGACGAGCGCCGGCGCCGGGACCTGCCGGTGACGGTCCGCGCCACGCTGCTCGACCGGTTGCGCCCGCTCGACGAAAGCGAGCGGCGGGTCGTGCGCCAAGCTGCGGTCATCGGCCGCACCTTCGGCTTGGATCTGCTGGCGACGACGCTCGACACCGACACGACGTCGCTGCTGCCGGCGTTGCGCCGCGCGCGCGATTTTCAGCTGGTCGAGGAGCTGTCGCCGTCGCTGTTCCGTTTCCGCCACGGGCTGACGCGCGAGGCGATCTACAGCGAGTTTCTCGGCGCCGAGGTGCAGCCGGTGCACCGCGGGATCGCGCTGGCGCTCGAAGACGCGCCCGGCGACGCGCAGTCGCTCGAAGCGCTGGCGTACCACTGGTGGGCCGCGCACGACGACGAGCGCGCGGCGCGCTACAACGAGCAGGCCGGCGACGCGGCCGGACGCGTCCACGCGCACGAGGATGCGATCGCGTTCTACGAGCGCGCGCTCGAATCGCGGGCTCTCGACATTGCAGCGCGCGCCCGGATGGTCGAGAAGATCGCCGACCGGCGCGTCGCGCTGGGTGCGACGGACGAAGCGAATCACACTTACGCCGCGGCGGCCGATCTCTTCCGGCAAGCGGGCGTCCACGAGCGCGAGGCGACGTGCCGCGTGCGCGCCGCGATCACCGGCTACACGCTCAAGCTGGCCGCGCCGACCGCGCCGCTCGAAGAGATGCTCGTCCGGCTCGATCCGGCCGAATACCTCGCCCGCAGCCGCGTCCACCTCGGGCTGGCATGGCTCACCGCGACGGCCTGGTTTCCGAGCCAAGCCGCGCACCATCTGGCGCAGGTCGACGCGCGCGCGCTCGACTCGGCGCCCGACATCAAGCTGCGGTTCCACAACGTCGCAGCCTGGGTGGCGATGACGTTCGGCGACCTGGACGCATTTCGCCGCGAGCACGCCGCTTGGCTCGACGCCGCGCGCGCGACGGGAACCGGCAGCGCGCTGGCGTCGGCGCACTACAACGGCGCGATGTGCTTCTCGTTCTTCGGGCGGCACGACGAGGCGCTCGAGAACGTCGCGCAGGCGTTGCGCATCGCGCGCGCCGAGCGTATCCGGCATGCCGAGAACAGCGCGCACGCGTTCGCCGCGATGTGTCACGTGATGCGCGGCGAGCTCGACAAGGCGCGCACGGCGCTCGAAGCGGTGCCGGCCAACGCCGAGAGCCAAGTCACCGCGGTGCTCGGAATGGAGTGGGGGACGCTGGTAGGCGCGTACCTCGACGACGCCGCGCTGATCGCGCGCTGGTTCGACCCGTTCGAGTCGACGGTTTCGGCGGCGTGGGAGACCGAATGCGCGGCCGGCTTCGCCGAGATCATGGTCCGCCGCGGCCGCGAGCGCGACGCGGCCGCGCTGCTGCACCGCGCGATCCCCGACTGCGAGTGCGCGCGCGGGATGATCTACATGATGCTCGCCGTCGCGCGCTACGGATCGCCGGCCGACCGGGAGCGCGCGCGCGCGCACCTCGTGCGCGCCGCCGACGCAAAGGTCGAGGTCGCCGAGCGACACGCACTCGGTCTGTTCGACGCCTACGAGTACCGGCGCGCCGGACGCACCGCCGAAGCGGCGGCGCTCGCGCGCGACGCGGCGGCGGGCTTCGCGCGATTACGGTTTCCGTTGTTCGAGGCGGCGGCGCTCGAAGCCGCCGGCGACGACGCAGCGGCGCTGGCGATCTATCGCCGCTGCGGGGCGCACCATGACGTGCGCCGGCTGGCCGGCGCGACCGCGCCGGCGGCACGCGAAAATGCGTTCTCGGCGGCGGCGGCGATCGACCTGTCGATGCGCGAGCGCGAGATCGCGACGCTGGCCGCGCGCGGCCGTTCGAACCTCGAGATCGCGCGCGAGCTCGCGATCAGCTACAAGACCGTCGAGAAGCACCTGGGCTCGGTCTACCAGAAGCTTGGCATCACCTCGCGCACCCAGCTCGTTCCCCACCTCGGCACCGTCTCACCGTAACGCCGCTCTCTCGTTCGCGCTGACGCCGCCTGCCGAGCGCGTGATATGCTCGGCGTGGACGACGTATCATGGAACCCTTCGCACAACGCAGACCTCAGACTTCGACCGGGACGCGCTCGCGGCCGTCGGTCGTCAGCTCGTCGAGGGTGTCGAAGTTCGCGCTTTCGAGCGCGGCGATGCGCTCGGCGCTCACGCGCACCCGGCCCGCGGCGCGCTCGTCGGAGAGCACGCCGCGGATGTGCTCGCCGGTGAAGGAGGCCGGATTCGCTGCGATCTCTTCGGGCGTGCCGGTGGCGACGATCGTGCCGCCCTTGTCGCCGCCTTCGGGGCCGAGGTCGATCACGTAGTCGGCGGTCTTGATGACGTCGAGGTTGTGCTCGATCACCAGCACCGTGTTGCCCATCGCGACCAGCCGCTGGAGCACGTCGAGCAGCTTGTGGATGTCGGCGAAATGCAAGCCCGTCGTCGGCTCGTCGAGCACGTAGAACGTGCGGCCGGTCGCGCGGCGTGACAGCTCGGTGGCGAGCTTTATGCGCTGCGCTTCACCGCCCGAGAGCTGCGTCGCGGGCTGACCCATGTGGATGTAGCCCAAGCCGACCTCGCAGATCGTCTGCAGCTTGTTCTTGATGCGCGGGATAGACCCGAACTGATGCGCGGCCTCGTCGACGCGCATCGCGAGCACGTCGGCGATCGACTTGCCCTTGTACTTCACCTCGAGGGTCTGCGCGTTGTAGCGCTTGCCCTTGCAGACCTCGCACGGCACGTACACGTCGGGCAGGAAGTGCATTTCGATCTTGATGATGCCGTCGCCCTGGCAGGCCTCGCAGCGGCCGCCCTTGACGTTGAACGAGAAGCGGCCCTGGGTGTAGCCGCGCATCTTCGCTTCGGGCGTCAGCGAGTACAGCTCGCGGATCAGGTCGAACGCGCCGGTGTAGGTGGCGGGGTTCGAGCGCGGCGTGCGGCCGATCGGCGACTGGTCGATCACCACCATCTTGTCGAGCGCCTCGGCGCCCTTGACGCGCCCGTACGTCCCGCCCGGCGGCTGATGGTGGAGGTGCTGGTTGAGCGCCTTGACGACCACCTCGTTGACCAGCGTCGACTTGCCCGATCCGCTCACCCCGGTAACGCAGGTGAACGTTCCCAGCGGGATGTCGACGTCGACGCCGTCGAGGTTGTTGGCCTTTGCGCCCAGCACGGACAGGATGCTGCGGCCGCGCTTGCGGTGCTTCGGAATCGCGATGAACTGCCGCCCCGAGAGATACGCGCCGGTCAGCGACTCGGGATTGCTCTCGATGTCGGCGATCGAGCCGACCGACAGAATGCGCCCGCCTTCGGCGCCGGCGCCTGGGCCGATGTCGACGATGACGTCGGCCGAGCGCATCGTGTCCTCGTCGTGCTCGATCACGATGAGCGTGTTGCCGATGTCGCGCAGCGTCTCGAGCGTCGCCAGCAAACGATCGTTGTCGCGCTGGTGCAGTCCGATCGACGGTTCGTCGAGGATGTACAGCACCCCGACCAGCGACGACCCGATCTGGGTCGCGAGCCGGATGCGCTGCGACTCGCCGCCCGACAGCGTCGTCGCGCTGCGCGAGAGATTGAGATAGCCCAAGCCGACGTTCTTGAGAAACCCGAGCCGGGCCCGGATCTCCTTGAGGATCTGGTGCGAGATCTTCGCCTCGCGGTCGTTCGGTTTGAACGCCGCGAAGAACCGTTCGGCGGCTTCGACCGCCATCGAGGTCGTCTCGTGGATGTTCTTGCCGGCGACCGTGACGCCGAGCGCTTCGGGCTTGAGCCGCGCGCCCTTGCAGACCTTGCACGTCGACGCGCTCATGTACTTCTCGATCTCTTCCTTCACGTAGTCGGAAGAGGTCTCGGTGTAGCGCCGCTGCAGATTGTTGACCACGCCCTCGAACTGGGACTCGTACTCCCACTGATGGCCGGAGCGCGACTCGTAGACGAACTTCTGTTTCTTGTCGGCACCGTAGAGGATCGTGTCGACGACGTCTTCGGGCAGCTGATCGACCGGCGTGGAGGCCTTGCAGCGCCGCGAACGCAGCAGCCGCTCGACCTGCTGCATGTAGTACGGGTTGGTCGACGGGTAGCGCCCGCTGCCCAGGTTCTTGGACCAGGGCACGATCGCGCCGTCGGCGACCGACTTCGTGCGATCGGGGATCACCTTCCAGGGGTCGATCTCGATCTTCACGCCCAGCCCGCTGCAGGCCGGACACGCGCCGTACGGCGAGTTGAACGAGAACAGCCGCGGCTCGAGCTCTTGGAACGAAATCCCGCAGTACGCGCAGGCGAACGACTCGCTGAACGTCGCCTCTGCCCACGCTTCGGACGGTTTCTCGGTGCCGGCATTGGCCTTGACCCCGGACTGATAGAGCACGGTCACGATCCCGGTCGACAGCTTGAGCGTCGTCTCGACCGAGTCGGTCAACCGGCCGCGGACGTCGGGCTTGACCACCAGCCGGTCGACGACCACCTCGACGGTGTGCTTGCGCTTCTTGTCGAGATCGATCTTCTCTCTGAGCTCGCGCACGACGCCGTCGACGCGCACGCGGGCGAAGCCCTCTTTGGCGATCTCCTCGAACAGCTTGGTGTACTCGCCTTTGCGCCCGCGGATCACCGGCGCCAGCAGCTGGATGCGCGACCCTTCCGGAAACGCCAGGATCTGATCGACGATCTGCTCGGCGGTCTGCGAGCTGATCTGGCGCCCGCACTCGTAGCAGTGTGGGACCCCGATGCGCGCGTAGAGCAAGCGCAAATAGTCGTAGATCTCGGTAACGGTGCCGACCGTCGAGCGCGGATTGCGCGAGGTCGACTTCTGGTCGATCGAGATCGCCGGAGAGAGTCCCTCGATGTAGTCGACGTCGGGCTTCTCCATCTGGCCGAGAAACTGGCGCGCGTACGACGAAAGCGACTCGACGTACCGGCGCTGCCCCTCGGCGTAGATGGTGTCGAAGGCGAGCGACGACTTGCCCGACCCGGACAGGCCGGTGACCACGATGAGCTTGTTGCGAGGGAGCGTCAGGTCGATGTTCTTGAGGTTGTGCTCCCGCGCGCCCTTGATGACGATCGCATCGAGGGCGTGCGTGGTCCCGTCCGGCATACAGGCCTACAACCGGCCGGTGATGCCGACGGTTCCACCCGCAACGTGCGCCCCTGCTGCGGGGCGCACGGCTTGCGCCCTCAGTACGAAGCGGGCGGCTCCGGGGGGGTCGGCGGCGTCGGCGGCGGCGGCGGCGTGTAGGTCGGCGGCGGCGTGTAGGTCGGCGGCGGCGCATAGCTCGGCGGCGAGGTGTACGCTGCGTTCGCGACGCTCACGGCGGCCGGCATGAAGCGGTCGGTCCAGTCGGAGATCACCGGGAAGCGAGTCGCCTGGCCCTGGAACGCACGGATCGTCTGCATCAACCACAGCACGAAATAGCCGATGTTCAGCACGAAGAACGCGATCAGCAGAACGAGCGCGACGATCACCCCGACGCCCGGGATGTGCCCGAAGATCGCGCCGATGATCGACAAGACGATGTACGCGGCCACCCACGCGACGAACATCACGATCGACTGCACAGCGACGAAGCGCACCCACTGCTCGGGCGGCTTCATGAGCAAGATGATGAGCCCGCCGAGCCACGTGAAGATTGACGCGATCCCGGCTGCGACGTTGGGTTGCATCCCCGACGACGGTGGAGTTGGGGCCTGAGCCATTACTGACGATCCTCTTTCAAGACGGAGCGATCGGTCCGACGACCAACGGCTCCGGTTCGCCGAGCGACCAACCGTCGCCTCGTTCTCGGTACCGTCAGCGCGGCCGGAACGCGAAGTCATTCCCGGCCGACTCGGGCGCGAGCGGCAGGACGTCGAGGACGCCGCCGATCGAGCCGACTACGGCGTCGGGGCGGGGCGCCCCGTCCGGGATCGGGATCGCGTGAACGTCGAGCAGGACGGTGAAGAGTCCGGCCTCGTGGGCGCCGACCACGTCGCGGCCGTACCGGTCGCCGACCATGGCGGCTCGGGCGGGCTCGCTGCCGAGCACGCGGCACGCATGGCGAAACAGCGCGGGATCCGGCTTCACCATCCCGACCTCGTCGGCCAGGAAGAAGACGTCGATCAGATCGCGCAGGCCGAGCCGGTCGATCTTGTCGTGGTGCGTCTCGGCAAAACCGTTGGTCACCAGCCCGAGCTTGCAGCCGCGCGCGCGCAGCGCGGCGAGCACCTCGCGCGCGCCGGGCGACAGTTCGAGCGCGCCGCTGCGCGCGCGCCCGTAGGCGGCGGCCGCTTCGCGCGCGACCTGCCGATCGACCAAGCCCGCCGCTTTGAGCGCGTCGTACCACATCCGCTCGCGCTCGGCCGCGATGCCGAGGCCCAGGTCATCGGCGGTGAGCCCGCTCCAAAACGCGGATACGCCGCTCTCGTAGTTCGCAAAAATCGCATCGGCATCGACCGGGTGATCGCGAGCGATGGTCTGCGCCACCTCGCGAGCCGCCGAACGGTACGCCGTCGAGTCGTCGTGCAGCGTATCGTCGAGATCGAACAGAACCGTATCGATCGCGCGCCTCAAAAGCGCACCAGGAAGGAGCGCAGCGCGAACGCGGGCAGCTCGAACACGAGATCTTCCTCGACGATCGCGGCTGCGCCGGGGACCGGCCGTTCGACGGCGTCGACCGCAAACGCCTCGCGCATGCGGCCGCCGCAGCGCAGCTGCACGGCGCGTGCATCGCCGTCGCACTCGCGCACGCGCACGACGACGCCGTCGCCGTCGTCGGCAGGATAGGTGGCGACGATCAACACCGCCGGATCGTCGCAGGTGAACAACCGCACCCTGGCCTCGCAGGTGTACGTCATCCAGGCCTGCTCGAGCGCCGAGATCGTCGCGTTCACAGTCGGCACGAAGGCGTACGACAGGCGCTGCTCGCCGCGGTCGGCCAGCGGATCGGGCCAGGCCGGCGAGCGCAGCAACGAGGTTCCGAGCCGCACGCCGCCGCCGTCGAGCCCGGCCGCATTCCAGCCGTAGAGGTCCGGCGTGTACACCGCCAGGCCGTGCGTGCCGTCCGACACGTGTGCCCAGCGCTGGCCGGGCACCTCGAACTTCGCGCGCCCGGCATCATCGTCGGGGTAGGCGCTGCGCACGAGCGTGCCGTGCTGCTGCCCGAAGCGCACGTCGCGCGCGCGCAGCGCGACGCGGTGCTCGGCACGCAGCAGCACGTGACGCTCGTTCCAGTTCACGGCCAGCTCGACGCGCAGCCACGGCTCAGCTTCGAGCAGCGCGATGCGCATCGTGATCCCCGTCGCCTTGCCGACCGCCAGGCGCACCAGCAGCGTCCGATCTTCGACGTGCGCGCCGTTGGGCCGCACCGCCACGGTCCGCTTCGCGTAGTCGCCGTCGACGTTCCAGGCGTCCCACTTCTTCGGCCGGTCGACGTAGGCGGCGAGGCCGTTGGCCAAAGCGACGAGGTTGGGCCCTTCGCTGCCGCTCAGCTCGACGATCGTGCCGTCGTCGCGCACGCGCGCGCGCACGAACTCGTTCGCCAGCGTCCACCCGTCACCGTCACGCAGCGGCGCGACCGCCGGCGTCGTCGGCGAGCGCAGGTCGCTGCGCGGCAGCAACGCCGCGGTCGACTCGCGCACGCGCTCGACGATGGCGAACGCGCGGTCGTACTCGGCATGGACGTCGGCGTAGACCGCATTGATCGCGGTGCCGGGCATCACGTCGTGGAACTGCGCCCGCAGCACGATCCGCCAGGCGTTGCGCAGGTCGTCGCCGAGGGCGCGCCGGACCGCTTGCGGCGCGCGCACCGCGACGCACCAGGCGGCGGCTTCTTCGGCGGCGGCGAGATCGCGCTCGAGCTGCGCATTGCGCGTCTTGACGTCGTGGTGCGTCGTGTACGTTCCGCGATGCGTCTCGAGGTACAGCTCGCCGCGGTAGTCCGGCAGCGGCGGCCCCTGCGCGACGCCGGCGAACCATGCGTCGACCCGCGTCCAGCCGCGCGAACCTGCGCCGACCGCGGCCAGATCGGCGTCGGTGGCGCCGCCGCCGCCGTCGCCGTAGCCGACCACCAACAACTCGTCACGCTTGCGCGCCGAGGCCAGCCGCCTGTCGTCGAGCGGACCGTCGTAACTGTCGAGCACCGCCGAGACCACCGCCGAGCCGTCGTCGCCGACCCAGCGAAAGCGCGGGTACGGCCAGCGCGTCGTCTCGTTCCACTGCAGCTTGGTGGTCGCGAAGTACGGCACGCCGGCGTGTGCCGCCAGGATCGGAAAGGTCGACGGGAAGCCGAACGTGTCCGGCAGCCACGCGACCGTCGGCTCGACGCCCACGTTGTCGCGCATCCAGCGAATTCCGTGCGCGAACTGGCGCAGCACCGACTCGCCGCTGGGCGCGTGCAGGTCGAGCTCCACCCACAGCGCCGCGACGCTCGCATCCCAGTTCGTGTGCGCCTTGGCGCGGATGCGGTCGGCGAGTCCACGGTCGGCGGCGAACACCCATGCGTACTCTTGGGGCTGGCTTTGCGCGTAGACGTAGCGCGGGTCGTTTTCGATCTCACGCATCGCGGTCGCGAAGGTGCGCAGCGCCTTGCGGTGCGTCGCATCATAGGTCCACAGCCAGGCGACGTCCAGGTGCGCGTGCCCGACGAGCGGGACGTCGATCGCGCGTCCCGGCGGCGTCTCAGCGGCGACGTCGACCTCGACGTAGCGCTTCGGCCGTTCCTTCGCGCGCGCCAGCATCAGTCGCCAGCGCACTCCGTCACCGGCCGGCAGCCCGGCGACCGGCAGCGAGCGGCGCTCGACCGTCAGCGTGATGTCCCGCAGTCCCGGCGACGGCGGCAGCGCGATCGACGCGTGCTTCGAATCGAACGCGCCGCGTACGGCGCCGTCGATCCGCAGCACCGCGCCGGTCCGCGTCGGATAGCTGAAGCGCAGCGGTCCGGCCGGAAGCTCCGCCCGCGCGGCGAGCGTAACGGTCGCCTCATCGGCGCCGCGCTGGACCAGCGGGATCCGCATTAGAGCGTGGCGGAGAGCCGGTCGTTGGACGGGTTGCAGTTCGCGCGCGCCGCGTTTCGCGAGTCGAGCACGTAGCGGAACTCGACGGTGAACGGCGGCCGCGGCGAGCGGTGCGCAAGCTGCACGCGAAAGGCGGCGATGTAGCTCTCCTGCATCCCGAGCACCGGGACCGGCTGGCGCCCCAGGACCGCGCCGTTCTGGGCCAGCTCGAGGTGCTGCGCGGTCCCGGCCGGCTGGGTCGCCGCACCGTCGTTCTTCACGTCGACCGTGACGATGTAGTTGTCGAACCCGCGCTCGCGCGCGCGCACGATCTTCAGCTGCGGGTTCGTGATCAGCGGATCGGACGGACACGGTGTCGATGCGACCGCGGCCACGAACAGCAGCGCCGCCGTCACGTGTTGCCGTCGGATGGGAGCGGCGGGTTGTCGCGCAGGTCGAGCATCGCAGCCAGCGCGGCGTGCGCGCCGCCGAACACGCACTCTCCGTCGCCGACCAGCAGATGATCCAGCTCGTAGTCGAGCAGCGTGCGCGCGCACCGCGCGGCGCGGGCCGGATCGGCCAGCTTCGCGTCGGGCATGAGGCTCAGCGCGCCGGGCGGCGTCCCCCACAGCGCGTCGCCGACGATCGCGGCGCGGCGCGCGCGGTCGTACAGCACGATCTCCCCTGGCGTCTTGAACCCGTCGAGGCCGACCACCGCCCAGCCCTGCACGACCTCGCCCGGCTCGACGGTCCGATCGACTCGCGAGGTCAGCGTCGGCGCGTCGAGCGCGCTGGCGACCACCTGCGCGCCGGTCGCCGCCACGACGGCCGCGGTCGCGCGCTCGTGATCGCGATTCGTCACCACCACTATCCCGACGCCGCGCGCCCGCAGGTCGTCGAGCAACGCGTCGCCCGGATCGATCGGATCCACGACCAGATTTCCGCCGGGCGACTCGACGAAGAAGCCGTTGAAGTCCATCCCCCGATCGGGCTGCCAGCGGGACCAGGACCATACGCCGGGGACGATCGTCTGCTGCATGGCGTGCTCTCCGCCGCGGCGTCGCCGCATCCATTTCGACCGGGCCTAACCGGGGGCCGCTTTGCCTGCTTACGTTCCCTTCTCGGCGCCGAAATAGTGGATCAGCTTGACGACGAACTGCGGCAGGGTCGAGATTTGGCTGGCGTCGCCGTAGGCGACGTAGAGCTCGTCGTGCGGGGTCCGGCGGTGGTAGGCGAAGGTCAGGTTCCAGGCACGGGTGGACGCCGGCAGCGCGGTGAGGTCGACGATCGGCGGGGTCCCGATGATGCGGCGCACGCCGACCGCGAACGAGGAGTCCTTGCCGGCCGCGTACGCGTAGCTGAGGCGTTCGAGCCACTGCACGTTGGTCGCGCCGAAGTCTTCGTAGGCGCGCGTATCGTCGGCCTCGAGTGAGAGCGTGCCGCGCATCCCGACGCGCATCGTGGTGTTGCGGAACCACGACTCGACCCGGCCCGGCCCGAAGCGCCCGCTGTTCCACGAGATGCTCGTCGGCGTCGAGGATGAGCCGTGGTACAGGTTGCTGCCGGGGTTGTTCATCGTGCCGCTGTGCCAGGTGATGCCGAGGCCGTTCTGCGAGATCGGCGTGAACACGCCGCTGTTGAGCAAGAGGTAGCTGGAGCCGACCGTGCCTTGCACGTCGATGCGGCTCTTGGTGAGCACGTCGATCCAGGCGTTGGTGTCGCTCTGGTCGAGCACGCCGCTCTGGGCGTGGTAGCGGTCGAGGAAGCCTCCGAACTGGATGCTGTTGATCCAGTCGCGCTGGTTGAACAGCCAGATCTTGTTCGTGTAGAGCGCGTAGCCGGCGATGTCGGCGTGCTGCACGAACCCGTCGACCGGTTCGTAGTAGCGTCCGACCTCGCGCTCGGACGCGGCGAGCCCGAACGTGTTGGTGTAGTAGTAAAAACCGCCGTCGTAACGCTGGGCGCGGTCGCCTGCCAGCACGTCGGTCCCGCTGTCGCTGCCGTAGTCGAAGTACGCCGAGAGGTGCTTGTTGTCGCCCCAGCTCACGCCGGTCGTGTCGACGTGGTCGGTGAGGCCGGGCAGGTTCGCCGCGACGGTCTGAGCGCTGACGCGCCACTCGTTGTCCAGGCTGGTCCACGCGACGTTGGCCGCACCGTCGGTTCGACTGTCGCCGATCGCGTCGAACGCGCCGAACGAGAACTGGCCTTGCTTTCCTTCGAGCGCGTAGCCGTCGCGCGGCGTCGGGATCGCCGGCGTGTAGAGCTGCGCGATATTCGGGCACGCGTCGCAGTTGAAGTTGTCGTAGTAGTTCGCTCCCTGGGTGAAGAATGGGCGGACTTCGCTGTAGGAACGCTGGTACGCGGTCGGCGAGATGGTCTGCTGGTCGATCTCGACGTTCGAGAAGTCGGGGTGGATCGTGCCGTACACCGACGACGTCGCGGTGACCGGGATCGAGAAGTCGCCGCCCATCCGCGAGGTCGTCAGGCCGGACGACGGCGAGCCGACGCCGCTCAGCCCGTACAGCGCGAAGCGCGGCTTCGGGCGCGACGCGACCGCCGGGGCCATGCCGCTCAGATCGCCGGCATAGGTGACGTCGTCGCCGTTGGTCTGCGCAGGCCCGTAGCTCCAAATCTGCCGCTCGCCGGTCGAGCGCACGATGCGCACGAACTGCGCCTTCCAGCCCGTGCCGCCGTGGCCGCGCATCACCTTGATCGGGATCTGCATCGTGACGGTGAACCCGCCGTTGTACGCGACGCCGAACGACGTCCAGGTCGGCGAGTACGCGGTGTTCTCCGACGAGTACTGGAAGTGCGTTCCGTTCGACGTGACGGCGAACTGGTAGTAAAAACCGCTGCTGCCGTTGGGCCACAGGTCGATCCAGACCTCGTCGTCGGTTCCGTCGCCGACCTCGTTGGTGTGCTGCTGCGCCATGAGCGCTTCGCGCTGCTTGACGTCGAACCGCACGTAGATGTTGGTGCCGTCGGTCGCGATGTGCGCGATCGACGTTTCGGACGACGGCTGCTGGTGCGTTACGTCCCACGGCAGCTCGACTTGCGCGGTCGCCGACCACGTATCGACCGGCGCGTGCGGGTCGAGCGGTGGCGCGGTTTGCACGGTCGGGATCCCGACGGCGCGCAGCGTCGAGGCGGCGGCGGAGGCCGGCGCTCGAGCCGTCGCGACGAGCGCCAGCGCCAGAGCGACGACGCCCCACCGGGAGAGCCACCTCACCGCTTCCACCCCAGCGCTCCCTTCTGCCATTCCACTCTGGTTACAACGCCGGGCGAACTCTTAATATTATAAGAGCAACTCATCGAGGCCAAGTTACTAGCTTTTTAAGTGTGCGTCAAGCCGTCGCGATGCCGCCGCCTTGCCAATATTTGCCCTCTATGCTAACTATTAGCCCATAGAACAACAAAGTTCCTCGGACGCCGAGCGCGCGAAGGCGGTCGCGGACCTCGTCTTCGACGCCCTGGCCCATCCGGTACGCCGCGAGATCCTCGTTCAACTCGCCGTGCTGGGCGACGAGCTGCCGTCGGGATACCTCGCCAAACGGTTCGCCCACAGTTGGCCCACGACCACGCGCCACCTCAAGGTCCTCGAAGAGGCCGGCTTGGTGAGCGTCCGTCGCACTGGGCGCGCGGGCGTCTACCGGCTCGAGCGCGAGCGGCTCGCCCGCGTCGTCAACGGCTGGCTCGCACACTTCGCCCGATACGATCCCGAACAGACCTGACGCGCGCGCTCGCGTCGAGCGACGGGAAGTAGGATCGCAGCTCGCCGTCGCGGCGCACGTCAGTGGTGCAACAGTGGAACCCGCCGCCCAGCGGATAAACGGCGTCGAAATCGCAGGTGAGCACCTCGCATCCGAGCGACTCGAGCAGCGCGATCGTCGGCGCCTCGGCACGCTCGACGACCGCGGTCGTCTCGTCGAGCATCAAGATGTTCATCGAGATCCAGCTGCTCACGTCGAGTGACTGCCGGCCGCGCACCGAAGGCGGCGCCTCGACGACGCGCCAGCCGTTGGAAGTGAACAGCTCGAGCGATCCGTTCGTGCACGGGCGCTTTGGATTGAGGAGCACGAGGCCGGGCCGGATCGGTACGAGCGTCGTCCCGATGTGCGACGGCAACGGTTCGCGGAACGTGATGCGGTGGACGCGAAAATCCGCACCGAGATGGCGCGCCAGCCAATCGGCACCGAACTGGTTGCTCACGAGGTCGGGCTGCCAGAAGATGTCGCGGCCGAAGCGCACGAATGACGCCGCGTCGAAGGCGGGCTCGAGCTCGGTGAGCAGCGGACCGTCGGCGAAATCGAACGCCCTCCCGCCGGCGCGCGGCCGGTCATCGTACAGCGCGTCGGTCATCAGCGGTTTGGGCGCCGCGGTCCAGCGCGCGCCGGCCCGAAAATATTCGGCCAGCAACGGGCGATAGGCGCGGTACTCGAAAAAGCGGCCGCGCTGCGCCATCGGCGCCTCGATGATCTCGTCGCCGATCACCAGCAGCAGGTCGCGCGGGCACGCATTCGCGCGGCCGCTCGCGACTTCCCAATCGGGCGTCTTGACGCGTACTGCGTGATCGACGGGATCGGGCCGCCGAACCGTGATCCCGCGTTGCGCCAGCAGTGCGGCGAACGTATCGAGCTGGTTCTGCGCCATTTCCAGCACCATGGGGTGAACGGCGCCGCCGGTCGCGCCGCGATCACCGGCCTGCGGATGGTACGGAGAGAACGCCGGCTCGTACGCGAGATCGGCGGCACCGAGCGCGTTCCCGACGATCACCTCGCGCAGCGGATCCCACTCGTTCCACGAGTTGACGACCGGACCAGAGGCCACTTCAGCCTCCCTGCTGTTCATGCGCGTTCACGACCAGCGCGATCGAGCGGTAGACGAAGTGAACGAACTTTCCGTACGGCGCCGTGACGAACGCGCCGCCGACGCAGGCCAGGTGAACGACGAGCAGGGACCCCATCGCCGCGGTGGCACGAAAGACGAGCAGCGCGAGCCCGCTGAGCGCGACCGCTTCGAGCAGGCCGAGAAACGCATAGTCGAGCGCGAGCATCCGTGCGTCCGTTGGACGCGCGTCGCCGGCGCGCTTGACCGCGAGCAGACCCGCGGCGCCGAGGGCGAGCGCGATCCCGCCCGATGTGCCCAGCACCACCGGCACGCTGAGCAGCGGATACGGCGGCAGCAGATGCAGGAAGTCTTGGGCGATCGCGGCGCTGGTGGTCGAAGCGAGGTCGGCGACGACTCCCCAGAACACGAGCGCGTGAAAGAAACGGCGCCGGCCGGACCGCCGGGTGATGTCGTAGCAGCCGGCGCCGGCGCCTTTGAGGTAGGTCAGCGCCAGCGCTTGACGCAGTGCGACGCCGAGCGAGTGCGGCGAGACGAACCGCGCGCCGCGACCTGCGTCGCGCGCGAACCGCGCCGCTCCGGCCGCGATGCAGCCGATTCCGTAGAACGTGAATCCCAGCGCGGTCGCGACGATCAACCAATAGGGCAGCACGCGATAGAACGCGCCCGGCGCGCGCTGCGGGGTCCACAGCGCTTGCGGTCCCGCGATGAGCGCGACGGCGAGCACCAGCGCGGCGAGCGAAACGGCGACGCCGGCGACCGCACCGCGTCCCGGCCTGCGCACGAGGCCCACGAAGGCCGCCGGCACGGCGTACTCCTGATACGTTCCGGCGCGGGCGCGTGACATCGCGGCGGGAATGTCGATCGCGAACTCGTGCGGCGGCACGAACATGCACGCGTCGTAGCACATACGGCAGTCGTGACACAGGTTCGCCAGGTACGTGATGTCGGCCGGCGTCACCGGCGCGCGCAGCTGCGCCGCACCGAACGTCGCGCAGAAGCCCTCGCAGTACCGGCAGGCGTTGCACACGCCGAGCTGTCGCTGCAGCTCCGCGGTGAGGTCAAGCTCGAGCATATGCCGCCGCGCCGGCGCCCGCGATGCGACCGAACACCGAACCGATCGTCAGCCCGAACCCGGCCAGGTAGCCGCGTGTCAGGATGTTGCCGGCCATGCACTCTCCGGCCGCGAAGAGGTTCTCGAACGGCCCGGCCCCGTCGCGCAGCACGCGCGCGCCGAGGTCGACGGCCACGCCGAGGTAGGTGAATGTGACGCCGGGCCGCAGCGCGTAGCCGAAGTAGGGCGGCGTGTCGATGCGCTGCGCCCAGTTCGATTTCGGCGGCGTCAAAGCGTCGGTGGCGTTCCCGTCGAGCGCCCCGAGATCGATCGGGCCGCGCGCGCGGACGGCGGCGTTGAAGGCCGACACCGTGCGGACGAGCGCGGCGCCGTCGAGCCCGAGCAGTACGGCGAGTTGCTCGAGCGTATCCGCGCGTTCGGCCGGAAAGGCCGACGGGATGAACCGGTTCGCGGTCTTGGAATCGAACACGGCATACGCGGTCTGGCCGGCCTGGTCGGCGATGAGCTTGCCCCAGATCGCGTAGCGCTTGGGCCAAAGGTCTTCGCCCTCGTCGTAGAAGCGCTCGCCGGCCGCGTTGACCGCGATCCCGAACGGGATCGCGTCGATCCGGGTGACAATGCCGCCGTCGAAGCGCGGTGCGCGCGCGTCGACTGCGACGCAGTGCAGTCCGCGCGGGTCACCCGCGCGGCGCGCGCCGGCGTCGTACATCGCCCGCAGCGCGACGCCGGTGTTGTACGGTGTGCCGCGGATCGTGAAGCGCGACGCGGCCTCGCCCCAGTTCTCAGCCAGCCACGCGACGTCGGCTTCGAATCCGCCGGCGGCGACCACGACCGAGCCGCAGGCGAGCCGCTGTTCACCGGTCCCGTCCTCGTACACGACTGCATCGATGCGCGATTCGTCGCCCGTCAGCGCGCGCACTGTCGCGTCGTAGACGACCCGCACGCCCAGCCGCAGCGCGGTATCGTAGTACGTGTTGACGAGATGCTTGCCGCCGCCCAAGAAGAAGCCGTTGGTGCGCGACAGGTGCAGCGTTCCGGTCAACGGCTTCTGCCAGCGCACGCCCTGCTCGGCCATCCATCCGGCGAGCGTCGTCGAGTCGCGCACGGTGAGCCGCGCCAGCGGCTGGTCGGTCTCACCGGTCACGCGCAGCAGGTCGGCGAACAGCTCCTCCTCGGAGTACGTGCCGCTCGCGGCCACGTTCGGCTCGGCGTGCGCGAATCGGATGTCGCGGGTGTGGCGCGTGTTGCCGCCGCGCATCCGCGCCGGCGCGCGCTCGAGCACGACCACGCTCGCGCCGGCTCGGCGCGCGGTGATCGCGGCGCACAGCGCGGCGTTGCCGCCGCCGCAGACGATGACGTCGACGTCCCGCGAGCGCTCCTGCGTCACCCGCTATCCGTCCGCAGGTCCGCGTGCACGAGATCGGTCACGAACATGTGGCCGGGCTCGTGCGTGATCGCGAACGGCAGCTTGCTGGCGACGATGACGCTCTGCGGCGTTACGCCGCAGCCCCAGAAGACCGGCACCTCGCCAGGCTCGAACTGCGGCGGATCGCCGTAGTCCGGACGGCCCAGATCGGCGATCCCCAGCGCCGCCGGATCGCCCCAGGTGACCGGTTCGCCGTGCGCGACTCGATAGGGCCGCGTCACGTCGCGCACGCGTTCGACGTCGTCGCGCTTGTACGGCCGCATGCTGACCACCATCGTGCCGCGCAAGCGTCCGGCCGCGGCGAGCGGCATCCGCGTGCGGTACATCGGGACGTTGCGGCCGAGCGCGTAATGACGCGGCGTCAGGCCGGCCGCCTCGAGCGCGTGATCGAACGTGAACGAGCAGCCGATCAGAAACGCCACTAGCTCATCGGACCACAGGTCGCGCACGTCACGCGGCCGTTCGGCGAGCGCACCGTCGCGCCAGACGCGGTATCGGCCCAGATCGGTGCGCACGTCGGCGCCCGGCGCGCAGCCCGGCTCGAACGCGCCGGGCGCGAGCTGCTCGAGCAGCGGACAGGGCACGGGGTTGCGCGCGCACAGGTCCGCCAGCTCGTTCACGTACGCGCGCGGGACGATCACCAGATTCGCTTGCACGTGGTCAGGCGCGAGCCGTTCGGTCGGTCCCGCGAGCGTGCCGTCGCGGACCGCGGCGCGCACGTCCGCCGCGCTCGCCGTCGGGTTCACTCGGCGCTCGCGATCCCGTCGGAACGGTCGCGTTCGCGCGCGACCGGATCGCGCGCGGCCGGATCGCCGTAGCCGCCGCCGCCGGCGGTGCGGACGATGATGGCGTCGCCGGGCTCCATCGCGACGGTCGTCTTCGCCGGCAGCTCGCGCATCTCGCCGCCGCGCCGCACCAGCACGTGCGCGCCGGTCGCGCCGTCCTTGCCGCCCTCCGTGCCGCGCGGCCGCACCGCGTGGCGCTCGGCCAGCAGCGAGGCGGTCGCGGTTCCGTCGCGCAGCGCGAAGGCGCGCACCAGCCCCGAGCCGCCGCGGAACTCGCCGTCCCCGGCGCTGGTCTCGGCGAACTCGTACGCGGTGATGAGCATCGGCATCTGCCGTTCGATCGCTTCGATCGGCGTGTTGAGGGTGTTGGTCATGTGCGCGTGGATGCCGTCGATGCCGTCGGCGGTCGGCCGCGCGCCCATCCCGCAACCGTTGGTCTCGTAGAACGCCCACGACCGGCCGGCGCCGTCGAGACCTCCGATCATCACGTTGTTCATCGAGCCGCCGCTCTGGGCGGGAACGCGCCCGGGCGCGAGCTTGGCGAGCGCGCCGAGCACGAGGTCGGCGTTGCGCATCGACGTCTCGACGTTGCCCGCGCTGACGGGTGCCGGCCGGCGCGGGTTGAGCAGCGTCCCTTCCGGGACGCGCACCTCGACCGGCCGGAACGAGCCGTCGTTCATCGGGATGCGCGGGTCGGTCACCGCGCGAATCGCGTAGTACGCGCCCGACAGGGTGACCCCGTAGACGGCGTTGAGCGGCATCGCGCGCTGCGCAGCGGTTCCCTCGTAGTCGAGCATCAGTCCGTCGCCGCGCTTCTCGAGCCGTACCCGCAAGACGATCGTCGGCTCGCCGTGCTCGTCTTCCATCACGTCTTCGTGCTCGACGACGCCGTCGGGCAGCGCGCGCAGCGCGGCGCGGGTGCGGCGCTCGCCGTCGGCGAGCGCCTTGTCGAGCGCCGCTTCGACGATCTCGATCCCGTAGCGCTCGACCAGCTCCAGAAACCGCCGCTCGCCGACGTTGTTGCCGGCGATCTGCGCGCGCAGGTCGCCGGCGCGCGCTTCCGGCGTGCGCGAGTTGGCGCGCAGCAGGTCGACCGTGTCGTCGACCACGCGGTCGTCGCGCACGAGAATGGTCGGCGTGTAGACCGCGCCCTCGGCGAACAGATCGCGCGCGTCGGGCGGCATCGAGCCCGGAACGGCGCCGCCGACGTCGGTGTGATGCGCCTTGTTGCCGGCGTAGCCGATCAGCCGGTCACCGTGATAGATGGCGCGGATCACGGTGACGTCGTTGAGATGGGTCCCGGACAGATAGGGGTCGTTGACGACGATCATCTCGCCGCGCGCGATCGTGCGGCCGCGTTCGGCCAGCCATGCCAGCGAGCGGCGCAGCCCCCACGGCAGCGAGCCGAGGTGCACCGGGATGTGCTCGGCCTGGGCGATCAGCCGGCCGCGCGCGTCGAACAGCGCGCACGAGTGGTCGAGCCGCTCCTTGATGTTCGGCGAGTAGGCGGCGTCGCGCACGGCGATCCCCATCTCCTCGCTGGCGTAGATGAGCGCCGAGGAGACGAGCTCCGCGGTGATCGGGTCGAGCTCGTCGATCATCGTGCGTTCTCCATCGTGAGGTTGCCGAAGCCGTCGACGCGCGCGTTCCAGCCCGGCGCGACGTAAGTCGTCGCGTCATATTGCTCGACGACCGCCGGTCCCTCGAACGCATCGCCCGGCCGCAGGTGCGCGCGCCCGTAGACCGGCGTGTCGGCGAAGGCCGTGCCGTCGAACACGTCGCGCCGCTCGCGCAGCGCGCGCTGCTCGGGCGCGCGGCGCGCAGGTGCGACGGCGGCGACCAGACGCGGCTTGGGCGTCGTGCCGATCCCGATCGCGCGAGCGGTGACGAACTCGACCGGATCCTGGCGCGCGGCGAAGCCGTACCGCTGCTCGTGGCGGCCGTGAAACGCTTCGACGGCCTCTTCGAGCGAGCGCGGGGCGGTGACGGACAGCTCGGTCGACTGGCCGACGTAGCGCAGGTCGAGCTCGCGCACGAAGCTGCGGTCGCCCTTGGTGACGCCCTGCTCGCCGAGCGCGGCGTCGCTCTCGCGCGCCAGCGCGTCGAACAGCTTGCGCGCGCGCTGCCAGGTGTCCTCGTCGGCCGGCGCAACGATCGAGCGCACCGCCGTCACCCGCACGTCCGCCGCGAGCAGACCGTAGGCGGAGAACACGCCGGGCGAAAGCGGGATGACGACGCGCGACGACGCCGATGTCGCCGGCGACCGCGCAGGCGTGCAACGGGCCGCCGCCGCCAAAGGCCAGCAAGGTGAAGTCGCGCGGATCGTGACCGCGCTCGACCGAGACGATGCGCAGCACCTTGGCCATCTCGGCGTCAACCAGCGTGACGATCCCGGCCGCCGCGCGCTCGACGTCGCCGCCGACCGGCGCCGCGACCGAGGCGATCGCGTCGCGCGAGCGTGCCGCGTCGATCGGAAATGCGCCGTCGAGCAGCGCCCGCGGGTTCGAACGGCGCAGCACGACGTTGGCGTCGGTGACCGTCGGACGATCGCCGTTGCCGTAGCAGGCCGGGCCGGGATCGGCACCGGCCGATACCGGCCCTACGCGCAGCGTGCCGGCCGCGTCGAGCCAGGCGATCGTGCCTCCCCCGGCGCTGACCTCGGCCAGGTCGACGAACGGAAAGCGAACCGGATAGCCGCTGCCCTTGACCGATCGACCGCTGTGCGTCGAACCGGCGGCCTCGAACGACGCGCTGATCTGCGGCACGCCGTCGAAGATGGTGCCGGCCTTGGCGGTCGTCCCGCCCATGTCGAACGACAGCACGTTGCCGATGCCGAGCACGCGACCGAGAAACGCCGCCGCGATCACACCGCTGGCCGGCCCGCTCTCGATCAGCGTCGCCGGCCGGTGCGCGGCGGACTTCAACGACGCCATTCCGCCGTCGGACCGCATCACGAAGATCGGCGCGGCGACGCCCGCGGCGCGCACGCCGCGCGCGACGCGGTCGAGGTAGCCCTGCACGATCGGCGCCAGCGCGGCGTTGAGCACGGTCGTCGAAAAGCGCTCGTACTCCCGGTACTGCGGATCGATCTCCGACGACAGCGAGACCTCGACGTCGGGGATCGCCGCGCGGAGCGCGTCGCCTACCGCGCGTTCGTGCGAACCGTCGGCATCGGCGTGCAGCAATCCGACGGCAACGGCCTTGATCCCGCGCTCGCGCACCGTTTCGACCGCGCGCGCAACCGTCGCCGGATCGAGCTCGACGAGAACGCCGCCGTCGTGCGTGCGGCGTTCCCGCACCACCAACCGGTCCTCGCGGCGCGCCAGCGGCTTCGGCCGGGTGACGTTGAGATCGTACAGCGCGCTGCGGTTCTGCCGCCCGATCTCGAGCACGTCGCGAAACCCTTCGGTCGTGATGAACGCAACCCGCGGCAGCTCGAGATGCACCTGCCCCAGCAGCGCGTTGGTCGCGATCGTACTGGCATGCGCGACGAGCGTGATCTCGCTCGCCGCGACCTCCTCGAGCAGCGCCCGCAGCGCGTCGAGCAGCCCGTCGTGCGGCGCCCGCGGCGTCGACGACACCTTGTGCCGAATCAGCCGCTCCATCATCCGCCAGCGCGACGAGGTCCGTAAACGTGCCCCCAATGTCGACCCCAACCCGCCAGCTCGTTGCAGGCATTATGGCTCGATGGCCAAGCTGTTTGCTGCAGCAATGCGTTCGATCTCGTCCGCCAATCTTGAAGACGCCAGCCTAGCCACGCTGCGGGTTGCCCGGTGGATCACATTCTCGGCGCGCTCGAATAAGGCGACAGCATCCATCGCGTTATGCGAGTTATGGTAGAGATTGCCGTCGACAACACCATAGATGGCCGTCGTCTCGTAGATGTATCGTGCCCACGCTTGCGACTCAGATCGAATCGGAGTTTGACAGACGGCTGCGGTTGGCCCGGCAACCATACCACCCCTGCCACGTCGGAAACTCCCTTTGGTGATAATGCGCGGGGAATCGCCAAATACTTCCACTAAGGCGCCCTCGAGGTCGAAGGCCGCGTAATAGATTCTCCGATCGGGGTCGTCGGTGGTAGCGTGACTACCTCCGGCTCGCTGGTGATCGAAGCGTAAGCGCGGACCGTTCGATCGAAATGTTGTGGGGCCCGGTCGATGTCTTGAAATGGGATCGTAGATTCGATAGAGTTCGCAGCCGGGCAGGAGCGGAACCTTGAGCAGCCCGGCAGGCTCCGGCGCGACCGATGGCGGCGGAGTCGGTATTGCCAACTACGAGCCTACAAGCGTTTTCGCTTCTTCGACGATACGTTCGATGTTTCCGCGCCGTAACACGTCGGCGGGTGTATCACCGTCGAGAGCCGGATTATGGCTGACGAACCAAGCTGCCGTGCGAAACTGCGACGCGTCAACGACCGCGAGGACCGCGTGCAAACCTGGGATGAGACCGTCCTTCGTTTGCGCGTCGAACTGCCAGCGCGGGAACCGGAGGCTCCGACCATCGGGGACCGCGAGGAGCAAACCGTCCTTTGCCATCTTGTTGATCGTGGGACGAGACCGACCGACGAAGCTGCGTACTTCGTCGGAACTCAATGCGTGCTCGAGCACGCGCGCGCGGAGCGTGGCGAGTCGGACGGCGTTGGCGGCCTGCGCGTCACGAAAGGCGGGAGCGGCGCTTTGCTGGGCAGTCGTCTCGCGGTCGATGGTCTCGAGAATCTCGCGGTAAGCTGAAGAACCCAACTTATGATGGAGCCGAGCCGCCAGGCTCCTCAGTGACTCATGAACCCGCTTTCGAGCCTGGACTGGGGAGCCTCGGCGCCGTACACCGGAGCGCCGCGAAACCTGAGTAGCCATCGCCGGGAAGCATATCATTAAAACGGTGTTTCGTAAAGTCCGTAAACAGAATGATCGAACCCGGCCTTCCGTCTGTCCGCCGGATCATGCTGCGCTGATTCCAAGGAAGGCTTCTTGCACCAGCGGATCTTCGATCAAGTCCTTCGCCTTGCCGCTGAGCACGACGCGGCCGGTTTGGAGGACGTAGGCGGTGTCGGCGGCAGCGAGGGCGGCGCGGACGTTCTGTTCGACGAGCAGCACGGTCGTGCCGCGGTCGGCGACGCCGCGAATGCCGGCGTAGATCTGCGGGATGAGGAGCGGCGCGATGCCGAGCGACGGCTCGTCGAGCATCAGCAACCGCGGGCCGCTCATTGTGCCGCGGGCGATGGCTAGCATCTGCTGCTCGCCGCCCGACAGCGTCGACGCACGCTGCTCGAGCCGTTGGCGCAAAATGGGAAAGGCGGCGAACGCCGCTTCGAGCCGCGCGCTGCGGTGCGCGCCGTCGCGGTCGACGTAGGCGCCGAGCAGCAGGTTGTCGCGGACGGTCGCGCTGGCGAAGACCCGGCGGCCTTCGGGTACGTGCGCGATGCCACGCTGCACGATGCGATGCGCCGGCACGCGGGTGATGTCGGCGCCGTCGAAGCGGATCGTTCCGGCTTGCGCGCGCATCAGCCCGCTGATCGCGCGCAGCAGCGAGGTCTTGCCGGCGCCGTTCGCGCCGACCAGCGCGACGATCGTGCCGGTCTCGGCGCGCAGCGAGACGTCCTGCAGCGCGCGCATCCCGTCGTAGGCGACCGCGAGGCCCGCCACCTCGAGCAATGGGTTGATTCCGGCGGCTGCAGACGCGCTCATGAGAGCCCGTCCTGCGCTGGTCCAACGACGATCTCGCCGTGTTCGAGCGGCGAGCCGAGGTACGCTTCGATGACGCGCGGATCACGCACCGCGCCGGCGGCGCTGCCGCTGAAGATCGTTTTGCCCGCCGCGATGACGACGACGTGATCGGCGATCGGCATGAGCACTTCCATGACATGCTCGACCATAAGTATGGTGACGCCCCGAGCGAGGATACGGCGCAGCAGCTCGACCGCGCCGCGGCATTCGGCAGGCGTCAGGCCGGCCATCACCTCGTCGAGCAGCAGCAGCGCCGGCTCGGTGGCCAAGGCGCGCGCGACCTCGAGCCGCTTCTTGTCCGCGATGGTCAGCGCACGGCCGAGCCGATATCGCTTGTCGGCGAGCCCGACGAACTCGAGCACCTCCTGAGCCGCATGCGTCGCATCGCGAAGCCCCGGGTGCCGCAGCAGCGCGCCGGTGGTCACCGCCTCGAGCACCGTCATGTCGGCGAAGGTCTGCACGATCTGATACGTGCGTCCGATGCCGAGCGCCGCGACACGGTGATACACCATGCCGGCGATCTCACGGCCGCGAAACCGCACGCTGCCCGCGCTCGGCCGGTCGGCGCCGGCGATGCACGAGAACGCTGTCGACTTGCCGGCGCCGTTGGGCCCGATGAGCCCGGTGAGCGATCCGTCGGCGACGTCGATGTCGACGCCGTCGAGCGCGCGCAGCGACCCGAACCGCTTCGCCAGCCCGCGCACGGTCAGCATCACTCGACGTCCGATGCCGATGATCGCGGCGACGAATAGGGCTCCGGGAAGTTCGGGTTCATCGTTCGGTAGTAGCGCGTGGTGCCGTTGACGAGCAGCTCGAACCCGTCCCACATGCCGGGGCCGCCGTGCGCGCGGTCCCGCCGGATCACCTCCGCGAGCGCGTGCCAGGCTCGTACCGCCGGCGCGCCGGCCTGGCAGTACACGTCGTACCTCGGCTCGTTGAGTTTCGCAAGGACCTTCATGAGGCCGTCGAGCTGCGTCGAACGGCGCAGCAGCTGGACCTGCCTCCGCGCCATGACGACGGTCGCGATCAGCACGATCATGGTGATCGCGCTGCTGATCGCCGTGAGGGCTTCCCACCAGTTCATGCGAGCCGTCCGCGAGCGCTCATGCTCGCGCCTCGAGTTCGGCGCCGCGGCGGCGGCGCAGCGCATCGACGATCGTGCCGGCGATGCCGTGCGGCTTCCAGGCCGCGATGAGGCAGATGATCGCGCCGTAGATCACCAGGTCGTAGCCCTTTCCGGTGCCGCCGATGCGCAGCGCGACGCCTTTGGCCAGCACGACGTACACCAGCGCGCCGGCGGCCGGTCCCCACAGCGTGCCGATCCCGCCGACCACGCCGATGAGCGCGATGTCGATCGAGATCGCCAGCGCGATCGTCGACGGCGGATCGACGAACAGCGTGTACTGGGCGTACAGCACCCCGGCGGCGCTCGCCATCGCGGCCGACCAGGCGAACGCGATCAGCTTCCAGCGGCGCTCGTCGATCCCGACCGACGCCGCCGCGGCGTGGTTGGCGCGCAGGGCGCGCAGATAGTAGCCCAGCCGCGAGCGCTCGAGCCACATGGTCGCCAGCTGCACGATCGCGAACAGGGCCAGCGCGAGCAGCACGTAGGGCCCCTTCTGCGAGAACTGGAGGGCCGCCCAACCCGACGCGATCGGCAGCTCGAAACCGTTGGCGCGGCCCAGCCAAGGTGAGGTGCGCACGAACGCCTCGACCAGCGCGGCCACCGCGATCGTCGCGATCGAGAAGTAGTGGCCGCGCAGCGCGAGCGTCGGGATCCCCGTCACCGCCGCCAGCAGCGCCGCGACCAGCGCGCCGGCCGGAAACGCCAGCCACGGCGAGAGGCCGTTGGTCACGCACAGCGCCGACGCGTACGCGCCGCAGCCGAAGAAGATCGCATGGCCGAACGAGATGTTCCCCGCGTAACCGCTGATCCAGTTCCACGACTGGCCCAGCACGGCGTAGAGCAGCAGCGTGAAGACGAGGTCGAGCGTCACGGCGTCGCGCAGCCCGAACGCCGCCGCCGCGCACAGCACGACGATCGCGCCGAGCGCGATCAGGTGCGGTCTCATCGCCGGCCGAGCAGCCCCTGGGGGCGCAGCAGCACGACGACCAGATAGGCGAGGTACACGGGCACCATCTTCAGCTCGGGGGCGAGGTAGTAACCGCCGAATACTTCGAGCAGGCCGACCAGCAGCGCCGCGACGAGCGCCCCCTGGATGCTCCCGAAGCCGCCCAGCGCGACCACGACGAACGCGGTGAGCGCGAACGTCGCGCCGGCGGTCGGAAATACCGGAAACGACAGCATGAGCAGCGCGCCCGCCGCGCCGACGCAGGCTGAGCCAATGCCGAACGCCAGCAGGTTCACCCGCTGGACGTCGATTCCCATCAGCGTCGCCGCCACGCGATCCTCCGCCACGGCACGCATCGCGCGGCCCGTCTCGGTGTACTCGACGAACGCGAACAGCGCCGCGGTGAGCGCCAGCGCACCGATTCCTTCGAGCAGGGTCGCCTGCGAGAGCGCGACGCCGCCGAAGCGCAGCGTGGCTTGGAACGGCGGATCGGGCGCCGAACGAAAGTCGCCGGTGAACAGCGATTGCGCGAGCCCTTGCAGCAGCACCAGCAACCCGAACGTCCCGAACACGGTCGCTTCCGGCGGGCCGGCCAGCAGCCGCCGGACGAACACGCGGTACACGACGACGCCGAACAAGAACAGCGCCACGGCGACCAGCGGCAGTCCCACCAGCGGCCCGATCCCGACCAGCGCCACCCCGAGCGTCGCGTACATCGCCAGCATCAGGAACTCGCCGTGGGCGAAGTTCACCACGTCCATCACGCCGTAGATCAACGTCAGCCCGACGGCGACGAGCGCGAACACGAGTCCCGCCAGCAGTCCGCCGGCGAGCAGCTGTTCGAAGGTTGCTAGTGCTTCCACGCCGGCATCGGCCAGACGACGGGCTTCACCGCCACGTCGAACGGCCACACCGTCTCGTACTTTCCGTCCTGCAGCTGCTCGATGATTCCCACCCCGCCGTCGTTCTGACCGGTCGCGTCGAAGTGAATGCGGTTCCACGGCATCAGGGTCAGCTTCCCCGGGATGTTCGTCTTCGTCAGCGCGTCGCGAATCGCGTCGGGCTTGGTCGAGCCGGCGCGGTCGATGGCGTCGGCCAGGACGAGGACGCCCATGAAGTCGCGGGCGGTGTTGCCGTCGAGGGGCTTGGCGCCGTCGGACCGCTGGCGAAAGAGCTGATCGATCAGCGGCACCGCCTGATTGCGGAACTTGATGTCCATCGAGAAGACTTCGCGGGTGAACACGCCCTCGGCGTCGGCACCGATCGCCTTGAGGAAATTGGGATCGACGAAGCCCGCGTCCTGAGCGAAGATCGCCTTGACGTTGACGCTTTGCTGCTTGTAGCCGCGCATGAACAGCAGCGCGTCGGGGACGTACGACGCCTGGAAGATGACGTCGGGCGACGACGTCTTCACGCGCTGCACCTCGGCGTTCACCTCGGTCGTGGTCGCCGGGTACGCGACCCGCGTCGCGATCTCGTAGCCGTACTTCTTCGCGCCGGCTTCTTCGGCGTCGCCGGCGCCGGTGCCGAACAAGCCGTCCTCGCCGACCACCGCGACGCGCTTGACGCCGGCGTTCTTGTTCTTCTTCTTGAGGTCGGCCAAGAATTGGTAGAAGTTCTCGGCGAAGGTCGCGTCGTTGGGCGTCGTGCGGAAAAACCATTTGAGACCGCGGGCGGTGAGGTTGGGCGCCGAGGAATCGGGGTTGAGGAACGGGATGCCGGCGCGTTCCGCAGATTGCGACGCCGTCGCGGTGGTCGACGATGCGTACGTTCCGATCAGCGCGACGGCGTGCTCCTGCGTGATGAGCTGCTCGGCCGCGGCGCGCGCTTGATCCGGCTTTCCTTGCGAGTCGGCGAAGACGAGGCGAATCCGCGCGTGCCCAAGATGCGGCAACCCGTTCTTGCCGACCATCGGCAGCGGATAGCTCACGTGTCCGTTCACGAGGTCCGCGGCCAACTGCATCGCGGTGCGCAGTCCGGCGCCGGTCTGCGAGAGCGCGCCGGTGAGCGGCAGCACCGCGCCGATCACCACCTCGGGCGCGTCGGCGGCGTGAATCGGAGCGGGCGCGGCCACAACGGCAACCGCCAGCGCGGCGAGCGATGCGACGAGTCGTCGGAGCTGCATTGGGATCGCCTCATTCCGTAGATGGTGCTCGAGCGTCGAGGGGCGCGGAGCGCGACGCGGGAACACCCGGCGTCATGGCGACCGCCTCCCTGCCGAACGCGCTTCCGCCGGGGAGCACCGGCCTTCCCGCCCTCGGCGAGACGCTCCCGTTCGTCAAGGACTCGTTCGCCTTCGTCCAGGACCGCCGTGCCCGCTACGGCCGGGTGTTTCGGACCAGCTTGCTCGGGCGCCCGACCGTGGTCCTCGTCGGGCCCGAACCGATCGAAGCGTTCTACGATCCCGCCAACGTCATGCGCGCCGGCGCGAACCCGGCGAACATCCAGACGCTGTTCGGCGGCCCGTCCGTGATCAACGCTCTCGACGGCACGGCCCACGCGCGGCGCCGGCAGCTCGTGAGCGCGGCGCTCTCTCGCGACGCGGTCGAGGCGTATCTGCCGACGATGACGCGGTCGGTCGACGCGGCGTTCGCGCGCTGGGTGAACGCCGGCGAGTTCGGATGGAGCGAGGAGCTCGAACGGCTGGGGATCGAGACGCTGGGGGAGGTCTTCGGGAGCATCCAGCCCGGACCGGAGCTCGTCGCGCTGGTGCAACGCTGCAGGCGCATCGCGGCGGCGTCCACGGCGCTCCCCATCCCGCTGCCGGGCACGGCCTTCAGCCGCGGCGTCCGGGCGAAGGACGAAGCGCTGGCGTATTACCGCGGTGTCGTGCGCGCGCACCGCGAGCGCGCGTGCGACGACGGTCTCGCGCGCATTCTCGCCGCGCGCGCCGACGACGGCACGACGATTGCCGACGACGTCGTGGCCGGCGAGCTGCACCATCTCTTCCTGGCGGGTTCCATCGTGTTCGCGCAGCTGTTGGGAACGATCGTCGCCCTCACCGAGCGTCCCGACGTTCGGGATCGCGTCGCCGCCGCCGTCGCGACGCTTTCCGATGCGCCGACCGCCGGCGAGTTGACCGCGAACGCGTACCTCATCCACGTCGTTGACGAGGTGCGCCGCCTGACGCCGATCGTGCCGGTCGTGTTCGGCCGAGCGCGGCGCGCCTTTGCCGTCGACGGTTACGTCGTCCCCGAGGGATGGACCGTCGCCGCGGCGGTGTGGGGCAACGACCGCGAGGCGGCATCGTTCAAGGATCCCGAACGCTTCGATCCCGACCGTTTCGGCGCGCGCGCCGAGCAGGCCGCGCACCCGTACGCGTACACGCCGCAAGGTGCGGGGCCGCCGGACGGTCACCGCTGTCCGGGCTTCGACCTCACCACGATCTTCATGGCCCTGTTCACCGCGCGGCTCGTGCGCGGTTTCCGTTGGGAGCTGCCCGCACAAGACCTCACGCCGAACTGGTCGGTCGTCCCGCCCGTGCCGCGCAGCGGCCTGCGCGCGGTCGTCCGGCCCCTGCTGTAGAGCGTCAGATCGACCACTGATAGGCGTTCCAGTCCTCGGCGATGCCGTTGGGCCGGAAGCCTTTGAGGTCGGTATTGACCGCTTCGATCTGGCGCGGCCACCAGATGTACGTCGACGGCGAGTCACGCGCGAGCAGCTGCTGGACCGTCGCATAGGCGCGCTTGCGCGTGGTGCGATCGTAGTGCGAGAGCGCGTCGCGCTGCGCGGCGTCCATCGCCGGATTGCAGTAGCGGGTCCAGTTGAATCCCTTCGGCGCGACCTGGTCGCAGGTGAGCTGCGTCGAGTCGTCGGGATCGCTGCCGGCATACCAGGTCTGCACCGAGGCGTCGAACTTCCCGTCGGCCTGGATGCCGTTGCCGGGCGGACCGTAGAGCAGCGAGGTGATGTAGCCCTTGAGGCTCGCTTCGATGCCGGCGTCTTTGAGCATCGCGGCGAGCTCTACCACGAGATTGCGGTCGGTCGCGCTGTCGGTGCGGTACGAGAGCACGATCGAGAAACGCTTGCCGTCCTTCACGCGAACACCGTCCGGGCCGCGCTTCCAGCCGGCCCCGTCGAGCAGCGCTTGGGCCCGCGGCAGGTCGCGCGCCGTCGTACCGGCCTTCGGATCGAACGCCCACATGAACGAGGGCAGATCTTCGGTGGCGGGAACCGTCGTGCCGAAGGTCGCTTGCCGGACGAGCTGCGCCTTGTCGATCGCCAGGCCGAACGCGCGCCGCACGTCCCGGTCGTCGAACGGCGTGCGCTTGGTGTTGAACAGCACCGAGTAGTAGGCGTTGAGCGGGACGAGATGGACGGCGACGCCGTCGATCGCGCTGAGCTGCGGATACGCGCGCGGCGACGCGGCATAGAACCAGTCGACCTCGTGCGCGCGCAGCTGGCTGGCGATCGTGTTCTCGTCCGGTACGATCGAGAAGACGATCCGGCGCAGCTTCGGCTTGCCCAGAAAGTAGTCGTCGTTGGCGACGTACTCGATGCGATCGCCGCGCAGCCAGCGCGCGACCTTGAACGGTCCGGTGCCGACCGGGCTGGAGTTGAACGGCACGCGATTGAGGTCGTGATAACGCTCCAACACGTGGGCCGGCAAGATGAAATACGGCGCGTCGCTCGGCCCGAAGAACGTTTGGACCGCCGGCGCGAATGCGCGCTTCAACCGAAATACGGCGGTGTACGGATCGGGCGTGTCGACGCGCGCGATCTGATCGTAACCGTGCCGCGTCGCCACCGTCGTCGCCGGGTTCATGATCGCGTGGTAGGAGAACGCCACGTCCCGGCTGGTGAACGCCGCGCCGTCCTGCCAGCGCACCCCGTGGCGCAGGTGATAGGTGATCGTCAGACCGTCGCGGCTGATCCCGCCGTTCTCGAGTGTCGGCACGACGCTGGCCAGAATCGGGACGTCGCGGCCGTGCTCGTCAATCGTGGTCAGGGGGTCGAGCGCGAGCGCTTGGAATTGGACCTCGGCCTCTTCGGTCGAGAGGATCGGATTGAGCGTGTTCGGGGCGATGCTCGTCGCGATGCGCAGTATATTCGGCTGCGTCCACGGATGCCGCGCGCCTGCGGTCGTGCCGGCGACCCGGGTGCAGCCGGCCGGCGCGATTGCGAACAGCAACATCGCCACGCTCAGCAGCGCCGGCCGCGAATCCCTCATCGGACCGGGCTTCGCGGCCCGGGCGCGATGTTCCCGACTGCCGCTAGGCGGCGCGCGCGAGACGGCGCTGAACCGCCTGCGCGTACCTCGTTGTCCAGAGAATCAGGGTCGCGAACGTGATGACTTGCAGCACCGGCGAGACGATCGTCGACGTCGTCACCGGCAGCGTGAACGCCGCCACGATCCGCAGCGCAGCTTCGAGCAACAGAGCGCAGCCCCAGACCAGCGTGATGAACCGGACCGTGCGGCGAAAACCGGATATCTCCCAGCGGGCGTCCCACGCGGCAGCTGCCGCCGGATCGCCGCCAGTCGCGAACTGGCGGCCGAGCTGAAAGATCATCGGTCGCGGCGCGGCGAGCGAGCCGAGAAAGATCAGCCCGAAGACGATGGTGAACAGCGAGTCCTTGGCGACCGCGAAGCCGGCGTTGCCGGTGATGCTCGAGGTTCCGATTCCGACCACGATCGCGATCAGAGAGAGGATCGCGATCGGATCGAAGGTGCGCTTGCGCGCCAGGCCGATCACCGCATCGGCGAACGGGAAGATCGCGGCGATCGCCAGCGCCGTGACGGGTCGCGTTCCGGTGCGCAACAGCACCTGCACGGTGATCAGCGGCAGCGCGACGCTGACGATCAGGCTGCGGTACACCGGGCCGAAGCGCGGCGCGAAATGGTCAGGCGAGCTCTGCATCGGCGATCCAGTTCCCGTGAAATCCGAACGGCACCCCTTGCGGCAGGGCGATGACGGCGACCGGCGCGGGACGTCACGCCGTCGTGGACTGGCTCCAACAACGGCCCCCAGCGCGCTCGAAGCCGGCATTCACTTCGACCGCGCTACGGCGGACGTAGACCTTCGTTGGGGCTCAAACGCCGCGGCCGCGCAGCGAGGCCGTGAACGCGGCGAACGGCATGGGGCGGGCCAGGTAATAGCCTTGGGCGGCGGTGCAGGTGGTGCGCTGCAGCCACTCGAGCTGGCCGGCGGTCTCGACGCCTTCGGCGACCGTCGCGCATTCGAACTGACCGGCGATCGCCAAGAGCGTCTCGACCAGCGCGCGATCGTTCGCGTCGCGCTCGGTGCCCTCGATGAGCGAGCGGTCGATCTTCATGACGTCGATCGGAAACCGCTTCAGGTAGGTCAAGGACGAGTAACCGGTGCCGAAGTCGTCGATCGCGATGCGCACGCCGAGCCGCCGCAGCTCCGAGAGCGCCCCCTGCGTGCGCTCGAAATCGAGCATCGCCGCGTTCTCGGTGATCTCGACGCCGAGCCGGTCCGCCGCGACCGGATGCTGGGCGAGCAGCGTCGCCAGCCAGGGGACGAACTCGCCGTCGTCCATCGTGCGCGCCGACAGGTTGAAGTAGCACCGGAAGTCGGCGGCGACATCGCCGAGCTCGGCGATCTGCGCGACGGTGCGTTGGGCGACCCAGCGGTCGATGTCGCGAATGCTGCCTTCCTGCTGCGCGAACGGAATGAACTCGTCGGGCGCGAGCAATCCGCGCACCGGATGATTCCAGCGCAGCAGCGCCTCGGCGCCGGTGGTCCGCATCGAGGCCAGCGATACCGTCGGCTGATAGAACAGCTCGAACTCGTCGCGCTCGATGGCGTCGCGCAGCTCGGCGCGCAGCACGCGGCGATGCGAGACCAGCCGCTCGAGCTCGCGATCGAAGTACGCGACGCGGTTCGGACCGCGCGCTTTGGCAGCGCGCAGCGCCGAGGTCGCGTTGGTGAGGATCTTCTCGAAGGTGGTTCCGTCGTCGGGGGCGGTCGCAACGCCGAAGCACGCCGTGATGCGCGCCGTCATGCGGCCGTCGCGATCCCCCAGCCCGAACGGCCGCTCGAACACGGCGCGCCAGGCCGCGACGCGCGCTTCGGTGGCCGTGCGATCGTTGCCGGGCAGTAACAGGCCGAAGCTGTCGCCTTCGAGCCGGGCGACCATCTCGTCCGCGCGCAACTCGGCGGCGAACGCCGCACCGACTTCGACCAGCACGGCGTCGGCCACGAGGTGTCCCAGCGTTTCGTTGACGGCGTCGAACGCGTCGAGATCGATCACCACCAGCGTGCAGGCGTGACGATCGTCGATCGCGCGGTGCACGGCTTGGCGCAGGCGCGCGCGGTTCGGCAGCGCGGTGAGCCGGTCGTGACCGATCTGATGCGCGAGCTGCCGGCGCAAGCGCGCCTGGCTCAGCCGCGACGCGAAGAATCCGCCGAGGATCTCGACGAACGCTTCGTCCTCGGTGGTGAAGCGCTCGGCGATCGGCCCGTCGGAGACGAACGTCAGAACGTATCGCTCCTCCGCGACGTCGACCGGGACCCCGATCGCGCTCGACTTCTCGTCGCTCCAGCCGATCGAACGGTGCGCGCTCAGCACGCGCGCTTCGACGGAGGTTGCCAGCGGCCGGCGGGTGCCGGGCGATCCGCCGTTGGCGGCGTCGGCGCCGGCGCGCGGCTCCGGCGTCACCGCGTCGACCACCAGCTCGCCGCCGTCGACATGGCTCAACCGCGCGACGTATCGCCCGCCGGCCGAGATCCCCGCCGCACCGGCGCGCAGCATCGCGAACAGGCGCGATTCCTCATCGATCGACGGATCGGTCGCCAGCCGCCAGACTTCGGTGAGCCGTTCCGCGTGATGCGCGGCGCGCAGCCGTTGGGTGATGTCGCGAATGGCCGAGATGATGATACGTTCACCTTCGACCCACGCGGTTCGCGCGACGACCTCGACCGGAAAGGTCGTGCCGTCCTTACGAACGTGGACGGTCTCGAACGTCGTGCCGTGAGCCGCCGCCGCGTCGCTCACGTGGCGCGCGACGATCGCTTCGGTACCGGGCAGCCGCAGGTCCCCGACCCGCAGCTCGCGCAACTCGGCGCGCGTGTAACCGTAGGCGCGCGACGCGGCATCGTTCGCGTCGAGAATGCGCAGCGTCCGCTGGTCGGCGAACAATATGATCTCGGTCGTGATGCCGAAGAACAGCTCGTAGCGAACGCGCGCTGTGATCTGCGGCGCGGCCTGGCCGTCCAGTCGCGAGCCCAGCGCCGGCGCGACGCGCCCCCTGAGTTTGCGTAACCACGGCAATTCCAAATCGTCACCCGGCGGCAAGATGCCTCACTGTGCGATTCTGAACACCGCCCCGGCGCCCTGCGTCCGCGGCGACCGGGCGCTTGCCGAGGCTTGCCTACGTACCGATCAGCTCTTTGAGGGCGTGCTGGAAGATCTTGGGCGCCTTGCCTTGGAACAGTACGCTCTCGTTGCCGCCGATCTGCTTGCGCAGGTTGACCAGCTCGTCGCGCAGCGCGGCAGCCTTCTCGAACTCGAGGTTCGCAGCCGCCTCGCGCATCTTGCGCTCGATCTCCTTCGCCATCGCTTCGGCGACGTCGCGCGGGAGATGCTCGGCGCGCACGGCGTCCGCGGCGTCGGCGCCGCCGCCGGCATTGCCGACCAGGCTGAGGATGTCGTGCACTTCCTTGCGGATCGACTTCGGCTCGATGCCGTGCTCGAGATTGTAGGCGACCTGCATCTCGCGGCGGCGCTGCGTCTCACCCAGCGCCCTGGCCATCGACTCGGTCACCACGTCGGCGTACATGATCACCTTGCCCTCGACGTTGCGCGCCGCACGGCCGATCGTCTGGATGAGCGAGGTCCCCGAGCGCAGATAGCCCTCCTTGTCGGCATCGAGGATGCCGACCAGCGAGACCTCGGGCAGATCGAGTCCTTCGCGCAGCAGATTGATCCCGACCAGCACGTCGAACTCGCCGCGCCGCAGATCGCGCAGGATCGCGATCCGTTCGAGCGTCTCGACCTCGCTGTGCAGATAGCGCACGCGAATCCCGTTCTCGAGCAGATAGTCGGTCAAATCCTCGGCCATCTTCTTCGTCAGCGTCGTGACGAGGACGCGCTCGTTCTGTTCGGCGCGCTTGCGGATCTCATCCATGAGATCGTCGACCTGGTGGCGCGTCGGGCGCACCTCGACCTCGGGATCGACCAGGCCGGTCGGCCGGATGATCATCTCGACGACCTGCGACGGATTTGCCCATCTCGTACGTCGCGGGCGTCGCCGAGACGTAAACGACCTGTTTGACGTGACGGTCGAACTCGTCGTACGTCAGCGGGCGGTTGTCGAGCGCCGACGGCAGCCGGAAGCCGTGCTTGACCAGCTCGAGCTTGCGCGAGCGGTCGCCGCCGTACATCGCGTGGACCTGCGGCAGCGTGACGTGCGACTCGTCGACCAGCAGCAGCCAGTCGTCGGTCGGAAAGAAGTCGAGCAGGCACCACGGCTGCGAGCCCGGCTCGCGGCCCGACAGCGGCGCCGAGTAGTTCTCGACGCCGTTGCAGTAGCCGACCTCGCGCAGCATGTCGAGGTCGTAGCGCGTGCGCTGCTCGAGGCGTTGCGCTTCGAGCAGCTTCCCTTCGCTGCGAAAGAGCCGCAGCCGCTCTTCGAGCTCCTCCTCGATCGCGATCACCGCGCGGGCGCAGCTTCTCGTCGGGCGTGATGTAGTGCTTGGCCGGGAAGATCTTGAGCTCGTCCTTCGACGCGACGTACTCGCCGGTGAGCTGGTTGACGACGTTGATCGCGGTCGATCTCGTCGCCGAAGAACTCGATCCGGTGCACCAGCTCTTCGTCGACCGCGACGAACTCGAGCGTGTCGCCGCGCACCCGAAACGTTCCGCGCACCAGGTTGAGGTCGTTGCGCCGGTACTGCATCCCGATCAGCTTGCGCAGAAACTCGTCGCGGTCGATCGCCTGGCCGACCCGAATGTCGGCTGACATCTCGATGTAGTCGGCCGGCGAGCCCAGCCCGAAGATGCACGAGCACCGAAGCAACGATCAGCGTGTCGCGCCGGGTCAGCAGCGACTGGGTCGCCGAGTGCCGCAGCCGCTCGATCTCGTCGTTGATCGAGCTATCCTTGGCGATGTAGGTGTCGGTGTGCGCGATGTACGCCTCGGGCTGGTAGTAGTCGAAGTACGAGACGAAGTACTCGACCGCGTTCTTCGGAAAGAACTCGCGGAACTCGGCGCACAGCTGGGCCGCCAGCGTCTTGTTGTGCGACAGCACCAGCGTCGGCTTCTGCACCAGCTCGACGAGCCGCGCCATCGCCATCGTCTTGCCCGAGCCGGTGACGCCCAGCAGCGTCTGCGCGCGGTCGCCGCGGAGCACGCCGTCGGCCAGCGCCTGGGTGGCGCGCGGCTGATCGCCGGCCAGCGGATAGGTCGAAATGAGCTCGAACTTGGGCATGAGACTCTTCCTCCAACCCATCTGCGGACCGCGCGGTTGTGACGGCGTCGACCGGTACCGCGTGGCCGACCGGCGTCGTGCGTGAAGGTCCGCGAGCCGTCGGCACGCAGGTAGCCTCGCTTCCCCTTGGTGCTCAGGCGCCGTCCGGAGGCAGAAGGAGTCCAGCCCTCGTGATCCAGCCGCCCCTGTTGTTCAGCGGCACCTCGAACCGTCTGCTGGCGGACGAGATCGCCAAGAAGATGCAGACGCGCGTCGGCAACGCGCTGGTCGACCGGTTCAAGAACGACGAGTGCCGGATCGAGATCCGCGAGAACGTGCGCGGCGCCGAAGTCTTCGTCGTGCAGTCCCTGTGCCGCTCGCCGCAAGACGCGACGGTCAACGACTCGATCATGGAACTTCTGCTGATCATCGACGCGCTGCGCCGCGCGTCGGCGAACCGCATCACGGCGGTGATCCCCTACTACGGTTACGCCAAGCAGGACAAGAAAACGAAAGGCCGCGAGCCGATCTCGGCCAAGCTGGTCGCCAACATGATCGAGAACGCCGGCGCCGAGCGGATCGTGACGCTCGACCTCCATGCCGCGCAGATCCAGGGCTTCTTCGACATCCCCGTCGACAACCTGATGGCCGCGCCGACGCTGTGCAACTATCTCAAGAACCAGGACCTGCAGGGCGACGCGATCGTCGTCGTGTCACCCGATGCCGGGCGGCGTGCCGCGCGCCGAGACGTTCGCCAAGCGCCTCAAGTCGAATCTGGCGGTCATCATCAAGCGGCGGCCGGAGCCGGACGTCTCCGAAGTCACCCACATCGTCGGCGACGTCGAAGGCAAGATCGCGGTGGTCGTCGACGACATGATCTCAACCGGCGGCACGCTGGTGAAGGCGGCGGAGGCGTTGCGCAAGCGGGGCGCGACCGACGTGTACACGCTTGCCACGCACGGCATCTTCGCCGGCGACGCGATCGCGCAGTTCGAGCGGTCCGAGATCAACAAGGTGATCGTCACCAACACGATCCCGCGCACGATCGACTCGGCGAAGGTCGAGCAGCTCAGCATCGCGCAAATCCTTGCCGACGCCATCAAGCGCATCACCTCGAACCGCTCCGTCTCGGAGCTGTTCAACGCCGAGGAGGCTGCCGAGCAACCGCCCGACCGCCCTGCGGCGGCGACGCCGGCGCCGGAGATCCCCGTCGTCGCCGCGGTCTAAAGGAACATGCCCAAGCACAGCAGCCTCTCCAAGCTCACCCTCGAGCCCCGCGACCGGGTCGGCACGACCAGCGCCCACGCGCTGCGGCGCGCCGGCAAGGTCCCGGGCGTCGTGTACGGGCACGGTCAAGCGACCCCGATCAGCGTCGACGCCAAGCAGCTCGCGGAGCTGATCCACTCCGGCCAGCGCAGCCGCATCGTCGATGCGACGATCGGCAAGGCCAAGGACTCGGTGCTGCTGCGCCGGATCGAAGCCGATCCGATCACGCGGCGGCCGCTGAGCGTCGACTTCCAGCGCGTCACCAAAGACGAAGCGATCACCTCGAGCGTCAACGTCGTCACCTCCGGCACGCCGCGCGGCGTGCGCGACGAGGGCGGCGTGCTCGACGTCATCACGCACTCGCTCGAGGTCAAGGGACCGGCGCAGTCGATCCCCGACAACCTGACGATCGACGTGACCGAGCTGGGCGTCCACGAGCACGTCACCGCCGGACAAGTCGCGCTGCCCAGGGGTTCACGCTCATCACGCCGCCCGACACGGTCGTGGTGTCGGTCGAGGTCACTCGCGCGGAGGTGAGCGAAGCGGTGACGGAAGCCGTCGCCGAAGCGCCGCCGGCGGAAGCGCCGACCGAGTAGTGGATGCGCCCGCGCGTCTGAATGGATGATGGTCTCAGGTTGATCGTGGGGCTCGGCAATCCGGGCCCCAAATACGAGCTCACCCGTCACAACGCGGGCTTCATCGTGCTCGACATGCTCGCCGCGCGCTGGGGCGCGTACGATTGGCACAAGCGCTTCGGCGCGCGCTACGCGCGCGACCGGTCGCGCAACGCGATCTTAATCGAACCCCAATCATACATGAACGACAGCGGGCGGCCGGTGCAGGCGATCGCGACGCTCCACAAGGTTCCACCGCCGCGCATTCTGGTGATCGTCGACGATCTTGACTTGCCGCTGGGGACGCTGCGGATGCGCGCACGGGTTCGAGCGGCGGCCACAACGGACTCAAGTCGTTGATCGAGGTTTTCGGCACGGGGTTTCCACGCCTGCGCATCGGGATCGGCCGCGGCCGCGCACCCGACGCCATCGGCCGAGTTCTGAGCAGCTTCACCGAATCGAACGCGCGGAGCTCGACGCGATCGTCGAGCGCGCCGTCGCGGGCGTCGAAATGTGGTTGACCCAGGGGGTGATGCAGGCCATGAACGTGGTGAACGCCAAAGGACCGGCCTAAAGTCCGCCCTCTGCCGTTCCGAAAATTAGGGGATGCACCGGGTCGCTGTACTGGTCTCGACTTTGGTCGTGGTAAGCCCACTTATCGCGGCCGCGTCGGAACAAGACTGCATTCACCTTGCTTATCTGCGGCCGCATCCACCGGCCAGTGTAGAAAGCGAGGAGCGTGCTCTCTTTGACGACGTCAACTCCACGCGCGCCCGGCGGCGGCTCGGGCCGCTGGCGCAGGACCCCGCTCTCGACACGTTCGCGCTGCAGGTCGCCGAAGACATGGCCGAGCGCCGCTACTTCGGCCACACCGATCCGCAGGGGCGCACGTTCCAAGACCGGCTGCGCCGCGCGCATCTGGACTATCGCTATGCCGCGGAGAACATGGCGTACGACCAAGACGAGCAGTCGGCGAACGCCGCTTTTCTCCACAGTCCGGGCCACTTCGCAGAACATCGTCGACCCGCAGAAGCGCCGGCTGGGCATCGCCGTGGTCGCCGCCGGCGACGGCGAGGTGTTCTACGTCGAGGAGTTCAGCGACTAAGTCCTGACGCGAACGGTTCAGCTCGGCTGAGGGCGCGAACCGTTCGGGTGCGCCGCGCGTTGTCGGGGAAAGGGGGATGCGATGGACCTCACCGGACGGACGATGGTGATCCGCCTTGACGAAGCGACGCTGGGGACCGAAGGCGCGACGTTGTTCGGCGACCTCGTGTTTCTGGTGAACCTGGGGATGCGGCCGCTGGTGGTCGCGCCGAACCAGGACGCGGCCCGGGCCGTGGTGCGGACGATGAATCGCAGCGGCGACACGGCGGTCGGACTGTCGGGCGCCGACGCCGGGATGATTCCGTCGCGCGGTGAGAGCATCGGGAACGTCGACACGAAGCTGCTGCGCACGCTGCTCGATGCCGGGTATCTGCCCGTGATCGAACCGCTCGCGTTCGGGTTCACCGGCACCGACGTCGCGGTCGCGGCCGACGACGTCGCCGCGGCGCTGGCCACCGCGGTCGGCGCGGCGCGGGCGATCTTCTTCAACGACCAAGGCGGCGTCGTCGACGCCAAGACGCGCTCGCTGGTCGAGCAGCTCACGCCGGCCGAGGCGCTCGCGGTCGCTGACGATCCGTCGCTGGCCGAAGACCTGCGCACCGCCGTCCGCGCAGCGGCGCTGGGCGTCCGGGGCGGCGTCGCCGCGGCGCAGATTTGCGACGGCCGCGTCGCGCACGCGGCGATCGTCGAGTTCCTGACGGCTCGTCACCTCGGGACGCAAGTGGCGGGTACGGTCTACACAGGATGAGCGCGCGCGCAATCGCCGCGCTTGCAACGGTCGCGCTCGGCCTCGCCCTGCTGGGAGCCGGCCCGTCGATCCCGGGCCTGCGCGCGAGCGGCACGGTGGTGGTACAAGCCAACGTGCAAGGACAGCCGTTGAACATCGGCGGCAACGTCGCGCTGTATCATAAGGGCACGGCCTACCGGCTCGACCTGCTCTCGCTGGGCTTTCCCGGCGCGAGCGGCGATCTCGGCGCGCTCGCTTCGACGCTGCTCGGACCCGGCGGCGTGACGGTCGTCTACGACGGCGCCACCGGCAGCGTGACGGCGTGGTCGAGCGCGAACCGTACCTACTACGCCGCCGCACCGGCGCGCTCGGCGCCGCTGCCGTCGCCGGCGATGGCCGCGGGCGCGAGCGGCGGCGATCCGCTCTCGGCGCTCGCCGGCGTCGCCGTCGCCCTGCGCGACGTGCAGAACGCGACGATCCAGCTCACCGGTCACAGCGTCGTCAACGGACATCCGACCACCGAGCTGGACGTGCAGATGAAACGGCAGCTCCCCGGCAAGGCGCCGGAGAGCTATCACGCGCAGCTCGCGCTCGCCGACGACCTGTCGGGATTCCCCGTGCAGCTCACGCTGCAGAGCAGTCCGTCGGCGTCGACGGCGTTCGGCGGAACGATGAAGCTCGACCTCACCAGCGTGCAGCCCGACGATCCCGATGACGCGACCTTTCGCATCCCGCCGGGCTTCACGCGCGTGCCCTCCCTCTCAGGCGTTCTGGGACGCGGTCTGCCCGGAAAGTAGTCCGGCCGGCCGGCGGCCGATCCGTCCCGAGAGGCTAGGTCGTCGGCTGGGGTGATGGCGCGGGACCGCCGCCGGGACAGGGATCGGCGGTGCCGGCCGCCGCCGCGATGCGCCCGCCCAGCGCGGGCCGGTCTTCGAAGTACCAGCGCACGGTGCGCCGGTCGCACAGCGGCACCAAGTCGTCGTCGGCGTAGCGGACCATCGCGCGCACGGTCGCCGCGCGGTCATCGGTCGCTGCGAGCGCCGTCCGGTCGGCGCGCGCCTCGAGGTTGCGGGCGTAGCCGTTGTAGATCGGATACGTCACGATAAGCACGAGGCCCAGAAACGTCGCGACGAGCGCCAGGCGCGACAACACGTCGTCATCGCGCCGGAAGCCGACGCGATCGCTGAGCAGCACGGCGATCGCCGCGCTGAGCACGAACAGCGCCACCGCCAGCAGCGTCTGGCGCAGCGGATCGCCGAAGCGCACGTGCGCGAGCGTTTGCGCCAGCACGACGCGCAGCTCGGGCGGCGTCAAGTGGTCGAGCACCACGTCGCCGACCAGCGCGCGCGAGGTCGGGCCAATCCCCGCCGCCCGCGCGACGAGCGCGTTGCTGTGGCGAGCGCCGGCGAGCAGCACGACCGGCGTACCGGGGACGCCGAGCCGCTGCGCGAGCGGAGCGGCCTGCGCGATGAGCGTGTTGGGCGTCGTCTTCACCGCCATCCCGAACGGAACGAGGGGCGCGAGCGCGACGCTGGCCAGCGCGCCGCCCAGGATCGCGCCGGCGACGACGAGATACCAGACCCGCACGCGTTCGACCAGCACGAGCACGCCGGCGACGATCAGCGCGCCGAGCAGCGCGTCCAGGCCGACTCGAACGGCATAGTCCAAGAACCATTGCGGCAGCCGCTCGTCGGTGAGCCGGGCGTTGAAGACGACGCGATAGCTCACCGCCGCGAACGGCAGCGCAACGATCGGTCCCAGCGCGCCGAGCACGGCGCCGAAGACCGCGCGCTGAGCGGTGCGATTGCGCGTGCGGCGGCGCATGACGTCGCGCAGCCGGGCGGCGGTTCCCGAGCGCCACAACCACCAGAAAGCCAGGATCTGGACGAGTCCCCAGCCGGCCGAGGCGGCGTGGCGCAGATCGGCGATCTTGCGCGCCCGCGTCTGGCGCCCGGCGTTGACCAAGCGGACGGGATTGCGGCTGAGCAGCTGCGGCGTCGTCAGCGCGTCGACGCGCGCATCGAGCTCGGTGCGCGCCGGTGCCGCCGCGGTTCCGGCCAACAGCAGAACGAGCGCGATCACCGCCGCGACGGCGCACCGGCGCAACGCGTTCAGGGCCTCTAGCAGGGCGCCGCGACCGGCGCCTCGTCCGGAAACGTCGATGCGTGCTCCTGCGGGAATCGCTTGCGGTACTGCACCCAGCCGCGGAAGTTGCCCGACCATTGCTCCGCGTCGGCCAACGGCGTCGCGACGTGCTCGAACGGCGACCAGTGTCCGTTCGCCCCACCGCCGACGAGCCGTTCGTACAGCTCGAAGTCCTTGGCGAGGTCGCGCGTCCCGTCGTGCGACAGGTACGAAACCCGCGCGCAGCGCGCGACGCTGATGTGCAGGCGCTGCTCCTGGTCGAGCGCCAGCGCCTCGTCGGGCTGGATCAGCGGGGTATGCCACTCGCCCAGCGCGAGCGCTCGCGGCGTGCTGGCGCGGTACGCCGCCAGCATCAGCTCGGCGATGTGCCGCAGCTCCGGCTGCGCATCCTCGTGCGTGCGCTGCGTGAAGAAGTTCGCCCACTCGGTCGCGGTGAGGATCACCGTTATCCACGCGAACGGCTCGAGGATCCGGTTGACCAGCTGCTTGTGCAGATTGATGTCGTTGGCCGCCAACCGTTCGGCGTGCGCGAGCGCGTCGTCGAGCGCGTGCTTCCACTCCGCCTCGGCCAGCGCGCGCGTCGGCGTGTCGATCTCCTCGTGCGCCTGCATCCCCGCCTGATTGCGCCCCCACCACAGCGGCATCGCCGGATCGGCGCGCACCGCATCGATCATCCTGCGAATCGGTATCGCGCGAGAGCTCGCCGCATTTCTGGAGATTACCCGATGCGTCATCAATTCGCTATGGATGAAGCGCGGATAGCGCACCTCCATCGTTGTCAAGCGTATGCCGGGGGGCGATTTGCTATCCAGCAGAATCCGGGCGGAAAACGGCATCGCCGACGCTTCGACGCCGTGCGGAAGAACCCTCAATCGGTGATGATTCGAAGCGTGATTCTCATCCACTCGTAAGGCAGCCGAGTCTTGGACTCGACAGAGGCCGTTCGCCACCGATCAGTGCGCGCGCGCGTCAACCGCCGCGCGCGATCGACGGCAAGAGCGGACGAAGTTCAGGCGGCGACGTCGGCGGCGGCGAAGATCAGCTCGAACGTGACGTCGGGGCCGTCGACGAAGATCTGATGATCGCCGGTGCCGGGCACGTCGGCTTCGTGCGACGCGATGCCGAGCGAACGCAGCTTGTCGACGGTCTCGCGATAGCCCGTGCAGCGAAACGCGACGTGATCGACGCTGCCCATCGCCACGGCTGCCGCGATGTCGCCCGTCGACGTGTCGCCGACGTGCGTGCGCTCTTTGGCTGACGGCGAGCTGACGTGCACGACCGCGCGATCGCCCGCGTAGAGCCAGGCGCCGGGCGTGCCGAACGGCGGGCGGGCGCCGTCGTGCAGTCCCAGCACGCCGGTCAAGAATGCCGTCGTACGCGGGATGTCGCGTGACAGGATGTTGACGTGATCGAGGCTGCTGACGCTCATGGCCGTGGGGCTTGGTTCTCGACCCCGGGGCGGCGCCCTTGGACCCCGCCTGCCCTGCCGGTTCGCTCCTCTCTCCGGGCGAGCACGCCGTCCTTGCAAAGACCGGGGCCGGGCCGGCGTCGAAACGAGGAGGGATGTGGAGCAGGGTCGTCCGGCCGGCGAGCGTCTCCGAGGCGCTCGACGCGCTGGCGGCGCTCGGTCCGGCCGCACGAATCGTCGCGGGCGGGACCGACGTCTTGGTCGAGCTGCAGCGCGGCGTCAAACCGGCGTCGACGCTGATCGACGTCTCAGCGCTCCGCGAGCTGCGGGGCGTTCGCCACCGCGGCGGGGTCGTCACGATCGGCGGCTTGGCGACCCACAACGAAGTGCTCGCCGCGCCGTTCGCGCGCACGGCGATGCTGCCGCTGGCCCAGGCTTGCATCGAGGTCGGTGCGCCGCAGATTCGAACGCGCGCCACGATCGCGGGCAACCTGGTCACCGCGTCCCCGGCCAACGACACGATCGCGCCGCTGCTCGCGCTGGATGCCGAGCTCGTGCTCGCTTCACGGGGCGGCGAGCGCATCGTGGCGCTGCGTGACTTCTACACCGGCTTCCGCGCGACGGTGCTGCGGCCCGACGAGCTCGTGCGCGAGATTCGCTTCGCCGCGCTGGACGGCGAGCGGCGCGGGGTCTTCCTCAAGCTCGGCCTGCGGCGCGCGCAGGCGATCTCCGTGATCGACATCGCGATCGTGCTCGGCCTGCACGACGGAATCGTGCGCGACGCGCGGATCGCGCTGGGGTGCCTCGCGCCGACCGTCGTGCGCGCGGAGTTGGCCGAACGCTATGTGGAAGGCCGGGCGCTCGACGAGGCGACGTGCGCGCAGGCCGGCGTCATGGCCTGCGACGATGCCGCGCCGATCAGCGACGTGCGCGGCTCGGCCGGCTATCGCAGCGCGACGCTGGCCGCGCTGATCGCGCGCGCGCTCGGCCGCATCGCGAACGGCCGCGAAGCCGACGGTTTCCCCGACGCGCCGGTGCTGCTCGAGACGCGGCGCGCGCCGAACGGCGCAGCGAACGACACCTCGGCACCGCCGTTCTTCGGCACGACCGAAACGACGATCAACGGCGTGCGTTGTTCGCTGCCGGACGCGACCAAGACGCTGCTCGACGCGCTGCGCGACGATGCCGGGTTGACCGGAGCGAAGGAGGGCTGCGCGGAAGGCGAGTGCGGCGCATGCACCGTGTGGCTGGACGGTGCCGCGGTGATGGCGTGTCTCGTGCCGGCGTCGCAAGCGCACGGCGCGGAGATCACGACGATCGAAGGACTGGCCGGCGACGGGCGACTGCACCCGCTCCAGCAGGCCTACATCGACTGCGGCGCGGTGCAGTGCGGCTTTTGCATCCCCGGCATGATCATGGCCGGTGCGAAGCTGCTCGACGAGCGCAGCGCGCCGTCGCCCGACGAACAGCAGGTCGCGATCAGCGGCAACATCTGTCGCTGTACCGGCTACCGCAAGATCCTCGACGCAATGGAGAGCGCTTCGGAGCAGCTGTCCGCGCGCGAGACGCGCCCGGCGGCCCTTCGATCCTTCGACAAGCTCAGGACAGGCTGGGCTGAGGGCAGGCTGTGAGCCTCATCGGCAGCCCGGCCGCGCGGCCCGACGCGCGCGCCAAGGTCACCGGTGCGGCGCTCTATCCGGCCGATTTGGTGCGCCGCGAGATGCTGCATTGCGCGTGCGTCTTCGCGCAGCGCGCGCACGCGCGCATCCGGCGGCTCGACACGGCGCGCGCGGGCGTCCAGCCGGGCGTCGTCGCGGTGCTGACCGCGCGCGACGTGCCGCTACAACCGCTACGGCCTCATCGACGCCGACCAGGAAGTGCTGTGCAGCGAGCGCGTCCGCTACACCGGCGACCGCGTCGCGCTGGTGATCGCCGAGGACGCGCGAACCGCCAAGGCCGCCGCCGCCCTGGTCGAGGTCGAGTACGACGACCTGCCGGTCGTTACCGACGCGCTCGCGGCGCTCGAGCCGGACGCGCCGCTCGTCCATCCGGCGCACGGCTCGAACGTGCTGCTGCACCAGAAGATCCGCAAGGGCGATGTCGAGCGCGCGTTCGCGTCGGCCGACGTCGTGCTGTCCGGCACGTTCACCACCTCGTGGCAGGAGCACGCTTACCTGCAGCCCGACGCCGGGATCGCCTACTACGAGGGCGAGACGCTGGTCGTCGAGACGGCCGGGCAGTGGCTGCACGAAGACCTGCGGCAGATCGCCGCGATGCTCGAGCTCGACGAGCGCGCGATCGCGATTCGCTACGCGAAGATCGGCGGCGCGTTCGGCGGCCGCGAGGACCTCTCCGTCCAGCCGCTGCTCGCGCTGGCGACGTGGCACACGAAGCGCCCGACCGCGCTCGTCTGGAGCCGCGAGGAGTCGATCGTCGGCCACCACAAGCGCCATCCGTTCCACATCACGACGAGGTGGGGCGCGAAGCGCGACGGCACGATCGTCGCGGTCGAGACGCGCACCGTCGCCGACGGCGGCGCGTACGCGTCGACCAGTGTCGAGGTGCTCAAGTGCGCGACGATCTTTGCACAGGGCCCGTACCGCGTCCCGAACGTCGCCACCGACGGGATCGTGGTCTACACGAACAACGTGCCGAGCGGCGCGTTCCGTGGCTTCGGCACGCCGCAGGCGCACTGGGCCGCGGAGTCGATGATCACCCGGATCGCGCACGCGCTCGAGATCGATCCGCCCGACATCCGCCGCAAGAACCTCTATCGCGAGGGCGACACCGAGGCGACCGGCAGCGTCCTGCCGCGCGGCGTCAGCGCGCTGCCCGTGCTCGAGCGCTGCGCGGCCGAAATGCGCGCGCGCTTCGCGCCGCGCGCACCGCAAGACTTGACGTCGCCGATCCGGCGCGGAATCGGCATCACGAGCGGAATCAAGAACGTCGGCTATTCATTCGGCTTCCCGGAACAGTCGACGGCGACCGTCGAGCTGATCGCAAGCGCGAACGGGATCGAGCGCGCGGTGGTGCGCATCGGCGCGGCCGACGTCGGCCAGGGCGTGCACCTGATCCTGCGCCAGATCGCCGCCGAAGCGCTCGGACTCGGGCTCGACGCGGTCGCGATCGTCACCGACGACAGCGCGCAGACCCCCGACGCCGGCTCGGCGTCGGCCTCGCGCCTGACGCTGATGGGCGGCCGCGCCGTACACGATGCCGCGCTGGCCGCGCGCGCCGCTTGGGGACGCGGCGAACGCCCCGAGGCCACGGCACAATACCGTCCGCCGGCGACGACGCACCTCGATCTCGAGACCGGCGCCGGCACGCCGAACTACTGCTACGGCTACGCCGCGCAGGCGGTCGAGGTCGAGGTCGACGTAAGGACGGGCATCACCCGCGTCACGCGCATCATCAGCGTCCACGACGTCGGCCGCGCGATCAATCGCCAGCAGGTCGAGGCGCAGATCGAAGGCTGCATCGCCCAAGCCGTCGGCTACGCGCTGACCGAGAATCTCAAGGTGCGCGACGGCAAGATTCTCACCCCGCACTTCTCCACGTACCTACTGCCGACGACACTCGACGTGCCGACCGAGATCGTACCGGTGATCGTCGAGCTTCCCGATCCCAACGGCCCGTTCGGCGCGCGCGGCGTCGCCGAGATGCCGCTGGTTCCGTTCGCACCTGCGGTCGCCGCGGCGATCTACGACGCGACCGGCGCCTGGGTCAGCGACCTTCCGATGACCCCCGAACGGATTCTGACCGCGATCACCGACACCCGCGCGCGCGTCACCGCAACCGCCGAATCCGCCGTCCTCGCCAAGCCGTAGTGTATTCGCGCCGTTGCGCGAACATGCAACCTTCGCGCTCGGCGGCGGCGTCGAAGCCCTTGCCATGATCACCGCCGCCGACATCGCCGACATCCCGCTGTACGCGGTGATGCCGGAGCGGCTGCGCGCGCGGTTGGCGGCACGGGCCGCCGACATCCAGGTCGACCCGGGTGAATGGATCCTCCAAGAGGGGAGCGCGGTTCACTTCTGGACCGTGCTCGACGGCGAGGTGGAGGCGGTGAAGCGCTACGGCGGCGCGACGACGCAGATCGCGACGTTCGAGCGCGGGGACTACTTCGGCGAGGTCCCGCTGATGCTCGGCACCGAGGCGTACGTCGGGATTCGCGCGATCTCGGCCGCTCGGCTGATGCGCACCGATCCGGCCGACTTCCACTTCATGCTCACCGCCTCGCCCGAGGCGAGCGCGGAGATCGCCCAGACGATCGCGCGGCGCGTCAGCCTGCGCCATGACGCCTACGTGTCGGCGAACGTGACGCAGGCCGCGATCGTCGGCGACCGCTACGATCTTGCCTGTCACGATCTGCGCGACTTCTTGGCGCGCAACCAGATCGCGTACGAGTGGCTCGATCCGAGCGACCCTGGCGACGCGAGCTGCATACCGCCTGCGGTGCGCGGCGCGAAGCGCTTCCCGATCGTGATCCTCGCCGACGGGCGGCGGCTCGAAGTTCCGACGCAGCGCGAGCTCGCGGACGGCCTGCGTCTGCAGACGAAGCCCGGCAGCGCGACCTACGACGTCGCGATCGTCGGCGGCGGGCCGGCCGGTCTCGCGGCCGCAGTCTACGGCGGCTCGGAAGGCCTGAGCACGATCATGATCGAGCGCGAGGCGCCCGGCGGCCAGGCCGGCACGTCGTCGCGGATCGAGAACTATCTCGGGTTCCCGGCCGGTGTCGCGGGCGACGATCTCGCCAACCGGGCGCTGCTGCAGGCGAAACGCTTCGGAACCGAGATCCTCGTCACGCGCAACGTCTGCTCGATCGCGCCGGCCGGCGTCGAGCACGCGATTGAGCTCGACGGCGGTGAACGCGTCTGTGCGCGCGCGGTCGTGATCGCGACGGGCGTGACCTGGCGCAAGCTCGAGGCGGACGGCGCAGCGGAGCTGTTCGGGCGCGGCGTGTACTACGGCGCCGCGCGCAGCGAAGCGCTGGGGACCCGCGACAAGGACGTGTTTCTCGTCGGCGGCGGCAACTCAGCCGGACAGGCGGCGATGTTCTTCTCGAGCTACGCGCGTCATGTGACGCTGCTCGTGCGCGGTCCGTCGCTGGCAAAGAGCATGTCCTATTACCTGATCCAGCAGCTCGCGACCAAGCACAACATCGTCGTCGAGACGAACGCGACGGTCGTGCGCCTCGCCGGGCGCGCTCACCTCGATTCGATCGTCACGCGCGACGAGGCGACCGGCACGACCCGAGAACGACCCGCCGACGCGCTGTTCGTGTTCATCGGCGCCGACGCCGACACCGCGTGGCTGCCGGCCGAGCTCGAGCGCGATCCGCGCGGCTACCTGCGGACCGGTCGCGACCTCGAGCGCTGGCCGCTTTCGCGCGCGCCGTTCCTGCTCGAGACCAGCGTCCCCGGGATCTTCGCCGCCGGCGACGTGCGCAGCGAGTCGGTCAAGCGCGTCGCCTCGAGCGTCGGCGAGGGGAGCATGGTGATCGCGTTCATTCACCACTACCTCGCTGCCCGCGACACCGTCCCCGCTTCCTGAACGTCTCGTCACCTCAGGCGCGCGCGGGGATGACGATCAAGCGGCGCGAGATGGTGAGTATCAGCCCAGCCGCGATGAGGCATAGCAGACCCGACATCAAGAACGCGTCGTCGTAGCTGCCGATCTGGCTGCGGATCGCGCCGGCCATGAAGGCCGTGCCGCCCGCGCCGAGCTGATGCCCGGCGGCGATCCAGCCGAAGAACAACGGCGCGCGTTCGCGGCCGAAGGCGGTCGTCGCAAGCTTCACGGTAGGCGGCACGGTCGCGATCCAGTCGAGACCGTAGAACATCGCGAAGATCGGCAGTCCGAGGAATCCGAAGCCGAACGCCGCCGGCAAGAACAGGAGCGACAGTCCGCGCAGTCCGTAGTACCAGAACAGCAGCCAGCGGCTGCTGTAGCGATCGGACAGCCAGCCCGACGCGGTCGTGCCGACCAAGTCGAAGACGCCCATCGCGGCCAGCAGTCCCGCCGCTCGCGTCTCGGGGATGCCGTGATCGCCGCAGGCGGGAACGAGGTGCGCGCCGATCAGCCCGTTCGTGCTCGCGCCGCAGATGAAGAACGTCCCGGCCAACACCCAGAACGTGCGCGAGCGCGTCGCCTCGCGCAGCGTCGCGAACGCGCGGCCGATCGGGTTCACTCGGGGCGGCAACGTCGCGTCGACGTCGGTCGCTCCGAACCGCGGCAGCCCGAGATCGCTCGGGCGCTCGCGCACGACCAGAAGGATGAGCGGGATCAGCGTCAGCGCCACACCGGCAAGGATGAACGCGCAAGGTCGCCAGCCGACGCGCACGATGATCTGGCCGAACATCGGCAAGAACACGAGCGCTCCGGTCGCGTTGCCGGCAGCAAAGAGACCCAGCACTACGCCGCGCCGCGCGTCGAACCAGCGCGTTGCGATCGTCGTGCCGAACATCAAGGCGATCGAACCGGCACCGAGGCCGACGGCCGCCCCCCAGATCGGCAGCTGCCACGCGGCGCGCACGAACGTGACGCTGATCTCGGCGGTCGCGAGAAGACACAGCGCCGCGACGACCGTGCGCCGCACCCCGAAGCGCTCCATCGCCGCCGCCGCGAACGGACCGGTCAAGCCGAACAGGGCGATCTGAATCCCGAGCGCGACCGAAATCGTGCGGTCGCTCCAGCCGAACTCGCGCTCGAACGGCTGGATGAACATCGTCGGCGCGGTCAGGATACCGGCCACAGTGACCAGCGTCAAGAACGTCGCCGCGACCACCAACCAGCCGTAGTAGACGCGGGACTTCATGGCGGCTATGATACAGCCATGGGATCGATTGGGGAAGTACGCACAGAAATGTGCTGTAGTATCATTTTGTATACCGTGATAGCCCGGTGAGTTTCGCCGCGTACCTATCGGTACGCTGGCGGCGATCTCAAAGCGGCTCGACTCACGCCCAACAACTACTCGAACTACTTTGAACGTTTGACGAGGTCGCGAGCCGCGGCGGCATGGCGGGCGACGAGTGCCGGGACATCGACGTCGACGAGGCTGCCATCTCGAACGCGGACTCGGCCATTGACGATGTTGAGGTCGACGTTGGGGATGCGGCAGAAGACCAGCGACGCGAGCGGGTCGTGGACGGAACCGCCCGCGGTTGCGAGGTCGTCGGCGCGGATGCCGATCAGGTCCGCGGCCATCTTGGGAACGAGCGCGCCGATGTCGTCTCGGCCGAGCACTTCGGCGCCGCCGCGCGTCGCAAGACGCAGCGCTTCGCGCGCGGTCATCGCGCCGGCGCCGTGCGCGACGCGCTGGAGCAGCATCGCGTGGCGTGCTTCGTCGAGCATATGCGAGCCGTCGTTGGATCCCGAGCCGTCGACGCCGAGACCGACGCGCATCCCGGCGTCGCGCTGAGCCAGGACGGGCGCGATCCCCGAACCCAGGCGCATGTTCGAAGTCGGGCAGTGCGCGACGCCGGTCCGGCGAGCGCCGAGCCGAACGAACTCGTCGCGCGCCATATGGACGGCATGCGCGAACCACACATCGGGGCCCGTCCAGCCGACCGACTCGGCGAGCTCGACCGGCCGCATTCCGCACTGCTCGATGCAGTACCGCTCTTCGTCGACCGTCTCGCAGAGGTGCGTGTGGAGGTGAACGTTCTCGTGCTTGCGGGCGAGCTCGGCCGTCGCGCGCATCAGCTCCGGGGTCACCGAGAACGGCGAGCACGGCGCGAGCACGATCCGCGTCATCGCCAGCCGCACCGGGTCGTGGTGCTCGCGGATGACGCGCTCGCTGTCGCGTAGGATCGTCGCCTCGTCCTCGACCGCTTCGTCCGGCGGCAGCCCGCCCTGCGAGCGGCCGCGCGACATCGAGCCGCGCGAGGCGTGGAATCGCAACCCCATCTCGCGCGCGACCGCGATCTGGTCGTCGACGCGCGCGCCGTTGGTCCAGATGTAGCCGTGGTCGGCCGCCGTCGTGCAGCCCGACAGCAGCAGCTCGGCGATCGCGACCTCGGTGCCGAGGCGGACGGCCGCGGGCGTCAGCCGCGCCCAGATCGGATAATGCGCGACCAGCCAGTCGAACAGCTCGGCGTCCTGCGCTTGCGGTACGTTGCGGGTCAGCGTCTGGAAGAAATGATGGTGCGTGCAGACGAGTCCCGGCAGCAGCACCAAGCCGCGCGCGTCGATCACCTCGTCGGCACTCGCTCCCAGCTCCCCGGTGGGACCGACGGCCTCGATTTCGTTGTCGCGCAGCAGTACGGCGCCGTCGGGGATCTCCCGCCCGGCGTCGTCAAAGGTCGCCACCAGCGCGGCGTGACGGAGAAGCAGCGTTCCTATTGAATCATCCTAGCGATGACGAGCCTCGCCGCGTTGAACGCAGCGGATCGCGCCACGTTCGTCGCGGCGATCGGATTCGCTTTCGAGAGCTCGCCGTGGGTTGCCGAAACCGCGTGGGAGCGCCGTCCCTTTGCGAGCGTCGACGCGCTGCACGCGGCCCTCGATGACATCGTTTGGGGTGCGCCGGAGGAACGGCAGATCGCCCTGATCGCGGCGCACCCCGATCTCGCCGGCCGGCTCGCGCGCACCGGACGCTTGACCGCAGCGTCGCGCGACGAACAGGCGGCGGCGGGACTGGACCGGCTCGAACCCGACCTCATCGCGCGCTTCGACGAGGCGAATGCGGCCTATCGCGCGCGGTTCGGCTTCACCTTCGTCATCGCCGTGCGCGGGCGGGATCAGGCGGCGATCCTGGGCGAGCTGGAACGGCGCCTGCGCAACGAGCGCGCCGGCGAGATCGCGACGGCGCTGACGGAGATCGCGCAGATCGCTCGGCTGCGTCTGGCAGAAGCCGTCTCGGCGTGAACGCAGCGTTCGTCCTCGATTGGCTCAATCTCGTCACGCGTTGGGCGCATCTGATCGCCGGCATCTCGTGGATCGGCGCGTCGTTCTACTTCGTGTGGCTCGACGACAGCCTCACGCCGCCCGAAAACCCCGACGACGCGCGGCGCGGGATCTTTGGCGAGCTGTGGGCGGTTCACGGCGGCGGCTTCTACCACAACCAGAAGTTTCCGACCGGTCCGCGCGGCCAGCCGCTCACCGAGAACCTGCACTGGTTCAAGTGGGAGGCGTACACGACGCTCATCACCGGCGTCGCGATGCTGGCGATCGTATACTGGGCCGGCGCTTCGACGTTCCTGATCGACAAGAGCGTGCTCGATCTCACGCCGGCCGAAGCGATCGCGATCAGTATGGCCAGCTTGATCGCCGGCTGGATCGTCTACGATCTCCTGTGCCGCGCGTTGGACGCGCGTCCGGCGCTGCTGTGGGCGGCGATCTGCGCGGCGCTGCTGTTCGCCGATTGGGGACTGTTCCACGTCTTCGGCGCGCGCGCGGCCTACGTCGAGGTCGGCTCGATCGTCGGCACGATCATGGTGCTCAACGTCTCCTTCGTCATCATCCCCGGCCAAAAGAAAATGCTGGCGCAGATCCGGGCCGGACGCGAGCCCGACCCGCGGCCCGGTCAGCTCGGCAAGACGCGCTCGGTCCACAATACGTACTTCACGCTGCCGGTGCTGTTCACCATGATCAGCAACCACTACCCGATGACGTACGGCTCGGCCAATGGCTGGATCGTGCTGGCGCTCATCGCCGCGGCGGGCGTGCTGGTACGGCGTTTCTTCGTGCTGTCGCACAAGCGGCGGTACGTCGTCGGATTGCCGGTCGGCGCGGCGCTGGTGCTCGCCGTGGCGGCGATCCTGATCGTGCCGCGCGCCCCGAGCGGCGCCGGCGCTCCCGTCGAGTACGCCGCGGTGGCGCCGATCGTCGCCGAACGCTGCGCGGTCTGCCACTCGGCGCGGCCCACCGAGCCGGGCTTCGGCGCAGCGCCGGCCGGCGTACTGCTCGACACGCCGGAACATCTCAAAGCCAACGCCCAGCGTGTCTACGCCCAGGCGGTGGCCACGCACGCCATGCCGCTCGGGAACGTTACGCACATGACCGACGCCGAGCGCGCGACGCTCGGCGCCTGGATCGCCGCAGGAGCACGCATCTAATGGCTGCCACCGTATCCACCCACGTCCTCGACACCGCACGAGGCGTACCCGCGGCGGGAATTTCCGTCGGCCTATTCACGCTCGACGGCGAGCGCAATCTGCTCAACGTCGCGGTGACGAACCACGACGGCCGCACCGACGCGCCGTTGGCAACCGATCTCGGCGCGGGGACGTACGAGCTCGTGTTCGCGGTGACGGACTACTTCGAGCTGGCCGGAACCGAGACGTTCTTCGACGAGATTCCGGTGCGGTTCCGCATCGACGATGCGACGGTTCGTTACCACGTCCCGCTGCTGCTCTCACCGTGGGGTTATTCCACCTATCGCGGCAGTTGAGCTGCGGTGATTACCTCTTCGCGGACGTATATGCCGCCCAGCCGCCGTGGTGCGAGATGTCGGCGTGACGTCGCTGCTCGATCAGCTCGCGCGGGTAGATCATCGCGTTGACGCTCGTGCCGTCGTCGAGCTGCACGGGCGCCTCATAGAGATCGGGCGGCTCGGTGGCGAGCAGGTGCGCGTGCTGCGCGTCGGTGAGCTCGTAGACCTCGCCCGCGATCGAGACGCCGCCTTCGCCGCACTCGTAGATGCCGGGATGCTTGTCGGCGACCGAGTGCAGCCGGTACATCGGCTTGGTCTTCGCTTCACCGACGAAGGTCGCGTCGCCGAGGTTAGCGTGATCGGGCTGTCCGCGCAGCGCCGAGCCGCAAATGAAGAACCGCATCGTGCACCTTCCGGCGCCGTCGCCGACGCTTCCTACCAGTCGCGCTCGGCGGCGGCCGTGAGCACGGCGGTCAGCGCATCGACGCCCAGCTCGAGATCGCTCGGCGCGGTCAGCTCGTCTCCGACGTGGCTGCGGCCGCCGACGCTCGGCACGAAGATCATCGCGGTCGGCGCGATCTGCCCGACGCACATCGCGTCGTGACCGGCGCCGCTGGCGATCTCAATCGCGCGCGGGTCGAGTGCGCGGCACGCCGCGGCGACCAGCGCGCGCATCCGCGGCTCCATCGGGACCGCGTCGCGGACCTCGAGGGTTTCGATCGCGACGCGAACGTTGCGTGCCGCGGCGACCTCGGCCGCACGCTCGCGCAACCGCCGCTCGATCGCGATAGCCCGCGCGTCGTCGGGCGAGCGCGCGTCGACCCGGAACAGCACGTCGCCGGGGACGATGTTGGTCTGGTTCGGCGCGACGAGCATGCGGCCGACGGTTCCGACAGCGTCGCCCAGCTCGCGCGCGGCGCGCTCGACTTCGAGCACGAGCTCGCTGGCCGCGCACAGCGCGTCGGCGCGGTCGCGCATCGGGATCGTTCCCGCATGTCCGGCCACGCCGTCGACGACGACGCTGAGCCGGCGCTGCCCGGCGATCGCCGTCACGATGCCGAGCCGCACGCCGTCGCGCTCCAGCACCGGTCCCTGCTCGATGTGCAACTCGACGTACGCGGCGGGCGGCGGAAAACCATCACGCACCGGGATGCCCGGCAGCAAGCCGTGCGGCCCGTAGAACGCGTCGCGAAACGTGACGCCGTCGTCGCCGACGAGTGCCGCGACCTCGTCGAACGGGTTCAGTCCGGCGTACACCGAGCTGCCCAGACACCCGAGCGGAAAGCGGCTCCCCTCTTCGCCGGCCCACGCGACGACCTCGACCGAGCGCGGCGGCGCGCCGCGCGCTGCGATGCGCGTAACGGCTTCGAGCCCACCGACGACACCGTACGCCCCGTCGTATGCGCCGCCGTCCTTGACGGTGTCGAGGTGCGAACCACACTGCACCGGCGCGTCGTCGCGCGCTCCGAGCAGCCGGGCGAAGACGTTGCCGGTGCGGTCCTGCTCGACGTGCAGCCCGGCCTCGACCGCCCATTGCGCGAAGAGCCGGCGCGCCTCGTGCTCGGCCGCCGTGAACAGCGCGCGATCGATCCCGGCGGTCGTCGCGCCATGCTTGGCGAGCTCGGCCAACCGCGCGTGAAGCGTCACACCTGGGTCGCCTCGGCCGAGCCGGCCGCATCCACGAGCGCGAGGTAGCGGTCGCGGGTCGGCGCGTCGATGAACGAGGCCTCGAAGCTGTTGCGCGCCAGCGTGACGAGCTGGTCATTCGACAGACGCAGCGCGCCGGCGACGGCGGCGAAATTGTCGCCTACGTAGCCGCCGAAGTAGGCCGGATCGTCGGAGTTCACCGTCGCGACCAAACCCGCGTCGAGCATCATGCCCAGCGGATGCCGGCGCAGGTCGCCGACCACGTGCAGCTTCACGTTCGAGAGCGGGCAGACCGTCAGCGGGATCCGCTCGCGGCGCAAGCGCGCGACGAGCGCGGGATCCTCCAAGCTGCGCACGCCGTGGTCGACGCGCGAGACCTTCAGCACGTCGAGCGCCTCCCACACGTACGCCGGCGGACCTTCCTCGCCGGCGTGCGCCACGGTCTTCCATCCCTCCGCACGCGCGCGCTCGAAGACGCGCGCGAACTTCGACGGCGGGTGACCGACCTCGGCGGAGTCCAAGCCGACCGCCGCGATCCGCTCGCGGTACGGCAGCGCGCGCTCGAGCGTCGCCATCGCCGACTCGGCGCTGAGATCGCGCAAGAAGCACATGATCAGCTTCGAGGTGATTCCGTACCGGCGCTCGCTGTCGCGGATCACCGGCCACAGACCGCCGATCACCGTCTCGAACGCCACGCCACGGTCGGTGTGCGCTTGGGGATCGAAGAAGATCTCCGCATGCACGACGCCTTGTTCGCGCGCGCGAGCGAAGTACGCGCCGGCGAGCTCGGCGAAATCTTGCTCGGTGCGCAGCACCGCCATCCCGGCATAGTAGAGATCGAGAAACGACTGCAAGCCGGTGAACTCGTACGCTCGGCGCAGTTCCTCGACGGACCGGTACGGCAATACCACACGGTTGCGCTCGGCGAGTGCGAAGGTGAGCTCGGGCTCAAGCGTCCCCTCGACGTGCAAGTGCAGCTCGGCCTTGGGCAGCCGCATCGCGTCGGCCGCCATTCAGCGTTCCGGTGGATGGTTGGCGATCCAGTGGCGCGCGATGTCGACGCGCCGGCAAATCCACACGTCGTCGTGCTCGTCGACGTAGTCGAGGAACCGCTCGAGCGCGGCGAAGCGGCCGGGCCGGCCGACCAGCCGCGTGTGCAATCCCACCGACATCATCTTCGGCGACGTTCTCCCCTCGTCGACGAGCACGTCGAACGCGTCCTTCAAGTACGCATAAAAATCCTCGCCCGACGTGAAACCCGGTGCGACGCTGAACTTCATGTCGTTGTTGTCGAGCGTGTACGGGATCACCAAGTGATCCTTGTTCCCGACCTTCGTCCAGTACGGCAAATCGTCGTTGTACGCGTCGGAGTCGTACAGGAAGCCCCCCTCCTCGACGACGAGCCGGCGCGTGTTGACCGACGGCGCGTAGCGGCAGTACCAGCCGTACGGGCGCGTGCCGATGGTCCGCTCGATCGACTCGACCGCGCGCTGCATCTGGGCGCGCTCCTCGTCCTCGCTCATGTTCTGAAAGCCGATCCAGCGCCAGCCGTGCGAGCAGACCTCGTGGCCGGCTGCGCGGATCGCCGCCGCCGCCGCCGGATTGCGCTCCAGCGCGAGCGCGGCGCCGAACACCGTGATCGGGATCTCGCGCTCTTCGAACAAGCGCATCAGCCGCCAGAAGCCGGCGCGGCTGCCGTACTCGTAGACCGACTCGACGATCAGATCGCGCTTGCCGGGACCCAGCGTCGCGCCGGGCACCTCGGTGAGGTAGGTCTCGGAGCTCTCGTCTCCGTCCCCGATCGCGTACTCCGAGCCTTCCTCGTAGTTCATCACGATCTGCAGCGCGAGCCGCGCACCACCCGGCCAGCGCGGTTGGGGCGGGCGCGCGCCGTAACCGACGAAGTCGCGCGAGTGCGGATACACTATGTCGTGGCCGGCTTCCGTAACGGTCGTGCGGGGACGCCGGCGACGCGCTCGCCGGGGGCGACGTCGCGGGTGACGACCGAGCCGGCGCCGGTCATCGCGCCGTCGCCGATGGTCAGCGGCGCGACGAGGGAGCTGTTGGTGCCGATGAAAACGTCGGCACCGATCTCGGTCCGGCTCTTGCGCTCGCCGTCGAAGTTGCAGGTGATCGCGCCGGCGGCGTAGTTCGTGCGCGGGCCGACCGACGCGTCGCCGATATATGCCAGGTGGTTGGCCTTGACGTCGTCGCCGATCTCGGACTTCTTGAACTCGACGAAGTTGCCGATCCTCACCCGGTCACCGATCACGTTGCCGTCGCGCAGGTGCGCGAACGGGCCGACGCGGACGTCGTCGCCCAGCCGCGTCGAGAGGATCACGCTCTCGCGGATGTCGCAGCGCTGGCCGATCACGGCGTTGCCGATGCGGCAGTGCGGCCCGATCGAGGTCCCTTCGCCGATCTTGGTCTCGCCGAAGATCGACGTCCCCGGCTGGATCGTGACGTCGCAGCTGATCTGGAGTCCGGGCTCGAGGTAGGTCGTCGCGGGATCGACGATCGTGACGCCGGCGCTCATGTGCTTTTCACACAGTCGCGCGTTGAGCACAGCACGCGCGGCCGCCAGCTCGACCCGATCGTTGACGCCCAGCACGCTGCGATAGTCGCCGGCGGTGATCGCTCCGACCCGTCGGCCGGCGGCGGTCAGCAGCTCGACCGCATCGGTGAGATAGTATTCGCCTTGCGCGTTCTGATTGCCGATCCGAGCGACCGCGTCGCGCAGCGCCGGCTCTTCGAAGGCGTAGATTCCGGCGTTCATCTCGTCGACCGCCAGCTGGTCGGGCGTGCAGTCTTTCGCTTCGACGATGCGCTCGACCGCCGCGCTTGCCGTGCGCGCGGTGGTCTGCGCCCGGATGACGCGCCCGAAGGTCGACGGCAGCGGCATCCGCGCGGTGACCAGCGCCAGCGCCGTCGCCTTGCCGCGCCGCAGCGCGGATTGCGCGTCGCGAAAGATGCTCCGGTCGACCAGCGGCATATCGCCGTACGCCACAACCACGACGCCGTCGCGCGGCTCGAGCGCATCGAGCGCAGTCCTCACCGCGTGCGCGGTCCCAAGCTGCTCGGCTTGGACGACCGTGCGCACGGCGAAGCGCGTCAGCAGCGGGTCGAGCTCGGGGTTCGTGACGACGAGGATCTCGTCGATCCCCGCCGCCCGCAGCTCTTCGAGCACCCACCACAGCATCGGCCGGCCGCACAGCTCGTGCAGCACCTTCGGCCAGGCCGACTTCATGCGCGTTCCCTTGCCGGCCGCCAGAACGATGGCGCGTGTCGTCATGCGAGCGCCGTCTCCGACGGACGGCCGTCCGATTCGGCGGCGGCACGACTCCGCTGCCACTCCTTCTGCTCCTTCGACGACACGCCGCCGAGCGCGTCGAGCGCGACGCGAAAGCGCTCGCGGCACAGGTCGCGGCCCAGCAGCTCCATCGAATCGAACAGCGGCAGCGACGTCGGGCTGCCCGTCATCGCGACGTAGTACACGCGGGACAGATCGCGGAACTTGACCCCGAGCGTTTCCCCGACGCCCTTGAGGACGCGCTCGATGGTGTCTTGGTCGAAGGTCCGCTCCGCGTCGAGCCGCCACATCGCGAGCGCTACCGACTTGCGCAACAGGTCGTCGCCGAGCTTCGCGGCGGCGAACGATTCTTTCGTGACCGCGAGCCGTCCGGCGAATAGGTAGGCCGCGGTCGGGACCAGATCGCTGAGTCGCTCGACGCGCGACTTGGCGAGCTCGGCGATCCGCTCGAACCGGGCGCGGTCGAATCCCCATGCCGTCGTACGCGCGATCAGCTCGCCGGTGCCTAGACCGCGCAGATACTGACCGTTGAGCCAATCGAGCTTGGCCGTGTCGAACACCGGGCCGCCCAGCGAAATCTTGGCGAGGTCGAGCCGCTCGGTGAGGACGTCGACGCCGAAGATCTCCTGGCCCTCGGGCGCCGGCGCGAGCAAGAGGCCCAGAAAGTTCAGCAGCGCCTCGGGCAGATAGCCCATCCGGTCGTAGAACAGGATCCCGGTCGGGTTCTTGCGCTTGCTGAGCTTCGACTTGTCGGGGTTGCGCAGCAGCGGCAAGTGCATCAGCGCCGGCGGCTCCCAGCCGAGGTAGTCGTAGAGCAACAGGTGCTTGGGCGCCGACGACATCCACTCTTCGCCGCGGATCACGTGCGTGATCTCCATGAGGTGATCGTCGACCACGTTCGCCAAGTGATACGTCGGCAGGCCGTCGGACTTGAGCAACACCTGCATGTCGATGGTCGCATATTCGAACGGGACGTCGCCGCGAGCCAGGTCGTGCACGATGCACACGCCCGTCGCCGGAACCTTCATCCGCACCACAAACGATTCGCCCGCTGCGGCGCGCTGCGCCGACTCGGCGGGCGAGACCGTCAGGCAGTATCCGTCGTACTTCTGCTGCAGGCTCGCGGCGCGCTGCGCGGCGCGCATCGCGTCGAGCCGCTCCGGCGTGCAGAAGCAACGAAACGCATGACCCGCATTCAACAACTCGTCGGCATAGCGCGTGTAGTAGGCCGAACGTTCGCTCTGCCGGTACGGAGCGTGCGGCCCGCCGACGTCGGGACCCTCGTCCCACGAAAGTCCGGCCCAGCGCAGTGCCGCGAGGATCGCGCGTTCGGATTCCGGCGTCGAGCGTGCCTGATCGGTGTCCTCGATGCGCAAGATGAAGTCGCCGCCCTGCTGGCGCGCAAAGCACGCGTTCACCAATGCGACGTAGGCCGTGCCGACGTGCGGATCGCCCGTCGGCGAAGGCGCGACGCGCGTGCGAACTCGCCGCGCGCCGGTGGGGGACAGGTTCACGCCGCTATCCGGTGACGTCGCGCCGTTTGCCGCACTCGCGCTCGACGAACGAGATAATCTCCGACAGCGGCGCGCCGGGGGTGAAGATCTCGCGCACGCCGAGGCGCCGCAGCTCGGCGGCGTCGTCGGCCGGGATCGTCCCGCCGCCGAAGAACACGATGTCGGCGGCGCCCTGCGTCCGCAGCTGCTCGACGACCAGCGGGAAGAGCGTCATGTGCGCACCCGACAGAATCGAGAGCCCGATTCCGTCGGCGTCCTCCTGAATTGCGGTCTGCACGATCTGCTCGGGCGTCTGGAACAACCCGGTATAGATCACTTCCATCCCGGCGTCGCGCAGCGCGCGGGCGATCACCTTCGCGCCGCGGTCGTGTCCGTCGAGCCCGGCTTTGGCGACGATCACGCGCAGCGGCCGGCTCGGAGCTTGGGTTCCGGCCATCAGAACACACTCGTCTCCGTGTAGCGGCCGTACACCGAAACCATCGCCTCGACGATCTCGCCCTCGGTGGCGACCGACTTTACGCAGTCGATCAGGTAGGGCATGACGTTCGCATCGCTCGCGCAGGCGCGCTTGAGCGCCGCCAGCGACGCCTCGACGGCCGCGGCGTCCCGGCCGGCGCGCACTTCCTGCACCGCGCGCGCTTGGCCGCGCTCGATCTCGACGCCGATCTTGAGCAGATTGGGATCCTGCGCCTCGTCGGGCCGTTCGAACGCATTGACGCCGACGATCACGCGCTCGCCCGACTCGATCGAGCGCTGGTAGCGGTACGACGCGTCGGCGATCTCGCGCTGCGGAAAACCCGCCTCGACCGCCGCCACCATCCCGCCGTACTCTTCGATCTGCGCGAAGTACGCTTCGACCTGGCGCTCCATCTCGTCGGTGAGCGCTTCGACGAAGTACGCGCCGCCCAGCGGATCGACGACGTTGGTCACGTTGGTCTCGTAGGCCAGCACCTGCTGCGTGCGCAGCGCGATCTCGACCGACTTCTCGGTCGGCAGCGCGAGGACTTCGTCCATCGAATTGGTGTGCAGGGACTGCGTTCCGCCCAGAGCCGCCGCCATCGCCTCGAACGCGACGCGCACGATGTTGTTCTCGGGCTGCTGCGCGGTCGCGCTGCAGCCGGCGGTCTGCGTGTGAAAGCGCAGCTGCCACGAGCGCGGGTCCTTGGCGCCGAAGCGGTCGCGCATGTGGCGCGCGTAGATCCGTCGCGCGGCGCGGAACTTGGCGATCTCCTCGAAAAAGTCGATGTGGCTGTTGAAGAAGTACGACAGCCGCGGCGCGAACTCGTCGACGTCCATCCCGCGCTGCTGTGCTTCCTGCACGTACGCAAAGCCGTCCGCCAACGTGAAGGCGAGCTCCTGTGCCGCCGTCGAGCCGGCTTCGCGGATGTGGTAGCCCGAGACCGAGATCGTGTTCCACTTAGGCATCTCGCGCGCGCAGAACTCCATCATGTCGACGATGACGCGCACGTGCGGCCGGGGCGGAAAGATCCACTCCTTCTGCGCGATGTACTCTTTGAGGATGTCGGCCTGCAGCGTACCGCCGAGCTTGGCGCGCGGAATCCCCTTGTTCTCGGCCGTCACGATGTACAGTGCGAGCGCGATCGCCGCCGGTCCGTTGATCGTCATCGAGGTGGTGATCGCGCCGAGATCGATGCCGTCGAACAGTGTCTCCATGTCGCGGATCGAGTCGATCGCGCAGCCGCACTTGCCGACCTCGCCCAGCGACTTCGGATCGTCGGAGTCGTAGCCCATCAGGGTCGGCATGTCGAACGCGACCGACAACCCCATCTGGCCCTGCGAGAGCAGGAAATGGTAGCGCGCGTTGGTCTGCTTGGCGTTGCCGAAGCCGGCGAACTGGCGCATCGTCCACAGCCGCGAGCGGTACATCGTCGGGTGGATGCCGCGGGTGTAGGGAAACTCGCCCGGCAGGCCCAGGTCGCGGCCCAGATCGAGGTGCCCGACGTCGGCTGGCCCGTAGACGGTCTTGAGCGGGATGTCGGAGATCGTGCGGTCGATCGCGCCCGAGCCCTTACCCGAGCGCAGCGGCGCACGCTCGGCCTTGGCCTGCCAGCGTTCGACCAGCTCCTCGTACTCCGGCGTCGCGTCGGGTCCGAGTCCCGACGCGCGTTCGATCATCTTCGCCACCTGCGCATGTCCCTTCGACGGTCGACCGGTTCGATTCGACCCCCGCCTATGACATTCCCGAGTGCCGGCGAGCGCCCAGCGTAGCGAACTCTCCTAGTTGGCCGACAGCGCGGTCCCGTCGTCGCTGCGGCGCAGACGAGCCTTGGAGGCGGCGGCGTAGACGCCGCCGCGCAGCTTGGCCGGTGGCGAGGACGCCGGGAGGATGACGTCCCACCCGTCGGCGCCGCCCGGACGCGTGTCGCCAAGCAGCAGCCAGCCGACCCCGCGGCGCTGCGCCGGGGGGATGCGGTCGACGCCGGCCCAGGCGGCGAGCGCGCTGGGGACGACGACCACGTCGGCGCCGGCCAGCGCCGCGCGCACGGCGCTCGAACCCGAGGCGATCTCCACCACGAACCCTAGCGCGCGGAGCTGTTCGGGCGCCTCGGCCGCGCGCTCGGGCGCGCCGACGAAGAGAATGCGCAGCCGGCGCCCGATCCGCCGCGGATCGGCCGGCAGGATGAGCCGCACCCACCACGTGCCGCTCTCCGAGCCGGTCCGGAACGAGCCGCCGTGCCGCTCGACGATGCGCTGGGTGAGCCGGGCGCCGATCGTCGGTGCGGCCGGGTCGGCCGGCGACGCGCCGGTTCCGGTCAGCTCGAGCACGATCGCTTCGTCGAGGTTCTCGAGCCGCGCGCGCACCGGCGCGAGCGCGCGGCGGCCGTCCTGCACGAGCCGCCCCAGCGCCGTCGCGAGCAGCTCGGGATCGGCGACGACGCGCACGGGATCGCTGCGTTCCGGCTCGGCACCCGCCACCGCCACCAGCTCGCGCAGGTCGACCGTGACCCACTGGGGATCGACGGCGGCCAGCTCGATCCGTGACAGCAGATCGATGTCGGCAGCGATCTCCGCCACCCGTTCGCCGTTGGCACGCACCATTGCGAGCGCTTCGCGCGCGTCGCTCGGAAAGCGTCCGTCTTCCTCGAGCAGGCGCGCGAAGCCGATGATGCTCGTCACCGGGCCGCGCACGTCGCGCGACAGCCGGGCGACGAGCTCGGCCTGGGTGGCGCGCGCTTCCAGCAGCTCCGCCCGGCGTCGCTCGCTCTCGGCGTGCAAGCCGAGGTTGCGGATCGCAACGGCGAGCGCGGCGGCCGCGAGCTCGAGCGCGCCATGGTCGACCTCTGCCGAAGGCCGGCCGGCATGCTGAACTGCGAGCACGAACTCGGGATACGGACCGGTGCCGGGAAGCGGCAACACCAGCTCGCCGGCCGCGGCGTCGTCGAGCGTGAAGGTCGAGTCGGCGGTCGGGATGGCGCCGCCCGGCAGCGGCCGGTCCTCGAGCGATGCGACCACCCCGTAGGTGCCGTCCACCGCGCGCCGCAGCAACCGCGCTTTGCCGCCCGTCGCCGCGCCGACGGCCTCGACCAGGGCACGCACGGCCGCCGACGGCCGCGCCGAACCGAGCGCAGTGTACGTCAGGTCGCCGAGGTTTCTCAGCGCGGCCGCGAGCTCGGCCAATGCTCGGCCGCTCAGGCGCGCGTCGTCATCACCGGTGTTTACGATGGCATAAAGGTACGCGAAGCGCCGCGCGATGCCCGCTACGCTCGGCGTGCCTTGATGCGGGTCACTCGTTCAAGAACGCCTCGACAACCGGGATGAAGCGGTCGAAGACTTCGCGCTGCAGCGAATGGCCGGCGCCTTCGAACACCTCGACGCGGACGTTCGAACCGCCCAGCGCGCGCAGCTCTTCGCGCTCGGCCGGCGGAACGACGCTGCGCGTGGGGTCGGGCAGCGCGAGCAGCAACGGCTTCGGATAGTCATGGACCGCACTGCGGAAGTCCCAACGGCCGGCCTCGATCCCACTGTCGGTGCCGAGCGCCTCGAGCGTTTCGATCGACAGCAGGCGCGTCGCATGCAGCTTCGATTCCATCTCAATCTCGGGCAGCGCCGCGTACGAACGGCGAATCGCCGACTCGCGCTCGGGAACCGGCAGCGCGAGCGTCGCGCGGTGCTCGCGCAGCACGCTGCTCGACCAGATGCCGGCGCCCAACCGCAGCATCGGATCCACGGCGACGACCCGTCCGACCGCGTCGAGCCGGCGACCGCCCACGATCGCCGTCGCGCCGCCCCACGAATGTCCGATCAGCGCATGCACCGGTTCGCCCAACGACGCGACGACCTCGGCCAGATCGTCGAGAATCCGCTCGACCGTCATCGCGCCGGCCGGCTGCGAATCTCCGTGACCGCGCTGGTCGTACGAGACGAAACGCATCGTCGCCGCGAGATGCTCGGCGATGCGCGCCCAGCCGCGCCGCGACGCGCCGACGCCGTGCACGCCGAGCACCAGCGGCCCGCGCTCGCCCCATTGCTGCAGCGTCGTCTGTGCGCCGTCGGAGAGACGCGCGCTCCGTTCCGCCATACTACGCTTCGGCGCGCGGCCGCGCGCGGCTCGGAAAGGTGAGCTCCGCTACGCCGGACTTGTCGAGCTCGCCCAAGCCGAGCTCGATCATGCGCTCGTATTGGCGCGCCGCCGCCCGCGCCAGCGGGAGATCGAGCTGCGCGCCGCGCGCCAGCCCCAGCGCGATGTTCGCGTCCTTGGCGGCGTGCGCGGCGGAGAAGAACACGTCGTGCTCGCGCGACTGCATGTCGGCGCCGTCGGTTTCGAGCACGCGCGACGCGGCTCCGGTTTCGGCGAAGACCTCGCGCAGCAGTCCGAGATCGAGCCCGAGCGCTTCGGCCAGCCCGAGTCCTTCGGCCAATCCCGCGGTGTTGATGTTCATCACCATGTTGACCAGTGCTTTGACCTTTGCGGCTTCGCCGGCCGGGCCGACGTAGCGCAGCTTCTTGCCCAGCCGTTCGAGCAGCGGCCGCGCGCGCTCGAACGTCTCGCGCCGGCCGCCGATCATGAGGTACAACGTGCCGTCGCGCGCCTGCGGGATCGAGCTGGCCATGCACGCTTCGAGGCTCGCAGCGCCGCGCGCTTCGACGCGCGACTGCACCTCGACGTGAACGTCCGGCGTGATCGTCGCGCAGTTGACGAACAGCTTCCCCTGCGCGCCGTCGAGCAGCGAGCCGCCCGCGGTCGCGTAGATGCGCTCCATCGCAGCGTCGTCGCTCACGACCGTGACCACGACGTCGGCGGCACGCGTCACCTCGGCCAGCGACCTCGATGCGACGGTGCTCAGCTCGCGCGCGAGGGAGTTCGCGGTCTCCTGCCGCGCGTCGTAGACTGCCGCTATCGGGTAGCCGACGTCGCGCAGACGGCGCGCCATGTTGGCACCCATCCGGCCGACGCCGACGACGCCGATGCGCTGATCGAAACCGTGCATGACGGCCCTTTCGGAGACGGCCGGGAACGGCCCCCGGCGGATCGGTCCGCAGGACCGAACGCACTAGGACTGGCCTCTTCGAGCACGAACGCTGGCGAGTCGTGCACGCAGGTTTCCACTAACGTGCTGGCGCTCGTGTTCGCCGCCGTGGTCGCCATCCTCGGTCCGACCTTGATCGTGGTCGACGATGACGGCGCGCCGGTCGCCGGCGCGATCGTCAGCTTCAGCGGTCCGAACGGCAGCGTCGACGTCGAGCACGCCGGCCGCAGTGGTGAAGCATCGCCGCGGGCCGCGTTCAACGCAAGTTCCGCGACGGTCGAAGCGCCCGGCTTCACAACGGTGCGCGTCGCGCTGTCAGGCGGACACGCCGAACGCGTGATCCTCCACCGAGCGCCGTCGATCATCGGCACGGTGCGCGTCGCGACCGGCTCGAACGCGAGCTTGCACCGGCTGCCGGTGGCCGCGTCGGTGCTCGACACGCAAGCGATCCGCGACACCGCCGCGACCACGACCGATGGGCTATTGCGCGATCTGCCGGGCTTCGATCGCGATCGCAGCAACAGCGCGTTCACCAACTACGGACAGCTGCGGGTGTCGTTCGACGGCGCGGGCAACGACCGCGGCGTCGTGCTGGTCGACGGCGTCCCCGCGCAAGACGCGTTCGGCGGCCAAGTCGATTGGCAGGCGTATCCGGCCGGCGAGATCACGCGCGCCGAATTGCTGCGCGGCGCCGGTTCGGCGCTGTACGGTTCGGGCGGTGTCGGCGGCGTGCTGTCGCTGTCGACGCGCGGCCCCGCGAACGGCCCGGGGCTGCCGCCCGATGGTTTGGTGAGCGTCGCCGGCGGCGGGCTGTCGCTCAGCGACGACGCACTGTTCTACCGCAGCGCGCTGGGACCGGGACTCGCCGCTTCGGTGTGGACGTCGACCACGTCGTCGTCGTACCTCATCACCCCGCCGACGATGCGCACGGCAGTCGATCGGAACGCGCGCAGCCAGAGCGACGCGACGCAGGTCCGCTTGCGCACCCTCGGCGGCGCGGGGACGTTCGAGGGTTCGTTCCTGTTCTCGACCGACGCGCAGGCGCAAGGCCGGCCCAACTACGACTTCGGCCGCACGCTCGATCAGCAGTCGCTGCGCTACGATGTCGCCGGCGGCCACACCGAGACGAGCGTGGCGCTCTACAACCGCGACACATTCGTGACCAATCTCGCCGACCAGTATCCGGCCAAGCCCGGCGTCATCCGCTACGTGCAGCACGTACCGAGCTGGGAAGACGGCGTCTATGCCGGCTGGACCTCGACCTCGCCGGCGCTCGTCATCGACGCGCGCGCCGACCTGCGCTCGGTGCACGGGCTCAGCAATCAGCAGAGCGCATCGGGAGCGCTGCAGAGTCTGGGCAGCGGCGATCAGACGCTGGCGGGCTTCGGCCTCCAGGTCACCTCGCGCGCCGGACGGTTCGAAGCGCTCGCCGGCGCGCGTTACGACAGCGTTTCGGTCGCGGACGAACGGCTGGTCACCGTCGCCGCGGCGACGGGGAAGGCGACCATCGTGAACGCACCTGCGCGCGACGATCGGGCCGTGTCGCCCCGGCTGGCGCTGCGCTACGATCTGTCACCGTCGATCGCGCTGCGCGTGTCGAGCGGCGCGGGCTTTCGCGCTCCGTACCTCAACGAGCTGGTGCGCGGCTTCAACGTCGGCGCGGTGCAGATGGCGCCGAATCCCGCCCTCATCCCCGAGCGCGCCCGGACCGACAGCGCCGGCTTCGACGTGCTCGGTCACAACTCGCGCCTCGCGGTCGACTTCACTCGCACGCTCGTCACCGACGGCATCGCGTTCGTCACGTTCTCGCCGACGGTACAGCGCCGCGAGAACGTCGCGCGCGACGCGGACCGACGGCGCGATCGCGACCTACACCGAGTCGCTCGGGCGCTGCGCCCGCCTGCGGCTGAGCGGGCAGACGCAATATGCGCGCGTTCTGGCCGGACCGGCCGCCGACATCGGTAAGCGGCTGGCGTTCGTCCCCGATCGCGCGGCGACGGCGGCGATCGACGCGCAGTCGGGGCCGCTGCGCTACAGCGTCGAGGCGTCGTTCCTCGGCCAGGCCTATGCCGACGATCTCAACACCGAGCCGCTCGGCAAAGCGCTGCTGGTCGGCGGCAAAATCTCCGCCCCGCTGCCGGCCGGCGGCGCGCTCACGTTCCAGGTCGAGAACCTGACCAATCGCGTCTACCTGACGAGCGTCGACCGGCTGGCCGAACCGTCGGCCGTCACCCTGCGTGCCACCTTCCCGCTCGGTCCCCGCCCCGCCCGCGACGATCTCGCCGCGACCTGCGGCGTTTAATGTAGGCCCTTCACGTGGGCGCGAACGCCGGCGCGGGTGCGCGCGTGGCCGGCCGCGTGCGCGCCGCCGTGCACGCCGAACGTTTCGAGCACGACATCGGAGGCGGCGTACGGATCGAGGTCGCCGTCGAGCGTACCGATCGCGTCCTCGACGCGCCGTTCGAGCGTGCCGAGCGCGAGATGACGCACGCGGTGCGCGAACGCGGCGCGGCGTTTTTCGCGCAGCGCGCCGCTCTCGCGCAGCCACGCGTCGTGGCGCAGGATCGCGTTCCAGAGCTGGTCGATCCCGGTCCCGGCCAGCGCCTGCGTGCTCACCAGGGCCGGAATCCAACCCTCGAAGTCGAGCATCTCCATCATCGAGCGGATTTCGCGCTGCAGCTGCAGCGCCATCGGGTGGTCGCTCTTGTTCACCACGAACACGTCGGCGATCTCGAGGATGCCGGCTTTGAGGACTTGCACCGAGTCGCCGCTGCCGGGCTGCAGCGCGACCAGCGTCGTGTCGGCGACTTCGGCGATCTCGATCTCGGACTGGCCGACCCCGACGGTCTCGATCAGCACCACGTCCTTGCCGAACGCGTCCATCAGCGAGACAGCGTCGGCGGTGGCGCCCGACAGCCCACCGAGATGCCCGCGCGACGCCATCGACCGGATGAACACGTCGGGATCGACGAAGTGCTCGGCCAAACGGATGCGGTCGCCGAGCAGCGCGCCGTGCGAGAACGGCGAGCTGGGATCGACCGAGATGACGCCGACGGTCTTGCCCTGCGCGCGGACGTGCGCGACGATTCCGGAGGTCAGCGTCGACTTGCCGACGCCGGGAGGGCCGGTCAGCCCGACGGTGAGCGCGCGGCCGGTCAGCGGAAAGAGCGCGCGAATGAGCTCCGCGCCGCGGCCCGACTCGCAGCGCGAGATCGCGCGCGCCAGCGCGCGCGGGTCGCCGGCCCGAAACGCCGCCAGCAGCTCGTCGTCCATCGCGCGCTCGCGTTCACGAACGCTGCGGACGTCTCCCTCGTTAGGCGCTTCTCTCTTCGGCGACGCGGTCGACGGCCTCGGCGAGCTCGTCGACGGCGTGCTCGAGGTTGTTGAACTTGGCAGCGATCTTGCGCCGGTCGACGCGACCGGTGAGTGGTTCGGTGACGTCCTGGACGAACGTCCGGCGCTCGACCCGTTGGCGCACGTCGTGGATGAGGTCTTTCACGCTCCGTTCGTCGGTGTCCATCGCTCGAAAGCTGTACCGCAGCGCCCAGCTCGCCAAACCGCCGAGCGCAAGCTCCGGGCAGAGACACCGGGGACTCCATCGTCCGAGCCGCGTACCCGTGGCGGGTGAGCGCCTCCGGTTACGTCCGAACTCCGACCATCGCGGGCCGGCGGATCGTCTTCGCGTGCGAGGACGATCTGTGGCTGGTCGACGACGGCGGCGGGATCGCGCGCCGCCTGACCGCCACCGAAGGCGAGTGCGCGCTGCCGCGCCTGTCACCCGACGGATCGCTGGTCGCGTTCGTCGGTCGCTCCGAGGGAAATCCCGAGCTGTACGTGATGGAAGCCGGCGGCGGGGTCCCGCGCAGGCTCACCCAACTCGGCGGCGAGGTATTGCACTGCTGCAGTTGGTCGTCCGACGGTCGTGCGATCTATTTTACTTCCGACGCCGCTTCGCCGTTCATCAAAGAAACGTCGGCGTTGCGTATCGACGTCGCGGGCGGTGAACCCGTCGAGCTCGGCTTGGGCCATGTGGCGACCTTCGCGACGCACGCCCGCGGCGGAGCGCTGTTGGGCCGCAACGCGACCGACCCGGCGCGCTGGAAGCGCTATCGCGGGGGCACGGCCGGACATCTGTGGGTCGACGCGCGCGGCGACGGGGAGTACGCGCGGATCTGCCGCGACCTGGCCGGCAATCTGGTCTGGCCGATGTGGATCGGGGAGCGCGTCTTCTTCTTGTCCGACCACGAGGGGATCGGCAACCTGTACTCGGTCAATCCCGACGGCGGCGAACTGCGCCGGCATACTGAGGAAACGGAGCATTACGCGCGGTTCCCGGCGACCGACGGGACGCGCATCGTCTACGCCTGCGGGGGCGAGCTGGTGCTGCTCGACCCGCGCGACGGTGCCGTCAACCGCATCGCCGTCGAGATGCCGTCGGACGCGCCCCAGACGGCGCGCCGTTTCGTCGGCGCCGCAGCGCTGCTCGAGAGCTGGCTTCCGTCGCACGACGGCACGGCACTCGCCATCGTCTCGCGCGGTCACGCTTTCACGATGCCGTTGTGGGAAGAGGCCGTCATCGAACATCCGGCGAGCGGGCCGCCGGGGCCGGCGTCGCCCAACGAGACCGCGCGGCGGCGGTTGCTGACCTGGCTGCACGACGACCGGCGCGTCGCATACGTCGACGACGCGTCGGGGTACGAGCGCGTCGCGATCGCGCCGGCCGATCAGAGTTCGCCGCCGGAGTACGTGACGCACGAAGATCTCGGCGTGCTGCACGCGCTCGCGGCCTCGCCGGGCGGCGACACGCTGGCGTTCGCGACGAACCGTCACGAGCTGTGGCTCATCGACCTCGGTGCCGCGCCGCGCAAGATCGATCGCAGCATCGGCGAGAGGATCGGCGAGCCCGTCTTCTCGCCTGACGGGCGCTGGCTGGCGTACACGTGGTCGCCGAAGGGGCGCACCACGATCATCCGGCTCCTGGAGTGCGCGACGGGACGGATCGCCGACGCGACGACGGCGCTGCGGGAGGATCGTTCGCCGGCCTGGGATCCCGCGGGGCAGTACCTCTACTTTCTGTCGACGCGCGACTTCTATCCGGTCTACGACGCGCTGCAGTTCGAGCTGAGCTTCCCCGAAGCGTGGCGTCCGTACTTGATCGCATTGCGCGCCGACGCGCCGAACCCGTTCGTCCCCAAGCCCGCGCCGTTGCACAAGCGCCGCGACGACGACGATGACGACGACGACGACAAGGATCAGCCCAAGCCGGAGGTGACGATCGATACCGACGGCCTGCCGTTGCGCATGCTCGCGTTTCCGGTCGACGAAGGTTCGTACGATCGGATCGCGGCGGCGAAGCGGCGCGCGGTCTTCTCGCGCTTCCCGGTCCACGGCATCCGCCCGGGCGATCGCGACGACGAAGAGTCGGACGGCGACCTGCTCGCCTACGACTTCGAAGAGCAGCGCTCAGCGGCGCTGGCCTTCGAGATCGAGGACTTCGTGCTCGGTCCCGACGCGCGCACGCTCGTCTACGAGTCGCGCGGGAAGCTGCGCGCGATCGACGCGTCGCGCGACTTGCCCGAAGAAGGCGACGAAGAGAAACCGCCGGTCGAGATCGGCCGTCGCACGGGCTGGCTCGACCTCGACCGCATCAGCGTGCTGGTGGAACCGCGCGGCGAGTGGCGCCAGATGCTGCGCGAAGCGTGGCGTCTGCAGCGCGAGAACTTCTGGGACCCGCAGATGGCCGGGGTCGACTGGCCGGCCGTGCTGGCGCGCTACGAGAAGCTGCTCCCCAAGGTGCGCACGCGCGACGAGCTGTCGGACTTGATCTGGGAAATGCACGGCGAGCTGGGCACGTCGCACGCCTACGAGATAGGCGGCGACAAACGGCGGCCGCCGCAGTACAAGCGCGGCTTTCTGGGTGCCGACATCGCCTGGTCCGACGAGGCCGGCGCCTACCGCGTCGAACGCATTCTGCGCGGCGATCCGTGGAATCGCGAAGCCGACTCGCCGCTGGCCGAGCCCGGCGTCGACGTCCGCGAAGGCGATCTGCTCGTCGCGATCGGCGGTCGCGCGCTGACGGCGCAGACGGGGCCGGGCGCGATGCTGGTGAACCAAGCCGGCAGAGACGTCGTGCTCACCGTCGTGCGCCCCCTTCGACAAGCGCAGGACGGGCTCACACCCGATCGCACGCAGTCGAACGAGCCGCACCGCGTGCTGGTGCGAACCCTGCGGGACGAGCGGATGCTGCGCTACCGGGTCTGGGTCGAGGCGAACCGCGCGCTCGTGCACCAGCGCACGGGAGGACGCGTCGGCTACCTGCACATCCCCGACATGGGACCGTGGGGCTTCGCCGAGTTTCACCGCGGCTATCTGAGCGACTTCGACCGCGACGGCTTGATCGTCGACGTGCGCTACAACCGCGGCGGGCACGTCTCGTCGCTGCTGCTGGAGAAGCTGGCCCGCAAGCGCGTCGGCTACGACGTCTCCCGCTGGGGGCCGCCGTTTCCGTACCCGGAGGAGTCGGTGGCCGGACCGATCGTCGCGATCACCAACCAGTTCGCGGGCAGCGACGGCGACATCTTCAGCCACTGCTTCAAACTGTACGGGCTCGGACCGCTGGTCGGGATGCGCACCTGGGGCGGCGTGGTCGGCGTCAACCCGCGCCATCACTTGATCGACGGCACCGAGACGACGCAGCCCGAGTACTCGTTCTGGTTCACCGACGCAGGCTGGGGCGTCGAGAACTACGGTACCGATCCGACGCACGAGATCGACATCGCGCCGCAGGACGCCCGGCGCGGCGCCGATCCGCAGATGGACGAAGCGCTGCGGCTCGTCACCGAAGCGCTGGCCTCGTCGGCGTCGCGGCCCGAGTTTCCGCCGCGCCCCAACCGGGCGAGGCCGCGATGAGTGTCAAGCCGGTGGTGTTCTCGGGGATTCAGCCGACCGGAACGATCCACATCGGCAACTACTACGGTGCGGTGCGGCGCTGGGCGGCCGAGCAGGACGACTTCTTCAACATCTTCTGCCTGGTCGACATGCACGCGATCACGCTGCCGCAAGATCCGGCCGAGCTGCGCGAGAAGACGCTCGAGACCGCGGCGATTCTGCTGGCTGCCGGGATCGATCCCGACAAATCCGCGCTGTTCGTGCAGTCCGACGTCGCCGAGCACGCCGAACTCGCCTGGCTCTTGAACGGCATCGCGACGATCGGCCAGCTCAACCGCATGACGCAGTACAAAGAGAAGTCCGGCGAGGGCCGCACGAGCGTCACCGTCGGGATATTCACCTATCCGCTGCTGATGGCGGCCGACATCCTGCTCTATCGTACGAACTTCGTGCCGGTCGGCGCCGACCAGAAGCAGCACGTCGAGCTCACCCGCGACCTCGCGCAACGCTTCAACGTCACGTACGGTGAGACGTTCGTGCTCCCCGAGCCGACGATCCCCAAGGTCGGTGCGCGCATCATGGGACTCGACGATCCGACCAAGAAGATGAGCAAGAGCAGCGCGCGCGCCGGGCACGCCGTCGGCGTGCTCGATCCGCCCGACGCGATCCGCAACGCAATCATGTCGGCCAAGACCGACTCTGGCACCGAGATCGGCTTCGATCCCGACCGGCCCGGCGTGAGCAACCTGCTCGCGATCTACGTCGCGGCGACCGGGACGGCGCCCGCCGCTGCCGAGGCGCACTTCGCCGGCAAGGGTTACGGCGCGCTCAAGCGCGAGATCGTCGACGCGCTGGTCGCCCAGCTCGCCCCGCTACAGGCGCGCTACGCCGAACTGCGCGCGAACCCCGACCACCTGCGCGCGCTGCTGGCCCGCTCGGCCGACGCGATCCGGCCGATCGCGCACGACACCTACGAAGCCGCGAAGCTCGCCATGGGCCTGGGGCTCGCTTCGCCGGGAGGCCGGCCGAGCGTTTGACCCGAGCTTCCGTTGCTTGACGCTCGGCCCGGCGGCGTGATACGCTCCGCGGGCCGAAGCAGGGCAGGTCCGGCGTTGCCGTCCCTCCACCCTCACCGGATGCCCGCGGGCGATCCGGTTCGTGACGATGGCGAGGATCGCTTCGGCGTCTTCGCTTTTCTTTTTTTCCGGAGAGTTTGTCATAGCACGACCGCTGCGCGTCAACGAGCAGATCAGAATCCGCCAAGTCCGCGTCATCGACGATGCCGGCCAGCAGCTCGGCGTCATAGCGACCGAGGACGCGCTGACCATGGCTCGGACCAAGGGGCTCGACCTCATCGAGGTCTCGCCCACCGCGGTCCCGCCGGTCTGTCGGATCGGGGATTACGGCCGGCTCAAATACGAGCAGTCAAAGAAAGACAAAGAGGCGCGTAAGAAGCAGCGCAACTGGGAGTTGCGCGAGGTCAAGCTGCGTCCCAAGATCGACGTCCACGACTACGAAGTCAAAGCGAAGATGGCCGAACGTCTTCTGCTCGACGGCGGCAAGGTCAAGGTCACGATCATGTTCCGCGGGCGCGAGATCACCTACACCGCCTTCGGGAAACGTCTGCTCGACCGCATCGCCAAGGATCTCGAGAACACCGCGGCGGTCGAGCGCGAGGCCAAGCTCGAAGGAAAGAACATGTTTCTCATCTTGGCTCCGCGAGCCACCCCACTCGGTCCGCCGCGTTTCGTTCACTTGAAGACCGACACGGCGCACCACGAAGCCGAGACCGCCGCTCATCACGATGAGCCCGAGAACGGCGTCGCCGAGACCGGGACCGACGCGGTCGCCACCATCGGGGGAGCCAGTGCCTAAGATAAAAACGCATCGCAGCACCGCCAAGCGCGTGAAGGTCTCCGCGAACGGCAAGGTGTCTCACCGTCACCAGTTCGACGGCTGCGGTCACATCCTGAGCAAGAAGTCGCGCAAGCGCAAGCGGAACTTCCGTCGCGACCAGCCGACGTTCAAGGGCGATCTCAAGCGCTTCGCGCCGCAGATCCCGTACCTCTTATAGGGCACTGACATGGCACGTATCAAACGCGGTCTCAACAAGATCAAGCACAGGCGCAAGGTGATGAAGCTCGTCAAGGGCTTCCGCGCCGCGCGGCGCCGCAACTATCGCGTTGCGAACGAGGCGCTGCTCCACTCGCTGGCCTACGCGTTCCGGGATCGCCGCGTGCGCAAGCGCGACTTCCGCTCGCTGTGGATCGCCCGCATCAACGCGGCCGCCCGGCGCGAGGGCCTGACCTACTCCAAGCTGATGGCCGGCCTCAAGAAGTCCGGCGTGGCGGTCAACCGCAAGGCGCTGGCCGACCTGGCCGTGCACGACGCGGCCGCCTTCGCGCGGCTGACGTCGCTGGCCAAGGACGCCGTCGGAACCAGCACCGCCGCATAGCTATCAGTAACGATCGTGGAGGCATGAAGCCAACGTTCCGGGCAGTCGTCGCCGTCGCGCTGCTGTGCGTCGTTGCAATCGGCTGCGCAAAGCCCAAGCCGCAGCAGACGACCGTCGTCCAAACGCACCGGAACGCAGTCAACCCGAGCGACTTCCCGCTCTACCGGAGCAGCACCGTGATGACGATAGTTCCGGTCGACTCGGAGCAGTTGTTCGCGGCGATGCGCAAGGCCGATCCGTCCGCCCACCTTCCGCCGAAGAATTACCGCGGCCATGAGATCATCGCGCAGACCACGGCCTCGATGCCGCAGCTGAGCGCGTGGCTTGCCGGGTTGCGCACGTCGCCGCCGCCGGGTATGCATTTCTCGACCACGCATGTCGACATCTCGCACGACGAGCGCCCCGACACGAGCACGCTCGACGGCGAGGAGTTCGACGCGCCCGCCGCGCGGCGTTCGGTCTACGTGTTCCTCGCCGACCCCAAGCTCATCCGCGCGCAGATGGGCTTCGCGTTCGAACTCATCGACAGCTACGCGAAGGTTCCGTCCGTGCTGCGCGGCCCGATCGACGATCAGTCGAAGCAGCAGACGGGCTACACCGTGACCGAGATGCTCGACCCCAACAGCCCCATCGGCGCCGTCGTCGGCGCGGTCAAAGCGCTCCAAGGTACGAACCGCCGCGCGATCCTGCTCATCGACGAATCGCAGGTCAAGTAGCGCGCGCTCAGCGCGCGGTCGACGCGAGGGCGACGGTGACGTAGGCGGCGATGCCGGCGACCATCGCTTGTTCGTCGATGTCGAAAGCCGGATGGTGGTTGGGAAACGGGTGCGCGTCGTCGCCGGCGCCCAAGAACCAGAAGCACGCCGGGACCGCTTGCGCGAAGTACGAGAAGTCCTCGCTACCCATCACCGGCGGGATTTCGAGCACGCGCGCCTCGCCGAACTCGGCGATCAGCGCGGCGCGCACGAACGCCGCCTCGCCCGGATCGTTCGCGGTGACGGGATACGACGGGTGCCAGTCGAGCGAACAGGTCGCTTTCGCGGCGGCGCACGTGTGCTCGGCGATGCGGCGAATCGCCGCTTCCATGTCGGTGCGCACCGCGTCGCTGAACGAGCGCACGGTGCCCTTGAGCGCGACGCGCGGCGGGATCACGTTGTAGGTCGTGCCGCCGTTGATCGCGCCGATCGTGAGAACGGCGGGCTCGACCGGATCGACCTCGCGGCTCACCACGCGCTGCATCGCGGTCACCACGCCGGCGGCGACGACGACCGGATCGACCGAACGGTTCGGCATCGCGCCGTGGCCGCCGCGGCCCTCGACCACGAGATCGAACGAGTCGACCGACGCCATCAGCGGCCCCGGGCGAAGTCCCAGCGCGCCGGTCGGCAGCATCGTGCCGATGTGCTGGCCGTAGGCGCGTTCGATCGCGAAACGCGCGATCAAGCCGTCCTCGAGCATCGCCTTCGCACCGCCGCCGCCTTCTTCGGCCGGCTGGAACACGAACGCGATGCGGCCGCGAATCTCCGCGCGGCTCGACTGCAGGATCGTTGCGGCGGCGAGCAGCATCGCGACGTGCGCATCGTGCCCGCACGCGTGCGTGACGCCGGCATTCTGCGACACGTACGGAACGTCGTTCTCCTCGGGGATCGGCAGCGCGTCCATGTCGGCGCGCAGCATGATGGTCGGACCCGGCAGCCCGCCGGTGAGGATTCCCACCACCCCCGTGCCGCCGATTCCGGTGTGCACGCCGAGGCCGAGTGCGGTCAGCCGTTCGGCCACGATTCCGGCGGTTCGATGCTCGGCGAAGCCCAGCTCCGGATGCGCGTGCAGATCGCGCCGCACGGTGACGGCGTCGGCGGCCAGCTCGGGAGAGATCGTGAGCGACGGCATGAGCCGCGCTTCGCCGCGAGCGGGAGGCGCACCGCTCGCCACCTAAGCCGCGTAGACCGCGGAACGCGGCGCGCATGTGGCTGGTTCGTAACGGCAAGCTGAACGTTTGGGGCAAGGCGCTGGTGTGCATCGTGGCCGCCTGGGCGCTTTGCAGCGTCATGCCGGACGCGATCCGAGCGTGGCCGTTCGGCGCGACGGTTTCGCGGCTGCCGCTCGAGGTCGACGACGCGGGGGTCGTGCAAAGCGTCGACGCGTCGGCGCTCCGGCCGGCAGCCCCGACATCGTCTCGCGCGCGCGCCCGGCCGCGCCGTTCCGGATCGCTGATGATGCCGGGCGATCAGATCGGCCTGGGCCGGCGCAACTGTCTGCGCGACGGCGTCACCTCCGGCGTCTGCCGGGATCTGCTTGCGCTCTACGGCGGGAGCGGCGGGATTCAGTTCCTCACCCTGCACCATGCGCCGGTCGCGGTATACGACGTCAACGCCGGCGCGCCGGTGCTCGTGACGCCCGTGCCGTCCGAGGAGCCGTGGTACACCAAAATTCTGCTCGCGCTCGATGAGCTCGGCGCGTTGGCGTTCATCGCGTTGTCGGCGCTGCTGGTGTGGCGCCGGCCGTCGCCGGCGACGGCGGGATTCTTCCTGTACGGCGCGTGGTTCAATCCGGGACAAACGTACGTCGCGTACGCGCTGATCCAACCGTATCCGCTGCTCGTCTTCGCGCAGGAGCTCGTGCAGGCGATCGTCGTCGCGCTCGGATTGGTCGGCTTTCTGGTCTTCGCGCTGCGCTTTCCGGACGCCGACGCGCCGCTCACGGGCTGGGAACGGCGCGCGCTGCCGGTCGTCGCGGCGCTGCTCTTACTGATGCAAGTCGGCACCTTCCTCACGCCGTTCGGTGCGCGCTACGCCGAGACGTTCGCCAACGCGCTCACGGTCGTCGAGACCGGCGTCTCGATCGCGGTGGTGGTAATCCTCATCTTGCGCGGCCGGCGCATGCGCGCGCACGATCGGCCGCTGGAATGGCAGCGCACCCGGCTGGTCTACTGGGTGCTCGGGTTCGCGCTTCCGCCGTACGTGCTGGCCGAGCTGATCGCGCAGGCCATGCTGCCGGCGAGCTGGCTGCCGCCGTCGCCCGGCGATCAAGACGCGCTGGTCTACGCCCTGTTCATCCCGGCGGTGCTGATGCCGTTCGTCGTCTACGAGGCCGTTCGCCGCTGCCGGGTCGTCGACGTGCGCTTCACCTTCGCGCGCGGCACGACGCTCGCCCTCACCGGCTTCTTGTGGCTGTTCGTCTTCGCGTTCGCCGAAGTCGAGATCGAGCACGGCATGGCCGATACCGCCGGCGGCGCGCTGCTGCTCGTCCTGCTCGCGTTCGTGAGCGTGTCGTTCGAGCACATCCGCCACGGGCTCAACTGGGTGTGCGACGGGCTGTTCTTCCGGCGGCTGCACCGCGCGGAAGATGCGTTCAGGCACGCCGCGGCCGACATCGATGACGCCGACGGCGTCGACGCGCTCGAGCGCATCATCGTCGACCGGCCGCTGGCCACCCTGCAGCTCGCCTCGGCCGCTCTGTTCCGGCAGGAAGGCACGACGCTGCGCCGCGTGCGCGAGTCGGGTTGGAACGGCGCGAGCGCGCACGATCTGTCGTCGGCGGATCCGATGCTGGCCCCGATCCTGGCCGCAGGAAAGGCGCGCCGGATCGAGCTGCCGGTCGAGCGGCGCGACTTTCCGTCCGGGGCGGCCACGCCGGCGCTGATCGTCCCGCTCGGCTCGCACAAAGAGACCTTCGCGGTCGCGCTCTACGGCGGTCACGCCATGGGCGACGCGCTGGTCAAGGAGGAGGAAGAGCTGCTCCGCACGTTCGTCGGCGAAGCCGCGGTCGCGTATCGCGAGGCCGCGCTGCGGGCGCGGATCACCGAGCTGGAACGATCGTGAGCGCCGGCATTCGTCCGATCGCCGTTCCCGGCGACAAGTCGATCGCCCATCGCGCGCTGATGCTGGCCGCGCTGGCGGACGGCGAGTCGGTGCTGCGCAACCTGCCGGCCGGTCTCGACGTCCGCTCGACGCAGTGCGCGCTGCGCGCGCTGGGCGCGACCTTCCGCGACGCGGGCGGCGCGCTCGTCGTCAGCGGCTGCGCCGGTAGGCTGAACTCGCCCGCAGCCGCGATCGACTGCGGGAACAGCGGTACGACGATCCGGCTGCTGACCGGCCTGCTCGCCACGCGCGACGTCGACGTCACGCTCGACGGGGACGCGTCGTTGCGCGGCCGGCCGATGCGCCGCATCGCCGAGCCGCTGGCGGCGTTCGGCCCGCGCATCGCGCTGTCTCCGAACGGGACGGCACCGCTGCGCGTGCGCGGCAACGCCGCGGCGGGCGGCGCCGACGTGCGCGTCGCGATCCCGAGCGCGCAGGTGAAGTCGGCGCTGCTGCTGGCGGCGCTGGGCGCGCACGGCATGTCGCGAATCAGCGGCGCGATCGCGACGCGGGACCACACCGAACGGCTGCTGCGCGCGTTCGGGGTCGCCTGCGATGGCGACGGCGCGTCGCTGCGCGTTCACGGGCCTGCGGCGTTGCGCGCGACGGAGATCGACGTTCCCGGCGACATCTCGAGCGCGGCGTTTCTGTTCGCCGCCGCGGCGGCGGTGCCGGGTGCGCGCATGGCGGTCGACGACGTCGGATTGAATCCGACGCGCACGGCGTTCCTCGACCTGCTGCGGCGCTTCGGCGCGGACGTCGAGATCGAGCCGGCCGCCGGCGACCCCGAGCCGCGCGGCCGCGTCACGGTGCGCGGTGCCGCGCTGCGCGCCGTCACGATCGCGCCGGACGAGGTTCCCGGGCTGATCGACGAGCTGCCGCTGGCCGGCGTGCTCGGCGCCTTCGCGCGCGGCACGACGACCGTGCGCGGCGCGGCGGAGCTGCGGGTGAAGGAATCGGATCGCATCGCGACGTTCGCGGCGGCGGCGCGCGCGCTCGGCGTCGACGTCGAGACGTTCGACGACGGTTTCGCGGTGCGCGGCCCGGCGCGCTTTCGTTCCGGTGCGGTCGTCACCGCCGGCGACCATCGTATCGCGATGGCCTTCGCGGTCGCGGCGCGCGCGGCGGCGGTCGAGGTGCGGCTCGACGATCCCGACTGCATGGCCGTGTCGTTTCCCGCTTTCGGCGCCGCGCTGGAGGCGGTCGGGTGACGGAGACGCGCCGCGCCGCGGTGATCGGGCATCCGGTCGCGCACAGCCGCTCGCCCGAGCTGTTCGCGCGCTTTGCGGCGGCGACCGGGATCGCGCTGATCTACGACGCGATCGACGTCGCGCCGGACGATCTCGCCGCGACGCTCGACCGCTGGCGAAACGAACCCGCCTTCGTCGGCTGCAACGTCACGCTGCCGCACAAGGAACGCGCCCTCGCGCTGGCCGACCGCGTGGAGCCCGCCGCGCGGGCGTGCGGCGCCGCCAACCTGCTCACTCGCGAGCACGCGACGCTCGTCGCCGGCAACACCGACGTCGCCGGCGTCGAGGCCGCGTTGGCGGCGCACGGCGTCGCACTGCGCGGCGCGCGGGTCGCGATTTTGGGCGCCGGCGGCGCGGCCCGGGCCGTGGCCGCAGCCGCGCGCCGCAACGCCGCCCTGCGCATCATCGTTGCGGCCCGCGATCCGGCGCGCGCGCAGTCGGTCGCGCGCGACTTCGGCGCCGAAGTGCGCGGGCTCGACGACGTTCCGCCGGCCGACGTCTACGTCAACGCGACGCCGGCCGGCATGGTGGGCCACGACCAGCGCTCGCTGCTGCCGCGCGACGCGCCGGCCGGCGCCGCCGCGTTCGATCTCGTGTACGTTCCCGCGCAGACCCCGTTCCTGATCGACGCGCGGGCGCGCGGCCTGCGCACCGTCGGCGGAACGGCGATGTTCGTCGCGCAGGCGGCGGCGACGTTCGAGCGCTGGTTCGGCATCGCGCCGCCGGTCGTCGAGCTTAGCGCGGCGAAGGACGGCGGATGAGCCTGCGCTTCTTGACCGCCGGCGAGTCGCACGGCGCGGCGCTGGTCGGGATCATCGACGGGATCCCCAGCGGCCTGCCGCTGGACGCCGCGACGCTGCTCGCGCAGGCGCGGCGGCGCAAGCTCGGCTACGGCCGCGGCAACCGCCAGAACATCGAGACCGACGAGGTGCGGATCGTCGGCGGCGTGCGCCGCGGGGTCACGATCGGCAGCCCGGTAGCGCTCGTGCTGGAGAACAAGGATCACGCGCGCTGGGCCGAGATCATGCGCGTCGACGCGCCGGCCGACGGCGCGCCGGCCGCGCGCGAAGTCCACGTGCCGCGGCCCGGCCACGCCGATCGCATCGGCGGGATCAAGTACGCGCGCGACGATCTGCGCGACGTGCTCGAGCGAGCCAGCGCGCGCGAAACCGCGATGCGTGTCGCGCTCGGCACGGTCGCGCGCACGCTGCTCGGCGAGCTCGGCGTCACGCTGAGCAGCCGGGTCGTGCGGATCGGCGCGGCCGTCGACGAGACGCCCTGGCGCGACGTCGCGCCCGACGAGATCGACGCCTCGCCGGTACGCGCGCTCGATCCCGCCGCGTCGGAGGCGATGGTGCGCGAGATCGAGCGCGCCAAGGCCGACGGCGACTCGCTGGGCGGCGTGTTCGAGGTCGTCGCGCGCGGCGTTCCGATCGCGCTGGGCTCGTACGCACACTGGGACCGCCGGTTCGAAGGCGAGGTCGCCAAGACGTTCATGGCGCTCAACGCGATCAAGGGCGTCGAGATCGGGCTCGGCTTTCGCGCCGCGGCGATTCGCGGGTCGCAGGCTCATGACGAGTACGAGCCCGGCGGCGCGTCACGGACGCGCTATCGCAGCAATCGCGCCGGCGGAATCGAAGGCGGGATGACGACCGGGCAGCCGGTCGTAGTGCGCGCGGCGATGAAGCCGATCGCGACCCTGATGCAGCCGCTCGACTCCGTCGATCTTCGCACCGGCCAGGCGACGGCGGCGCATATCGAGCGCAGCGACACCTGCGCCGTCCCGGCGGCAGCGGTGATCGGCGAGTCGCTGCTTGCGCTGGCGTTAGCCGCCGCGATGCTGGAGAAGTTCGGCGGCGACTCGGTCGACGAGCTGCGCGAACGGGTGCGCGCCTGGGAGACGACGGTGCGTGCTCGGTAACATCTACCTGTGCGGTCCGCCCGGCAGCGGGAAATCGACGGTGGCGCCTCTCCTCGCCGCGCTGCTGGAACGCGAAGCCGTCGACGTCGACGCGCAGATCGAAGCCGAACAGGAGCGGCGCATCGCGCGCATCGTCGACGAAGACGGCGAAGCGGCGTTTCGCGCCCGCGAGCGCAGCACGATCCAAGCGGCGTCGCTGCGCCAGGGCTGCGTGGTGGCGCTCGGCGGCGGCGCGCTCGAAGACGCGTGGAACCGGACGCGCGTCGCCGAGACCGGCGTGCTGGTGTTTCTCGACGCGTCGCCGGCGACGTGCGCAGAGCGCACCGCGCGCGAGCCGGGACGGCGACCGCTCCTGCGCGAACCGGGCGCGCTCGCGCGGCTGCACGCCGAACGCCGCCCGCGCTACGCCGGCGCCCCGGTCCACATCGTGGTCGACGGACTCTCGCCGCAGGAAACGGCGGCCGCGATCCGTGCGGCGCTGCTCGAGCGCCGGATCGTGCACGTCGCGACCCGCAAGCCCTACGACGTGGCCATCGGCCCGACCGTGCTCGACCAGATGCCGAACGACGTCCGACCGGCCGACGGCGGGCGCGCGCTGGTCGTCGGCGATCACGCGGTCGCGCCGATCGCACGGCGGATCGCGCGCGCGTACGAAGCGCACGGCGTCGCGACCGGCGTCGTGCTGCTGGCGGCCGACGAATCGCTCAAGTCGCTCGAACGCGTCGGCTCGCTGTACGCCGCGTTCGGCGCCGAAGGGATCGACCGCCGCGGCCTCATCGTCGGCGTGGGCGGCGGAACGATCGCCGACGCGGTCGGCTTCGCCGCCGCGACGTACCAGCGCGGCGTGCCGTACGCCGGCGTTCCGACCACGCTGCTGGCGGCGGTCGACGCGGCGATCGGCGGCAAGACCGCGATCAACCTGCCGGCCGGCAAGAACCTCGCCGGCACCGTGACGCAGCCGGTCTTCGTCGCGATCGCGCCGTACGCGCTGCGCAGCTTGCCGGCGCGCGACGTCGTCTCGGGTTATGCCGAGATGATCAAGTGCGGTCTCGCCCTCGACGCCGCGCTCTACCGCGCGCTGCGCGCCGGCGAACGATCGCTGCTCGACGATCCGGCGACCGCGCTCGAGGCGATCGCGCGCTGCGTCGAGCTCAAGGCCGAGCTGGTGGAGCGCGACGAGGAAGACGTCACCGGCGCGCGCGCGACCCTCAACTTCGGCCACACGGTCGGTCACGCGATCGAGAAGGTCGCCGGCTTCGGCACGCTGCGCCACGGCGAGGCGGTGATCGTCGGGATGCGCGCGGCGCTGGCGCTGTCGGTGGCGCGCGGCGGGCTCGATGCCGGCCAACGCGCCGACGCCGACGCGCACCTCGCGTCGCTGCCGATCTGGCCGGCCTGGCGCGAGCTCGATGCCGGCGCCGTGATCGCGGCGACACAGGCCGATAAGAAGCGCCACGCCGGCGGCATCCGCTACGTCCTGCTCGACCGCATCGGCAGCGCCCGGCTCGACGACACGGTGCGCGCCGAGGACGTGCGCCTGGCGCTGGCGGAGATCGGATTGCGATGAACGTCCTGGTGATCAACGGCCCGAACCTCAACTTGCTCGGCGAGCGCGAGCCGGAGATCTACGGACGCCGCACCCTGCGCGACCTCGAGCGTGCGGTCCGCGCCCACGCGCACAAGCTGCGCCAGCGCGTCCGATTCTTTCAATCGAACCACGAGGGGGCGATCGTCGACGAGCTGCACCGCTGCCGCCGGTGGGCCGACGCGATCGTGATCAACCCGGCCGCCTTCACTCACTATTCCTACGCGATCCGCGACGCGCTGCTGGCGGTCGCCAAGCCGGCCGTCGAAGTGCACCTCTCCGATGTCGAGAACCGCGAAGGCGACTTTCGCAAGATCTCGGTCGTGCGCGACGTCTGCGTCCACCACTTCGCCGGCTTCGGCTTCGACTCGTATCTCAAGGCGCTCGACGCGCTCGCCGCGGATCGCGCCGCGCGGAAGGCCGCCAAACGGAACAGAGCGTGACTTCTCGGCGGCTCGGTGCGGGCGGTCCGCCGGCCGGCGCGATCGGGCTGGGCTGCATGGGCTTGTCCGAGTTTTACGATCCGGTCGGCGAGCCCGAAGCGATCGCGACGATCCAGCGGGCGATCGAGCTCGGAATGACCTTGATCGACACCGCCGACATGTACGGCGGCGGCGAGAACGAGCGTCTCGTCGGCCGCGCGCTGCGCGGCCGTCGCGACCGTGCGACCGTCGCGACGAAGGGCGGCATCGTCCGGCGCGCCGACGACCCGGCGTATCGTGCCGTCAACGCAACGCCCGCCTATCTCCGCGCCGCCTGCGATGCGTCGCTCGTCCGGCTGCGCGTGGAGCACATCGACCTGTATTACCTCCACCGCGCCGACCCGACCGTCCCGATCGAAGAAAGCATCGGCGCGCTGGCCGAGCTCGTGCAGGCCGGCAAGGTGCGGCACGTCGGCCTGTCCGAAGTCGACGCGGCCACGCTCCGCCGCGCGACGGCGGTCACCCCGATCGCCGCGCTGCAGAGCGAATACTCCCTGTTCACCCGCGACGTCGAGACGAACGGCGTCCTCGCGGCCGTGCGCGAGCTTGGGATCGCGCTGGTCGCGTATGCACCGCTCGGTCGCGGGATGCTCACCGGGAAGGTTCGTTCGACCGACGAGCTCGCGCCGGGCGATCTGCGCCATCGAGTTCCGCGCTTCGACTCCGGCAATCTCGAACGCAACCTCGTGCTGGTCGACGAGCTCGCTTCGCTTGCGCGCGCGGCGGGCTGCACGCCGGCGCAGCTCGCGCTCGCATGGGTCGTCACTCGAGGCGACGACGTCGTCGCGCTGCCGGGCTGCGAGCGCGTCGCGCAGGTCGAAGAGAACGCCGCCTCAGCGACGATCGGGGTCGACGCCGAGCTGGCGGCGCGCATCGGCGCGCTCTGCCCGCCGGGCGCGGCCGCCGGCGCGCGGCTGCGCGACCAGCCGCTCACCGAACGCGCGAGCGAGCGATAAGAGTTTCTTCACGATCTTTCCCTACGCTGACGCCATGCGCACCGAGACGCTCGGCATCTGCGCCTTCAGCGTCGCCGTCGGCACGGGATCGCCCTTGCCGGCGGCCGACATCGTCTGGTCGAGCGATGCGGCGCTGTCCAAGGTCACGGTGACGGTCGAGTACTTGTTGGTGTCGAAGGGCAAAGCGACGATCCCGATCGAGTCGGGGACCATCGTCACTACCCAGGCTTCGGCGACGCCGGCGATCGTCGACCTGCGCCTCGCGTCGGCTGCGCTGACGACCGGCGATCCCAAACGCGACGCCGAACTGCGCAGCGAGCACTTCTTCGACGTCGCGCGCTACCCGACGATCGGCTTCTCCAGCGATGAGATCGCGGAGACCAACACGGGCACATTCTCCGTCAAAGGGACGCTGACGATGCATGGCGCGTCGCATCCGATTCTGCTCGACGCCCGCAGCATCGCCGAGCGCCGCGGCGAGAACGGCAAGCGGCACGCGCGTTTCGAGGCGACGGGCAGCTTCCGCCGCTCCGACTTCGGCATGAACTACGCGCGCGGCCTGGTCGCCAACGCCGTCCGCCTCGATGTCATCATCGAAGCGACGTCACCCTGAACGAGACGTTGTCACCCTGAGCTTGTCGAAGGGCGACGACCGTACCGCAATCGCGCCTCGCCGTCGTCGCTCTGAGCTCGTCGAAGAGCGACGGTCCTGGTCCCGGGTCGCGGGTCGCTGGTTACGATTTGCGTTTGTGCAAGACGATGATGTTGCCTTCGGTGTCGTGGATCATCGCCATGTTGCAGATCGGCGTCTCCCATTCGCCGTCGATGGCCAGGCCTCGCGCCTTGATCGCCGCCACGGCCGCGGGCATATCGTCGACCGCGAACAGGATTCCGTTGCTGGGCTGAAACGGCATGACCCGGCCGCCGCCGCCCCACAGACTGAAGGTCGTCCCGTCGGAGAGCTCGTACTCGGCGCCGGCGTCCTGCGGATATACCAATGACGGTTCCAGGCCGAGCACGTCGCGATAGAACGCCATCGCGCGTTTTGCGTCCTTGACCATGTAGCCGCTCACGTCCATGCCGGTCACCCGAAACGCCGCTTCGATCATACCGAATCTCCTCTCGTCGCATCACGCGTTCGCCTTCGACCACCGCATCACCCGGCGCGAACCGTCCTCGGCGCAGGGCGACAACGTCATCCTAGTCGCGGAGGTCGAGGGTGAGATCTTCGGTCGGCGGGGGCGCGTCGAGCAGGGCGTGCAAGCGCGGGAGGAAGCGCGCGGCGGGGGCGCGTTTGCGCTCGGGCTCGACGACGTCGTGCGACGGCCCGAGGCCGACGAGACGATGGACGCGCACCGACGCGCCGCCGGCGGCGCGCCAGCGCGCGAGCAGATCGTCGATCGCACGATTGTTCACCGACGTCTCGCCGGCGTTGCGCACGATCTCGACGTGCGCCGCGCCCGGCGGCCCGGTCCGCGCGTCGTCGCGCAGCGCGTCGGCCAGGGCGAGGCCGGCCGCCAGCGACCGCGTCGCATAACGATGGTAGCCGTGCTGCGGCGCGCTGCGGCCGCGGTCGAGCGGGTCCCAGTACAGGAACCGGTTCGGCAGCCGTTCGATCAGCCCGCGCACGAACGCGTGCCAGTCGTGCGGCAGCCGCTTGATGCCCAAAAACGGCGCGATCGCGATCGCGCGAAAGACGCGCGCGTCGCGGTGGGCGAGGTCCAGCGCGAGCGCGCCGCCCAGCGAATGCCCGACCAGTACGATCTGATCGCCCAGCGCCTGCGCCGCGTCGAGGATGCGCGCCGCCTGCGCGACGAGCTCGTCGCGGTTGAGGCCTTCGAGCGCGTCCGACATGCGGTCGCGATGACCGTGCCGCGGCAGGCGCGCGACGAGCACGTTCTCCCCACGGGCGTGGCGCGCGCGGGCGAACTCGCGCCAGGTGCGTGGGCTGGCGGTCAGGCCGTGCAGCAGCACGATGACGCGCGGGGTGCGCACGCCGTGGTCGAGCACGACCGAGCGCATCTCGTCGTCGAGCAGGCCGCCTTCGCGGGCGTCCAGCGATGCGGCGATCGCGGCGGCGTCGATCGTCACGCGTTGGCGAGCGCGATGACGGCGAAGGAGCGCGCTTCGCTGGCGAGATCCTCTTCGCGCAGAATCTCGCGCAGCGACTTGGCGGCCTCGCGCGCGAACGCCGACGCGGGCGGCGTCGCGAGCTGCGCGATCTCGCTCGCGGCGAGCAGCAAGTCGTCGACCCCGCGGGTGATGCCCTCGCGCATCGCGCGCTCGGCGTCGCGCTCGGGTATCCGCACGCCGGCCGTGCCGGTCGCGAGCATCAGCACGTAGTCCAGCGCGGCTGCGGTGGCGAGCAGCCGCGGCTGATGCGCCGCCAGCACGTCGTGATCGCCGAAATCGGCGGCGGCGCGCAGCAGTGCCGCCTGCAGCGCGACGACTAGTCGCGCGCGCTCAGCGCCCACAGCACCGCGATCTGCGTCTTCGCGTCGGGCAGCTCGTTCTCGCGGATCTTACGCCACAGCTCGTCGATCGAGAAGATGCCGAGCTGCATCTCCTCCTCGCCTTCGTCGGGCTGCGGGTCGCCGATGTCGTAACCGTGCACGACGCACAGGTGCAGCAGCTCCTCGCAAAAACCCGGCGCCGTGTAGGCCGACCACAAGCGCTCGACGCGATGTCCGCGGTAGCCCGTCTCCTCGCGCAGCTCGCGCAGTGCCGCCTCCTCGGGCGACTCGCCGGGGTTCATCACGCCCGCGACGACCTCCCATTGCTCGCGCCCCAGCGGACGGCGGTACTGCCGCACGAGCAGCATCTCCGACGGCCGCGGCCGCACGATCACCGCCACCGCCTCGGCGTGCTCGACGACCTCCGCGTCGTGCGTTCGCCCGCCCTCGTCGCGCAGCGTGTCGACGCGCAGGTTGACCACTTTGCCGTCGTAGATCCGGCGCGTCTTGAGCACCTCGACCATCAGACGACCGTCGTGCTCGCGAGCTCTTCGAGCAGCGTGGGGCGGTGCGGCTCCCAGTCCAGCTCGCGCGCCGCCTTGCCGCTGTCGACCGACAGATCGCAGGCGAGCGCATCGGCGAACGGTCCCATCAGCGCGCGCGCGTCGTCGAGCGACAGATGCTCGACCGCGCCGTCGCCGCCGGCGGCGCGCGACGCCGCGCGCGCGATCTCCACGTACGGCACCGGCGCGCCGCGCGTCGCATTGAAGACGCCGCGCGCGGCGCGGTGATCGACCGCCGCGCCGTACAGCTCGGCCAGCGCGTCGTGCCGGACGGTCGGCCAGCGGTTGGCACCGTCGCCGACGACGCGCACCGGGCCGGTCGCGGCGTCGCGCACGAAACCGCCGGGGATCCCGCCGCCGTCACCGTAGACGATCCCGGGGCGAACGACGATCGGCCGCAGGCGGCCGTCCTGGGCAAGCACCAACTGCTCGTGCGCCGGGCGCCACGCGACGATCGGCAGCGGCGCGAGCGGCGCGTCCTCGTCGACGACCGCGTCACCGCGCGAACCGTACACCCACACGCCGCTGGTGTAGAGGAACGCGCGACCGGACGGCAGCGCGTCGATCAGCGCTTCCACGGCGGCGCGCTCGATCGCGACCATGTCGGCCACCGTATGGTCGAACGCGCAGTGCACGACGGCGTCGGCGCGCGCCGCTTCGCCGCGCAGAACGTCGAGGCTCGTCAGATCGCCGCGCACCGGCTCGGCGCCGAGCGCCCGCAGCGCGCGCTCGGCCTCGGCGGAGCGCGCCAATGCTCGCACCGCGTGCGTGCGCCGGCGCAGCTCGCGCACCACGCCCGCACCGATGTATCCCGTACCGCCCGTGACGAAGACCGGCATTAGTGCCCCGTAATCTCTCCCTGCGCGGCTTTGGGCCGCGCGGCGACGGTGATGATGTCGAAGACGACCGCGACCTCGGCCGCGGAGATGCACGCGCGAATCGCCCAGTGCGGGTTCCATTCGACCGTGACGACCGCCATGATCGCCGCCGCGCAGTACGCGCACGCCTTGCTGACGTCGGCGCGCACGGTCGGCGAGCTCGGCACGTATGCACGCCGGATCATGACGATCGAGGCGACGACCGCGCCCAGCGTGACGACCGTTGCGCCGAGGCGGTTGCGCGCCAGGAACTCGAGCAGCGGTGCGGCGCCGATCGCGATCAGGATCGCGATGACGACGAGCCAAGCGATCTCCCACCGGCGGGTGTCCTTCACCGGAACGGTCGTTCGGCTCGGCACCGCCCCGCCCTCGGGGGTCCGCGCCGCGCCGGTCCGGAAGCGCGCTCGCGTGCCCACCGAGCTCGGCCCCCACAACGGGCGCATCGAAGCCGTCCGCGATCTGCGGACCCCGCGCGGGCGGCGAGCCGAGCGGCGCTTCGCCGCCGAGGGGCCGACGCTGCTCGCCGAGGCCGAGCGGAGCGGGGCCCGGCCGCTGGAGATTTACGCCACGGCGGCGGGGCTGGCGGGCATCGATGCCGGGCGGTGGGAGAGCGCGGGCGTTCCCGTCTACGTGGTCCCCGAGCGCGTCTTCGCGCGGCTGTCGGACCTCGATACGCCCACCGGCTTGCTGGCCGTCTTCGAGCTCCCCGGGCACGACCCGGCGGCCGTCCTCGACCGCGCGGGCCTCGTGCTGCTGCTGGCCGGCGTCGGTGATCCCGGCAATGCCGGCACGCTGGTGCGCTCGGCCGAAGCCTTCGGGGCCGCGGGCGTGCTGTTCGGGCGCGGCGGGGCCGATCCGTTCGCCCCTAAGGTGATCCGGGCGGCGATGGGCACGACCTTCCGGCTCCCGCTGGCCGTCGTCGGCCCCGACGAGGCCGTGGCCGCCGCGAGGGCCGCCGGGCGGCCGATCGTGGCGGCCGACGTCGACGGGGAGCCGCTCGACGCCGGGATCGAACCCAACGCGGTCATCGCGATCGGCAACGAGCGCCGGGGCGTGCGGGACTGGTTGCCGGGCTGGGACCGAGCGGTCCGCATCCCCCAGCGGAGCACGGTCGAAAGTTTGAATGCCGCGGTCGCCGGCAGCATCGTCTTGTACGTCGCCTCGCGTTGTCAAGAGCCTTGTCAAGCCGCCGAAAAACGCTGAAATGTCAAGACTTGGCGGGCTATTTGCCCGGTGATATACTGACCCCGCCGACGCCGATAATAGCGCGCACCGAACGACAGGAGAGGGACCGCCGAAGCACATGCGCACCTCCGACGTTTTCTGGAAACTGTTTAGCACCACGGGCTCGATCAGCGCGTACCTGATGTACCGGCAATTGCACCCCTCGCCCGTGAATTGACCCTCCGGGGCGAGACCCCGACAGAAGTTGCAGAACGCCCGGTCCTCAAGGATCGGGCGTTCTCATTGTAGATGATCCTTCGACAAGCTCAGGACAGGCTAACCGGCATGGACTCCCTCGACTCGACCCTGGCGGAGCTGAGCGCGCGTTTCGACGCCGCGCTCGCTGCCGCGTCCGGCGCGCGCGCGCTCGACGAGGTGCGGGTCGCCTTTCTGGGCCGCAGCGGCGCGCTGACCGCGGTCCGCCGCGGGATCGGCGCGCTGCCGCCGGCCGACCGCCCGGGCGCCGGCAAGCTGATCAACGCCGCGGCCGAGTCGATGGAAGCCAAGCTGCTGTCGGCGCAGGCGCGGGCCGAGCGCGCGGCGCTCGAACGCTCGCTCGAGGACACGATTGACGTCACGTTCCCGGGACCAGCGGCGAACATTGGTGCGATCCATCCCGTGCGGGGCGTCGCGATCGAAGTGGCGCGTTACTTCACTCGGCACGGTTTCGCGGTGGTCCTCGGTCCGGAGATCGAGACCGACGCCAACAACTTCGACGCGCTCAACATCCCGCCCGATCACCCGGCGCGCGAAGGGCTCGACTCGTTCTACCTGCGGCCGGACTTGGTGCTGCGCACGCACACGTCGCCGATGCAGGTGCGCGCGATGCGCAAGCACGGTCCGCCGATCGCGATCATCGTTCCGGGCAAGGCCTACCGGCGCGACGCGATCGACGCGCGCCATCTGTACATGTTCCACCAAGTCGAGGGATTGATGGTCGGGCGCGGCGTCCACTTCGGCCATCTCAAAGGGATGCTGGTCGGGATGTGCCGCGAGCTGTTCGGGCCGTCGGCCGACATTCGGTTCCGGCCCTCGTTCTTTCCGTTCACCGAACCGTCGGCCGAAGTCGACGTCAACTGTCCGGCCTGCCACGGCCTTCCACAACCTCACGCTGACGTCAACTGCCGCACCTGCGGCGGCAGCGGCTGGATCGAGATCGGCGGCAGCGGGATGGTGCATCCCAACGTGCTGCGCGCGGTCGGCTACGATCCCGACGACGTTACCGGCTGGGCGTTCGGCTGCGGACTCGAGCGCATCGCGATGAAGCGCAACGGCATGAACGACATCCGCGCGTTCGTCGAAAACTTGCCCGGCTTCGCGGAAGGGCTCGCCTAGTGAAGGTTCCCGTCGCCTGGCTGCGCGACTACGTCGACCTGCCCGAGGACGCCGGCGCGATCGTCGCGCGGCTCGCCGCGCTCGGCTTTCCGGTCGAAGAGGTCGTCACGCGGCCGCGCCTGACCAATGTCGTCTGCGGTCGCATCGATATGCTCGAACGCCATCCCAACGCCGACCGCCTGCAGCTGTGCACGGTCGACATCGGTCGCGGTGAGCCGTTGACGATCGCGACCGCGGCGACGAACGTCGCGCCAGGCCAAACCGTGCCGGTCGCGCTGATCGGCGCCGAGCTCGCCGGCGGCCTCACCATCGCGCCACGCAAGATGCGTGGGATCGACTCGCACGGGATGCTGATCTCGGCCGAAGAGATCGGTTTGCCGGCCGACTGGTTCGAGGACGGGATCATGCAGCTCGAACCGTCGATCCCGCTCGGCACCGATCTCGTGGCGGAGTTTCGGCTGACCGACCCGGTGCTGGACGTCGACATCACGCCGAACCGGCCCGACGCGCTCTCGATCGTCGGCTTGGCGCGCGAGCTGGGTGCGTCGTTCGGCGTCGCGCTGCGCGAGCCGGATTCGACGACGCCGTACGAAGGAGAGACCGACGACGCGCGCGTGACGATCGAGACCGTCGACTGCAAGCGGTTCGTCTATCAGCGTGTTTCGGGCGTCGCCGTGCGGCCGGCGATGGCCGCGATGCGGATCCGCCTCGCGCTGGCCGGCCAGCGGCCGATCAACAATCTGGTCGACATCTCGAACTTCGTCATGCTCGAGCTCGGCCAGCCGCTGCACTTCTTCGACTGGGATCGCGTCGACGGCAAGCACCTCGTCGTGCGCGACGCGCGCGACGGCGAGCGCTTCACGACGCTGGACGAGCAGGAGCGCACGCTCGACGGACGCGCGATCGTGATCGGCGACGAGGCCGGGCCGACGTCGCTGGCCGGGATCATGGGCGGGCTGCGCAGCGAGGTCGAAGCGAGCACGACCGAGCTGTTGGTCGAAGCGGCGAGCTGGACGGGTCCGCGGATCCGCCGCGCGTCGCTCGCGCTCAAGCTGCGCACCGAGGCATCGACGCGATTCGAGAAGTCGCTTTCACCGGCGCTGGCCGATGCCGGCGCGGCGCGGGCGGTGCACTTGCTGGCGCTCGAGGGCGCGCGCGTAAAAGCTCCGCACGTTGCCGGTCAGCCATCGCCCGAGTCTGCACCGCTCTCGCTGCGCGCGCACGACGTGCAGCGAATGCTCGGGTTCGAGCTGAGCGTCGACGAGATCGAACGCGCGTTGCGCGCCCTGGGCTTCGCGACCGAGCGCGACGGCGACGCGTTGCTCGTGCGGCCGCCGTACTGGCGCGGCGACGTCGTCATCGTCGCCGATCTCGTCGAGGAGGTCGCGCGCATCGTCGGCTACGATCGGGTGCGCGCCGAGGTTCCGGCGGTCGCCCCGCAGGACGTCGACAGCGCCGAGTTCGATCGCGAGAACGCGCTCGCCACGACCATTGCGGGCCTGGGCTATATTGAAGTGCTCTCGCTCTCGCTGCAGCCGGGCGGCGTCGCGGAGCGCTGGCGCGCAAACGGGATCGCGATCGACGAACCGGTCGAGATCGTCAACCCGCTCAGCGACGACCAGCGCTGGATGCGCTTCTCGCTCGCACCCGCGCTGCTCGAGCTCGCCGCACGCGACCGCGCCGTCAGACCGTACCGGGTGTTCGAGCTCGGCCACGTCTTCGCGCAGGCAGATCCTCCGCGTGAAGACGTGCACCTCACCGCGCTGCACGCCCCTTCGCCAAGCTCAGGACAGGCCGGGCAGAGCACGTTCGGGCAGCTCAAGTCCGACCTGCTGGCGCTGCTGCGGCGCGCGACCGGTGTCGACGCGCGGGTGGAGCGTGGAACGTATCCGTCGCTGCATCCGGGCAAGACGGCTGCGCTGCACGTCGGCGAGCGCGTCGTCGGCTACGTCGGGGTCGTCGATCCGCGCTTGGCGCACGCGTACGACGTCGCCGAGACGACCGCGCTCGCCACCGTGTTCATCGCCTCGCTGCCGGAGTATGCCGCGCCACGCTATGCCGCGCCGTCGCGGTTCCCACCGATCGAGCGCGACCTCGCCGTCGTGGTTCCACTCGACGCTCTTGCCGGCGACCTCGTCGACGCGATCCGCGAAGAACCGCTGGTCCGCGTGGCGACGCCGTTCGATGAGTACCGCGGCGCGCAGGTCGGCAAAGGAAACAAGTCGCTGGCGATACGGATCACCCTGCAGAGTGACGAGGGAACCCTGACCGACGAGCAGGCCGACGCAGCTCTGGCGCGTATCGTCGGTACGTTGCGTACGCGCTTCGGAGCCGAACCTCGAGCGTGACCTGGCCCGACCTGGTCATCGTGGCGGTCGCATTGCTCTTCGCGCTCAAGGGCTGGAAGCGCGGGTTCGTGGCCGAGATCGGCGGGTTCATCGCGCTCGCCGCGGCGATCTGGGCCGCGCTGGTCTATCCGGGCACCTTCGACAGCACGATCCAACAGCTCACGCATCTGGGCGAAGGCTCGGTCCACGTGATCGGGATGGTCGGCTTCGCGCTGATCGTCTACGTCGCGCTGCTGGTGATCTCGTCGGTTCTCTCGCGGATCGCGCGGCTACCGGTGATCGGCATCGGCAACGGGATCGGCGGCGCGCTGATCGGCGTCGTCAAGGCGCTGCTCGGTGCCTGGGCCGTGATCTACGTCGCGCTGTTCTTTCCGCTCACGCGCGACTTGCGTCAGGATCTGCACCGCTCGCAGCTGGTCGCCTTCGTCTCCCAAGACAACGCGCAGATCGATGCCTACATGCGCAGCACCATGCCCTGGTGGGTGCGCCCGCTCGTCTCTCCGCTCTTCGCCCGCCACCGCGTATAACGGCACTCGGGTCGCGCCTCGATCTCAGCGCACGGTTCCGATCTTGTTCGAGGCGTTCTCGGTGAATCAAATGTTGTGATCGGGGCCGACGGTGATGCCCTCCGGCAGACTGTTCGCGGTCGGGATGACGATGTGATCCGGCCGATCTTGCCCGTCCCGTACTCGGAGAACCACAACGCGTGATCGGGACCGACGTTGCCGCCGACGCTCGGGATCGCCGCGGTGACCGTGCCGTTGGGAGTCGGCGTGGGCGAGGCGGTCGGAATCACCGGCGGCTGCGTCACCGTGCTGTTGTGACGGCAGCGGCTCCGAGCTGGACGGAGCGGCCGAGAGCAGATCGAACACCTGTGACGTCCTCCGGGCACATGAGGGTCCTCGCAGCGTATTCTCGCGGCTCATGGCCGGCTGCGGCATCCGGGGAAACCCTACCCCGAGCCTCAGCGAGCACCCTGAAGCCGAAAAGCGCGCCGGACGGCCGGCGTGGGGAGGACGAAATGACCGGCGGCTCGGCGAAACGTTCGCCCGATGGCGATCAAGGCACCGCCGCCGCAAGGGCGCACGTACGCCGGGCTCTCGGCAACCGAACGTCGCGCGGAACGCCGCGAGCGGCTGCTCGAGGCGGGGCTGGAGCTGTACGGCACGATCGGGTTCGCCAAGACGACGATACCGATGCTTTGCAGCGCTGCCGGCGTGACCGCGCGCCACTTCTACGACGACTTCGACTCGCGCGAAGCGCTCCTGCGGACCCTCTACGACGGCATCGCGGAGACGGTCTTCGAGCGCTCGATGGGAGCGTTGCGAGTCGGCGCGGACGACGACCCTCGCGAGCGAGTCCGCAAGAGCACGGCCGGCTACTTCCGCTACCTCACCAGCGACCCGCGGGTCGCGCGGATCTACGCGATCGAAGCGGTGGGCATGCACCCTGAGCTCGAGCAGCACCGCCGCGCCAAGCGCGAAGCGTTCGTGCGCAAGATGACCAAGGCGTCGCAGGGCTTCGAGGACCGGGGAATCGACAGCCGGCTGCTCAGCGCGGCGATCGCCGGCGCCTCGCACGACCTGCTGCTCGAATGGGTGCTCGCCGGGCGCCGTCCGTCGGTCGAGAAGATGATCGACACGATCAGCACGCTCTGGATCCGAACGCTTCAGCTCGACCGCGATCAATCAGCGCGTTAGCAAGCGCGTTTCAGAGCCGCTTCGAGGCGGGTACTCCTTGCTCCGACGACGCGAGCGAGGAGTTCAAATGGACATCAAACGGGCAGTATCGACCATTTTCGGCAGCGACGAGGGCGAGGCAGCGCCGGATGCGCTGACGCTGATCCGCAAGGACCACCGCGAGGTCGACGAGCTGTTCGCAACCGCGCTCGACGAGGACACGCCGGCGGCGCGGCGGCGCGCGACGGTCGCGAAGATCGTGCAGGCGCTCACCGTCCATGCGCAGATGGAGGAATCGCTCTTCTATCCGGCACTGCGCAAGGCGGGCGGTAAGGACGAGCGCGACAGCGTGCTCGAAGCCGCTGAGGAGCACGGCGTCGTCAAGGACCTCATCGCCAAGATCGAGGCGCTTCCGCCGCGTGACGAGACGCTCGAAGCGAAAGTCACCGTCCTCAAAGAGCTCGTGCACCACCACGTGAAAGAAGAGGAGTCCGAGATCTTCTCCGAGGCGCGCAGCGCGCTGGGTCAAGAGCGACTGCAGCAGCTCGGCGCGGAGATGCAGCGCTTCAAGCAGCGCGCGATGCGCAGCAAGGCCGGGCCGAACACCGCCGCGGAGGCAGCGGCCGCGCGCGGCACGCCGTCGGCCAAGCCCACCGCCCCCACCGCGCCGGCGAAGAACGGCGCGAAAAAGAGCAGTGCGAAGACCGGCGCCGCCAGAAAGAGTTCCGCCAAGAAAAGCGCCGCGCGCACGCGGCGCTGAATCTCCTAGGCGATCGTCGCTTCGGCCGGCGTCGCGGCCTTCGCCCGCCGGCAGCCGAGATACCGTGCGAGGTGATAGTCGGCGTCGCCGAGCAGACGCTCGACGAGCGTCATGCGCTTGAAGTAGTGGCCGACCTTGTACTCTTCGCTCATCCCGATCCCGCCGTGCAGCTGGATCGCGCTCTGGCCGACGAAGCGGCCCGACTTGGCGATCTGCACCTTGGCCGCCGAGACGCCGCGGGCGCGCGCGACCGGATCGTCGTGCTGCTCGTCGAGCGTCATCGCGGCGAGATAGGCCATCGATCGCGCCAGCTCGACCTCGATGAACATCTCGGCCATGCGGTGCTGCAAGGCCTGGAACGATGAGATCGGCACGCCGAACTGCTGGCGCTGCTTGGTGTACTGCACCGTCGCCTCGAGCATCACCGCCATCAGCCCGAGCGCTTCGCCGCACAGCGCGGCCGTGGCGTGATCGAGCGCGACCGCGAGCAGGCTGAGCCCGTCGCCGAACGCGCCGATCATCGACGACGCCTCGACGCGCACACCGTCGAGGCGAACGTCGGCGACGTCGTGCCCGTCCTCGGACGCGTACGGCCTGATCGACAATCCATGCGCAGCCTGTCCTGAGCTTGTCGAAGGAGCCGGGACGGCGAACAGCGTGACCTCGTCGCCGGTGCGTGCCGAGACGACGATCGCGCTCGCCGTCGTCGCGTCGAGCACGCGCACTTTGGTGCCGGTCAGCAGGTAGGCATCGCCGTCGCGCACCGCGCTGGCTGTCACCTGGCCCGGATCGTAGCGCGCGTGCGGTTCTTCGTACGCGACCGCGTAGCGCGCCTCGCCCTCGACCACCGGGCCGAGGAGATCGTCACGTTTGGCCGCGCGCAGCAGCGCGCCGGCGAGCACCGCCTGCGACAGATACGGCGACACCACGAGGCCCCGGCCGAACTGCTCCATGATGAGCAGCGTCTCGAGCGGGCCGCCGAAACCACCGAGATCATCGGGTGCCCCGATCGCGAGCCAGCCCAGTTCCGCGAATTGCGGCCAGTTGTCGCCTTTGTGGTCGCCGGCGGCGAACCGCGCGACGCTGTCCTTGATCAGCAGCTGTTCCGGTGTGAGCGTAAAGTCCATCTTCGTGCCTACAATTTGAGGATGCGCTTGGCGATGATGTTCTTCTGGATCTCGTTGGAGCCCGCGTAGATCGACGTCTTGCGGTAGTTGAAGTACTTGGGCGCAACGTGGCTCTCGGCGTACGGACCGAGCGCGTCGAGCGCGAGCTCGCTGAGCGCCTGCTGGATCTCGGTGCCTTTGATCTTGAGGATCGAGGACTCGGGTCCCGGGCGCTTGCCGGCCGACTCCGCCGCGAGCGTGCGCAGCTCGGTGAACGCGAGCGCTTCGAGCTCGATCTCGACCTGCGCGATCTTCTCGTTCAAGCGACGGTCGTCGATCGACTCGCGGGCGAGCGTCTCGTGCAGCGTCTCGAGCTGCTGGCGGCAGCCGGCGATCCCCGCCGTGCCGGTGCGCTCGTGCTCGAGCAGGAACTTGGCGTAGGTCCAGCCGCCGCCTTCGTCGCCGACGCGGTTCTCGATCGGCACCTCGACGTTCTCGAGGTGCACCTCGTTGATCTCCCGGCCGCCGTCGATCGTCTGGATCGGTCGCACCGTCACGCCCGGGCTGCGCATGTCGACCAGAATGAACGAGATGCCTTCTTGCTTCTTGGCCGCCGGATCGGTGCGCGCCAGCACGAAGATCCAGTCGGCCCATTGCGCCGCGGTGATCCACGTCTTCGTGCCGCTGATGACGTATGTATCACCGGCCGGACCCGAGCGACGTTCGGCGCGCGTGGCGAGCGACGCGAGGTCGGAGCCGGCGCCGGGCTCCGAGTAGCCCTGGCACCAGAACTCCTCGCCGCTGTGGATCTTCGGCAAGTAGCGCGCGCGCTGGGCGTCGTTGCCGAACTCGATGATAACCGGCGCGACCATCTGCAAGCCGAACGGCAGCAGCCGCGGCGCCCAGCCGTAGGCGAACTCTTCGTAGAAGATGTGGCGCTGGACCGGCGTCCAGTCGGTGCCGCCCCACTCGACCGGCCAGCCGGGGGCGACCCAGCCGCGTTCGTGGAGAATCCGGTGCCAGCGTGCGTAGTCGTCCTTGACGAGCGGATCGCCCGCCTGCACCTTGCAGCGAATATCGTCGGGAAGGTGCGTGGCGATGAAGTCACGGACCTCGTCGCGGAACGCGCGCTCCTCGGGGCTGAACGCCAAGTCCATCCGAACCCAAACCTCCTGCCGCAGGCGAAAGCGACAAACGTGTTATTTGACATGACCGGCCGGGTCGCCCTCATCACCGGCTCGTCTCGAGGCATCGGGAGAGCGATCGCCGAGCGCATGGCCGAGGCCGGCGCGAGCGTGGTGATCTCCAGTCGCAAGGCGGACGCCTGCGAGGAGGTCGCAGCCGGGATCCGGGCGCGCGGGGGCAAGGCGATCGCACACGCGGCGACCATCTCCGACAAGGCGGCCCTGCAGCTCCTCGTCGACCGCACGCTCGACGAGTGGGGCCGCGTCGACGCGCTGGTCTGCAACGCCGCCGTGAACCCGTACTTCGGGCCGCTGCTCGATATCAGCGACGACGCGTTCGACAAGATCATGGCCAGCAACGTGCGCAGCAACGTCTGGCTGTGCGGCATGGTGATTCCGCACATGGCCGAACGGCGCGACGGCTCGGTGATCGTCGTCTCGAGCATCGCGGGCTTCAAGGGCAACACGCACCTCGGTGCCTACGGCATCTCCAAAGCGGCCGACATGCAGCTCGTGCGCAACCTCGCGGTCGAATGGGGTCCGGCCAACGTGCGCGTCAACGCGATCGCGCCGGCGATCATCCGCACCGACTTCGCGCGCAAGTTATGGGAAGATCCGCAGATTTACGAAAAAGCGGTCAGCGGTTATCCGCTGCGCCGCATCGGGGAGCCCGACGAGGTCGCCGGAGCGGCGATCTTTCTGGCCTCGAAAGCGGGCTCGTTCGTGACCGGCCACGTCCTCACCGTCGACGGCGGCATGACGATCGGCGGCGGCGACTAAGCAGCAGCAGGATGCCCGCGGCGATTAGACCGAGCCGCCTAGGTACGCTGCGTGGACGCGCGGGTCGGCTTGCAATTCCGCGCCGGTACCCGTCAGTACGACCATGCCGCCTTCGAGCACGCAGGCGCGGTCGGCATGGTGCAGCGCGACGGCCGCGTTCTGCTCGACGATCAGCATCGCGGTCCCTTCGCGGCTCAGCTCGCGCGCCAGCGTGAAGACCTGCTCGACGATCTGCGGCGCGAGCCCGGTCGACGGTTCGTCCAGCATCAGCAGCTTCGGCTCCGCCATGAGCGCGCGTCCGATGGCGAGCATTTGCTGCTCGCCGCCCGAGAGCGTGTACGCCGGCTGCGCGCGGCGCGACGCCAGCGACGGGAAGCGGTCGTAGATCGCGGCGAGTTTCGCCGTCAGGCCGCCGCGCGCGGTGAACGCGCCGAGGCGCAGGTTGTCGTCGACGCTCAGCCGCGCGAAGAGCTGCCGCCCTTCGGGGACCTGCAGCGCACCGAGTCGCGCGGTCCGCTCGGTGGTCTCGCGGCGCAGGTCGCGGCCTTCGAACACGATCGTCCCGCCGCGCACGGTCGGCCCGAAACGCGAGATCGCGCGCAGCAGCGTCGACTTGCCGGCGCCGTTAGGCCCCAGCACGGCGAACAGCTCGCCGGCGCGCACGTCGAGGTCGACGCCGCGCAAGACCTCGAGCGCGCCGTACGCGGCGCGCAGGCCGCGCACCTCGAGCAGCGCGGCGCCGGCGGTCACGACGCGCTCCCCAGGTAGGCGGCGATGACGGCCGGATCGCTTCGCACGCGGTCGGGTGCGCCATCGGCGATCACACGTCCGAAGTTCAGCACGATGACGCGTTCGGAGATCGCCATGACGAGGCGCATGTCGTGCTCGATGAGCAAGATCGTGGTGCCGGCGTCGCGCAGCGCGCGCAGGTCGGCGTGGAGGCGGCGGCGGTCGGCGTCGTTGAGCCCGGCGGCCGGCTCGTCGGCCAGCAGCAGCCACGGCTCGCCGGCGACGGCGCGCGCCAGCTCGACGCGGCGGCGGTCACCGAACGCGAGATCCTTCGCCGGGACGTCACGCACGTCGCCGAGCTGCATGCGCGCGACGATCGCGTCCGCGCGCCGGTGCGCGATGCGCCCCGCCAGCCGCGGCATCCCGGCCGTGACGTTCTCGAACACGGTCATCTCGTCGAACAGACGCGCGCCCTGAAACGTACGTCCCACGCCCAGTGCGGCGATGCGGTGCGGTTGGGCGCCGGCGACGTCGACCCCGCCGATCGTCACGCTGCCCGCGGTCGGCCGTCCGATCCCGCAGATCGCGTTGAAGAGCGTCGTCTTTCCCGCGCCGTTGGGCCCGATCAGCGACGTCAGCGTCCCGGCCTGCAGCGCGAAGCTGACGCCGTCGAGCGCGACCAGCCCGCCGAACCGCTTGGTGACGCCGGCGACGGCGAGCGGGTCGGCAGCCGGGGCGCGCACCTGCGCCGGGGCTGCGCGTTCGCCGTGCGCATCGACGGTCTCGTCGTGCGGCCGCGGTCGTGCGCCTCGCCGCCGGGACGAACCGCGCAGCAGCCCGAGGATGCCGCGCGGCGCAAAGACGACGAACGCGATCACGACGATGCCATACACGACCTCGCGCCAGTTGTCGTACTGATGACCGACCACGTTCGCGAAGCCGATCAGCGCGGCGCCGAACAGCGCACCGGCGACGAGTCCGCTGCCGCCCAGGACGACCATGAGCAGGAAGTCGACCGACAGCGCGACGCCGACCGCGTCGGGATTGATCAGTCCCAGGAACGAGGCAAACAGTGCGCCGCCGATTGCAGCCAAGGCGCCGCTGTAGGCGAACGCCGCGATCTTCGCGCGGCGCGTCGCGACTCCGATCGCCTCGGCCGCGAGCTCGTCGTTGCGGATCGCTTCGAACGCGCGGCCGGTGCGCCCGCGCAGCAGCCCGGTCGTCACCAGCGCGGCGGCGAATGCGACCAGCCACGCGAACCAGTACGCCGGATAGCCGCTCAGCGTGAGCGCTCCGATCTGCGGATACGCGATATTCGTGATCCCGCTCGCGCGCCCGAGCACGGGCGTGGCGTGAAAGACGCCGACGGTGATCAAGCCGAAGGCGAGTGTCGCCATCGCGAGATAGTGGCCGCGAAAGCGCAGCGCCACGAAGCCGAGCACGACGCCGACCAGCGCGGCCAGCCCAACGCCGGCCGGCGCCGCGAACCAGAACGACCAGCCCCGATCGACGGTCAGGTAGCCGACGGCGTACGCGCCGATCCCGAAGAATCCCGCCTGACCGACCGAGATCTGATTGACGTTGCCGAGCAGCACCGACAGCCCGATCGCGGCGGGCGCGAAGATCGCAACGTAGGTTCCCGCCTGCACCAGACCGGCGTCGCCCCGAGCGAGGACGCCGAACACGACGACGAGCGCGGCGAAGAGCACGAGCATGCGACCGTCGTCGCGCAGCCGCGCCGTCAATCGCGCACCGCGTCGCGCCGGCCGAACAGCCCCTGCGGCCGCACCAGCAACATCACGAGCAGCAGCGCGTAGACGATCGGGTCGGCGGCGTCGTTTCCGACCGCGAGCGTCGCGAACACCTCGAGCACGCCGACAATGAGACCGCCCGCGACGCAGCCGACCGGCGAGTCGAGGCCCCCGAGCACCGCCGCGACGAAGGCCTTGATCGTGAGGGTGAGGCCTCCGGCGCCGCCGACGAGCGTGATCGGTCCGATGATGGTGCCGCCGTATGCGGCGAGGGCGATCCCGAGCGCGACGCTGATCGAGCGCGCGGAACGCACGTCGATGCCGACGAGTCGCGCGCCCAGCGGGTTGTCGGCGGTCGCGCGGATCGCCTTGCCGTAGTACGTGCGGTCGAAGAACAAATACAACGCCAGCAGAGCGACCAACAGCAGCCCGAGCACCCAAAGCGACTGCGCGTTGATGACCGTCACCGGCGAACCGGTACTTTTGCCCTGGTCTATCCACGGCGCCGCCGGAACGACGAGGTTGCCTCCGCCGAATGACGGCAACACATGTCCTTCCGAGCCCCAGCCGGGGACGAGCGCGTGTCCGTAGAGCAGGACGAACACCGCGCCGATCGTCGCGATCGTCGCGCCCGACTCGCCGCCGCGACCCGCCGGTTGGAGCACGAGCACCTCGAAGGCGAGCCCGAGCGCCGCGCCCGCGAGCGTCGCGGCGAGCAGACCGATCCACACCGAAAAGTGCAGCGCATCGACGCAGCTGAATGCGATCAGTCCTCCGACGATCGCGAACTCGCCCTGCGCAAAGTTCACCACGCGCGTCGCGCGCAGCACGATGTGAATGCCGAGCGCGATCAACGCATACTCGCTGCCGACCGTAAGCCCGGCGATCAGCAGCTGCAGCATGCGGTTACGCTACGGCGCTCCCCACGTTCCGTTCATGGCCTTGAGGATGTGCACGTCGCTCGCCACGAGGCCGTTGTGATCCGACGGCGAGAACTTGTAGGTGCCCTCCACGAGCGCAATCGGCTTGCCGGCTTCGAGCGATCCCGCGAGGCTCGCCCCGTCCATCTTCCCTTTCGCGTCGCGCAGCGCGGCAGCGATGATGTGCACCGCATCCCAGCCCATCGCGGCGAAGGCGTTCGGGCGTGCGTGGTATTCGGCGTCGTAGAGCGTCTCGAACGATTTCTGGTCGCCGGAAGCCACCGGCGCAAGGGGCGACGCTGAGTACACTTCGCCCGCGGCAGCGCCGCCGGCGACCGCGAGGATCGCCGGCGAGCCGATGCCCGACGACCCGAGGATCGGCACGGTGACGCCGAGCGAACGCGCGGCCTTGATCGCGAGGCCGGGCGTCGTCGTCGCCCCCCACAGCACGATTGCATCCGGCTTCGCATCGCGCAGTTTCACGATCTGCGCGGTGAAGTCCGTTGCGGTCCCCGGATAGCTCTCGTCGCCGACGATCGTCATACCGAGCGTCTTCGCCTCGTTCTCTGCGATCGTCGAGCCGCCGGTGCCGTAGAGATTCTCGTCGTGCAGGATGCCGATCTTCGCCGCGTGCAGCCGGGTCTTCGCGAACGTCAACAGCGCGATCGCCTCGAGCTGGTCGCGTGGGTTCACCTCGAACAGCGTCTTCGTCACGCCGCGCGGCGTGCGCCACAGCGATTCCGTCGGCGTCGTGTAGACCTGCAGCACGTTGCCGGACGACGTGACGCGCGCGACCGCGGCGCTCGTGTCCGTGCGCGTGCCGCAGAAGATCGCCACGTGGCCGCTGGAGATCATCTGCGTCGCGAGCTGCGCCGCGACGTCGGCCTTCGCGCCGTCGTCGACGATGTCGATCTGCACCTGCCGCCCGTTGATGCCGCCGTGCGCGTTGATATCCTTCTCCGCGAGCTTCACGGCGTTAACCTGAGGCAGGCCGAGCGGCGCGGACGGCCCGCTGGTCGAGAGGATCGCCGCCAGCTTGATGGGCTCCGGAGCGGCACTGCTGGACGCCGTCCCGGCGCCGGCGACGAGGGAAACCATGCACGCGGCGGCCGCGATCGTTCTGCGCATACGTATCCTCCGAGGAGTCGAAAATCCGCTGGAGCCGAACGTACACCAGCCGAAGAGTTCTGTCAAACAACCTTTTGCCCGGACGAAGGACCTTGTCCCATGCCGACCGCCATCGACGTCGACGCCCTGACCGCGTTCGACGTCCACGTCCATGCGCACGCCGCCGAAGGCGAATCGAACGCGGCGGCTGCCGCCGCCCGCCGTTACTTCGGCGAGACGGACGCTCCGCTCGCGCTCGGCGCGGTCGCCGCGTATTACCGCGAACGGAAGATGGCGTGCGTCGTGTTCACCGTCGACGAACGGCTTACCGGGCGCGAGCCCGTCCCCAACGACGACGTCCTCGCCGCCGCGGCCGCTCATCCGGACGTCTTCGTTCCGTTCGCCAGTGTCGACCCGATGCGCGGCCCGGCGGCGCTCGTCGAGGCGCAGCGGCTGATCGCCGCCGGAGCCCGCGGCTTCAAGCTGCACCCGCCGCTGCAGCAGTTCGAGCCCAACGACCGGCGCGCGTACCCGTTCTACGAGCTCGTGCAGGCCGCGCGGCTGCCGGTGATCTTCCATACCGGCCACAGCGGGATCGGGACCGGGATGCGCGGCGGCGGCGGCGTTCGCCTCAAGTACGGCCATCCAATGCTCATCGACGACGTCGCGGTCGACTTCCCCGACCTGCCGATCGTGATGGCGCATCCGTCGTTTCCCTGGCAGGATGAGGCGATCTCGGTCTGCCTGCACAAGGCCCTGGTGCACATCGACCTGTCAGGCTGGTCGCCGAAATACTTCTCGCCGGCGCTCGTGCGCTACGCCGACACGCTGCTGCGCGAAAAGGTGCTGTTCGGCTCGGACTACCCGATGATCACGCCCGATCGGTGGCTGCGCGACTTCGCTGCTTTGCCGATCCGCGACGAGGTGCGGCCGCTGATCGTGAAGGAGAACGCCGCGCGGCTGCTCGGACTTCGGGGGCGCTGAGCTCGTCCGCGCCGGCGAGGCGGTTCAGCGTCGCGATGAGCCGCTTGCGTTCGAGCGGCGACATCTGCCGCGCGATGCGCCGCTCGAGACCGTCGTGCAGACGGCGCGCGCGCGCCAGCAGCCGCTTTCCCTGGTCGGTGAGGTGCAGTCCGTTCGCGCGGCCGTCGCGCGCGACGCGGCGCAGCAGGCCGCGCCGCTGAAGGCTGTCGAGCAGCGGCACGAAGTTGGCCTTCTGGATGCCCAGCGCGGCGCAGGCGCTCGACTGCAGCAGGCCGGGGTTCGCGTCGACGACGGTCAGCACCGAGAAGTGCGCCGGACGCAGATCGAGCTCGGCCAGCGCGTCGATGAAATCGCCGAACACCTTGAGCTGCGCGCGCCGCAGCGCGTAGCCGACGTACTCCGTGAGCGGTCCGAACTCCCCGGCAACTTCGGGAACGCGCGCGTCCATCGGAAACCTCCTTCGCGGCGAGCCGCCTTGACCCCGGCCCGCCTTCATGGTTATATGCCATAATATATGCTGCCGGAGTCGGTGGGCTTCGCCCGAGAGGGCGACGTCGGCGTTCTCGAGCTGCGGCGCGTCGCGAAGCGCAACGCGCTCGACGACGAGACGGTGCTGGGGCTCGAGCGTTTCGTCTCCGCACCGCCCGACGGCATCCGCGCGCTCGTGCTGTGCGCGGCGGGCGAGCATTTCTCGGCCGGTCTCGATCTGACCGACGTCGCGGCGCGCGACCTGCCCGCGGCGATCGCGCACTCGCGCTCCTGGCACCGCGCTTTCGACGCGATCGAGCTCGGCATGCTGCCCGTCGTCGCTGCGGTGCAGGGCGCGACGATCGGCGGCGGGCTCGAGCTCGCCGCGGCGTGCCACGTCCGCGTCGCCGAACGTTCGGCGTATTATGCATTGCCGGAAGGCCAGCGCGGCATCTTCCTGGGCGGCGGCGGCTCGGTTCGGCTGCCGCGCCTGATCGGTACCGCCCGCGTCATGGACATGATGCTCACCGGCCGCGTGTACGACGCCGAGGAAGGGCACGCGCTCGGCATCAGCCAGTATCTGGCCGACGGCGGCGCCGGCCGCCCCAAGGCGATCGAGCTCGCCCACCGCATCGCGGCGAACGCGCCGTTCTCGAACTTCGCGATCCTCCAAGCGCTGCCGCGCATCGCCGACGCGTCGCCGGCGATCGGCTACTTCGCCGAGGCGCTCGTTGCCGGCGCCGCGTCGACCGACGGTGAGGCGAAGCGCCGCGTGCAGGCCTTCCTCGACAAGCGCGCGGCGAAGGTGACCAAGGCGTGAACGTCGAGGCGCGCAGCGCCGCGCGCACTCTCCGCTCCGACGTTGCGCTGCAGCCGTATCCGGATCGCGTCACCGACGATCTCGTGCGCTGGGCGCGCGAAACGCCGGACGCGACCTTTCTCGCCGAACGCGACGGCGAGCGTTGGCGCGCTATCTCGTTCGCGCAGATGTTGGCGCGCGTCCGCCGCACCGGTGCGGCGCTGCTCGACCTGGGCGGATCGCCGGACCGCCCCCTGGCGATCGTGGCCGAGAACGGAATCGATCACGCCGCGGTCGCGCTCGGCGCGATCTACGCCGGCGTACCGGTGTCGCCGATCTCGACCGGCTACCTGGGCGCCGGCGCCGATCCGGCGCGCTTGCGCGCCGTCATCGGCGTGCTGCAGCCATTCGGCGCCTTCGTTCCCGACGCTGCGAGCGCAGTCCGGTTCACCGCCGCGGTCTCGGGGGTTCCCGTGATCGGCAACGCGCGAGAACTCGACGGCGATCCGGCGCGGGCCGACCGCGCGCACGACGCGCTGGGACCCGACTCGGTCGCGAAGATCCTGTTCACCTCCGGTTCGACCGGAACGCCGAAGGGCGTCATCACGACGCACCGCATGCTCTCGGCGAACCAGACGATGGTGCAGCAGATCTGGCCGCAGCTGACCGAATCGCTCGTGATGGTCGACTGGGCTCCCTGGAGCCATACGGCAGCGGGCAACAAGACGTTCGGGATGATCTTGCGCAACGGCGGCACGCTCTACGTCGACGCAGGCAAACCTGCGCCGGGTGCGTTCGACGAGACGCTGCGCAACCTGCGTGAGATCGCGCCGACCTATTACTTCAACGTCCCGCGCGGCTGGGCGCTGCTGCTGTCGGCGTTCGAGCGCGACGAGGCGCTGGCGGCGACGTTCTTCTCACGGATGCGGATGATGCTCAACGCGGGGGCGGCGATCCCCGAGTCGACGCGAGCGCGCCTCGCCGCGCTTGCACGGCGCTATGCCGGGGACCGCCCGATCCCGGTCGTCTCGGCCTGGGGCCTCACCGAAACGGCACCCATGGCCACGGCGGTATGGGGAGCGCGTCCGGCAGCGCACGAGACGATCGGCACGCCGGTCCCCGGGGTCGAGGTGAAGCTGGCGCCGTTCGAGGACCGGGCCGAGCTGCGCGTGCGCGGGCCGATCGTGACGCCCGGCTATTGGCGCGATCCGCAGGCGACGGCGGCGGCGTTCGACGAGGAGGGATATTTCAAGACCGGCGACGCCGGCGCGCTGCTCGACGACGCGGACCCGTCGCGCGGGATCGTCTTCGGCGGCCGCATCGCGGAGAATTTCAAGCTCGCGTCGGGAACCTGGGTGAATGCCGGCCTGCTGCGGCTCGACGTGATCGAAACCGCCCAGGGCGCGATCGACGACGTGGTGTTCGCGGGCGCCGACCGCGACGCGATCGCCGCGATCGTGTTCGTCTCGCGCGCGCTCGCCGACGAACCACACGCCGTCGAGACCGTGCGCACCGCGCTCGCGCGGCACAACGCGCGCAACCCCGCGTCGTCGACGCGCGTCGCGCGCGCGGTGCTGGCCGGCGCGCCGCCGGACGCGGCGCGCGGCGAGATCACCGACAAGGGCTCCGTCAACCAGCGCCGCGTGCTGCAGAACCGCGCCGGCGATGTCGCGCGTCTCTACGCCGAGCCGCCCGCGCCCGGCACGATCGTCGTTTAGGCGACCTCGAACAGCGCCGCCGCGCCTTGGCCGCCACCGATGCACATGGTGACCACGACGTTTTTCGCGCCGCGGCGTTTGCCTTCAACCAGCGCGTGGCCGGTCATGCGCGCGCCGCTCATCCCGTACGGGTGGCCGATCGCAATCGATCCGCCGTCGACGTTGTAGCGCTCGAGCGGAATGCCCAGCCGCTCGCGGCAGTACAGCGCCTGCACGGCGAACGCTTCGTTGAGCTCCCAGAGGTCGATGTCGTCGACGGTGAGGCCGTGGCGTTCGAGCAGCTTGGGGATCGCGAAGACCGGACCGATCCCCATCTCGTCGGGCTCGCAGCCGACGGTGACCATCCCGCGATAGAAGCCCAACGGCGTGATGTTGCGTTGCGCGGCCAGCTTCGCGTCCATCACCACGCAGGCCGACGCGCCGTCGGAAAGCTGGCTGGCGTTACCGGCCGTGATCGTCTTGCCGGGGCCGCGCACCGGCTGCAGCTTGGCGAGGTCGTCGGCGGTGGTCTGCGGCCGGTTGCCCTCGTCCTTGGCGAGCGTCACCTCTTCGTACGACACGACGCCGCTCTCTTTGTCGACGTTGGCCTTGCGCGCCGGCAGCGGGACGATCTCGTCGGCGAGCCTGCCTTCACGCTGCGCCGCGGCGATGCGCTGCTGGCTGAGCAGCGCGTACTCGTCCTGCCGCTCGCGGCTGATGCCGTATCGTTCCGCGACGACCTCAGCGGTGTCGATCATCGGCATGTACAGCTCGGGCTTGTTCTGGAGCGTCCACTCGTCGAGCGCGCGGTGCTTGTTCATGAAGTTCTGCACCAGGCTGATGGACTCGACCCCGCCGGCCACGATTGCCGGAACGCCGTCGACGACGACCCGCTGCGCCGCCAGGCTGATCGCCTGCAGACCCGAGCTGCAGAACCGGTTGATCGTCGTGCCGCCGGTGGTGATCGGCAGCCCCGCGCGGTACGCTGCAATGCGGGCGATGTTGCTGCCGGTCGCACCTTCGGGATCGGCGCAGCCCATGATCACGTCCTCGATCTCGCCGGGCTCGAGACCGCTGCGCTCGACGGCGTGCCGAATCACGTGACTGGCGAGCCCCGCACCGTGCGTGTCGTTGAACGCACCGCGAAAGGCTTTGCCGATCGGCGTGCGCGCCGTCGAGACGATGACCGCTTCACGCATTGGCTTTGCTCCGTGCCTTCCAGGTTCCAAAAGTGTTACCGGACTCGGCGAGCTCGACCAGCAGCGGCGCGGGCGTCCAGTTCGAACCGTGTTCGCGCTCGAACTCGCGCATGTCGTCGACGATCGTCGCGATGCCGATCGAGTCGGCCCAGCGCAGCGGGCCGCCGCGCCAGACCGGGAAGCCGTAACCGTAGATCCACACGACGTCGACGTCGCCCGGCCGCGAGGCGATCCCCTCGTCGAGCTCTTTGGCCGCTTCGTTCACCAGCGGGTAGAGACACCGCTTGAGGATCTCGTCGTCGGAGACCGTGCGCCGCGTGATCCCGTCTTCGCGCGCGATGCGTTCGGTGATCTCATCGACCACGGGGTCGGGGATCGGCGTGCGATCGCCCTGCTCGTAACGGTAGTAGCCGGCTCCGGTCTTCTGCCCGAAGCGCCCCATCTCGCACAGCACGTCGGCGACGCGCGAGTAGCGGCCGACCGGCGGCGCGATCGCGTTGCGTCCCTTGCGGATGCGCCAGCCGACGTCGAGTCCGGCCAGGTCGCCGGTCGCGAACGGGCCCATCGCGAAGCCGAAGTCCTTGATCACGCGGTCGATCTGTTGCGGCGGCGCACCTTCTTCCATCAGGAACGCGGCCTCGCGGAAGTACTGGTGCAGCATCCGGTTGCCGATGAAGCCGTCGCAGTTGCCGGCGACGACGCCGACCTTGCCGATCTGTTTGGCGAACGCCAGCGCGCGCGCGATCGTCTCGGGCGAGCTGCGCGCGCCGCGCACGATCTCGAGTAGCCGCATCACGTTGGCGGGGCTGAAGAAATGCAGCCCGACCACATGCTGCGGCCGCGACGTGGCCGCGGCGATGGCGTCGATGTCGAGCGTCGACGTGTTGCTGGCCAGCAGCGTCCCCGGTTTCGCGATGCCGTCGAGCTGCCGGAAGATGTCCTTCTTGATGTCCATCTCCTCGAACACCGCTTCGATCACCAGATCGACGCCGGCGGCCGCATCGAGCGAGGTCGCGTAGGAGATGCGGCCGAGCCGCGCGTTCATCTCGGCTTCGGTCAGTCGCCCCTTCTTCACCGTCGCGGCGTAGTTGCCGCTCATGATCCCGCGCGCGCGCTCGAGCAGCTCGGGCTTGAGATCGACGACGGTCACCGCGATGCCGGCGTTGGCGCAGGCCATGGCGATCCCGCCGCCCATCGTGCCGCTGCCGACGATCGTCGCGGTGCGGACCGGATGCGACGGTGGCGGCGCGCCCTCGGGCGGCTTGGCGGCTTCGCGTTCGGCGAAGAAGATGTGGAGGCGCGCCTTGGACTGCTCGGAACCGAGCAGCTCGACGAAGCGGTCGCGCTCGCGCGCGAGACCCTCCGTGAACGGCAGCGTCGTCGCTTCCACGACGCAGTCGATCGCGCGCTGCTCGGCTAAGCCGCCGCGCTCGGCCGGCTGCGCGCGGCGGCGCGCGTCGTCGAGCGCCGCATCGTCGGGTGTGGCCTGCGTGTCGCTGATGCGGCGCCGCGGTTTGCCGGCCAGCGCGCGCGCGAACGCGACGGCCGCGTCGACCACGTCGGCGTCGGCGAGCTCGTCGACCAGCCCGATCGCCTTGGCGCGCTTCGCGTCGACCGGATCGCCGCCCAGGATCATCGCGAGCGACTCCTTGACGCCGATCAGCCGCGGCGCGCGCTGCGTTCCGCCGGCACCGGGCAGCAGCCCGCGTTTGATCTCCGGGAACGCCATGCGCGCGCTCGGCGCGGCGACGCGATAGTCGCAGCCCAGCGCGACTTCGAGTCCGCCGCCAAGCACGTTGCCTTCGAGCGCGGCGACGATCGGCTTGGCCGACGCCTCGAGCCCTTCGATGAAGTCGCGCGTGTTCGGTCGCGGCGGCGGCATCACGCCGAAGCCTTTCATGTCGGCACCGCCGCTGAAGGTGCCGTTCGCGCCGTGCAGCACGATCGCGCTGACGTTCGCGTCGCGCTGCGCGGCGGCCAGCGCTTCGAGCAGCGGCGCGATCGACGCCGGTCCGAGCGCATTGACCGGCGGGTAGTCGATCGTGATGACGGCGATGCCGTCCCGAGCTGCTGTCGTCACTGGCACGTCTCCACGGGGATTGGGGCGAAACGGTGCTTCGCGCGGTCCGGACTTGGTCCTCGTCATGAGACAAACGCGCGTTCCGAATCGCGGACTCGAGCGGGCGGCGGCGTCGAGGGCCGCGTCGAAGGCGCGAGCGTCACCGCTCATGCTGGAGGTTCGCCGCCGTCGATCAGCCTGCCCGCGTGTCCGACCTGCGATCGCTCACGACGCCCGATCTCCGGTCGCTCGCTGCGCCCCCGTATCCGCCGGCGATGCAGCTTCCACCATGGGCCGGTAGTCTGTTCGGTCCGGACATCCCAATCGGCTCGCCGGCGTACGCAGCACGTGACGCCGCCGACCTCACGCCGAGCGCCGTGGAGGCACCGCGCGAACCAATTCCGGGCCGGCGCGCAACCGGATCGCTCGGCCCGGCACAACGCTTCGTGGTGCGCATCCCCGAAAGCTGGAACGGCCGGTTGGTCGTCGCCGGCACGCCGGCCCAGCGGTCGGAGTTCGCCTGCGACCGCCTGTTCGGCGATCCGCTGCTGGCCCGCGGCTACGCCTACGCGACGAGCAACAAAGGCGAAGGCGACGGCGCGCTCTTGCTCGAGCCCGGCCGACGCATCGTCATCGGCGGCGTCGAGCTGCCGCGATTTCTGCTGCCCGACGGCCGCGGCATCTCGTTCTGGTTCCACGCGCCCGGTCATCGCTTCGAACGCTGGCGCGACGACTTCGTCGCGATCACCGAGCGCGCGCGGGAGATCGTCCGCGCAATCTGTGGACGCGAACCCGAAGGGACGTATGCGATCGGCCTGTCGAACGGCGGCTACCAAGTGCGCCGCGCGATCGAGACGAGCGATCTGTACGACGGCGCGCTGACGTGGAACGCCGCGCTCTGGACGCCGGAGCACAATCTGCTCGTGCTCTGCGAGGCGATCGAAGCGATGGAGCACGGCGACACCGCGCGCATCGAAGCGCTCGGCTTTCCGGCCGACGTGCGCGGCCTCGACGGCAACACGCTCTACCGCAAGAATCTGCTCGTGTACTGGTACCTCACCGCCTGGTTACACGCCATGCACCTCGATCCAATGACGTCGCTCGCCTACGGGGACCTCACCGACCCCGCGCCCGCCGAATCGTGGAACGGCCGCATCGCATCATGGCGCCCAACCGAAAACGTGCGCGAGCGGATTACCGGCTTCGCCAATACCGGCAACATCCGCTGCAAGCTGATCGACCTCGCCTCCGAGTACGATCACCTCATTCCGCCGCGCATCCATTTCCAGCCGTATCGCGAACTCGTCGCTACCGCCGGCAAGAGCGATCTCTACCGGACAGAGCTCATCCCACGCGCCCAACACGTCGACCCTTGGTCCGAAGATCCGAACTATCCCGACCTGCGACTTGGCTACGCACGCCTCCTGACGGCGTTCGAAGAGCTCTCGCAGGGATAGAAAAACGCAGGTGGGCCCTTTGGGACCTTGGGCCTCTTTCGCTACGACTTCGACCAGCCATCACGAACCCGGAGCGGCGGATTGTCATGACATAGCTCCATAGTATAGACTATACCAATGACGCCGCAGGGCCTTCGACGCTCGCACCGCCGGCAACTTGCCCAACTTGCGAGCGATCGCTCGGGCATATTCACTGCAGCCCGCGCGCGCGCCATCGGAATAACCTCGAGCATGCTCGCGTATTACTCACGTATGGGGACGATCGAGCGGCTTGCGCATGGCGTCTATCGCCTGGCCGACTCTCCCTCGAGCAATCGTGATCCACTCATTGCCGCGTCTGCAGCGCTCGGCGATGGCGCGGTCGTTTCGCACGAATCGGCGCTGCAGCTCTACGGTGTATCTGACGTTGCGCCTTCGCGCGTGCACGTGACCGTGCCCCGCTCGCGACGCTATGTGACCGCGCCGGCCCGCGATGTCGAACTGCATACGACTACGCGTCCGTTCGAACTTGGCGACGTGATACAACACGACGGCTTTCGGGCGACGTCGCTCTCACGCTCGATCGTCGATGCGGCCCGAACTCATACCGGACCTGAACAAATCGTCATGGCTGTGAGAGAAGGCCTGCGTCGCGGCCTTCTAAGCCATCGAGAGCTCGACCGAGCAGTGCGGAAGGCCTCTGCGCGTGTTCGCCACCTGATCGCTGAAGCGCAATCAGTGTGAAGACGCGTGGAAACGACAATTTCGGCGCGAAAACACCGCAACCTCGGCGATACGCGACGATCACGGCTTTTGAAGCGGCACTGAGGGTCCGCCTCGCTAGCAGCGTCGACGAGCACCAGTCGATTCAGGACCTACGAAAACAAGTTGCCTTCGACCGCGTTCTTGCCCGCCTCACCGAGGTTGCGCCGGACGCGTGGCTTTTGAAGGGTGGCGTAGCGCTGGAGTTCCTTCTTCGGCGCGCGCGGGCGACCACAGACATCGATATCGCGTCACACATGGACGTCGAGACGATGGCGAGCGCTATTTTAGCCGCAGCGGAAGTCGATCTCGACGACTATTTCGCCATGCGCCTCGGCGAACGCACGAAGCTCGACGACGACGTCGATGTTTACAGATTTACCGTGGCCGTTCTTTATAGCAACGGGCGAACATTCGAAGAGCTCAGAATCGACGTCGGTTTCAACGATCCTCCGAGTCGCAAGGCGAACATACTTACGGCTCCGCCGCTATTGGAATTCGCCGGAATCAAACCTAGTATCGTGCGCGCGATCTCTGCTGAGCAGCACATCGCCGAGAAGCTCCACGCTTACACGAGGTGGTACGGAACGCGGCGGTCGACGCGGGTCAAGGACCTCGTCGACATCGCACTCCTAGTTGCTGACGGCCGAATAGACGAGGCAGCCCTTCTGCGCTCCGTGCGCGACGTGTTCGACATGAGGCGGACGCACAACGTGCCGCTGACGCTGCCCGAACCTCCCGCAGGCTGGCGAGTCACGTACTCGCGGCTGGCGAGAGGTTTGCCGATCGCACAAGACGTCTCAGAAGCATACACGTACGTCGCCGAGCGGCTGAACGACATCCTCCGAGCCGCGAACAGTGATCCCGAGCCCGACCAGACTCACTGAAACGTCGTGACGATGTCGATGCCGCTTGTCGCGAAGGTGTCGAAGTCGTGAAAGACGCCGGTGATGTCAGAGAGTGAGATGCGGCGCGAGATCAGCGAGGCGGGATCGAGCTTGCCCTGCGCGATGAGGTCGAAGATGTCGGCGTAGCAATGGTGCGGGTTGGAGCCCGAACCGACGAACTCGAGCTCGTTGTTTACCATCAGGTCGGCCGGTAACGGAACCTGACCCTGCTCGACCTGCGACGTCAGGCCCACTTGGACGTGGCGGCCGCCGCGGCGCAACGAGGCGATGCCGGCTTGCGTGGTCGGGGCGGTTGCAATCGCATCGACGCTCACCGCGACGCCGCCTCCGCCGGCGAGCTCCTTGATGCGTCGCGGGACGTTGACGCCTTCGCCGGCTGCAATTGTTTCGACCGCTCCGGCTTGTCGAGCGCGCTCGAGCTTGGCCGCGTCGAGATCGATCGCGATGACGCGGCCGCCGAGGGCGGCGGCCGTTTGAATCGCGGACAGCCCGACGCCGCCCGCGCCGAAGATCGCGATCCAGTCGCCCGCGCGCATCCCCGACCGGTGCGCGATCGCGTGATAGCCGGTTGGAAAGCGACAGCCCAGCGCGGCGGCCACCTCATCCGAGATCGCGTCGGGCAGCGGCACGCAGTTGAGATCGGCGACGCGCACCAGAACGTACTCGGCGAAGCCGCCGTCGCGCGCGAAGCCGGCGACCTGACCCTTCGGACACAGGTTGTCGCGCCCCGTCGTGCAGTTCTCGCACTCGCCGCACGACTGCACGAACGGCACGGTGACGCGCGTTCCCGGCGCGATCTTCACGCCTTCGCCGACGCGCTCGATCACGCCGCCGATCTCGTGGCCCAGCGTCATCGGCAGCTGCGGTTTCAACCCGATCCAGGCGAGGTCGTCGTTCCAGCGATGCCAGTCGCTGCGGCACACACCGACCGCCGTCACGCGCACCAGTGCCTCGCCCGACGCGGGCGACGGTACGGGAAGGTCCTCGATTTGGAGCGGCTCGCGAAAAGCGACCAGCCGTGCAGTTTTCATCAGAAACGATGGATTGTCGGCAACGTCGCGCGCGCTCCTTCAGCGCTCGCCGATCGACAGGCGCAAGCGCGGCGCGGCGAGTACACCGCTCCACCTAGCCTGCCCGGGAGCGACGAGTGATGCGCGGTCTCATGATGGACGTCCCGTTGACGATCAGCTCGGTCCTGGAGCACGCGAGCCGCTTTACGGGCGATCAAGAGATCGTGTCGCGCTCGGTCGAAGGCCCGATCCACCGCTACACGTATCGCGACCTGGCGGCGCGCAGCGCACAGCTCGCGCACGCCCTGCGCGGGCTCGACGTACAGCCGGGCGAGCGTGTCGCTACGCTGGCCTGGAACACCTACCGCCACGTCGAGCTCTATTACGGCGTCGCCGGGATCGGCGCGGTCTGTCATACCGTCAACCCGCGACTGCATCGGGATCAGATCGCGTACGTCATGAATCACGCGGACGACGGCTACGTCTTCGCGGACCTGACCTTCGTACCGCTGCTCGAAGCTCTGGCGTCCCAGCTCCCGCGCGTGCGCGGCTACGTCATCCTGAGCGGCGAGGATACGATGCCGCCGACCGCACTCGCGAATGTGCTCTGCTACGAGACGCTCATCGGCGACCGGCCGGCGACGATCGAGTGGCCGGTCTTCGATGAGCATACCGCCAGCGGGCTGTGCTACACGTCGGGAACGACCGGCGTGCCCAAAGGCGTGCTGTACTCGCACCGCTCGACGGTGCTGCACGCGCTGGTTTCGGCGATCCCCGAGACGTCGCGGCGCCGCGAAACCACCGCGTGCATGCTGCCGATCGTGCCGATGTATCACGTCAACGGGTGGGGATACCCGCACGTCGCGCCGATGTTCGGTGCGAAGCTGGTGCTCGCCGGGCCCGCTCATGACGGCGCCAGCCTCTACGAGCTGATCGAAAGCGAAGGGGTCCAAATCGCCGCCGGCGTGCCGACCGTCTGGCAGGGTCTGCTCGACTACCTGACGGCGACCGGCAAAGAGCTCAGCTCGCTGCACGTCGCGCGCATCGGCGGATCGGCGGCGCCGCCGGCGATGATCGATGCGTTCGAACGCCGCGGGATCGAGGTGACCCATGGTTGGGGTATGACCGAGACGAGCCCGCTGTGCACCAACGGTTCGATCGCGCGCAAGCACCGCGACGCGCCGAACAGGATGGACTACCAGCGCAAGGCCGGCCGGTCGCTGTTCGGCACGCAGATGCGCGTCGTCGACGTCGCCGGCAACGTGCTCCCCGACGACGGTGTTTCCCAGGGTGAGCTGCAGGTGCGCGGGCCGTGGATCGCCGGCGCCTACTATGGGAACGAGGCCGCGACGCGCGCGCAGTTCACCGACGACGGCTGGTTCAAGACCGGCGACATCATCTCGCTCGACGCCGACGGATATCTGACGGTCAACGACCGGGTCAAGGACGTCATCAAGTCGGGCGGCGAGTGGATCAGCTCCATCGACCTGGAGAACGCCGCCGCCGGCCATCCCGAGATCGCCGAGGCCGCCGCGATCGCGATCCCGCATCCGCGCTGGGGTGAGCGCCCGCTCCTGGTCGCCGTCCTTCGGCCGGGCAGCTCGCTCGACGCGGCCGGCGTGATCGCCTACCTCAAAGACAAGGTCGTGAAGTGGTGGCTCCCCGACGACGTCGCATTCATCGACGAGATGCCGCACACCGCAACCGGCAAGATCTCGAAAAGGATCCTGCGCGAACGCTACGCCGCCGGAATTTTGTCATCCTGAGCTTGTCGAAGGACGACGATCGTAGTCTCACCTCGCCTCGCAGCGCGTCGTCCTGAGCGTGGCGAAGGGCGACGCTGGTGCCCTGCGGTCGTGTGCGCCGTAGAGCACGACCGTCGTCCTTCGACAAGCTCAGGAGCGACGAACGCAGGCCACGGCCCTCCTTCGACAAGCTCAGGATGACACTGACAAGCTCGGGGCGACGCGCGCAAGTAGCCGAGACTAGTAGCCCAGATAGGAGCGGCGGACGCGGTCGTTTTGGACGAGGTCGGCGCTGAGGCCCTCGACCGCGACGCGGCCGGTCTCGAGGACGTATGCGTGATGCGCGACGGCGAGCGCGACGGTGGCGTTTTGCTCGGCGACGAGGATGCTGATGCCGTCGCGCTCGTTGATCGTGCGCAGCAGGCCGAAGATGTCCTGAACGATCTTGGGTCCCAGGCCGAGCGACGGCTCGTCGAGCAGCAGCAGCTGCGGCTCGAGCATCAGCGCGCGCGCGATGGCGAGCATCTGCTGCTCGCCGCCGCTGAGCGTGCCGGCGGGTTGCTGCCGGCGGTCGGAGATCCACGGGAAGTACGCGGCGACGTACTCGCAGCGTTTGCGCACCTGCGCGCCGCTGCGCTCGAGGTACGCGCCGAGCATCAGGTTTTCCCACACCGTGAGGCTCCCGAGCGTGCCTCGACCCTCGGGAACGTGCGCGATGCCGAGCTGCGCCGCGTCCTCGGGGCAGCGATGCGCCAGCGGCTTACCGTCGAAGGCGACGGTGCCGGTGGTCTTGATCGTGCCGGTGATCGCGCGCAGCGTGCTGGTCTTGCCCGAGCCGTTAGCGCCGAGCAACGCGACGATCGCACCGCGCGGGACGCTGATGTCGACGCCCTTGACGGCCTCGATCTCGCCGTACCGAGCACGCAGGTCGCGTGTTTCGAGAATCGCAACGGCTCCGGCGACGGGATCGTCAGCTACCGTCACGATCGTCCTCCGGCGGGCGAACGTGTGTCGCGAACAGCGCCTCAGACGGTGCCAAGGTAGGCCTCGATCACCGCCGGGTCGTTTTGAATCGCCTCGGGCGGCCCGTCGGCGAGTTTCTTGCCGGTGTTGAGAACGATGATGTGGTCGGATACGCGCATCACCAGTTGCATGTGGTGCTCGACCATCAGAACGGTCGTGTCGAACTCGGACGCGATCCGTTTGATCGAGGTCGCAAGGCCGGCCACTTCCTCGTGGCTGAGCCCGGCCGCCGGCTCGTCGAGCAGCAAGAGCTCGGGCTTCGCCATGAGCGCGCGCGCCAGCTCGACGTTCTTGCGCGTGCCGAACGGCAAGCCGCGCACCGGGCGGCCGGCAATCTGACTCAGGCCCAGCCGGTCGAGGATCTCGAGCGCCTCGGCTTCGGCCTGCGGTTCGAAGCGCCAGTCGGCCAACCCGCCGGGAAAGCGGGAATGGCCGCCGACCATCACGTTCTCGATGGTCGTCATGTGATCGAACAGCGCGACGTTCTGGAACGTGCGCGCGATCCGCTTACGGGCGACCCGCTGCGGCGGACACCGCAGCAGGTCCTCCCCCTTGAAGAGAATCTCGCCCGACGTGGGCTGATACAACCGCGTTATGCAGTTGAAGCACGTCGTCTTGCCGGCGCCGTTGGGACCGATCAATCCGCTGATGCGGCGGGCATCCACGTCGAACGACACGTCGTTCAGCGCGGTGATGCCGCCGAAGCGGATCGTCAGCCCGCGGACTGCCAGCAAGGGTTCCATTCGGTTATTTCTCGGCCGTCGCGATCATCGACCGGGTATCGACGAGAATGCCGGTCGGCGACCAGTCGGTTCCGAGCCACTTGGCCGCGATCATTTGCGTGATCGGGTAGTGGAAGGTCGGCGACGTGTGGATCACGACGCCCGGATATGCCCACGGATTGTTCGTCTCGTTGAGGTGCGTGGCGATGTCCATCACCTTCTTACGGGTGAGATCCTTGCCGGCTTGCCGCAGCACGTCGACCATCGTGTAGGCGATGGAGACGCCGTACAAGTAGTTGCCGTCGTCCTTGTCGGCGCTCGGCAGATACTTGTCCATCATCTCGTTGTAGAGCTTCATCCCGGCGTCGCCGGCATAGCGCGCGTGGTTGGCCGGGTCCTTGAGGTAGATCGTCGTGATGACGCCGTTGACGGCCGACTGGCCGGCGGCCTTCATGGCGGCGTTCATGTACGGGATCGCGTTGGATACGTTGTTGAGGTAGATGAGCGGATGCCACGACTGCTGCGCGGCGAACACCATCGCCTGGATCGCGAACTTCGGCGTCGCGAAGATCATGAACGTGTCGCACCCGGCGGCCTTGAGCGTGGCGACCTGCGAGCTCACGCTCGGGTCGCTCGTCTCGTACGAGGCCATCTTGGTGATGAGGCTCTGGTGCGAGGCCAGGCCTTTTTTGAGGCCGGCGTTGTAGTCCTCACCGTAGTCGTCGTTCTGATAGAGGACGCCGATCTTGGCCTTCGGGTGATTCTTCACGATGTCTTGCGCGTAGAGGATCGCTTCGGCCTGATAGTCGGGCTGCCAGCCGATCGTCCACGGATATTGTTTGTAGTCCTTGCCCCACGTGGTCGCTCCGGTCGCGACGAAGAGCTGCGGAACGCCGTTCTGGTTGAGATACGGGCGGATCGCGGTGTTCACGGCGGTTCCGAGCGAGTCGAAGATCGCGAACACGTGCTCCTGCTCGACGAGCTGGTGCACGATCTGCACGGCCTGCGGCGGGCTGTAGCCGTCGTCTTTGTCGATCCACTTGATCTTGCGGCCGTTGACGCCGCCGTGGTCGTTCACGTAGTCGAAATAGACGCCGATCCCTTTGCCGATGTTCCCGTACGCCGACGCCGGACCGCTGAACGGGTGGTCGCCGCCTAGGATGATCTCGGTGTCGGAGACGCCGGGATCGGCCGCGCCGGCCGGTGCGACCGTGCTGCCGGTGACGGCCAGCGCAAAGGTCGCTGCGAAGATGCCGATCGCGGCTTTGCTGAGTGTTGGATTCAAGAGTACCTCCTCGACTGCGCCGAGCCGGCGCGGGGCTTGCGCTTACTCGCGCGAGGGTTGATCGACCGCCCTGGGGGCGGCGGGTTGGACGGACGATTCGAAGACCGGTTGCGGCGGGACGCGCGCGAGCATGCGGATCAATCGCCGCACTCCGCCCACGACCCCGTCCGGCGCGAACAGCATGACCAGGATCAAGGTGACGCCGTAGACGACGCTCGGCGCCGCGGCGTTGATCTGCTGGGCGACTAGCGGCAGGAATTCGATCACCACCGCGCCGACCAGCGCGCCCCAAAAGCTGGTGATCCCGCCGAGCACGGCGCCGATGAGCAGCGTGATCGAGAGCGCGAAGGTGAACGTGTCGGGGCTGACATAGGCCGTCGCGATCGCAAAGAACGCGCCGGCCAGACCGGCCAGCGCCGCGCTCCACGCGAACGCGAGCGTCTTGTAGAAGTAGGGGTTCACGCCGAACGACACGGCCGCGACGGCGTTGTCGCGCAGCGCGCGGAGTGCGCGGCCGAACCGCCCGCGCACCAGCAGCGCCGTGACCAGGAAGCACAGGCCGGCGACCACCCACGCAACGTAGTACAGCCAGCGCTGCGCGTCGAGCGGGATCCCGAACGGTGTCGTCACCGCATCCATCGACATGCCGCCGAATCCGCCGGTGATGCTCTTGTAGTGCTTGAGGAACGACGGCGTCGCGACCGCCAGCGAAAACGTCGCCAGCGCGAGGTAGACACCGGCCAGGCGCAGCGCGATCAGGCCGATGACGATGCCGAGCAGTCCCGACGCAACGGCCGCCAGCACGATGCCGGCCCAGTACGGCCAACCGGCGGCGTGGGCCGCGACCGCGACGACGTAACCGCCGAGCGCCATGAACGCGCCGTGGCCCAGTGAGATCTGACCGTTCATCCCGGTCAGCACGATCAGACCCAGGATCGCGATCGCGTATGCCGCGACGTAGACGAGGTCGAAGACCAAGAACGACGGCACGACCCACGGCAGGATCGCGATGACGGCGACCGCGATCGCGACGCTGACGAATCGGCCGCCGCTCGCGCCCGGCACTAGACGCGCTGTACTTTCGCGCGGCCGAACAGCCCGGACGGCCGAACCATCAGCACGACCACGATGATCGCGAGCGCCGCCGCCAGACGCAGCTCGTTGCCGATCGCTTCGACGTATGTTCCGAGCAGGTTGAGCACGACGCCCAGGATCAGCCCGCCCACGACGGCACCGATCGGACTTTCGATTCCGCCGAGCACCGCCGAGGCGAACGCGTAAACGATCACGCTCTGCATCATGTTCGGATCGAGGAACACTACCGGTGCCACCATGATGCCGGCGACCGCGCCGACGACCGCCGCCAGGCCCCAGCCCAGCGCGAGCATCCAGCCGACCCGAATCCCGAGCACCCGGCTCTGCTCGGGATAGAGGGCTGCCGCCCGCATCGCCAGACCGAGCTTCGTCCTTTGAAAGAACAGCGTGATCAGACCCAGGGTGACGAACGAGACGACGATGATGCCGACGTCCTGCGAGCTGAAGTCGAGCCCGCCGAACTGGATCGGCGAGGTCGGGAACGGCGTCGGGAACGACTTGACGATGTAGCCCCAGAACCAGCCAGCCAGACCGTTGAAGGTGATGAACAGACCCAGCGTCACGATGACCATCGTCAGCTCGGGCGCGCGCTCCACCGGGCGGATGACGACCCGCTCGAGCGCGACGCCTCCCACGAACGCGACCACCAGGGTGATCGCGAACGCCGCCCAGATCGGCAAGCCGAGCGCGACGAGCTGCCACGCGATGTAGGTGGTGAACATCGCCATCTCACCCTGCGCGAAGTTGATGACCCCCATCGCCCGGTAGATGAGCACGAGCGCAAGTGCCACGCTCGCGAAGATCGAGCCGGTTGCCAAACCGCTGACGATTTGCTGAGCCAGGTCGTGCAATACGCTCGGCCTCTTCTCCCCGCGAAGGGAGCCCAAGTTTCCGCGAAGACCTCAGGGTTACGGCAGAATCTTCGCCCGCACCCGCAATAGCATCCAGCAAGCCCGTTTTCCTGTCATACCGCGGCCGGCTGCTCCGCCTCGAGAAAGACTTTGAGCGCGGCCTGGACGCCGGTCCCCGCGTGGAGCGGGTAACTTGCTTCGAGCAACGCGATCTCGAGCGCGCCCAACGCGCCGAGGACGTCGGTTTGGCTCAGATCGCCCATGGTGCCGATGCGGATGATCTTCCCTTTGAGCTGCTTCTGACCGCCGCCGATGATCACGCCGCGCGACGCGCGCAGCGACGCGCGAATCGCGTCGCCGTCGATTTCGGCTGGAACGCGAATCGCGACGACGCTCGGCGAGTGCGCGCCGTCGTGCGAGAACACCTCGAGACCCAGCGCATCGGCGGCGGCGCGGATCGCGCGCGCGTACCTCGCGTGCCGTTCGTGAACGGCCGCCGCCCCGGTGAGCTCGAACGCTTCGAGCGCGGCGTCGAGGGCGAAGACGATCGAAACGGGCGGCGTCCACGGCGTCTGGCCCAGCTCGGCGAACTCGCGCGCCTTGCGGAGGTCGAAGTAGTAGCGCGGCGTCCCGTGCGCCGCCATGCGATCCCACCCGCGCGGACCGACCGCCACCATCGCGAGCCCCGGCGGACACGCCAGCGCCTTCTGCGACGCCGTGACGACGACGTCGAAACCCCATTCGTCCATCCGGAACTCACCGGCGCCCAACCCGCTCACCGAGTCGACGACGACGAGCGCGCCGTGCCCGCGCAGCGCGTCCGCCAATGCCGCCATGTCGTTCTGCACGCCGGTCGAGGTCTCGTTGTGGGTGAGCAGCACGCCGGTATAGCGGCCGCCGGCGTCGAGCTTGGCACGCAGCGCTTGCGGCTCCACCGCACCGCCCCATGGTGTCTCGAGCACGTCGACCCGACACCCGAACGCGCGCGCGATCGCGATGAGGCGTTCGCCGAAGATGCCGATCGGGCAGGCCAGCAGATGGTCGCCGGAACCGAACAGGTTCCCGATCGCGGCTTCGAGCCCACCCGTCCCCGACGAGCCCAGCACGAGCACGTCGGCGATTTCGGTGCCGAACAGCGGACGCAGCCGGCGCGCGATGCGCTCGAGCAGCGCTTTGAACTCGGGGCCGCGATGGTCGATCATCGGCTGCGCCGCCGCCGCCAGAACGGACTCGGCGACCGTGACGGGACCGGGGATGAACAACAGGCTCTTCGACACGATTCTCTCCGGCGGACGTTCGGCGCTCTACGCCGTATTCGACACCATGATCGAGTCCCCCGGAGAGCGCATCCGGCTCACCTCGCTGTCGGCCTGCGCCGGCTGCGCCGCCAAGGTTCCCGCCTCGGAGCTGGCGCGCGCGCTGGCCGGCCTGCCGGTTCCGACCGATCCCAACGTGCTGGTCGGGATCAGCACCAGCGACGACGCCGGCGTCTATCGGCTGCGCGACGATCTCGCTTTGGTGCAGACCGTCGACTTCTTCACGCCGATCGTCGACGATCCGTACGATTTCGGTCGCATCGCGGCCGCCAACGCGATCAGCGACGTTTACGCGATGGGCGGCGTTCCGTTGACCGCGCTCAACATCGTCGCGTTTCCGATCGAGTCGCTGGGCCCCGAGATCCTCGCCGCGATTCTGGCCGGCGGCACGAGCGTCGCGACGGCCGCCGGCGTTTCGATCGTCGGCGGCCACACGATCAAGTCCGACGAGCCCAAGTACGGTATGGCGGTGACGGGAACCATCGACCCGGATCGCATCGTTACGAACCGCGGAGCCCGTCCCGGCGACCTGCTGCTGCTCACCAAAACCGTCGGGACGGGGATCCTCACCACCGCGCACAAGCGCGAGCTGATCGACGATCGCGCGCTGCAGCCGGCGATCGCGTCGATGGTGCGGTTGAACGATCGCGCCTCGGCCGCCATGCTCGCGCACGGCGTCCACGCGGCGACCGACATCACCGGCTACGGCGTCGTCGGACACGGCGGCGAGATGGCGCGCGCGTCGGGCGTCGCGCTGGCGATCGACGCGCGCAGGGTTCCCCTGTTCGACCGCGTGCTCGAGCTCATCGAGCGCGACGTCGTGCCGGGCGGAACGCGCGCGAACCTCGCCGATCATGCGGCGTTCGTCGAGTATATCGACGGCGTTTCGGCCGCGCTGCGCGTCGCTATGTCCGACGCGCAGACGTCCGGCGGCCTGCTGATCGCGATCCCGCGCGACGGCGCCGAACGCGTGCTGGCCGAGCTCGCCGATCTCGGCACGGTCGCGATCGTCGGCGAAGTGCTCGCCGGTCCGCCCGGCGCGGTGCTCGTGCGGTGAGCGTGTTCGGAGCGGGAAGCTGATGCCCTACGATACGATCGTTCTCGGGCTGGGCGGGATGGGCAGCGCGGTCGCGGCCCATGCGGCGGCGCGCGGCGCGCGCGTACTCGGCCTCGAGCGCTTCGGACCGGCCCATGCGCGTGGTGCGTCGCACGGTGAGTCGCGAATCATCCGGCAGGCGTACTTCGAGTCGCCCGACTACGTGCCGCTGCTGCGGCGCGCGTACGCGTTATGGGATGCCCTCGAAGCGCGCACCGGCCTGACCCTGCGCGCGCAAACGGGCGGGTTGTTCGTGGGCCGGCCTGAGTCCAGGGTCGTCGCGGGGACGCTCGAGAGCGCGCGCCGCTGGAGCCTCGAGCACGACGTGTACGAGGCCGCCGAGCTGCGTCGCGTGTTCCCGATGGTGACCCCGCTCGACGACGAGATCGGCGTCTACGAAGCCGTCGCCGGCGCCGTCTTCCCCGAAGCTGCCGTTCGCGCGCACTTGCTCGTCGCCGCGGACGCGGGCGCCGAGCTGCGCTTCGGCGTGCGCGCGACGGGATGGGAGGCGCGCGGCACCGGCGTGCGCGTCACGCTCGCCGACGGCGCGCAGGTCGAGGCGCAACGGCTCGCGATCTGCGCCGGCCCGTGGTTCGAGCAGCTCGCGCCCGGCCTGGGCATACCGCTGCGCGTCGAGCGCAAGGTGCAGTTCTGGTTCGCGCCGATCGAGCACGCCGCCGTCACGCCTGCGCATCTGCCGATCTACGCCGTCGAGCGCGACGGCGAAGAGATGTTCTACGGCTTCCCCGACTTCGGCGGCGGGGCGAAGATCGCGCACCACGGTCGCGGCAGCGCCGCCGATCCCGACGCGCTCGACCGCGACGTGCGCGAGGAGGAAATCGCAGCCGCGCGCCGGGCGCTGGCGTCGTTCGTCCCGGCTGCCGCCGGAGCGTTCGTGCGCGCCGATCCGTGCATGTACACGCTGACGCCCGACGAGCACTTCGTGATCGGCGCGCACCCCGCGCATCCCGACGTCGTCCTCGCCGGCGGCTTCTCGGGCCACGGCTTCAAGTTCGTTCCCGTCGTCGGCGAGATCGTCGCCGCGCTGCTCGCCGGCGAGGACCCAGACGTTGCGCTCGACCTCTTCTCCCCGGCCCGCTTCGCGACTCGGACGGCGTAGCGGCGTGCTGGCCAAGGACCTGCTGCTGCTCGGCGTGATCCGCCGCGGTGAGATCTCCGGCTACGCGCTCGCCCGCACGGTTCGCTCCCACGCGCTCCTGCATCCCGACTTCGCCCGCGGTAACGTGCTCTACCGCCTGCGGACGATGCAAGACGAAGGACTGATCCGGTCGCGAACAGATGCGCGCGCGAGCGGACCGCACGGCAGGCGAACGATGTACGCGCTCACCGAGGCCGGCGAGGCACGCTTCCACGAGATGCTCGCGCGCGCGTTCGCCTACGAGGGGCCCGGAAACGCCGACGTCGAGGTCGCGCTCGTGCTTGCCGGCGATGCTCCGAACGCGCAGCTCGATGCGTTCCTGCAGTCACGCCTCGACGGGATCGCGCGCTACGAGCGCAAGCTGGCGCGCGTCTTTCGCGGCGCGCGCGGCGACGGTATGGGAGCCGCGCACCTGCGGGGCGCAGTCGTCGCCGAACGTGCCTGGGTCGTCGCCGCGCTCGCCGACCTGCGCAAACGTTCACCCTGACCGCGCGCCGAGCACCGCGCCCACGAAGGGCGCATTGAGCGCGACGTGCGCAAGGACCGCCAGCGCAATTGCGGTGGCCGTTGCGCGATGCAGCCGGCGCAGCGGGGTGCGGTAGTCGCCCGGATCGAGCAGCAGCACGCCGAGGACGGCCTGCGCGAACAGCGCCAGGAGCGCCAGCGTCGCCGCGTACAAGCCGGCGGCGAGCGTCGAGGCCGCACCTCCGGCCATCATCGCCGCGAAGGCGTGAATCGTGGCGAGCGCCGCGATAGCATAGCCCGCGTACTGATGGAACTGCAAGCGGTCCGTGTACGGGCGCCGATCGGCGTGCAGCAGGATCCGCCGCGCGACCAAGAGCGGCATGAACGCGGTGACGACGATTCCCGCCACCGCCGCCCAGGCCGCGATCAGCTCGGCGGTCCCCATCAGTCGTGGACGCGCACCACCGATGTCAGGACGACGATCTTGCGGGCTTGCAGGGGGCGATCGAGCGAGCCGGCGATCACGCGCGCATCGACGATCGCGCCCGCGCGCAAATCGTCCAGCGTGCCCATCACGACCGGCGTCGGGTCGGGCACGTCGAGCTCGAAAGTCGTCGACGTGCGGCGATACTCCGTCCCGGCGACGAGGTCGAGCACGCGCGCGCGCCAGCGATCACCGCGGGTCCGGCTCACGAGCGTGACGACGACCCAGCCCTCGCTGCCCGATCGTGCGGCGCGCAGGGCCGCGGCTCCCATCGCGGTCGGCGCGGCCATCCCCGCCTGCGCGGCGGCGCTCCCGCTCGTCAGGAACAGCGCGGCGAGCCCGGCCAACAGCGACGACGTGTGCTTCATGCTCATGGCGCCAGCGTAACGCGCGCGGCACCACCGCGCGCGCTCGCGGCCCAGCAACATGCTGCACTTTGCACCTTCCGCGCCCTGCGCCGTCGCCGCCGACGGATCGCGGCCTCGAAGGTGTCGGACATGTGGCTGACGCGCTGGGCGCTTCGTGAACCGCTGGCGACCGCGCTGTTCTTCGCGCTCGTCACGGGCGCCGGAGTAGCCGGCTGGCTCACACTCGGGCGGAACGTCATCCCGGCGGTCGCTTTCCCGAGCGTGACCGTCAGCGCGCGCTACCCCGGCGCGGCGGCCTCGGAGATGGAGCGCACGATCGTCATTCCGATCGAAGACCGGTTGGACGCCGTGCGCGGCGTCGATCGCGTCAGCAGCACGGTGCAAAACGATCTGGCGACGATCACCGTGCGGCTGCGGCTGGCCGCCGACGTCGATCGATCGATCGGCGACATCCGCGCCGCGATCGATTCGGCGCGGCCCGATTTGCCCCCGGACTTCGAGGAACCGCTGGTCGCTCGGGCTGATCCCCAGCAAACGCCGATCCTGCTCGAGGCGGTCAGTGCGCCCGGCATGGCCCCGCGCGATCTGGGGCGGCTCGTCGACGACCGGATCGTCCCCGCGCTGCGGCGCGCGCGTGGCGCCGGCAGCGTGAGCACGATCGGCGAAACGCCGCGCGAGCTCGTCGTCGAGCCCGACCCGGCGCGGCTCGCCGCGGTCGGCGCGACGCCCGGCGATCTGCTCGCGTCGCTGGCCGCTGCCAACGAACGCGCACCGGGCGGCCGCCTCGACGACGGCACGGCGGAAACGGAGCTCGCGATCCGCGCCGATGCCGAAGACGCTGCGGCGCTGGCGCGCGCGCCGCTCCTCGTCAACGGGTTTGCGCGTCCCGGCCTCGGCGTCGGAACGCTCGCGACGATCGTCGACGGCAGTGCCGATCGCCGAACGTTCGTCGACGTGGACGGTGAGGACGCGTTAATCGTTGGCGTCGCGCGGGCTGACGGCGCCGACACGGTCGGGACGACGCGGCGCCTCCGCGCCGTGATCGGTACGCTCGCGGCGCAGCTCCCCGGCGTGCGCTTCCGCCAGATTCGCGCCGATGACGGGTTCGTCGACACCGCCGTCAACGGCGTGCTGCAGAATCTGCTCGAGGGCGTTGTGCTGACGGTCGTGGTGATGCTGGCGTTGCTGCGAAGCCTGCGCAGCGCGACGATCGCCGCCGTCGCCATCCCCACCTCGATCGCGGCAACCTTCTCGGTGATGCGCGTTGCGGGGCTGTCGATCAACGTACTGTCGCTGATGGGATTGTCGCTGACGATCGGGATCCTGGTCGACGACTCGATCGTGATCGTCGAAAGCATCGCGCGCGAGGCGCCTCATGCCCCGACGCCGGAGGCGGCGGCATTGGCCGGCCGCCGCGAGATCGGCAGCGCGGCGATCGCGATCACCTTCGTCGACGTCGTGGTCTTTGCGCCGATCGCGTTCGCCGGGGGGATCATCGGCGGTTTCATGCGCGAGTTCGCGGTCGTCGTTTGCGCCGCGACCTTGTTCTCGCTGCTCGTCTCGTTCACGCTCACCCCGCTGCTCGCGTCGCACTGGGGCGTAGGCGCCGTTCGGCGCACGGCGTCGCGCCGTCTCCCCGGCGCGCTGCGGCGCGCGCGGGCTGCCCTTCCGATCCTGGTCGCCGCCGCATCGGCTCCCTCGCGCGCGGTCGAGAGGCTGCGTTCTCTCTACGCCGACCGGTGGCTGCCGGTCGTGCTGCGCCGGCCGCGCACGGTCGTCGCGGTCGGGGTCGCGACCGTCGTGGTCGCGCTCGCGCCGGTCCTGAACGGCGCGATCCCGACGGAGTTTCAGCCGTACGTCGCGCAGGGGACCGCAACGATCGACCTGACGTTTCCGCCCGGCACGCCGTTGACGGTTTCGGCGCGGGGCGCGCGCGCGCTCTCGGCGGCCTTGGGTGCGCGAGGCGATGTCGCGCACGTCGCCACGATCGTCGGAATCGCTTCGAACGGCTCGACCGACGTCGCGGCCGGAAACGTCGCCCAACTGATCGTCACGCTTCGGCCGTGGGCGCGCGGTCGCGAGCTCGACATCATTCGCGAAGCGCGCGGCGACGCGGCGCTCGTTCCGGCGGTGACGATTCGCGGCGCGGGCCAGGCAATGGGCGGCGTCGCGCCGATCGCCTATACGTTGACCGGCGACGAGGGCGCGGTTCGCGTCGCGGCCGCGCGCATCGCCGCGCGGCTGCGGAGCCTGCCGACGACCACCGACGTCCGTGACGGCGCCGCGGACGGGACACCGCGGCGCGAGTTGGTCGTCGACCGCGGGCGGAGCTCCGTCCTCGGCATCGCGCTGAGCGACGCATCCACGGCGGAGCGGGTCGCCTACGGCGGTGAGATCGCCACCCGTCTGCACGGCGCCGGCGAGCAGACCCCGGTGATCGTGCGGCTCGCCCCCGGTCAGCGCCACGATCTCGCGGCGCTCTCGCGGCTGATGGTCCGCGCATCGGACGGAACGCTCGTTCCGCTGCGCTCGATCACGACAATTCGCGTCGCGTCGGCAGCGTCCGTTCTCCTCCGGGAGAACCGGCGACGGATCGTGAGCGTGACCGCCGCCATGCAAGACGGTGCGCCCATCGGGCTGGCTACGCGCGTCGTCGACCAAGCGCTGCGCACGCGCGGTTTCCTGCCGCCGGGTGCGGCGGTGGCGCGCCGCGGCGACGCGGAGCAGCTCGACGACACGATGCGACAGATGATGCTGACCGTTGCTTCCTCGATCGTGCTCGTCTACATGCTCCTGGCCCTGACCTACCGCGATCTGGTGACCCCGCTGGTCGTGCTGTGCACCGTGCCGCTGGCGGCGATCGGCGCGCTGGGTACGCTCTGGATGGCCAACCTGCTGCACGGTGCGCTGCCGACGGTGTCCGCGTTCGCGGGACAGACGCTCAACTTCTATTCGATGCTCGGCATCGTCATGCTCTCCGGCTTGGTCGCGAAGAACGGGATCTTGCTGATCGACAATGCGAACCGCCGGCTGCGCGCCGGCGCGGACCCGCGCGACGCAATCGTGGGGGCCGCCGAGCGGCGCTTCCGCGCAATCCTGATGACAACCCTCGCGATGATCGCCGGCATGCTTCCGCTCGCACTGGGCGTCACAGAAGGCGCCGCTTTTCGCAAGGCGCTCGCGACCGTTGTGATCGGCGGCTTGATCAGCTCGCTAGCCCTCACGCTGGCCGTGCTCCCGGTCGTTTGGCTCGCGTTGGTGGGACGGCGCCGAGCATCCCCCTAGTCGCGGCGGCGCGGCGCGTGATGGAACCGTGCCATGACCAGCACGCACGTCGCGAGCGTCCGCTACGGGTCGCTCAGCATTCCGCTCTCCGGCCAGCGCGAGGTCGACGAAGCCTTCGGGTACCTCGCGCACGATCCGGTCGAGCGCAGCCTGATCGAGCGGCTCGAGAAGAGCCGGACGCCGCACCGCATCGCGATCGATCACCACGGCGACGACTCGTACGATCCCAACACCCGCACGATCCGCTGGGACCCGTACAGCGCGCTGCTGACGACCGGCGGCGGATCGCAGTCACCGGCGCTCGGACTCGGCCACGAGATGGACCATGCGGTCGCCGCACCGCGCCGCTACGATCTCGGCGCCGACGCGGTCGACTTCGCCTACGACAATGCCGAGGAGCGCCGCGTCATCGTCGGCTCGGAACGTCACGCTGCGCTCACTCTGGGCGAGAGCGTCCGCTACGATCACAGCGGCCGGCTCTACCACGTGAGCGACCCGACGATGCGCTGAGCGCCGTTACCCTTTCGCCTTGGCCTTTGCCTTCGGCTTCGCAGTCATGTTCAGCGCGACGGCGGCGCGCACGAGCGCCTTGAGCGCCTTCTCGTCGATTTTTTCGTCCTCGCGGACGTCGATGGCGCGCCGGACGTTTCCCTCGAGGCTGGAGTTGAACAGCTTGGCGGGGTCCGCCAACGCGGCCCCTTTGGCGAACGTCAACTTGACGACGCTCTTATAGGTCTCGCCGGTACAGATGATGCCGGCATGCGACCAGACCGGCACCCCGCGCCACTTCCACTCCTCGATTACCTCGGGGTCGGCTTCGTGGATGAGCGTCCTGATCCGCGCGAGCATCTCGCCGCGCCAATCGCCCAGCTCCTTGATTCTCGCGTCGATCAGACGCGAGGCCGAGGGCTGGGCTTTCGCGCCGCTCGTCGATTTCTTGATTGCCGCCATCGCTCGCCTCGGCGGATCAGCGCGTGCGCTTGGGTGCGGCCCCACGCGCTGAGCGCGCGGGGCGCGAACCGTTGCGTTTGGCGCTGGGACGCAGCGCGACGACGTTGCTGGCGCGCCGCGAGCTCGGCGTGTCGACCGCGCCGAGCAGCACCGGCGTGATCACTCGCTTGCCGAGCGCGTTGGCGAACACTTCGCTGAGCTCGTCGACGAAAACGAACTCCATCGAGTCGCGCACTTCCTTGGGCACGTCGTCGAGATCGATCTCGTTGCGTCGCGGGAGCAGCACCTTCTTGATGCCGGCCCGCTTGGCGCCCAGAACCTTCTCCTTGACGCCGCCGATCGGCAGCACTTGGCCGGTGAGCGTGATCTCGCCGGTCATCGCGAGCTCGGGATCGACCTTGAGGCCGGTCAGCAGCGAGGCGATCGAGGTCGCCAGGCTGACGCCCGCCGACGGGCCGTCCTTGGGGATCGCGCCGGCCGGGATGTGGATGTGCAGGTCGTGCTTGGCGAACCAGTCGTCCGGCAGTCCGAGCTCGGAGCTGCGTGAGCGCAGGAACGAGATCGCCGCGGTCGCCGACTCCTTCATCACGTCACCGAGCTGACCGGTCAGGGTGAACTTGCCGCTGCCCGGCATCGCGGTCGTCTCGATGAACAGGATGTCGCCGCCGACCGGCGTGCACGCCAGGCCCGTCGCGACGCCGACCGTCGCCGTTCGCCGCTTGACCTCGTTGTAGAAGCGCGGCTTCGACAGGAACTCGACGAGGTTCTCGGGCTTGACTCGGATCTTGTACTTGGCGTTCTCGGCGACCTGGCGCGCGACTTTGCGGAAGATCGTGCCGATCTCGCGCTCCAGGTTGCGGACGCCGGCCTCGCGCGTGTAGTCGACGATGATCTGCTTGAGCGCGCCGTCGGCGATCGACGCCTGCGTCTCCTTGAGCCCGTTGGCTTTCTTCTGCTTGGGGATCAGGTAGCGCTTGGCGATCTGCAGCTTCTCGAGCTCGGTGTAGCCCGACAGGTCGATGATCTCCATGCGGTCGCGCAGCGCCCCGCTGATCGAGTCGAGCGTGTTCGCCGTGCAGATGAACAGCACGCGCGAGAGGTCGAACGGCAGATCGAGATAGTGGTCGCGGAAGCTGTTGTTCTGCTCGGGATCGAGCACTTCGAGCAGCGCCGACTGCGGGTCGCCGCGGAAGTCGCCGCCGACCTTGTCGATCTCGTCGATCATCATGACGGGGTTGTTGGTCCCGGCGTCGCGCAGCGCGCGCACGATCGTGCCCGGCATCGCGCCGATGTAGGTGCGGCGGTGGCCGCGGATCTCGGCCTCGTCGCGCACGCCGCCGACCGACAGGCGCACGAACTTGCGGCCCATCGCCTTGGCGATCGACTGCCCGAGCGACGTCTTGCCGACGCCCGGCGGTCCGACGAAGCACAGGATCGGGCCGGTCAGCTTGTTCTTGAGCTTGCCGACGGCCAGGTACTCGACGATGCGGTCCTTGATCTTCTCGAGATCGTAGTGGTCCTCGTCGAGCACCTCGCGCGCTCGCGCGATGTCGATCTGGTCGGAGGTCGAAACGCTCCACGGCAGCTGGGTGAGCCAGTCGAGGTAGGTGCGGATGACGCTGTACTCGGGCGACGCCGTCGGAACTTTCGCCAGCCGGTCGAGCTCGCGGTCGGCCGCCTTCTTGACGTCCTCGGGCATGTTCGCGTCGTCGATCTTCTTGCGCAGCTCGTTGGCCTCGGCGACCTGCGGATCGCCTTCGCCCAGCTCGTCCTGGATCGCGCGCACCTGCTGGCGCAGGTAGAACTCGCGCTGGTTCTTCTCCATCTCGCGCTGGATGTCGGCCTGGATCTTGTGGCCGAGCTCCACCACCTCGAGCTCCTTGGTGATGAGCATGGTGAGCTTGCGCAGCCGCTTGGCCGTGTCGCGTTCTTCGAGGATCGCTTGACGGTCGGCCGTCTCCAGCCGCATCGTCGACGCGACGAAGTAGCCCAGCAGGTTGGGATCGGAGATGTTGTTGACCTCCATCTCCATCTCGCGCGGCGCCTGCGGCAGATAACCGAGCAGCTTCTGGAACAGCGTGCCGAGGTTGCGCTGCATCGCGACGAGCTGGTCGCCTTCGTGCGTGATGTCGGGCAGCTCGGTGTAGGTCGCGGCCAGATACGGTTCGGTCGCGACGAACTGGTCGACGCGGAACACCGGGCCGCCGGCGACGATGCAGCGCAGCGTGCCGTCGGGAACCTTGAGCATCTTCTGGATCGTGCCGATCGTGCCGACGGTGCGCACGTCGTCGGGACCGGGATCTTCGGTGTCCTTGTCCTTGAGCGCGACGAGACCGATGTGCTTGCCCTCGCGCAGCGCTTCCTCGACCAGCGCGATGCCGGGCCGCTTCACGACCGCGAGCGGGATCACGGTGTTGGGAAACAGCACCGCGTCTTGCAGCGGGAGGATGCCGAGGATCTCGGGCGTCTTGTCGGGTTTCGGCATCAGGCAGGGGTCCTTCTCACCGTCATGCGGATTTCGGTCCGCACGATCGGGAATTGTTTGGATTGGGCAATCGGAAGACGGATGGTGAGGATTCCGTCGCGATAGCTCGCGACCGCGCCGTCCTCGCGCACCGGGAGCGGCAGGCGAACCCGTTTGAAGAACTCGCCGTACTGAATCTCCTTGCACAGCAGCGACGCGTCGCGCGACACGTCGCGCTGCACGCGCACGCCGGCGATCGTCAGGTACGCGTCGTCGACCCAAACGCGCAGCGACTCCGCGTCGGCGCCCGCCAGCTCGACGTGCACGGCGACCATGCCGTCGCGCTCGTCGAGGTGCACGTCGACGTTGGGTTCGAAACGCCCGTGGGCGCCGCGCGGTGCAAACAACCGCTCGAACTCGTCTTGCGCCTGCCGAAGGGCGTCCTGATTTCGCACGCGCGATGCTTCCTTTCCGGACCGGTTAGCACTCTGTCAAACACACTGCCAGAAGGGCGGGTTGCCGACCCAATCCACACCTTGCACAGGGACGTGTGCAAAGTAACATCCTGTTAATGTAAGCGACCGCACGGGAGGCTGCATAGCGGCGGAGAGCGGGCGGGGGATGACGAAAGCGTTTCTCTCAGACGCGACCGCTTCGCTTACGAGCCGAATGGACACGCTACTTTCTACCCCGTCCTCCACCCCGCCGCGCCTGCGCCGGACCGCCTTGGCCGATCGCGCGCGGGCGGGCGCGCCGGCGATCGTCAGCGTCGTCGCGCCGGCCGGATTCGGCAAGTCGACCTTCGTCCGCGAGCTCCTCGACGGGTTTGCCGCGCGGGCGGTCTGCGATTGCCGCGGCCTCGAATCGGCCGCCGATCTGGCGCGCCGTCTCGTCGCGGCGCTGGGGGACGAGGACCCGGCGCGGGCCGGCAGGCTTGCGCAGATCGAGACGATGCTCGGTGACGGTCAGCTGGCGCCCGCGGACCGTCAAGCCGTCGCGCTCGCAGCCTGGCGCGCTTCGGCAGTCCCGTCGGCGTTCGCGTTCGAGAACGCCGAGGACGCGCTCGCCCGACCCGAGGCGCGCGAACTGCTGGCCAAGCTGCTCGCCGAGCGGCCCGCCGGGCGGCTCATCGTGCTCTGCTCGCGCGTACCGCTGCGCCTGCGCCTGTCGCGCTTCGCGTCGCCGCACCGCATCCTGGACGTGCGCGCCGCCGATTTGGCCTTCACGCCCGACGAGGTCCGCGCCATCTTCGCACCGAGCGGCGCGCCGCCGGCTGCGGTCGAGCGCGCGATCGCGATCGCGGCGGGCTGGCCGATCGCGGTGCTGCTGCTGGCCCGCTTCGCGCACGAAGGACGCCTCGAAGCGTTGCTCGACCGGCTCGACGACGTCGCTTATGACGAGCTGCACGATTATCTCGCCGAACAGGTGCTGAATGCGGCGCCGGCGGCGGTGATCGACGGACTGGTGGCGGCGACGATGCCCCGCGCGCAGGAACGCGACCTGCGGCTCGCCCTGCGTGACGACGATGCGTTCGAGGCGTTCGTCGCTTTCACCAAGACGTCACCGTTCGTGACGCGTGACGACGAGGGCACATTCCGGATCCATCTCCTGATCGCGTCGACCTTGCGCGACCGGCATCGCGACCGCATCGGCGCGCTGCTCCGCGCGGCGGCCGCGGCTTACGACACCGCCGGTGAATACCAGCGTGCTGCCGAGATCCATCACGCGCGCGAAGATGACGGCGCGGCGGCGACGTCGCTCGAGCAGATCGAAGCGATCGCCGGGGACGCGACGGCACTCGCCTATGCGCGCGTGCTCGCGTCACTCGATCCGGTCGTCGTGCGCCGGCATCCGCGGCTGTGGTCGGTGACTGCATTGGCGCGCGCCTTTACCGTCGACGCGCGGGTCCTGCTCGCCGAAGCCGAGACCGTGTCGTCGGCGCTGCCGAGCAACGCGCTGCCGGCCGTTCGCATCTCGCTCGCGGTGTTCAGAATGCTCATGCTCGGCCAGCTCGGCGAATACGAACGCGCGCTCGAGCTCGTCGAGGAGTTCCGGCGGCGGATCGCCGCACCAGACGTTCCCGCGACGCGCATTCACGGCTGGCTGCTGTACCTGCGCGCGCTGGCCGCCGCGCCGCTCGGACGCACGCACGACGCGGAACGCGATCTCGCCGCGGCGTGGCCGTTCGTCGGCTCGGTGCCGATGATGGCCGGCGGCTCGCTGGTCACGCTGGGCGCCGAGGTCGCGCGCGTGCGCGGTGACCGGGCCTCCGAACGCGAACGGCTCGAGCGCGCGATCGAGCACGCCCGGGCCGCGAGCCTGCGCAACTTCGCCGCGTCCTACGAAGCCGAAGCGACGTTCGGGGCCTGGCTGGCAGCCGACGAAGCGGAGTTCACGCGCCACGCGTTCGCGCTCGACGCGGAGGTGGAGCGCGAGCGCGTGCATGGTCTGGCCTTCTTCTCGGCGGCGGCGCGCCGCCAGCCGGGGACGCCCCAGCCCGCCGATCAGCCCAAGTTCGTCGCGGCCGGTCACCTGATCGCGGCGGCCGGCGCGTGTGACGAGGCGACCGCGCTGCGTCACGCCGAAGCCGCGCGCGACGTTGCGGCCGCCGGCCGCGCGCCGTTCATGCGAGTGCTGGCCGCACTCGCGGTCGCCGAGATCAGCGCGCCGCGCCGCACGGCGCTGCACGAAGAGGCCGCATCTCAGGCGTTGCGCATCGACTCGGCCGAGCTTCAGGCGGCGGTCGGCGCGATCGCGCGCGGCGAGCACGGCGGTTTCCTCGCCGCGTTCGTGCGCCGCTTCCGGCACGGTGCGAGCGGCGCGAGCGCGGCGAGCGGCATCGTAGTTGAGCTCGTTTCGGGCCGCGTCATGCGCGACGGCGAACCCGTCGCGCTGGCCGAACGCGAGCACGCGCTGGTGACCGCGATCGCGCTGCGGCCCGAGGTGCTGTCGCGCGAACGGCTGACCGACATGTTGTGGCCGGACCTCGGCGAGCGCGCGGCACGCAACGCGTTCCACGTTTGCCTCCACCGCGCCAAAGCGCGCCTGGCCTACGACGAGGCGATCGCGCGCACGGCCGACGGGTACCGATTCGGCGCCGGCGTGCGCGTCGATCTGTGGGAGATCGAGCGGAGCATCGCCGCGCTGCGCATCGACGGCCCGCTCGACGACGCGGGCGCCGCCGCGCTGCGGTCCATCCACGAGCGCCTGCGCCTCGATCGCCCGCCGAAGTTCGAGACCTGGGAATGGTTCGGGCCGACCGAACGCCGGTTGCGCGAGCTGCGCTGCGCGGTCGCGCAGGCGCTGGCGCGACACGCGCTGGATGCGGGTCGCACGCAGGACGCTCTGGCGCTGTGCCACGACATGATCGCCTACGACCCGTGCGACGAGCCGGCGCGCGAGATCGCGATTCGCGCTTACCTCGCCGCCGGCGACCACGCCGCGGCACTGCGCCACTTCCGGCAATACCGCGACGTCCTGCAGGCCGAGCTGCAGTGCGATCCGCCGGCGAGCCTCGCGCGGCTCGTCGGCGCGACCGTCTAAGGGCTAGGCGAGCGAGAGGGCCGCGCGGTCGATCTTCTTCCCGCCGAGCATGACGAGCACCGGCGGCTTCTCGAGCAAGGCGGTGTTCGTGCTGGGATCGCCCGCGGCCGGCGTCCGAGTCGGCAGTGCGCCCGGGCCGCTGCAAAGAGACCGAGACGGTGACCCACCCCGCGACGTGCGTGTGCGCGTCGATGAGTCCCGGCATGATCGTCGCATTGCCGAGGTCGACGACGCCGGCGTCGGACCCCGCGTCGCCGGCGTTGAACCCGGCGCTAGCGGCGGTCCGGCGCGAAATCCTGCCGGCCGACCGTCGCGGTCAGTCGACCTCGCGTGCGTTGAGGTCGACCAGCGCGCCGTTCACCCCGCTGCCGCGGTCACTGGCAAGAAAGGCAAGCGTGTCGGCAACCTCTTGCGGCGTCGCCGCGGCGGCCAGCGCTTCGGGATCGAGGTACTGCCGCGCAGCCTCGGTCGCGACGCCACCCAGCACGAGCGCGTTGGCGACGATCCCGTCGGCCTTGTGCTCGCGCGCGATCGCCTGCATCAGTACGTTCACGCCCGCCTTGGCGGCGCCGAACAAGCCGCGTCCGGGCGCCGGCTGCTTCGACGAGCCCGCCGTGACCACGACGATGCGGCCGCGCGAGTGCGCGTCTTCGCGGTACGGCTGCGCCAGCATCGCGCGCAGCGCCGAGACGGTGAGGTTGTACGCTGGCTCGAGATGGCCGCGCACGTTCGCTCGCAAGTCGTCGAGCGTCGACGTCACCAGCGGCGCGACGGTGGAGTCGCCGGCCAAGCTCACGCACGCATCGACCCGCCCGAAACGCTCGACGCAGGCATCGACCGCCGCTGCGGCCTGCGCCGGGTCGTTGAGATCGGCCGCGAACGGAATCGCGGCGACGGCCTCGTCATCGTCGAGCAGAGCCTCGATCGCGGCGCCGGCGCGCTCGATCGAGCGCGACAGCACCAGCACCTGCGCGCCATGGCGAACGAAGGTGGCGAGCGTGGCGCCGCCGACGCGACCGGTCGCACCGGCCAGCACGACCACGTCGCCTTGCAGCAGCATCATCGAGCGCTCTTCGCCGCCGGCGCGCGCCGCGCCGCGCGTCCGGCCGGGCGCGCCCGAAAACAGGTCGCCGCGTGGTCGTCGACGACGCCGACGGCCTGCAAATACGAATAGACGATGGTCGAACCGACGAAGCCGAAGGCGTGCTTTCGCAGGTCGCGGCTCAGCGCGTCGGAGAGATCGGTGCGCGGCGGCAGGCCGCCCAGCCCGCGCGGCCGGTTCACGATCGGGCGGCCGCCGGCGAACGCCCACAAGTACGCGTCGAACGAGCCGAACTCACGCTGGACTGCCAGAAACGCTTTGGCGTTGGCGATCGACCAGGCGATCTTGGCGCGGTTGCGGATGATCGCCTCGTCGCCCAGCAGCCGCGCGACGTCGCGTTCGCCGAAACGCGCGACCTTGGCCGGATCGAAGTCGCGGTACGCGCGCCGGTAGCCGTCGCGCCGGTGCAAGATCGTCGACCACGACAACCCGGCCTGCGCGCCTTCGAGGATCAAGAACTCGAACAGCACCTGGTCGTCGTGCACCGGAATACCCCACTCGTCGTCGTGGTAGGCGGTCATCGCGGCGTCGCTCCCGGTGGCCCACGCGCAACGCGTTCGGGTCGTCTCGCTCATGCGCGGCGCTTCACCGAGCCGCGGCCTTCGCCTTCGCGTCGACGTCGTTCACGCCGTCCGTGGCGACCGCCGCGGTGCGTGGGGCAGGCGCGGCGCGGGTACACCGGCTGCAGCGCCCTCGCCGCTGGAGGTTGCGTGCATCGACTTCGCCGGGTCGGCTCTCTCGCGTTCGCACTGGCGTGTGCGCTGCCCGTGCGCGCCGCGGCGCAGGTTCCGGCCGAGTCGTCGCACATGACGCTGCTGGGACACGTCGATCTGACCAGCGGCGGCGAGGGGTTCGCGATCAAGCTCGCCGGCGGACGCCGCCTGCTCTACGTCGCGCACGAATCGGGACCGCACTGCTTGAGCATCGTCGACGTCACCGACCCGCACCGGCCACGGTTGCTGCGGACGATCGACACCGTGTCGCCCGACGTGCGGTGCAACTCGCTCGACGTCAGCGGCAACATCCTGGCCGTGGCGGCGGAGACCAAACAACAAGGGCAGGCCGGCGGCGGCGTGCGGCTGTACGCGCTCGACGACGCGGTTTCGCCGCGCCTGTTGAGCTACTTCGACGCGTCCGGCCCCCGCTCGCGCGGCGTCCACCACGTCTGGCTCTCGAGCGACAAGCTGCTGCACGTCACCGGCGGCGCGGCCGACTTTGTGCCCAACCGCTCCGAGGACGACGAGTTCTACCGCATCATCGACATCAGCGATCCGGTTCATCCGCATGAAGCCGGTCGCTGGTGGTACCCAGGACAGCGCGCCGGCGATCCCGAGCCCGCGCCCGACCAGATTCCGATGTACGACGAGTCGAGCCAAGGGGTCCGGCCGCACAACATCGACGTCTTCCCCGGTCACGCCAACCGCGCGTATTTGGGCTATATCGACGGCGGCATCGTCATCCTCGACATCAGCGATGTCGCGCACCCGAAGGTCGTTTCGATCGTGCGCTACGTAGGGCCGTTCACCCACACGGTGTTTCCGCTGTTCGCGCGCAACCTCGCCTTCGTCAGCGAAGAGGCCATCCAGGACACCTGCGTCGACGATCCCAAGCGCATGAGCGTGTGGGACATCAGCGACGAGACCAAACCCCGGCTCCTCTCGGTCGCGCCGTACGCGCACGACGCGCCGGATCTGTGCAAGCGCGGCGGGCGCTTCGGGCCGCACAACATCTACGAGAACAAGCCGTACGGCCCGACCTTCAAGTCCGACCGCTTCATGGTGACGAGCTGGTTCGGCGGCGGCGTGCGGATCTACGATCTCGCCGACCCCGTCCATCCCCGCGAAGCGGCCTACTACATTCCCGCCACGCCCGCCGACTCACCCAAGCACGCGCCGCAGATCAACGACGTCTTCGTCGACGACCGCGGCATCGTCTACGCCTGCGACCGCTTCACCGGTGGTCTCTACATTCTGAGCAGCGACGTGCTCGGCGTCGACTTCCATCCCGGCGTGCAGCACTGAGCGCGATCCGCGTGGTCATCGTGTCCGGTCGCGGCTAGGCGCCGCGAAGGCTCGTGCTGCGTCCGGCGCGCCGGCGCACGAGATGGTCGGCGTCGAGGAACAGCGGCGACGAGATGAGGAAGTCGGCGCTCGCGCGGTTGCACGCGATCGGCACGTTGTAAAGCACGGCTAGCCGCAGCAGCGCCTTGACGTCGACGTCATGGGGCTGCGTGGTGAGCGGGTCCCAGAAGAATACGATGAGGTCGAGCTGCGCGTCGACGAGCATTGCGCCGACCTGCGCGTCGCCGCCGAGCGGTCCGGACAACAGAAGGTCGATCGACAATCCCGTCGCCTCGGCGACCATCGCGCCGGTCGTTCCGGTCGCGATGATGTCGCAACGCGAGAGCGTTCCGCGATTGAACGTGGCCCACTCGACCATGTCGTCTTTGCAGCCGTCGTGGGCGATGAGTGCTACGCGTGGCGCCGACGTGCATGGTGCGATCGGTCGTTGCATGACAGGTTTGAAACGCGCCATGCAGCCTCGGCGTTGCGTGCGAGAACTTTATTCCGCGCCGGTCCCCATCTTCGGACCGCCACACGATCCGACCAAAGTCCTAGCCGCACCGCTGCCGCGGTCACGCCGCCGGCGCGTACAGATCGCTGACGGAATACCCACGAACGTTCGGCTCGGCGCGAAGCAGTCGCTTCTCGACTCCGCCGCGACCGAACATGAGCCACGGGATCGCGGCGTCGATGCCGAGCGCCGCGGCGTGCGATTCGAGGTTCTTGTAAACGTCGTAGCCGAGCGCGCCTGCTCGCCACTTCACCGTGCCGACGAACGTCGGGTTTTTGCCCGTGACGCCGACGACGTCGATCTCGTGATCTCCGTCGCTCGACCACCACGAACCCACGTCGGTAGCGCGAAGCTGACCGGACGTCACGAGGTTGGTTGCGAACTCACGCGCCACGTCTTCGAACACGCTGCCGAAATGATTATCGAGATCCGGCATGATGATGTCCTCGACAAGCCGCTCGCCGAAGCCGCGATCGATCGAAGCACGGTTCGGCTCGATGAAGCGAAACCAGAACCGAAAGTATGGGTCCGTAACGGCGAAGTAACCACGTCGTGACGTCGTGCCCTCGGTGACCGGGACGCGCTTCGTTACCAGGTGCAGCTCCTCGAGTCTCTGCAGAACCCGCTCGTTGGTTACGCGCGCCGTCTGCAGAATCTCGTTGCGCCGTGTCCGCCCGCGCGCAATCGCACCAAGCGTACGATACGATGCTGTCGAGTCGCCGAGATCGGTGTGCAGCACGAGACGCGCCGAATCGACCAATGCACTTCCGGGATCACCGAACAGCCGAACGAGGTTGTCCCGCACGTTCTCGCCGTCGTCCCACTCGCGCAGATAGAGCGGCGTGCCGCCGAGCAAAGCGTAGACGCGCAACCGGTCCGCCGCGTTGAGCGAGGGCACGAACTCGGCGGCCTCACGGTACGAGAGCGGACCCAACCGAATCTTCTTCGTGAAGCGCTGGTGCAACGGTGCCGATCCCGAGTCGAGATCGTACATCAGCGTCTGCGCGGAACCACACAGGACGAGCATGATCGACGAGGTCCGCCCGCGCTGATCCCACCAGCGCTGAATGACCGACGGCAGACCTTCCGTCGAGTCGCACAGGTAGGGAAACTCATCGAGAATGACGGTCAGCCGTTCTCCGCCGGCGTGCTCCTCGACGTACTCCAGCGCCGCTTCCCAGGTCGGGAAGTCATAACCGGTGGGGAGCGCTCCGAGCGTGGCCCCCACCGCTTGGGTGAACGAGGCCAGTTCGACGGCTTCGGCCTGTCGGCTGGCCTGATAGAAGATGGCGCGGCGCCCCCGGATGAACTCCTGAAGGAGGTAGGTTTTGCCGATCCGCCTGCGCCCGGAGAGCAAGACAAGCTGGCTATGCGAGGCGTGGTAGGATGCTTGGAGCGCCGCAAGTTCCGCCTTGCGCCCAATGAACTCCGTCTGCTGCATACTGTCTTCTAAGCATACTGTCTTCGAGACAGTACGTCTAGAAGACAGCCTCGCGGACGTACGCATCGAAGGGCGTGCCGAACCGGCGAAACCCCGCTTCGAGAACATCCGACGGTCTTCTCATCACCGCTAGGGTTACGGCGCCGGTGCCGATAGCGAGCCGCTCATCCTCCATGCGTGACGTAGGAAGGGGCTAAAAACGTGCGGTTGCCGGATAGCGCTCGCGCGCTTTGGCGCGCGCCTTCGTCGCTTCGACCAGGCGGTCGCGCGGCGGCGCGTTCGAAACGAGCGCGTCGAGCAGATGATGCGCTACGTGGGCCACCTCGTCGACCGCGCGGTCGAAGGCTGCCTCGTTCGCCTTCGACGGACGGGTGAAACCGCTCAGCTTGCGCACGAACTGCAGTGCCGACGCGTGGATCTCGGCATCGGTCGCGGGCGGCGCGAAGTTGTGTAGTGTCTTGATGTTGCGGCACATGGCGTTTCCCTCGGCCGGAAAATTCGCCGGCCGCGCGGCGTTCGGCCTCCCGGCGCTGAGCTAGAGCCCGAATGCGGACGGATATCTGACCTTGCCGCGAATGCCGCGCAAAGCCCCGGGCACGAGTTCCATCGCCATGAACGCTTCAGGCGGAAAGGGGCTTTCGATGAGGCTCGCGGCTGCGCTGGAAAATCCGAAGCGCGGATAGTAGCCGGGATGCCCGAGAACGATGACGATCCGTTCCTCGCGACCGCGCAAAACGTCGAGACCCGCACGGATCAGGTTTTCCCCGACTCTTCGCCGCTGACGGGTCGGCAGTACGGCCACCGGCGCCAATGCTGCGGCCGGTACCGAACCGTCTGCCGTTTCGATCGACATGCGGCTGAACAAGACGTGTCCGACGATCCGTTCCTCCACTTCGGCCACGAGCGACAGCAGCACGGCACCCGACTCGCGCAGTCGATCGACCAGCTCCGCCTCGTCCACCCGACCGAAGGCCGCTTCGTTGACCGCGTAGACGGACGAGCGCTCCCGAGGATCTTCCGTGTCTTCGCAACGGACGAGCAGGTCGAGATTCATCACGGGCGTGCCGTTCGATTTCTCGACGCGCAAACGGAAAGCCCCGCGGATCGCTCCGCGGGGCCCTGATCTCGTCATCGCCGGGCTCGTCCTTCGACGAGCTCAGGATGAGCTACATCATATCGTAGCCGCCCATGCCGCCGCCGGAAGCTCCGCCGGCGTTGTTGTTCTTGGGCTCGGGCTTGTCGGCGATCAGCGTCTCGGTCGTCAGGATGAGCGCGCCGATCGAGGCGGCGTTTTGGAGCGCCGAGCGCGTCACCTTGAACGGCTCGACGATGCCGGCCTTGACCATGTCGACCAGGTCGCCGGTCATGGCGTCGAAGCCCTTACCCGGGCTGGCCTGCTTGACGCGATTCACCTCGACGCTGCCCTCGAAGCCGGCGTTCTCCGCGATCTGGCGGAGCGGTTCTTCGAGCGAGCGGCGGATGATGTCGACGCCGATCTTCTCGTCGGGGCTCTTGGTCTCCGAAGCGAGCTTCTCGACCTGCTTGATCGCGTGGACCAGCGACGAACCGCCGCCGGGGATCATGCCCTCTTGGACGGCCGCGCGGGTCGCGCTCAGCGCGTCCTCGATGCGGTGCTTCTTCTCCTTGAGCTCGGTCTCGGTGGCCGCGCCGACCTGGATCACCGCGACGCCGCCGGACAGCTTGGCCAGACGCTCCTGGAGCTTCTCGCGATCGAAGTCGCTGTCGGTCTCTTCGACCTGGCGCTTGATCATCTCGATACGGCCCTTGATCGCTTCGGGCTTACCCTTGCCGTCGACGATGGTGGTCTCGTCCTTGGTGACCTTGACCGTCTTGGCCTGACCGAGCAGGTCCGGGGTCACCTTGTCGAGCTTGAGCCCGAGCTCTTCGGAGACGACCGTCGCGCCGGTGAGCGTGGCGATGTCCTTGAGCATCTCTTTGCGGCGGTCGCCGAAGCCCGGCGCCTTGACGCCGACCGTGGTGAACGTGCCGCGCAGCTTGTTGACGACCAGCGTCGCGAGCGCCTCACCCTCGATGTCCTCAGCGATGATGAGCAGCGGCTTCTGCACCTGCACGATCTTCTCGAGCAGCGGCAGGATGTCGGCGATCGCCGAGATCTTGCGCTCGGTCACCAGGATGTACGGATCCGAAAGCGTCGCTTCCATCCGCTCCGAGTCGGTGACCATGTACGGCGAAATGTAGCCCTTGTCGAAGAGCATCCCGTCCTTGGTCTCGACTTCGGTCTTCATCGACTTCGACTCTTCGACCGTGATCACGCCGTCTTTGCCGACTTCGTTCATCGCCTGCGCGATGAGATCGCCGATCGCCTTGTCGTTGGCCGAGATCGACGCGACCTGCGCGATCTTCTCGGTCGTGTCGACCTTTTGGACCAACTTCTCCATCTCGCCGACGGCCGTCTCGACGGCCGCTTCGATGCCGCGCTTGATCAGCAGCGGGTTCGAGCCCGCCGTGACGTTGCGCAGACCTTCGCGGATGATGGCCTGCGCCAGCACCGTCGCGGTGGTGGTGCCGTCACCGGCAATGTCGTTGGTCTTGGACGCGACTTCCTTGACGAGCTGCGCGCCCATGTTCTCGAACGTGTCGGGGAGCTCGATCTCTTTGGCGATCGTCACGCCGTCGTTGGTGATCGTCGGCGAACCGAACTTCTTGTCAAGAACGACGTTGCGGCCCTTGGGCCCGAGCGTCACCTTGACCGCATCGGCCAGGATGTTCGCTCCGCGCTCGAGCGCGCGCCGCGCGTTCTCGTCGAATACGAGTTGCTTTGCTGCCATGTTGGTGGGTTACACTCCGGCCGGAACGCGCTCGTCGCTGAACACAGCGAGAACGTCTTTTTCCGAGATGATGAGGTATTCTTTGCCTTCGAGCTTGATCTCGGAGCCCGAATACTTCGAGTAGATGATGCGGTCGCCGGGCTTCACGTCCATCGGCAGCTTGGTGCCATTGTCGAGCGTGCGGCCGGTGCCGACGGCGAGAACGCGGCCTTCTTGCGGCTTCTCTTTGGCCGTATCGGGCAGGAAGACGCCGCCGGCGCTCTTGTCGGCCTGCTCCACATGTTCGACGACCACGCGATCGCCCAGTGGCTTGAGATTCACGAAAACCATCCTCCGAAAGCTGTGTGCTGACGGTAAAGAAGGGGGAAAGTGGGCTTGGCAGTTTCAGCATGAGAGTGCCAGCCGGAGACTAAGATTAGCAGACTCCTAGGCGGAGTGCAAGAGGAAAAAGGTCCGGCGAGGGAACGAGAACTCTACCGTGCCCTTCGTCTCCCGCGTCGTGGTCGAGCGTGTCGTCCGGTGCCCCTTCGGGGTCGCCCACGAGTACGCCGAGGCATATCTGGCGGACGCCGAGCGCGAGGTCGAGGTGCGGGTCCCCCTACGCGACTTCGTGCGATCGCTGCCCGGGCAGGCCCACAAGCCGGTCAAGCTCGTCTTCGCGCTGCACCCGGACGACACCGAGACCGGCCGCGGCCACGACGCCATGCTCGTCGAGTGGCGTGCCGGCACGCGGCTGTTCCCGGACTTTCACGGAACGCTCCGGCTGCGCATCGAGAGCGTCCAGACGACGCGCCTCACGTTCGAGGGCGCGTACCGGCCGCCGTTCGGCCGGCCCGGCGTCGTGTTCGACATCGTGCTGGGGCGGCGGATCGCGCGGGCCACGATGAGCAACCTGCTCCAGCGAATTGGCGATGCGCTCGAGCGGCGCGAAGCGGCCTACGAGGCGGAGATGCGAGCCGGATCGACCGGAGGCTGATGTCACCAGCGGTCGCGAAGGCGTCGGCCGTGGATGCCAGCATAACCCTCCGCGGGCGGCTTGCGACGGGGGCGGTCGCCGGCGCGTGCGCCGCTTCGTTGATCGTCGTGTTCCTTTATGTCTTGCAATTTGCCGGGGCGATCCCGTCGCCCGCGGCGGTCTTCGTCATGGCCGCGGCGGTGCTGCTGGGCCCGGCCGGCTTCGCGAGCCCGGCGGCGGTTCCGATCGGCGTCGGCGTGGTCTTCGTCGTGGCGATCGCCTGGGCGCTGGGCTACGCCTTCCTCGCGCGCTCGCAGCCGCAACTGCTCGCGCGACCGCTCGTCTCGGGCGCGGCCTTCGGCTTGATCGTGTACACGTTCACCCAGCTCGCGCTGCTGGCGGCAGGTCTGCGCTATCAGTTCACCGGTGCGCTGCTGGTGCAGGAGCTGGTCGCCCATCTCGTGCTCTACGGCATCCCGGTCGCGCTGATCGTTTCGTCGTTGACCCACTCGAGGAAGCCGTAAGTGGAGGCGGAGATCGCGGTCGACCTCGGCGCGATCGTCCGCAACGCCCAAGCCCTGGCGGTCCTCGTCGCGCCGGCGCGGTTGACCGCCGTCGTCAAGGCCAATGCGTACGGCCACGGGCTGGTCGAGGTCGCGCGCGCGGTCGCGCCGCACGCCGCTCGCCTATGCGTGTACGCGCTCGACGAAGCGCTCGCATTGCGCGAGTCCGGCATCACCGCACCGCTGCACGTCATGGGTCCGGTGCGTGCTCCCGACCTCGACGCAGCGCAGGCCGCGCGCGTGCAGCTCACGCTGTGGGATCGCGACGGCTACGCCGTCGACCTCGCGTTCGCCGCGCGCCGGCGCGGCGAACGCGCCGCCGTGCACGCGAAAATCGACACGGGCGTAGTGCGGCTCGGCCTCGACGCCCATGACGCGCCCGAGGCGCTCGCGCGGTATCGCGACACACCCGAGCTCGGCCTCGTCGGAGCATTCACGCATCTCGCCGCCGCCGAGGAGCTCGACTCGACCTTCACCCACGAACAATTGGCACGTTTCCTTGCTGCGACGAACGGGCTCGACGCGCGCGTCGAGCGGCACGTCGCCGCGACCGCCGCGGCGATCCTGTGGCCGGAGACGCGGCTCGACGCAGTCCGCTGCGGCATCGGCCTGTACGGCATCTGGCCGAGCGACGAGAGCGCGGCGCTCATGCGCGAGCGCGGTTTGACGCTGCAGCCGGCGCTGGAGTGGCGCACGCGCATCGTGGCGCTGCACGACATCGCAGCCGGCACGACGGTCGGATACGGCCGGACGTGGCGGGCAGCGCGGCCGTCGCGCATCGCGACGCTGCCGATCGGATACGCCGAAGGGTTGCCGCGCAGCGCCGGCAACGGCGCGCACGCGCTGGTGCGCGGCGTGCGCGTACCGGTCGTCGGCCGCGTCTGCATGAACATGGCGTTTCTCGATGTCACCGACGTGCCGGCATCCGTCGCCGGCGATCGCGTGACGCTGATCGGCGCCGACGGCGACGAGCGGATCACGGCCGAAGAACTCGCCCGCGCCTGCGGCACGATCGGCTACGAGATCGTCGCGAGACTGCCGGCGAACGTTCCGCGCACCTACGCCGGCGCGATCGAGGCGTGAACGGCCGCGCGCACGGGGTCCACTTTTCGCCGCCCGGACGGACCACTTCGGGCGGAAGCGATTCCCCGCACACGGAAGCGCACGGCATGGCGTCGGCTCGGACGCGTTCGCAGATCATCGGACTCTCGCTGCTCGCGATCGATCGCGCCGCGCAGGAAAGCCTGCGGCAGCAGCTCTACGCGCGCGTGCGCGACGCGATCGTGCGCGGCGAGATGCGAGCCGGATTCCGGCTGCCGTCGACGCGCACCGTCGCCAAGGAGCTTGCGCTGTCGCGCAATACGGTCGGCGACGTCTTCGCACAGCTCGTCGCGGAAGGCTACCTCGTCGCGCGTCACGGTTCGGGAACCTACGTCGCCGCCAACGCGATCGCGCTCACCGTTCGCGCCGCGTCGCCGCTGCCGCGCAGCTCGTGGGAACGCGCGTCGGTGCGCGGCCGGCTGCTGGCCGCGGTCTCCGAGCAGGACCGTCTGGGCGCGAAGCGGCCGTTGCCGTTTCAGCCGGGGATCCCCGATCTGGAACGCTTCCCGTTCGAGACGTGGGCGCGGATCGCGTCGCGGCTGATGCGACATCCGCGCGCCGAGCTGGTGAGCTACGGCGATCCGGCCGGATACCGCCCGTTGCGCGAGGTGATCGCGGCCGAGCTGCGCTCGCGGCGCGGTATCGCGTGCCGCGACGACCAGATCGTCGTGGTCGGCGGCGCGCAACAAGCGCTCGACCTGATCTGCCGGCTCGCGCTCGATCCCGGCGACGAAGTGTGGATCGAAGAGCCCGCCTCGCGCAACGTGCGGGCGGCGTTCACCGGTGCCGGCTGCACGATGGTTCCCGTTCCGGTCGACGACGACGGCATCGACGTGGCGCGCGGCCGCGAGCTCGCGCCCCGCGCGCGGCTGGCGTTCGTGACCAGCGCGCACCAATGGCCGCTGGGGCCGACGCTCTCGGCGCAGCGCCGCACCGAGCTGCTGCGCTGGGCCGCCGAAGCGGACGCGTTCGTGGTGGAGGACGAGTACGACGGCGACTTCCGTTACGACGGTGAACGGCCGGCGGCGCTGCGCGCGCTCGACGACGGCGACCGCGTCATCTGGAGCGGATCGTTCAGCTTGACGACCTTCCCCGGTTTGCGCGTCGGCTATCTGGTCGCACCGCCGCAGCTGGTCGACGCGTTCGTGGCGGCCAAGGCCGCGGCCGACCGCCAAACGTCTTCGTTCGAGCAGGCGATCCTCGCCGAGTTCATCTACGACGGTCACTACCACCGCCACCGCTCGCGGATGCAGGCGATCTACGCCGAGCGCGGCGCGCGTCTCGTCACGCTGCTGCGCGAGCTGACGGGGATCGAGATCGCGCCGCCGCGCGCAGGGCTGCACGTCGTCCTGCCGCTTCCGCCGCAGGTCGACGATCGTGCGCTCTCCCTGCGCGCGGCCGACGCCGGCGTGATCGCCCAGCCGCTTTCGCCGCACTATCTCACCGACGCGGCCCGGTCCGGCTTGCTGCTCGGCTTCGGCGTCGCCGACATTCGTGCGATCGAAAAGGCGACGCCGCAGCTGGCCCGCTGCGTCGCCGCCGTTACCGCTGGCCCGCGCACGCTGCGCCCGATGCCGCGCGCGGCCCGCGAGCTGCCCGGCTGACGTCGGGCGGACCGAAGTGGTCCGCGGGGAACGCACCAAGTGGTGCTGTTCGCGCGGTCGCGAGCGTGCGATGCTGCGGGCATGCAGCTCGACGATCTGATCGTCTACCACGCCGGCGACTTCAAGCCGTATCCGGAAGCGAAGCTGGGCCTGTTGACGCACGCGCTCAACTACGGGACGGGGTGCTTCGAGGGAATTCGCGCGTTCTGGAGTGACGACACAGCCGAGCTGTACGTCTTCGAGCCGACCGCGCACTACCGGCGGCTGGCGGCATCGGCGAAAGTGCTGCTGATGGACTTGCCGTTCGCACCCGACCAGCTCGCCGAGCTGACGGCCGAGCTGTGCCGGCGCAACGGCTTCCGCTCCGACGTCTACATTCGGCCGGTGCTCTACAAGAGCGAGGAGACGTTCGGCGTGCGGCTCGACGACCTCGAGCACGATCTGTCGATCGTCGCTTTTCCGAACAGCAAGTACCTCGATTCGAACGAGGGCGTGAAGGCCTGCGTAAGCACCTGGCGCCGGCTCGACGACAACGCCGAGCCCGCCCGCGCGAAGATCACCGGCAGCTACGTCAACTCGGCGCTGGCCAAGAGCGAAGCGCGCCTCAACGGCTTCGACGAAGCGATCATGCTGACCGACGACGGGCACGTCTCGGAGAGCTCGGCCGCCAACCTGTTCGTCGCCCGCGACGGCACGGTGTCGACGCCGGCGGTCGCGCACAACTTGCTCGAAGGGATCACGCGGCGCGTGGTCGCGCAAATCATCGCGCGCGAGCTGGGCGTGCCGGTCGTCGAGCGCACGATCGACCGCACCGAGCTGTACTCGGCCGACGAGGTGATCATGTGCGGAACCGGCGTCGGGATCGCCTGGCTGCGCTCGCTCGACCACCGCATCATCGGCACCGGCGCGGCCGGGCTGCTCGCGGCGACGGTCGCGCGCGTGTATGACGACGTGACGCGCGGCCGCGACGCGCGCTTCGGCTGCGAGCTGCGGGCCGTCCACGCCACGCCCGCGCTCGCGCTCACGTAGCGCTCATCGCCGCGAGGGCCTCCGCCAGGTCGAGCGTTCCTTCGTAGAGCGCGCGGCCGACGATCGCCGCGTCGACGTTGTCGGGCGTGCCGTCGCGCAGCGCGCGCAAGTCGTCGAGCGTGCGCGCGCCGCCGCTGGCGGTGATGCGCAGCGTCGCGACGCGGGCGACGTGCGCGAGCGCGTCGACATCATAACCCGCGCCCATTCCGTCGCGCGCGATCTCGGTGTAGACGACGCGCGCGACGCCCCAGCCCGCCACGGTCCGCAGCAGATCGTCGCGCGACGTCGCGGTCTCGGCCTGCCAGCCGCGCGTCGCGACGCGGTCGCCGCGCGCGTCGATACCGGCGACGATGCGCTCGCCCCAGCGCTCGACGATCGCGCGCGCCGCGGCCGGCTGTTCCACCAGCAGCGTTCCGATCACGACCGCGGCCGCACCGGCGTCAAATCGCGCCGCGACGTCCTCGGCGCGGCGAATCCCGCCGCCCGTCTGCACCGGCACGCTGACGGCCGCGCAGATCGCGCGCAGCGCGGTCTGGTTCTCGCCGGTGCCGAACGCACCGTCGAGGTCGACGACGTGCAGTGCCCGCGCGCCCTGCGCAGCGAACGCACGCGCGCGCGCGACCGGCTCGGCGTCGTAGCGCGTCTCGCGCGACGGGTCACCGCGTTCGAGCCGCACCGCATGACCGGCGCGCAGGTCGATCGCGGGATAGAGCGTCAGCCTGCGTTCAGGCAAGCGCGATGCGCAGGAAGTTGTCGAGCAGCACGCCGCCGGTGGTGCGGCTCTTCTCGGGGTGGAACTGCGTCGCCATGACGTTGTCGCGCGCGACGATCGCGGCGAAGCGCTCGCCGTACTCGCACGACGCCAGCGTCGTGTCGGTCGGCGCGACGCGATACGAGTGGAGAAAGTAGGCCCAGGCGCCGCTGGCGACGCCGTCGACGAACGGATGTGGGCGCTCGATCAGCAGGTCGTTCCAGCCCATGTGCGGGACGCGCGGGGCCGCGGTGAAGCGCCGCACCTCGCCGGGTAAGATCCCCAAGCCGGCGGCACCGCCGAACTCATCGCTGGAGTCGAACAACACTTGCATTCCGACGCAGATTCCGAGGAACGGGCGTCCTGCGGCGATCGTCGCCTCAATCGCTCCATCGAAGCCTCGCCGGCGCAGGGCGTCGACCGTCGCGCCGAAGGCGCCGTCGCCGGGCAGGATCGCGGCGCCGGCTCGTTCGACGGCGCGCGGATCCTCGGTGAGCACGAACGGCGCCGACCGCCGTTCGAGCGCGGCGACCAGCGACCCGACGTTTCCGCCGCCGTAGTCGATCACCGCAATCGTCCCAGCCGCCATCGGAACCTCGCTTCGCTCGCCGGCGGCGCGTTGCTTGCCGCCGCGTTCGCCGCCTGCGCCGGCGGCGGCAGCCCGGCCACGTCGACGCCGACGGCGGGGGCCACCCCGACGCCGACGCCCGGGCCGGCCGCGTCGGCGGCCGACGCGGCGATTCGCGCGCCGCAAGGTTTTCTGGTCAGCCAGATCGCGGTCGTCGTCGGCGCGCGCGAGCTGGCCGCGTTGCCGAACGGCGATCTGATCGTCGGCACGTCGGGCTCCGCGATCGCGATCGTCCCCAACGCCGAGAGCCCGGGCGCCGCCGGCAGGCCCGCCACGTTCGCGACGCTGCCGGACGTGCCGGCGCAAGGCGTGACGTACGGCGGCGGCTTCGTGTTCGTCGCGACGCAGCGCGGCGTCTACCGCATCCCGTACGCGACCGGCGCACAGAGCGGGACGCCGAGCAAGATCGCCTCGGTGCGCAGCGGTTCGGTCGCGCCGAACTCCGACGGCGACGTCCACACGACCAGCTCGGTCGCGGCGAGCGGATCGACGCTGTACGTCGGCATCGGCTCGTCGTGCAACGCGTGCACCGAGATCGATCCGACGCGCGCGACCGTGCAGCGCATGGCGATCGACGGCAGCGGGATGACGACTCAGGCGACCCGCTGGCGCAACGCGATCGCGCTGGCGACGGATCCGTCGAGCGGCGCGGTGTGGTCCGGCGGCGCCGGACAGGACGATCTGCCGCAAGGCCACCCGTACGAGTTCATGGACGCCGTCTCGACGCGCGCGGCGCCGGCCGACTACGGCTGGCCGCAGTGCGAGGAGAACCACGTCGCCTACGCCGCCGGCGCGAACTGCAGCGGGGTCGTGGTGCCCGCGCTCGTGTTTCCCGCCTACTCGACGATCATCGGCGCGGCGTTCTATCCGGCGTCGCAAGGCGGGGCGTACGCGTTTCCGGCGCCGTGGCGCGGCGGGTTGTTCGTCGGGATGCACGGCTCGTGGCACAGCTCGGGCGGCGTGCCGATCGATCCGCCGCATATCGCGTTCGTGCCGTTCGGCGGGAACGCGCCGTCGCGCGCGGTCGACTGGTCGAACCCGTCGGCGCAGTGGAACGACTTCCTGACGGGATTCCAAGGCGGCAACGGCAACCGGGTCGCGCGCGTGACCGGCGTGGCGGTCGGCTCACAGGGAAGTCTGTTCGTCGCCGACGATCAGAATGGATCGATCCTGCGCATCCGTCCGAGCGCGTCCGCGACGAGCACGGTGGGCCGGCGGTGAGCCGGTGATCGGCGGCGCGCTGCGCGCCCTCGCGTTCGGGCTGGGCTGCGCGGCGTTGCTCGCGATCCCGTGCGGACCCGCGGCGTCGGCCGGCGACGCGGCGATCGGCGTGCCGGCGGGATTCGCGGTGCAGCGCATTGCAACCGTGCGCGGCGCGCGCGAGCTCGCCGTCGCGCCCAACGGCGATCTGTTCGTCGGAACGCTCGGCAGCACGATCGAGGTCGTCCCCGATGCGCAAGGGAACGCCGGCGCGCCGCGGACGTTCGCGTCGTTCGACGACGGTCCGATGGCAGGCGTGTTCGTCGCCGACGACGCCGTCTACGCAGGCGGGCAGCTCGGCGTCTATCGCATCGCGTATCGAAACGGCGACCGCGCGGCGCGCGAGAAACCGCGCAAGATCGCGAGCGTGCGCAGCGGCGGCGGCGGCGGACATTCGACCACGACCGTCGTGCTCAGCAAAGGCACGCTGTACGCGAGCGTCGGCTCGTCCTGCAACGCGTGCACCGAGACCGATGCTACCCGCGCCACGGTCCAGGCGATGGCGCCCGATGGGGCGGGCGCGCACGCGCGCGCGCGTGACATTCGCAACGCGATCGCGCTGGCGGTGCAGTCGCGGACGGGCGACGTCTGGGCGGGCGTTGCCGGCCGCGACGACCTCGAGCATGGGCATCCGTACGAGATCTTCGACGCCGTCACGGCGCACCCGGGAACACCCGACTACGGCTGGCTGACCTGTTACGACGACCGCAAGCCGATCGGCGGCGCGAGCTGCGCCAACGCCGTCGTGCCGCGCGTGGTCTTCCCCGCCTACGACACGCCGATCGGGGCGGCGTTCTATCCGATCGACGGCTCCGGGCGCTACGCGTTCCCGGCCAAGTACCGCGGCGGCGCGTTCGTCGCGCTGCACGGCTCGTGGCACACGCCGCCGGTCGCGCCGCGGGTCGCGTTCGTTCCTTTCAACGGCGCCGAGCCCGCCAAGCCGGTCGACTGGGCGAACCCGGACTCCCAGTGGACCGAGTTCGGCAGCGGCTGCCAGGCCGCCGACGGCTCGCGCGCTTGCCGGCCGACCGGGGTCGCGGCCGGAACCGACGGCTCGCTGTTCGTCAGCGAGGACGAAGGCGGCGCGATCTACCGCATCCGCCCGCGGCACTAGCAAGCGGGCTCAACTTTTTTTCGCACTTGTGTGAAATTACTGCTAAATTGGGCATCGTCGTCCGTGGACGCCGCCGAATCGCGCCGCGGCGCAGCCCGGAAAGTCAGGATGTCCCAGCTCAGCACCCGAGCCGCCTCGATTCCCCCTCCTCCGCACCTCGTCCAACTGTACGACGCCGATGATTCGTCGTTGTCGCGCAACGTCGCACGGTATCTCGACGAAGGCTTGCAGCGCGGCGAAGGCTTGGTCGTCATCGCTGCTCAGGAGCACGCGACGGCGTTTACCGCGGAGCTCGAACGGCTCGGCGCCGACCCCGCCGCGGCGGTACGCGACGGACGCCTCGTCGTGCTCGACGCGCACGCGACGCTGGCCCGCTTCATGGTCGACGGCCGGCCGGACCGCGAGCGGTTCCGCCAGACCGCGACCGCCGCGCTGCGCGGCGTTCGGGATGGGGACCGCGCGATTCGCGCCTACGGCGAGATGGTCGGGATCCTCTGGCAGGCCGGGCGCCGGAATGCGGCGATCGAGCTCGAGATGCTCTGGAACGAGCTGCGCGACGAGGAGCGCTTCCAGCTTTTCTGCGCGTACCCGATCGACGTGTTCAGCGAGGGCTTCGACGCGGCCGGGATCGACAGCGTCCTGTGCGCGCACACGCACCTCGTGCCGACCGGCGGCGAGCGCGATCTCGAGGGCGCGCTCGAGCGGGCGATGATCGACGTGCTCGGGATGCGGGCCGACGGACTGCGGCCGCTGATGAAAGCGAATCACCGCCCGGCCTGGGGCGTGGTCCCGCGCGGCGAAGCCGTGATCCTGTGGCTGCGGAACAACCTGCCGGACTACGCCGAAGAGATCCTGAGCCGAGCCCGCATTTACTACCGCGCCTGCGCGTAGCGTGCGCCCCTGCGGCGCCGCGCACCCAATCCTGCGCGTTAGCGTACGGACGGCCAGGCTGCCTCGTAGTATGATATGAGCCCGGCCTGGAGAGATTTCCATGGAATGGCTCGCGTCGGTGCGCCTTGGCGGCGAGCTCGATCTGAGCAATGTTTCGAGCTTGCGGGCGAAGCTCGCCGCGATCGACGGCCCGGCCGTCGTGGACCTGTCAGACGTCACGTACCTCGACTCGACCGCTTTGAACGAGCTGGCTGTTCTGCGCCGCCGCGTCGGCAGCGTGGCGCTGGTCGTTGCCTCGGCCAACATTCGGCGCACGCTCGAGATCGTGGGTTTCGGCCGGTCCTTCCAAATCGTGACCGACCGCGAGGAGCTCGGGGCCGAGGCATAGGCACTTCGGCCGCACGGCGATAAGAGAACGCCGTGACGACCGATCCCACCGATCTGGCGGCCACCATCGCCGAAGGCGTGCCGTATCACGTGTGGGTCGTTCGTGCCGACGGGACGATCGAGTACAACAACCGTCAGTTCCTGGACTACACCGGGCTAACCGAAGAACAGGCGCTCGCGGAGGAGCACCGCAGCGCGCTGGTTCATCCCGACGACCGCGCGGCGCTCGTCGTCCAGTGGAAAGCCGCGTTTGCGAGCGGCGAGCCGTTCGAGGCCGAGCTTCGAATGCGCGGTCGCGACGACCGGTACCGCTGGTTCCTGGCCCGGGTCGCGCCGCTGCGGGGCGCCGCGGGCGCGGTCACCCGCTGGGTAGGCACCGGCGTCGACATCGACGCGCTGCGCGAGAGCGCCGAGTGGATGCGCGGCTTCGGCGAGACGGCGCCGCAGCTGATCTGGGTGTCGCGTCCCGACGGCTTCGTCGAGTTCTGGAACCGCCGGATGATCGAGTTCACCGGCGTCGCCCCGGATCCGCGAACGGGGATCGACTGGGCGCAGGTGCTGCACCCCGATGACGCGGAACCGGCCCGCGACGCCTACGCCCACGCGCTCGCCAACGGTACCAGCTTCGAGTTCCAGTACCGGCTGCGCCGGCACGACGGCTCGTACCGCTGGTACCTCGCGCGGGCCGAGCCGATGCTCGACGCCGGCGGGACGCCGATTCGCTGGTTCGGCAGCGCGACCGACATCGAAGAGCGCAAGCGCTCCGAAGATGCGATGGCGCTGCTGCTCGAGGCCACCTCCATCATCGCCGGCGAGCGCGAGATCGACGCGACGCTGACCGCGGTGAGCGAGTTGGCCGTGCGCCAGTTCGCCGAAACCTGCGCGATCTTCCGGCCGCGCCGCGACGGGCGCATCGGCACGCCGATCCTGCGCTCGCGCGATCCGCAGCGCGCCCACATCGTGCTGGCGATGGTCCGGCGCTATCCGCCGCGCGCGGTCGATCCGATGCACGCCGTGATGGATCGCGGCGAAGCGCGCCTGATCGCGCCGGTCACCGAGGCCCATCTCTTGTCGGTCGCGCACGACGAGCAGCAGCTCGCGCAGCTCGAACGGCTCAACACGACCTCGCTCATCATGACGCCGCTGACCGCGCGCGGTCAGGCGTTCGGGGTGCTGCACCTGTCCCGTTACGGCGACAGCCCGCCGTTCGACGCACAGGATTTGCGCACCGCGCAACTGCTCGCGGGGCGCCTCGCCGGCGCGATGGACGAGGCGCAAACTCGCGAGAGCGAGCGCCGCTTGGCCGAGACGTTCCAAGCGTCGGCGCTGCCCAGCCGTCTGCCGGCGCCGCCCGGGATCGAGATCAAGGCCATCTACCAAGCCGCCGAGGTCGGCGTGAACGTCGGCGGCGATTGGTACGACGCGTTCGAGATCTCACCGTGGCGGCTCGTGCTCTCGGTCGGCGACGTCATCGGCAAAGGCGTCGACGCCGCGGCCACGATGTCGCTGATTCGCCACGGGATTCGCTTCGCGGCGCAACGCGGACAGGAGCCGGCCGAGATCCTCAAGGCGGTCGACGCGGCGCTCAAAGCCGAGAACCCCGACCTGACGGCGACCGCGTTCGTCGCGATCATGGACATCCGCGAGTCGCGCATCCGCTACGCGAGCGCCGGGCATCCGCCGGCGGTGCTGCGTCTGCCGCTCAGCGGGCGCACGCGTCCGCTGGGCGTTGAGCCGGCGCCGCCGCTCGGAACGTGGCCCGACAACACGCTGCCGCGCGTCGAGGCGGTCCCGCTGGCCTACGGCTCGCTGATCACGATGTACACGGACGGCTTGACCGAGTTCGACCGGGACCCGGTCGAGGGCGAACGGCTGATCCTCGAAGCGCTGCGCGACGAGGCCGCGTACGCGTCGACCAATCCCGCGCGTTATCTGCGCGATGCGGTGCTGGGGGGGCGCCGCGTGCACGACGACGTCGCGGTGATCACGCTGGCGTTCGGCCGCCGCGAAGGCTGGATGTTCGAAGCGCCCGATGCGATGGAGGCCGAACCTGCGCGCGGCGCGTTCGGCCGCTGGCTGACGACGGTCGCCGACGGCGACGTCTACGGCGCGACGGTGATCTTCGGCGAACTGGTCGGGAACGTCGTTCGCCACGCGCCGGGACCGATCGAGATGCGCGCGGAGTGGCAGGGTTCCGACCTCGTGCTGCACGTGCTCGACCGCGGCCCGGGGTTTGCGCCCACGCTGCGCCTGCCCGACGACGGCCTCAGCGAGAGCGGCCGCGGCTTCTTCATCGTCGACGCGCTGGCGCGCCGCGTCGACGTGAACGCGTCGCGCCAAGGAACGCACGTGCGCGCGGTGTTGCCGGTGACGCGCAAGGCGCGCGCGGCATGACCGTCCGGCCGCCGGCGTGGTTCGGCTTCACGCCGACCGGACGGCGGCGCTGGTACGCGCTCATCCTGCGCGGACTGGTCGCGGTCGCGGCCGGGATCGCGGCGGTGACCATCTCGGCGGCGGTCGGCAAGGCGCTGCTCATTGGCTATCTCGTACTCGACGGACTGCTGGCGCTGACGCTGGCGTTCACGCTGTCGATCCCGCGCCGGTCGCGCCTGTTGTTCGGCGCCGACGGGACCGTCGACGCCATCGTCGCGCTCGCACTGGCGTTCTTGGCGCCGACCACCGCGACGCTGGTCGTCATCGTCTCGAACTGGGCGATCGCCACCGGCGTGCTCGAGATCGGCGCCGCCGTTCTGATGCCGCGCGTTCCGGCGCTGGCCTGGATGATCGGCGCCGCCGGTTTGCTGTCGTGCTGCACCGGCATCGTCGCGCTCGACTGGACCGACCTGAGCATCTTCGGCGTGCTGTACGTCTTCGGCGCCTACGCGGTCGTCGTGGGCGGACTGTTCGTGACGTTCGGCTTCATGCTGCTGCGCGCCGTGCGCACCGCCGAGATCACGCGCGACTCCCATCCGCCGTCCTCGCCGTAGGGCGCGCGCCTAAGCCGCTCCTTCGGTCAGCGCGCCTTTCGTCGACGGAACCTCGTTCGAGCCGGTCAACGCCTTGGCTTGCGCGAACGCGCGCGCGAACGCTTTGAACGTCGCCTCGCACAGATGATGGTTGTTGGTCCCGGCCCAGCGCAGTAAGTGCAGGTTGAACTTGCCGTGATCGACGACGCTGCGGAAAAAGTGCGGAACGAGCTCGGTCGGCAGCGCACCCAGCGACGGGGCCGAGAGGGGGACGTCGTAGTTGAGCCACGGGCGGCCGCTCAGGTCGACCGCGCACTGCACGAGCGCGTCGTCGAGCGGCACGGCGATGGAGCCGAAGCGCGCGATCCCGCGCTTGTCGCCAAGGGCTTCGTCGAGGGCGCGGCCGAGCGCGATTCCGACGTCCTCGACCAAGTGATGGTGGTCCATCCCGTCGCCGTGCGCGTCAAGCTCGAACCCCAGCCCGGCGTGGGTCGCCAGCGCGCCGAGCATGTGGTCGAAGAAGTCGACGTCGGTCGCGATCGCAATCGGTCCGCCATCGAGCGCGAGCCGCAGCTCGATCCGTGTCTCCTTCGTCTCGCGCCGAACGTGCGCGCGCCGCACGGTCATCCTTCGCGCCTTAGTCGGTCGAGGATGTCGCGGCACCGTTGCCGCTGGCGCCCGGCTGCGGTCGGCGTTGGCCGATCGGCTCGTAGGGGTGCACGGCCGGACCCACGTACGTCGCCTGCGGCCGGATCAAGCGGTTGTGCGCGAACTGCTCGAGCACGTGCGCCGACCAGCCCGAGATGCGCCCGCAGGCAAACGTGCAGGTGAACTCGTCGGACGGGATCCCCAAGCTCGATAGCGTCGGGGCGGTGTAGAACTCGACGTTGGCATAGATCTTCTTGCCGGGCTTCTCTTCGTGCAGCACTTTCTGCGACGCGTCTTCGAGCGCGCGCGCGATCAGATACCACTTCGTGTGCGACTTCTCGGTGAGATTCTTCGCCATCTTCTCGAGCTGGGAAGCGCGCGGATCGCGAATCTTGTACTCGCGATGGCCCATTCCCATGATCTTCTCGCGCCGCGCCAGCAGCGCGCGCACGTAGGGCTCGGCTTTTTCCGGCAGACCGATCTCCTCGAGCATCGTCATGACCTTGCTCGGCGCGCCGCCGTGCAGATCGCCCGCCAGCGTCGCGACCGCGGCGGTGATCGCGCAGTAGATGTCGGCCCCCGTCGACGCGGTGACGCGCGCCGAAAACGTCGAGGCGTTGTACGAGTGATCGGCCAGCAGGATCAGGTAGGTGTCGAGCGCCTTTTCCGCTTCGGGGATCGGCTGCTCGCCGGTGCGCATGTAGAGGAAGTTGGCCGCCGTGGTGAGCTTGGGATCGGGGACGATCGGTTCGAGCCGGCGCCGCATCCGGTCCCAGGCTGCGACGATCGTCGGCACCTTGGCGATCAGGTCGATCGCCGAATCGATCGACGTTTCGTGCGAACCGTCGGGCCGGTGCGGAACGAAGTGCGCGATCCCCGAGACGCCGGTGCGCAGCACGTCCATCGGCCAGGCGTCGCGCGGGATCGCGTGCATCATCGCCAACAAGCCGTTGGGCAGCGCGCGGCGCGCCGCCAAGCGGGCGTTGAGCGCGGTCAGTTCCTCGTGCGTCGGCAGCCGGCCGAACAGCAGCAGGTGCACGACCTCTTCGTAGTTGGCGCGTTCGGCGAGGTCGTGGATGTCGTAACCGCGGTAGGTGAGACGGCCGACTTCCCCTTCGACGTTGCTGAGCACGGTCTCGCCGACGACGACCCCTTCGAGACCCGGGTTGACCACGGTTGACGCCATACGCCGAAGCGTTCTCGACGCGCGCCGCAACTCCCCACGGCGACGGCCTGTCGCAGCGCCGCTTTTCTCACGGTTCGACAGGGCCAGTCAGACAGAAGTCTTAATGGCCTCCCACCAGCCGCAGGCCCGACGGCCCGGCCGCCGCTTCGCGAGGAGGTTCCCATGTCCCGACCATCACTCAGCCGTCGCAGTTTCGTCACGCTCGCCGGCGCGGGCACCGCCGCGGCGTTCGGCATCCCAGCCTACCTGCCGCGCATCGGTGAGGCAGCCGACACCATCAAGATCGGCGTGCTCGAGCCGTTCACCGGGACGTACGCGGCGCCCGGCGAGAACGAAATTCACGGGTTCGACATGGCGGCCGACGCGTGGAACGCGCGCGGCGGGGTCATGGGCCGCAAGATCGAGCTGGTCAAGGAAGACGAGCAGAACGACCCCGGCGTGGCCGCGCAAAAGACGCGCAAGCTGGTGAATCAGGACAAAGTCGTCGCGCTGATGGGCACGGTCTCGAGCGGCGTCTCGCTCTCGGTGGCGGGCGCATCGAACACCCTGGGCACGCTGTTCATGGACTCGGGCGGCCACACCGACGACGTCACCGGCAAGAACTGCCATTGGAACGTCTTCCGGACGTGCCACAGCACCTGGATGGAGACCCACGCGACCGGCTATTCGCTGGCGAAGCGTTTCGGCAAGAAGTGGTTCTTGATCACGCCCGACTACGCGTACGGCCATTCGCTCGAGACCGGCTTCAAGGACGTCATCGGACGCATCGGCGGATCGATCGTCGGTGACGAGCTCACGCCGTTGGGAACGACCGACTTCAGCTCGTACCTCACCAAGATCGACGCGGCGAAGCCCGACGTCGTCCTGGTGCTGGTGCAGGGTGACGACTACACCAATTGTCTCAAGCAGATGAACCAGTTCGGCCTGCTCAAGAAGTACCCGGTCGGCGGCCCTCAGGTCGAACTCGAATCGCTGTATGGCCTGCCACCCGAAGCGCGTCAAGGGTACTGGGGCATCGAGTGGTACTACAAGAGCGACAAAACCCTCGGCGCCGGCAACAAAGCCGCCCACGATTTCGTCGCCGAGGCGACGAAGCGGTTCGGCAAACCGCCGACCGCGCGCAATGCGTTCGGCTACATCACGCTCGACCGTCTTCTTCAAGGGATGCGCGACGCGAAGTCGACCGACTCGGCCAAAGTCGCGCGGGCGATCGAAGGCGTGCACTTCAACTCGATCTTCAACGGCGGTGGATACTATCGCAAGGAAGACCACCAGCTGATGTGGCCGATGTGGGTGGCGAAGATCCGTCCCAGTGGCACGCCGAGCGACAAACTGGACCTGTTCGACGTGACCGACATTCAAGCCGCGGAAGCCATCGAGCAGACCGTCGCGGAGAAGCAGCAGGTCTGCAAGCTGGGGTATCCATAGTGCTTCACCGGTGATCCACGACCTGGTTCCCCAGCTCTTCAACGGGCTGGTGCTGGGCGCGTTCTACGCGATCGTCGCGCTCGGGTTGTCCTTGATCATGAACCTCACCGGAACCATCAACATGGCGCACGGGAGCTTCATGACCTTGGCGGGCTACCTGGCGTACTCACTCGTGCTGCGCGGAACCCCGTTCTGGTTCGCGCTGATCGCCGCGCCGCTGATCGTGGTGGTCGTCGGCATCGTCGTAGAGCGGACGCTGGTGCGTCCGCTCTACGATCGCGAACCGTTCTACAGCTTGCTCATGACATTCGGCCTGTCGCTGATCGCCGAAGAGGTCTACCGGCTGATCTGGGGAGCCAACGGCGTCCCGTTCTCGCCGCCGCCCTCGCTGGCCGGCGCGATGGCGCTCGGTTTCATGCCCTTCCCGACCTTCCGCATCTTCATCGCCGCCGTGCTGATCGTCGCGATCGTCGCGCTCGGGCTCTTTCTCACTCGCACGCGCTTCGGACTTCGGCTGCGCGCAGCCGTCCAGGACACGGAGATGATCGCGGCGCTCGGTACGAACACACAGCTGCTATATGCGGTCAACTTCAGCCTGGGGATCTTCTTGGCCGGGATCGCCGGCGTGCTCGCGGGCGGGATGCTCGGCCTCAACCCGACGGCGGGAAACGCGCTGCTGATGCCGGCCTTCGTGACCGTGATCATCGGCGGCATGGGCAGCCTGTTCGGCAGCATCGTGGGCGGCTTGCTGATCGGGCTGGTGATCTCGCTGACGACGCTGTTCATCCCCGCGGCGAGCGAAGTCTCGATGTACGTTCTCATGGCGGTCGTCCTGCTCGTGCGGCCGCGCGGCTTGTTCGGCGAGGAGGGCATCTTCGGGTGAGCGCGCGCCGCGAGCTGGTCGTCGCCGCGATCGTCGTCGCCTTGCTCGTTTGCGCCCCGGCCCTCTCGCCGCTCGTGCACCTCGACATTTCGATCGTCACCGAGGTGCTGGTCACCGCGCTCGCCGTGATGAGCGTCAACCTGTTGCTGGGGTACACGGGCTTGCCGGCGTTCGGGAATGCCGCGTACTTCGGTCTAGGTGCCTACGGCGCGGCGCTGTCGGTAAAGTACTTCAACGTCGACTTCACTGTCGCGGTGCTGCTCGGCATGGTCGCCGGCCTGGCCGGCGGACTGATCCTCGGTCCGTTCCTGCTGCGGCGGCGGGGGATCTACTTCGGCCTGCTCTCGATCGCGTTCGGCCAAGTCTTCTACTTCATCGCCTACCGCTACACCGACATCACCGGCGGTGAAGACGGGATGAACTTTCCCCGGCCGCCGGTCGGCATCGTGCACGCGACGATCCATGAGACGGCCTTCTACTACTTGGCGCTGGCCGTGTTCGTGGTCTGCTTGGTCGGTTTTCGCACCGTCGTGCGGTCGCCGTTCGGGCGCACGCTCGTTGCGATCCGGCAGAACGAGGCGCGGGTGCGGTACCTCGGCCTCAACACGGACCGGTTCATCTTCGTCGCGCTGCTGATCTCGGCCACGCTGGCCGGTCTGGGGGGCGCCCTGTTCGGGCTGCTGATCAACTTCGCGTACCCGCTCGAGCTCGACTGGCACCAGTCCGGCTACTTCGTGCTGATGATGATCCTGGGCGGCGGCGGGACGGTCTGGGGCTCGCTGGTCGGTTCGTTCATCTACGTCATCGGCAAGGACATCATCTCGACGATCACGCCGCTGTGGCAGATCTTTCTGGGCGCGTTCTTCGTCGCGTGCGTGCTCGGCTTCCCGCGCGGAATCGTCGGCACGATCCAGCGGCTCGGCGGTCGCGGCGCGCAAGCGTTCGGGGACGACGACGTCAACGCGGCGTTCGACGCCAACGCGCCGATCGAGGTCGGTCGTGGTGTCTGAGACCGTCGTGCTGGAAGCCGAACACATCGTCAAGGTGTTCGGCGGCGTGCGCGCCGTCGACGATGTCTCGCTGCGGGTGCGCGAAGGAACGATCCACGCCCTGATCGGGCCCAACGGCGCCGGCAAGACGACGTTCTTCAACGCGATCTCGGGCTTCGCGTTCCCCGAGCGCGGCAAGGTGACGTTCCGTGGACGCGACGTGACGCGGCTGGCGAACTGGCGGCGCATCGTGCTCGGGATGGGTCGCACGTTCCAAACCCCGAGCCTGTTCCCGGAGCTGACCGTGGACGAGAACGTGCGGCTCGGCGTGCGCGCGCACGCGAAGCAGGCGTTCCGGCTGCGCGCGCCGCGCGGCGCAGCGAAAGCGGCGGTCGACGCGCGGGTCGACGAGCTGCTGGGCTTCGTGAACCTGACCGCGCGACGCGACCGGCTCGTCGCCGAGCTGGCTCATGGGTCGCAGCGGCTGGTCGAGATCGCGATGAGCCTGTCGACCGACCCGGTGCTGGTGCTGCTCGACGAGCCGATGGCCGGTCTGGCCGAGGCCGAGACCGATCGCATCATCGGCGTGATCCGCGAATTGCGCACGCGCCTGGGGCTGACGGTGCTGTTCGTCGAGCACAACATGCGCGTCGTGCTGAGCCTGGCGGATCGCATCAGCGTGCTCGACCGCGGCAAGCTGCTGGCTGAAGGGACGCCGGCCGAGATCGCGGCAAACGAGAGCGTGCGCAGCGCGTACCTCGGCGAAGGGGTGCTCGAGCATGTCTGAGCCGCTGCTCGCCGTCGACGGACTGTGCACGAACTACGGCAAGATCCGCATCTTGAGGGACGTCTCGCTGACCGTCGGCGAGGGCGAGGTCGTCGCGCTGCTCGGGCTCAACGGCGCCGGGAAGACGACGACGCTGCGCAGCATCCTCGGGCTGACGCCGGCGCGGGCCGGGACGATCCGCTACGCCGGCCGCGACATCACCGCGTGGCCCGCCTACAAGACGGCGCGGCTCGGCGTCGGCTACGTCCCCGAAGGCCGGCGCATGTTCAAGGACCTCAGCACGCTCGAGAACCTGCAACTGGCCGAGAACGGTCGCGGCGGCGACTGGTCGATCGCGCGCGTGCTCGAGCACTTGCCGAAGCTGGCCGAGCTGCGCGCGCGCAAGGCCGGACGGCTATCGGGCGGTGAGCAGGAGATGCTCGCGATCGGGCGCGCGCTGGTCTCGAACCCGCGGCTGCTGCTGATCGACGAGCCCTCGCAGGGGCTAGCGCCGCTGATCGTCGAGGACGTCTACCGCATCCTCGGCGAGCTCAAGCAAACCGGCGTCGCGATCTTGCTGGTCGAGCAGAACGCGCTGCTCGCGCTCAAGATCGCCGGCCGCGCCTACGTGCTCGACAGCGGCCGGGTCGTGCACGCCGGACCGGCCGCCGAGCTGGCCGCCGACCGCGATCGCATCCGCTCGCTGATGGGCCTGGAGGTCGCCGCACGCTGAAGCTGCTCGGCGCCGCACTGCTCGCCGTCGCGCTGACGTCGCCGGCCGATCCCTCGCAGCCGGTCACCTTTCGACAGCTTGCCGACGATGCGGCGTCGACGCTCGCGACACGCTGGTACACCGGCAACGGACGCTGGCGCGCGTGCGCGGACTCGAGCTGCGGCGCGGGCAACGTCGACTGGGGCAGCGACGGTCTGACCGGCGTGCTCTACGAACGCGAGCTAGTCACCGGCGACGCCGCGCTGCAGCCGGTCTTTCGCGCGCTCGAAGCGACCGAACCGCGGTACGGCTTGTGCCGCGCGCCGCGCTGCACGAACTGGAGCGACGTGCCGATGTGGGACGCGGTCGCCGCGCTGCGCAGCTACGACGTCACGCACGACGACGCGGCGCTGCGCAACGCGCAGGCCGCCTATGCGGCCGTGGCGGAGTCGGACGTCTACGCGGGCGGCGCGTGCCCCGAGATCGACTACCAGCGACCGCACGCCGCGAGCGGCGGCCTCAAGACGCTCGAGACCGACGCCAACGCGACGCTGGCGGCCGTGCTGCTCGCGCAGCGCACGCGGCGCGCCGGCTATCTCGACCAAGCACGCCGCCGGTACGATGCTATCCGGCGCTGGTTTCTCGATCCGCAGCTTGCGCTGTACACCGTGTACGTCTTCGACGACGGGCGCACGTGCAGGCCGCTGCCGCACCGCTTCTTCGCGTCGGTCAACGGCCTCATGATCGACGCCGCGCTGCAGCTCGCCGTCGCGACCGGCGACGACCGGTACGCCCGGGACGCGCGGGCGACGGCGCGCGCGATCCGCGCGCTCGACGACGACCGCGGCATCTTCACCGACCTGCAGGCCGAGAACGACATCGTCGAACCCCTGGTGCTCGCGATGCTGCAGCTCGCCCGCGGCGGCGACGCGGACGCGCGCGACTGGATCGTCCGCAACGCCGCCGCCGCCGCGCACGCGCGACGCGACAGCGACGGCGCGTACGGGCGCTTCTTCGACGGCCCGCCGCCGTCTGCGATCGTCACGGCATGGCAAGTCAACGGCGGCCTCGCGCTCGAGATCGCTGCCGGCGCGCTGGCTCCCGACGAACGCGGCGAGCCCGGCGATCCATGGCGCGACGCGGCGCCGGCCCCGATCGCGCGCGGCGACGCGCTACCGCAGACGTTCCACTTCACCGGATCGGGCATCGCGTTGTACGGCACGCTCGGCGAGCGCTGCTGCGAGCTCGGCCGCGCGCGGCTGCTGATCGACGGCCGCGAACCCGTCGACCGCACGGGGATCTGGCAGAACAAATCGAGCGCCGGCCGCGCGCTGCCGGACACGCTGCTGTTCGCTTGGCGCTGGCCTTCGCGCGGCGCGCATGAGATTCGGCTCGAGCCGGACGTGCCCAACGCGAAGGAGGGCCGCCCGTTCGTCGACCTGCGCACGGCGACCGTCATCCCCTGACCGGACAGAGGCGTGACCGCGGTCAGCCGTCGTCAAGAACCAACGCCGCGGACGGACGCAATCAACTGCGCAGCAAGGAAGATCCCACAGGGGAACCCTCCCTACAAGGAGTAAGGCGACCGTCCCTGCCCTCTCTTTCTAAAAGGGTGATCGATGCGCGCGAGCTCGGTAGCTATCGTTTGCTTCGCTGCGACGGCGTGGTGCAGCATGACGGCGCAGGCCCCGCCTCCTGAGTCGCCAGCGCCCTCTGTACTACCATCTCCGATGGACGTGGTGGCACCTTCGCCTCTGCCGTCCGGAACGCGGGTCCTCACGGTACCTGGCGGGACCGCGGTCGTCGTCGCGCTGACCGACAAAATCTCTTCAGGTACTGCCAAGGTCGGCGACACATTCTCGATCAAGGCCGTCAAGGACGTGGTCATTGACGGATATGTCGCCATCGCGAAAGATGCCGGGGGGCAAGGCGAGGTCTTAGCCGTCGAAAGAGCCGGTTCTCACGGGCACGCTGGAAGCCTCGGCGTGCAGATCGATTGGGTTTATGCGGTAAGCGGAGAAAAAGTCCGACTGAGCAGCCAACGCAAGACCGACGAAGGTGAGAACAAAGCGGGCGTGTCGTCAACGATGACGATCTTGTCGTGGGCGCTTCTTGGTCCGATCGGTTTGTTCACGCACAACTGGGTCAAGGGCCACGACTTCGAACTCGACGGCTCGCATCCGCTACAGGCGTACGTAGACAACACTGTTCACGTCGAGTCATCCCGACGCTCCGACGAGGACTCCGGATTCGCGCACTGATCCTCGACTGGGGACCTCACGACATGTCCGGCACCTTTCCCGCGATTTCGTCGTCGGATGCGACGCTTAAGAAAACTGCGCCCTCAGCATGGTCGGGTGGGAGCGAGGAAGGAAAGGGCTGAGCTCAGTGGATTTGGATCGACGTTTCAGGCGGACCAACGGCACTAACCTTGGCGATGGGCTGGTTACCACTACCGCCAGCGATCGTCATCTACATTCGCCGAACCGGCTCGGGAAACACCGAACGGCGCGGGCGGACTCCTCATGCCGAGCTAGATTTGATTGTGGGAGCTGCTTTCCGTTTCAGTCGAGCTTAATAAATAGAACGACTATTCGCGCTGCCTGAGGCTCGTAGTGGGAGCACGCGTTCGATAAGCTCTGCGCCATACGAAGTTGAGACGTCATAGCGATCCAGATACCGCCATTCTCAACTTGCCAACGGGCCTGGCTAGCGCATCGGGCCGAAGCGGTTCGCGCCTGTGAAACGCGAAGCGAAGCGCATGGAGATCACAAGCGCCTTCGGTTGGATCGGACTGGGCGACATCGGCAAGCCGATGGCGCTGCAGCTCATCGGCGCGGGACACCGCGTTCGGGTATGGGGCCGTACGCCGGAGAGATTGCAGCCGGCGCTCGACGCCGGCGCGACTGCCGCCGCGTCGCCTGCTGAGCTCGCCGCGGCGTGCGACGCGGTCTTTCTGTGCGTGACCGACGGCGACGCGGTCGAAGAGGTCGTGTTCGGGCCGCAGGGCGTCGCCGATGGCGCGCGCCGCGGCAGCGTCGTGATCGACCACTCGACGATCCATCCCGAGACCGCACGGCTCGCGTCGCGGCGGCTGGCGTCGAGCGGCGTCGCCTGGGTTGATGCGCCGGTTTCCGGCGGCGCGGTCGGTGCGAAGGCCGGCACGCTGTCGGTGTTCCTGGGCGGCGACGACGCCGACGTCGCGCGCGTGACGCCGTGGCTGTCGGCCTACGCCCGCAACGTCACGCACATGGGTCCGGCCGGCAGCGGTCAGGCGACCAAGTCGTGCAATCAAGCCGTCGTCGCGGCGAGCATCGCGCTGTGGGCCGAGGTGATCGCGTACGCGCGGCGCTGCGGGCTCGATCCCGACCGCGTCGTCGACGCGCTGGCGGGCGGGTGGGCCGACTCCGAATCCGGCGCGTACACGGGCACGATCTGGTCGCCGGACGCTTCCGCCGCACGCCGACCTTCATCATACTCAAGGACCTCGACATCATCGGCGACGTCGCCGCGAAAGCGCAGGCGCCGATGCCGGTCACCTCCGCCGCAGCGGTGCTCTATCGCCTGCTCGTCGCGCAGGGACGGCCGCCGGGCGGGCCCGGCGCGCTGATGCAACTCTACGAGGACTTCGCCGCGTCGAAACCGACATGACGACCGCCGCTGAGTTGCAGGCACGACCGCTCCATCCGCTGTTCGCGGGCGAGCTGCACGACGTCGATCTGCGCGCGCTCGACGACGCCGCGGTCGACGGTGTTCGCGCGCTGATGGATCGCTACGGCATGCTCGTGATCCGCGAGCAACAGATCACCGACGGCGAGCAGAGCACGTTCGCGCGGCGGCTCGGCGGGCGGCTGGTGACGACGGTCGGGCTGCGCGTGATCAATCCCGCCGCGCGATCGGCCGACCCCGCGCTCACCGACATCTCGAACCTCGACGAGAACGGCGCGATCATGGACCGGAGCGACCGGCGCCGGATGTACTCGCTCGGCAACCGGCTGTGGCACTCGGACTCGTCGTTTCAGGATCCGCCGGCGCGCTACTCGATGCTATCGGCGAAAGAGGTTCCGGCGAGCGGTGGCGAGACCGAGTACGCCGACATGCGCGCCGCTTACGACGCGCTGCCCGACGCGCTCAAAGCGCAGATCGCCGATCTGCGCGCGTACCACTCGATCGTCTACTCGCGCTCGACGATCGGCTTCACCGAGTTCAGTGAGGCCGAGCGCGCGAAGTTTCCCGGCGCGGTGCAGCCGCTGGTGCGCACGCATCCCGGTTCGCAGCGCAAGACCCTTTTCGTCGGCTCGCACGCCGAGCACGTCGTCGGCTGGCCTGTCCCCGACGGGCGGCTGCTGCTGCGCGAACTGTACGCGCTCGCGACGCTGCCGCAGTTCGTCTACCGCCATGTCTGGCGGGTGCGCGACTTCGTGATCTGGGACAACCGCGCGGTGATGCACCGCGGGCTGCCCTTCGACGATACGACGCAGCGGCGCGACCTGCGCCGCGTCACCACGATCGACGCCGACTGAAGCTACTTCGCGACGCCGGCGATCGTGTCGATGACGACCGGCTCGACCGGCAGCGTCGGATCCGTGTACCCGGCCACGATCGCCTGCTGTGACGACGCGTCGGGAGCGTGCTTGAGGACGTGATTCATCCCTTGCACGACGACGTAGTTGGCCGAAGGCAGCGCGCGGTGCAGCGCGTCGCCGTCGGTCGTCGTGACCTGGACGTCGGCCGTGCCCTGCACGATCGCGGTGCGACCGCGCAGCTTGGCGATCTCGACGCGCGGATCGTACTTGAACCAGGAGATGAGATACGGCTGCACCGAGGTACGGAACGCGGCCGCCAGAGCAACCGGAACGTCGGCGACCGTGCGCCCCGCGGTGAGCTCGTCGATGATGTGATCGGACTGCGCGCGCAGCTCCGGCAGCGTGACGAGATTCTTGTCGAGCTGCTCGCGCAGCACGACCGCGGCCGGACGGCCCGCCCCCTCCAGCGAGACGTAGCCGTCGGTGGCCGCGCGCGCCGCGGCGAGCATCCCGATCAGCGACCCTTCGCTGTGTCCGGCGATCGTGACCCGTCCGAAGCGCTTGTCGGAGCGCAGCATGCCGACCCAGCCGGCGGCGTCGCCGACGTAGGCGTCGAACCGCAGATCGGTTTCCTTGGGCCCGGCCGCGGCGCTCGCAGCGATGCCGCGTTTGTCGTATCGCACCGAAGCGATCCCGCGCGCCGCGAGAGCCCACGCAATCTGCTTGAGCGCGTCGTTCTTGCCGGGCAGCATCGGGCTGTTGCCGTCGCGGTCGGTCGGCCCGGAGCCGGCGATCAGCAGCACCACCGGCACTGCACCGGCAGCATCCGGCCGCACCGTGACCGTTCCGGAGATCGAGCCGGTCGGCGTGACGAGCGTGACGGGCGACTCTTGCGGAACGATCGGCTGCGCGGTGACCGTGTTCGGCAGCGCGGCGGCACCGGCCGAACCGGCCGCGGCGATCAGAAAGCTCGTGCGATTCACGCGGCCTGCTACCGTGATCGCGGCCGCGTGTTTCGGGTACGCTTTCGTCCGGTCGGGGTAGACCGTCCGCGATGAACCTGCGGTTGGTCGGCCGGCTGATCCGCGAGACGTCTACGCAATGGACCCGTGACGACGGCTGGCTGTACGCCGCCGCGATGGCGGCGTTCGCGGCGCTCGCGCTGGCGCCGCTGCTGGTAATCGCGCTGCACGTCGCCGAGTCGTTCGGCCACGAGCGGGCGGTACTGCACGGTCTGGCGCTGGTGATCGATCCCATCGTCGGCCACGGCGGCGTGCGGGCCCTCAACGGCGTGGTCGCCGACCAAGCCCACTCGCCGCACGGCGGCGCCGTCGCGACCGGCCTGTCGGTCGTCGTCGCGCTGTTCGCCGGCTCGCGCCTCTTCTACGCGCTGCAGCGCGCGCTGCACGCGATGTGGAAAACGCCGCTGGAACATCGCAGCGGCCCGATGAACGCCGTTCTATCCTTCGTCGCGGCCGGCGTGCTGTCGGTCTGCGTGATCGGCGCCGTGACCGCGCTGGTGTTCGGCAGTGCCGCCTTTGACGCCGCGGCTCACGCCGCCGGCGCGCGCGGAGTATGGGCGACCATCGGAACGCACCTCGGTGTCGGCGTGCTCGGTGCGCTCATCCTCGCCCCGGTCGTGGCCGCGCTCTTCAAGTGGCTCCCCGGAACGCGCCTGGCCTGGACCGACGTCTGGATCGGCGCGCTCACGACCGCCGTCGGTTTCGCCGTCGCGCAATCGCTCATCGGCATCTACCTCGCGACCGAGAACCTGCCGTGGACCTACGGCAGCGCCGCCTCGATCATCGTCGTCCTGCTGTGGCTCTACTATTCCGCATATCTGTTTCTGCTCGGCGCAGAGTTCACCCACGTCTACGCCCGAGAAGTCGGCTCCCTTCGCACATCCTGACGCCACAAGTGCATCCCGCTCTCGGAGGTGCCACGCGAAGAATCCTGATGTCACCCTGAGCTTGTCGAAGGGCGAACGATCCTGCGCGTACCAATAACCAACCGCGACCTCACCCGCATCACGCCGTCATTCTGAGCCGCGCCGAAGAATGACCGCCGCAGATCGGGCGAATGATCCATCGCCGAATCGTCCGAGCTCCGTCGCGAGTCATTCTTCGCCCCGGCTCAGAATGACGTCACGATGAGCGCGAGGCGCGTTTGGTTGGGAGCGTGCGGCGATCGTTCGCCCTTCGACAAGCTCAGGATGACATTTGCCCTCGGGATGCGGTCGACGTTCGGCCTCAGAGCTTGCAGAGGCTGCGATTCTGCGGGACGGGGTACGAGCCCGACGCGACGGTGTCGACGTAGTCCCATTGGTCTTTCATTGCGCTCTTGGGTTTGCCGGCGAGCAGGAAGTACGGTTTGACGACTTGGTGGTCGAAAGCGCGGACTTCTTCGGCGCCGGTGGGGCCGGTGTACTTGTAGCCTTCGAGCGCTTTGGCGACGCGGGCTGGGTCGATCGACTTCGCGCGCGCGATGCCGTCGAAGGTGAGCTTCGCTTCGATGTAGGCCGACGCGCCGACGTAGCCGAGCGGCTCGCCGTAGGCGGTCTTGTACGGTTCGCTGGCCTTGCGCGTGGCGGGGGTGGAGTCGTGCCAGTACTGGCAGCCGACGTGGATGCCGTCGAGGTCGTCGGCGCCGATCCCGGCGTAGTCGAGCAGTCCACCGCTCCAGACGTAGAGGATCTTGGTCGTCTTCTTGAGCCCGTAGCTGGTCGCAGTCTTGATCGCTTTGATCGCGTCGCCGCCGAAGTTGAGCAGGCATAGCACGTCGGGCTTGGCTTCAGCCGCTTTGGCGATGTAGTTGGAGAACTCGGTCGCGCCCAGCGGGTGATAGTCGTTGCCGATGAGTTGCAGGCCCTTTTCCTGCGCGACCTCCTTGACGTTGGTGAGCAGCGACTCGCCGAACACGTAAGACGGCGTGATCGTGTACCACTTCTTGGCCGCGGGGAACTTCGCGATGAACGGGTACATCGCGGCTCGTACCGCGCCATACGCCGGAACCGACCAGCGGAACGTGTAGGCGTTGCACTCCTTGCCGGTGATCTCGTCGGCGCCGACGCTGGTCCAGAACAGCGCGTGCTTGTCGGCGACGACCTTCGCGATCGCCAGCGCGACCGCGCTCGACGCGCAGCCGGCGAAGAAGCGCGCGCCGTCGTGCTCGAACGCGTCGGTGGCCTGCTGCTGGCCGACGTCGGGCTTGGTCTGGTCGTCGCGCGTGATGTAGCGGATCGGATGGCCGGCCGCCGACTTCTTCACCTCGTTGACCGCCAGCGAGAAGCCGCGATCGGTGTCGCGCCCGAACGCCGCATACGCGCCGGTCGACGAGAACACCCCGGCGAACACGACGTCGTCGGCCGCGCGCGCCGGCAGCCCGGCGCACAGCGCGGCGGCGGCGCCGCCGGTCGTAGCGAGAAAGCGGTTCCGTTGCATTTCGTTCTCCTTCAGGTTCCGACGCCGAGATAGGTCGTTTGGAGGTCGCTGCGCGCGCGCAGTTCGTCGCTCGTCCCGTCGAAGACGATCGCGCCTTGATCGATGATCGCCGCGCGGCCGGCGACCGACAAGGCCAGCTCGACGTTCTGCTCCACCAACAAGATCGCCAGACCCTCGTCCCGCATCGCTTCGATCGACGAGATGACCGCATCGACCACGGCGGGTGCCAAACCCTGCGAGGGCTCGTCGAGCAGCAGCAGCCGCGGGCCGGTCGCCAGTGCCCGCGCGATCGCCAGCATCTGCTGCTCGCCGCCGCTGAGATGGCGGCCGCGCCGGTCGCGCAGCGGCACCAGCGCCGGGAACAGCCGGAAGATACGGTCCGGCGGCCAGGCGCCGCCGCGCCCGGCGATCGCGAGGTGCTCGTCGACGCTGAGGTCGGCGAAGATGCGGCGCTCCTCGGGAACGTACGCGATACCGCGCCGGTTGATCGCGTGCGGCGAGCTCCCGGCGATCTCGTCCCCGTCGAAGATGATGCTGCCGGCACGCGGGACCACCAGACCGACGATCGTCTTGAGCGTCGTCGACTTGCCCGCGCCGTTGCGGCCCAGCAGCGCGACGACCCCGCCGTCGGGGACGCGCAGCGAGACGCCTTTGAGGATCCAGCTCGGGCCGTAGTGCGCGTCGACGCCGCGCAGCGCGAGCACGTCGATCGTCGCGTTGTCGTCGGCGCTCATCGCCGCGTTCCGAGGTAGGCTGCGCGCACCGCCGGATCGGCACGAATCTCGGCCGGCGTCCCATGCGCGAGCACGCGGCCGAAGTTCATGACCGTGATCTCGTCGGACAGCCCCATCACCAGCGGCATGTTGTGCTCGATCAGCACGATCGTGTAGCGCTGGGCGAGCGCGCCGATGCGGTCGATCAGCCGGCGCGCATCCTCGGGCGAGAGTCCCTGCGAAGGTTCGTCGAGCAGCAGCAGCGCCGGATCGGTGGCCAGTGTGATCGCCAGCTCGAGCAGCCGCTGATCGCCGCCGGCGAGCTCGCTCGCGAGGCGGTCGCGGTGCGCGAGCAGACCGAGCTCGTCGAGGCCGCGCTCGGCGCGTTCGTTCACCGCGCGCAGCGACGCCGCGTTCTGCCAGAGCGCGAAGCTGCGGCCCGTCCGCGATTGCGCCGCCAGCCGCACGTTCTCGAACGCAGTCAGCTTCGGAAACACGTTGGTGCGCTGGAACGACCGGCCCATCCCGAGTTGGGACCGGCTCGTCGCGTCGAGGCGCGTCACGTCGCGATCGCCGAAGACGATCGCGCCGCCGCTGGGGCGCAGCTCGCCGCTGAGCAAATTGAACAGCGTCGTCTTGCCGGCGCCGTTGGGCCCGATGATCGCGTGCAGCGTCCCCGGGCCCACCTCGAGGTCGACCGCGTCGACCGCGACGTTCGCGCCGAAGCGTCTGCTCAGCTCACGCGTGCGCAGCACGGCGCGTCCAGCGGCCGGCGATCCCCCACAGACCGCCACGGAAGAACAGCACGACCGCGCAAAAGATCAACCCGAACACCAGCGGCCAGTGCGACCACACGTGGCTCAGCGAGTTCGACAGCACGGTGAAGATCGCCGCGCCCAGCAGCGGCCCGTACGGCGAGCCGATGCCGCCCAGCAGCGACGCGATGACGACATTGGTCGACGTGTCGAGGTCGATCGCTTGCAGCGGCACGAAGCGGAACAGCTCGGCGTAGAGCCCGCCGGCCAAGCCCGACAGCGCGCCGGAGATCGCGAACGCGGTAATCTTGTAGCACCGCACCCGAAAGCCGATCGCGCGCGCCCGGCCTTCGTTCTCACGGATCGCGCGCAGCACGGCGCCGAACGGCGAGTCGATGATCCGCAGCAGCGCCGCGAACGCGACCAGCACGACGACGGCGGTGAAGTAGTAGTAGCGCGTCGGGTCGTCGAGCGAGAACCCGAACAGCGACGGGGTGGGGATGCCGCGCAGGCCGTTGTCGCCGCCGGTCACGTCGCGCCACTGGAAGGCGATGTAGTACGCCATCTCGTTGAACGCGAAGGTGAGCATCACGCCGTAGACGCCGCGGCCGGTGATCGCGAGCGCGCCGATGAGCGCGGCAGCTGCGCCGCCCGCCGCGAGCCCGGCGAGCAGCGCGAGCGGGAGCGCGGCGTGCCCGTCGATCAGCGCGCGCGCCGCGACGTAGGCGCCGGCGCCGTTGAACGTGGCCTGGCCGAACGACAGAAATCCCATCTCGCCCAGCAGCAGGTTGAACGCCACCGCCAACAGACCGAAGGTGAGGATCTGCGTTTCGAGCTCGGGATAGCGCAGCACCAGGGGCGCCAGCGCGACGATGACGACCAGCAGCGCGGAGCGGATCATCGCTTGCCGAACAGCCCCTGCGGGCGGATCAAGATCACCACCGCCATGGCCGCGAATATCGCGACCTCCGACGCGGCCGGATAGACGATCGTCATGATCGCCTGGGTGAGCCCGACGAAGATGCCGCCGACGACCGCGCCGAGGTAGCTGCCCAGCCCGCCGATCACCACGACCGCGAAGCTGGTCGCCATGAGCTCGTTGCCCATCGCCGGTTGTCCGCCGCGGATCGGCAGGATGAGCGCGCCGGCCAGACCGGCCAGACCGACGCCGATCCCGAACACGATGGTGAACAGCCGCTGCACGTCGATGCCGATGCAGCCGACCATCTCGGGATCGTCGATCCCGGCCCGAATGATCGCGCCGTACTTGGTGCGCTCGAGCCCCATCCACACCGCGCCGATCACCACCGCCGACGCGGCGACGAGAAACAGACGATAGTACGGGAAGCTCACCGCACCCAGCGGGACGCCGCCGTCGAGACCGCGCGGCACGTCGGTGCTGGTCGGATCGGCGCCCCAGATCAGCACGATCGCTTCCTGCACGATCAGCACCAGCCCCAGGGTGAACAGGATCTGATAGACGTGACCGGCGCGCGCCAGCCGCCGCATCGCGAACGCCTCGACCAGCAGTCCCAGTCCCGCGACGACCAGCGGTACCACCGCGATCGCCAGCCAGAAGTTGCCGGTCGCCCCGACGACGGTGAACGCGACGTACGCGCCCAACGCGTAGAACGCGCCGTGCGCGAAGTTCGGGATGTCGAGCATCCCGAAGATCAGCGTCAGGCCGGCCGCGACGAGCGCGTAGATCATCCCCTGGACGACTCCGTTGAGCAGCTGGATCTCGATCAGGTCGGACGTCACGCCGCGCGTTCCCACACCTTCGCGCCGCCGACGTAGGTCGCGCGCACGCCGAGCGCGCCCAGCGTCGCGGGATCGACCGCGAGCGGGTCGTCGTCGAGCGCGACGAAGTCGGCCAGGTATCCCGGCGCGAGGCGGCCCTTCACGTCGTCTTCGTCGGAACCGTAGGCCGCGTTCACGGTGTACAGCGCGAGCGCTTCGTAGGGCGTGATGCGCTGCGAGAGCCCCAGCGGCGTGCCGTCGTAGCCGGTGCGCGTGACGCACGACTGCAGCGCGAGCAGCGGCTGGTACGGGCCGCACGGATAATCCGACGAGCCCGCCACTGCGACGCCGCGGTCGATGAACGAGCGGTGCGCGAACATGCGCTCGACGCGCTTGGGGCCGTACCAGTCGAGCAGCTTGCCGCCGTGGTAGTGGACGTAGCTGCCGAACGGGGCGGCGATCGCGCCGACCTCCTTCATCCGGCGCAGGATGTCGTCGGTGACGATCGAGCAGTGCTCGATGCGGTGGTGCAGATGGGGCTTGGGCTTCTCCCGCTGCGCCGCTTCGAAATGGTCGAGCACTTTGGCGATCGCGCGGTCGCCGTTGGCGTGCACGCAGACGCGGTTGCCGTCGAGGTGCGCCCGGCGCACGACGTCGCTCAAGATCGTATCGGACAGCGTCTGCATCCCGAAGTCGTCGGTCGTTCCTTCGAACGGTTCTTCCATCAAGCAGGTGCGCCCGCCGATCGCGCCGTCGATGAAGGCCTTGATCCCGCCCAGCCGCAAACGGCGGTCCCCCGAACCGGTGCGGACCTCGCGCGGCGCGAGCAGCCCGTAATGCTCGAAGTGCAGCAGCATGTTGACGCGCAAGCTGAGCGCGCCGTGCCGTTGCGCCGCTTGGAACAGCGCGATGTCGTCGGGACCGCACATCGCGTCGGTGACCGACGTGATGCCCGCCGAATGGAACGCCTGCATCGCGAGCTGCAAGCCGCGCTGGCGGTCTTCGGGCGTGCTGGCCGGCGCGATCGTCTGCGGCAGCCGCGTCGCCTGCGGATAGGCGAAGTCGAAGATCGCTGTCTCGAACAGGATCCCGTTGAGCCGTCCGGACGCGTCGCGGCCGAAGCGGCCACCCGGCGGGTCTTGGATCGACTCGTCGATCCCGCCCAGCTCGAGCGCCTTGGAGTTGACGACGCCCCAGTGGCCGGCGACGTGCAGCACGATGATCGGATGCTCGCGGCTCACCGCGTCGAGATCCCAGCGCGAGAGCACGCGGCCTTCGGCCATCTTCGCGTCGTCGTAACGGCTGCCGCGCAGCCACCCGCCCGGCGGCGTGCGGGCGAGCTCGGCGCGCAGCTTGGCGAGGATCTCGGCCAGCGACGACACCGCATCGATCGAGAGATCCAAGTGCAGCATGTCCTCGGCGGCGACTGCGAGGTGCGCGTGCGCGTCGTTGAATCCCGGCACGATCACCGCGTCGCCGAAGTCGACGACCTCGGCGGCGGGATACCGCTCCCGCAGCGCGCTCACCGTTCCGGTGGCGGCGATCGACTCGCCCTCGGTCGCGAACGCCTCGGGCTCGTCCTCGGTCATCGTGACGATCCGCCGCGCGCGAAAGATGGTCGTCATGAGCCGACCGGGGTTCGCCGGGGCGATCGGTGATGCCCTGGCCCGGCGCGCTCGTGCCACCGGTCGATGTCTACCCCCGATGGAAATCGCCTGGCCCTGCCGAAACGGCCGATCATGTCCGCGCGCGCTTGGCTGAGCGACCCGGCCTCCGGCACGTATGAACAGGTTGCAGGCGAATACTACGATGCCCGGCTGCACCCGACGTGCGCGAACTTTCGAGAAGCGAGTGCTCTCGCGCTGGCTCCTTGGCTTCGAGATGCGATCGATCGGCGTGCGGTCGTCGCCGAGGTCGGCGCGGGACGGTCGCTCGCCGCGGAACAGTTCGCCGCCGGACAGCTCAGCTTGTCCAAACTCTTCCTCATCGACTCGTCTCCCAAGATGCTGTCCCATTCGAGCAGTTGGCGCGCCCGCGGCGCTCAGCTCATCGTGTCGGATGCGGAGCGCCTTCCGTTCGCCCCGGAAACGTTCGATCTCGTGGTAGCGTCTTTGGGCGACTCCTACAACGGCCTCGCGTTTTGGCGCGAAGCGCATCGCATCCTGAAGCCGGCCGGTCGGGTCGTCTTCACGACGCCGAGCTACGAGTGGGCCGCTACGTTTCGCGGCGCCAACGCCGGCAGGACCGAGTTCGGTCGCGCGGAGTTCGTCCTGGCGAACGGACGCCGCGTGGTGGTGCCGTCGTCGATTCTGCCCGAACGACAGCAACGGCGTTTGATCGAACGGGCCGGCTTGGTGGTAGACGAGGTCGGCGACGTTCGGCTGCCGGCGCTCTCGGATACACCGATCTCCCCGAAGCTCTTGGCCAGCCCGGCCGATCCTGTCCTGCGCGCCTATCGCGCGATCAAAAGCGGTCGCGCGACACGGTGAGATGCCCATGGGCGAATCCGAGTTAGCGAACAGCGCCGACCTGCACTGCGCGAGTGCCGTCGGCATGCCGGCCGTGCCCTTCGTCGTGGCGCTTCTGCGCGCCGTGCCGCGCATCGAGACGGTATGCTTTGTTTCCTATGCGGTTACTCCCAGCTTGAGCTCGCGGCTCTCCGCGCTCGGGGCGGCCGCGGACCACGGGACGATCGCCTGTGAGTCGCTCGTCCACGACACGTCCGAACGGCTCGACTACGAGCTGCGCGGCGCCGATCTCGATGCGCAGCGCCTCGCTGCGCTGAGCGCGGGTCTGGGGCCGGACGTCGCGCTGGCATTGACGTCGCTGGTCACCCTGCGCGATCGCGGCAGCGGTCACATTCCGATGCTCGACTTGAAGTGCGACGTCTCGCCGAGAGCCGAGCACGTGCTCGTCGATCTGCTTCGCAGGATCGGAACCCCGCACGGCGCGCTGTTGGATTCCGGCCAGTCGTATCACTACTACGGCTTCGGGGTCATCAGCGAATCGGAGTGGCGGGTGTTCCTGGGCAAATGCTTGTTGTCGGCGTCGCTGGTCGATACGCGTTATATCGCTCACCGTTTGATCGACGGCTTCTGCTCGCTCCGCGTGAACGCGACGGCGACGAAGCGCAAAATTCCAACCGTCGTCGAGTCCTGGTGAGGGGCGATGGTTCTGTTGTGCTCGACCGCCGGAACGGAGCTGTTCAAGCAGTTCGTCCTCCAAGTCATGTGCTACCCGAACGGCTACATCATCAGCGACGTGCCGTGGGGTCTCGACCGCGTCCACCTCGATTGTCGCAATAGCGATGCGCTCAAGGCACAAGACGCGCTCATCGTCTTCGTCGACTACTACAAGGGCGAGAAGACGCTCGAGCCGCAGGCCGTCTACCTTCCGTTGCGCCGGGCAAAGATCGTCAACGCTCGAAATTATGCCGGCAAGCTGCTGCTGGACCTTTGCACCGAAGACTTCGTCTATTACGGCGCCGAGGTTGATCCGAGTTATGCGGCCGATCGGGCCGGCACGACCGACGGCGGTACCCCGGCGCTGCGCTGGAACCGGCGACTCGCCGCCCAGGACGGCATTCCCAAGGCGGTCGCGACCAGTCCCGCTACCGCCATGCGATACGAGCATTTCCAGAGCTGGAAGAGCGGCGGGATGTTCGTCCTGCCGATGAGGGAAAGCGCCGGCGAACCGGCGCTCGACTTTGCGACATCCGCCGAAGTTCGCGTCCAGCACAACGACTGGAAGAGCGTCGTCGACAGCATCGCGGCTTCCTGGCCAATGAAGGGCAAGCTCTTCTATCAGATCGATCTGTTCGACCCGTCCTCGAAGACGCCGCAGAGCCTGGCGACGACGTTCGCCGGGAAGACGGTCTTCGGGGTCGCTTCCGGCGAGTGCGTCGAGCTGTTCTTGCACTTTTACTTCGGTTCCGAGGTCGATCGGCGCGGGTCCGCGCAAACGCTGCTGGACGTGACGACGGATCCGAGCTATCTCTCGATCGTCGGGAACACGTCGATCCAAATCTATCCCGACCAGTCGGCGGGCAAGATCGAGACGCTGCAACTCGTGCTCAAGCCGCAGCTGTCCGAGGCATTCACCCGTCTGCGCATGCAGCAGCGGTCTGCCGATGCCGCCGGCAGTGCCGCCTTGGCGACGGTCGAACTCTATTTGCGCATCCTGCCGCGCCGGCTGTTCATCTGGATGCTGGTCATGCTGTTCTTCGCGGGGTCGTTTTTGGGCGGCGTGTCCGAGAACCTCAGCATATCGACGTTCAACGTCGGGTGGCTGGCGAAGCTGCTGGGTTCCCTGATGATGGCCGGCGCGTTCTGGATCGGGTTCTCGAAGCTGCCCTCGAAGGGCGGGTAGCCGAACGCGTCAGGACGGCGTCAGCGCCGTTTTGGGTTTGGCGGCGAAGCGCTCGGTCCAGTCGATGCGGCCGGTGACCTGCATCGTGATGAACAGTCGATGCGGCGCAGCGTCGTGATCACCAGCATCACGAACACGTAGAACCCGAGGGACAGCGGCGCCCACAGCGTGATCCGTTCGGCGAGCGGTCCTGGCTGGAGCCGCTGCGCCCGTCCGCACCCCCGATCGTCGCGCTGAGGATCAGCCAGCCGATCGTCGCGGCGACGAGCGAGACCGATCCCGACCAGGCGCAGCAGCATTTCTCTGCTTGCAAGGCTTCTTGGCTAGAGGCTTTGTATCGCAAAGAAAGCGCCGACGCAAGCGTCGGCATGGTATGGGATCGCGGTGACGACACGAAGAGACGCGCGATGACGGTCTCGACCCTCGCTGCGACGATCTTCGCGGACGGTACCTTTGAGCCGGCCGCTTCGGGCGAGACACTGCCGGTCGTCGATCCCGCGACGGGCCGCATCACCGGCACGATATCGGCCGGTGGCGCGCGCGACGTCGACAGCGCCGTGCGCAGCGCGACCGCCGCATTCGAAGGCGAATGGGGTGCGCTTGCGGCGGCCGATCGGGGGCGGTTTCTGCGCCGTTTCGGCGACGCGATCGGCGCGCAGGCCGAGCGGCTGGCGCAGGTCGAGTCCGAAGACACCGGCAAGCCGATCTCGCAAGCGCGCGCCGACATCGCCGCGACGGTGCGCTACTTCGAATACTACGCCGGCGCCGCCGACAAGCTGCACGGAGACACGATCCCGTATCTGCCGGACTACGCGGTGCAGGTGCTGCGCGTTCCGGCCGGCGTCACCGGTCACATCATTCCGTGGAATTATCCGGCGCAGATGTTCGCGCGCTCGCTCGCGCCGTCGCTGGCGGTCGGCAACGCGACGGTGATCAAACCGTCGGAGGACGCGTCGCAGTCGATCGTCGAGCTGGCGAAGCTCGCCGCCGAGTGCGGCTTTCCGGCCGGCGCGATCAACGTCGTGACCGGCGTGGGCGAAACGGCCGGCGACGCGCTGGCGCGCCATCCCGGCGTCGACGTCGTCGCTTTCACCGGCTCGCCCGAGGTGGGAACGCTCGTGCAGGCGGCGGCCGCGCAGCACCACGCGCGCTGCATCCTCGAGCTGGGCGGCAAGTCGGCGCAGATCGTCTTCGCCGACGCGAGTCTCGACGCCGCCGTTCCCGCGATCGTACGCGCGATCGTGCAGAACGCCGGGCAAACCTGCTCGGCCGGCAGCCGAGTGCTGATCGAAGCGGCCGCGTTCGACGCCGTCGTCGAGCGCCTCGGCGCGGCTTTCGCGCGGCTGCGCGTCGGCCTGCCGCCGACGGATCCCGATGTCGGTCCGCTGATCAACGGCGCGCAGTTCGCGCGCGTGCGCGGCTACGTCGAGCGCGCGCAGCGCGACGGCGTCGCCGTGCTGGCGTGCAGCGCGCGGCCTGACGATCTGCCGTCCGGCGGCTTCTACGTCGAGCCGGCGCTGTTCGGGCCGGTCCCCGAACGGCACGAGCTCGCCTGCGAGGAAGTCTTCGGCCCAGTGCTCGCGGCGTTGCCGTTCGCCGATGAACGCGACGCGATCCGGCTCGCCAACGCGACGCCCTACGGCCTGGTCGCCGGCGTATGGACGGAGAACGGCGGACGCCAGACGCGCGTGTCGCGCGCGTTGCGCGTCGGCCAAGTGTTCGTCAACTGTTACGGCGCCGGCGGCGGGATCGAGCTCCCGTTCGGCGGCTTTCGGCGCAGCGGCCACGGCCGCGGCAAGGGCTTCGCCGCGATGCACGAGTTCAGCACGCTGCAGACGATCACGCAGAAGTTCGCATGACCCTGCGCTATGGTTCGCTGCAGGGCAAGATCGCCGTCGTGACCGGCGGCGCGTCGGGCTTCGGCGCGGAGATCGGCAAGAAGCTCGCGCAGGAAGGCGCGGCGGTGACCCTGCTCGACGTCGACGAGCCGGGCGGCTCGCGCGTCGCGGCCGAGATCAACGCGCTGCGGCCGCACGGCGCGCGCTTCCTGCGCTGCGACGTCAGCCGGCGCGCCGACGTCGCCGAGGCGGTGCGACGTGTCGCGGCCACCGATGAACGCATCGACGTCTACGTCAACAACGCCGGCGTTACGCATCGCAACGGGCCGCTGCTCGAGGTGAGCGAAGACTGGTTCGACCGCATCTTCGCGGTCAACGTGAAGGCGCTATACTTGTCGGCGCTCGAGCTCGTGCCGGTGTTTCGCGCGCAGGGTGGGGGCTCCGTCGTCAACATCGCGTCGACGGCCGGAATCCGACCGCGACCGGGACTGACCGTCTACAACGCGTCCAAAGGCGCGGCGATCACGTTCACGAAGTCGATGGCGATCGAGTTCGCACCCGACAACATTCGCGTCAACGCGATCTGCCCGGTCGCCGGCGAGACGCCGCTGCTGGCCGAGTTCATGGGCGGCGACACGCCCGAGCTGCGCGCGAAGTTCGCGGCAAGCGTGCCGCTCGGTCGGCTGTCACAACCGCGCGACGTCGCCAACGCGGTCGCTTTCCTTGCCTCCGACGACGCCGCGTTCATCACCGGCGTCGCGCTCGAGGTCGACGGCGGACGCTGCATTTGACTTGACTGCTCGAAGGAGGCACGCCGCCGCCGCTCCTGGGGTGTGGGCGCGCGATCCGGTCCCGGTGTGGCGGGACGTCTCAGCGCGCAGGAACGACGACAGCGGCCCGTCAGATGATGAAGGACCCGCCTCGGAACGTATAGCCTGCAAAATGCCCTAGTGTGCGGGCGCAAACTCCCCTGAGGATGCATTCGGCTTGGCCCGATCCGCCTATCGAACGGTCGGGCCGAAGAGCCCTGCCGACGATGGTCCCAGCCGAGGCCCGCCCGCTCGGCGCATCAGGAGCGTTCGCCGGAAGCGGTTTCCTCGTGCAGAGCGACCAGGCCGCGGCGCAACGCTTTGGCGGCGAGCTGTCCACGGCTGTTGACGTCGAACTTGCGGAACAGCATCTGCACGTGGTTGGCGACCGTCTTCCACGAAATGTTGCGAGCGGCCGCGATCTCTTTGTACGAACGTCCGCGCACGAGCAGCGCCAAGATCGCCTTCTCGGTTTCGGTGACGCTCGGTCCGGGCGATGACTCGAGCTCGCCGAGCTGCTCGACCATCCAGTACGACGGATCGACGCCGTCGAGCGCCTTGGTCGCGTAATCGACATAGCGTTTCGCGCCGGTGAGCCGCGCGAGCCGCAGCGCCACCTCGCTGGCGCGCCGGCGGTAGCGGGCCTTCATGTGCAAGCGCAACGCGGTCGAGAAGAGCTTGATCGCGCCCTTGTAGTCGCCGGCTGCCTCGCGCACGAATCCGTCCACCGTGTTCTCGACGGCCGCATACCGCTCGTCGCCGGGAGACGCGCGCAGCGTCGGAACGATGACGTCGCGGTACTGCGACATCAGCGCCGCAGCGTCGGCGTGCAGTCCGGCGTGCGTCAGCTCCTCGGCCAGGAAGACTGGCAGCTGTTTCTGGTCGTCGCCGAGATCGACGATGTTGAGCGTCGCATGCAGCTCTTTGGCGCGGTCGACGAACTCGTGGTGCGCGCCGGCTTCGCGCAGGCCGCGGAACACCGCCGCCATGCGGCACTGCGCGAGGATGCGATACGCGGTGTTCGCGGCGGCCGACTCCGCGTCGCGCGCCCAAGCTCGAGCGCCGGCGCCGTCGCCGGTGATCTCGCACATGATCGAGGCATACATCGCGACCCAGAAGCGCGGCCGGGCGAGACCGTCCTGGCGCCAGTCGAAGGCGCGAATGCTGCGCTCCAGCGCCGCCCAGCCGTCGGCCTGCAGCAGCTCGGCGCAGAGCGCGGTAAGGCCCTGTAAGACGTTGGCCTCGACGTAGCGGTCTCGATACTTGCACGCCGCGAGCGCGCGCAGCGAGTTGCGGAAGCGCTCGGCGGCGAGGTCGAAGTCGCCGCGCGCGAACGCCACCCAGGCGAGATACTGCACCGCCCGCGCGTAGATGATGTCGGCGTCGGGATCGACGCCGGCCAGCAGCGCTTCGGCTTCCTCATAGCGCTGCAGCTGGAAGCGCGCGATGCCGAGGTTCACCGCGAGCTCGGCGCGGATCGTCGGGTGAACGTCACGGGCACCCTCGGAGGCTTCGACCAGCAGCGCCTCACCGCGCTCGAGCTGGCCAAGCCGCACGTACGCCGCTCCGAGCAGCATCTTCGCGGTCACGTACGGATCCAGCGACGTCGGCGTGTACGCGCAGGCGCGCAACGCGTCGATCGCCTTGTCGGCGCGCCCGAGGCGCAGCAGCACCCGCGCGCGCAGCAAGGCGACGTCGTAGCGGATCGCGTCGTCGTGCAAGAAGATCGCGTCACAGGCCGACAGGCACTCCTCGAACTCACCGTCGAGAAAGGCTTGACGCGCTGACGAGAAGGTGGCTCGCTGGCCACCCAGAGTACGCTGAGTCGGAACGGCGTTCGCTCCCGCTGCGAGGGACGCGCGGTGATCGCGGTGTCGCGAAGCGAGCACCCCGACCACCGCGTCGTCATGCGGTTCGCCGCCTAAACGGCCGATCCGCTCGCGCTACTTCAGCGCGGTCCGGCGACGGCGCGACGCGCGATTGCGTCGGGCGCCGCGGGCGGGACGGACTCGCCGATCGGGCCGACCACGTCGAGCGGTATGACCGTCGCAGCCGGCGTCGGGATCGTTGCAGCGACCTCGCCGATGGGACCGACCACATCGGCCGGTGCCGTCCGCGGCGCCGCCGGAGCAAACAACGCGATGAACGCGGACAGCAAGAACATGATCATGGGATGACCGAGCCCTTCCGGCAGAGATCTGCCGAGCATGACCTAGATGAAATGACCTAGGTCATTGCTCCGTTCTCTGCCGGATATGGCGCCCTGTCCAAGCGCCTCGACCCGGCCGTCGACGGTGGGAAACGGCTAGCCGGTCGAGCGCCCGCCGCTCACGGGGTGCGCCGGTCGCGCCGATCTAGGGAACAGACGGAGATGCGCAGCCTCGCGCTCGCGATCGGGCCGAGGGCCGGGAGAAGCGACGAATGTGGAAGCTGTTCGGGAAGCCGAAGGAACGAGACGCCGGAGCGGGCGAGCGGCGCGATGCGCTCGACACCGCGATGCAGGCACTCAAGGAGAGTGAAGTCGACCGGCCGCTGCCGACCCTGGTCTGTCGCGAGTGCGGGTTGAAGTACTTCAACACCGGCACGTACCTGAAAGGCTCGCGCTGCCCGGCCTGTTTCCCGAACGGCTGACACACATGCTCCGTGGCCCACAGACCGTTCACTGGAGGCGCTGGACGACATGACGGCTAACCGCCTCGTGTCGCAAATGACGACTTCTGAGGGGTGGGGCGCATTATGTCAGGCGCATACCAGCAACGTGGCTCGGGCGCATATGAGCAACTTGGCTCGAACGTATATCGACAACTTCGCGAGCGGACGCCGAGAACGGCTGAACTACTCGCCTACCGCGACGTTCTCACCGAACGATATCTGCGGCCGGCGGCCGGCTCTTCGGTTGGGCCGCTCTCGGTTGCGCTCGGCGATAGCCTACCGGATGTCGGGGATGAGGCGAGCGGAATCTCGGGCTTCGCCGTCGGCCAGTTCGACGACGACGCACCTCCCGCGCTGTATATTTTCACCCGCGAGGCGGAAAGCGGGGCGCAGGAACTTCTCCAACGGCTTGAGTCGGCCAACTTTCCGTGTCATCTGGTGCCGGACGTCAACTTCGTTGCGGCATCCCGACCGACGAAAGGCGGAGAATCGATCGGGTATGGCACGAGCGGCGGAGCGAGCGGCACGATGGGCTGCGTCGTGAAGGACCGCTCGGACGGCACGTGCTATGCGTTGAGCTGCAACCATGTCATCGCGAATCTCAATCACGCGTTACGCGGCGTGACGGATGTTTGGGCGCCAGGCACCAACCGGCGGGGAACCTCGCGCGACAAGCTGGGGGTCGTCCACGACTTCGAAGACATCGATTTCTCGCCGGGTGCGTTCAACGTCATTGATGCCGCCCTCGCAAGGCCGGACAATGCTGCGGACATCGATCCCGCGATCTCGGGCGTCGGACCCATCCGCGGAACGAACTTCGGACTGCGCCGGGGCGACCGCGTCAAGAAGGTAGGAGCCAACACGGGGCTGACGTTCGGTAAGCATCGTTTCGACATCAACGCCGACATCAAGTATGCAGATGGATCGTTGGCCGTGTTCCGGAATCTACTCGGGATCGTGGGCCTCACGAACGGAACGAACTTTGCGGCTCAGGAAGACAGTGGAGCAATCGTTCTCGACGACACAGACGCAGCGGCCGCACAGGTCATTTCGGTCTCGGAAGGGATCGACCTAACGCTCGCCACGAGGATCGAGCACATCGTCGGTCATTTCAAGGTGGACATCGTATAAGTGACAGAGTCAGAGTTGCGCGAGCTGCGGGATAGTGCGACTTCCCAGTTCATGGGCGACGATTCGGTCGTCGGTATTGCGACCGGTGGTGATGCCGACCTGACCGTATTCTTAGCCCGAAAGGACGCCGGAATCGAGCGAGCCGTCCGAACGTGGGCGCGCAGGCATCGCGTAGGCGTCGAATTTATCGTATCCGGATCGTTTTCGTTTCGGGCAAGTCGGTAGCTGAAAGGGGTGGATTCTCGGTGGACGTGAGAGCGTGGTTCAGCCATCCGGTTTCCTATGCCGCGGTTCTCGACGTTGAGAAAGGCGAAGCAGTCGCTGCCGCGCAGCAAGGCGCGGTAACGGCGACGACAGGAAGCTTCGTGTCACCCGATTCGCTGGCTACGTTCTCGGGTGGAGCGCTGGCGATCTCGGCCGTCTGGGGCGTGCTGAATCACTTCGTTCCCGACGCATACCGCATGCTTACCGGCGCCCTCCTCTGTCTGCTGTACGGAACGGTGCTGTATATCCTCGACGAGACGGACCCGTCGGCACCGGCCGTTCCGCCGCGACCGCGCAGGCCGTATCGGATCATCGCGGCCGTGGTCAATACGTGCATGCTGTTCAGTGCTACGTTTGGTGCTGTGAACGCCGTGGGGGCCGCGCATCCCAGCGGCGGCGCGTGAGCTGAGCCGGGTTCAGCCCGCCGTCACGCTGCCGCGCGCGAGCGCGTAGTGCACGAGGCGGTCGATCAGCGCCTCGTACGAGATCCCGGCGTGCTGCGCTTCGTCGGGCAACAGACTCGTCGGCGTCAGCCCCGGCAGCGCGTTGATCTCGAGGATCGTCGGGCGGCCGTTATCGGTCACGATGAAGTCGGTGCGCGAGCAATCGCGCAGACCGATCAGCCGGTGTACCGACAGCGCCAGGGTCTGCAAGCGCGAGGTCAGGTCGTGATCGATGGGGGCGGGGATCAGGTGGCGCGAGCCGCCGGGTTTGTACTTGGCGTCGTACGTGTAGAACTCGTCGCCGGGGACGATCTCGACGACCGGCAGCGCCTCTTCGCCCAGCACGGCGCACGAGAACTCGCGGCCGGCGACGAACTCCTCGGCCAAGATCTCGGGCGTGCGCGACGACGCGCCGATCATTGCCTTGGTCCACTCTTCGTGCGTCTTGACGATCGTGACGCCGGCGCTCGAACCGCTGCCGCGCGGCTTGGCGACCAGCGGCAAGTTCAAGCTCCCCGGTAAGAGCGGCAGCGTACCGCCGAGCAGGTCGAACGTGTCCCAGGCCGGCGTCGGCAGCCCTTCGGCGGCGAGCAGCTTTTTGGTCAGGTGCTTGTCCATCGCCAGCGCGCACGCCGTCACGCCGCTGCCGGTATACGGAACGCCGAGCCATTCCAACACGCCTTGGATCGTGCCGTCCTCGCCGCCGCGCCCGTGCAGCGCGTTGAACACGACATCGGGCGCGAGCTCGCGGATCGCGTCGACGAAGCGCGCGTCGAAATCGAGCGACTGAGCGTCGTGGCCGAGCGCCGCCAGCGCGCGCAGCACGCAGGTTCCGCTCTCGATCGAGACCTCGCGTTCCGCGCTCGGCCCGCCCATCACGACGGCGACTTTCAAACTGGGCATGCGGTGTCCGTAAATTCTCCGACCAGATGGACTTCGAGCTGCAGGTCGACGCCGAATCGCTCTTCGACGGCGCGCCGCACCCGGGCCAGCAAGGTTGCGACGTGCTGCGCCGATGCGCCGCCGGTGTTGACGATGAAGTTCGCGTGCAAGGGGGAGACTTCGGCCCCGCCTTCACGCCAGCCCTTGGCCCCGACGGCCTCGATCAGCCGGCCCGCGAAATCGCCGTCGGGGTTGCGAAAGCACGAGCCGGAGTTCGGAATCGCAACCGGCTGGGTGGCCTTGCGGCGCACCAGCCGCGACTGGAGGCGGCGGCGGATCTCGGCCGGCGCGCCGCGCTCGAAGCGCAGCGACGCGCGCGCCACGATCGCGTCGGGCGGGATGGTCGTGCGGCGGTAGCGCCAGGCCACGTCGACGGCGTGCGGGTCGGGGCGCGCCGGCGTCTGCACCACGACCTCGCGCGCGAACTCACCGATCTCGTGATCGGTCCCGGCGTTCATCCGAATCGCGCCGCCGACCGTGGCCGGGATCCCGGCCAGACCGTCGACGCCGGCGCCGCCGAGGTTCGCCACCTTCGTGCACAGGACCGCGAGCGAGGCGCTGCCGCCGGCTTCGGCAACGACCGACGCGTCGGCGGCACGGACGTCGAGCGCGGTGAACTCGCCTTCGAGGCGCAGGACGATCCCGCGAATCCCGCCGTCGCCGACGAGCAGATTCGAGCCCGAACCGAGCACGAACATCGGCAGCCGGCGCTTGAACACGCGGCGCAGCACGAAGCCGAGCTCGTCGCCGTCGCGCACGTCGACCAGTGCGTCGGCCGGTCCGCCGATCTTCCACCAGGTGTAGGGCGCGAGCGGTTCGTCGAAGCGCGCGCGTTGAGGGAAGCGTTCGCGCAAAGCGTCGCGATCGGTATCGTCGAGCAGCGGAACCGACTTCACCGCGCTCAGCCGACGAGCGCCGCGGCCGCGACGCGCTCGCCCAGCCGCTGCGCGATCGTCGTGATCGAGCCCGCGCCGAGCATCAGCACGATCGCGCCGTCGGGCGCTTCGCACGTGACCGCGTCGGGCAAGTCCTCGACGTCGGCGACGTAGCTGACCGGGGTCCCCAGCGCGGCCAGCGGCGCGCCGATGCTGCGTTCGGAGACGCCGTCGAGCGCCGCCTCCGAAGCGGCGTAGATCGGCGCGAGGATCACCCGGTCCGCGCCGTGCAGCGCGCGCGCGAAATCGTCCTTGAGGTATTTCGTGCGGCTGTAGCGGTGCGGCTGGAAGGCGACGAAGACGGCCCGGTCGCCGGCGTACGCGCGCGCGGCCGCGATCGTCTGCGCGATCGCGGTCGGATGATGGGCGTAGTCGTCGACGATGGTGAGCGCACCGCGGCCGACCACCTCGAAGCGGCGCTGCACGCCGCCGAAGGCGGACAGCGCGGCGGCGACCTCGTCGAAACGGATCCCCGCCGCGCGCGCCGCACCGATCGCGGCCAGCGCGTTGAGCACGTTGATCTCGCCCGGGACGCGCAGCTCGATCTCGCCCAGCTCGGCGCCACGATCGCACACGACGAAGCGCGAGCCCAGCTCGGCGTAGCGCAGGCCGCTCACCACGAGATCGGCGTCGGAGCGCGTCGCGAACGTCGTGACCGGCGCGAAGGCCTGCCCCGCCACCACGCGGCTGCCGCGATTGTCGTTGCCGACGACGACCCGTCCCGCGGCGGGAACCTTGTTGACGAAGCGGGTGAACTGCTCGAGCAGCCGCGGCAGCTCGTCGTCCGACGCGATGTGGTCGTTCTCGACATTGTTCACGACCGCGATCGTCGGGTTGAGGCACAAGAACGATCCGTCGGACTCATCGCTCTCGGTGATGAACCAGGCGCCGCCGCCGGCGCGCGCGTTGGAACCGGTGTCGAGCCGCAGGCCGCCGACCGCGACCGTCGGATCGAGCCCGGCGGCTTCGAAGATCGTCGCCAGCATCGCGGTGGTCGTCGTCTTGCCGTGCGTTCCGGCGACGGCGACGAGCTTGTGGCCGCGGGCCAGCTCGGCCAGCATCGCGCCGCGCGTCAGGACGTCGAGCTTGCGCTCGAGGGCCGCCACGAACTCCGGGTTGTCGTGCGCGATCGCCGACGACACGACGACGACCGACGCCGCGCCGAGATTGGCGGCGCGATGGCCGATCGCGACGGCGACGCCCTCGGCTTCGAGCTGCGCGACGAGCGGGCTGCGATGGACGTCGGAGCCGCTCACGCGCGCTCCGCGGGCGAGCAGCAGTCGCGCGATCGCGCTCATGCCGATCCCGCCGACCCCGACGAGATGATACGCGGTGTCCGTCACGGGCGTTCCTCGTTCGCGTCGGCTCCGCCGGAGACCCGTGCGGAGCTCGATGGCGCGCGGCGGGCCGTGCCGAACGCGCTGCCGTCGATCCGGTCGGCGATGAGCGCCGCGGCGTTGCGCGGCGCCAGCGCTCGGGCGGCCCGCCGCAGCGCGGCGTTGCGACCCGGTTCCAAGACCGCGCGCAGCGTCCACCAGAGCCGGTCGCCGTCGAGGCTCGCGTCGTCGAGCACGACGGCGGCGCCGGCTTTTTCGAACAGGGCCGCGTTGCGCGCCTGGTGCGCGCCGGCGGCGTGCGGGTACGGGATCAGGATCGACGGCGTCGCGGTCACCGCGAGCTCGGCCAGCGTCGACGCGCCCGCGCGCGCGATGAAGACGTCGGCGGCGGCGTACGCGCCGGCGGGATCGTCGAGATACGGCACCAGCCGGACGTGATTGCCAGCCGCAAGCTCGCGCTCTTCGGCCTGCATGTAGGTGAAGTCGCGTTGGCCGCTGACGTGCAGCACCTGCCAGTCGTCGTCGAGCGTGCGCCGCGTCACCAGCGCCGCAACCGCTTCGTTGATCGAGCGCGCGCCCTGGCTGCCGCCGACCGCGACGATCGTGGTGCGCTCGCGATCGAGCCCGAGCTGCTCGCGCGCGGTCGCCGGGTCGATGACGGTGCGCAGCGAAGCGCGCACCGGCGCACCGGTGACGACCGTTTTGCGCCCGAACGAGCGTTCCGACGCGGCGTAGGTCGTCCACACCTCGTCGACCAGCGGCGCCAGCAGCCGGTTGGTCAGGCCCGGCGTGACGTTGATTTCGAGCAGCGCGATCCGGCACCGCACGATCCGCAGCGCGCGCAGGATCCGCGCGGCGACGACCACCGGAAAGCAGACGTAGCCGCCGGTCGCGACGACGAACTGCGGCTTGAAGCGCGCCAGCGTGCCGAGCGACATGACGATGCCCACGCAGTTCGCGGCCACCGTCCGCAGCGTGGACAACGAGAACGAACGCTGCAGCGGCGCGCTGGAGACGTAGCTCAGCGGCATCGTCGTGACGAGCCGCGCTTCGAGGCCCTGCGCGCTGCCGAAGAAACGCGGTTCGTACTCGCTGCCCGGGTGGCGCGCGCGCACCGCTTCGTCGATCGCGAGCGCCGGGTAGACGTGACCGCCGGTCCCGCCGCCGGTGAACGCGACCTTGAGCTTCACGGAACCACGGGGTCAGCCGGCGGCGTCGCGCCGCGGGGCGACGGGCTGCGGCGAGCTCGGCGGAGGTTCGGGATCCCACGACAGGCGCGCGTACAGCAAGCCGTCGCAGATCGAACCGTCGCGCTGCACGTAGCAGTCGCGCAGCCGCGCTTCGAGCGTGAAGCCGCACTTCTCGAGCACGCGCGAGGACGCGGCGTTGGGCGCGAACACCATCGCCTCGAGCCGCCGGAAGCCGCCGGCGCCCAGCGCGTGGCGCGCCAGCGTGCGCGCGGCGTCGGTCGCGATCCCGCGGCCCCAGAACGCGGTGCCGAGCCAGTAGCCGAAGGTCGCCGTGCCGCGGCGCTCGCCTAGCTGCGCGAACGTGCCGGCGGCGCCGGCGAACGCGCCGTCGACCTCGATGACGAAATGCTGCGGCACCGGATCGGCGACGACGCGCGCGACCCATTCGCGCGCGTCCGAGCGCGTGTACGGGTTCGGGAACGACGAGGTCATCCAGCGTGACACGAGCGGATCGTTGGCGGTCGCGCGCAACGCCTCGACGTCGGACGGCCGGTACGGCCGCAGCCGGCACGCCGCCCCGGCCAGCAGGATGTCATGACTCATTGACGACTTGCGCGGATCCAGCATCGTCTCAACTCGTTCGGTAGCGCCCGACGTTGGCGATCAGGCCGGCGGCGATGAGCGAGACGATCAGCGAGCTCCCGCCGAACGAGATGAACGGCAGCGGAACGCCGGTGACCGGCCACGACGACGTCACGACGCCGACGTTAATGAACGCCTGGATGATCGTCAGGAACGTGCAGCCGATCGCGAGCAGCATCCCGAACCGGTCGGGCGCTTTGAGCCCCAGGGTTACGCCACGAATAGCGAACAGCAAGAACAGCGCGATCACCGTCAGGCAGCCGAGCATTCCGAGCTCCTCTCCCAGCACCGAGAAGATGAAGTCGGTGTGGGCGGCCGGCAGATAGAAGTACTTCTGCCGCGACGCGCCCAGCCCGACGCCGAACAGACCGCCGGTGCCGAGCGCCAGCAGCGACTGCACGATGTGGAAGCCGGTGTTCTGCGGGTCCTTCCACGGGTGCAGAAAGGCGAGGATGCGCTCGAGCCGGTACCGCGACGAGCCGATCGCGATCGCGATGCCTGGCAGCATCGCCAGCGCGCACATGACGAGGTGCTCCAGCCGCGCGCCGGCGGTGAACAGCAGCGCGAAGGCAGTGAAGACGTAGATCGACGCCGTCCCCATGTCGGGCTCGAGAAAGACCGGGCCGGCCAACAGCAGCGTGATGAAGAGCACCGGCCAGACGCCCTTCGACAGCGACTGCACCCGCGGGCCGAGCTTAGCCAGCTTCGCGGCGGCGAACAGCACCAGGCTCAGCTTGGCGAACTCCGACGGCTGGAACGAGATCGCGCGCAGACCGAGCCAGCGCTGCGCTCCGCCGGCGGCAAAACCGACGTGCGGGATCAAGGTCACGACGAGCAGCAGCAGCGTGACGATCAGCACCGCCGGCGCGATGCTCGGGAGCCGGCGGTAGTCGACGCGGTACGCGGCGTAGGCGAACGCGAGCCCGATCAGCAGAAACGCGAGCTGGCGCTTCAAGAAGTAGGCCGTGTCGTGATAGGCGGAGTACGCGGTCGCGCTCGACGCGCTGAACACCATCACCAGCCCGAGAGCGAGGAGAAACGCGACTGAAGCCAGCAGCAGCGCGTCGGGCGGTTTGAGGATCACCCGGCGCGCGTTCGCCGGCAAGTAGCCGCGATGCGCCTGGCTGCGCAAACCGTCAGAGAACATGCGCGACGGGGTCCTGCAGCGCGCGCACCGCCTCGGCGAACGTCTCGCCGCGGTGCTCGGCCGACTGGAACATGTCGAACGAAGCGCAGCCCGGCGACAGCAGCACGACGTCGCCGGGCGCGGCGAGGTCGCGCGCGCGCACGACCGCCTCCTGCATCGACGCCGCGTACTCGACCTTGGCCCGCTTGACGACCGACGCGATCTCGCCGGCCGCCTCGCCGATCAGCACGACGGCTTTCGCGCGCGATGAGACGACCTTGCCCATCTCGCCGAAGTCGGTGCCTTTGGACTTTCCGCCGGCGATCAGCACGATCGGCCGGTCGAACGCGCGCAGCGCCGCGATCACCGAGCCGGGGTTGGTGGCCTTCGAGTCGTCGACGTACTGCGCGCCCTCGAGCTCGGCGATCGGCTCGAGCCGGTGGCCGAGCGGGCGGAACGCGCGCACGCCGGCCCGGATCGCCTCGATCGGCAACCCGGCGGCGAACCCGATCAGGATCGCGCCCATCACGTTCTCGACGTTGTGCCGCCCCAGCAGCGCCACCTCATCGACCTGCAAGACGTCGACCGGGCGCGGATCGCCGGTCGGCGGCGCGTACACGATGGTCGAGCCGTTGCGCAGGTAGAGTGTCGTGTTGCGGTGCGGCTCGGCGGCGAACCAGTAGCTGCGCGTCTTGATCCGGTTGCCGTCCTCGCCGGGCGCCGCCGCGACGATCGGATCGTCGAGGTTGCCCACGAAGGCGTCGCCCGGTCCTTGGTTGGCGAACACGCGGAACTTTGCTTCGGCGTACTCCTCCATCGAGTGATAGCGGTCGAGGTGATCGGGCGTGACGTTGAGGATCAGGCTGATCCGCGGCTTGAACGACCGGATCGACTCGAGCTGGAACGAGGATACCTCGGCGACGACCCAGTCGTCGGACGCGGCTCGAGCGGTTTCGCGAATCAGCGCGTTGCCGATGTTACCGCCGACGCGCACCGCGCGCCCCGCCGCTTCGAACAGCGCGCCGACCAGCGCGGTCGTCGTCGTCTTCCCCTTCGTCCCGGTGACGGCGACGATCGGGGCGCGGCACAGCCGGTAGGCGACCTCGACTTCGCTGAAGACGGGGATGCCTTTGGCCTGCACCCGCCGCACCAGCGCGTTGTTGAGCGCTATGCCGGGCGACAGTACGGCGACGGTGACGTGTTCGAGCGCAGCGTCGAGCGCGGCGGGCGGGACGAAAGCGACGTTGGTCGCGCGCAGCTCGTCGAGCGCATCGGCGATCGTCTCGGGCGGCGCTTCGTCGGTCGCGACGACCGAGCCGAGCCGCGTGCGCAGCACCTCGACGCTGGCGCGCCCGCTGCGGCCGAGCCCGATGACGAGCGCGTGGTCGGTGCGGTCGAAGCGGCCGCTGGTCGATTCGATCATGCGAGACGAACCAGCGTAACGAAACCCAGCGCGGAGAGAACGAGAGAGGCGAGCCAAAAGCGCGCCGTGACGGCCGATTCGGGCCAGCCGGCCAGCTCGAAATGGTGGTGGAGCGGCGCCATCCGGAAGACGCGGCGGCGCGTCGTCTTGTACGAGGCGACCTGGACGATCACGCTGAGCGTCTCGGCGGCGAACACGCCGCCGACGATCAGCAGAAGCAACTGCATCCCGGTGAGGATCGCGATCCCGGCCAGCGCGGCGCCCAGCGCGAGCGAGCCGGTGTCGCCCATGAACACGCGCGCCGGATGGCGGTTGTAGAGCAGAAAGCCCAGCACGACCCCGGCCGTCGCCGCGCCGAACAGCGGCACGCCCAACGACGCGCTGGTGAAATGACAGGCGCAGATCAGCACGAGCAACGGCGGGATCACCGCGCCGGCAGCCAGACCGTCGAGCCCGTCGGTCAGGTTCACGGCGTGCGTCGTCGCCAGCACGACGCACAGCGACAACCCGTACCACAGCCATGCCGGCACGACGCCGAACGGGAACAGGACGAGCGGCTGCGGCCCGGCGACGACGAAGAACACGACGGCCGCCACCGCGCTCAGCCCGAACTTCGCGGTCGCGCGCAAACCGCGATTCTTCTGCCGGCGAATCCCCATCACGTCGTCCCAGGCGCCGATCGCCATGCAGCCGCCGACCAGCAGCGCGAGCGCGAGCGTGTCGCGGCGCGGGTGCAACGCCAGCGCGATGAGCGGCGCGAGCGCGAACAGCAGCCCGCCCATCGTCGGCGTTCCGCTCTTCGTCTGATGGGTGCGCGGCGCGTCCTCGTAGGCGGTTTGACGCACCGCGCGCCGGCGCAGCACGTCGATCAGCGGACGGCCGAGCAGCGCGCCCAGGACGAACGCCGGCACACCGGCGAGCAACAGCGACAACGTCAGCACGCCCAGCCCGTACGGCCACGACAGCACGATCACGATCGGCACGAGATACCATGGCAGGCTCAAGCCGATGTCGCTCACGACTGCACCAGCGGATGCGGGCCGGCGCCGCGCCAGGCGAGCACGACCAGCGGGGTCTGCTCGTCGGCGTTGCCGTGCGGGTTGCACAGCAGCGCGCGCTCGACCGCGGCGCGGTCGATCCGCGGCGAAGCGCCCAGCGCGTTCGCGCGGCGCAGATCGTTGGCGTCGACGATCGCCACGTGCATCCCGAGCGCGGCGGCCAGCTCGGACGCGACGCGGTCCGGCTCAGCCGGACCGAGCACGATCGCGCGCTCGTACGGCGGCAGCGTCCCGGTGTATCCGTCGATCGCCGCGATCGCCTCACCGAGCACTTCGTAGAAGACCCCACGCTTGCCGCGCAGGCGGCCGGCGACGTGCGCGAGCGCGGCGAAGATCACCTTGCGCGACCCGACCTGATCGATCACCAGCTGCACCGACTCGGGCTGGCTCATCGTGGCCAGCGAGCCGGCCCGGCGCGACAGCGCGAGCGCGAGTCGCGACGGACGGATCGCTTCGGCCGCGATGAAACGTGACTGCGCGATCGCGACGGCGGTCTCGGCGATCGCGATGACGTCGCCGGGGCGGGCGATTCCGCGCACGGCCTCGCCGACGAGTAGCGCGAGGTCGTCACCCGGTGCGACCAGCCGCGTGCGGACCGGGATCGCGACGAGACCGTCGGGCAGGCCGGTCTCGCGAACGGCGACCGGAATCACGCAAACACCTCGGCGCCGAGCGCCTCGGCGATCTGCTCCATCTTGTAGACGCGCGAGCCCTTGAGCAAGATCGCGTCGCCGGAGCGCACGTTCGCCTGCAGCCACTCGACGGCGTCGTCGTTGCTCGCGTAGCGCACGACCGTACCGCCGGCGCTCTCGACGCCGCGCGCGGTCTCGGCCGCGAACGTTCCGCCGGCCAGCACCACGTCGAGCCGGCCGGCCAGCTCGCCGATCTTGCGGTGCATCGCCGGCGCGTCGGCGCCGAGCTCCGCCATGCTGCCCAGCACCGCGATCCTGCGCGTCGCGTTCTCGCGCGCGAACGTGCCGAGCGTCGCCAGCGTCCCCGACAACGACGCGTTGTAGGCGTCGAACACCACGCGCACGCCGCCGGCCAGCTCGACGATCTCGTAACGGCCGTGCGGCAGCGCGAGCGACGCGACCGCGGCGGCGAACGGCGCCGCATCGGCGCTGCCGGTCGACGCCTCGGCGCACAGCAGCGCGGCGGCGAACGCGCCGGCAAGATTGCGCCGGTTGTGGTCGCCCGGAAAGCCGATCGCGACGCGCTGCATCTGCACGCCGCCGTCGGCGGCGATCGTCCGAACGGCGTCGAGTCCGAGCACGACGGCGCGCTCGCCGGCCGGCGGCCGTTCGTCGTCGATGCCGAACCACATCGGCGGCGACGGCAGCGTCGCCGCGCGCGAGCGCGAGACCTCGTCGCCCAGCCCGAGCACCGCGCGGCGCGCGCCGGCCGGCAGCGCCCATTTCGTCTGGGCGATGCGCTCGGGCGTCCCCATGATCTCGAGGTGCGCTTCGCCCACGTTGGTCAGCAGGCCGATGTCGGGCCGCGCGGCGGCGACGAGCACGTCGAGATCGCGGTACTTGCGCGCGCCCATCTCGACGATCGCGACGCGCTGGTCGCCGTCGTCGAGACCGCACAAGAACTTGGCGACCGCGACCTCGTTGTTCTCGTTCTCCGGCGTCGCAGTCGCCGCGATCCCGGCGGCGCGCAGCAACCCCGCGAGGAACTGCTTGGTCGTCGTCTTGCCGGTGCTGCCGGTGACGGCAACGACCGTTCCGTGAGTGCGCGCGCGCGCCAAGCCGCCCAGATCGAGATACGCCTGCAGCGTGTCGGCCACGACGAGCGCGGGCCGGCCGGGCGGGACGGCGCCGGGATCGTCGACGATCACGCAGGCAGCGCCGCGCGCAAACGCTTCGGCCACGTAGCCGTGACCGTCGAACCGTTCGCCGCGCAGCGCGACAAAGGTCGCGCCGCGCTCGAGCGCGCGCGTGTCGCTGCTCACCGTAAGCGCGTCGGGGAGCGCGGCGTGCTCGACGGGGCGCGCGCGCGTCGCGTCGATCGCGTCGAGCAGCGGGAGCTTCATCGGCGCACCGACTCGGCGCGCTTGGCGAACGCGATGCGCACCTCGTCACGGTCGTCGAACGAACGCCGCTCCGCGCCCACGATCTGGTACGTCTCGTGACCCTTGCCCGCGACGACGATCGTGTCCCCGGCTTCGGCGCGGTCGATCGCGCGGCGAATCGCGCGCCGCCGGTCGAGCTCGATCTCGGTGCGCTCGAAACCGTCGGCGATCGCCAGCGCGATCTCCATCGGATCCTCGCCGCGCGGGTTGTCGGAGGTGACGATCACGCGGTCAGCCAGGCGCGCCGCGATCTCGCCCATCTGCATGCGCTTGCCGGGGTCGCGGTCGCCGCCGCAGCCGAATACCACGATCAGCTCGCGCCGGGTCGTCTCGCGCGCGGTGCGCAGCACGTTCTCGAGCGCGTCGGGCGTATGCGCGTAGTCGACGATCGCGTTGATCCCGAACGCGCCCAGCCGCTCCATGCGGCCGGGCACCGCGCGCGTCGCGGCCAGACCGCGCCGGATCGCCTCGATCCCGATGCCGAGCACCGTCGCGATCCCGATCGCCGCCAGCGCGTTGCGCACGTTGAAACGGCCCGGCAAATCGATCGCGAACCGGGCGTCGCCGACACGGAACGTCGAGCCGTCGCCGGCCAATTCCACCTCGGTCGCGCGCAGCGTCCCCGGCGCGTCGTCGTCGATTGCATACGTTATGGTCGGCGCGGAGGCAGCGGCGCGCGCGCGCGCGAGCTCCGCGCCCCACGGGTCGTCAACGTTCACCACCGCTACGGGCGCAAGCTCGAACAGCCGCCGCTTCGCCGCGGCGTAGCGCTCGAACGTGCCGTGAAAGTCGAGATGGTCGCGGGTGAGGTTGGTGAACGCGCCGGCGCGGAAGCAAACGTGATCGGCTCGGTGCAGGGCCAGCGCATGCGAGGACACCTCCATCGCCACGGCACCGGCGCCGGCATCGCGCTGCGCCGCCAGCAGGCCGTGCAGCTCGACTGCCAGGGGCGTCGTGTTCGACAGCGTCCAGCGCCGCTCGCGAAACTCGCCGCCCAGCGTGCCGATGATCCCGCACGGCGTTCCGGCCGCCTCGAACACGTCGCGCACGAGATGCGTCGTCGTCGTCTTGCCGTTGGTGCCGGTGATGCCGATCACCGTCATCGCCCGCGAGGGATGGTCGTAGAACGCGTCGGCGAGCGCCGACGCCGCGATGCGCGTGTCGGGGACGCTCACCACCGCGACGTCGCTGCGCCCGATCCCCGCGGCCGCGTCGGTCACGACCACGGACGCGCCGCGCTCGACGGCGTCGCGCACGAAGTCGTGTCCGTCGGCGCGCTCGCCGCGCAGCGCGACGAACATCGTTCCGGGCCGGACCTCGCGCGAATCGCACGCTACGGCGTCGACCGACGCGGGGAGCGAGCCCGCGACCCGGGCGCCCTCGAGGGTCGCGACGAGCCGGGCAGTCTCTCGCATCAACGCCGCACCTTCGCCGGCCGGACGCTGCGGACCAAGCGCGCCGGCGGACTGGCCGGCATCACCCCGGCGTGCAGCATCGCGGCGCGCGCGAGGTCGGCGAAGACCGGCGCCGCGACCTGCGAGCCGTAAATCGAGCCCTGCGGCCGCTCGACCTTGACCAGGATGACGAAGCGCGGGTGCTCGGCCGGGATCATGCCGACGAACGACGCGACGTAGGCGCCCGACAGGTAACGCCCGTTCTCGACCATTTGCGCCGTTCCGGTCTTGCCGGCGGTGGTGTAACCCGCCACCTGCGCGGTCGGGTTGCCGGTACCGCGCAACACGACGCCGCGCAGAAACGACCGCAGCGTCGCCGCCGTCCGGGCAGCGATCGCACGGTGCTCGACCTCACGCCCGTACCGGTAGACGAGTGTGCCGTCGCCGGACTCGATCGCGCCGACGACGCGCGGCCGCAGCAGCCAGCCGCCGTTGGCGATCGCCGCGTAGGCGCGGACCAGCGCGAGCGGCGTGATCGAGATGCTGTGGCCGAATGAGATCGTCGCCAGCGTCGAGCCGCTCCACTGCACCGGCGGGTTCACGATCCCCGGGTTCTCGCCCGGCAGCTCGACTTGGGTCGGATCGCCGAATCCGAAGTTGCGGATGGTCCGGTACATCGCCGTCGCGCCGGTGCCCAGGCCGACTTCCGCCGCACCGACGTTGTGCGAGAAGGCGATGATTTCACCGATCGTCTCGCTGCCGAGGTTCGACGCCATCATCCCGTCCTCGGCGTTGTGGATCGTTCGGCCGCCGACGAGGATCTCGTCGCGCGCCGGGAAGCGCGACGCCGTCGTGAAGCGCTTGCTCTCGAGCGCGGCCGCGGCGGTGATGAGCTTGAATGTCGAGCCGGGTTCGTAGGCGTCGGTGATCGCGCGATCGCGCCAGCTGTCGGGCGACGACGCCGCGAAGTGCGTCGGATCGAAGTCGGGCAGGTTGGCGATCGCGAGCAGCTCGCCGGACCAGGGATCCATCACGATCGCGGTCGCGCTGCGCGCCTGCCACTTGTTGACGCACGCGCGCAAAAGCCGCTCGGCTTCGAACTGCAGGTACGGATCGATGGTCGTGACGATCGTGCGGCCGGCGACCGCGCGCTCGACGACGTGCACCTGGCCGAACGGCATCGCATGGCCGTACAGATCGGCTTCGATGAGGACCCGCCCGGGGCGCCCGCGCAGCACGTCGTCGAGCGAGTACTCGAGGCCGTCGAGTCCGTTCTCGTCGGTGCCGGTGAAGCCGAGCACCGTCGACGCGAGCCGGCCCGACGCGACGTAGCGCAGGCCGGTGTCCTCGCCTTTCGTGTCGATCCCCGCCAGCTTGAGCGCATGCACGCCTTCGGCGACGTCGTGCCGCACTTTGCGCGCGAGCCAGCGAAACTCGGCCTTCGCGCGCAGCGTCGTTTCGATCGCCGCGACCGGTTCGCGCAGCACCGGCGCCAGCTTCAGCGCTTCGGCGTGCGCGTCGGTCACTTCGGGCGGTACGACGTAAATCGACTCCGACGGCAGCGACCGGACCAGCACGCCCCCGTCGCGGTCGAGGATCGCGCCGCGCTTGGCGAACTGTTCGACCGCCTCGTCGTGCTGCGCTACCGCGGTGCGCGCCAGCCACGGCCCCTGACGAATCTGCACGTCGACGAGCCGCCAGACCAACAGCCCGGCCAGCGCCACGACCGCGACGAGCGATAGCTTCGCTCGAGCCGGCGCGACGCGCGCGAACGCACGCGCCGCCATCAGCGCGCGTTAAACCACGCGAACAGCGCCAGCCCCTGCGGTTGCGGCTGCGGTTTGGGCTTGGGAACGCGCACGACCGCGTAGACGTGCGGGTCGTGCATGTGCAGCGCGGCAGCGAAGGCGGCCAATTGATCGGGTGACTCGAGCTGCGAGATCCGGTCGTCGCGCCGCTGGACGTCGCCCAGCAGCGCGGTGCGATCCCGCTCGACGTTCTCGAGCGAGTCGCTCAGCGAGGTGAGGTTGGCGGTCAGCGTGACGTAGCCGAGCAGCGGGAGGAGCGCCGCCAGCGCCAGGGTGACCACCGCTTTAACCGGCGCGTGCAGACGGCGCCGAGTGCGCCGAGTGCGCCGCTGCGTCGCGGTGCGCACGCGGACGACGCCGGGCTCGACGACCGCGCGCTGAGCGGCGATCATGCCGCGACCTCGACGCGCTCGGCGACCCGCAGCTTGGCGCTGCGCGCGCGCGGGTTCGCGGCGACCTCGCCGGCTGCGGCGACGATCGGCTTGCGCGTGACGGCGCGCGCGCGCGGGTCCTCGCGGAAGGTGTGCTTCACGATGCGGTCCTCGAGCGAGTGGAAGCTGATGACGGCGATGCGGCCGCCCGCAACAGTGCGGTCGAACGCGGCGGCGAGCCCGTCGCGCAGCGCGCCGAGCTCGTCGTTGACGGCGATGCGAAGCGCTTGGAACGTCCGCGTGGCCGGATGGATGCGCGCGTGCGCGGGCGCTCGCACGGCGCGCGCGACGACGCCGGCGAGATCGAGCGTGTCGCGCACCGGGGTGCCGGCGTCGCGCAGCGCGACGATGGCGCGCGCGATGCGCCGCGACGCGCGCTCCTCGCCGTAGCGGTAGATCGCGTCGGCGATCTCCCGCTCGCCGCGCGTCGCGAGAAACTCGGCCGCGCTCTCGCCGCGGCTGGGATCCATGCGCATGTCGAGCGGTGCCGCGGCCCGGAACGAGAAGCCGCGTTCGGGCTCATCGAACTGCATCGAGCTCACCCCCAAGTCGAACAGCACGCCGTCGACGCTCGCGACCCGCAGCGCGTCGAGCCGCGTCGCGAGCTCGCGAAAGTTCGCCTGCACCAGCGTGAAGCGCGGGTCGGCGATCGCGCGGGCGCCCGCCGCGGGGTCGGCATCCAGCGCGATCAGCCGGCCCGCCGGTCCCAGCGACGCCAAGATCAGCGCCGCGTGCCCGCCGGCGCCGAACGTCGCGTCGACGTACGTCCCATCCGCTCGCACCTGCAGCGCGTCGAGCGATTCGCGCGCCAGAACCGCGACGTGCGCCACTCAAGAGAGTCCCAACTCCGAAGTGTAGTCGCCGAGATCTCCGATCTCGCGCAGGTAACTGTCGTACCGTTCCTTCGCCCACACTTCGACGCGCGACATCGCGCCGATCGACACGATCTGCTTTTGCAGTCCGGCCAGGGCGCGCAGCGTAGGCGAGATGATGATTCGCCCCTGCTCGTCGCAGCTGACTTCGTCGGCGTAGCCGAAGACGCGCCGTTTGACGCTGCGCAGCTTGGCGGTGCGCTGCGGGTTGGCTTCGATCTTTTCGCGCAAGTCGAGCAACTCGGCGGTCGGACACAGCTCGAGGCATCCTTCGGGATCGAGAATCGTCAAAAAGAAGCTGCTGCCGAGCTGAGCGCGAAAACGTGAGGGCACGACCAGGCGACCCTTGTCGTCAAGGCTGTGCTCGACCAGTCCTGTGAACAGCGGACGATCGATCACAGGGACCACCACTGTGCTCCCCTACGCTCCATCTCCAACCACTATATCCCACTCAACACCCCACGGGCAACAGAAGCGCGTGAGGATTTCGCAACCCTGACGCTCGCCGCGGCGAAGAATGCGGCGAACGTATGTTCGATGCGAAACATCACATCTGCACCGTGATACGTGTCACCGGAGGTGGTGACGACCATGACATCGCCGACGTACCAGCAGCGCGCCTATCGCAACGGCGACCACGCCGCGATCCTCGACAAGGTCCACCGCGCCCAGTTGCGGGTCGCCGACCTGGAGCGAAACTGCGCCGCGGGTGAAGCGCAGATCCGAGCCGCGCAAACGCGGTTCGACGCGCTCTCCCCGTACGACCGGGGCTGGATGCTCGAGCTGATCGCCGTCCTCGCAGTGCTGGCGATCGTGCTCGAATGGTATCCGGCGCGGATGATGAGCTTGGTGTTCTTCTTCGCTTCGGCGGTCGAGCTCGTAGCGCTGACCTGCGCGTTCGCCGCCGGGGGCTTCTTGCTGGGACTGGTGCTGGGCGAGCTCGCGCGGCGTCATCGCCAGCCGCAGGAGCACACCTTGCTCGATTCGATCTGCTTCGGGCTGGCCGCGCTGGCCGTCGTCGCCTTTCTCGCCGTCGGCTTCGAGCTGCGGATGGGCTATGCGCAGGCCTCGACCGACGGCGCCATCGCGGCGGTGGGGCCGGTGGTCCAGGCGGCCGCGCTTACGACGCTGGCCTTCATCGGGATCGTCATCGCGTTCACCTCGGGCTACCAGCGCGAGTCGCTCGACTCGCTGCGGCTGCGCTGGCGGCTCTCGCGCCTGCGCTCCGAGCTGCGCACCAACGAAACGCACCTCGCCGCGACGCAGCAGGAGCTGGCCTCGGCCGAGCGCGCGGCGGCGGTCGCCGCCGACGGCTATGCCCCCGCGCCGAGCGCCGCCGGCTCGAACGGCGCGCCGCCGGCGGACGCGGCGCAACCATCGGCCGCGCCGACCTCCGGCAACGGCGTCGCTCACGGCAGCTGAACCTCGCATGTCCCGTCTCGCCGCGCTCGGACTCGCGGTTGCCCTGGCGGGATCGATACCGCTGGCCGGCTGCGCCGGGCCGAGCCGGGCCGCGGCCGCCGAGCCGAGCGCCGAGGCGCGCAGCTGCGCCAGCACCTGGCTGAGCGGCGAGCTGCACGCCGCCAGGTCGGTCGAGCTGCTCGTCGCGGCGGGCGACACGATCCCGGCGAATCGCTGGCCGGCCTATCGTGCAATGGCCGCCGAGGTGGCCGGCTGCGCGAACGTCGGCGCGACGATCACGCTGCGGCCGATCACGGCCGCTTCGCTCACCGAGCTGCCGCTGTTCGCCGGCGAGGTCCCGGCACCGACGGGCCAGGATGCGGTCAACCCGCTGCGCTACCGCTCGGACCTGCGCGCGTTCGTGGTCAAGACGGGCGCCGCGTTCGACCGGCTGCCCCAGCTCGAGCGCGGGGCTGCCGGCTCCGACCCGTTGGGCGCCCTGCAAGCGGCGGCCGTCGACTTGCGATTGGAGAGCGGGACGTCGCCGCACGTCGTCGTCGCCATTTTCAACGGCTGGCAGCAGAGCCGATCGCTCAACCTGTTCCGGTACGGCCAGGACCCGTCGGCCTCGACCGCTCCGGCACTGCGAGCGCTGCGCGCCAGCGGCGCCCTGCCCGAGCTCAACGGTGCCGACGTGGTGATCGCCGGCTTGACGCCCGGTATCGCGCGCATGCAAACGAGCGACGCCCAGCTCGCCGAGCTATGCACGTTCTGGCGGTCGCTGATCGCAGCCGGCCACGGCTCGCTCAAACTCTGCGCCGCGGGCTTGCCGGGCATCAGCCAAAGCCTTTGATCGAGGCCGGCCGACCTCCAGCCGGTTCCCTGATACAGCGCAGAACGGCCGATCACTGTGGGTGAAATGATGCGCTCGAGCGTGACGGTCGAGACAAGGCTGGGTGCGCGCAGCGGCGAATCGCAGGTTGACGTGTCGTCGCGCGCCTCCTGGTTTATGCTTGCCCTGGTGTTTGCCGGCCTGAGCGGTTGCAGCGGCGGCGGCTTTTTGCCGGGCGGCCCGCACGCGCTTGCGCCGGCGCAGCTCGACTCGATCGTTCGGCAGTATTCGCAAGCGAACTCGGTCGACAGCAAGCTCGTCGCATCGGTCATCGACGCGGAGTCGCACGGCGACCCCAGCGCGGTCTCGCGCGTCGGCGCCGAGGGACTGATGCAGCTCATGCCGGGAACGGCGTCCATGTACGGCGTCGCCAACGCGTTCGATCCGTATCAGAACGTCGCCGGCGGAACGCGCTACCTCCACGACTTGCTGCGGCGCTACAAAGGAAACGTCCGGCTCGCGGTCGCCGCGTACAACGCCGGACCCGGCGCGGTCGACGCGGCCCACGGCATCCCGCCGTACGCCGAGACGCGCGCGTACGTCGAACGCGTCGTCGCCGGCTTGCACTAGTGCCCCGCCGCTAATGGCCGCCTACTCGGGCGTGGGCCGACCGATGCTCGCCCGCGCCGCTCCGCCTCGCCTGCCCGGACTGCGCATCCTCGACGGCTACATCCTCAGAGAGGTCGCCGCCCCGTTCGGCTTTGCGCTAGCGGCGTTCTTCCTGTTCTGGTTCGCGAACATCTTCGTGCTGGCGGCCGACTATCTGGTCAACAAGGGCGCGCCGGTTTTTCTGGTGCTGCGCTTCTTGCTGTTCCGGATTCCGCAGGCCACGCCGCTGGCTTTTCCGTTCGCCTGCCTGTTCGGCACGCTGCTCGGCTTCGGCCGGCTGGCGGCGGACAACGAGATCAACGCGCTGCGCACGTCGGGCGTTTCGTTTTGGCGGATCATCCGGTTGCCGTTGGTAGCGGGCTTTACGGTCGCGCTCGGCACGTTTCTCATCAACGAGCACATCGCGCCGGTCGCGACCGACCTGTCGACGCGCAGCTTCTACCAGATCCTGTACCGCTCGCAGACGCTGCCGGTCGAGCCGAACATCTTCCGTTCCGATCCGGCGACCGGCAACACGTTCTACATCCAGAACGTGTCGGCCGACGGCAAGACGATGCGCAACGTGCAGATCTACCAGCCTGCGCGCACCTCGCCGTTCGTGCAGGTCCTCACCGCCAAGACGGCCCGCATCGAGGGCACCCAGATCGTGCTCGAGCACGCCGTCGAGACGCGCATCAACGATGAGGGCCAGGTCAGCGCCGTCACCATTCTGGCGGCGGAGCTGCGCCTGTCGCTGCCGATGGGCGACAACGGACAGAACTTCCTGAGCGGCGCGATGAACGACACCTACACGATGAACACGCAGCAGCTCGCGCGCACGATCAAGTTCCGCAAGCAGACGGGCCAAGGCGGAACCGATCTGGCCGTCCAGGAGCTGACGCTCGGCCAGAAGTACGCGTACCCGTTCGCGGCGTTCATCGCCGTGATTCTCGCGCTGCCGCTCTCGACGCGGTTCGGCAAGCACGGCCGCACGCTGGGCGTCGTGCTGTCGATCGTCGGGCTGTTCGTCTACTACGCGATGGTCGCGCTGTTCGGCGCGTTCGGGAGGAACGGCGCGCTCGATCCGTACGTTGCGTCGTGGCTGCCGAATATCCTGACCGGGCTGGCGGCCGGGATCCTGATCTGGCGCGAGGACCGGTGATCGAACTGGTCCGGCCCGCGAGCGTGACCGCGGTCGCGCTCTCGTTTGCGCTATCCTCACTCCCCTCGCCGGCGTCGGCCGAGGAGGATGCCGACACCGCGCACGCGCTGGCGCTGATGCGCGGCGGCTGCGGGAGCGTGGTGGCCCAGGTCACGCCCTCGCCCGAGCCGGCGGCCTCGCCAACCTCGAGCGGCTCGCCGACGCCGGCGCCGTACGTCGGTCCGCCGACCGCGCCGGGCGGGCCGCAGATCCTGATCCCGCCGCCGCCGTCGGCGTCGCCGGGCGTCACGCCGCCGCCGGTTCCGACCGTTCCGCCGACGCCGGCCGGTTCGCCGGGTCCCGTGACGATCATCCAGCAGAGCGCGCCGCCGGCCGTCTCGCCGATCCCGGCACCCAGCGTCAGCGCCGGACCGGTCGAGCGCGTCTCGCCGTCGCCCTCACCGTCGCCCGCCGCGGGCGAGATCCTCGACCCGAACACGTACGCGATCCTGGGCGACACGCTCATCGGCGTCGACAAGCCCGGCCAGCCGTTCGATCTCGACGGGAACGTCAACGTCTTCTACCAGCAAGGTGTGCTCGGCGGCGATCATGCGCACTACGACGGTTCGCGCTACATCGACGTCACCGGCCACACGTTCGTGAAGAATCGCGAAGGCGACACGACGCTGTTCGCCGACGCGATCCGGTTCGACACGACCACGCAGAAGGCGACGCTGCTGCACGGCCACGGCGAGTCGACGCAGGGCGTCGAGCAAGGCCGGCTGCACTTCGCCGGAACCTCGATGGTGACCGACCGCAACGGCGTGACGCACGTCGAGCGCGCCAACCTCACGACGTGCGAGAACCCGCGCGGCGGATACCACCTCGAATCGAAGACGCTCGACGTGTACCCCGGCGACAAGGCCGTCGCGCACTCGGCGGTGCTGTTCCTGGGCGCGCTGGCGGTCTTCTACTTGCCGATCGCGATCATCTCGCTGCGCCAGGACGAGCCGGGCTCGCGCCGCAACCCCGGCTTCCTGCCGCTCATCGGCTACGACTCGGTCGAAGGCTTCTACATCAAGGCCCGAATCGGGTTCTCGCCGAGCGACTACTACTACGGCTACTACCGGGTCGAAGAGTACACCCGCATCGGCTTGGGCCTGGGCTACGTCGGCACGATCCGGCGCAAGGACGGCCGGCGGCAGACCGACATCAATTTCTATCACCTCAACAGCAAGAGCGGCTCCGGCAGCAACAGCAACCTCTCGATTCAAGATCAAGAAGCGTTTTCGCGCTCGCTGCGCGGCCAGTTCGGCCTGAACTACACCGACAACTACGGCCCGCTGGTCACACTTCCGGCGCAGTACGATCTCACCGCCGCGGTCGACCACGGCGACGCCAAAGGCGACCGCCAGGACTACAGCTTCCACCGCTCGGCGACCGGGTCCCAAGCGTCGACCGACGACTACGGCGTCAGCGATCACCGGCAGTTCTCGCAGAACCTCACCAACGACACGACCGTCTCGTACACGACCAGTCAAAACGTCGGCTTCCCGGGGACGACGACGCTGCACTACGAGACGCTGACGCACTACAGTGGTCGATCGTACGACTACGACCTGACCTTCGACCGCTACGACACGTCGACGCCGACCAACGTGCAGAAGGAGCCGGAGCTCATGATCCGGCCGCACAATCCGCTCTTCCCCAGGCTCAAAGGCATCCCGATCACCGCCCAATACACGATCGGCATCTACGACGACCCCGAGGCGGCACCGAACGGCCCGATCACCGGGCTGCGAACCTCACGCGCGGAGGCGCGCATCCAGATCGGGCCGGCACTCGCCCACGTTCTGGGCAGCGACTTCTCCGGTCAGGTCACCATCCAGCAGGACGCCTACGGCACCGGCGACCTCAAGGCGCAGATCGGCCAGGAAGCGACGCTCACGACGCCGCTGTTCGGCCACGTGATCAACGTGATCTCGTACAACGAGTCGCAAGTCAACGGGCCGCTGGCCGAGCCGTTCAAGTCGATCGACGTGCTCGGCGAAGGTTCCAAGCAGGCCAACGACGTGCTCACGATCTTCAACCGCGACATCTACTCGCTGGCCCTCACCGCCACCACGCTGTTCAATCGTCAGGCCCAGTCCGTCGGATACCAGCTCACCTCGCGGCCGTCACCGCGCTCCTCGCTGCTGATCGGCGGCAACTTCACCCCCGGACCGGGCAACGGCTTCTACCAGACCAACGTCCAGATCTCGACGCCGTTCGGCTACCAGAGCGACTTGCAGTTCGCCACGTTCATCGACTGGAAACTACACGGCCGGCTGGTGAGCAAGAACATCTATTACCGCCACGTGATCGGCGACTGCTACGAGATCCGCATCTCCTACAACGAAGACCTCAAGCAGGTCACCGCGACGGTCGATCTGCTCGCCTTCCCCTCGCACGCGCTGAACTTCGGGCTCGGCTCGACCTCGCTCAGCTCGATCATCCCGCAGAGCTTCACCTCGTCCGCCTTCACCAACGGCCTCTCGAGCCCCTAACGTGTTCGCGCAAAGTGCGCGAACATCGGCCCTGACGGGCCGATCCCGCGACACGCGATTTCGATTTCGTCACCACAAGAGGACACGCAATCCCATGAGCACCTACACGCAGCCTTGTGAATACCAGGAGTGCAACTGCACCGTCACCGGCGGCATCGAAGGCGCCGCGTACTGCAGCGATATCTGCGAGAGCCGCGACTCCACCGACGAAGAGAACGAGACGATCTGCGCCTGCGGCCACCCCCCGTGCGACACCGAATAGCGCGCTGACCCATTCTGCCGGAAGGCGCTCCCACGCCTCCAAGCCGAAACGCTATGGTGTGTTGAAGATCTCGATTCCGACGATCTGAGCCGCGGGATTGTTGACGACGGCGTTGTTGGCCGGCTTGAAGTACTGACCGCTGTTGTTGCCGTTGGGGATCGTCTGCGTGGTGTTGTAGGAAAAGGTGTAGTCGGTCGCCGCCGGCCCGTTCACGCTGAGCGAGTCGACCGGGCTCAACGTGCGGTCGAGGGTGAACAGGCTGACGTTCCACACCGTGCCGATCGTGGTGTTGTTGAACGGCGGACAGTCGAGGGTCGAGGTCGTCGTCGGCGGCGGCGTACTGGTCGGCGAAGTCAGGTCGAAGACGCAGCGGTTGAACGTGATCTGAAAGCCGTACTGCGCGGTGCCGGAGGGGATCGACGTCTGGAAGTTGACGAGTGACGTCGGGTAGCTGACGGCGAACGACTGCGGGGTGCCGGAGGCCGGGTTCTGGTAGACCAACTCGAGTCCGGGGGCATTGGCGAACGTCGCCCCGCCGCCGACGATAAAGTACAGCGACCAGTTGTTGAAGTTCGAGTTGAAGCCCTGAGCGTAGGGCTGCTGGGCGCTCCCGCTGGTATTGAAGACGATCAGGTAGCTCACGTTCTGCAAGTCGAGCTGGCCGGCCGTCTCGAAGCGGACCAAGCTGTACCCGGGCTGAACGATGCCGTTCCCGGGGACGTTCAAACCGGTGACCTGACGCCCGCATCCTGGTAGTACCATCATCGCCGCGACAACCACCCCCATCACCACTCGACGCATGTTCGTCTCCTCTGCGACCGCTCGCAGCACGGTCGTCGCGCTTGTGTGCGCGCTCGCGCTGCATCTCGCCTTCCCACTCACGACGTGGTGGTGGCTCGCGCCATTTTCCATTGCGGGTCTGGTATGGGCCTGGAGTACGGTCCCGCCGCGCGCGGCCGCGCTCGCGGGCTATGCGAGCGGGCTCCTGTTCTTCACGCTGGGGTTTGCTTGGTTCGGCGAGACCGCGGGCGCGCTGATCGGACCGGCGGCGCCGATCATCGACTTGGGACCCGCGGTGGTCGAAGCGGTGGCGTTCGCGTTCGCGGCGGTCGTGACGTCGCTGGCGGCGCGGCATTGTGACGTGCGCGCGGTACCGTTCGTTTCGGCGGCGGCATTCGCGCTGGGCGAACAAGCGCGCTCGAGCACGGTGCTCGGCGTTCCGCTCGAACAGCTCGGCACGACCCTGATCGATTCGCCGCTGCGCCCGCTCGCCGCGTTCGTCGGCGGATACGGTCTGACGTTCGCCGCCGCCCTGATCGGCGCGGCGCTCGGCTGGTGGCTGGTGCGCCCGGACGCCGGCCGCGCGCGGCTCGCGACCGGCGTGTGGATCGGCATCGCGGTGTGCACCGGGCTGGCGTACGCCGCCTGGCCCGGACGGCACTACCCGCCGCCTGCCCGGCACGTCGCGGCGCTTCAGGGCGGGATCGCGCAGACGATCAAGCGCAGCGACGCCGGGCTCGCGCTCGCGCTCGATCGCTACACGAAGATGACGCTGGCGCTGCGCGCGCAGCACCCCTCGCTGGTGCTGTGGCCCGAAACGGTGATCACGGCCGACGTGCGGCGCATCGCGCCGCTGCGCGCGCGTTTCGCGCATTTGGCCGACGCGGTCGGCGCCACGCTCTATACCGGCGCGTTCTGGGATGACGGGACGAAGGGCGAGAACGCGCTGCTGATCTTCGACCCGCGCGCCAACCAGAACGACGTCGCTCGCCTCTACGTCAAAGAGCGGCTGGTCCCGTTCGCCGAGTACGTCCCGGGTCCGGCATGGCTGCGTTCGCTGCCGTACGCGGATGAGATCGGCGCGTTCGCGCCCGGCACCAACGCCGCCGAGACGTACGCCGGCGCGACCGCGCTGATCTGCTGGGAGTCGCTGTTCGGCGACATCGCCCACGCGCGCCTCAAAGACGACCCGAGCCTGTTCCTGATCGCGACCGACGACGCGTGGTTCGGCACGACCGAAGGTCCGTACGAGCACGCGCAGGCGGCATCGCTGCGCGCCGTCGAGACCGGCCGTTGGGTGCTGCGCGCCGGCGCAACCGGGATCAGCGGCATCGTCGCGCCCGACGGCAGTTGGACGCAGCGCACCGCGCTGGGCGGTGTCGCGACGGTCGTCGGCGACGTCGGCGCACCGGCGCCCGGACCGTATGCGTCGATCGGTCCGGCGCCGGTCGGCCTCGCAATGGCCGCGCTCGCCGGTCTTCCGTTCCTGGTCGCGTTCGCGCGGCGGCGCGCGCGATGATCTGGCGCGTCACGCTATCGGTCGTCGCGCTGGCGTTCTTGGCCTGGGTGGGCTTCGAGATCGGACAGGCCGGCAACGACGTGCAGTTCGCGCGCTCGGCGGGTCCCGACACGCTGACCAACGGCTCGGTGCAGGGCAAACGCATCGACCGCAAGGCCTGGTCGCTCGATTATGACACGCTCACCATGAGTCCCGACGGCTCGCTGCTGACGATCGCGCACGTTCGTGACGGCCGCATTCACCGTGCCGGCAAGCCCGACGTGCTGATGCGCGCCGACGGCGTCACGGTCAACACCGCGACCAACGACCTCACCGTCACCGGCCCGGTGTCGTTCACCGAGGACGAGGGCGGCGGACGGATGCGCACGTTCAAAAGCGTCGGCGCCGTCTACAACGGCTCGACGCGCATCCTCGACATCGATCACCCGTCGACGATTACCGACAGCGGTGCGACGGTGACCGTCGCGAAGATGACGGTCAACTTCCGCACCGGCGACTCGTCGTTCGGGCGGATCGAAGGCATGAAGCCCTAATGCACGGCTCGGAAAATCCAGCCGCGCGGCGCGCCGGCGGCGCCACGCGGTTTCGAGCTCGTCCCGAGCGACCGTTACGATTCGGCTTGCGCGTTCTTCTTCGCTTCGGCGATCAGCTTCTTGACCTTTTGACCACCCTTGTGGCCGATCTGCTCGTAGAAGTTCGGGCCGTATTTTTCCTTGACGACCTTGCCGCCTTTTTGACCGATCGCCTCGTAGAATTCCGCACCGTGGCGCTCGCGCGTCGCTTGTCCGCCCTTGCGTCCGATCTCTTCGTAGAATCCCGATCCGTAGCGGTCACGCACGGTGTCGCCGCCTTTTTTGCCGGCTTCTCGCACCGACATCTCGCCGTCGACCTTTTCCGTCCGCTCTCTGACGACGCCCTTCTTGGGGTCGGCCATGCGTCAGCCGGCCGTTTTCGTCGTGCGTTTCAGCTTCTGGCCGCCTTTGGCGCCGATCTCTTCGTAGAACGTCGGTCCGTACTTGCTCTTCGTCGCCTCGCCGCCTTTGCGTCCGATCGCTTCGTAGAACTCCGAGCCGTACTTTGCTTTGACGCGATCGCCGCCGCGCTTACCGGCCTCGCGGACGCTCATGCCGCCGCCCGCACTCGTCAGGTTGTCGTTGCTCGCCATAGTTGGAATCATCCCCCAGAGCTATCGGCCCACCGACTGCTCTGTACCCAGCGGAAGCTAGGTTAAACGGGTGCTGCGGACCATCTTCGAGCGGCCGCGGGTCTACGACGGGCTGGGCGCCGCGCCGTTCGTCACCGACGTCGCGGTCGCCGACGGCAGAGTCGTCGCGATCGGGGATCTTTCCGAGCGCGACGCGCTCGAGCGCGTGCCGTGCGAGGGCCTCGCGCTCGCACCGGGATTCATCGACGTTCATTCCCATTCCGACGAGCTGTGGCTGGTCGATTCGCGCTGCGAAGGAAAGATTCGCCAAGGCGTCACGACGGAGATCGGCGGGAACTGCGGCACGTCGGTCGCGCCACTGTACGGTTTCGCGCTGACGCAGAAACAGCGTGACGCGGCGGAGTACCGGCTCGACGTGGAGTGGCAGTCGTTCGACGCGTTCTTCGCACTGGTCGAACGGGAACGCGTCGCGCTCAACGTCGCGTCGCTGGTCGGACTCGGCACGACGCGCAGCTGCGTGGCGGGTCCCGACGCGCGGCGGCTCCGGCGTGACGAGATCGAGGCGCAGAACCGTTTGATCCGCGAAGCCGTCGACGAAGGCGCGCTCGGGACGTCGAGCGGGCTGATCTACGAGCCGGGCCGGTACGCCGATCTCGACGAGCTCGTCGCGTGCGCGCGCGCGGCGCGGGACGCCGGCGCGCCGCTGTACGCGTCGCACGTGCGCGACGAAGGCGACGCGCTCGAAGATGCGATCGACGAAGCGCTGGCCGTCGGGGAGCGCGCCGAGGTCGCGGTGCAGTGCTCGCATCACAAGGCCGCCGGCCGCCGCAACTGGGGCAAGGTCCACCGCACGCTCGCGACCATCGATCGGGCCCGGGCCCGCGGGATCGGCGCGGCGTGCGACGCCTATCCGTACGTCGCGTCGTGGACCGAACTGGCGACGGTGCTTCCGCCGCGCGTGCGCGAGGGCGGTGACGACGCGGCGCTGGCGCGGCTGCGCGATCCCGACCAGGCGACGGCCGCGGCGGTAGCGATGGAGCTGGCGCGCGATCCGCAGCTCGGCGGTGACGGCTGGAACACCGTGTTGATCACCGGCGTCGCGAGCGAGCGCAACGATGACGTCGCCGGGATGCGGATCGACGCCTTGGCGGCGCGCTGGGGCACGACGCCGGCGCGGGCGGCGATCCGGCTGCTGCTCGAGGAAGAGATGCGCGTGGAGTCCGTCTTCTTCTCGATGAGCGAGGACGACGTGGCCGCGGTGTTCAGCGCCGCATTCTGCTGCGTGGGGAGCGATGCGTCGGCGCGCGCCTTCTCCGGGATCACCGCGCGCGGCGTTCCGCACCCGCGCACCTACGGCACGTTTCCGCGCGTGTTCGGGCGTTACGTTCGCGGACGTCGCGTCTTCGACGACGCCGAGGCGGTGCGGCGCATGACGTCGCTGCCGGCCGCGCAGTTCGGCCTGCTGGACCGTGGAGTCCTCGCGCTCGGAAAGCACGCGGACCTGGTGGTGTTCGATAGCGACGGCATCGTCGATCGCGGCACGTACGAATACCCGTTCGCGCCGCCGGCCGGAATTCGCGACGTGTTCGTCAACGGCGAAGGGGTGCTGCGCGACGGCGAGATGACCGGCGCCCGGCCGGGCCGGGTGCTGCGCAACGGGCGCTGAGCGGCGGCCGCTCCGCACCGGGAGTTGGCGCCAGCGGCGCGCAAAGGTCCGACGGTGACTCGCGCTGAGCTGATCGCGGCGGTTCTTGCCGCGGCCGCGACGCCGCATCCGGCGCCTACGCCGCGCGGCGTCTGGGCCGACGTCACGCTGCAGCGCGAAGGCACGGCGCTGCTGGCGCCGTTCACCGTCGCCATCGCGCTGCACAACGCGACGGGGCACATGGTGCGGCTGCGCTTCCCGACCGCCGACCTGTTTCGGATCGACATCCTGCGCGGCGACGACCCGGTCTGGTCGTCGGTGACCGGCCACAATCCGATCTCGATCACGCGCCAGCTCGACGTTCCGCCCGGATTGCTGCGGCTTGCCCAGGTGATCGTCGACTCGACCACCGACGACCGGCGCGCCTTCGCGCCCGGCATCTATACCGTGCGGGTCGCGATGCTCGGGACGAACTTCGGCGTCGTGGTCGACAAATTGGTCGCGTTCGACGCGCCCGAAACGATCGCGCAGGCGCTGCAAACCAAATCGGGGTCGGTGATCACCATCGCCGGCGAGCCGTACGTCGACGGGGGAACGCCCCGGCTGCGCGACGCGACGGGCACGATCCGGCTGTCGCGCGCGCTGGGGATACGCAGCGCGGGAACCGTCGTCGTGCGCGGTTTTCTCGACGCGCAGGGCGACGAGCGCGTGTTCGACGTCGGACGCAGCGCGCCGGCGTTCGAACGGAGCGCTACCCCGCCGCCGGCGGAGCGATGAACGGTGCGGGTGCCGGCGGCGGCTGGACGATCAGCGAGCGATAGAGACCGACGATCGCGATCGCGTAGAAGCCCGTATACGCGAGTGACAGCGCGATCATGAGCAGGTAGCCGAGCACACCGAAGACGATCAGCGGGATCGGGGGAACGTGCGCGGTCGTCTCGCCCGCGCTCGGCATGACCGCGAGCTCCAGTGGCAGGATCGGGATCATACACACGAAGCTGATCCCGTACGAGATCGCATACAACACGAGACACGCGATCAGCGACGGCACGAAGAACCGGCGCACCAGCCGGAATGATTCGCCGATCGCCTCGAAGCCGCCCCGTCCTCCGGCGACCACCGCCGGCATCACGTACATGGTCAACAGCGGCAGCGCGAGCAGCGAGATCAAGAGCGTCGGGAGCGCCAGGATCAGCGCGACGATGCCGACGCCGACCAGCCCGATGAGCGCGACCACGAACGGGCCGCCGCGCGAACGGAAGGCGGCGTTTCCGTCGGCGAGGCTGGTCGTTCCGCGTTCCCAGGCCGCGTCGGCCATTCCGAACGTGGCGCTGTACCCCCACACGCTCGTCACGATGAGCACCGCGATGAAGACGACGTAGCCGATGATGAATGCGGTCAGCATTCCGGGCGATCCCGTCGCATTCGACGGCGTCCCCAGCGCGACGGCGAAGAACACCACGAGATATACCACGACCACGCCGATCACGATCGCCACCGTGAGGAACAACGGCAGCGAGACGATCCAGTTGCGGCGGAACAGCGGCCACGAGGACGCGAGGACGGTGTCGATGGCAAGCGGATCGCGGACGGGCTGTTCGGTCACCCGGAGTTCTCCTTGGCGGCGAGGTCGCGGATGAGGGCCTGGTACACCCGCCGGCTGCGTTCGCGCAGTTCGTCGAGATCACCGTCGTTCTCGACTACGTAGTCCGCCCGGGCACGCGCCAAAGCGGGATCGATCTGCGCCGCCATGCGGCGCTCGACGGCGGCGCGCTCGGTCGCGTCGCGCGCGACGACGCGCGCGATCCGCACTTCGTCCGGTGCCGCGACCAGCACGGTCCGGTCGCAGCTGCGCCAGAAGTCGCCTTCGAACAGCAGTGGGATCACGTGCACCACCAGCCCGTCGGGCGCCTCGCGCTCCAGCTCCGCGGCACGCGCCCGGACGCGCGGATGGGTGATCGCGTTGAGCTCGGTGCGCGCCGCGCCGTCGGCGAAGACGATGCTCGCCATCGCCGCCCGGTCGAGCTCGCCGCCGTCGCCGATCGCCTCCGGCCAGCGCGCCGCGATCTCGCGCAGACCGTCGGAACCGGCCGCTACGACCTCGCGCGCGAGCACGTCGGCGTCGATCACGGTCGCCCCGTGCTCGTGGAACACCGACGCCACGGCGCTCTTCCCCGACCCGATCCCCCCCGTCAGCCCAACCCTGAGCTTCGCCATCGCCATACCGCTTGGAGTCCACGTCACCCCGAGCCTGTCGAAAGCCGGTTGACGCGGATGACCGGGCGGTTGCGGCGTATAGAACGCGACATGAATGTGACGACTGCGGTAGGGACGCCCGGGTTCGACGCCACGGAGCACCCGCTCGCCCACGACGTCAACCAGGAGCACACCGACAGCCTCTCGGCGACGGAACGATTCTGCAAGCGCATCGCCGACTCGACCGGCGCGCCGGTCGCGCTCGGCCTAGCGGTGCTGATACAAGCGATCTGGATTCCGATCGGGATCGTCACCAAGTGGGACCCGTATCCGTTCGCGTTCTTGCTGACCTGCTCGAACGTGTTGCAGCTGATCTTGATCTTCATCTTGGCCGTCGGGCAGCGCCAGTCGTCCTCGCACGCCGAGCTGCGCGCCGAGCACGACCACGACTCGATCTCGCGCCTGCTCTACCATCAAGAGCTGCAAGAGAAAATCCTCATCGAGATCGCCGGCAAGATCGAGTGCGACGTCAGCGACATCAAAGCCATGGTCGCCCAACTCGCCGCCCAAGACAGTTCACCCTGATCTGGTCTCACCTGCGATCGCGCAAACGGAGACGAGACGCCCTCGCAAAACTTCGCGTCATCAAAGGTAGCTCCCGCCCTCTACGCGACTCGCCCGCAGGGCGACCGCCGCCGCGCAGCGGCGGCGGCGTTCAACGCTCCTTCTCGCCGTAGCGCAGCGGAGGCGATGCGCTCAGACGCTCGGTGAGAGCTCCGTGCCGAGCGGGCCGAAGCCGTCGTCGACCGGGAACTGCTCGAGCTCTTCGGGGGCGACGTCGGCGACGTGCTGGATCGAACCGGTGATGCGGCGCGTGCCGTGGTTGATCGTCAGCAGCGTGACCTCGACCTCTTGGCCCGGCGAGTACTGCATGCTCGCGTCGAACTCACCCTTGGGCACCATGGCCAGCACGCCGGGGACGATCTCGACGAGAAGATAGTTCGGCGTCACCTTGACGACTTGCGCGACGAGCTTGTTGCCTTCCCACAGCTTGTCGCCGTGCTCGACCCACGGATCGGGCAGCGCGTGCTTGAGCGAGAGCGAGACCTTCTTCGCCTCGGGATCGAACTTCATGACTTCGACCGAGACGGTGTCGCCGATCTTGACGACCTCCGACGGGTGCTTGATCCGCGCGTACGACAGCTCGGAGTTGTGAATCAGGCCGTCGATGCCGCCCAGGTCCACGAACGCGCCGAACTCGGCGAGCCGCACGACGTAGCCTTCGCGGATCTGACCGACCTGCAGCGTACCGAGCAGCTCCTGCTTCTTGGCGTTGAGCTCTTCTTCGAGCACTTGGCGCTGCGAGAGTACGACGCGGTGGCGCTTGTGGTCGAGGTCGATCACCTTGAGCCGCAGCTTCTTGCCGACGAGCTCGTCGAGATTGCCGACGGGCTGACGGCGGATTTGCGACGCGGGCACGAAACCGCGCATGCCGAGGTCGACGAGCACGCCGCCCTTGACGACCTGCGTGACGGTCGCTTCGATCACTTCGTCGTTGTCGTGCGCCTCGATGACCTTCTCCCAGGTCTTGAGCGCGCGGGCACGGCGCTCGCTCAGATAGAGCTGGCCGTCCTGGTCGTCGATCCGGTGGATCATCACTTCCAGCGTGTCGCCGACCTTGAGCTCCTTCGGTTCGATCGCGAGCGACAGCTCGCGGAACGGGAGGATGCCTTCGGACTTGCCGCCGATGTCGACGAGCAATTCGTCTTGGTACTTGGCGACGATGACGCCGGTGAGCACCTGGCCCTCGTCGAGGACCTTCAGGGACTCTTCGTAGAGGCGCTGCTCGAGCGCGAGCTGATCTTCTTCGTGGTGTGCGTCCGCGGCGGGGGCCGCAGCGTCGAGTGTGGTTGAAATGGTGTAGTAACTTCCTTCGCTATGTATTTTTTTATTTTTGGCAACCGCGGCACCACCAGGTGCCACGCTGGCCGAGGACCGTGCGGACGATCGGTTTCCCGCACCGAGGACACGGTTCACCGAGGCGGCCATAGACAGCGAGTTGGTTTTGGAACCCGCCGCGTAGCCCCTCAGCGTCGACGTAGTCGTCGACGCTCGTTCCGCGAGCATCGATCGCTCGCATCAAAACGTCTCGAACCGCGCCGTGCAACCGGCGTCGAGCCGGCCGACTGAGCTTGTGGGACGGTCGGCTCGGCCGGATCCCCGCTTCCCACAACGCTTCGCACGCATAGATGTTTCCGACCCCGGCAATCCGGCTCTGATCGAGCAGGAAGGTCTTGATCGGCGTGCGACGCCCGTCCAGCATACTCACAAACGCCTCGCTGGTAAACCCCTTGGAGAGGGGCTCGACGCCGCCGTCGGCGTCCCAGGGATCGCCGGCCGCCAGCAGTCGCATGCGGCCGAACTGCCGGACGTCGGCGAAGCTGAGGGCCGAGCCGTCGGTGAAGACGACCCGGACATGGGTGTACGGGTAGGGCTCGGAGTAGCCGGGCGCCTGAACGATCAGCCGCCCCGTCATCCGGAGGTGAACGACCAGCCGGCGCCCGGAGGCCAGCCCGAACACGACGTATTTGCCGCGCCGGCCGACCCTGGCGATCGTCTCGCCGGTGAGGGCCTCGTCGAACCGCTCGGCCCCCGGCGCGACGGCGATCTTGGCCATCGTGACGCAAACCGACGCCACCGTCTTACCGGTGACGGCGCCGGCGAGACCGCGCGCGATGGTCTCGACCTCAGGAAGCTCGGGCACCTCCATCGTAAACACGATTCATGGCTCGTGCGTTGCGATTGCTTGCGGTCGCAACGTCGCTGCTGGCAGCGACGTCGCTGCCCGGTCGCGCGACCCAAGTCGCCGTCGTCAGGTCGCCGCCGATGGTCGCCGAAGCGAGCCCCGCGCACCCCGTGCTCGCCGGTGGGATCGGCGCGACGGCTCGTGCCCGCGCGGAGCGCGCCGAGGTCTTGGCGATCGTCCGGCCGGGGCTGACCGCGACCGCGAACCAAGCGCAGAACCGCAGCTATGCTCGCGATGCCGTTGCGGGTGCCGATCGCGATCGACCGCGGGCGCGCGCCGTTCGTGCCGGACACGGCCGTCGCCTACGCGCCGTGGTCCGACGTTCGTCTGCGCGTCACGTCGCCCCAACCGGTGCTGACCGTCGACGGCTTGCGCAAGCCGAGGTTCGCTACAGCGAAGGACGCTACGTGTGGGAGGGCCCGAACGTCACCTATCGCCGCGGCGATCTGCAGCGCGCCGACGATTCGCGCGTGCGGCGACGGCTGGCCGCTGGACATCCCGGACGAGGAGATCGTCACCCAGCTCGACCCCGTCAGCGGCGAACGTTTTGTGGAGGTGCGAACCGCCGACGCATCACCGCGCGACGCCATCGTCGCGGCGATCGCCGGCGATGATGTTTCTGGTTCGCTCGCGCTTCGACGCCAACGGCGGTGCGGCGGATGCGTCAGTCGACGAGAGCGTTCCGCGCGCGTTCGCCGATCGGCTCGGCGCCGGCGCGGCGAGCTCATCCCTCGCGCTGGCGGCTGTGCAGGGCGGGAGCTCCGAGCATCCCGCGCAGGAGTGGCGCTCGCTCATCGCGCTGAGCGCGTCGCCCGCCTGGCTGGCCGCCGTGATTGCCGCCAACGTGGCGGCCAACGAGCGCGCGAACGTGTGGACCGACGTGTTGCCGCAGCGCGCGTCGTGCGGCGCGGCACCGCTCGCGCTCGCCGTGCGCGCAATCCATGCGGCGGCGGCCGCAGCCCTAAAGGGCCCGCCTTTCAACTCGGCGCGTCGGCGCGGTGGAGGCCGTAGAGCTGCGGCGCGAAGTACCAGCCCGGTAGTGACGCCGGGAACGTCACGTCGCCGAACGTGTAGTCGGTCTCGAACTCGCCGTCGTCCGTTCGGCCGTGGATCGACGCGATGAGCGATACGCCGTCGCGCTGCGCGAAGCGAACGTCGAACTCGTCGTCGAGCGACCGCCCGCCCATCCCGAGGTAGAGATGGTCGCGCACGCGGGCGCGCGTCACCTCGTAGGTCGTGCGGTCGACCCACAGGTCGTCGAGCCGGTTGCGCGCGGGATCGCGCAGCGGGACGAGGCTGAGGTGCCGGTCGGTGCCCTCGTCGCGCACCGCGGTGACGCGGTAGTCGTAGTCGGTCGCGATGGCGACGCCGCCGATCACCGGCAGCGGCGACTCGCTAGGATCGGTCGGGGCGGGCGCGGCCGGCGCGCGCGGCGCGAACAGCGCGCGCTCGAAGATGTCGGCGGTCGGCGGCCCGGGGTCGACGTAGCCGTCGAACGCGACGGTGATGTTCAGCAGCGAGCCGTACGCGACGCCGCGCCACGCATGACGCACCAGCGCGGAGCGGTCAGAGGTGCGGCACCAGACCTTGAGCGCATAGCTGTTCTCGAGGTCAGGCAACCCGTCGTGGGAATCGCGCCGCAGCAGCGTGTAGGCGACGAACGGCGGCCGCACGTGCGCGCGAAACACCGCCTTGGCATGCGCGAGGATCTGCGCGCCGGTCGGCTCGACCGCGCCGGCGCGCACGGCGGCGGGCAGCGCGCCCGCGAGTGCGACGGCGAACGTCGCGACCGCGCGCGCGGCGTTCACTGTGCCGCGACGGGCGGGACGACGAGTCGCATCCCCGGCACGATCCCGTCGAGCGCGGCCTCCCCGGCGCCCAGCTCGATCACGTAGCGCCCGATGCCGGCGCGACGCGCGACGTCGTCGTCGGGCATGCCGGGTGCGGTCGCCGGCACGTTCGCGGCGACCGCCGAGATCGTCCCGTCGCTGCGAACGAAGATCATGTCGAGCGGCGCGATCGTGTCCTTCATCCAGAAGTAGCGCTGCCCGTCGCCGCCGGCAAAGGCGAACAACATCCCTTGGCCGGCCGGGACGACCGGAACGTTCATCAGCCCGTGCTCGCGCTGCGCTTCGGTCGACGCGACGGCCAGCCGCAGCATGCGCGACCCAACGCGCAGCTCGAGCGCCCGGCAGCTCTGCGCCGCTCGAGGCAGCGGAACGCTGATGCACCACGGCAGCGGCGACGTCGCCGGGGCAGGCGCTTGCGCCGTGCAAACGAGCACGGCGAGCACCGCGGGCCTACGCATCGACAGCGTCGGGATCATAGCTCTCCACGTCGTACCAGTTCGTCCCCGTCTTCAAGGTCGCTTCGATCGGGACGCTGAGCTCGAGCGCGTGCTCCATCTCGTGCTTGACGATGCGGCCGACCTCTTCGAGGTCGCGCCGCGCGACCTCGAAGATCAGCTCGTCGTGGATCTGCAGCAGCATCACCGCGTCCAGCCCGGCGCCGTTGAGCCGCCGATCGAGACGCACCATCGCGAGCTTCATGAGATCCGCGGCCGAGCCTTGCAGCGGTGCGTTGGTCGCCTCGCGTTCGGCGGCGGCGCGCAGCATGTAATTCTTGGAGCGCAGGTCGGGCATGTAGCGCCGGCGGCCGAGCAGCGTCTCGACGTAGCCGCGCTCGCGCGCCTGTTCGAGACAGGTGTCGATGTAACCGCGCACGCCGGGAAAACGCTCGAAGTACGCCTCGCTCATCGCGCGCGCGGTGCCGCGGTCGATCTCGAGCCGCTGCGCGAGACCGAAGTCCGACATCCCGTAGAGCAAGCCGAAGTTCACCGCCTTGGCCATCGTGCGCTGGCTGCGCGTCACCTCGGCGAACGGCCCGACGTCGAAGATGCGGCGGGCGGTGAAGTCGTGAATGTCCTGGCCTTCGTGGAACGCGGCGCGCATCGCCTCGTCGCCCGACAGGTGCGCCATCAGCCGCAGCTCGATCTGCGAGTAGTCCGCGGCGAGCAGCATGCGATCGTCGGACGGCGCGACGAACGCCTTGCGGATGCGGCGGCCCACCTCGCTGCGGACCGGGATGTTCTGCAGGTTCGGGTTGGTCGACGACAGCCGGCCGGTCGCGGTCGCGGTCTGGTTGAAGATCGTGTGGACGCGGCCGCCCGCGTCGACGAGCGACGGCAGGACGTCGATGTAAGTGCTCTTGAGCTTCGACACCTCGCGCCATTCGAGCACCTTGGCCGCCACCGGGAAGCTGCGCGCGAGCGACTGCAGCACGTCGGCGCCGGTCGCGTAGCCGGTCTTGTTCTGACGTCCCGCCGGCAAGCCGAGCTTGTCGAACAGGATGCGGCCGAGCTGCTGCGGGCTACCCAGGTTGAACTCTTCGCCGGCGATCTCGTAGATCTCGCGCTGCAGCCGCTCGACCGACGCGTCGACCTCGACCGCGATTTCGCGCAGCGCGTCGGGATCGAGCGCGATGCCGGCGCGCTCCATCGAGGCCAGCACCGGCGCGAGCGGCAGCTCGACGTCGTCGTAGAGCGCGAGCTGTCCGCGGCGCTCGAGCTCCGCGCGCGTCTTGCGCGCCAGCAGACCGGCGGCGTCGGCCACGGCCGCCGGCTGGTCGTCGGGCAGCAAGCGGTCGAGAAATTCGCTGCTGGCTTGGCCGGCGTCGGCATAGGTGCGCGACGGGTTGAGCAGGTGCGCGGCGATCATCGGGTCGTCGCCGAGCGTGCGAACGCGCAACTCGCCGATCTCGTGCAGCAGGTTCTTCGCGTCGTAGGCGACGAGCTGCGGGACAGTCGCCCAGAGCCGCGCGAACGCGTCGCGTATCGCGCCGTCGGCCAGCGCCGAGCGCAGAAATGCGAAGCCGGTGCCGTCCTCGATCGAGATGCTCAGCGTGTCGGCGCGCAGCGCGAGCGCGACGCGCTCGCGCTGCGCCGCGTCCTCGATGCGCGCCGCTATGCGCCGGTGATCGGGCGGATCGGTCGCCGCCGCGTACGACTCGTAGCGGCCTTCGAGCACCTCGTCGGCGACGGCCGGCGCCGGCGTCTCGGGCGGTGCGAGCCTCGCCAGCAGCGTCTTGAACTCGAGCTCGCGGTAGAGGCTGTAGAGCGCGTCGTTGGGCGGCGGCGTGTAGCGCGCGCTTTCCCAGTCGAGCATCAGCGGAAGGTCGCGGCCGATCACCGAGACGTCGCGGCAGACGCGGGCGATCTCGCCGTGCTCGCGCACGAGCGCCTCGAGCTTCGCCGTACCGGCCAGCGCGGGATTCGCCAGCAGCGCGTCGAGCGAGCCGGCGTTCTTGATCAGCTTGGTCGCGGTCTTCTCGCCGACGCCCGGGATGCCGGGCAGGTTGTCCGACGGATCGCCCTTGAGCCCGCGGTAGTCCGGCAGCTGGCCGGGATCGAGATCGAACCGCTCGCGCACCTTGGCGGTGTCGTAGCGTCCCAGCTCGGTGATCCCGCGCCGCGTAGTGAGCACGGTCGTGCGGTCGTCGACGATCTGCAGCAAGTCGAGGTCGCCGGTCACCACCAGGACCTCGTGCCGCTGCTCGGCGGCTTGGCGCGCCAAAGTCGCGATGACGTCGTCGGCCTCTTCACCGTCGATCTCGACGATCGGGATCCCGAACACGGCGAGGATCTTGCGCACCAGCGGGAACTGCGAGCGCAGCGCGTCGTCGGTCTCGTCGCGCTGCGCCTTGTACTGAGGATAGAGCGCGAGGCGCGCGGCCGGCAAGCCTTTGTCGAAGGCCGCGATCACGTGAGTCGGCTTCTCGTCGGCGATGAGCTTGTTCATCATCATCGTGAAGCCGTAGGCCGCGTTGATGTGGACGCCGCGCGTGGTGGTGAGGTCGGGCAGCGCGAAGAACGCGCGGTAGACCAGCCCGTACGAGTCGAGCAGCATCAGGCGCGCGCCGGCGGGCAGCAGCGCCATCTCGGTCTGAGCGGTCACGGGCGCACCTCGATCGCCAGCGTCGCCGCGCCGACGTCGCCGTCGTCGGAGACTTTCAGCACCGAGACGACGTAACGGCCCGGCTTGTCGGGGAGCGCGACATCGAAGCCTTCCTTGTCGGCCCGGTCGATGCGCCACAGCAGCGGGTGGTCCGATGCCGCGCCGAGCGACTCGACCGGCGCCGTACCGCGTCCGGTTCCGGCCAGATCGACGACGGTCGAACGCGAGGGTGCGACCGATGCATGCCAGGCCGGATCCGCCGAGGTCGGATTTTGCGTCGTCGTGCCGGTCCCGGCCAGCACCGCGGTCGCGTCCTCGAACGACGCACCGTTGGCCGGCAGCGAGTCGGCGAGCCGAATCGCCAGCGTCGCGCCGGCGCGCTCGTTGCCGTCGGCGATCGTCACGTGTGCCACGCTGCCCGGGGCGTACGCCGCTTTGTCCGACGACAGCGTCGTCGCGCGCGCATGTCCCGGGCCGTCGATCGCGATCCGGCGCGTCGCGTACTCCAGCGCGCCATCGCGCACGAACGCCGCCCCGACCGCCGCGTCGCCGACCGTCTCGGGTACGCTGAACGCGGCCGATCCGCGCCCGCCGCCGGCGGGGACGGTCTGCTCGCCCATCGCGCGCGCACCTTCCAGATCGAAGAACGCGTCACCGGACGCGCCGCCGAGCGAAGCGTCGGCGTGAAGCCGCTCGCCGGCGCGGTAGCGCGGCTTGTCGGTGACGATCTGCGCTTCGACGCTGCGCCGCGAGCGATCCCCAAGCAGCGCTTGCGGCGCGACCGTGATCGCGTTGACGTCGACGACCTTGGCGCCGTCGACGTCGGTTTGCGCGTAGGCCAAGCTCGTGCCGGGGACGACGTCGCGAAACACCGCGCGCGCCCGGCCCTCGCCGTCGAGCGTCAGCTGTTGCGTCTGTTGGGTCGGGCCGTGCGCCAAGCGCAACCGCACCGCGAGACCGGCGGCCGCGTGCCCGTCGGCGACGTCGAAACCGCGAACGTCCAGCGCGGCGGGCTCACCGATGTCGAGATCGCCGCGCTCGGGGACGACCGACAGAGCGACCGGACCGTGCGCCGCGACCGCGCGCGCCGACGCCGTCGACGCGCCGCTCGTCGCGTCGATCCCGTAGGTCGACGCAAGCCCGTCGGTCGGCGCCGGAACGGTCAGGTGCGCGCTGCCCGAGGCGTCGGTCTTGAGGCGACATCGGCGACCAGCGTCGTGCCCCAGGCGGTCGACGCGTCGTTGGTGTCGGGGGCGAGCACGTGCGGAACGCGCACGACGCGCACGCGAACGTCGCGGCCCGCCGCGGGCTCGCCGCCGGCGAGCTGAGCGGTGACGGTGACCGGGAGGGGCGCGTCGGGCGGACAAGCGGTGCCGCAATCCGGCACGATCGCCAGCGTGACGTCGCCGACGCCGTCGACGTGAATCGAGGCGCCGCCGCTGGCGCCGCTCATTGTCGCCAGCACCGCCGCGTCGCCGGCAGCCGCGTCCGCCGGCAGCGCCAGCTCGGCGCCGAACGCGCCCGCGCCGTCGAGCCGCGCGTCGGTCGCGGCGAGCGTGCGGCCGCGCTCGACCACCGACACGCGCACCTCGCCGGTCGCCGGCCGGTACGACGCGCCCGAGCGGCTGCGTGCGAAGCCGACCAGATGGAGCCGTTCGCCGCCGCGAACGTCCGCGCGGTCGGTGCGCACGCCGATCAGCGTCGACGGGACCGGCGGCTGCGCGAGAAACGACACGAAGGTGCGGCTGCTTGTCCCCACTCGGCGATGGCGAAGCGCGGACGGCCGGCGCCCGACCAGCGCGCGATGCCGCGCGCGTCCGTCGCGCCGTATTCGAACGACGTGCCGACCAGGTAGGTGATGCGCATCTTCGCCAGCGCTCTGCCCGAGCCGAGATCGGCGCCGTAGAGCACGATCCCGCCGGGCGACTCTTTGGTGAGCAGCCCGACTCTGGTGAGATCGATCCACGCCTGCTGCACCGCGTCGCCGCGCCGCGCCTCGATGACGAAGAAACCTTCGCGGTTCTGCAACGGCACTTCGACGTCGTTGGGCGTGTAGCGTTCGCCGGGCGGCGGCGTGAACCGCCAGCGCACGGCGGGTGTTTTGCGGCGGTGTCGATCGGTCGCGCGCGCGACGTTCCCGCCACCAGCACGTCGGCCGGATCGACCTCGTAGGCGGCGAAGTCGACCGGCGCGCCGCTGTACGTATCCAGGCGCACCGTGACGCGCTTCCACGGCAGCGCGACGTCACGCGCGTACAGCGCGAAGGTTCGATCCCACTTCCCGGAATCGGGCAACGGCCGCGCCGCGCCGGCCGGCAGCGCGCTCACCAGCACCGCCGCCGCTGCCGCCGCCGCGCGCAGAATGTTACGGTTCGTAGACGATCGTCCCGGTGATGTTCGGATCGGTGGTGCGGAAGCCCACCGTGTACTCGCGCTTCTCGCCGACCTTGAGGACCTGCACCGAGTTACTGATCCCGGTGAAGACCGAAGCGCCGCTGTCCTTTCCCTGGTAACGGTTCTGGTTACGGTCGAGCAGATAGAAGTTGCTGATCTCGGGCGTCAGGTCGGCTCGAGTGTCGTTGGTCAGCTCGACGCGCGCGACGACGTACTCGAGCTGACCGTTCGAGGCGCCGGCGGCCGCGTCGCCGCTGAGCACGATCTGCGCGTCGAGCACCTTCACGTTGCCGGCGCCGGTGAACAGCTGCGCGCCGACCGGCCCGGCGCCGCCGGGCGCATCGTTCTCTTTGCACGCCGCGAGTGCCACGCACACGAGCAGCGCGACGGCCAGCCGCTGGATCATGACGGGCCGTCCGTTCGGCGACGCGTTCGAGCCGTCCCGCGCCGAGGGTGTCATGCGGCCCCCCGGGAAATGGGAGAAGGTGGACGACGAATCCGCACGGGGGAACTCGACCGAGACTCGGTGCCGTTACTGCGGGAGCGATGAGACAGACCAGCGATCCGACGATTTCCGCGAGCGCGGTGCGACATTTCAGGTAATCGTCGCCTGCGCGTCGTGCGGGGCCGCGTTCGCGGCGCTGTCGCGGAACTGATGCGGTCCGCTCGCGGTCGCCCTGTTGCTCGTCGCGACCGGCGCCGCCGCCGATGCCGCGACGCCGGCGCCGCGCGCCGTCACGCATCAATGTCGTCGACGTGCAGCCCAAGCAGCTCGCACCAACCAAGCCCTTGCACGTCGAGTTCGTGGTGGAGATCAATCGGCTCGGTCAGGTCACCCGGGTGCGGTCGATCAAGCCGTCGCACGACCAGCCCTTCGACGCTCACTGCTACGGCAACGCACTGCAGGCGTTCATCCGGACCCCCGACGGCCACGTCGTAGTCGGTTCGTACCGGCTGACCTACGACTACGATCCCAAGTCGATGCAGGTCAAGCGCGACGTGGCGCTGGTCAAGGTCGGCGGGGTCGATCCCAACGCCAAGGGCGCCGCCGACGAAATGCTCGAGATCGCACGCCGCAACCACGGTCGCACGCCGCCGCCGGGGATGTACGTGACGCCCGGTCCGGTGCCGACCGTGAACATCCATCGGATGCCGGACCTGCCGCAGGTGATGCAGAGCCCGTCCCACTGAAGTCCGCGCCATGCCCCGCCGGATCCGGCCGCCCAAACCCGACCCCAACGCCGGCCCCGACGCGCTCATGGAGTGGTACGTCCAGCAGCGCCGCGAACCCGATCCGCGCGTCGACGCCGACGTCGAGCGCTCGTGCACCTCCAAGCAGCAGTACGCCAGCGAGGACGACGCGCACGCGCACGCCCTGATGAACGGCATGGGCGACGTGCTGTTCTCCTACGAGTGCCGCTATTGCGGCTTCTGGCACCTCACCCGCCGCCCGAACTGATCGCAATGTCATCGTGAGCTCCGTCGAAAGGATGGCACATCGCGCCCTCGCCACTCACCGGACGTGCCATGCACGAATCGTGATGTCGGGTTGAGCGGAGTCGAAACACGACCACACGCGGGTTCGCCCTTCGACGGAGCTCGGCGCGACCGTACCGCGCGCGTGACGGCGTTACGGCCGCGTGATGGCCGTGGCGACCGAACCGCTACGACGCGCTGGCTTCGGCGCGGTAGGCGCCGATCGCTTCGAGGACGGGGCGGTCGTCGTAGCGGAAGAGGTAGGTGTTCTTCGACGCTTCGTGGCGGTACGGCAGCCAGGACGGGATGCAGAACGTGTCGCCTTTCTCCCACGCGAGCGCGGTGTCACCGACCGTCGTCACGCCGCGACCCTTGTAGACGTGGTACACGACCCCGGCCGTCTCGCGGCGCGTCGGCGACGATGCGCCGCCGGCGATGCGCTCGGCCGCCGCGCCGATCGTGCGCGACAGCGCTTCGCCGGTCTGCAGGTGCACGTAGTCGGCGAAGGCGTACGGCCCGTCGTCGGCTTCGAGCCGCGCCTGCATGTCGGCCCACGGGTAGCGCAGATGCGACTCCGCCGGCGCCGGCTCGGACGGAAAGCGTTCGTCGGCGTACGGCTGCGCGAAGTTGGCGGGGAAGAACTGATAGACGGGCAGGTCGAGACCGTCGAGCCACACCATCGGGCCGTCGCCCTCGTGCCCGTGATCGTGGAACTCCCAAGACGGCGTGAGGATCACGTCGCCGCGGTGCATCATCACCTTCTCGCCGCCGACGGCGGTGTATGCGGCGTCGCCCTCGACGATGAAGCGCAGGGCGAACGCGACGTGACGGTGCGCGCGCGCGATCTCGCCCGGCAGGATCAGTTGCAGCCCGGCGAACAGCGTGTCGGTGGTATAGGGCGACCGGAGCGCGGGGTTGATCAGCTGCAGGACGCGCCGCTCGGCGTCGCGCGCGGTGACGAGGTTGCCGGCGCGCTCGAGCAGCGGCCGCAGCGCCGACCACTGCCAGACGTGCGGCACCGCCTTGGGCTGCGGATGCGGCGGCACGACGGCGTCCATCATCGTCCACAACGGCTGCGCGCCTTGCGCGGCCGCCTCGGCGAACAGGCGGTCCAGGGAATCCGTCGCGGTCACGTCGGCATCCTCATTCGTCGGGTGATTCGGAGCGGAAGCGAACGGACCCCGCGACAGAACGCGGGCCGCCGGCCGGCCGGCCGGATTATCACCTACCCGCTCGCGACCGACGCGATACGCGGCTCGGCGGGAGAAACGCGGCTCGGCGCGACAAAACGCGCGGTCGGGAAGACGTCGTCCGGAGGCCAGCTTTGCGCTTCGTTCAGTTCAGCACCCAATCGGGCGGGCCGCGCCCCGGGATTCTCGACGGCGATACCGTTCGGCCGCTCGAGGGGCCGGCCTCGCTCGGCGACTTCATCGCGCTGGGCGCGAGTGCCCGATCCGCGGCTCAGCGGACCGGCAAGGCGTTGCCGCTCGCATCGGTGACCTTGCATGCGCCGCTTGCGGCCGCACAAGAACGTGTTCTGCGTTGGGCGCAACTACATCGCGCACGCCGAGGAAGGCGCGCGGGCGCGCGGCGAGGAGCTCAAGCTGCCGGCCGTGCCGACGATCTTCACCAAGGCGCCGACGGCGATCGCCGATCCGGACGCGACCCTGCGGCTCGATGGGCACCTGTCGCAGCGCTACGACTGGGAAGCGGAGCTCGCCGTCGTCATCGGCGAGCGCTGCAAGAACGTTCGGGAAGCCGATGCGCTCGGCGTGGTGTTCGGTTACACGTGCCTCAACGACGTCAGCGCGCGCGACCTGCAGAACGCGACCACGCAGTGGTTCATGGGCAAGACTCTCGATGACACCTGTCCGCTCGGGCCGTGGGTCGTGACGGCCGACGAGATCGGCGATCCGCAGCAGCTCGAGGTGACGCTGCGACTCAACGGCACGGTGAAGCAGCAGGCCCCGACGTCGTCGATGATCTTTTCGGTCGCGCGGATCATCGCGTACGTGTCGCAGGGCACCACGCTCGAGCCGGGCGACGTCATCGCGACGGGGACGCCCGAGGGCGTCGGGTTCGCCCGCACGCCGCCCGAGTTCATGCAGGACGGCGACGTCGTCGAGGTCGAGGTGTCGAAGATCGGGGTGCTGCGCAACCGCATCGCGATCGCCGCCGCGGTAGCAGCAGCCACGTAACGCCGCGCGTGATCGCGCAGCCGGTCATCTGCCCGATCTTCATCGGGCGCGACGAAGAGCTTGCGATCTTGCACGGCGAGCGGCGCGCGCTCTCGATGAGCCGCGGCTCGTGCGTGCTGATCGGCGGCGAGGCCGGGATCGGCAAGTCGCGTTTGCTGTCGCAATTTCTCGCCTTCATCGAGCGCAACCGGCGGCCGCCCCAGCTCGTCAGCGCGGAGTGCATCGAGCAGACTGAGCAGCCGTTCGGGCCGTTTCGAACGCTGCTCGCCGCGCTGGCGCGCGAGACGGCCGCCGGTCATCCGCCCGCGGCGCTGCGCGCGCTCGAGCAGCTGACCGCGCCGCAAGCCGGCGGCGAACAGCTCGAGAAGACGGAGCTCTTCGAAGGCGTCGTGGCCTTCCTGCGCTCGGCCGCGAGCCGGCGCGCGACGATCCTCACCATCGAAGACGTCCACTGGGCCGATCGCTCGTCGCTCGAGCTGCTCGGCTACGTCGCACCGCGCTTGGCCGGAACGCGCCTCTTGCTGATCGCGACCTATCGCTCCGACGAGGTCGACGCGCGCCCGGAACTGTTCGCCGCGCTGTCACGGATGTCGCGCGAACCGACGGTCGTGCGCGTCGCGCTCGACGCGCTCGACCCTGCCCAGACCAGTGAGCTCGTTCTGGCCGCGCTGCGCGGCCGCACCGCGCTCGCGAGCGAGCTGCGCAACGACGTCGTCCGCCGCAGCGAAGGCAATCCGTTCTTCGCCGAGGAGCTGCTGAAGGAGGCGCTCGAAGCGCCGCGGTCGGCCGGCAAGTCGTCGCTGCCGATCTCGATCCGTGGGATGATCTCCGGGCGCCTCGCCCTGTTGCCCGCCGAACACCGCCGCATCGTCACGCACGCCGCCGTGCTCGGGTATCGCTTCGAGCCCGAGCTGCTCGCGCTCACGCTGGGTTGCGAGCTCGACGAAGTGCTGCCCGCGCTGCGCCGCGGGCGCGACCTCAACATCTTCGTCGAGGAAGAGGGCGCGCGGTTCCGCTTCCGTCATGCGCTCATCCACCGCGTAGCGCGCGGCGATCTGCTGCAGGTCGAGGCGCGCCGCATCCACGAGCGCATTCTGCGCACCCTCGAAGCGCTGCCCGACGCCGGCCGCCACGTCGAAGTGATGGCCTACCACGCGGCGCAGGCGCAAGACGCCGGTAAGACGCTGCGTTACAGCGAGCGCGCGGCGACGATCGCGCTCGACATGCGCGCGCTGCCCGAGGCGCGCGCGCTGTTCGAACAGGCGCTCGGCGTGGTCCCCGACCGCGCCGACGCCGCGCGGCTGCTCGAACGGGTTGCGTTCGTGGCCGAGACGCAGGGCGCTCTCGCCGACGCCGCCGACCGCTACGAAGCGGCGATGCACGCCTTTCGCGAGCTCGGTGATTTCGACCGCGCGACCGCCATGGTGCGCGCGCTGGCGGTCTGCCGCAACAACCTGGGCGACCGATCGGCGGTCGCGTTCGGCGTGGCGTATCTCGCCGAGCACGGCGCGCGGGCGGGTCGCGCCGAGCGCGACTATCTGCGGGCGGTCTTGGCGCGCTTGGCGATGATTCAGTACGATCACGTGCGCGCGGCGGAGCTGCTGGACGCCGTCCTCGCGCCGGCGGAGCTGCCGCCGTCGGGGCTGCAAAATTACCTCAACGCCCAGCTCGACATGCGGTGGTGCGCCGGCGACGTCACGGCCTGGAGCGGGCTCGCCGATCGGACGTTCGAGATCGTCGGAACGCTCTCGCCGTACAGCGCCATGGTCACCTTGCTGTCGCTCGCGCAGAGCGCGTCGTCGCTGGGCCTCAGCGAACTGGCGGAGCGCGCCCTCGCGCGCATCGATCGCATCCCCGAATGGCGCGACTACTCGGCGCTGCAAATCCATGCCGCGGCGGTGCGCGCGACGCACGCCTACGTCAACGGCCGGCTCGACGCCGCCAGCGCGTACGTTCGCCAAGCGGCGCGCGGCGCCGAAGGCACCGTCTCGCAGATGGCCGTCGCGCTGGTCGCCCCGCTGGTGGCGCTCGAGCTCGACGACGAGACGCTGGTGTCGAGCGCGACGCTGGCCGAGATCGCCGCAGCGCGCCGGCGCGCGGAAAATCCCGACGACGCGCTGATGCTGGCGGCCGGCGCGGCATGGAGCGCGGCTCACGGGCGGCCCGACGAGGCGCGCGCCGATCTGCGACGTGCGCTGCCGTGCTTGCCTCGGGCGATGCCGTCGTGCGGCGACGTGCTGTATCTGTGCGCGCTGCACCTCGAACGCACCGAGCTCGGGCCGCTGCGGGATTTGATCGACGCCGGCGCGTTCTTGCCCGCCGACGTGGTCGGACGCAGCAGCGCGCGGCTGGCCGAAGCGATACTGGAACGGCGCTTCGGCGACGCCGAGCGCGCGACCGCGCTCGCCGGCGAGGCAGCGGCGGGCTATCGCGAGCTCGGCTGGCCGCTCTGGGAGGCGCGCGCGGCCGAAGCCGCCGGCGACGCGAGCGCCGCGCGCGCGCTCTTCGCCGCCTGCGGCGCGGTCGCGCAGGTACGCCGGCTCTCGCCGCCGGTCGAAGCGCCCTCGGCCGATCACCGGCCGGCTGTCCGAGCGCGAGGCCGCGATCGCGCACTTGATCGCCGACGGGCTCGCCAATCCGGTCATCGGCGAACGCCTCTCGATCAGCGTGAAGACGGTCGAAAAGCACGTTGCGTCGATCTTCGAGAAGCTCGGCGTCCGCAGCCGCTCGCAGGTCGCGGCAATCGTCGCGCGTGAAGGACGCGACGGCTTCGAGCGATGAAAGGGAAACGCGCAGTTTCATGACGATCCGTGCGCGTTTCCTCGGTGCCTGCGCCGCCGCTGCGGCGGTAAGTGCGTTTCCGGCCGCGCTCCGCGCCCAAGCGCGCAAGCCGCTCGCCATCGGCTACGTGCCGTCGACGCTGTTCGCGCCGGTCTTCGTCGCCGTCGAGAAGGGCTATCTGCGCGAGGCGGGTTTCGAAGCGAGCCTCACACCGATCGTCGCCGGCGCCGACTCGATGAGTCTGGTCGCCCAGGGTCAGATCGACCTCGCGGCGGCAGCGCTGTCGGCGGCGTTCTACAACGCCGTCAATCGCGGGCTCGAGGTCAGGTACGTCGCGTCGACCGGCTACCAGCCGCGCCACGGTCGCCCGTCCGCGCTGCTGATCCGCCAAGATCTGTACGACGGCGGCCTGCGGCTGAACGGACTGCGCGGCCGCAAGTTCGGCTGGATCGGCAACGGCGGCGCGGCGTCGGCGTATTACGTCGCCCGCATCCTGCGCACGGTCGATCTCAAGCTGGGCGACATCGAGTCGCTCAACATCCCCAACCCCGATCAGCAGGCCGCGCTCGAGCACAAAGCGATCGACGCGCTGTTCACCTCCGCGCCGTACAGCGAGGAGTTCGACGCGCAGCACCTGGCCAAGATCGTCGCGTCGCCGCCGGCCGGGATCGCGGCGTCGGGCGTGTTCTTCGGACCGAGCCTGCTGCAGAACGCCGACGGCGCTCGCGGCGTGATGGGCGCCTTGCGCAAAGCCGCAGCCGAGATCGTGGGGCCGGGCTTCTTCGCGCCCGAGAACGTGGCGGCGTACGCGAAGTACACCAAACAAGCGCCCGACGCCATCAAGGCGGCCCCGCGCTACGACTTCAAGCCCGACCTGCGCGTCGACGACGCAACGCTCGAGGACATGCAGCGCGAGTTCGTCGCCGACGGCATCCTGACGTACAAGCAGCCGCTCGACGAAGCGCGGCTGGTGGCGCGCTATTAGGGGCGCGCTCGTGCCGATACCGTAGGGAATGGACCTCACTCGCGGCGGACGCATCGCCACCATCGACGGGCTGCGCGGGATCGCGATCCTGCTGGTGGTCTGGTTCCACGTCTGGCAAATCAGCTGGCAAGGCGCGGTCGTGCCGTTCGTCAACCTGTCGTTCCAGCCGCTGGCCGAGACGGGCTTCCTGGGCGTCGCGCTGTTCTTCTTCATCTCCGGCTTCGTGCTGATGCTGCCGTACGCGCAAGCGCGGGTGACGCAGACGGAGGCCCCGTCCTGGCGGCATTTCTTCGGCCGGCGCTTTCTCAAGATCGTGCCGTCGTACGTGCTGTGCATCGTCGTCCTGCTCGCGCTGGGCACTCAAACGTACGCCGGCGTGCTCGACGCGACGCGCGACATCGTGTTTCACCTGCTGTTCATTCACGACTGGTTCGCCGTCACCAATGCGTCGATCAACGGCGTGCTGTGGTCGCTCGGGGTCGAGATTCAGTTCTACGTCCTGTTCCCGGTCCTGGTGCTGCTGTTCGTCCGCCGCCCGCTGACCACGACCTTCGCGATGTTCGCGATCGCCAACGCCTGGCGGATATGGTGCGTGTTGACGCCGGATCACTATTATATCGAGCAGCGGCTGGCGCAGTTGCCGGGTTACCTGGACTTCTTCGCCGCCGGTATGCTCGGCGCGTTCGCCTATGTCGTCATCGCCGTGCGACGGCCGGAGCTTGCCAAGCAGCGCTGGACCTTCACCGCACTGTCGCTGGCCGGGTTCATCGCGCTCGTCTGGCTCGCCAACGATTGCTACGCCCATCGCATCGATCACGAATGGCCGCAGACCTGGGCGATGCAGTGGCGCTCGGCCGTCGCGGTCGCGAGCCTGGCGGCGGGACTCGGTTCGCTCTTCGCCTGGCGCGGGTTCCAGTTGGTGCTGGCCAATCGCGTGCTGCTGTTCTTGGCCGCGATCTCGTACAATCTCTATCTCTGGCATCAACCGATCGCGAACGTGTTGGTCAAGTGGCACTTCCCGCCGTACGCCACGCCCGACAAGCACGACGATCCGCATTGGATGCTGCTCTATCCGCTCGTCGCGCTGCCGCTCGCGCTAGGCGTCTCGGCGCTGATCACGTACGCGTTCGAGCAGCCGATCCTGCGGCTGGGGAGACGCCGCCCCGAGCTCCTGCCGACCGTTATACCGATCGCCCCCGAGACCGTCATCGAGGCGTCGGGCGCGCGCTGAGAGGGACTGCCGCCCCGGGTCGGGATATTGGCGGCATGAAGATTGCGGTCCCCAAGGAACGCGCGCCCGGCGAACGGCGCGTGGCGCTCGTTCCGGAGATCGTCGCGAAGCTCGGCAAGAACGGGCACACCATCGCCGTCGAGCGGGGCGCGGGAGCGAGCGCCGGTTATCCCGACGCGGCGTACGAGGCGGCCGGCGCCACGATCGTGCCGGACGCGCGCACCGCCTACGCGGATGCCGCGGTCGTCGTGCGCGTCGGCAAGCCGTCCGACGAGGAGCTCGACGAGATTCCGCGCGGCGCCGCGATCGTCGGACTGCTGGCGCCGCTGGGTGATCCGCGCTCCGTCGAACGCTACGCGCAACGCGGGCTCACCGCGCTGTCGATGGACGTCGTGCCGCGAACCACCAAGGCGCAGGCCATGGACGCACTCAGCTCGCAGGCGAACATCGGCGGCTACAAAGCGGTGCTGCTCGGCGCGACGCACCTGCCGAAGTTCTTTCCGATGCTGACCACGGCGGCCGGTACGATCGCGCCGGCCAAGGTGTTCGTCATCGGCGCCGGCGTCGCCGGGCTGCAGGCGATCGCGACGGCGCGCCGGCTGGGAGCGGTCGTAACCGCCTACGACACGCGCAGCGTGGTCGGCGAGCAGGTCAAGTCGCTGGGCGCGAAGTTTCTCGAGATCGACGTCGGCGAGAGCGGTGAAGGCCAAGGCGGCTACGCCAAGGAGCTGTCGCCCGAAGCGATCGCCAAACAGCGCGCCGCGATGGTCAAGGCGATCGGGGGCAGCGACGTCGTGATCACCACCGCCGCGATCCCGGGCAAACGCGCACCGATCCTGGTCACCGCCGAGGCGGTCGCAGCGATGGCGCCGGGCAGCGTGATCGTCGACCTCGCCGCCGAAACCGGCGGCAACGTCGAAGGGACACAGCCGGGCGAGGTCGTCACCAGCCCCAACGGCGTCACGATCGTGGGGCTCCTCAACCTGCCGTCGACGCTCGCCTTCGACGCCAGCCGGCTGTACGCGCGCAACGTGCAAGCGCTGTTGGATTACATCACCAAAGACGGCGCGCTGGCGCTCGATCCCTCGGACGAGATCGTCGCCGGCACGACGCTCACGCGCGACGGCGAGATCGTGCACGCGGCGACGCGCGCCGCGCTCACCGGAGGCCCGGCGTGACCGCCCATCTGCTCATCGAGCTCACCATCTTCATCCTGGCGGTGTTCGTGGGGATGGAGGTGATCTCGAAGGTTCCGACCACGCTGCACACGCCGTTGATGTCGGCCACCAACGCGATCCACGGCATCGTGCTGGTCGGCGCGATCATCGTCGCCGGCGCGCTCGATGCGCCGTTCAACGCGATCGTCGGCTTCCTGCTGGTGCTGCTGGCGTCGCTCAACGTCTTCGGTGGTTACACGGTCACCGAACGGATGCTGCAGATGTTCCGGCCGCGGGTCCAAGCGCCGAAGCCTCCGACGGCTGGCCAACGGTGAGCGCGGCCGACACGACGCCGGCGAATTGGGTCGACGTCGCTTATCTGATCACCGCGATCTGCTTCATCTTCGGCCTGCGCTACCTGAGCTCGCCCAAGACCGCGCGGCTCGGCAACCGCATCAGCGCGGTCGGGATGCTGATCGCGGTGGTCGCGACGCTGGCGCAAGGGATCGTGAACTGGTGGGTGATCGGTTCGGCGCTGGTCGCCGGCGCGGCGATCGGGATCGTCTCGGCGCAGCGCGTGAAGATGACCGCCATGCCGCAGATGGTCGCGCTGTTCAACGGCGCCGGCGGCGGCGCCGCGGCCCTGGTCGCGGCCGGCGAGCTGCTCAAGGTGTTCCGCGCCGGCGCGATCCCGACGTACGACGTCTCGTTCACCTCGGTGCTGTCGGCAGTGATCGGCGCGATCTCGTTCGCCGGCTCGATCATCGCATTCCTCAAGCTGCAAGAGGTGATGACCGGGCGGCCGATCACCTACCCGGGCCAGCAGTTCGTCAACGCGATCGTCGCGCTCGCGATCTTGGTCTGCTGGGGGCTGGTCGTTGCGAACGTCCCCGACTCGCTCGAGTTCTTCTGGATCGCGCTGATCGCGGCGTTCGTGCTGGGTATCCTGTTCGTGCTGCCGATCGGCGGCGCCGACATGCCGGTCGTGATCTCGCTGCTCAACTCGTTCACCGGGCTGGCCGCGGCGTCGACCGGTTTCGTGCTGGGCAACAACGTGCTCATCGTCGCCGGCGCGCTGGTCGGCGCGTCGGGAACGCTGCTGACGATCTTGATGGGCCGCGCGATGAACCGTTCGGTCACCAACGTGCTGTTCGGCGCCTTCGGCGCGGTCAAGACGACGGCCGGCGGCGCGGCCGCCAAGCAGCAGAACGTGCGCTCCGTGGGCGCCGACGACGTCGCCGCAATGCTGGCCTACGCGAATCAGGTGATCGTCGTGCCCGGCTACGGCATGGCGGTCGCGCAGGCGCAGCACTCGATCCGCGAGCTGGCCGACCAGCTCGAGAAAAAGGGCGTCGACGTCAAGTACGCGATCCACCCGGTCGCCGGCCGGATGCCGGGCCACATGAACGTGCTGCTGGCCGAGGCCAACGTGCCGTACACGTCGCTGTACGACATGGACGACATCAACCCGGAGTTCGAGCGCACCGACGTCGCGCTGGTCGTCGGCGCGAACGACGTGACCAACCCGGCCGCGCGCGCCGACAAGAACAGCCCGATCTACGGGATGCCGATCCTCGACGTCGACAAGGCCGCCAACGTGGTCGTCCTCAAGCGCTCGATGAACTCGGGCTTCGCCGGGATCGACAACCCGCTCTTCGACGACCCCAAGACCGTCATGCTCTTCGGCGACGCCAAGAAGTCGATCGACGGCGTCGTCGCCGGCGTGAAGGCCTTATAGGCCGCCGCGTGGTCGTACGCTAGCCGCGCCGATGCGCGCTCGCAGCGCGCTGGTCTTCGTTGCGCTGCTCGCGTTCGCGCCGGCGGCGCCGAGCGCCGCTCAACCGGACGACGCGCGCCGGCCGACGCTGCCGTGCAGGATTGCCGGCTATGCGGGGCGCGCGCAGTGTGGCAACCTGTCGCGACGGGAAAGCGCCGCGTCGCGGCGCACGATTTCGATCGCGTTTGCGGTCGTCCCGGCAGGGCGGCGAAACAGCGGCGTCATCTTCGAGGTCGGCGGCGGTCCCGGTCAGTCGGCGATCGAGGCCGTCGGCGCGATCGGCGAAGATCCCGAGCTCCGCGCAATCCATCGCGACCACGATCTGGTCTTCGTCGACCAGCGCGGAACCGGACGCTCGGGGATCCTGCAGTGCCCGCAGCTGTTTGCATCGCGGGCGCACGCCTTCGCCCAGCTGTTCCCGACGGCGGAGCTGCGCGCGTGCCGCGCGCGGCTCGCGCGCGGGGCTGACCTCGACGCGTACGGCACCGACCGCGCCGCCGACGACCTCGATGCCGTGCGCGCCCTGCTCGGCTACGGGACGATCTCGTTCGCGACCGGATCGTACGGCTCGCAGTTCGCCTTCGTCTACCTCCGGCGTCACCCCCAGCACGTTCGCGCGCTGCTGTTCGAAGCGGTCGCGCCGACCTACATCAAGCTGCCGCTGCCGTTCACCCGCGGCGCACAGCATGCGCTCGACGAAGTGTTGGCCAGCTGCGCGGCGGACGCGTCGTGTGCGCGCGCCTTCCCCAATGCGCGCGCGGAGTGGAACGCGCTGCTCGGGCGGTTCGCGCGCGGGCCGCTGCGCGTCAGCTTCCCGGACCACGGCCGAACGACCAGCGTGCTGCTCTCACGCGAGGTGTTCGCCGACCGGCTGCGCCAAGCACTCTACGACCCGTTCTTCGCCGCCGCGTTCCCCGCCATCGTCGATGCGGCCGCGCATAGCGACATCGCGCCGCTCGGCCGGCTCGTCGCGCTGCAGATCGACGGCTTCGCGCAGGAGATAGCGCAAGGCGAGAACCTCTCGGTCGCATGCGCCGAGGACGTCGCCTTCATCACGCCGGCCGAGCGCGCGCAGGCCGCGCGCAGCGGATTCTTGGGCGACCTGCGCATCAGAGCGCAGCAGCGCGCCTGCCGCATCTGGCACGTTCGCCCCGCGCCGCGCTCGTTTCTCGACCCGATTCGCTCGCGCGTGCCGGTGCTGATGATCTCGGGCGCCGACGATCCCGCGACACCGGCCTGGCTCGGCGCGAGCCAGCTCCCGTACCTGCCCGACGCGCGGCAGATCATCGTTCCGGGCGGCGGGCACAACAACGGGAGTCCGTGCCTGACCGTACTGCGGCTCGCGTTCCTCGCCGATCCGCGTCCCGCCGCGGTACACGCGACCTGCGCCGCGCACAATGCGCGGCCGCCGTTCGTGCTCGACTTGCGCGCATGGTTCGCGCGCCTGAACGAGAACCGGTGATCCTCGCCGCGATCCCGTCAGCGTGGCTGCACTACCTCGTGTCCGTGACGTGCCGCTGATCGTCTCGCACGTCGACGTTCGGGTCCGCGACCGCGCGCAGGCCGCCGAGTTCTACGACGCTTTCTTAAACCTGCTCGGCGCGGTGAAGCGGGTCGGCGAGGAGTTCACCACCTGGCGCATCCCGCCGCCCGAGGCCGGCGATGACTGGGAAGGCGACGGCTGGTTCGGCATCGTCGAGGACGCCGCGATGACGCCGGGGCCCATGCGCGTCGCGTTCAGCGCGCCCTCGCGCGGAACGGTCGACGCGATCCACGTCTACCTGCCGGCGATCGGTGCGCGCAACATCGAGATGGACGACGGCATCTACGGCGCGGACTACTACGCGGTGTTCTTCGAAGACCCCGACGGAAACAAGCTCGAGGTGTGCCACATCGGTTAGGAGTCGTCGCCCTTCGCCAGGCTCAGGGGCGACAAAGCATGGCGCGGCCATCCTTCGACGGGGCTCAGGATGACACAGGCTGCGTCGTCGCGCCTCTGAAGCTGCTACTGAACGGACCAGGCGTAGGCGTTCCAGGTCGGGGTGAAGGCATTGGGGTGGAAGCCGTGCAGAGACCTGCGGTACCCGTAGGAGTACGATGCGTCGAACAAATAGATGATCGGAACGGCGGCGGCCACCCGGCGTTCGATCTGCGCGTACAGCCGCTTGCGCGCCGCGCGGCTCGGCGCGCCGAGCGCGCGCCGTTCGAGCGCGTCGACGTCGCGGTCGCACCAGCGCATTGCGTTCGCGTTGCCGTTGCAGGCGAACAGGAACGAGTCGTCGGGGTCGGCGCCGAGCTGCCACGGCACGTAGGCCAGATCGAACGCGCCGCTGGCGAGCGTCCCGCCTTGGGCGCGCGGCAGAAACAACTGCACGTTGGAGAGCGATTTGATCGTGACGCGCACGCCGCGGGCACCCAGCTCGCTCTGCACGACCGTCGCCGCGCGCACGCCGGTCTGCGACTCGGGGAACTGCACGTAGGTGAGCTCGAGCGGGACGCCGTTCTTGGCCCGCATGCCGTCGCGACCGCGCTTCCAACCGGCCGCGTCGAACAGCCGGTCCGCGGCCGGCGGATCGAACGCGGGTTCGCGCACCGCCGGATCGCGCGCCCACGAGCCGATCGGCTGCGCCGTGTCGACGACCGGATAGCGGCCGAAGGTCAGTTTCCGCGAGATGCTCGCGCGGTCGATCGACGCGGCGAGGGCGCGCCGCACGCGCACGTCGTCGAGCGGCGGATGGGCGGTGTTGATCGCGATGCCGACCGCCAGCGCCACCGGAACGGTCCGGAACGCCAAGCCCGCGGTCGTGGCGAGCGAGGCGCGCTGCGACGGCGAGACGAGGTTCCAGTCGAGTTCGCCGCTGCGCAGCAGGGTGAAGTTGGTGCCGGGATCGGGGACCACGCGCACCTCGAGCCGCGTCGACTCGCGGCCGGCCCCGCCAGTAGCTCGGATTCGCCTCGTACACGAGCCGGTCGCCGCGCGACCACGACACCAAACGAAACGGACCGTCACCGACCGGATGCGATCCGAACGCGCTGGTGGCCAGGTTCGCTTCGCGCTCGAGCAGGTGCGCCGGCAAGACGTACTGCGGTGCCGTGCCGTAGCTGAACAGGGTCGCGACCGCCGGCGCCCACGGCGCGCGCAGGGTGATGCGCACCGTCCGGGCGTCGAGGGCCTCGGCCTTGGCGATGCGGTCGTAGCCCGCGCGCGAGCGCACCGGGTTGCGGTCGTCGAGGATCGCGTGCAGCGTCCAGATCACGTCGTGCGCGCTGACCGCAACGCCGTCTTGCCAGCGCACGCCGGCGCGCAGCCGATAGGTAATCACGCGACCGTCGCGCGAGACGCCTCCGTTGGCGACGGTCGGGATGCGGTCGAGCAGAACCGGCACAGAAACGCCGCGCTCGTCGACGTCGATGAACGGCTCGAACGCGAGCCGCGCGACCTGCTGCTCGACGCTGCTCGCATCGGGATGTGCGAACAACGGATCGAGCGTCTGAGGATCGGCCGCCAGTGCGAAGCGCACCGTCGCACCGGACCGCGCGAGGCCGCCGGAGCTCGAGCCGGCGCAGGCTGCGCAGACGGCGGCGCTCGCGCCCAGCGCCAGGGCGAAGGCGACACTTCGAAACGGCCGGTGGAGGGACACCGGCGCGTGTCTACGTTCACGCGCCGGCGAACACCCGTTTTCGCCCTATGTTTCTAGCGCAGCGTGCTCGTCGCTACGCGATCTCCGCGTCGGCGACGGCGACGGCGTCAGCGGTTGCTGACGGACCCCAGGGATGGCTGCGCGCGTGCTCGATCGCAGCGTCGAGGGCAATATCCTGGCTCTTCGGGCAACCGCACGGAAAACGGCCGTCACCCGCGCAGCCCTCCATATCGTGGCGGTCCAGCGCATGACCGCAGGGGCAGAAGACCAGGTATTTCATTAACGGGCCTCCTCTCTGGCGGGCCTCGAAGGCGCGCCGATCACCAACGCAATCACGCCGCGATGATACCCCCGCCCGGCGCGCATTTCAGTACGGTTTCGTACCGGCATACCGGCCGCTCGGTCCGCTTGAACCGGCCGAGAAGGGCAGTAGCGATGCATTCGAGGAAATGAGATTTCTACCGAAGAATGTATCGTATTATGCTTCGTTCAGCCGAATCGATCGATGCCCGTAATGGATCCAGCTCTGCAGCCCGCCCGGAGCTCGACCGCACCGACCTGCGCCTGCTCGAAGCGCTCCAGCGCAACGCGCGCTCGACCTATGCCGAACTGGGCGAGCTGGTCAACCTCAAGCCGCCGGCGATCCACGACCGGGTGAAGCGCTTGGAGAACAAAGGGGTCGTGCGCCGCTACGCCGCGCAGCTCGACGCGCAGCGGGTCGGCTACGAGCTGACCGCGTTCGTGAGCGCGTTCTGCGCGCCTGATCTCGATTACGACCGATTCACCTCGGCGATGCAAGAGTTTCCGGAGATCATCGAGATCCATAGCGTCGCCGGCGACGAGACCTACTTGCTCAAAGTCGTCACCCGCTCGACGGGCCATCTCGACGACCTCTTGACTCGTCTCAAGCGCGTCGCCGGCGTCGCGCGCACGCGCACCACCATCGTGCTGTCGACGCCGTTCGAGCGCGGCGGACTGCCCGTCGAAGCGCTGCTGTGACGCACACCCTCGACGACGCGCACCTCGCCGTCCCGCTCGGCAGCGGCTGTCGGCTCGGTTCGCATCGCGTGCTCGAGCCCAAGGGTGCGCTGCCGCAAACCGCCTGGCGGCTCGACAATACCCCGCGGGCGTTCGCGAACGAGATCCTGTGCGAGGTCGAGTCGCTCAACGTCGACTCGGCGTCGTTCGCGCAGATCAGCGAGCAGTGCGGGGGACGTGCGAGCGCGATCGGCGCGCACATTCTGGCGACCGTCGGCGAGCGCGGCAAGCAGCACAACCCGCGCACGGGCAGCGGCGGGATGTTCGTCGGGCGCGTGCTCGAAATCGGACCGGCGCTCGCCGCGCGCGACGACGTGGCGGTCGGCGACCGCATCGCATCGCTCGTCTCGCTCACGCTGACGCCGCTGCAGCTCGACGACGTGATCGCCGTGGACGTCGCGACCGGCCAAGTGCGGGTGCGCGGCAAGGCGATCCTATTCGAAAGCGGGATCTACGCGCGCTTGCCGGACGACGTGCCGGCCGAGGTTGCGCTCGCGGTATTCGACGTCGCCGGCGCGCCGGCGCAAGTCCGCCGCCTCGCGGGCGAAGGTCAGACCGTCTGCGTGATCGGCGCCGACGGGAAGTCGGGTCTGCTCGCCTGCGCGGAGGCGCGCGACCGCGTCGGCTCGAGCGGCCGCGTGGTCGGCATCGTGCCGCGCGCCGACACGGCCGGCGCACAGCTGCTGCTCGCGCAGGGGTACGTCGACCGGCTCGCCCTCGCCGATGCCCGCGACGCGCTGGCCGTCGTCGCGGCGCTGGCCGATGCGCTGCCGGCGCTCGCCGATCTGGTGGTCAATTGCGTCAACGTCGGCGGCACCGAGCTGGCGTCGATACTGTGCTGCAAGGACGGCGGCACCGTCTACTTCTTCTCGATGGCGACGTCGTTCACGGCAGCGGCGCTGGGCGCCGAAGGGGTCGGCAAAGACGTCAACATGATGGTCGGCAACGGCTACGCCAAGGGACACGCCGCGGTCGCACTCGAGACGCTGCGCAACCATCCGCCGCTCGCGGAGCATTTCGTGTCCCGCTACTCCCGCGCCGAAAGCCGCTAGGAGCGCCGCGTCCGTGCAGCATCACGTCAAACCTCCGGTCGACCCGGCCCAGCTCGAACACCGCAACCTGCGCGCGGGCGAGTTCTGGCGCGCGGTGCCGGCCTACGAAGAGGTCGACGAGGCGACCTTCCTCGATCACATCTGGCAGGGCCGCAACTCGGTGAAGACGCCCGAGGAGCTGTTCGAGACGATCGGCGAGATCGTCGACCCGACCTTCCTCGAAGACGCCAAGGAAGGGTTCCGCCGGGCGCCGATGGCGGTGCGCGTATCGCCGTACATGATCGCGTCGATCGACTGGACCCGGCCGTACGAGGATCCGATTCGCCGTCAGTTCATCCCGGTCGCCTCGAAGCTGTTGCCCGATCACCCGCGCCTGACGCTCGACTCGCTGCACGAGCAGGACGACGCGCCCGTGCAAGGCCTCACCCACCGCTACGTCGACAAGGTGCTGTTTCTGCCGCTGCAGACGTGCCCCGTTTACTGCCGCTTCTGCACGCGCTCGTACGCGATCGGCCCCGACACCGAATCGGTCGACAAGGCGGCGCTGGCGAAGACGCCCGAGCAGTGGAAACAGGCGTTCGCGTACATCGCGTCGCGGCCCGAGATCGAGGACGTGGTGATCTCCGGCGGCGACGCGTACCAGATGGCGCCCAAGAACCTCACCTTGATCGGCGAGTCGCTGCTGGCGATACCGCACGTCCGCCGGATGCGCTTCGCGACCAAAGGCCCGGCGGTGATGCCGATGAAGATCCTCACCGACGCGGCCTGGGTCGACGCGCTGACCGGCGTCGTCGACAGCGGGCGCAAGATCGGCAAGGACGTCGTCCTGCACACCCACTTCAACTCGCCCAACGAGATCAGCGAGATCACTCGCCGGGCGATGGGCGTGCTGTTCGAGCGCGGCGTGACGGTGCGCAACCAGAGCGTGCTGATCCGCGGCGTCAACGACGATCCCGAGGCGATGACGCTGCTCACCAAGCGCCTGTCGTGGGTGAACGTGCACCCGTACTACGTCTACATGCACGATCTGGTCAAGGGCGTCGAGGAGCTGCGCACGTCGATCCAGACCTCGGTCGACATCGAGAAGTACGTGCGCGGCACCACGGCGGGGTTCAACACGCCGCTGTTCATCTGCGACGCTCCCGGCGGCGGCGGCAAGCGCGACGTCCACTCGTACGACTACTACGACCGGGCCAACGGGATCGCCGTCTACAGCGCGCCGAGCGTCAAGCCCGGCCAGTCGTTCCTGTACTTCGATCCGATCGATACGCTGGCGCCCGACGCCCAAGCGCGCTGGGCGGTGCCGGCGCTCCAAGATGAGATGATCCGTCAAGCCGTCGCCCGCGCCGGCGGAAAGGTCGCCGCGCTGGCATAGCCGGTCTCGGACGCAGGCTCGCCGCTCGTGGCGTCGTAGCGGATCGCAATGCTGATCAACGCGGTGACGTACACGTTTCCGGCCGACAAGGCCGACGAGGTAGCAGGCATCTTTCGCGAACTGCGCGCGGCCTCGCTGCGCGAAGACGGCTGTTTGCAGTACGAGGTCTGCCGCGTCGGCGACGACGCCCCCGGGACGTTCGTGCTCTACGAGCGCTGGCGCGACCAGCCGGCGCTCGAGGAGCATTACGGGTTGGAGCACTTCGTGCGCCTGGGCGTGAACGGCATCCGCAAGTTGGCGACCGGCCGCACCGCGCTCAAAGGCACGCCGGTCGAGTAGCTCGGCGTGCGGGTCTGCGTCTATTGCGGGTCGTCGGTCGGCGGCGATCCGAAGTTCGTTGCGACCGCGCGCGCCTTGGGCGCGGCGCTGGCGGCGGCCGGGATCGGTGTGGTGTACGGCGGCGGCCGGGTCGGCCTGATGGGAGCGCTCGCCGACGCCGCGCTCGAAGCCGGCGCCGAGGTGATCGGCGTCATTCCCCGGTTCCTCGAGGATCGTGAGATCGCGCACTCCGGCGTCGAGCTGCGCGTCGTCGAGTCGATGCACGAGCGCAAGCAGCTCATGGCCGAGCTGTCCGACGCGTTCGTCGCGTTGCCCGGCGGCTTCGGCACGTTCGAAGAATTCTTCGAGATCGTCACCTGGGTGCAGCTCGGGCTGGTTCGCGCGCGCTGCATCTTGCTCAACCTCGACGGCTACTACGATCCGCTGCTGGCGCTGATCGACGGCGCGGTCGACCAGCGCTTCATCTCGTCCACCAATACAAACATCTTCATGCCGCGCACGTAGCGTCCATGTCGGCCAATCCGAACTAGAATTTCTTGAGCTCCCGACCGCTTCCAGTTCTTGTCGCCTGAATCGGCCGCCCGGTGTCGCTTAGCATGAAGACAGGGATACTCGTGGGAAATGTAATTCAACTCGTAGGCCCACGCCAAGTCGTTCAACTTTTCGGCGTGAAGCTTGTCGGCGTAAACGCGGAGAACGGGAAGAAGCTCCTGTTTTCCATCGTCTTCGTCCTAGGCGTCATGTTGTTGGGCCGCCTTCTTCGTTGGCTGACACATCGAAACTCGTGGGACAAGGCCGGGAAGCGGTTCGCCTTCTGGACGCATCAGGGCATCTCCATCACCGTCGCGGTTGTCCTGGTCGTGGGACTGATCTCGCTCTGGTTTAACAATCCGACCACGCTCACAACCGCCGCGGGAATGGTCACTGCCGGCCTGGCATTTGCATTGCAAAAAGTGGTCACAGCGTTCGCGGGTTACCTGGTCATCCTCAGGGGCAAGACGTTCAGTGTAGGCGACCGTATCACGATGGGCGGCATACGTGGAGACGTGATCGCACTCAGCTTTCTGCAGACCGTCGTCATGGAAATGGGACAACCTGCCGAAGGCGATGCCGGCGACAAGATGTGGGTGCAGGCTCGTCAGTATACCGGCCGCATTGTGCGAATAAGCAATTCCGTAATTTTCGACGAGCCCGTGTATAACTACACGCGTGAGTTCCCCTACATCTGGGAGGAGATGCGCCTGCCCGTTCCCTACAACTCAGATCGCAACCACGCCGAGCAGATTCTCCTTGGAGCCGCGCGCAAGCACACCACAAAAGTGGCGGAGTTGAGCGAGCGTGCGCTAGAGGAGTTTGAGCGGCGGTACGTTGTGAAGCGTTCGGAGCTGGAGCCGCGAGTCTATTGGCGCCTGACGGACAACTGGGTGGAAATGACCGTGCGGTTCATCGTGCCCGATTCGGGAATCCGGGAGATCAAGAGCAGTATGAGCCGCGACATTTTGGAACAACTCGATCGCGCCGGTATCGGTATTGCTTCCGGAACCTATGATGTAGTCGGCATGCCGCCGCTCAAGGTGGAAATGGTTCCGCCGAACGGCGCCTCTTCCGGTGATGGCGCAAAACCGGTGACGCACAGTTCAACGGCGTGACGCTTCGCCCGCGGCCTGATTTGACCCGCCGATTCGCCGGTAATCGAAGTAGCTCTCCTCCGCCTGCGAGGCGCGGTTGAACAGGTAGAAGACCTTCGCGCTTGACCTCATCGCGAAATGACTGTTTTGCCAAATGCCGCTACCTACGGGCGATTTTTCCAACTCGAACCGCGTGCCGGGCTCGACTTGCGCCAAAAAACCTTCGATGGAGACAGGGTGAACCACCTGCGCGGTCACCTTCACCCACTGATAAGTTTGCTGGTCGATCCATAGTTCGCCCTGCATTCCGCGAAGAACCTGGGTTTCCAGATTCGGGGGCTGGTATCCGGGTCGGGGCGTCGCCTTGAGCAGCCACACGCTGAATCCTCTCACCTTGCGCTGACCGAGCAACGTGAAGTCAAAACCTTTGGTGAGCTGGTCCATCATGTCGTTATCGCTTCTGCGTTCCTTCTCGTATTTTGCAATGCGGTTCTGCCGGTCTTCACTCGATTCGGAACGGCGCTGCTCGACAACTGCCTGCTGCTTCTTCTCCTCTTGCGCTCTTTGCGATCCTGACAGTGGTTTGTCGTTCACCGCGAGTAAACGCTGATAGGGAGTTCCATCGATCATCGTGATCTGGTACAGCTTGTAGCCTTTGCCTGTGCGGTCCCGTTCCTTGTAGTTGTAGTAAGGGGCCGCTTTGAAGTCGGTTTGGTTCGCGGCCACGGATTTTTGGATGACTTCCTGAATGTTGGGCTGTTGCGCGACGGCGGTCGCAAGCCCAAAGGAAAAAATTAAAACGCAGGCCGTGGATCTTGTCACAGTCTTCAAGTCGATCAAATCAGCCCCTCTCTATTCCGAATGCGCACGACCGGCGCCAAACGGCGTGTGCGCTTCCATGTAGTAGACGTACAAACGAGACAAAAGTAAACTCGGACGAATGGCGCCTCGCTCTACTTTCCCGCGAGATAGTAATGGACCGTAGGCGTGACGATCAAAGACAGGATCATCGACGCGAGGATTCCACCGATTACGGCGATAGCCAGCGGCTGAAGCATTTGAGAGCCGGCGCCTATCGCGAGCGACAGCGGAATCATCCCCGCAATGGTGGCGAGCGCGGTCATCATAATGGGCCGCAGCCGCCTCTCGCCCGCTTCAATCATCGCGTCACGCGGCGCGGAGCCTTCACTCCGGAACTTTTGGTCGGCGTCCAGCAGCAAAATGCCGTTTTTGGCAACGATGCCTACCACCATGATCAACCCCATGAACGATGAGATATTAAACGTGGTGTTCGTGATAAATAGTGCAAAAAACACCCCCGATGTGGAAAGCAGCGCTGACGAGAGAATCGCGATCGGCGCTGCAAAACCTCCAAATTCCACCAGTAGCACCGTGAATACCAGAACTACCGCCGCTGCTAGAACAAACAGCAGATCATGGAACGACTGTTGCTGTTGTTGATAGAGGCCGCCATATTCGACACGAATCGAGGAAGGGATGTGCAGCGCGGCGACCTTCTTCTGGACCAAACCGATACCCGTGCCAAGGCTCATGCCTTCTAGCCGGCCTGTGACTGCGACGTCGCGTTGAAGATTTTCGCGGCGGATCTCTGTCTGGCCAGGATCGTTTTGGAGCGTGGCGAGAGTGCCCAATGTAGCGATCTTTCCTGTCCCACTGATCAACACCGTGTTGCGAATCGCATCCAGCGAGGATCTGGTCTCGGGAGGGAAGGTCACGCGCAATGTGTACGGGCGGTTATTCACCACAATTGGATTCGGAGCTGGTTCGCCCTGGAAAATCGCGCTTGCGTCTAGCTCAACTTCCTGCGGTGTGAATCCGGCGCGAGCGGCGACAGCCTGGTCAACTTGGAAGGTAATAGCGGGGCCGCTGATCGTATTTTCGATACCGTTCTTCACGTCCTTCACGGCGGGAATCGTTTTGATCGCCTCGCCGACTTTGGGGGCCCACGTCTTCAGCAGATTTAGGTTTTCTGAAAACAACTTGATCTCGATAGGGTCCGGCGAGCTTGTCAGGTCTCCAATCATGTCCTCGAGCACTTGGTGAAAATCGGTGTCCAGCTCAGGATATTGCTTGTTCACCTTATCGCGTACGTCCGCGATCACCTCTTCCACACCCCGCTCGCGGTTCGACTTCAATTTGACAGAGATGTCGCCGTTATTCGCTTCCGTCACCGCGGCAAGCCCTAATTGCAGGCCGGTACGGCGCGAAGTGTTCTCTACTTCCGGAATGGAGTGAAGAATCTTCTCCACCCCGATCAACACTCGATTCGTGTCCACGAGCGAGGATCCGGCCGGCATCAGATAGTCGAAAACGAAGCCGCCCTCATCCATGGCTGGAAGCAGGTCCGAGCCGAGGAACCGATAGCACACGAATGAGACTGCGATTAAAAGAACGCAGAACACCGGCAGAATAAAGCGGACGGGCCAATACCGCTTTGATGGTGCGCTCATATAACCGAGTAAGCCGTCCCATGATTCCCGTCGTGGCGATCTGATGATCCGCGGGCTTTTGTCCGGATGTGCTCGCGCCTTTTCCAGTGGACCGGAGCAAGAGGTGGCTCAAAGCTGGTGTCCAACTTAGCGCCAGGACCAGAGACGTCACGAGTGCTACGGCAACCGTTACCGCGAGCGCACGGAAGAACGTGCCGGTTACTCCGGTGATTGTGACTAACGGCAAAAACACAACAATAGGAGTAACCGTTGAGCCTACTAGCGGAACTCGAATCTCGCGTATCGCGCTGCGGATAGCTTCCCCACGGGTCTGCCCGGCGTCACGGTGCAGAACAATGTTTTCGACCACGACGATGGCATCGTCAATCACCAGCCCTACAGCAGCCGCGAGCCCGCCGAGTGTCATCAAATTAAAACTTTGACCAATCGCGCGCAGTGCGATGAACGTGACCGCGATCGTAACGGGGATCACGAGGCCGGCCACCACGGAAGTCCCCCAGTCGCGAAGAAAAACAACCAGGATAATAGCCGCGAGTATCAAACCAATCACGATGGCGTCTCGCACGCTCGTGATTGAAGCGCTCACAATTTCCGACTGATCGTAGAAGGGCTGCAAATCGACTGCCGGCGGCAGCGAGTGGCGTAGCTCTTCGATTTTCTGATGCACCTCGTCGGCTACCGCAACCGTGTTGCTGTCAGGCTGCCGATTGATGTTTAGAAGCACCGCGGGCTTGCCGTTTGCCGTCACGATGGTGTACACCGGCTTGACCGATTGGCTGACAGTGGCAATATCACTGATCCGCACCGGGACGTCCCCGGGTGTAGTTTTCACGACGATGCCGCCGATTTCGGCCGGATTGTGAACTTGCCCGCTCACGAGGCCGAGAACCAGTTGATGATTCTGCTGGAGCAGTCCGGGCGAGTCGATCAAGTTGCTCTTCGAGATCGCATCTAGAATGCCGGGAATCGTGACTTGGGCTTCGCACAAGCTTTTCGGGATCCGGCTGAATTTGAAATTCAGGCTCCTGGCCGCCCTGCACGACTACAGTCGATACGCCCGCGAGGCGGTTCAATTGCGGCTTGGAGGGTGTAGGTGGCGAGCTGCCACATTGTCGGTCTGCGGCACTGTCGCGGAGGTCATGCTGTAGCCCATAATGGGGAACGCCGCAAACGTCAAACGATTGGTCGTGATCGCGGCGGTGGAAGGCAGCGTAGTTTGTACTCGTGAGATAGCCGCATTCACATATTGCAGCGTCTGGAACATATCCACGTTCCAGTTGAAGAAAAGGTCAACCTCAGCCGAGCCGCGGCTGGTAATGGAGAGCACGTGATCCAGACCAGGAACGGAGTTGACAACCTCCTCGATGGGCCGCGTGACCGTAACCTCCATCTGATCGATGGGCATCACGCCGTTGTCGACGCCCAGGACGATGCGGGGAAAATTTGTGGAAGGGAAGACAGCGATAGGAATCTTGAACGCCAAGTAGACGCCAAACACCGCCAGAGCGACCAGGATAAAGAGGATGGATTTGAGGAAACGCGCGGTCCAGTGTTCTGATTGCTCTTCGATGACGCGGTGGTGTTCGAACTGGAGTCAGCAACACTCATTTTGTTGGCTTGGTCGCCGCTCGATTCCTTGCCGCCGGGCTGCGCGATTTGAATCTTTAGCCTTATCGTCAAGCCGAGACCACCTCGGTGATCACTTGCTCACCTGTGTTCACACCGCTCACGATCTGCACATCGTCTCCGGAACGAACCCCGACGTGGACATCATGCTCGTGAGCGAGTCCATCCGGGCCGGCGACCATCACTTTTTCACCGCCTTCATCTGCGGCGAGTGGAGCGCGACTGGAACCACAATGGCATCGGGAATCTGCCCGGCATCGATCGAAATCTGGACGGTGGTGCCGGGCTTCAAGCGCTCCTCCGGGATTCGGAGCTTCCACCCACACCTGGACGGTTGTCGTATTCGGGTCGACAGCCGGACTGACCACCGTCACTTTGCCGGTCAATTCGCCACCGGGGCCGGAAATCGTCGCAGGCCTTCCGACATGGATCGATGCCGCTTGGTGCACCGGCACATTCGCACGCGCGGTAACCCGCGAGATATCGACCACAGAGATCAGCGCCGAGCCGCTCGCTCGCCATTTCTCCGATATTCAACGGCCGGTCTGAAACGATACCGCTGATCGGACTACGCACCTCCGCGTAGGAGACTTGAGCTTCGCCGCTTTGATAATGAGCCTGAGCGGCTGCCATCTGCGCTTGAGCGCTCTTCAATTGCTCCGTGCGCCCGACATTCTGGAGTGATTTGAGGTGCTGCTGCGCGGTCTCAAATTGACTTTGCGCCTGCACCATGGCGACCTTCGCGTCATCGACCAACTTCTGCGCGAGAGCTCCTTCACGAAGCAACACCTGCCGGTTCTCGTAGACGTTTAGTCGCCGCGTCCAGCGCCTGTCGTGCCGACGTCGACATCGGCCTGTGCTTTCGTCATGTCTTCCGGCATCGTGGCCGCGCTTGTGTTTTCGTAGTTGGCTTGCGACTGGCGGTACAGTTCCTTGCTCTCTTGCGCGGAGGCGACCAGATCGCGGTCCTCCAGCATCGCCACAAGTTGGCCCTGTCGAACGTGATCGCCGCGTTGCACCAGGAAGCGCTGCAACCGGAGCGCTGATCTTTGGAACCACGTTCGCCTGCTTCACCGGATACAAAACCGCTTCGGCCGTGATGACCTGCTCCATCGGTTCGCGCTTGGCAACGGCGACTTGCACGGGAGTGGCGGGTTGCGATTCGTCGCCGCCCGCATCCGCCGCCTGTTTCGACTTGGAGCACGCGCCGAGACTGGCCAGATATATGCCCAGCGCGCAAGCGAGCGCAACACGGCCGCTAATTTCGAACATCGTTAGAAGCTTCCCGTCAAGCGTTTGCAGATTTACGAGCGCCACGCGATACCGCAACAGACCATCATCATAAGCGCTGCGGGCCTGGCTCGCAGTAGTTTGTGCATCCACGACCTCAAAGGCGGTGGCCTCGCCGGCCTGATAGCGCAGAACTGTCAGGCGAAGGCTTTCGGCCGACAACTGCGACGATTCGCGCAAAGAGGCGACCTGCGAAAGAGCCAATTGCGCTTCATCGATATGTGGACGCGAGTTCGCCTTGCAACTGCCTTTCGCGTGGAAGTCAGATCGAGCTCCGACTGCCGCTGTCTCAAAGCGGCTTGCTTCACTTTGCTGTGAATCGCGCCCCAACTCCAAATGGGTACGTTGAGCGTCGCTTGGGCGACATATCCTAGATTCTGGCGGTAAGGAACTTGGTAGTTCGGCAGCGTGCTCCGGCCGGTTGCTTGCGTTGGATAATTCGTGCGAGCGGCGAATTGATTGGCATCGATCCCGTACCACACATCCAGGCCGAACGAAGGCAGGTACGCGTAGCGCGCCACAGCTATTTCTAACCGCGTCTGTCGTGACGTGGCTTGAGCCGCGCGAAGGTCCGGATTCGTCGCGTTCGCTTGAGCCGTCGCTTCAGGCAAGGGCGGCAGCGCGGCGAGCTGCGCGAGATCGTCCACAATTTCATAATCCAGGCGCAAGTTTGGGAAAATGAGTACGGCCAGCGTGATTTTCGCCTTTTGAGCGGCGAGTTGCGCGTCCTGAACATCGCGCCGCCGCTGCTCCACCTGTAGCTGGGCCTTGATCACGTCCGCGTGCGCGACCTCGCCGCCGCGCTCCTGCTGTCTGCGTAATCTCGAAGAATCGCTGCGCCTCAGCCATGCTGGTTGCTGCATTCGTCAGCTTTCGCTCGGCGGAAGCGATCCCGTAATAATCCTGAACGACCGTCGCGTTCAGGCCGCGTGCTGCGACGTCCGCTTTTGCTCGCGCGACAGCTTCCGCTGCGGCGGCTACGCGGATTTCTCCCCGCCGGACAAAAGAAAGCAACTCCTCATGTGCGTTGAGCTGCTCATTGTAAACGTGAACGCCGTCGTTCGCGACGAATACCCCCGAAGGCGTGCCATTCCCTTCCGTGTAGATGAATTGATTGATAGCGCTGACCGACGGCAGCGTTGCCGCCTTCGCCTGTGCACGATCTTCTTTCGCGAGTTGCGTGGCAATGTTCGCTGATTGAACCTGCGTTCCGTACTGTCGTGCTCGGGCCAGCGCATCCTGTAAGCCGATGGTGAGCGTCTCGGTGGGCGGCGGTACCGCCGGCGCGTATTGCTGGCTGTTCAGCAGCCGCGAAATCGTCAGTAGCGTCGCTAGAACTTTGAAGTGTCCGGGCAAACCTATACTCCGCTGGACAGCGTACCGCCATTAAAACGGATTTTGCTGAAAATTTGCTGAAAGCGAAGCTCTTCAGCCTTTTTTCAGCTTATTCGGCTAGCATGTTGGTCAGATACTCGTGCGAATCCTGGTCGTGGAAGATGAGGACCGGATGGCCACGCTCTTAGAAAAAGGTCTCGCAGGAAGAGGGATACCAGGTGCATGTGGCGCGGGACGGTGAGCAAGCGCTTTCGACCGTGCAGTCGTCTGTTTTCGACGCCATCATTTTGGACATCATGCTGCCCCGCATGGATGGGCTGACAGTGGCTCGGCGCATGCGCGAGGCTGGAAACCAAACGCCGGTGCTGATGCTGACCGCGCGCGACACGATGAGCGATATCGTGAAGGGCCTCGATCTCGGAGCGGACGATTACCTCACCAAGCCATTCTCTTTCGAGGTTCTTTTGGCCCGCTTGCGTGCCGTCAGCCGCCGCGGACCCATTCCGCAGAGCGTGCAGCTGCAGTTTGCGGATCTGTGTCTCGACACCGCCACGCGGCGAGTGACGCGGCAGGGGCGACTGGTGAATCTTACCCCCAAAGAGCATAGTCTTCTCGAGGTTTTGCTGCGCAATGCGGAACGCGCCGTCAGCCGCGACACCATTCTCGAATCCGTTTGGGGTTTCGACACCGACGTCGAAGAAAATACCGTTGAGGCTTTCGTTCGGCTATTGCGAGGCAAAATTGACGCAGGCTTCGAGCCGAAACTGATTCATACGGTACGCGGTATCGGATACTGCTTGCGACTCCCCGAGCATAACGGCGGACGCGATACATGAGACCGACATCCATCCAGCTGCGGCTCACCTTGTGGTATTCGCTCGCCCTCACCGCGGGTCTCAGTCTGTTTGCGCTCGCAACCTGGTTCTCGATGCGCCACAGCCTCATGGCGGATATGGATGCAACGCTTATGGCGCGCGCGCAAAGCCTTGAGAGCTTCGCCGATGCAGAGATTCGCGATGCCAAAGATCCACTTCCGGAAGAACTCGACGAGTACTCGCACGCGTTCCCGCCGGATACGTATGTCCAGGTGAAGAATGAGACAGGCTCCGTCGTTTTCACTTCTAAGACAGCCTTTCCGTGGCATACGAGCACAGAGGCGAATCGTCCTTCGGCAACCGTCCTATGGAACCGTCGTCCTTACCGCCTCCTCCTAAGAACGATTCGAGTGAACGGGCAGCCTTGGCAGGTTGCGATCTCGGAATCACTTCAGCCGGTCGACGAAATTCTCCGCCGTCTTCGAGTGCTGCTGACTACGCTCATCCCCGCCATTGTTGTGATCGCCTGCTTGGGCGGTCTCTGGCTGAGCCGGCGTGCACTGAAACCGGTGGACCAAATCACGGCGGCCGCACGTTCCATTGGGATCGCGAGCTTGTCGGAGCGGCTGGCGGTTCCGCAAACGGGCGATGAGCTTCAGCGCCTATCGGAAACCTGGAACGGAATGTTGTCGCGCCTGGAAGATGCCGTCAAGCGCCTCTCGCGGTTTACCGCGGACGCCTCTCATGAGCTGAGGACTCCGCTGGCAGTCATCCGTACCACGGCCGAGATCGCGGCGCGGCGTTCGCGCCCTGAGGCGCAGTATCGCGAGGCGCTGATGCAGATCGTTAGTGAATCGGAGCATATGACCGGGCTGGTCGAGGATCTGCTCTTGCTTGCGCGCTGTGATTCCGAGACCATGAACATGCCCATGTCGACCATTGATCTGGCACGCGTCGTCGATGATGTGTGCTCCGACATCAGGCCCTTGGCCGGCACGAAAGACATCCAGTTCACGTCCCGGGTGCCCGAACACGAGGTGATGGTCCTCGGCAACGAACTCGCCATCCGAAGATTGGTTTTAGTGCTGCTGGATAACGCTCTCAAATATTCGCGAACGGGCGGTCAGGTGAGCGTCAGGCTGCGTGAGAGCGCAGATGAGTTTCATCTCGAAATTACGGATAGTGGACCGGGCATTGCCGAATCCGAGCTGCCTCGCATATTCGAGCGCTTCTACCGGGCGCCTGAGGCGCGCGAGAGCGCCCCAACCGGATCGGGACTGGGGCTGTCATTGGCCGTAGGAATCGCGCAACACCATCGTGCCCGCATCGAAGTTCAGAGCGTTCCAGGCGAAGGCTCCACTTTTCGCGTGCTATTCCGGCCTTTAGCGGCACTTTGCTGATAGAGCCCGCGAATTCTTTATTTCGCCGGGCGTATTACGGAGGATGCAAGGATGAAATTTATCGCGGGATTGATCGTGGGGATCGTCTTAATCCCGATTGCTGTTTACTTTTATTTCCGCTTTGGATATGCCCCCGTGGCCACCGCCTCGTCACCCATTCCGTTCGAACGCACCTTGGCGCACATGGGTCTCGACGCGCGCATTAAGAAGGATGCTCCGAAGAGCGCGCCCTTTCAGGCAACGGACGCCGACATGCAAAATGGAGCCCACCTCTATCGTGAGCATTGCGCTATCTGCCACGGCGTGATGGGTGCTCCGAAGTCGCCGACCGGTAAAGGCATGTATCCCCCGCCGCCGCAGCTGCTCAAAGGCAAAGGTGTCAGCGACGATCCGGCGGGCGAAACTTATTGGAAGGTAAACCACGGCATCCGCTTGACCGGCATGCCCGCGTACGGGCAATCGCTTTCCGAAAAGGAGTTGTGGCAAATTAGCCTGATGCTGGCTGGATCCGACAAGCTTTCGCCCGACGTGCAGGCGATCTTAAAGCAGCCGTTGCATCCCGATTAAGCATTCCGCCGCACACTTGACCCTCGCACTTTAACGGGGTGAAGTATTTTCCGTTCGGGAGCCGTCTATTTCCCGAACATGCCTGATCTAGACAAGCTATCTCCAGGCCGTTGGCCGCTACTCCGTCAGCTGAAGAACGGGGATCTAATGGGGCTCGGTGCCTCCGCGGCATCGGACCGGACCGAAACTCTCGCGGCCCGAACCAAACGTGCCGACAAGGTAGTGGATTCCGTGTGCCCCTACTGCGCCGTCGGCTGCGCGCAACTCGTCTATGTGAAAGACGAGAAGATCGTCGACATTGAGGGTGACCCGCGCTCACCCATTTCCAACGGCTGCTTGTGCCCCAAAGGAGCCGCGACATTCCAGTTGGTCACGGGTTCGCATCGTGTCTCGGACGTTCTCTACCGGCGGCCTTACGGGACCGCGTGGGAGAAGATTCCGCTCGAGCAGGCCATGGACATGGTCGCCCAACGCGTGAAAAAAACCCGCGATGCCCATTGGGAAGACAAGGACAAGAAGGGCAACCCGCTTCGACGCACCATGGGGATAGCGCACTTGGGCGGCGCCACTCTCGACAACGAAGAGAATTACCTGATCAAAAAGTTATTCACCGGGTTAGGTATCGTCCAGATCGAAAATCAGGCCCGTATTTGACACTCCTCCACGGTCCCCAGTTTGGGGACCTCGTTTGGCCGGGGCGGCGCGACCGATTATCCAGCCGACTTGGCTAACTCGGATTGCATCGTCATCGAAGGATCGAATATGGCCGAGTGCCATCCGGTCGCTTTTCGTTGGGTGATGAAGGCGCGCGAGCGGGGTGCGACGGTCATTCACGTTGATCCGCGCTACACACGCACCAGCGCCGTCGCGAATATTCATGTGCCGCTGCGCGCGGGCTCCGATATCGTCTTTCTGGGCGGCATCATCCGCCACATCCTCGAAACAGAGCAGTATTTCAAAGAGTACGTCGTCAATTACACGAACGCCCCCGCCATCATAAACGACGACTTTAAGGACACCGAAGATCTGGACGGTCTATTTAGCGGCTGGCAGAAGGACAAGGGCCATTATCAGACCAAAACCTGGATGTACAAGGACGTGGACCCCGACCCCGCAGGCGGCGCACGCGAATCGGAAGCAGGCAAGAAAGGTGAGCCGATACAGCGGCACCCCATTCAGGCCGAGCACACCGATGAAACGTTACAGCATCCGCGATGCGTGTTTCAGATTCTCAAGCGGCACTATTCCCGCTACACGCCCGAGATGGTGGAAGAAACGTGCGGTATTCCGAAGCACCTCTTTCTGAAGGTCGCCGAAACGCTCTGCCGCAACTCGGGGAGGGAGCGGACAGGTGCCTTTGTTTATGCCGTAGGCTGGACGCAACACACCGTCGGCGTGCAGTATATAAGGTCCGCTGCCATCATTCAGCTGCTGCTCGGCAACATGGGGCGTCCGGGGGGAGGCATCATCGCCTTGCGCGGGCACGCATCCATTCAAGGTTCCACCGACATCCCGACGCTTTACAATCTCCTGCCGGGCTATCTGCCGATGCCGAAAGCTAAGCATGACAAGGACCTTGCCACCTATCTGCGGCTGAACCAATCGCCTTCCGGCTGGTGGGGCGAATTTCCCAAGTACTTCGTGTCTCTCATGAAGGCTTGGTTTGGGAACGTCGCCAGCAAGCAAAACGACTGGTGCTACGACTATCTGCCCACCCTCACCGGCGACCACTCGCACATGAACACCGTTGTCGACATGGTGGACGGCGCCGTGAAGGGCTACTTCGTCATGGGCGAAAACCCCGTCGTCGGATCCATGAACGGACCGCTGCAACGCAAGGGGCTGCGTAAATTGGATTGGCTGGTCGTACGCGATTTTCAATTAACCGAAACCGCCGATTTCTGGCGCGAAGCTCCGGAGATTCAGCGCGGCGAGGTGAAGCCGCAGCAGATCCCGACCGAGGTGTTCTTCTTTCCCGCCGCGGCCCACACCGAAAAAGATGGAAGTTTTACCAACACCCAGCGCCTTCTGCAGTGGCATCACAAGGCCGTCGAGCCGAAGGGCGACTCGCGCAGTGAGCTCGACTTTATTTTCAAGCTCGGCCGTCGGCTCAAGCACTTGTATCAGACCGAGTACGACAAGCCCAGGCACTGGCCCATCCGCGATTTGACTTGGGATTATCCAACGCACGGCCCCACCCACGAGCCAAGCGCCGAAGCCGTGCTTCACGAGATCAATGGCTACACGGTGGCCGATCGAAAGCCCATCGAGGGCTTCACGTCATTGCAGGACGACGGCTCAACCGCCTGCGGCTGCTGGATTTATTCCGGAGCTTATCGGGACGGCAAGAACCAGACCGCCCGCCGCAAGCCCTATTGGGAACAGAATTGGGTCGCGCCGGAGTGGGCTTGGGCTTGGCCGCATAATCGGCGGATTCTCTACAACCGTGCTTCGGCGGATCCCGAAGGCAAGCCCTGGTCTGAGCGAAAAAGGCTGGTCTGGTGGGACGAGCAGAAGCGCAAATGGGTCGGAGACGACACGCCCGACTTCATCGTCGAACGGCCTCCTTCCTATCGCCCTCACAAGAATGCGAAAGGCAAAGATACTATTTCCGGCATCGATCCGTTCGTCATGCAGGCCGATGGAAAGGGTTGGATTTTTGTTCCCGCCGGTCTTGAGGACGGACCCTTGCCTACTCATTACGAACCGCAGGAATCCGTTATCAAGAATCCGTTGTATGGCCAGCAATGCAATCCGGAACGGATGGAATGGAAGCGCAAGGACAACCCGTACCATCAGCCCTACGACGACCCACGTTTCCCATACCTCGTGACCACCTATCGCCTCACTGAACATCACACTGCAGGGGGCATGAGCCGCTGGCTATCGTGGCTCTCCGAACTGCAGCCGGAGATGTTCTGCGAAGTGTCGCCTGAGCTCGCGGCTGAGTGCAAGTTGAAAAACGGCGGATGGGCAACCATCCGCACTATGCGCGGTGAGATTGAGGCGCGCGTGCTGGTTACCCAACGCATGCGGCCGCTGCGCATCAAAGGCCGCGTCATTCATCAGATCGGTTTGCCCTATCACTGGTCGAGCAAAGGCCTGGTTCGCGGCGACGCAGCAAACGATCTCATCGGTTTCGTAGCCGATCCGAATGTTTCGATACAGGAATCGAAGGCTCTGACCGCAATGATCGAGCCCGGTCGCGAGAGCAAGGACCGCCGCTACGTAACCAGCGGCCGCTTGACGAAAAAGCTTCCGTCAAGAGAAAAGGACAGAGACTTGCCGCAGGTCCGTCACAAACCAGAGGGCAAGCATGGATTCAAGGCAATGGAGACGAAGGAAGGAAACGTGTAAACGTGGCCGGCACAAAAGGATTTTTCACCGACACAACGCTCTGTATCGGCTGCAAAGCGTGTGAGGTCGCTTGCAAGCAGTGGAACCAGCTTCCCGACGACGGGTTCCTGTTCTCTGGAATGTCGTACGACAACACCGTCCATTTGGGCGCTTCGACGTGGCGGCACGTGGCGTTCATTGAACGTCCCGTCGCTCTGCCCACGCAGGAAGACAGTGCGTTTTCCTGGCTGTTCTCGTCCGATGTTTGCAAACATTGCGCGCGCGCCGGATGCCTCGAGAGCTGCCCCACCGGCGCCATCATGCGTACCGAATTCGGCTCCGTCTATGTGCAGCCCGACGTGTGCAATGGATGCGGCTACTGCATTGTGAATTGTCCATTCGGAGTCATAGACCGCCGCGAGGAGGACGGGCGCGCCTGGAAATGTACGCTTTGCTATGACCGCCTTCGCGAAGGCATGCAGCCCGCCTGCGCCAAAGCCTGTCCCACGGAGTCGATTCAATTTGGCGATCTGGACGAATTGCGCAAGAATGCAGCCGACCGCGTCGACAAATTGCACGAACAGGGCGTACAGGAGGCGTACCTGTACGGGGCCGATGCGCAAAGCCAGCCGGGTACCGAAGGCTTGAACGCTTTTTTCCTTCTCGTCGACAAGCCGGAAGTTTACAATCTGCCGCCCGATCCGGTGGTTCCCACCAAAAAAGTAAAAGACGCGTGGACATCTATGGCTGCCGGCGCCATGGGCATGGCGCTGGTGGCGATTGGGGCCGCGCTCTTCAGCGGCAGAGATAAAAGCGCATGACCGCTGTTCGGTATAAGAAATCGGTCGAACCCGTATACACCGACGGCCGCGATATCGATCTCGATGTAGCGCAGCTTTCGGGCGAGGCTGCGAATCAAGAATCGTCGGGATCGAGCGATGCGCACATCAAGAACATGGCGCAAACCTGGGAGCATTTGCCGGAGCCGCGGGTTGCCGATCCCACTTACTATGATCGACCTCTACTCAACGAGCCGATCTGGGAGTGGGCCGTTCCGACCTACTATTACGTAGGCGGTTTAACCGGCGCCGCGCTCGTCCTCGGCGCCGCGGCCCAGATCGGGCGCTCCAAAAAACGCGAGCGTTTCATCAGGCGCTGCCATTGGATCGGCTTCATCGGTGCTTGCATCAGTGGCGCGCTGCTGACCTACGATCTGGGGCGTGCCGGGCGATTCTTCAACATGCTCCGGGTGTTCCGCCCGACATCGCCGATGAACGTGGGCGCCTGGATTTTATCGGGAACGGCCGGCGCTTCGATGGCGACCGTATTGTTTCGAGGTCGCGCCGGCTTGGCGGGAGCTGTCGGCGAAGCGTGCGGCTACGCTTCCGGCGTTTTCGGAATGGGTCTCGCCACTTACACCGGTGTGTTGGTTGCGAACACCGCCATTCCGGTGTGGCAGGAATCGCGCCGGGTACTTCCCGTCCTATTCGCTTCGTCCGCTATGAGCAGCCTGGGATCGGCGTTTGAAATGTTCGTGCAAGATCCCGAGGAGCGGCGCATCGCGAAAGTCTTCGGAATCCTCGGCCAAGTAGCGGAAGTTTCCGCCGCTATGGTCATGGAGAAACAAGCGTCCGTCATTCCGCGTGTCGGCCGTCCACTTAAAACGGGCCTGAGCGGTCTGATGTGGAAAGCCGCCGCTGTCTTTACCGCCACAAGCGTCGCCATCGGCATGCTTCCGAATCGGTCGCGGAGTAAACGAATTACAGCAGGCGTCCTTGGTACTGCGGGCTCACTCCTGCTGCGTTTTGCAGTGGAGCACGCAGGTGTGGCATCGTCTCGCGACGCGCGTGCTTCCTTTCATCAGCAGCGTGCCGGCCACGGTGCAGCCGAAGTGTGACCGTCCTTTCCGCCGTGCTACGGTAATTGTGCTCACACCGAAACGTTTCGCGCCAAGTTCGAGTCCCCATAAACACTGGAAGGGATTTAGAATACTTGAGCTGCGGTCCGCGGTGGGATAGGACTCGCGTCTAATGCCTCAGTACTTCTCGCGAAGTGCCAATAGCATTGCCAGGCTCAGCATCTTCGGCGCGGTGCTAGCGCTCATGATCGTCTGTTGGCTGGGATATTTGATCGTGCGGTCGCCCTATGAAATGATGCAGAACGTTCCGCGCGAACAGCCGGTCCCTTTCAGTCATGAGCACCACGTCGGCGGCCTTGGTATCGATTGCCGCTACTGCCATACCACCGTCGAGTACTCTTCTTTCGCCAATATCCCCGCCACCAAAATCTGCATGAACTGCCACTCCCAGATGTGGGCGTCGAGTCCCATGCTCGAACCGGTACGGGAAAGCTATCGTACCGGCAAGTCGATTGAGTGGACGCGCGTTCACGATCTGCCGGAATTCGTGTATTTCAATCACAGCATTCACGTACATGAAGGAATCGGCTGCTCCACCTGTCACGGCCGAGTAGATAAGATGCCCCTCACTTGGCAAGCTCAACCCCTCACCATGGAGTGGTGTCTCGACTGCCATCGCCATCCGGAGCGCTACGTTCGGCCGCGCGATCAGGTCTTCTCGATGGAGTATGCGCCTCCGCCCGATCAGATTGCGCTGGGCAAGCGTCTGATGCGCGAGTATCACATCCAGAGCCTCACCAGCTGCTCGACATGTCACCGATGAGCAAGACTTCCCACAACGATCTGATCCCAGTAGAAGCGCTGGTGCGTTCAGCTTCTTCGCCTCAACTGTGGCGTAGTCTCGACGAATTTAATAACGCCGAGCCGGAGCCGAACGAAGAGTTCGGCGAAGAGGGCATCGAGTTTTCTGGCGCGAGCCGTCGCCGCTTCTTATCGCTGATGGCAGGATCGATGGCGCTCGCCGGACTCACCGGATGCACGCGGCAACCCACCGAGACGATCATGCCGTATGTCGATCCTCCGGAAAACGTAATCCCGGGCAAGCCGAAATATTACGCCACCGCGGCTCCCGTCAACGGAATCGCGGAAGGCGTGATCGTCGAGAGTCATCTCGGGCGCCCAACCAAGGTGGAAGGCAATCCCGACCATCCGGCCAGCTTGGGCGCAACCAGCGTTCATTCCCAGGCTTGCCTCATGGATTTGTACGATCCCGATCGCGCTAAGGAGATTATTCATCTCGGCGACCCGCAGGATTGGGATTCGTTCCTAGTTGCGTTTGAACAGGCCATCGCGTCGCTTCAGAATCGTAACGGCGATGGCTTCCGAATTCTGAGTGAAACGGTGGTGTCGCCGGTCTTGGGCGCGCAAATCCAAGCCGTGCTGAAGAAGTTTCCAGCGGCGAAGCTCCATCAGTTCGATCCTGCCGGGCCGCATTCCGCCCGTGCCGCTGCGCAGCTCGCGTTCGGCAAGCCGGTTCACACCTACTACAAGCTCGACACCGCGGATGTCGTCGTCGCTCTCGATGCGGATTTCCTCGCTTGTGGTCGTGGTTCTACTCGCTATGCACGCGATTTTTCCACCCGCCGCCGGCGCGGCGACCGCGTCGACATGAACCGGCTCTACGCGATCGAGAGCACGATGACGGCGACAGGCGGGAAAGCCGACCACCGGCTCGCGTTGCGCTACGCCGATGTGGAGGAGTTTGCCAAAGAATTAGCGGCTGCCCTCGGCCTGCCAAGCGGCGCGTCGAACAACAATCCGTACGCGTTTTGGGCCGCCCGTGTCGCGCGTGATCTCCAGGCGCACAAAGGCGCCGGCGCAATTATTCCTGGGGAACATCAATCGCCCGCCGTCCACGCGCTCGCGCATGCCATGAACGCCGCGCTCGGGAACACGGGCAAAACCGTGATCTACACGGAGCCGCTCGAAGTGCAGCCTGTCGATCAGATCGAATCGCTGCGCGAGCTTTCTCGCGACATGAACGACGGCGAAGTGAATCTGCTGCTGATACTCGGAGGCAACCCGGTCTACAACGCACCGCAAGATTTCGCGTTCATCGGCGGCCTTCAAAAAGTGAAGACGTCCATCCACTTGGGCCTTCACTTCAACGAAACCTCGTTAAAGACGACTTGGCATATTCCCGAACCGCACTTCCTCGAAGACTGGGGTGATACGCGCGCGCTCGATGGAACCATCAGCATTATCCAGCCTCTCATCGCTCCGCTTTATAGCCCGCATTCGCAACTGCAGGTCTTGGATGCGATGTTGCAATCTCCCGGACGCTCTTCCTATGAAATCGTGCGCGCATATTGGTCTCAAAACAGCGGGTCGAAAGATTTTGAGCAATGGTGGCGCAAGTCCGTACACGACGGTCTGATCGCCAACTCCGCGTTGCCGCCAATTGGCGCCGCGCCGAACAACAATTTCGGAACACCCGCAACCGCGCCCGCTTCGAATGGAATCGAACTCGTCTTCCGGCCTGACGTGTACCTGTACGACGGTCGCTATGCGAACAACGTGTGGTTACAGGAACTGCCGCATCCCATGACGAAGCTGACTTGGGATAACGCCGTGTTTCTCAGTCCCAAGACCGCGAAGAGGCTCGGCTTTGATAATCAGCAGCATGTCGAACTGACGTACAGCGGTCGCAGTGTGCGAGGTTCTGTTTGGATCTTGCCCGGCCAACCCGACGAATCCGTCAACATCGATCTCGGTTGGGGACGATGGCACTCCGGTCGCGCGGGCGATGGCGCGGGTTTCAATGCCTATGCCCTACGATCTTCCGATGCACTGTGGCGCGCATCCGGTGTTGAGCTCCACAAACTCGATACGCCTTATCCGTTGGCTACAACGCAGATGCAGCAATCGATGGCTGGCCGCGATGTAGTGATTGCCAATAGCGTGGACGGCTATCGGCGCAATCCCGAATTTCTCATTGAGAGAACGCATCCGCCCAAAGAAAACCTCACCCTTTATCCGCATTGGGATTACCGAGGCTATGCATGGGCCATGTCCATCGATCTGACTGCCTGCGTGAACTGCCAGGCGTGCGTCGTCGCGTGCCAGGCGGAAAACAACATTCCCGTCGTTGGCAAAGAACAGGTCCTCGCGCGGCGCGCCATGCATTGGCTGCGTATCGACACGTACTACGAGGGCGATCCGAGCATTCCGTCCGCCTTTTACATGCCGGTCCCCTGCATGCAGTGCGAAAACGCTCCTTGCGAACTCGTCTGCCCGGTGCAGGCCACCAATCACAGCAAAGACGGCCTGAACGACATGGTCTATAACCGCTGCATCGGCACTCGCTATTGCTCCAACAATTGTCCCTACAAGGTGCGCCGGTTCAATTTCATGCTGTTCCAGGATTGGACCACCGAGACCTGGAAAATGCAGCGCAATCCCGACGTGACGGTGCGCAGCCGCGGCGTCATGGAAAAGTGTACCTATTGCGTGCAGCGTATCAGGGAAGCCGAAATCACCTCACAGACCGAGGATCGCTTCGTTCGCGATGGCGAGATTCAGACCGCCTGCATGCAGGCGTGTCCCACGCAAGCGATCGTGTTCGGCGACAAAAACAATCCGGCCAATCGTGTCGCCAAGCTCAAAGCGGAGAAACTGAACTACGCCTTGTATGCCGAACTGAACACACGGCCCCGAACCACCTATCTTGCCGAATTGCGCAATCCGAATACGGACTTTGAGGGCGCGCATTCATGACCGTTGAAGAAAGACAACGTCATACCGCGCGCGAGCTCGATCCGAATAATCCTCTTGCTGTCGTTGCGCCCAGCCAGACCTTCGAGACTGTCAGCGAACAAATCAGCTCCATTGTGCTCACCAGAAAAACGCCCCTCTTCTGGTGGTGTGTCTTCGGGTTCGGCTTTTTCCTGTTCGTCGTATTCGGAATTGCCGTCATTTATCTGCTCGGCAAAGGCGTCGGGATTTGGGGCGTCGAAATTCCGGTGGCTTGGGGCTTTGCCATCACTAATTTCGTCTGGTGGATCGGAATTGGCCACGCTGGCACCTTGATTTCCGCCATTCTGCTGCTGCTCAACCAGGCTTGGCGTAATTCAATCAACCGCTTCGCGGAAGCCATGACCATCTTCGCCGTCATGTGCGCTGGAATGTTCCCGTTCCTTCATCTAGGCAGGGCCTGGATCTTCTATTGGATACTGCCGTACCCCAATACCATGACAGTGCAGCCGAATTTCCGCAGCCCCCTCGTGTGGGATGTCTTCGCGGTCTCGACGTACTTCACCATTTCGCTCCTGTTCTGGTACATCGGAATGATCCCCGATCTCGCCACTCTTCGAGATCGCTCCAAAAGCCGATTTAAATACGGATTGTATGGAATCATGTCCTTCGGCTGGCGCGGAGCTTCGCACCACTGGAAAATGCATCAAACGGCATCCCTGCTGCTTGCCGGCCTCGCCACGCCGCTCGTTCTCTCCGTTCACACCGTTGTCAGTTTCGACTTCACCATCGCCATCTTGCCCGGCTGGCATTCGACCATTTTCCCGCCGTATTTCGTCGCTGGAGCCATTTATTCAGGTTTCGCCATGGTCGTGGTCCTGTGCGTTCCGCTTCGCGCCGTCTACGGTCTCCATAATCTGATCACGGTTCGCCATTTGAATAACTGCGGGAAGCTAATGCTAGCTACCGGCTTGGTCCTCGCCTACACCTATGTGATTGAACCGTTCACAGCATGGTACAGCGGCAACGGTTTTGAGATGTACACGGTGCACAATCGCGCCGTCGGGCCACAGTCGTGGACCTATTGGCTGGTCATTCTGCTGAACGTGATCATTCCGCAAGCGCTGTGGTTTTATAAGGTCCGCACCAGGCCCGTGCCGCTGTTCGCCATCTCCATGGTCGTCCTCGTCGGTATGTGGGTGGAGCGTTACATGATTATCATTACCGCTCTCGACCGCGACTTTCTGCCTTCTTCCTGGTCGAATTTTGTCGCGACGATCTGGGACAACGCCACCCTGTATGGCTCAGTCGGGATGTTCATCGTGTGCTTCATGCTCTTCGTGCGTTTCCTCCCCATGATCTCGATGTCGGAAGTGCGTGAGTTGCTGCCGTTCTCCAGACCCGGCGGAGGAACGGAAAAATGAACGGCATCGAGATCTACGGTTTGGTCGCGGAGTTCGACGATCCGACCGCGCTCGTCGAGGCGGCCCGTCAGGTGAAAAAGGAGGGCTACAGAAAATTCGAAGCGTATACGCCGTATCCGATCAAGGATCTGGATGAGATTGTCCCCGGCTGGAACATGGTCGCTCCCATTGTTTTGTTTGGTGGACTCCTCGGAGCCGCGACTGCTTGGGCGATGCAGTATTACATCGCCGCGATCGACTATCCGATCAACGTCGGCGGCCGCCCACTTTATAGCTGGCCGTCGTTCGTCCCCATCCTGTTCGAGTTGACGGTCCTTTTTGCGGGCTGTGCGGCGTTTTTCGGTACGCTCGCGCTGTGCGGCTTCCCGCGCCTGCATTTCCCCTTGTTCAATTTGCCGGAATTTGCTAACACGTCGAGCGGGCGCTTCTTTCTTTGCGTCGAGACGCGCGACCCGCTATACGATTCGCAACTCACGGCCCGTTTTCTTCGCGATCTCGACGCCACAGGAGTTTGGGAAGTTGAGAACACCTAGCTCCATCGCCCTGATTGCGTTCATGCTCTTGTTGTCAGCCGCGTGCCGGCAGGACATGCAGAATCAGCCGAAATACAAGCCGCTCGGCGCAACTAGCTTCTTCGCCGATGGACGCGAGGCCCGCCCCATTCCCGCTGGAACCATCGCTCGCGACGAACTAAACGACGACGATCCGTTTCACAGCGGCGCGGAAAATGGCGCGTTCCTCGCTACCATTCCAGCTCAGGTGGATTCCAACCTGCTTCGCCGCGGGCGAGATCGCTATGACATCTATTGCAGTCCCTGTCACGGGCGCACCGGCGACGGTAACGGAATGGTTGCTCAGCGCGGCGTGAAGATCCCGGCGAATTTTCACACCGATCGGCTGCGCTCCGTACCGCCCGGCTACATTTACCAGGTGATCAAGAACGGCTACGGAGCCATGGGCGATTACGGCGATCAGGTTCCGGTGAACGATCGCTGGGCGATAGTCGCTTACGTCCGTGCCCTGCAGCTCAGCAGAAACGCCAACGTGAATGACGTGCCGGCGGATCAGCGTGGGCAGTTGAGCGGCGCAAATCACCCGCAGCCGGGAGCCCCACGATGACCACGACCTCCGCCTTCGATGTCTCGCCGGAGCTCGACCGAGACCTGCAGCGCCTCTTCGGTCCCGCCTTGGGCATCGGTCTCTTTGTAGGCGGCATCTCCGTCATCGGTGCCTTCTACAGTCCCGGCGATTTTTTCCGCTCCTACTTAATGGGGTATCTCTTCTGGCTTGGCCTGACACTCGGGTCTATGGCCATCCTCATGATGCAGTATTTAACCGCCGGTGCCTGGGGAATCGTGACGCGCCGCACCCTCGAATCCGCCACCCGGACCCTTCCCCTCTGCGCGATTCTGTTTATCCCTATCGCTATCGGCATCCCCAAGCTCTACGATTGGTCGCACTCCGAGTTGGTCAAGAATGAATACGTCCTGCGCCATCGGCATATATACATGAATCCCACCATGTTCATTGTCCGGGCGATTATCTATTTCGCCATATGGGGAGTTTTCGTTTACTTCCTGAATCGATGGTCAGCCGAGCAGGACATCCGCGGCGGATTCGAAAAGCGGCTTGCGGCGCTGAGCGCTCCCGGACTCATTCTCTACGTGTTCACGGTTACTTTTTCATCGGTCGATTGGGCCCAGTCTCTGGAAAACGATTGGTTTTCCACCATGTGGGGCTTCCTGTTCGTTGCACGGCAAGGTCTCTCGGCATTCGCGTTCGCCATCATCGTCATGGCGCTGCTCGCCCAGCGCGAGCCGCTCGCCGGCATCTTTAAACCCGCCCATTTGCACGACCTGGGTAAACTGCTGCTCACGTTTGTCATGCTGTGGGCCTACTTTGCGTTCTCGGAATTAGTCATCGTCTGGTCGGGCAATTTGACTGACGAAATCCCGTGGTACCTGCGCAGGTTCGCTACCTCCTGGGGCTGGCTCGGCGTTCTGCTCATCCTGCTCGAGTTTATTGTCCCGTTTCTGCTTCTGCTCTCGCGCCCATTGAAGCGCAATGTGATCGCGCTGTGTTCCGTGGTTGCGATCATCATCTTCATGCGCTGGGTCGACCTGATGTGGATCGTTATGCCGAGCTATTATCAGCGCGGGTTTCGATTGACTTGGATGAATCTTTGCGTGCCGCTCGCAATCGGCTGTCTCTGGATAGCCACGTTCGTCTGGCAGCTCAAGACCCGGCCCTTGCTCCCCCTGCAAGCGCCCAATCTCGAAAAGGCATTACACCATGGCGAATGAACCGCGTCACCAGGATATTCATTTCGAGAAATCCGATCTCAATGCGCGCGGTGTCTTCATCACTGGAGTCTGTGTCCTGGTTGGAATGTGGATTATCGTCGCACTGATCCATTTCTATTTCGCATATTTGGAGCATCATCGTGCCGAAGTGAGTCCACCGCCGCTGCCGGTCGAGTTGCACGGCAATCCTATGCCGCCGGAGCCGCGGTTGCAAGAATCGCCGCGCCAGGATCTGAAAGCAATGCGCGCCCGAGAAGATTGGCAGCTGAATCATTACTTCTGGGTGGATAAGACGAAGGGAATGGTCGCGATCCCAATTGAACGTGCGATGGGAATTATCGCGCAGCGCGGCATTCCCCCTCAGAAGCAGCCTGCGAATCTCGTTCTATCTCAACCACAGGCTGGAACGCGCCAAACAGGTTTCGAAGGGAAAGTAGAGCCGGAGCCACGATGAGAACTTTTGTCCATCTCGCCGCCCTCATCGGTTCTCTCGCTGCCGCACTTGCGCCCGCCGCGGCTTCGTCACCCGACGCACCGGCTCTTCCGGCCCAATTCAAGGGCATCGGAATCGACCAAAGGCTGAATGCTCCCATTCCGCTCGATACCGTGTTTCGCGACGAGGCCGGGGCAGCGGTGCCGCTGCGAACTTATTTCGGGACCCGGGCCGTTTTGCTTGTCCCCGTCTATTTCCGCTGCCCAATGCTCTGTAGCCAGGTTCTGAGTGGAGTCGTGGCCGGTCTCCGTCCCTTATCGCTAAAGCCGGGCCGCGATTTCGAAATTGTTGCGATCAGCTTCGATCCCGCCGACACGCCGGCCGACGCGGTGAAAAAGCGCAATCGATATTCAAGCAGCTACTCGAGCAAAGCCGGAACCAACGGCTGGCACTTTCTTACCGGCACGGAATCTTCCATTCACGCGATTATGCAGGCGGTCGGTTTCCACTATCGCTGGGATCCTGTTGCCAAAATATTTGTCCACGCAAGCGGCATCATGATCCTGACGCCCGAAGGCCGCCTCGCTCGGTACTTGTATGGAGTCGAGTACGAGCCAAAAGACCTGAAGCTGTCGCTGATCGAGGCTTCACACGACCGAATCGGGTCGCCGGTCGATCAGATCCTGCTGTTCTGCTACCACTACGATCCGAAGACCGGCAAGTATGGCGCGGTCGTGCTCAATACCCTGAAGCTCGCCGCCATTCTCATGCTTGCTGTTCTGGCCTTCGGGATGTGGATCTTCTGGCGGCGCGATCTGCGTGAGCACTCCGCCGACGTGAAGGGGTTGACCCATCGATGAGGACACAACTTCAGTTCTTTCCGGATTCGGCCTCCTCGGTCTCTGGCGAGGTAAATGCTCTCTTTATCACCCTCGTCGTGCTCTGTGGAACCGTGACGGTGCTAATAGCTGCCTTCCTCATCTATTCCGCCATCCGATACCGCAGGCGCCGCGAGAACGAAATGGGAGATCAGACCCGAAACAACATTCCCGTCGAGGTCGCCTGGATTGTTATTCCGTTCATCCTCTTTATGGGGATGTTCGCGTGGGGCGCAAAACTTTACTTCGATATCGAGCGGCCGCCCGACAACGCGATTAGCATGTACGTCGTCGCCAAGCAGTGGATGTGGAAGATCCAACACCCGGAAGGCCAGCGTGAAATTAATGAACTGCATATTCCCGTTGGTAGACCCGTCAAGCTGACCATGACGTCCGAGGACGTGATACACAGCTTCTTCGTTCCCGCATTTCGAACCAAACAAGACGTGCTGCCCGACCGTTACACCACAACTTGGTTCGAAGCCATCAAACCGGGCAAATATCACTTGTTTTGCGCTGAATATTGTGGAACGAAGCACTCGGGAATGATCGGTTGGATTTATGCAATGAGCCCGAGGGATTATGAGACTTGGCTGACGCAGGGTGCAGCCGAAGGGTCGCTCGCGTCGACCGGTGAGAAATACTTTCACCAGTTCGGCTGCGCAAACTGTCACCATTTTGGGTCTCAGGGCCGCTGCCCGGATCTGCGCAATCTATACATGCGGCCCGTTCAGCTTACCAGCGGGCAGACCATCGTTGCGGACGATTCGTATATCCGCGAAAAGCTGCACGATCCGAACGCTCACATTCCCTGGGGCTTTGCGCCTGGCGTAATGCCGAATTTTACAGGCGTCCTGTCGGAGGAGCAAGTGGTTGCCCTGATTTCCTACATCAAGGCGCTAGGACCGCTGCCCGGCACACAGGAGCCCTCCAGTTCCGGTACTGCTCCCAAAGAATACGGAACGCAAAAAGGTATTGGCGGACCCGGCGTCACATCAAACGCCGGTTCACAGGTGGGGAAGCGCTGAAATGATTCAAGCTGTTGCTGCAAAAATCGAGAAAAACTATTTGAACGAGAAGCAGGGCATACTGTCCTGGCTCTTCACGACGGATCATAAACGCATCGGCATTCTCTATACCGCCTCCATCACTGCGCTATTTTTCATCGGAGGATTTTTCGCCCTGCTCATGCGCTTGGAACTGCTTTCTCCGCGCAACTGGCTCGTGAGCGCCGAAACGTACAACAAACTGTTCACTATGCACGGAATCATCATGGTTTGGTTTTTCCTCATTCCGTCAATTCCCAACACGCTGGGCAATTTTGTCATTCCCATGATGATCGGCGCCAAAGATTTGGCTTTCCCAAAATTGAATTTGGCTAGTTGGTACGTGTTTATGACCGGTGCCGCAGTCACCCTCTACGCGCTCTTCCGTGGAGGCGTTGATAGTGGCTGGACTTTTTATACGCCATTCAGTACCAGCTACTCCACAACTTACATCGTCGCTGCGGCCCTCGGCATTTTTATCAGTGGTTTCTCTTCCATCATGACCGGGCTGAACTTCATTGCCACCATTCATCGCATGCGCGCGCCCGGCCTGACCTGGTTTCGCCTTCCTATTTTTCTCTGGTCGATGTACGCGACCAGCGTCATTTTTGTACTTGCCACGCCAGTATTGGCCATCACGCTACTGATGGTTGCGGTCGAACGCATTTTTCAGGTCGGTATCTTCGACCCTGCGCTGGGAGGTGATCCCGTGCTCTTCCAGCACATGTTCTGGTTCTATTCCCATCCGGCGGTTTACATCATGGTCCTGCCTGCCTTCGCGGTGGTCAGCGAAATAATCCCGGCCTTCGCCCGCAAGCCGCTCTTCGGTTACAAGGCCGTCGCTTTTTCGAGCGTGGCCATCGCGGTCATCGGCTTCCTGGTCTGGGGCCACCACATGTTTGTCGCCGGAACTTCCGTCTACTCCGCGATGGCGTTTTCGATTTTGAGCTACTTCGTCGCGGTGCCGTCCGCCATAAAAGTCTTCAATTGGACCGCCACCATTTACAAAGGGTCCGTCTCCTGGGAAACGCCCATGCTGTACGCCATCGGATTCATCGGCTTGTTCACGGTCGGCGGCATGACCGGTCTTTTCCTGGCTGCACTCGGACTCGATGTTCATGTCACGGACACCTACTTTGTCATCGCGCATTTTCACTACATCATGGTCGGTGGAACCGTGATGGCCTTTCTCGGCGGCGTACATTATTGGTGGCCTAAAATCAGCGGAAAGCTGTATCCAGAAGGCCTTTCCAAAATCGCCGCGCTTACCATCTTCCTCGGTTTCAACCTGACCTTTTTCCCCCAGTTTGTGCTCGGGTATCTCGGCATGCCGCGCCGTTACGCGGCTTATCCTGAGGAGTTTCAGATGCTCAACGTGCTCTCCACGGCTGGCGCTTCTATCCTCGGTGTCGGATACATTCTGCCGCTGCTCTATCTTTTCTGGTCATGGAAGTACGGAAGGAATGCTGGCCCGAACCCCTGGCGCGCCACGGGTCTCGAGTGGAAAACGCCTTCCCCCCCGCCGAAAAACAACTTCGAAGAGACTCCCATCGTGAACGTTCGCGCTTATGATTATGAGGCCATGAAGGAGGAACTGGGTCTTGTCTGAGCCGGTTACCCTCGAGCTGCGCGAACAGTTCGCTACCCCCGAACAACAGCGCGAGACCGCCACCATCGGAATGTGGGTCTTCCTCGTCACCGAAATAATGCTGTTTGGCGGACTGTTCACCGCCTATACCGTCTATCGCCTCAGCAATCCCCAAGCCTTCGACGCCGGCAGCGCGCATATGGAAATCGTCATTGGAGCCATAAACACCGCTGTTCTCATTTGCAGCAGCTTCACCATGGCGCTCGCTGTCTATAGCGCGGAAATCGGAAATCAGCGCCTGCTCGCTCTGTTTCTCATTGCCACCATGATCATCGGCGCTATCTTCTTGGGACTCAAATTCACCGAGTACTATCTCCATTACCAGGATCACAAGGTGCCCGGTTTCTGGTTCGAATACAAAGGGGCGGCGAATCCAGCCAAGGTGCAGATGTTTTTTGTTTTCTACTTCATCATGACCGGATTGCACGCGGTGCACATGACTATCGGTCTCGGCATGCTTTCGGTCCTGTTGTTTCGTACCTTTATCGGGAGTTTTTCCGCCGCGTATCACACGGCTATCGATCTTGGCGGCTTGTACTGGCACTTCATCGATATCGTCTGGGTATTCCTCTACGCGATTTTCTACATCCCGGGGTTGCATTTGAAATGAAACAGCCGGTCGTCTCGCGAAAAAAATACGCATTTACCTGGCTCGGATTGCTGGCGTTAGCTCTGATTACGACCCTCATCGGCTTGCTCGATCTGGGCCCTTTCAACATGATCATTGCGATCACCATCGCCACCATCAAGGCGTCCCTGATTGCCGCATTTTTCATGCACGCTCTTTACGAGAGCAAGGTCGTCCGCGTTATCCTTGCCGGTGGAGTAATCTGGTTCCTCATTATGGTTTCCTTGACGCTGGGCGATTACATGACGCGCGGCTGGCTTCCTTTTCCAGGCAAATAGTTCTCGCGCCGCTTAACCCTAGCTGATGAAGAGAAAAGTTCCGAAAATTCCCAAGCTCATCGAACCGTATCGCGTCGAGCGCGGGAAGAACTTTCGCTTGAAGGATTTCGATTCGGCCGACACGCAAGGGCTCGATCTGAAGGAACAAGCAGACGAACTTCTTAAGCAGGGCATAGAACGCCTCAGCGACATGCAGCAGAAGCTGTATGCGCAAGATCGTTGGGCCGTACTGCTCATTTTGCAAGCCATGGATGCGGCGGGCAAGGACAGCGTCATTCGCCATGTCATGTCGGGCATCAGTCCCATAGGCTGCCAGGTCTTCTCATTCAAAGAGCCCTCGGCGGAAGATCTCAGCCATGAATTCATGTGGCGCACCTCGAAGCTCCTGCCCCAGCGCGGCTACATCGGCATCTTCAATCGATCTTATTACGAGGAAGTACTCGTCGTCCGCGTACACCCGCACTTGCTTGCGAACGAACGAATACCGAAGCCGCTCGCGACGAAGAAAATCTGGAAACAGCGCTTCGCTGACATCAACGCTTTCGAGGAATATTTGGACCACAACGGTGTTGTCATCCGCAAGTTCTTCCTAAACGTTTCGAAGGACGAGCAGAGAAAGCGCTTTTTGAGCAGGCTCGATGAGCCGCACAAGAACTGGAAGTTCTCAGAAGCCGATGTCCGCGAACGCGAACATTGGGATGACTATATGTCCGCTTACGAAGACATGATCCGGCATACAGCCACCCCGCATGCGCCCTGGTACGTAGTACCCGCCGATCAAAAGTGGTTCACACGCATGATCGTCTCTTCCGTCATCATCGACACTCTTGAATCGTTGAAGCTTGCCTTCCCCAAAGTCGACGCTGCGAAGCAAAAGGACCTGGATTCGGCGCGCAAGTTGCTGTTAAGCGAGTCGCAACCTTAGCTTTCGATTGCGGCGATCGGTGAACCTGTCCGCTCTTTCCAACGCCCTCGCGTAAAATCCGGAAATTTCATCGGAGCGCTCCCTTGCGCAACCGATGCCTCGCTCAAAGGAGCGGGAGCAGAGCACGTTGCGGCGTCATACACATCTATGTCCGGCGGCAATCCACGACGCATGCAATCCACCAGTCGGTAACACATGATGAAATCCATGCCTCCGTGGCCGCCCAGCTTGCGTGCAATTTCACCCTGCTTCTTCCACAGCGGGTGCTCGTACTGCGCTTTGTACGCTTCGATACTGCCGTACTCTTCGCCGCCTTTCTGCCCATCGAAATAAATGCGCGGTGGATAGTCCTTGAAAATGCCCTTCGTACCCGCGATACTGTTCAGGCGGTCATAAGGATGCGTGGTTCGACACGTCGTGCTGTAGATTGATACGTGCGCTGGTTCGCCGTCTTGATGAGCGAAATGTTCATGTCGCCTTCGATGTAGCGCTCGCTCCATTTCGGATCGCTCTTGGGTACATGCGCCGCTCGATACTGCGCAAGTCCAAGCGCCGGCGTGCTCATCGAGACAAGATAATCGAACCGGTCTCCGCGGTTGATGCCCATGTAATTGGCCACCGGTCCGAGACCATGAGTCGGATACAAGTTGCCATTGCGCTCCGTGTGTACAGTCCGTCGCCACAGGCCTTCTCCCTGGTTCGAAAACAGCTCCTCTCGAAGGTCGTGGAGGTACGCAGCCTCCCCATACAACAGATCGCCGAAAAGCCCGCGCGAACCATCGCCAGCACAAGCGTTTCATTCTCTCCGTAGCAGCAGTTTTCGATCATCATGCAATGGCGGCGCGTTCTTTCCGAGGTATCCACCAGCCGCCAACACTCTTCTATCGTGGTTGCCGCCGGCACTTCCACGGCCGCGTGCTTCCCATGCTCCATCGCCGCGACAGCCATCTGAGTATGCCATCGCCATGGCGTTGCGATCACCGTCAAATCCAGATCGTCTCGCGCCACCAGCGCTGTGAAAGCGTGGTCGCCGTCCGTATAAAGAGCGGGCGGCTTTTGGCCTGCTTGCTCGACCAGCGCACGCGCGCTTTCAAGCCTTATCTCGCACTGTGTCGCATAGCGCCTTGACCTGAACATCGGCCGCTAACAGGTTCTTCAGGAGAACAGTGCGCCGGCCTCCCACGCCGATAATGCCGATACGCGGGTTCGCAGCGCTGAACGGCATGTCGATGACCGACGGCGCATTCCCCTGCGGAGTCAGCGCAGTGGCCGTTGTCACAGTCGCCGCAGCGATTTGGAGAAAGCGCCTGCGCGATGTGTCGAACCCGGACATCAGCGCTCCGCCGACGCTTCACTGCTCCGAAAACCGGATAAGATGAGCGGAATGACGCTCACGAGCGCCCATCCGCCTGCCGCTCCAAGAGCATCCACCATTACATCGCGCCACTCAAAGTGGTTGTGATAGATCGCTGTTTCGAGCGCTTCGAGAAGGGCCGCGATACAACAGGCCTGCAGATAACGCGCCAATCTCCATCGAAACCCGGCTCCTGTCCAACACAGCAGAAACCCGGTGACCAGGAAGATCGAAAAATGCCCCATGTCGTGTAAATGTCCCATGGTCCCCAGTTGAGACTTGACCGCAAACGGCGCGAGTGACAGAGCTGTAATCAGTGCGAGCCAAACGCACACGACGCCGCGCGTCGTAGTTACTTGGACACACCGCGTCAGGGTTGCCTGAGACATGAGAGACTCGGTCGAACTTTCTCTCTTATTCTTGCAAAGCCGCGAATGGGACGGGTTTAGTCGCCAGCTACGTAAGAAACAAACTCTACTTGCTCTTCGACTTCGGCACGAGCCGGCGCTTTCGGATTCTCCGCGACGTGAAGCGATTGCAATTTCCGGTACGTCGGGCTGCTGGTCCAGAGCTGTTCGTGTGTGCCCACAGCCTCAATGCCGCCGTCATCGAACACCACAACCGTATCGGCCTTCCGTATGGTGGAGAGCCGGTGAGCGATCACGAAACATGTCCTGCCGCGGATCATTTTGTCGAAGGCCAGTTGGATCAGTCGTTCGCTTTCGTTATCGAGATTGCTGGTGGCCTCATCCAATATCAAAACCTTGGGATCGTGCACCAGCGCCCGCGCGATGCCGAGCCTCTGGCGCTCTCCTCCCGATAATTTCAGGCCTCGCTCGCCCACCTGCGTGTGATACGAGTGGTCGCAGCGTTGAATGAACGAGTGCGCCTGGGCCGCCTGCGTGGCGTGTTCCACCTCGGACCGCGTCACGCTGTCCCGCCCATAAGAGACGTTTTCGAAGATCGTTCGCGAGAAAAGCTCCACTTCCTGAGGAACCACCGCAATATGTTCTCTGAGGCTCCGTTGCGTAAGGTCTCGAATGTCCTTGCCATCCAGCAGGATGCTGCCGCAGTCAGGATCGTAGAGGCGCTGCAGCAGGTTCATCAGCGTGCTTTTTCCTGATCCGCTCGGCCCGATGAGCGCCACTACCGAACCGGAGGGAATGGCGAAGCTGACGTTGTGTAAAGCCCATCTATCCGCCTCTGCATACCGGAACGAAACGTTTCGGAATTCGACCGAGTGCTCGTTCCCCGACAGCTCTTGCGCGTTCGGTATATCGAGAATGGTTTTGTCTTGCTCCAGAATTTCGAACAGTCGTTCGGCGCGCGACAGGTTGCGCCGCAGCTTGGGCAGGATCACCGAAAGCTGTGAGATCGGTCCGTACACCATGTCTTGCATCGCGATGAATAGGACGTAATCACCCACCGTGCAGCGGTGCGCCAGAACAAAATATCCGCCCAACGTGATGACGCCTACCCGTCCCGCCGTGGCGATGAACGCTTGCAGATTTTCGATCAGCGCCCAAAGCCGTTCGCCGCGGTAATGTTTGTCCCGCGCATCGTGCAACAACTCCCGCTGCAGCCTCGCCTCCTGCTTCTCGCGGGCAAATTTCTTCACGCTGCGCACATTGCTCGCGATGTCGTAGGATTCTTTCGTGACGGTCTCGAATGCCCGGCTGATCTGCCGCTCGATTTCATGCATCGGACGCCCGAAACGCCCGATAGCCAGGACATAAGCGGGTAGCGGCAGGAACACGATCAGCGCGATCCACGGGTTCTTCATCAGTAACGAGATCAGCACTCCGACCACAACCAGTAAGGGCGGAAGCAGATTTTGGCCAAGAACTTCATAGAGCACAACGAAAACCGCCGTGCCCCCCCGATCGAGGGCCCCCACGACTTCCCCGGTATTCACGCTGCCGTGGTACTCGGTGTCGAGCGAAAGGAAATGGGCGAATGCCGCATTCTTGGCTTCGTCCTCGCTTTGCGATGCGGAATGAAACAAACGATAGTTGTAGAACGAACGTAAGAGCCGGGTGGCCGTAGTCGCGCCGAAAATCGCAGCACCCGCGATCATCAGCGCCTGAATGGAGGCTTGTTGTTTCCCCTGCAGTGTTCGGATGATTTGGTCAATCAGGCTGCGGGTTACGAATGGGATCGCCAAGTCGAGCGCTGCCGCAACCAGGATTAGAAGGGACAGGCCGGCGAGCGTCCCCCGGTGTCTGCCGAGAAGCGACATCACCTTCCACCCGGTCCACCGCTGGCGTGCGCCGGAACGGGCGATTCCTACTGCATCGCACATGTTGGCTAGTTCTCAGATTCCTCATCGGCTATCCCCGTCGGAGCAATTAGGCTCTTCCCACAATGCGTCAAAATGGAAACCGAATGGCAAGCACGTACGCGTGGCCGTATTGGTGATAATGCGGTTCTCGCCAGCAAGCCCGCAGATTTTCGCTTCCGGCTTCCCTCTCAGACCACCTTCACCACCATCAGCGTCATATCATCATGCTGCGGCGCGCCCGCAACAAACGCATCTGCATCCCGCACAATCGTTTCCAGCATCTCGGCCGCCGGCCGCTGTGCGCACCTGCGCACCGACTCCATTAAGCGCTCTTCTTCCCATTCCTCGTCCGCGACGTTCATGGCCTCGCTGATGCCGTCCGTGAACAGCACCAACACATCCCCCGGCTGCAGATCGGTCCAGGCCTGCGTATAGCGCGCAGGACGAAACAACCCGACCACAGGTCCACCCTGATCCAAGCGGATCACTTCGCCGCAACGAAAAACCATCGGCGGATTGTGCCCCGCATTCACATACCCGAGCCGGCGCGTCGAAGGGTCGTACTGTGCGTAAAAGAACGTCGCATAGCGATTCGACGGCGTCGTGTTATAGATCAGCGAGTTCATGTTCGACATCAATGTCCCAAGGTCCGTCGGCTCCGAAATCGCTTGGCTGCGCAACGATGCCTGCAAGCTCGCCATCAGCAGCGCCGCCGGAATGCCCTTCCCGGAAACATCGCCAATTGCGATCCCGAGGCCGCCTGTACCGAGTTCCAGCCAATCGTAGTAATCTCCCCCAACGCCCAGCGCTGGACGGCAGCGGCCCGCGCACTCGAGGCCTGCAATCGACGGACAGTCTTGCGGAAACAGGCGCTCTTGCACCTCGCGCGCGATCTCCAATTCGCGATTCAGCCGCTCGCGTTGGGCGACTTCGGCCGCCACAGCCTCAGTCAGACGGCTGTTTTCGAGCGCCAGTCCGGTTTGCGTCGCGACCGATTCGAGTAGCCGGATCTCTGACGGCGAGTACGGCTCCTCGGACCGTTTGGGGCCCAGAACAATCATCCCGGCGAGCTTGTCCTTGTATGCCAGCGGCAACAGCAATTGTGCGTCCAGCGCCCGCAGCTTGTCCCGTTCATCGTCGCTCACCTCCCCCGCAGTGTAGATCCACGATTTTGGATCGTCGAAGTAAACTCGCTGCGGTTCACGTTGCTGCTTCAGTCGTGCGGCGATGCCGCCGTTCTCTTCGACAAACAGCTGGGGCGGCGTTTCATATCCCACTGCGTATGCGGTTCGGTATTCGCCGCCGCTCTTGACTAGAATCCCGGCGCGGGCAACGTGCAGTGAATGGCTAATATTCTGCGTTACCGTCTCGAGCAGCGGAAGCGTCTCGACAATTGTCCGCACGCTCTCGCTCAGCTCGTTTAGGATCAGTTCGCTGTTGTGCGCCTCACGAAAGAACCGCCGGTCCGTCCAGCCCCGCAGCTTACCTACGCCGCGGTCCATAAACACGATTGCAACGGCGCCCCAACCGGCAATCGTGAGGCGCTGCGGTCTCCTCGTCCTCCCCGAGGCGAATGACACTGCAACTCCGATCACGAGTACTGTTAATAGCCCTTGCATCACTCGGATCCCGCGCTGCGCGAGCGCATACTGAAGCCCCTGCCGGATTACGACCCGTACGTCCAACGCGCGATGCACCACGATCACGTACGCCAACGTCAACGGAAATACCGCCAGTGGCGCCACACACAGCACGATGATGTCTTCCGAAAGTGTGCGGTGCAGTACGAACGTCCAGACCGCGACAAAAAACAAGGGCATTACGGCGACCGAGGCTCCCCATGCAATCAGCCGAAGTCGCCGTCGTGCATCGCCGGTCGTCGACGGTGCGTATGCTTTCGTCCAGATCGCAAAAAATGAAAATGCTATGGCCGCCATTCCGGCGTACGTCGAGACTGGCTCTATCGCTGCTACGAGGGTCTTCAACGCGATTGCCGCCGCGATGCCTCCGAGTCCGCAACATGGTAGGCGCCATCCAGGATTGCGCCAGCGGCGACGGGAATGATAAAGAGCCATTTCAGCCACGGCGCCCGACGGTCCATCTGCAGTCGCCCGGCAAAATAGATGCCGAACACCAGCATGCATATGGACCACACATCGCCTACTGCGACGTGATAGAACATACCCGCCTGCCGGAACCCGTAGGGCCAGCTCCGGATGGTGTCCCGCAGAACGTCGCCGCTCGCCGCGAAACTCGCGAAGCTGATCATCATCACCAGCAGCAGCCATGCCAACGGATCCCTGGGACGGATGAGAGCGACCCCGAAACCCAGAAGTAGCGCGCAGAATTGGGTCACGATGAAGATCGTGATGACAATCGGCCATCCATAAGGACCCAGCCCTTCGGACTTTTCCAGCGGAATGGAAACAATGCGCGGCGAATCCGCTCCGGGGCTTCGAACGACGAAGGTCATTGCCTGTCCAGGGTGTTTGCGGCGAAGCTCGGTCGACCACACCGTTCGCCCTGTGTAGGTCCGCCCGTCTACTGCCAGTACTTCATCGCCCGCGCGCACTCCGCCGGAAGCCGCTCTGGGCGAAACATCGTGGATTTTGGTCTCACCTACAACAATTCCAAATGGGCCAAAAACGCGATCGGCTCCGCGCGCCAGCCACGCCATTATGCCGACTGACAGGCCCACCTGGTATGCCATAGCAAGCACAAAGAGCGTGACAAGGATGCGGCGGATGCGATTACCGGACGGGAGTGCCATATCGAACGAGGGTCTTCATCCGCTCAAGCCTGCTCGTCTTCTCCATACGCCGACATCATATAGAGATTACACGCCAGAGTTTCACCGTCACCCTGTACGATCGAATATATTACTTAGAGCCGCTTTTCTTTGTACGGCCCTGCTGGTCCCCTGCATGGCTCAGCCGCCTCGACCGCGAAACGTTGAAGCACAGCGCGTCGCAATGAAGAAGCTCGACTTCTTGATTGGAAGCTGGTCGGGCAACGCTCGTGTCTGGCGTGGACCCGAGGAGCCTCTGGAACTGATGCATTGAACCTGGCCGAAAGTTCGCGGCCGGGTGAAACGGCGACCCGCTTCGCTATCGTCATTGAAGATTGCATCCTTCCCGGCTCTTTAGCTCGTTTCTCGCGCCTGATAACGCGATCGGCTTCGGCCTAACTGATTTCATCGAGCTCATTCTTCTCGTCCTTCTGATCGCATTGCTGCAACTTCGGCCACGGCTCGAGCGCATCACTAGCCTAGTTGCCCAGAGAACCACGCTCGGTTTCGTGATCGTGGCGGCCTTACCCATCGCGCTGCGGCTCGCTCTCTTGCCGCATCATCCCGTTCCTTCGCCGCGGATCTACGATGAGTTCGGTCACCTCCTCGTCGCCGACACAGTTCGTCATTTCCGCTTGGCGAATCCCGCCCACCCGCTGCACCAGTTCTTCGAAACCTTCTTTGTTCTGCAGGAGCCCACCTACAGCTCCATTTATCCTCTCGGCCAAGGTCTCGTGCTCGCGCTCGGATGGGTGCTGTTCGTTCTCCCTTGGGCCGGTGTCGTCTTGTCGGTTGCGGCGTTCTGCGCGCTCTGCTACTGGATGCTGCTCGGATGGACTACGCGCTCTTGGGCTCTCGTAGGTGCGTTACTGGCCGTCATCGAGTTCGGGCCCTTGAACGAATGGATGAACAGCTACTGGGGCGGCGCAGTTTCAGCCATAGCGGGCTGCTTGGTCTTCGGAGCGCTGCCACGCTTGCGCCAGCGCTCACGCATGCGCGATGCGGCGCTACTGGGCTCGGGACTTGGCCTGCAACTTCTCACCCGCCCGTACGAATCGATCCTGCTGGTCTTAAGTGTTGCCGCGTTTTTCGGTCTACTGATCTTGCGCGAGCGAACCGTTTGGCGCCGGCTGGTGAGGCTGGCGCCCGTCGCCCTGCTCGCTGTATTCCCCGCAGTCGCACTGACGCTGCTGCAGAACAAGCAGGTGACCGGCAGTTGGACCACGCTGCCGTACTTCCTCAGCCAATATCAATATGGTGTCCCCACCAGCCTTACCATTCAGCCGAATCCCGTTCCACATGTCCCCCTCACTCGCGAGCAGGAACTGGATTACAAAGCACAGCGTTCGTTTCACGGAGAAGGTCCGGACACCATCACTAAATTTCTCCTCCGCCTGGAATACCGCGTCCGTTTCTATCGCTTCTTCTTTCTCCCGCCTCTCTATCTCGCCTTCGGCATCTTTCTTGCGACCATCCGTAAATGGACTGTTCTATGGATAGTCCTCACTCTGACGTTTTTTGCGCTCGGTTCGAATCTGTTCCCGTATCTTTATCCCCGCTATATCGCCGCCGTCACTTGCCTGTTCGTGCTGGCGAGCGTCACAGGACTGCAGAAATTAGCGACTCTCCACATTAGAGGGTGGCCGGCGGGCCAGCACGCCGCTGGTCTAATTCTCTTCGTCTGTGCCGCGACGTTCTGCTTGTGGTACGGAGCGCACCTGTTCGAAAAGAACGATCTCGCGGCCCAAATCGAACAATACGAGACCTGGGACGCTATTAATCACAGCGATCCGGGCCGGCATATTCTTGTGGATCGGGAGCTTCAGCGTTTTCCCGGGAAGCAACTCGTTTTTGTGCGTTACTGGCCGAACCATATCTTTCAGGACGAATGGGTTTACAACGCCGCCGATATCGATTCGTCGCGGATTGTCTGGGCGCGCGACCTGGGCAGCACGGAAAACGAGAAACTGCACCGGTACTATCCGGACCGCACGATTTGGCTGCTCGAGCCTGACGCTCGGCCGCCCACACTGAGCCGCTACGGCGCGCAGTTGCCGCCGCAATTTCTGAATGTGAAGTAGCGACCGGCAACCTTCCAAAATGTATCTTTTCCATTTATTCCGCTCCTTCATTCCGCTGCGGAACCCGATCGGATTCGGTGCCGCCGATTTCATTGCTTTCGCTGTTGCCGCGCTGCTGGTCTTAATCGTCCTTTCATGGCCTGCTGTTCAGCCCTATGCCCAACGGCTCGCGCAGCGGACCGCTTGGTGCATGCTCGCGCTCGGCATCTTGCCCATCCTGCTGCGGCTCGGCCTTCTGATTCACAGCCCCGTTCCCACCCCCAGCGGCTCAGACGACTTCAGCCAGCTCCTGCTCGCCGACACACTCGCGCACTTCCGCCTCGCCACTCCGTCGCACCCGATGCACCGATTCTTCGAGACGATTTTTGTACTCCAGCAGCCGACCTATAGCTCCATTTACCCGCTTGGCCAGGGACTGGTACTCGCCTTCGGGCAAATCGCATTTCGGAATCTTTGGGCCGGTGTTCTGCTCTCCACCGGCGCCTTATGCGCGCTTTGTTATTGGACCTTGCGCGCCTGGGTTCGCCCCGAGTGGGCGCTACTCGGAGGCTTGCTGGCCGTCTTCGAATTCGGCCCGCTGAGCTATTGGATGAACAGCTATTGGGGCGGCGCAGTCTCAGCTTTGGCCGGCTGTCTCGTTTTCGGTGGGTTGCCTCGACTCTGTGACAGCTGGCGTGTTCGCTACGCCCTGCTGCTCGGAACCGGCATCGGAATCCAACTGCTTACACGTCCCTATGAACTGATTTTTCTGCTATTGAGCATCGTTACGTTTTTTGTGTTCGTGTTGCGCGCGCCCGCCCAATGGCACAACCTTTTGCGAGCCGCTCCCATCATCGTTCTGGCCGTCCTTCCCGCGGCTGTTCTAGTTGCTCTCCAAAACAACGCTGTAACCGGCAGTTGGAGTACTCTTCCATACGTGCTGAACAGATATGAATACGGTGTACCTACAACGTTTACCTTTCAGGCCAACCCCGTGCCGCATCGCACGCTCACTCCCGATCAGGATCTCGATTACCGCGCACAAGCCGCCATTCACGGGGACGGCCCCGAGACGCCGATCCGTTTTCTTGAGCATCTCGGCGATCGCGTTCGCTTCTATCGCTTCTTCCTGCTGGCCCCGTTGTATATAGGTTTAGGCTCGTTCATCGTCTTCGTTCGTACTTTGCGCGGCCTTTGGGCGTTGCTGACGCTTCTTATATTCGCCTTGGGCGCCAATTTCTATCCTTATTTCTATCCGCATTACATCGCCGCCGCAGCCTGCCTCTTCTTACTTGTCTCCGTTGCGGGCCTGGAACGCTTGAACAGCCTCACGCGTCTGTCGGGATTGCAAGGCCGACATGTAGCGCAAATCGTGATCCTGTTGTGTACCGCTCATTTTCTGTTCTGGTATGGACTGCATTTGTTCGCGGGGAATGAAGTAACCTCTGCCCTGAGCCAATACGAGACTTGGGATTTCATCAATTACGGTGATCCCGAAGGACGCATCGCAATCGGCGACCAACTCGCAGCGTGCTCCCGGCAAGCAGCTCGTGTTCGTCCGCTATGGTCCACATCATATGTTCCACAACTGGATCCACAACGCCGCCGATATCGATAGCTCACGCGTCGTCTGGGCTCGCGATCTGGGGGCCATCGAAGACGAACGGCTCCGCCGCTACTATCCCGCCCGCACAACCTGGCTGGTCGAGCCGGACGCGACGCCGCCCAGAATAACGCCCTTCGCATCCCGTACATCGCCCTTCGAGGGAGTGCCGTAAATTCCGGCGATGTCGACTACTCTCTCTATTTTGATTCCTCTCTATAACGAGGAGCAATCCATTGGCGAACTTCTCGGACGCATCTTCACCGCGCCTTCCGAGTATTTCGCAAGCGCCGGCATTCGTCCCGAAGTCATTGTGGTCGACGACGCATCCACCGATCGTTCGCGCGCCGTAGTGGAAGAGTACATCCGTTCTCACCCGGATTTCAGCCTTCGGCTGTTCCAACATGCCAGGAACCGCGGCAAGGGATTCGCGATTCGAACCGCTCTGGCTCAAGCCCACGGCGAGTTCTCTCTCATTCAGGATGCTGACCTCGAGTACGATCCCGCCGAGTACTCAAATCTTCTTCGCCCCTTGCTCGAGGGCGAGGCGGACCTCGTGATCGGGTCGCGTTTTCTCGCTAGAGGAACGCGCCCCGTCCCTTATTTCTGGCACACGCTTGTGAATCGCGTATTGACTACCTTTGTCAACATCGCCGCCGACCGGACGCTCACTGACGTGGCGAGCTGCTATAAAGCGTTCCGCACCCCGCTTGCGCAAAGCATTCCTCTTCGCGAGGACCGTTTCGGCTTCGATGCCGAACTTCCCATCAAATTCGCACAGCGCGGGGCGCGAATCTTCGAGGTTCCAATCGGCTATCGGCGGCGCAGCTATGAACAAGGCAAGAAAATTCGTCCTCGCGATGCATTTTCTTTTTCCTGGACGATTCTTCGCACTGCCTTGACCCGCGATGTATATGTCGATCATGGCGCCTCGATGCTGCACGCCATGGAAGATGCCACGCGCTTCAACCGCTGGATGGCCGATACGGTCTCGCCGTTCATCGGGCAGCACGTTCTCGAAATCGGCGCGGGAATCGGTAATCTGACACGTTTGCTTTCTCCCGCGACGCGCGAATACATCGTCACCGATGTGGACCCCGAGTATCTGATGCATGTCAACGGGCTGATTCGCTATCGCCGCAATGTCACCGCCGCCCTGTGCGATCTCTCCAATCCGGAAAATTTTCAACCATTCCGCGGGCGCATGGACACGGTCGTGTGCTTGAACGTGCTCGAACACGTCGAGGACGATGCCACGGGATTACGCAATATCTTTTCCGCGCTGGTTCCGGGCGGCCGTGCCGTCATCCTGGTCCCTCAAGGCGCCCCTGCTTTCGGAACCTTCGATCAGGTACTGGGTCATTTCCGCCGGTATTCGAACCCGGAGCTCACACAAAAAATGACCGATGCCGGCTTCCGCATCGATCGTATAATGGAGTTCAACCGTGCCACCTACCCCGGTTGGCTGCTGAATGGAAAGATCTTGCGGCGCCGCACGTTGAGCCGTTCCCAACTCGCGATTTTCGATCGTTTCGTGCCGCTGCTGCGTCGAATCGATCACTTTTTTCCCTGGCCGCCGACGTCCCTGATTGCCGTCGGCGTTCGAGAGAAATGATGCGCGGTTCGATGTGTCGCATGGCGCTGATTCTTGCCCTGATCGTGTCCGATGCAATCTGTCAGACACCTGCGCCGAAAGCTGTCCGCCCGCCCGCTCTGCCTCTCTATGACTGGAATGTCTGCCCGGGCGAAGGATGCATATATGGACAATGGGTCGCGCGTCACCGCGTGACAGTGTTCAATACATACAAGCCTCAGCGACGGCGGATCGTCCGACTCAGACCGGGAGAGAAAGTACGCGGCATCAGTGGTGTCGTCATCACATTACAGCCTGGAATTATTCGCGTCGACCGCGACCTTCCCGCCAGAGGACTGAAGCGGGGAGATACGATTCTGACGTACGCCTATCGCGGCGAAGGCAATTCAGCGGCCTGGGTGAGCGGCACATATTTTCGCGACTTCGACATTTCATTTACTAAATACCCCGACGGCGCGGGCTGCCAGGGCGCATCTTGCGGAGCCACTTATATCCATTTGGGAAAGAACGTATGGTGGGCTGAGGTAAAGCTTGCGTCTGGCCGCGTCGGCTGGATCGACATGGATCATTCCGATCTCGACGGAACTTGTTCGTTGACCTGAACGCGCTGATAAGGCCGGCTCGAACCCAGATCCGAAACCCGAGTCATTCGTTTATCGAATGAGTCGTCGCGAGTTTAAGTGAATTCTGCAAGTCGATCGCACGATTGGCGGAATTGACAATGACTGACAGTCAGTCATTAATACGAAAGGAGCGCGGCTGATATATGAGCAACGAACCAATCCACCAAACAACGTGCTGTGTGGTCGGAGGTGGGCCCGCAGGGATAATGCTGGGCTATCTCCTCGCTCGCGCCGGCGTCCCGGTGATGGTTCTTGAGAAGCATCAAGACTTCTTCCGCGACTTTCGCGGAGATACCGTCCATCCTTCTACGCTCGAGATCATATACGAGCTCGGCCTTCTGAAAGATTTCCTAAGGATGCCGCATCAGGAGCTGACTTCCATTCGGGCGTGTGTTCGGAGATACTCCTTTCGAAGCCGCTAATTTGCGGCACGTGCCCACGCATTGTAAGTTCGTCGCGCTCATGCCGCAATGGGACTTCCTTAATTTCCTTTCCGAAAAGGCCAAGGAGTCGCCCGCCTTCCAGCTTCGAATGCACCATGAGGTCGTCGGCCTTTGCGCGATGCTGGGCGCATCACGGGAGTGGACGTGCGGACCCCCGACGGGCCCGTCCACATCCACGCCGACTTGGTAGTCGGTTGTGACGGTCGGCATTCCATCACACGCCAGCTCGCCCAACTGAAGGTTCAGGAGTTTGGAGTTCCAATCGATGTGCTCTGGTTTCGCATTAGCCGAAAGAAGGAAGATCCGCAACAACTCTTCGGGAACTTCAATTACGGCAAGGTCCTGGTTCTCATCGACCGCGGCGATTATTTCCAAGCGGGCTTCATCATCCGGAAGGGCTCGTTCGACGAGATGCGCAGCCGCGGCTGAACGCGTTCCGCGAGAGCATTGCTCAGGTCGCTCCGTACCTCAGCGATCGCGTGCAAGGAGTTGCAGGATTGGGACCAGATCAAGCTGCTGTCAGTGCAAATAAACAGATTGACGACGTGGCACCGGCCCGGGCTGCTGTGCATCGGCGATGCCGCGCATGCGATGTCGCCGGCCGGAGGAGTCGGCATCAATTTAGCGATTCAGGATGCGGTAGCTGCCGCAAATCTCCTCGCCCGTCCGCTGCGAGAAGGACGTGTGACGGAAGAGCTGCTCGCAAGAGTGCAACAAAGGCGCATCTTCCACACTCGCGTAATCCAGGGTTTCCAGATCAATGCCCATAAGGGACTGCAATACGTCTTCAGGCAATACAGGCCCCCTAAAAGCGCCCTGGCAGCTAAAAGTCGCGGTCCGCGTACCGGGCCTGCAGCGCACAATCGGGCACCTGGTCGGCGTCGGCGTTCGTCCCGAGCACATTCAAAACGGAAAGAACCAATCGACCCTTGATCGATCATCTGTAAAGGCCATCGTCGCGTGTGTGGGTCTGACAACCGCCGTCGCCGTCACCGCAGTGCACATCATCAGGAGTATGCGACAGCACAGGCAAGCGCAGCGACGCACGTTTCCTTGACGCTCGCCACGGTCGGAGCGGAAGCCGCTCGATGCGCGGACCGCTGTAGTTTTGCAACAGATTTCAACGTTAAGCGGTTACGCTAGCTCCGCTTGCGCCCTTAGATTCTGATGCACTCGATAGTTCGGGAGCCTGACGGCGGCGACGTCCGCTGAGGAGATAGATTGCCGCACGCAGCTCAAGCAGAGGATCGTCCGAGGCCTCGCTGCCGTCCACTCGCGGGATGGGGTCGAAGATGATCTTCTTCTGTTCCTGCAGATTGTCGGGAATCATCGTCGTGATGGCGAGCTTGCCCAGCTGAACCAAGCGCCGATTCTCCGGCCAGTGAATCGTGGCGTCGTCCACGACGGCATCGTCGTTCGCAACCAGTACGGCGATTTGAAAGCCGATCGGCCCGTTCGCGATCCGCTCCGTCAGCTCGCCGAACAGAAAATTCCCATGTTTGCTCTTTGTCATCGCGTCATTGAGGTGCTCGACGCCGGCATCCGGTGTGATTCGGTAGCGCCCAGAACGGCTGAGCCCATCCTTGTTAGTAAACCGAAGCGCCGTCACACCAAAGTACGCTTCTTTCGCAAAGCTGGATGGACTTGGCTGGGGCGCCTGCACGAAGGCGAGCGCTGCAGGATGGGAGCCGAGGAATCTCTCAACGGGCGAAGGCGATGGCTTCGATGGATCACTCGCCGCTACGGCGCACAGGAATTCGAGAAACTCCTGACCGGTCCTGGTGGGGAATCCGTCGATCGAGTGACTCACGGCCTTCCCGGGGCCTACTTCCCGATATGCGTCAAGGTCTCATTTCGCCTCGATCGGCAGATTGGCGGTGGCAGCGCCGCTGTGCTGGTTGTAGACGTAGACGAAGATCCGGTAAGCTCCGGGCGTGCTGGGCAATCGAATTACGATCGACTGATCCGTCTGCTGCTCAATACTTCGAGGAATGGGCGCAGCGCTCGGTTCAAAATCTCCGCCGCTGCTTGGGTTGTTCGCGACATCGGGACGCACATCCCACTTGATAGTGATCGGATCGCCATCCAAGTCTTTGGCAACGACTGAGCAAAGTATTTGTGATCCGGTGCGGAAGACCCCGGCCGCACTCTCGCCATCCGCCGCTTCCGCCTTCGCAGTAATTGCGCCGTCGATCACCGGAGCGCGATGCGCCGGCCACTTACCCGTCCAAAGAAACTGCATCGCGTCCACACCGCCCAGGTGCGCGCCGTCGGAAAGAAATAGGCCGTACCAGGTATGCGTTTTCTCCTGTTTCTGACCCCACAAGAAGACGAATGAGCCCAGGCATTGGGGCCGATTCGCGATCGCATGCTCATACCCCTGGAGGATGAACTCGGCTTTCTGCGTGCTTGTATCCTCGATGGGCATTCCCCAACTCGTTTTTGCGACTTCCCAATGACCGCGCGGCCCGAACTCTGTGACGATGTAGGGCCGGTGGAATCCCTGCTCGGCGATCTTTTCCGGCAGAGTCATGATGCCGCTATACGTATTGATCCCGACCGCATCGAGCGACGGACAGTACCGATCGAGTTCGCGAAGCTTATTCTCGCCGGCTCCGGCGAGAACGACCATCACCGGATGAGCGGGATCTTCTCTCTTCACGGCGCGCGCCAGTTGCTCCACCGCCTTCCACGCCGGAATCCGTTGATCATCAGTAGCACCCAGTTCGAGCTCGTTGCCTAATGCCCACATGAGGACGGCAGGATTGGTTTTTAATCGGTGTACAACGGCCAGTGTTTGTTCGAGCTGTTTCTGAACCATGGCGGCGTTCCCATAATCAAAGCCGTGCCGCGGAATACCGAGCACGAGGCCAACTAATGCAGTTAAGCCTTGCTGCCGCGCTTCCTCGAGTGCCGTTTCATCCGGCGCCCACTGCCGGATCGAATTTCCTCCCGCCGCGACTACCTCATCCAGATGTTTCGATCCCCCTGCTCCTTTTATGAAGCAGGGCTCGCCGTTCCGTAACAGTGTGTATCCATCTGCTCGTGCCACGACCTTCACTGCCGGTGTCTGGTCCTGGGCGACCAAGACGTGTGTCAGCGCGAATAGCGAAAGCAGGGCTAGGGCGGCGGTTTTCGACATGTTCCTATCGGATTCGGACTCGGGACTTAATGGGATTCGAGGGGCCGCACCTGAAACAGCGCCCTTTTCACGTCCGTCGTATCCGCCTCATCGTTTGGAGATTGTTTATGGATCGTCGACACCTGATCGAGCTGCTCGCGCGACTCCTCCACTCTTCCGAGCGCTTTGTAAGTTTGTGCCAGGACGTAATGTGCTTGCACCAGACTGGGGCGCAACCGAATCGCTTGCTGCAGTTGCTCGACTGCCGTGCCGTACTCTTTCTTTTCGAAGGCGATCCTTCCCGCCAGAGCGCGAACCCATGGATCGTCAGGGGCTAGCGCGACGGCTTGGCGAACGTTTTTCTGCGCGGCATCGATTCGGTCCGGCGACGTGTATAAAAGCGATTCGGCCAAATAGAAGTACGCTTCCGAACTGCGGGCGCCAAGGGCCACTGCTTTCTCCACCATCTGCCGCGCTTCGTCGTACCTTCGATAAGTTTCGAGAATAATGCCTTCGCTCAGCCAGGCATCCGGCCACTGCGGCCAGCGACGGCGGATGCTGTCGAGCAATGTCTCGGCCTCTTTTGTGTTGCCCGCCAGCTCTAGCGTGGTGGCCTTCAGCAGCAGCATCTCGTTATCGTCGGGAAGCATTCGCGCGCCTTCTTCGGCTATCGACACTGCTTGGGGAATCCGATCATTCTTCACCAGAAACATCACGGCCTGGCGGTATAGGTCGGGCCGCTTGGGCGCAGCATGAAGACCATCGTTTAAGGCTGCGGCCGCCGCCTCGAACTGGCCTGAAGCGTCGAGCATCTCCGCGCGCGCCAGGTAATAATCATCCGTTCTTTGCGAGGGCGGAATGTTGTCCAAAATTTGGAGGCCCTCTTGCGGGTTCTGCGCGTGTGAAGTTGCAATCGCAAGCTCCAACTCCACCTTGCAACAGGCACTCGCATCCGCAATCGGACGGAGGAAGTCCTCTGCGTTTTTGTATGCACCCGCTTCGAGTAATCCGCTTCCGATGTCGGTGACAGCCTGTACATATTTACCGGCGGCCGGCGCCCCGCCCATCGCTTCTCGAAAGAACGCCCCCGCTCTCGCATATTGGTGAGAATCCAACAGAGCCAGCCCCAGCGAGGATGCCAATCGCGCATCCTTGCGGGCGGCCGGTGTTAGTTCCTCTACGACGGCGTCTGCCGCTTGAGAACGCCCGGACAGATACAGCGCTTCGATCCTCAGCAGTGCAAGGTCTTGGGCACTCTGTTCACTTTGTGGAATGTGGTCCAGGTAGGCGACCGCCTCGGAAGCATGCTTCTGCTCAATCGCGATCCGTGCGATCTGTAAATTAGCGTTTCGATGCCCCGGGTTCGTCGCTAACAACTTCAAGAACACCGCTTGTGCGGCATTGAGATCGCCCGCATTCAGCAGATGATTGCCGTAGTTGTTCAACAAGGCCAAAGAGTGCGCATCCAGCTCGAGGGCACGACGGTAGACTCTCTCCGCGTCGACGAACTTTTTCTCGTTATCAAGCACGATTCCGAGGAGACCAAGCGCGCCCGCATCGTTTGGGTGCGCCTTCAATTCCGTGCGGAGCGTCTGCTCGGCAGAACTCAAATCGCCTCGGCGCAGCGCCGCAACCGCGTCGCTCATCGTGTCGGCTCCCGCGCAACAGGCCACCGACACGATGAGCAATACGGTCGCACTCCGAAGCTTGCCGCCGCGGAATTTAGAAGTAGAGCTTGAGACCAAGTTGCACCTGTCGCGGCAAGTTGGCTTGACTTGTGATTTGCCCGAAGTTGCCCGTCAGTGCGCCGGTTGGTTGCAGCGTCGTATTCGGCCCGGCAAACTGAACACGGTTGAGCGCGTTGAATGCTTCCAACCGGAACTCTACGCGTGCTCCTTCGCGGAACCCCAAGGGGAACGATTTGAAAAGCGATGCGGTCAGGTTATCGGTACCGGGCGTCCGCGCGTTCGGTAGAGTTCTTGGCGCCGTCCCGTCCACGAAGCGAAGCGGCACCGTGACCACCTGAGGATTGCAGAAGTACTGCGTCAGATTTCCTGTACCGCAGACCTGCAGGGGCGCCGTGAGATTCGGGCGTTGATTTCCGAACGTCGGTATAGCGTTCCCACCGGGCTCGTTGTAGCCGAGTGTGATCGGTAACCCGTCATCCCATCGATAAATGCCGTTCGCCTGCCATCCGCCGATAAAGAAATCGGCGACGCGGTTCAAACTCGAACCATACTTCTGCCCGCGCCCGTACGGAATCTGATACACCCAGCTGAACTGGAAAATTTGGGGAATGTTGAACTGTGATACCGATCGTTCCAGCCTCAAGTTATAAGGATCCTGTACTTCGCCAAGCACCGATCCTCCCGAAGTTATGAACGAGTAACCGTTCGAACCCAAGGACGAGTCATCCATGCTCTTCTGGAACGTGTAGGTAACCAGGAACTGTACGCCTCCGGAAAAACGTTTTTCAAGCCGCAGATTCACGCCGTTATAAATAGAGTTCGCGACCGGAAGGAAGCTTCCGCTGACGCCGGAGTATTGAGGGTACGGCAACGTCAACTGGTACAACGGCACCGTTGCTCCCGATCCCAAGCCGCTTGTCGGGTCCACTAGCGGGTTCCCATGGAATGGATTCGGGACCAGTGCATTGTAGGTGGCGGATTGACCCGCACGGTATGCGTTGGCTACCGATTCCGGGACGATGTCTAGAGAATTAGCGCCGTTAAAGTACAGGTGCGTTCCTTTTCGCCCGACGTATTCCGCGTCCACCAACAAGCCCCAATGCAACTGGTGCTCTAAACCGAAGCTCCAGCTCTGCTCCTGCGGCACCTTGTTCCAAGTACGGATGGGAGCTGCAACCGAGTCTCCAATGCCCGTCGCCGGACCAAGACTGCTTCCGGTTGGCTGGGATATGCCAAGCGGAAACGGATTGCGCAGAAACATGAGCGGAACTGCCGGATCCGTTGGAAGATTCTCGGGTGCGTAGGTCAATCCTTCATAACCCTGAAGGCCGTTGCCCGCCGTTCCCGAAGCACTCATATCGGAAGGATCGTAATAGATGCCGTAGCCGCCCCGTACCGTGCTGTTCGTGCCGAGGCGATATGCAAATCCGAAGCGTGGACCGATTTCCCCGTAGTACGTATTGAACTCGCGTCTGCTGTTTCCGTCTAGTCCGAGAAACTCGAGTGCCCCCGTGTACCCCGGAATAGGATTCGGAGCACTCGGATCGAAATAGTTCATCCGATTGAAGCGTTCCGTTCTTGGCTCTTCCAGGTCATAGCGCAGGCCGATGTTAAACGTCAGACGAGAACTGGCGTGCCAATTATCCTGAATGAACCCGCCCGACTGGAAACTCTGGGTTGCGACCGACGGCGGAATTTCGTAATTGCCCAAGCCGACGAACGCCGCGTTGTCGCTGTAGCCGGTCAGGAAGGTTGCGAACGCATTTCCGCCCGTGCCGACGCCGCCGTTGGAGTTCAGCGCGGTGCCATTCCCGTCCATCGCATAGATTCCGGCCGGGTAACGAGGCTGAAGAAAGTTGATGCGGTGCCGCCGCAACTCTGCGCCGAACTTGAGTTCATGATTTCCGACGACCTTGTCGATGGAGCCGATCAAGTGGGCCGTTTCGCTCGCGTATTTCAAAATCGACCAGCCCTGACTGCCGATCTGCCCGTTGAAGTCCGCCCCGGTCGCCTGGCCACCGAAGATCCACACGCTCGGCGCTGCGGAATAGCCGGAAGTGTTCGTGTAAGCGGGCATTCCGAGCGTGCTCACTTGGTTGAAACCCGGGATGATGGAAGCGCTCCCCGACGTACCGCTCAAATCATGTCCATAACCCAAGGAGACGGTCATGATCGTAGTCGGATTGAACGTGTGCGTGTAATTGACCACACCCAGATACGCGGAGTCCGTCAGCGGGCCTTGGGTGGAAGTGTTGTACGGGTCGTTGTAGAAATTCGCGCCGCTCACGCCATTGAACCATTCGTGTGAAAATCTCACGCTGAGAGTGTCGTTGTCGGTAATGTGATGGTCCACTTTGATGTCGAAAGACTGCATCGTCGACGGAATGGTGGCATTCCCCGCCCAATTAGCGAGCGGATTGTAGGCCGCGGTCCCGACGTTAAGGTTCGGGTTCGGGTAGCCCGCCATCAGCTTCGCCGCCACTGGGTCAATTAGATTGCCGGCTACGTGAGCCAGATTTCCGTTAGGAGAGAGCGGATTGCCCGGACTGATGTAAGTCGCAAGATTGTCAAACGGGATCGGGCTTCGATTCACCGCGCCACTGATAGCGGCGTTGTAGGTTCCTGTAAACGGATCGTAGATCTGGCCGCCCGGGTTCGAGCAGATACCCGCGCCATTGAAACTGCCTCTCAAATCCCCGCAAAGCTCGCCGAAATTTCCTGCGTGTTCGGCCGCCGAAGGTACTCCTTCTTCCGCGCTTGCGCCGCTCAGTGCCTTTACCTGGTCGTAATCGAAAAAGAAAAACGTCTTGTTGCGAATGATGGGACCGCCGAAGGTGCCGCCGAAATCGTTGCGCTCCTGGTGGGCCTGGCCGATGCCCGCTGCATTCGCGAAAAAGTTGTTTGCGTTCAGGTCATTGTTACGGAAAAACTCGAACAGCTCGCCATGGAATTGATTCGTTCCCGATCGGGTGACTACATTTACGACGGTTCCGCCACTGTTGCCGATCTCGGCGCTGAAGTTCGTTTGCTGTACCTTAAACTCCTCGACGGCGTCTACCGGCGGCACATAGATGGCCTTTGTAATACCGGTGTTGTTTTCCTCGTTCATGATGCTGACGCCGTCGAGCAGCAGGTCAGCCTGGGCGTTGCGGCTGCCGTCGGAAACGAAGTTGGTGGCAAAGTTCCCGCCTCCCGCGGCTCCGACTCCATATGTCTGACCGGGAGGTTGCGAGACACCGGGCGCGAGAAATGCCAGATCGAAAACGTTTCGATTCACCAGCGGCAAATCATTGATGAAAAGTCGATTTACGGTTTGCCCGGTGGTCGCGTCTTCGGTTTGCAGCAGCGGAGGCGCCTCCGCGACCGTGACGGTCTGCCCCGCCGTCGCAACCTGAAGGTTCGCGCCCACCTCGACATTGCCGTTCACCTCCAGAACCACGTTCGGCCGCTGGTAGGTTGCGAAACCCGTCGCTTCCACCTTCACTGTGTATGTCGCAGGCGGAAGGTTTCGCACTGTGTACAACCCCGAGCCGTCCGTCACCGCAGTGGACGAAGTGCCGCGAGCCGCGTCGGTGATGGTCACCCTGGCGTTCGGTACGACCGCGCCGGACGGATCATGCACCGTACCCGTGATCGATCCTGTGTAAAGCTGGCCCCAAACCGCCACGCAACTGCAGAGAAGCAGCAGCAAGCTGCGCGATAGCGGCGCTTGTATCCTCATACGCCCCCTTTTTACAAAGCTAATCATAAGTACAGGGCCCTGTGACTATCGTCAAGGCTTTGTACCTCATCTTTTGGGGGTGTTGAACCTGGGGTAAGCCTGCGGTCCTAGCTAATTCCAGCCACTTACCCGCGAAAGAGCGTACCTGCGGGAGTACTGGAGGAGCCCCTTAAATCCGAGTTAAGAACCCCTAGGTTAACGGTCTCTCGAAACATTCCGCGTCGGTACTATCCTGACGTTTTCGGCTTGTGGCGATGGAGCTACACTGCGAGTGGGTAGCGCAACGCAGGCAATGAGGCAAGACACCAGTTTGCCGTCCAACATCACGGAAGAGGCAGTCCGTGAGCAACTAGGCCGCATCAGCGCGAGCCCGGTCTTTCGGACCAGCAAGCGGTGTGTCACTTTTCTGGAATACGTGGTGCATGCCGCAGTCGAGGGACGAAGCGGTTCGCTGAAAGAAAAAGCGGTCGGCATTCGGGTGTTCAACCGCGATCCGAATTACGACCCGAAGCAAGACTCCGTCGTGCGCGTAACCGCGAACGAAGTCAGAAAGCGGCTGGCGCAGTATTACGGCTTGGGGCACCAGTCGGAGCTGCGCATCGACCTTCCGCCCGGCTCCTACCTGCCGGAGTTCCATTCGCCTGCCGAGCATACAGTCGGGTATGGCGAATCGGCTCCGCATTCTGCCGAAGGCGGGAAAGCGAAACCGCGAAAGACCGCCTGGCCCTGGCTGTTGCTCTTCGGGATCGGCGCCGCGGCAATCGCGGTCATAGCCACGTTCGCCGTTCGCGGTTCTCACCGTGGGCAGTCGGTCGTGGATCAATTCTGGGCGCCCATGCTGGAAGGAACAGAACCGATCCTTCTCTGCGTCGGACAGCCGCGGGCCTACAATCTCCTGGAGCCGCTCGATTCGGAGATCTCGAAACAGCGCGAACAGGCCCGCGGCGCATCCACCCCGAAGCATAACGATCTCATTTCGATCGATCCGGGCAAGATTGTGCCCATGTTCGATCGCTATATCGCGCTAGGAGATGCCATGTGCCTGTCGGACATGGCAGGCTTATTCACGCGCCGCGATCGCGGGTATTTCATACGCGGCGGCGGTTCCACCAGCTTTGCAGACTTGCGCGAGAGTCCGGCCGTTCTGATCGGCGCCTTCACAAACGATTGGACCTTGCGTCTGATGGGCGAACTGCGATTTACGCTTGAGCGCAACGGCGATCTAGGATCGCCTCACGTACACGACCGGCTGAACCCGTCCAAGCGCGATTGGCAGCTGGTCAATGAATGGCCCGATTGGAAGATGCCTGCCGACTACGCCATAGTCTCCCGCGTGCTGGACCCGATGACCGGCAAGATGGTCGTATCGGCGGCCGGCATCACCCAATACGGAACAGCGGCGGCGGGCGAGTTTCTCACCAAGCCGAAGTATCTGGAGATGGCTCTGCGCCAAGCGCCCAGTGACTGGACGCGCAAGAACATCCAGGTGGTTCTAAGAACGCGCGTAATTCAAGGGACGGCAGGACCCCCGCAAGTTCTAGCGACCCAATTCTGGTAAACAAGTACCACGGATGCGAGCGGATTTCTTGACTGTCCTCAGCGTCGCGTATCCTCTGTTGCCGGTCGGGCCGGATTCGGGCGGCGGCGCGGAACAGATTCTGTACTTGCTCGAACGCGGGCTCGTCGCGCGCGGGCATCGGTCGATCGTCATCGCTGCCAAAGGCTCCCGCATCGCAGGTGAGTTGATCGAAACGCCCGCATTCGAAGGCGAGATGACGGAAGAGGTTCGCGAGGCGGCGCGCCGCGACCACCTCCGGTCAACTGAACAAGCGCTCGACCGCTATCCCGTCGATTTGCTTCATTTCCACGGCCTGGATTTTTCCAGCTACTTGCCCGCCGATCGAGTACGGAAACTCGCGACTCTGCACCTTCCTCCCGCGTGGTATCCAGAATCCATCTTCCATTCGGAGGACGTCCGACTGAACTGCGTTTCGGAATCGCAGGCCAACGCGGCTCCGGGCAAAAAACTGCCGGTGGTTTTGAACGGGATTGATACCGCGGCGTACGAGATTGCATCCCGCGAAAAGAAACACCTGCTGTGGCTCGGACGCATCTGTCCGGAAAAAGGCGTTCATATCGGACTCGAAGTAGCGCACCGGCTCGACCTTCCAATGGTGATTGCGGGTCCGGTTCATCCGTTTCGCGATCACCAGCTGTACTTCTCGCAACAGGTTCAGCCTCTACTCGACGCGAAGCGCCAATACGTTGGCGCAGTCGGTCTCGATCGGAAAAGATCTCTGTTCGCGGAGGCAAAATGCGTGCTGATTCCGAGCCTCGTCGCCGAGACCAGCTCGCTGGTCGCCATGGAAGCGATCAGCTCCGGAACGCCGGTTGTGGCATTTCGCTCGGGCGCTTTGCCGGAAGTGGTTGAGCACGGGATAACGGGTTTTATCGTCGAATCCCAGGAGCAAATGGCGGATGCCGTCAAGCGCATCGACGAAATCTCACCCGCCGCGTGCCGCGAACAGGCAAACAATCGCTGGAGCGCCTCGAGAATGGTAGAGGATTACATCACGCTTTACGAGTCACTATGACGCGGCATTTGGGTATCGACTCGGCGCCCCACCAAAGCTTGTAGGGTTCGTTGCCGCGCAGAAAGTCCCAGGCGCGATATCGGTGCTCGAACGAGTAACGCAACGACTCGTACAAGAGCGTCTGCCCCAGCCCAAGCGCCTCATACTGCGGATCGAAAGCAGTCAGGTAATTGAAGAGCGTGCCGGCATATTGGAACGCGAGAATGACAGCGGCGATTTGTCCTTCGAATCGCAACACGAAGATTCGCAGCATGTCTCGACGTGCGAATGCGCTCGCGACGTCTTGGAGGAACCCGGCTGAACTGTTTGCCTCGATCATCCCTGCCTCTCCGTGCTTACGCCATCGTGCGGCATGTAACTGAATCAGAGCTTGCATGGATTCAGCGTCGGCTGTCGGCAACACTTCAAAACTCAGCGGCGCACGCGCTTCGGCTTTTTGCTTGTCACGCCGCACGTTCTGGCGCAGGCTTTTTGAGCGCCCCTCCCAATACTCTTCGAAGTTGCCCTTTAACGCGAGTACGTAGCATTCTGTTTCGTCGACAGTTGCCGAAGCCAGCCGCCGGAGCGGGGTGTCGAAGGACAGATCCTGCCAGTTGCAGACATCCCAGTCCGAATTCGATACCAGATGCGCTTGCAAGCGATCCACAACCTCCGAGCGAGACTCCGGGGCAATGGGGGGCTCGAGATAGTCGGAGATTCCGGACCCGATCAGCGTCAGCTGACGCAAGCCTTGCCAGTCGTGAAGAAAGCAGGGAATAACGCCGGCGATCTCAGCGCCCTTACGAAACACCAGCACGCGCAATTGGCCGCTTCCGAAGTGCCGCCACCACGTGAGCAGCCATTCGGGCAGTTGGAAGGGGGTCAGATCGCCTAGTGTTCGAGCGAAGAACGACCACGCTGGCTCAAGTTCAACGAGATTATTGAAATCGTCGATGATCTCGAGAGTCAAGTCTGTTTGATTTCAGCGGTACAGTGCGCATCCAGTACGCGAAGCGCTTCACGATAGCCGTTCAGCGTGCCGACATCGACGTAGGATTCTCCCATTTTGAAGCCATAAGCGCGGCCGCCGCGAGCCAGATACTCGTTGATCAGCGTTCCCAGATATTCGTCGTGGCGACTCTTCCATAGGTCGTGCAGTTCACGCAAAATAAATCCCGGCATTCGAAATGCGCCCCAAATCCACTTTGTTCCGGGATGCGCATTCTTCACCCGTACCTCCAGCACCTCGTTTTCATCGTTCGTGATCACGGCATCGAAACGTTCCGGATGTTGAACCGGAAATAGCAGCAGCGACAAGCATCCGCTGGGAAGGCCAGCCAGAGCATCTTCAGGAAACCAGATGGTGTCCGGCAAGCCGATGCAAACGTCTTCTTCAGGCGGGATCAGCGGAAGGGCACGAAAGATCGCGTCGCACAATCCGGCGGGCTGGGGCTGAACCGCGTAGAAGATCGTCGCGGAAAGCGCGTGTCCGCCGAAATAGTCGAGGATGTCCGATTTGCCCGGTGAGATGACAAAGCAGATCTTGTCGACTCCGCCGTTCACCATGCGCTCAATGAGGTATTCACTCACCGCGCGCGGCCGCTCCGCCGCTCCGCCCATGTAACTGCCAACTGGCAGCAACTCCTTGGAAAACGCAAGCGGCTGAATGCGGCTTCCCATTCCAGCGGCTGGGATAATTCCCCACATGATCAAGCTCCTCTGGAGGCCAAAACGGTTTGCGCTTCGCCGCTTTCATCCCGCGGCGTCTCGACCAAGTCAACAAAACGCTGCGCTCGAATTTGCGCCGTGTGGCAATCGAGCGTTCTCTGCTTGGCGCGAGAGCCAATCTGATTCAGAAGAGCGCGGTCCTTACTCAGCACGAAAAGGCTCTCGGCGGTAGAGGTGGCGATCAGAATCTCCTCGCCGGGGTCGAAAAACGTATCAAGCCCGGCCCACCAATCGCTGAGAACCGCAGTGCCGCAGGCCGCTGCCTCGAACAGCCGCCCGGATGGACAATACCCCATCGCCGCCATCGACCCGCGTGTGACATTCAGCGTCAGTGGCGACGAAGAATAAAACGCACGGTGTTCATTCGGTGACACGTGCTCGAAATAGCGGATGTTGTCAGGCCACGTTTGCGGATTTGGATACATGGCCCCGCCGATGATGAACTTGCGATCGTTCAGACGGCGTGCCGGAGTGATCAGCAGATCCTCGAACGCCGCCTGGCGGTCCGCCGAATAAGTTCCAAGATAAGAAAGATCGCCGCGAATTTGCTGCACGCCTCCACCGGATAGTAAACATCCGGATCGACCCAGCCGTACAAGCGGCGAAACACAACGCGCATCCAGCCGCTTGCGCAGCTGATCGAGCGCTTGCGCCGCCCGTGTAGCTTAACACCAGATCGAAAGCGCCCAGGCCATCTGTCGGCAGGTAGGGAACCGGTTCGCCCTGGTCCAAGCGGCTCAGAGTAACGGGCGTATCCATGTCGTAGAACACGGTGCGTGCGAGGCGCGATTCCAGGACCAGCTCACACGCCGCGATCCCATCTGGACAATACGACGTCACCATGCCGGCATCCGCGTTGGAGAGCGCTTCTCTCGCGCCGTCGAGCACTTCAGTCCAGTCGGAATACAGGTGCAGGTTCGCGAAAGGAAAGGAGAGCGCATCCCGGTGCGAGGCATAGTACGGCGTGTCGCGCTCGAAGAAATGAACCTCGTGTCCGCGGCGATTTAGCGCCCGAAACAGTCCGCGCAAAGCGTCGCATGACCGTTTCCCCATGCCGAACTGATTGAGAGACCGAAAACGACGATGTTCATTCGTTGCGATAGTTCATGCTATCGCTTCTTGAACCGGTAGAAGAACTCGAGGCTGACATTTCCGTTGAAGTCCCGCAATGCAACCGCGGAAAACTTCGGCGAAAAAGCCCATTCCATGCGAATGATCTCCGCGTTGGTTGGCTGAGAGTCTTCGATGTAAGTGAACGTGATGTTATTTGCGATCTTCTGTTGTAGCGTAACGCGCGCCGTCGGGCTGGCCTCCACTTCCTTGGAACGAAGGATCGATTTTGAATTGAGTGATACCGAACACCCGCTGAACACGGTTCGCGAGCGGATTGGCTACTGCTTGCCCGAGCACCGCCGATTCTCCCATTTGCGTGAACGATTGCTGCGGCGGAGCGGGCTGTTGCGAAGCGATCGTCGGGTCGTTCGGCGTCGTGTTCGTCGCCAGCAGCTCTACGATCTGTTGAAACGTAAGCGGCGGGTCGGAACTGTAGCTCAAATGCAAATTGTTAATCGGACCCGAAACTCCAAGCGTTACACGTAACGTTCTGCGCAATGGTGTTGAGCGAGATATTCAGCACCGGCTGAATCGCGTTCGGATCGTAGAAAGTGATGGTTCCGGTGTTGACGGTATAGGTGTTGCCGAAAAAGACCAACTCGCCATCGGTCACACTTACGCGTCCCCAAAATGCCCGGAGTCGGCAGCCGTGCCGCGCAGGGTCAGATTCGCCTGCACGGAAAGCCTGTTGGCATAGGTGGTGATCACGCGAAGATCGGGCGCGGTCAGGATCTGAATGTCCAAGCCGCATCCCGGTCAGTAAAGCCGGAAGGGGCTGTCGGAGCCGACAGCCGGCGTGGAAGCGCTGCTCAAAATAGATCCCACGTCGCCCGAAGACCCATACGCGATACGCTCGAAACGTCACAGTCCCGCGAATAAGGACCGCTGCGTATTGCCGGTCAGATGATTGCGGCATTCGAGTTGACGCTTATGCCGGAATAGCGCACGCGAACTTTGGTCGCGCTGGCGCGCAGGTTGAAATTCAAGTTCGCAATTTGCATAACCCACGAAACCCGTCAATCGTGATCTTTGCCGCCGCCGCTTTCTCCCGTCAGATTTTGAATCGTCGCATTGGTTCCGTTCAGCAGGATGACGCCATTTCCATTCGAAAGACCGTTTGGCGCCGTGGCGTAGTTGACATTTGCGTTCTTCAGCTCAATCCGGCCATTCACCAGCGGGCTGCGAAAAGCTGCCGTGAACCGTGGCATTCATCGCGACCGCTCCAGAAGAATAAAAATCCCGATCGACATCCTGCAGAACACTGAGATCCGCATTCGCGCCGAGGTTCACCGCCAGGTCGCGTGTTCTTGAGATTCGCTGAACCGGAAGCTCGATGTTGGTTCCCGGCCCTTCGATTCGCAGCTGCTGCATCTGCACAACTGAGCGATTCAGCGCGATGACAATGGGACCGTTGTTGTGAATGGTGACAGCTCTGCCTCGCGCCGGCCCTCCCGTGGGCGAGGGCTGCGGGACCGTTTGCGCTTGCAGACGTATTCAACTGCAGGCGCGCGGTCAACGCATCGGTATTCAACATCGGACCGTTCACCGAGGCCTGTCCTTCCACCAGCGCGTCGAAGCTGGGCTTGACCGTTCGGCTCCGAAGAGATGAACGGAGCGAGATTCGAGTACTTGATATTGGCGAAGGTAAGGGTCGCCCGGACCGGATAGTCGCCGCGTGAGCTGCGAATCGCCCGAAGCGTGAATTCGGCTCTTGCGCCAAATCGGAATCGAATTGGAAGTTCAGGGTAGATCCGGTGGTATGAGCAGTGAAATTCGCTTCGCCGAGGTTCCGGTTATTCATGCGCAGCGCGTTCGCGGACGCGTCGGCATTCAGATTTGAGATCAGCACGGTCCGGTTGCCGTTCTGCTCCCGCAAGTTGGCCGAAAGATCGGCCGCCAGCCGCAGCGTTCCCGCCATGCCCGGCTTCTCTTGCTGCACGTGCTCGATTTTTGCGACTTGAATGTCGGTGCTCTTCACATTCAAGCGTCACCGCGCCGGCATCGAAATCGTTCGCCGGATGAGAGAACGATCCGGCGAGCGTAATGCTGCCCGCCGGCACGTCCAGCCTGAGCGAGGGAATGTTGACCAACGTGTTGGAATAGTGCACCGAGCCTTGCAGACGATTGATCGGCTCCTGATAGACCTTCGCGCTTGCCAGCGTAAACGACAGATCTGCACTGGGCGCCTGCATGGTTCCGGCCACATGAGCGTTGGCGGACAAAGTTCCCGTCGCCGGTATCGACCCTTCGCCCACGATGCTCAGCGTCTTTGCAACAGAAAGATTTTGGATCGAAGCGTCGGCCGTGGTCGGGTAATTCTTCGTCAGAGTGGTGTGGCCATTCACGCTGAATGTTCGAACCTGCGAAATCGGAGGTGAGGTTGTAGTTCACGGTTCCGTTCACCGTGCGCGCAGTCGCAGTGAGGTCGCCCGCGGCTTGGTTTTGAACGCGAAGACCGCGAGCGGACAGATCCGCGCTGATGTTCGAAATCGTCACTTCCGATTGTCTTATTTACCTCGCGCACGTCCGCCGCGGCATCGGCAGTCAGTTGAATCGCGCCGGCCACACCGGGCGATTCGCGCTCCAAGGGCTGGATGTTTGCAAGCTGGACGTTGCTGGTCGTCACGTGGAATTGCGCGTGACCAACGGTAAAGCTGTCGCGCGGATGCTGGAACGTTCCGTTCACGTCGATGCGGCCGCCGGCAGCATCCAGTTCCAGAGGCGACAGCGTGATGAGCCGATCGGCAAGATTGACGTTCGCATACAGGCGATCGAACGGCTGGCCGTAGGCGCTGCCGTTCACCACCTGCAGAGTGGCGCTGCCCAGCGGATCGCCGTACGTGCCGTTGATGTGCACATCCGCGTTCAAGTTGCCCGCTGGCGGGAATGGAGCTCTCACCCGCCAGGCTCAGCAGGTCGGCGATATCGCCGTTGTGCATCGTGAGGTTCGCGGTCAGAGCGGCGAACGCAGGAACCGGACTCCATTTGCGAAGACCGATGGATGCATCGAATGTTGTCTGCAGCGTGTTGCGCGTCAGCAAACCGTTTTGGATCACCGCGCCGGAGGGCGACGCATTCAGATCCACGGCAAAGCGATCGAACCCGCGCTGCTCAACCGCAAAGCGATTCATTGCACATGGCCGGTGATGCGCGGCGCCGAAAGATTGCCCGTGATCTGCGCCTGAATTGCCGCCACGCCGCCCGTTGCAAGCTGACGGGCAAGCGACGATTGCGGCTTCGTGGATGCGAAATTCGCCGCCGGCAGAAAATCGTTGAGATTGTGCGAAACCAGATTGATGTCGATGCGCCTGTTCAGCGCGCCGGAAAGATCGACTCGGGAATTTGGCATCACCACATAAGATTTTCCAAGATCGACCGTATCGCTTGCGCCCACATAATTCGCATATAGGTGTCCGCTCACCGGCACGCCGCGACGGCCCGGAACGATGGCCAGGTCGCGCTTGGGCCTTGTAGCCAGTCGTGCCCTTCGCTTTCAAGATCGCCGTGCGCTTTGATCGAGCCGTCGATCGTGCCGTCATAGCCCAGCTGTTTGCCCGTGAAGGAGCGAGCCAGCACCGGCAGCGAGAAATTTCGCAGATTGCCTTCCACGCTGAGGCGCTGCATCTTCTCGACGAAAATCTTCGCGGCCAACGAGCCGCCGAATGCGTTCAGCTTCAGGCCGTCCATGCTGATCAGGTAAGGATCGGCGTGAAACGGCGAGTAAAGGCTGACATCGGAAAGCCGCGTCGTTCCGCTGCGCACCGAAAGACCCTTGCGAATTCAGCGTGCCGTCGACCGCATAGTTACTGTCGCGCATCCATTTTGGCTGCGCCGTTGGCATCCAGTGCGCCGCGTCGCTTGAATCGGTCGAGACCTTCATCAGGCGCGCCAATTCGCCCAGTGCAAAATGCGCGTTGAACTGAATCGCCGAGTTTTTCGATGGATCGAGAGTGCCGGAGGCTTGAAATGTGGTTTGCCCCAGAGCCACATGCGCGGTCTTCACCTGAATCGTGTTGTTCTTTTCGTCCATGTTCGCGGCGAGTTCGAGGCTGAGCACATTCGGCACGCCTTTCGCGCTCGCGTCGATAGGAAGAGTCGAAGCTGCGCTGCATCTCCGGCAGCGAGATATTCGCGTTCACTTGTGCCGAAATTTGCGGCGCATTCATGTTCTGAATGGACCCGTTCACCGCGATCTGCGATTGGTCGGTGTTCAGCTTTGCGTCCGCTATCCGGATAGCGTCTTTCTCAATTGTCACCGGCAAGTTCACGTGAACGTCAGCGGCGGATTCTTCCCGGATGTCAAGAAAAGCGGGTCGATCGACAAGATTGCCTTGATAACTCGGATTGAGAGTGTTGTAGTTCAGCAAGCGCGCGCAGATTCTCGCCGCGGCCGCTGAACGCGGTCTTCTGTTGCGAATATTCGAAGCAGCCCGTTGGTGATCTGAAACTGGCCGATGGCCAAATCGACGACTGTCTGCAGCCCGGATGTTTGGCTGGGCTTCTTCTTAATTTTTCGGCTGCGGGATGTTGGTCGTGCCGTCGGGAAAAACCATGAGATTTACCTGCGGCTGATCGATTCCCAGGTACTGAAGATCGACCGCGTGCTTCAACCCGGCAAACAGCTTCAGGTGCACTTCAAGCAGCGCGATGCGGGCCAGCGGATCGGCCGTTTTCGGCTCGGTGCCATGCAAAACGAAATTCCGGATACGCGCTGTCAGATGCATCCAGTCGAACTGGAACGATCCGATCTCGACTACGCCGCCGGTAGATTCTTCCGTGACCGCAATGATCTTGTCGCGCACGAAATTCGCAAACCAGGCCGTGCGGACGATCAGAATCGAGGCGATGACCAGCACCAGGAGCAAGCGCCGGTATGCCGGCGCCAATCCAGATCAGGATTTTCTTTCGTCTGCTCACGCGAGGCTCTCCTCACGAAATTCAATTTTGTTGTTCTTCCGCTGATCGTCCAGCCACGCAAAAAACTGCTTGTTGACCTTCTCGCCGGTCAAAATGATCGCGAATCTGCTCGCGCAGATCGTCGAGAGACTTGCCCGGATATTGGCGGCGCAGAGCCGCGGCATGATCGCTGGTAATACTTCTCGATCTCCTCGTCACTCACCATACACAGCCGGCTTGAAGCGCACGTCGATGAACCGCAACACCGTCAGTTGCCACTGAAATTGCGTGCGCAGCTCCAGTTCGGTGAGGCCGTAGCGCGCAGCGCTTGCTCGAAATGCGGCGTTCGTTCTTGAATCGCTGCTTTTCAGGCTGTCGAGTTGGCGGTCGGCTTCCTGTAACGTTGCGGTCGGATAATCGCCGATGCGAATCTCGCGCCGGATGAAGATCTGATCGATCAAGCGGCTCGGCGGCTTTTTTGCGCGCCGCGCTGCTGAAATCCAGCGGCTCGTTGTTGAGAAAATCTGGTGACGCGGATATCGCGATCGATGTCGCTGTCTTTGACGATCGAGTTCCCGACGATGATCGCGATCCGGTCGATGATGACGGCCAACGCCAGGCAGTTAGCCAGCAGCAGCAAGAGGACGACACGCGACGCATCAGAACGCCTGCCCGATCGAGAAGAAGAACTGGAAATGGCTCAACCGCTGCGGGCTCGCGCTGCAATTCGGGAAAGCGGGATTGCCGATTTCAGATGCCGTGCACGAGAGCAGCTGCTGGACCGTTTCGTTTGTGCTGAACCCCAGATAGCGCGGCGGGTTCAAGCGCATAGGCGAAATCGACGCGCACCGGTCCGAGCGGTGTCTTATAGCGAATGCCGAAGCCGACGCGCCTGCACCGCATAGTTGAAATCTTGATAGCTCGTTCTGGTGATAGCGCAGCGAGATATCGCTGAAGTTGTTGTAGATGTTCCCCATATCGTGGAAGAACACGCCGCTGAGATTCGGATCCAAGCAGCGGGAAGCGCAGTTCGAACGTGTTGAAGAAGAGACCGTTGCCGCCGATGGGAAAGCCGGTGGCGGTGGGAGCTGGCCGGCGCGCTGGGCAGTTCCGATGGATTCCGATATCGCGCGGACCCGCCTGGTTATCGCCGAAACCGCGCATGGAAACACTGCCGCCGCCGAAGAACCGCTCCGGCAGCGGAATCACGTTGTAGGCATTCAAACCCGCCGGAATATTGAAGGGAACAATGCCGCCAATTTGCGTCTGCCGCGCAAAAACGAGATTTCGTCCAATCGAAGTGTAGGTCGCGTTCCGGGCGAGCATGCGATAGAAGTTGCGCTGCGATCCAAAGAAGTTGCCGGCGATACCCGTATCCACCGTGTTCCAGAAACCGCGATGAGCATCGGCCGGATTGTCGCGATGATCCTGGATGTAGCTGGCCGAAAGCTCGCCTATGCGAACCGGCGCTGGTAAAAGCGGCTGTATTCAGCGCTGGAATGTTGGTGTTCGGTGCGTCGCGCCGGTAATCAAACCGCAGCAGCACAGTGGACGCTCTGATTCAATCGTTGCGAAGTCTGAACCGCGGCTTCTTCTCTGCGCACCGAGAATGTCTGCACGTCCTGCGTGGTGTCGTACAGCAGTGTGAAAGTAAGCGTGCGGTTTAGAGACCCAAGAAATGAGGCACGATGTAGTTCAACGATTCGCGTTGCTCCAGCGTCGAGTAGCGGGTCTGCAGCGATATCGTTTGCCCAGTCCCAGAAAATTCAGCCGATTTACGTCGAATGAAACAATCGGCGAAACGCCCTTGGCACCGCCCGCTTCGGCGAGATTGTTCGTCGTGCTGCCAAATTGGCCGACTTCGAGTCCAAGACCGATATTGAACGTGTAGCGGGCAGCTTCATCGAAATCGTACAGAACATATTTGTACTGGTTCGTGCCGTCAGGATCCTGCAGCGCCGTGTTCACGTTCGCGAAAATCCCCAGATCGGTCAGTTCGCGAGCGATGTCGTTGACCTTCGCCATCGAAATGGGCTCTCCCGACTTGAGCATCGATTCTCTTCTGGACCAGAGACGGCTGCGTGCGATAGAGACCCGAGATGATGACCTTGCGCACAAACTCGCGCCGGCCTTCCGTGATTCATAGAGCAGGTTCACGGTATCCGGGTCAGGGCCGGGCGCAGTCGTATAGCGGAATGCGGCGCTGGGAAACCGTGCGAATAGTAATAGTCGAGAATCACGTTCCGGTCCGAGGCGACATTCACATCTGCAAACGGCTGCCCCTCGGCCGACGACAGTTGGTCGCGAATCGGAGAAAGATCGAGCTGCGAAACGCCGATGACGTTCAGATTCGCGACGGTCCATTGTTTGCCCTGATCGATGTGGAACGATAACCGCGATGTCGTTCGGGCTTCCCTTTATAGTTCGTCTGCACCGTCGAGGTGACCTTCACGTCGCGAAAGCCGTTCGCGCGATACAAGTTCTCGATCGCCTCCTCGTCCTTCTTGCGGAAATCCTCGCTGTAGCGGCCATAGCGAAGCACCAGCGTGGCTGGGCGCAGAAACATGCGCTCCCGCAGCGTGTCGAGCGTGAAGTAGTTGCTGCCGAGAATCTCCACGTTCACGAGTTTCCGGCGCGGCCCGGTCGCGATGTAGTAGTTGATGATCTCCTGATCGTTCTGTGGCGGCTCGCGCCTGAACGTCACGTCCACATCGGGATAGCCCTTGGATTGAAAGTAGTCGTGCAGGTTGCGGGCGCCTTCGGTCAGCAGATCGTTGTCGACCGATCCTTCCTGATAAACAGGGACATACTGGCGCAGCTTGCCTTTTGAGACCTTGGCCTCGAGAGCCTTGATGGTGATCTTCGGCCCGGCATCGATGTCGAAAGTGGCTTTCGCTCGGTTGGTTGCGGGATCGTAATCGAGCGAGGTCATATCGACCGACGCGGTCAGGCGCCCTATTTTGGCGTATTTCTTCTGGATTCCGTCGGTTCCCCTATCGGTCAGCGCGTCGGTTACCTGCCGCCAGCGGTGGATCAGCGGAATGCGCCATCCGGTTGCGCGGACAATCGTTTCGGTCCGAAGCTTCGTGTCGCCTTTGATCATCGGCATTTCGTACCGGGCTCGCTTACCCGCTTCACCAGAAACCGGATGGTGACCTGATGCGTATCCGGGTCTTCGATCGTCGCTACACCGACCTGCGCCTCGTATAGTCCGTTCTCGTGCAATTCCTGTTCGATGTTCTTTCTGGCGGTTGCGAGGGTGTCTTCATCGAACGGCGCTCCCAACTGCAGCTGGGCATCGCTGATGATGACCGCTCGGCTGGGCGGGTCCTTTATATGGCCCTGCGCGCCAACATGCCCGATAAACCGTCTCGGGCGAGTGAGGAACCGCAGCGCAACTCCGTTTCCGCTCGGCTCGGCATCCACTTGAATATCGTCGTACAGGCCGCTGGCGAACATACGGTCGATCGTGGCGGCGACCTGCGTGGGGTCGAGCGGTTCGCCGGCGCGAACCAGCTGCATATTCGCGAGATCGTGAGGGTCGAGAGGCTGAGCAGCCGGGTCGTATTGAACTGAAACTACGGTTTTGCCGCTAAAATCTTGGGCGCAGATCGCACTCAGGTTTGCCAAGCAGAGAAGCCAAAAAAGGAGTTGATGGCGGCGAAAGGATGATAAGGTCCTCATCTTTGCCGGTTATGGAGAGGTGAAAGTGCAAAAACGTTGCAAGCGAGAGATCCCTGCCGATTCTAACAAGCCGCCGTGCGGTATGTACCTCGTGGACGCCCGTTGCGTTTGGCCCGTTACACCTGTCTCAGCGTCGCAGTTGAGGGGATCTATAGACAACAGGTGAGCGAATGACGGCGATACGAGCTTGTGCAAGCTGCTGAAAGCAAGCGGCGTCCAGTTGGAGCGATCACAACGCTCCGCGGTTGGGAGCGTCGCTCGCTTATTACGCGCTGCTCTCCATAGCGCCACTGCTGGTTCTGACTGTAAGGATCTGCGAAGTCGTGTTCAGGCAATCAGCCGAGCGCCAGTTGCTGCAGCAGGTGAACGCGGTAGTCGGCTCCTCAAGCGCCGAAACACTGCAAACGCTGCTCGACAGCGCCCATCACGCGAACGGGCTCTGGCAACGACTATTGCCCTAATAACTCTTCTGTTCGGGGCGTCGGGAGTTTTCGTAGAACTACGAGGCTCTTTGAATATAATTTGGGATGCACCGCCGCGGCCTTCGTTCAACTGGCGTGACCTCATCACGCAGCGCCTGGCCTCGTTTGCAATGCGTGCTTGCGCTCGGTTTGCTGCTGTTGGCTTCCCTCATTTTAAGCGCGGCAATCACCATGGTCGGAGAAGTTCTTCGGTGCTTTTGTTCCGCTTCATCTTGCCATCACGAGCGAATTCGCCAATTTCCTCATTTCGCTGGTGGCCTTTGCCGTCCTGTTCGCATTGATATTCAAATTTGTTCCGGACGTTTCCGTTCGCTGGCGCGACGTGGCGATCGGCGCGATCGCTACAGCGGTGCTCTTCAGTATCGGAAAGACGCGTGCTCGCGTTTTATCTGGGAACGGCCGGCGTGGGGTCCACTTATGGCGCAGCGGGCTCGCTGGTGGCGCTGGTCGTTTGGGTCTACTATTCGGCGCAGATCTTCTTCTTTGGCGCGGTATTCACACGAGTTTACGCCGACACTCTCGGGTCCCACGACGCCAAAAGAGAACGAGCTCCTGCGGCAGAATCTTCTGCGAGTCGCTTCAAGTCATAGGAAAACTCCCGAGACTTTCTTTCACAAAAGCAAGAAACATTAGGGGCCAGTAATGAACTAGGTTAGTGACCGCAGCTATTTCTGTGTCTGCAACTTCGGCGGCGCGGATATGGAGTTGTGTCGTTCAAGTCTCTTGGAGGAGAGCACAAGTGCTAAGAAATCGGGCGTTTTTCTACTAATGTTTCTTGCTGTTATCGCCGGCGCTTTACCGGCGGTATCCGACACGTTGAATGGTGGGACACTGACGACCTGGAATCCCAACCGTCTATACAGTCTTTCTTCGTACGTACCGGGGCTATATTACTGGAACAATAGCTCCGGCGACGGAGCTCAAGCCAATATCGGTTGGTGCATGGTCGGCAGCGCCCAATGCGGAAGTCAGAGTGTTGCCGGTTACAACCCGCCTGGTTACATGCCGTATTACTCGGACGGTGCGATGGGCGCTCCCGCGAACATGTATTTCACCAGCAACGGGAACCCCGAACAAGTCACTCTGCAACTGACGTTGACTTCGCAGAAGGGCGGCGCCGTTGGCGTCGATTTCTTCGGTTACTATCTGACCGATCGCACCGGAAGCGCAATTATCAATCCGACGGCTGTTCTTTACCGTCAACAACTCAAATGGCACGAGCTTTACGATGCCATCGATGCCCGCAGGTCAGAATTACGGTTTCTTCATCGAGAACGTGCAAGGTTTCGGCACAGCCTTCCAAACCGAGTACATCTACTACATGAACTCGGCCGTGAATCTGGGGACTGGAGCGATGCCGGTCGACAATACCCAGCATTTCGCGATCTTTTCCAGTGGCAGCAATTACTATCTCGGCGCGACGGATGCGGACGCCTGCCAAGGAAGCTATCAACCGGCACCAGTCCGTGCGTGCCCTACTCTGACTTCGATTTCAACGACATGGTGGTGGAGCTGAGCACCGCGACACTCGGGGCCTACCTCCGCAGATGTTGTTGGCGGGGTCACCGGAGCTGGCAGAGACACCGGAGCCGACGTCCGCCACTCTGTTCCTGACGGGCTTGATGATAGCGGGTGCTCTGATCCGCCGAAGAACAGTCCGGTAACCGCGAACGCCTGCCTCTCGGCGAAGACGGGGCCAAAACGCGGCGGCTAGGCTAAAATAGAAGTTTCCCGCCCAGTTTTTCCCCATGATTTCAGTTAGCAACGTAAGTATGCGTTACGGAGGCAAGATCCTCTTCGAGGATGTAACCACCGCCTTTTTGACTGGCCGCCGCTATGGCCTTACGGGCCCTAATGGTGCCGGTAAATCGACCTTCATGAAGCTGCTTTCCGGCGAGCTCGAGCCGCAAAAGGGCACGGTGGTTCGTCCCAAGAAAATCGGCATCTTGCGGCAGGACCAGTTCGCGTTCGACCAATATCGGGTCGTCGATACCGTGATCATGAGCAACATGCCGCTATGGAACGCTCTCGAAGAGCGGGAGGTCCTGTATTCGAAGGCGGAGCTAACCGACGAAGACGGGATGCGGCTGGGCGAACTGGAAGGCATTGTTTCGGAGGAGGACGGCTACACGGCAGAGAGCGATGCGGCGGTGCTGCTGGACGGGCTCGACATTCCCGAGCCGCTTCACGACCGCAAGATGGGCGAACTGCAAGGCGGGCAGAAGGTGCGCGTGCTGCTGGCGCAGGCGCTGTTTGGACATCCGCAAGCGTTGCTGCTCGATGAGCCGACCAACTATCTGGATCTCGAATCGATTCATTGGCTGCAAAATTTCCTGACGCACTATGACGGCACGTTGATCGCGATTTCCCACGACCGTCATTTCCTGAATAGCGTGTCGACCCACACCGCTGACATCGATTATCAGACGATCATCACTTATCCCGGCGGATACGACGATATGGTTCTGCAGAAGACGCAGGTTCGTGTCCGCATCGAATCAGAGAACGCGCAGCGCGAGAAGAAGATTGCGCAGTTGAACGAGTTTATCGCGCGATTTTCAGCGGGCACGCGTGCAAGCCAGGTGACTTCGCGCAAGAAGGAAGTGGAGCGATTGCAAACCACCGAACTCGCGCGATCGAATATTCAACGGCCGTACATCCGTTTCGACATGAAGCGGCCCTCGGGCCGGCATGCGCTCGAGTTCAAAGGCGTTCAGAAGAGCTACGGCGATGTCGAAGTCATCAAGAACTTTTCGGCTGCGGTTCAGCGCGGCGAGAAAGTTGCGCTCATGGGCCGGAACGGTGCCGGAAAGACGACTATGTTGAAGGCGCTGCTCGCGAATGCGCCGGGGGTCGACGATCGGGACGTGGGCCTCGATTCGGGAACAGTCGATTGGGGACACGAAGTCCAGGTCGGTTATTTCGCCCAGGATCATCGCAACACCATCCGCAACGGTACGACGGTCGAGCAGTGGCTGCATGATTGGGATCCGCAAGCTTCGAAGGAAGAGATACGCGGGTTACTCGGCCAGATGCTATTCCGGGGTGAAGAAGGCATCAAGCCGACCGATGCTTTATCGGGCGGAGAGGCGGCGCGGCTGATCTTTTGCAAGCTGATGCTGCAGAAGCCGAACGTTCTGGTCTTCGATGAGCCGACGAACCACCTGGATCTGGAGTCGATCAACGCGCTGAATATCGCGCTGCAGAAGTTCGAGGGCACGGTGCTGCTGGTCACGCACGACGAAGACCTGGTGGATGAAGTGGCGACCCGAATCTGGCACTTTGACCAGCATCGGATTGAGGACTTCGTCGGATCATACGAAGAATACTCGGCCGCGGTGGCGCAATAAACCGGCTATTTCGCGACTTTCGCCAGCATCCGGCTTTCGATCCATTCGTAGGTTTTGCGCATTCCCTGCTTCAGCGGTATGGAAGGCTCCCAACCTAAGTAGCGCCGAATTTTCGTATTGTCGCTATTGCGCCCGTTAACGCCTTTGGGCGCTTCGAGATTGTAGGTGCGCTTCAGTTTAACGCCCGCGATCTCCTCGACGATGTCGACCAACTGATTGATGGTCACAAGTTCGCTGCTGCCGAGATTGATCGGTTCGAGAATGTCGCTCTCCATAATCAGGCGGGTGCCCTTCAGGCAATCGTCGATGTACATGAAGCTGCGGGTCTGATTGCCATCTCCCCAGATTTCGATTTCCTTTCGGCCCGACGCTTTCGCCTGAATCACTTTGCGGCAGATAGCCGCGGGAGCTTTTTCACGTCCGCCGCTGAATGTTCCCAGAGGCCCGTAGACGTTGTGATAACGAGCGACCCGGCAGGCGGCGCGAAAATCCTCTTCGAAATGCCGGCACATGCGCTCGCTGAAAAGCTTCTCCCAACCGTACCCATCCTCCGGCATCGCTGGATATGCGTCCTCCTCTTTGAGAGGAGTGACCTGCGGGCTCCTTTGTTTATCAGCGTTATAGACGCAAGCCGAGGATGCAAAGAAAAAGCGCTTCACACCGGCATCACGCGATGCGAGCAGCAGGTGCGTATTGATGAGCACGCTTAGCATGCAGAGTGCGCGGTTACTTTCGATGAACCCCATGCCGCCCATATCCGAGGCAAGGTTGAACACGGCGTCGATCCCGTCGACCGCGTTCTCGCAGGCGTTCTTATCTCTTAAATCCAGAACCAGATTTTCAGCGCCGGGTGAACGCTGATACCATTCTTCGCGCGGCTTTAGATCGATGGCGCGAATCATATTTGCGCCGTGGCGTAGCAGGTCTGCGACCAGATGGCCCCCAATGAATCCACCTGCGCCGCACACCGCGACGTTACAGTTGCTGAGCTTCAACAGTTAGCTCCCACGCGGGAACGGCGCCCCGCTTCCCTCTCATTTCGGGCGGGCGAAAAACCTAAATGCCATATAGAAGATGACCAGCATGCCGAACAGCAGAGCAACTTCTGCAGCGCGTCGGCGAGCTTTCGTCCGGAACATTCCGTACTGTCTCGAAGATCGCCTGCCCTTGCTCCCTGCAATTCGCTTCATTGTCGCTCGTTTGCCGGGCGGAAGCGGCCGGTGGAACACCCTTCGGCAGTCACGGCATCGATAGCGCTGCAAGCCGCGCCAGCGCTTCAAGAATTCACGCCTTGGCTTTCTGCCGGAAAGTCTTACATTGTCGCTGGCACACACGGGACACATCAGCATCGAGAAAAGTAGCCTTTCTTTCCTGTTCGCGGCACGTGGCGTGCGCGCACACGTCTACTTACTCTTCGGTACGTACGCTAGTGTTCTTCGAGCGATACTTGTCGCAACGCCACGTCGCCGGCAGCGCGTATGGTTCCGGCAGGGCGCGTATATTCGAGCGTCAACAGGTTTAGGGTCGCGGCTTGGCGTGATGTGAAATCCCAAGTTCCCGGCGGAGAACTCAGCAGGTCGGGCGAGGACAGGGTGGTCTGGTTTTCGTTGGGGATCGGATAGAGGCGCCAGGCGAGTCCGCTCGGCAATTCAATACTGTTATTCTCGGCGCGCCAGCGGAGGCGATAGGCGCGGTTCGGTTGAAGAGGAACGTACTGCTGCAACAGGACGCAATGCTCGGGCTCGTTGCCTGAAAGGGTGATGCGAACGTTCTTGTCAGTAGGGAATTGATCGATAGTCACGCCGGTCGATGGCACGGGAGCCCAATCGAAACCATGGAGAAAGAACGGGATTTGAAAATCTCCGTTATTCAAGGGATGGGCCGGCGTTGGTGCGGGAAGTCGAATCCAGTTCCCGAGCTTCATGCTGTTCCAGATATCGAGTGCGGCCTGAAGATCTCCTTCGCCAAGAAGACGATCTTCCGCAGGTCCAATCTGATCGTCGCGGCCGTAATCGGCAGGATTGCGAGTACCCGTGGCAGCGACCAAGCGCCGTACGATGGGCGGGACCGCTGCGTACTGGTGAGTGTTCGCCAGGAAGGACGCATACTGAAGCAGAATTGCAGCGCGATCGGGAATATCGGCGGCAATTCGAGCGGCGTTCTGGCTCATCAACCACATTTGGGTGAACACGGGATCCGCGGGATAAGGCGTTATCTGTAATGTTGCTTTGGCCCAGCGGAAGAACTGCGCCGGAGCCTGCTGCCGGAAATAGAAATTCGTGAGCGTCCATCGCGGCAAGAACATATGATCGACCTGCCACGCTCGCAAGTAATAGTGTTCGGCGGAGCGGAGGTCGTGCTGCTGTATCTCAGCCGTAAGTCCGAGCCGAATCCATGAGTCGACGTCGAACGGATTGAGCTCGACAGCCCGGTTGAGCAGAGCGATTTTTTCCGCCGGCCGCCACGAAGCTAATCGCGCTAGATAGGAGCCGTTAAACGGAACCAGCGCAACCGCGGTGGGGACTGAAGCTGCCGTGTCCTGCTGAAAGAGGAGCGCAGCACGCGCGAACACCGCACAGTAATATGCGCATACCAGCGCGGCCGCTACCAAGAACCAGCGGAATATTGACAGGGCAATCGAACTCACGGCTGAGGTTTATCTCCTCGGCTTGCATCGGCAGTGAGGAGAACGACTGCTTGGGCTTCACAAGAACGGCCCTCGCCGACGGGTCCTACTTTCTCGGCGGTTTTGAATTTTACGCTGACGGAGGTGACAGGCAGGCCGACCGCGCAAGCCAAACTCTCGCGTATGGTCGAGCGAAAATCTTTCAGCTTCGGGGTTTCGAGAATAACCGTGGAATCGAGATTGGCCAAGCGGTATCCGTGGATGCGGGCCAGCTTGAGCGCGTGCTCAAGAAATTGAAGGCTCTTGGCGCCTTTCCACTCAGCAGCAGTATCGGGAAAGTGCATTCCAATATCTCCCAATGCGAGCGCGCCCAGAACGGCATCGGTTACGGCATGAAAAAGCACATCCGCGTCGGAATGTCCGGCGAGCCCGAATTCGCTGGGAACGTGCACACCGCCAAGAATGAGCGGCCGTCCGTGCTCAATGCGATGAGTATCCCAACCCTGGCCAATTCGGAGGGGCGGCGCGACATTTTCTGCCATTCTCTTCCGCCATTCTCAAGAAAGATCGAGAGGCGAGTTCTCGAGTCCCAAATAGAGTCGAGCCAGATCCATGTCGCTCGGCTTGGTGATCTTAATGTTGCGATCGGTGCCGAGCACGACGGAAACTTCCACCTGCTCCAGGCGTTCGACCAGCGAAGACTCGTCAGTGCCGATGAAGAGGTCCTGCCGCGCCCGTTCGAATGCTTGCCGCAAGAGATCGAGCCGGAACACTTGAGGGGTCTGCGTGAGGATCAGACGTTCGCGGGGCAGCGTGGCTCGAACTTTATTGCGATGCACCTGTTTGACGGTATCGACGGGGACGATACCGACGATGGCGGCACCGGTTTGCGCGGCTTCACGGATCACTTTTTCGATCACGTCCTTTTCAATGAAAGGGCGAACCGCATCGTGGACGGCCACGAACTCCGTGTCATCGCCGATGGCGGCGAGTGCGTTTTCGACCGACTGTTGCCGCGTCTCACCGCCCGCTACGGTTCGAACGTTTTCTCCCAGGCCGTGCGTCTTGAACAGCTCCCCGGCCCACGCAAGATCGTCTTCGCGCAGCGCCACGACAATCTCGGCGATCAAGGGCAAGCTTATGAATTTCCGAATAGTGTGGACGAGAATCGGCGAGCCACGCAGCAGCATGAACTGCTTCCTGCTGATACCTGCCTTCTCGGGCGAACTTCTGCCCATGCGCGTACCCAGACCGGCGGCTGGGATGATGACCGACACTTTCATGGCAGTCGAAGCTGGCGCAGAGGAGTTGGGGATGCGGTCAAATCGGCCTCGAATTTACATCATAGAGGAATAGTGCTGTGGTTTCGTGTGCACTGGCCGTCAATCAGACCGGGAGAAACGTACGCGTTGTGGGCATCAATCACCTGATCATGCGCCGCTGCCGCTATTTTCGAAACCGATTCGAGCCGCCCGCGCGAGTCGAGCGATCTTAAACGTTGATTGCACGGACGATTTTAATCGAAGACAAATCGATACTCCTTCATTCCAGTGTCACGCTGAATGCTATCGATAGAACTGATCGGGAATGACTGTCACACGGTGTGGCCGGAACGGTCGATAGCTCCAATTTTAGGCGCGCTGCGTTGGAACGACTTGGGTTCCGGTTACCGACAGGTCTTCGGTTGACGCAGTCGCTGTATCGGAATCGAACCCGACATCGTTTACATCGGCATGGGGGAAACCGAGCTGCGCAGCAGTGTCATGCGACCTCAGAATCTGGTGCATCGGTTACACCGATTCTCGAATAGCTTTCTTGTGCACGGGCCAAAATCAAAAGGCAATTCGAAAGTTCCGAACGCAGTGTTCGATTTTATATCTGGTGCGGAGAGGGGGACTTGAACCCCCACGGTGTTACCCGCTAGCACCTCAAGCTAGTGCGTCTGCCAATTCCGCCATCTCCGCGATTGAGAAAACCTACTTCTTGTTCTTGACCGGGGGTGGCGGGGCCTTTTGGACCACCGGCGCCCTGCGATGCTCAAGGACGCTGCCTGTCGAGGGCGAGCTGCGAGACGACATGATGGAAAGCGTCAGAGAAGTGACCATAAACAAGGCAGCCGCAATAGTCGTGGCCTGCGAAAGAACGGTTGCCGAGCCGCGCGGCCCGAACACCGTCTGAGAACCCATTCCGCCAAACGCCCCTGCCAGGTCAGCGGCCTTGCCGCTCTGCAGCAGAACCACAATGATCAGGAAAAAACAAACGATGAGGTGCAGAGTTGTTACGAAATACACCATGCCAGCTCCGAGTATAGCAACGGAATAGGCGGTGCCAAACTGGGTTCGATGGCCGATTCTACGGAACATTCTACGCAACAAGCCCAAGCGGCGGATGAGGGCGATTTTGCCGAACGAACCCACCGGATGTCGCTCGAGAATGAGCGGGCGGAATACCGGCGCACCGGTTTGAGCGAGGGAAATTGCGAAACGAACCCAATCGTGCAGTTCGAGCGGTGGATGAAGGACGCGCAAAACGCTCACATGAAAGAGCCCAACGCGATGACGCTCGCGACTGCGACGGGCGATGGCCGTCCCTCCGGACGCGTGGTCTTACTGAAAGAAGTGAGCGATATTGGGTTCGTTTTTTACACCAACTACACCAGCCGCAAGGCCCGGGAATTAGAAACGAACCCATTCGCCGCCCTGACCTTCTACTGGCCCGAGCTCGAGCGGCAGGTACGAGTGGAGGGGCCGGTCCGGCAAGTCCCCCGGGAGCAGTCGGAGGTTTACTTTCATTCCCGGCCTCGCGGCAGCCGCCTCGGAGCATGGGCGTCCAAGCAAAGCGAAATCGTCGGAAGCAGGGAAGAGCTGGACACCAAACTCCGGCAGGTGGAAGCCGAGTACGGCGACGAGGACGTGCCCACGCCCGAGTTTTGGGGCGGATATTGTGTCCGTCCGGAGGCGGTCGAGTTTTGGCAGGGTAGGCCGAACCGGATGCATGATCGGCTACGATATAGAAGAAAAGGCGAAATAGGCTGGGTTATCGAGCGTTTGTCGCCTTAGCTAAACGGCGGAATAGGCCCGTACGTCTGATGAGTGTGTCTCGGGCAATTTGTCTGCTGTTATTGGTGTCGTTGGGGCTTTCGGCAGACCCCCGCGCCGATGAGCTTATTAAGAAGGTACAGGACCGGTATAACGGCGCTCGCACATTGGCGGTTGATTTCGTGGAGAGTTACAGCATTTTGGGGCACGCGCGCCAGCCGGAAACCGGTACCTTGACTCTGCGGAAGCAGGGGAAAATGCGCTGGGACTACACTCAGCCGCAGGGGAAGTTGTTCATCTCGGACGGCAGAAATGTATACCTATACACCTCCAGGGACAATAGAGTAGAAAAAGTTCCCCTGAAGGACACTGAGGATATGCGGGCGCCGCTCGCGTTTCTCTTGGGACGGCTGGACATGAAGAAGGAATTTCGGGATTTCACGGTGCGGCCGGGCGACGGCGGCACATGGCTGGAGGCTTCGGCAAAAAACGATCGGATTCCCTACTCGAAGGTCGAGATGCTGATCGCGGCCGATGGATCGGTGCGGAATTTGAAAGTAGTGGGCCGGGATCAATCGTTGCTTGCGTATTCTTTCGGGAATGAGAAGCTGAACCCGCCCGTGAGCGATCAGGCGTTTCATTTCACGATTCCTCCTGGAGCGGAAGTGGTCGATGCGGTCGAGTTTGGATCCGAGGGGAAATAGCGGACGTGGCTGAATTCCTTTTGCGGTACGCGGATCCCCATGGCCAGATGCACGAGCAAGTGGCGGAAGCGCCGACCGAGCGCGACGCTCGCGACCGGCTGGCGCAGCAGGGATTCCTGGTCTACTCGGTTCGCGCGAAAGACCTGGGCGCTCGCCTGGGCGGTATCGCCGGGCGCCGCAAGACCGTTAATCTCGAAAAATTCCTGATCTTCAATGAGCAGTTTGTGACTTTGATCAAGGCCGGGTTGCCCATCCTGAAAGGTCTCGATTTGCTGGCCGACCGGCTTACCGATGAGAAACTCGCCCGGCATGTCCAAGCCGTGCGGAACGAGGTGAGGACCGGGACCGTGCTTTCGGATGCGTTCGCGCGCCAGCATGTTTTTCCTGCTATCTACGTCACCTCCGTTCTCGCCGGGGAAAAGAGCGGGTCGTTGGTGGAGGTGCTGGAACGTTACATCACCTATCAGCGGCTAACGCTGGCGCTGCGCAAGAAATTGCTGCTCTCGCTGCTTTATCCTTCCGTCCTGATTGTGCTGGTGGTTTGCTTGATCGTTTTTCTGGTGACCTATGTAGTGCCGAATTTCGCTGCGCTGTACAACAGCATGGAAGCGAAGTTGCCGGCGGCGACTATGGTTTTGATCGCGCTCGGCACGACGGCACGGGGTTACGTGGTGGTCGGTTTCGACCTGCTGGTTGTCGCGGCAGTGGCGACTTACTTCTGGGCGCGGCGAGAGGGCTCGAAAGAGACGTTGGACCGTTGGAAAATGCGAATCCCACTGCTCGGAGAGGTGTGGACCAAATATCAAGTCGCGCAACTCGCAAGAGTTTTGGGAACGCTGTTGACGGGCGGCATTCCGCTGGTTCAAGCGCTCGAGACGTCGGGGCGTTCGCTCGGCAGCCCGCTGTTGAAGAAAGCGCTCGACAGGACTGCGGTTTTGGTGCGCGAAGGCAGGCCCCTTTCCGCCGCCCTCGACAGCACCGGCATTGTTCCCGGTTTGGCTGTTGACATGATGGAAGTGGGCGAATCGACGGGAGCGCTTCCGCAAATGCTAAACAGCGTGGCCCAGTTTTACGAAGAGGATGTCTCCACGCGAATGACCGCGCTGTTGTCTCTCATCGAACCGGCGATTATGATCTGTATGGGCATCTTCGTGGCGTTCGTCCTGGTGGCGTTGTATTTGCCCATTTTCTCGTTGGCGGACACAATCAGGTAGCACATGGCAACCGACACAATCAAGATCAAAGAGCCGGGCGAAGAAGCCGAACAGGCGCAATCCATCGCGCGCCGTTACTGCTGCGACTTCGTGGATCTGAAAACGGCGAAGATCGATCACGAACTCTTCCGCACGGTTCCAGTGGACCTGATGTTCCGCTATCACTTCGTTCCTCTGCAGGGCCAGAACGGGACGCTCGAGATAGCGCTTTCCGATCCCAGGCAGGTCGTTTCCATCGACGAGTTGTCGGTACTTCTCTCCAAGAAGCTGAAGGTCAAGGTCGCGACCTATTCGCAGATTTCAGATCTGCTGAAGAAGACCGAACAGTCGCAGCGTGTTCTCGAAGAAGTGACGGAGGGCTTCACGCTGGACGTCGTCGGCGATGAAGAGGCGGCGGACGAAAATCTCTCGATCGACCGGCTCACATCGGATGAAGGGAATATCGCGCCGGTCATCAAGCTGGTGGACACGACCATCTTCAACGCTCTGGAGCGGCGGGCCAGCGATATTCACATCGAGACGCGCGATCAGGAGCTGGCGATCAAGTACCGGATCGACGGTGTTTTGCAGTACGCGATGAGCCCCATCGCGAAGGAATGGTATTCGGCGGTCATCTCCCGCATCAAAGTGATGAGTGAGCTGGATATCGCGGAGCGCCGCGTTCCGCAGGACGGCCGTTTCCGCGTCCGCTACAAGGGGCGTCTGATCGATTTCCGCGTGTCGATCATGCCGACGATTTACGGCGAAGACGCCGTGCTTCGCGTGCTCGACAAGGAGTCGATGAGCGAGAAGTTCTCGCGTCTGACGCTGGAGGTGGTCGGCTTTTTCGAGCAGGATCTAACGAAATTCCGCCGCTACATCAAAGAACCCTACGGGATGGTGTTGGTGACAGGGCCGACGGGATCGGGAAAGACCACTACGCTCTACGCCGCCTTGAGTGAGATCAAGAACGACGAAGACAAAATTATTACCATTGAAGACCCGGTCGAGTATCAGATAAAAGGAATCACGCAAATTCCGGTGAACGAGAAGAAAGGACTGACCTTTGCGCGCGGGCTGCGATCCATTTTGCGTCACGATCCGGATAAGATCCTGGTGGGCGAAATTCGCGATCAGGAAACCGCCCAGATCGCGATCAACGCGGCGCTCACCGGACACCTGGTTTTCACAACCGTTCACGCGAATAACGTGCTCGACGTGTTAGGACGCTTTCTGAATATGGGCGTCGAGCCCTATAATTTCGTTTCTTCGCTCAACTGTATCCTGGCGCAGCGGCTGGTTCGCATCATCTGTCCTCATTGCCGGCAAGGAGTGACGTACGACGACGACTATCTGGTGGAGAGCGGGCTCGACCTCGACCAATGGCGCTCGTTTCCTTTCTATGAGGGCCGGGGGTGCATGGAGTGCAGCGGAACGGGCTTCCGGGGACGCACGGCGATCCACGAACTGCTGGACCTGACGGAGAAAATACGCGAGATGATTCTGGAGCGCAGGCCAACCTCCGAGATCAAGCGGGTGGCGCGGGAGGACGGCATGACCTTCCTTCGCGAATCGGCGCTCGACCGCGTGCGCCAAGGCATTACAACCTTGCGCGAGGCCAACAAAGTAACGTTCATCGAAGGGTAGGTATTGAAGCTCTGACGTTTGTCGATCGTCTTCAGCGCTGGATCACCGAACGGCCGCCGGATCACTTGTTCGAGATTACGGAGACGTCGCTGGCGGTTGCATCGCCGCGCAATCCGAGCCAAGCGAGGCAGGAGATATTGCCCGAACGTGCTCTGGCGGCTTCGCCCGCGGCTCCTAATCTGCTCAAGCCGCAACTCTATCGCGATGCACTGGCGGGGTTCTCGGCCGCGCCGCTCAGGCGCACCGCCGCTGCTCTTATCATTCCCGATTACGCGGTCCGGATGGCGATCCTCGATTTTCAGGACTTTCCTTCCGGCGACGCGGAACGCACCGCGCTTATTCGTTTCCGTTTACGCAAAAGCGTGCCGTTTCACATTGAAGAAGCACAGCTGGCGTATTCCATTCAGGTCAATCAGCCGAAGCAGATCGAGGTGCTTGCGGTGGCGATCGCGGGACCGATATTGGACGAATACGAGAGCATCTTCATAGAGGCCGGGTACCGGGTGGGCGTGGTCACGCCGTCTTCGCTCGCCACTTTGCGCCTGTGCGCGGGTCCGCAAAAAGAGCTCACGCTGCTGGCCAAGGCCGCGGGTTCAACGCTTTCGGTTTTACTGATCGAGCAGAACCGGCTGCGCCTGGTTCGTTCCCTGGATCTGGAAGGGGGCGAAGAGGAATTGAAGCGGGAAGAACAGAACGTGCTGCCGTTGCTGCAGCAGACGCTCGCGTACGCCGAGGATCAGATCGGGCAGTCCGTGGGCCGCCTGCTTCTCTGCGGGTTCGGCTCTGAGACGGAGAGATTAGGGAGGCTGGCGCAGAGGGAATTTCACATTCCGTATGCGCAGGTGCGCTCGAAATTCGGAGCGGCATCGCAGGAGAATGCGGGACTGCTGGGTCTGTTGGAGCAGTACGCCGCATGAATTCTTTTTCGCCGAGCACCGTCAATGTCGCTTCCCAGCCATTCCGGCGGGAACGCGCGCAGAACGCCGTCCTGGCGCTGGTCTGCGCCGCCTTTTTGTGTTCGCTGCTGGTGCTGGTCAGCCTGATTCTCCACGCCCGCGCGCAAGCGGCGGACTTGCGGCGCGGCATTGCGTCCGAGAACGCGGAGCTGCACCGCTTGCAGCGGGACGATACCCAGTTTTCGGCCGTTCTCGCCAAGCCCGAAAACGCCGACGTATTTTCGACGAGTGTTTTTCTGAACGAGTTGATTGCCCGCAGAGGCGTGAGTTGGACGCGCGTGTTCAAGGACCTCGAAACGGTGATGCCCGCCGAAATGCGATTGATGGGAATTCGCTTGCCGCAAGTGGCGGCTGAAGACGCGAGCGGAACAAATCGCGTGCAACTCGACATGATGGTGGGGACCACCCGGCCCGAAGCCGTCATCGATCTGCTGAAACATCTGCAGCAATCAAGCCTATTCGGTCCGGCCCAGGTGATCATTCAACAGCCGCCGACGCAAAACGATCCGCTGTATAAATACCGGGTGACGGTTGCCTATGCCCAGAAACTTTGATTGGTTCTTGGCAAGCCCCTACGGAACGCGCGGGGCGCGTTTCTGGCTGCAATTGACGGGCGCAGGCCTGGCCCTGCTGAATGGAGTGGCGCTTTTCTTTTACTTGGCTCCTCCGGGTGGTTCGCGTAGGCAACTGGCGGAGGAAAGTCTGCAGATCCGGAACCAGATAGCGGCCACGCGCGGCAAGGCGCTGAAGCTGAGGTCTGTCGCCGCCAAAGTGCAACTCGGCAGCACGGAATCGCTCGATTTCGAATCTAAGTATTTCCTGCGCAAGCGCGTGGCGTACGCGGACGTGATCGCCGAGATCCAAAGGATGGCCGAAACATCCGGCTTACAGGAGCGCGACGCGGTGTTTACGGAAGATCCGATCGAAGGCTCTTCCGACCTTTCCATTCTCAACAGCACCGCCAATTATGAGGGCACGTACGCGAGTCTCATCCGGTTCTTGAACGAGGTAGACCATTCGCCGATGCTGATGATTTTGGAAAACCTGCAAGCCGCGCCTCAGCAGAAATCGGGACAGATCGCGACTTCGATTCGATTTCAGGCGATTGTTCGGGACGATGTGGGCGCCCCGGGAGGGCAGCCGTGAGCGCGGCTTCGCCGACTCGGATTTTCGGTGTCCGGGTTGGAATCGATCCGAAGATACTGGTGGGCGGCCTGATAATTGCCGCCGCGATTTTGTGGTGGTACAACTCGCGCAGCGACGATGAAATCAACACGCCCGCAACGGCGGTGAACCGGCCCGCGGCGTTGCCGGCCCCCGCGGTTTCGTTGAGACCTCATGTTCCGGTGCGTCGCGCCGCCGCGACCAGCGATCGCGACACGCTGCGATTCAGGCCGATTGACGCCACGCGGGGCGATGTGGATCCCACTTTGCGATTGGATCTGCTAAAGCGCTTGCAGTTCGTGAAGGCCGATCCAGGAGGCCGCAGCTTGTTCGAAGCGGGGCCGCCGCCGCTGACGCCGGCGCAAAAGGCGCTTCTCGCGAACGCCCCTAGGCTTGCTCCGAAGCCGCTGCCTGCCGCGACCATGGCAAACACGCCGCCGCCGTTCAACATACCGCTGAAGTATTACGGATTCGTCAAGCCGGGAGAGAAGGGCGCGACCAATCGTGGATTATTTCTGGACGGCGATAACGTTTTGGTTGCTTCCGAGGGGGAAGTGTTGAAGCAGCGGTACCTGGTGGTCGAGTTGACGGGCACCAGCGCCCGGCTGGAAGACGTGCAAATGAAACAAGGACAAACGTTGTCCGTTGTTCCGGTGGCCATGCAATGATTTACCAGCGACGGCGTCGCGAGCGTGGCTCAGCGCTTCTAATCGTGTTTCTATTTGCCGCGATGATCGCCATCATGCTCTACATGGAATTGCCCGTAGCCGCCTTCGAAGCGCAGCGAAACAAGGAGCAGTTGCTGATCGATCGCGGCCACGAGTACGCTCACGCAGTGAAGCTGTTCGTCAGGAAATTCGGCATGTATCCGGCCTCGATAGACCAGCTCGAAAATACAAATCGCATGCGCTTTTTGCGGGCTCGTTACAAAGATCCGTTCACCGGCAAGGACGATTGGCGCCTCTTGCACGCGGGCCCGAATGGCCAGCTTCTGGACTCGAAGGTGAATCCGCTCGGGAATACCCCGAACGGAACCGGCAGCAGTTCCGGAACGGGAAGTTTTGGTTCGTCGACGGCGAACGCGAGTTCGAGTTCCACTTTTGGAAGTAGCGGATTTAGTTCGAGCTCGAATTCGACTTCGGCCGCGCCCGAAGTGGTGATACCTTCTGTTCCGCAGCGACCCCCCGCCATCGCGGCGAACGGCGGCGGCCAGGCGCCGAACCCGTTGTCGGCCGATCAGAATCCGATGACTCCCCTGATGTCGCTGGGCCAGAGCGCCGGCGCGGCGCAAAATGGGCAGCTCGGGACCGGAACTCAAAGTGGACAGCCGGGCGCTGGAGCAGGAGCATCCGCCGGCGCTGCGAACGGGATGGACGCGATTCGCAATCTGCTGAATAATCCGAATCCTGCCCCGCCAACCGGCACTTCTCAAACCGGTGCTTCTCAAACCGGCACTTCGACAACAGGCACCTCAAGTATGGGAACCGTCACGGGCGGCGGGATCGCTGGCGTCGCGAGTAAAGCCGAAGGACACACCATCAAGGCGATAAATGATCAGACCGACTACTCGCTCTGGGAATTTTATTACGATCCGACGAAAGACCTGACGGGAGGTGTCGCGAGCGCCGCGCAGGCAGGCGCAGCCCAAGCGGCCGCGCAGGTCGCAGCGCAAAATTCCGGGACACAGAACACGCCTGCGACCAGCGCGCCAATGAGTACTCCATCCCAGGCACCAATTTCGATTCCGCAGCCTCCGCCTACGCCTCAGAATCCGCCGCAGTAAACGGTTGTGGGGCTGAGGGTTTTTCCCTGATCCTTACAGTGTCCCAGCGGCACAGCGTGATCGTATGGGTAGTGCGTTGATGTGTGTTGCTGATGTTCTCATCGCATCCGTCTTCGCACGGAGTTGCTGGTGGCCTGACCGTCATCCGTTTTCGGGAGCAAGATCACATAACCGCCACTTACAAGCCACGATCTGGATAAGAGCTAACAACGAGCGAAATATGCTGAAAACACGAGAGGGATCAGAGTGTCGGGATTTGCGCTGACCATCAGCTTGCTGGCTGGCTCACTCGCGTTCCCGGTAGAGCCGCCTGATTCTGACTGCGGAGCCAATCCGCAACTGGGGTGGGTGGAGTTTATCGACCATGCCCGCGGGTTCTGTTTCTGGCGTCCGTCCACATATCGGACCGATGCGATTGCGTTTAGCCGTGACCTTTTCGGTAGCGAGACGCTAGCAAACTTTGTAAGCAGAACACCGCGGCGTGCCCGCGATAATGATAAGGAAGGTGCCTCGATCGGCGTATGGCGTATACGCGGCGCATTCAACTTAATGAGGCTAGTCAGATATGCCCCCACTGGGGTCATTACACCTCCCGCTGCTGTTCATTTTGGAGGCAATACTTTCTACTACTACGGCCCGGGCGGAGGCGGAGTTGCCTATCCAGACCAGTATTTCTTCAACCTCCATGGTCACACGCTTGAATTGCTATTCGACGGTCCCTACGGGGAAGGCAAGTCACCGACTCCGAGAACACAGGAGATAGAGAAGCTGGTTCTATCGAGCTTTCAAACATTTGGCTCGTAGAGCATGCGAATACCGTGGTTGAGTTAATCTCGCCAGCAAAGAGCATAGCCGATAACAGCGTTATCCGATTCAGCAACACACCTTTAAGCGCACTACCCGGCATGCCTCCACATGACCAGGAATTGCCGCTAATATTGAAATATGGCCGACGTCGTGCCAAATCCAAGCTTCCCGCCGGCAGGCGACTCACACAAATCTCGAAGTGTTGTAGCGATTATCGATGAGCAGGTTGAACGCGGGGAGCGCCAGCTTACCGAGTTGGGGAAACGCTTGTTAGAGTCGCGCCGACGAATCGAAAACAGCGGCATCGCGTTATTGAATCGCCACGAATTGGATTGCGAGCGCTCTGAGCGCAGGGGCGGAGTTCCAAACCAGTAGAGGATGCGGCGACCGTTCCCCGACAGCGGCGTTCTCATTGACGCGGCTCGTGGTCTCCCGCCATTTGACCGCGTTGCATTTGAGTACTTCGACAGTTCTGATCGCATATTCCTGACGAGTCCCTTTGTCCGGCTTGAGACGATGCCTAAGGCTGCGTATATGCGGCTGGACGCAGAACTCGACTTCTACAGTGCTTTCTTCAATCACCCCACTCTCGAATACTGCCGTGAGTGGGACCGGTTGGAAGAAACAGCGGATACGGTCGCCCGACAATATGGGCTGGGTGCGATGGATGCATTGCACGTGGCCGCGGCTTCTATACTCGGTGCGGACGAACTGGTAACCACCGAGCGGCAATCAAAGCCCATCTACCGCAATCGATTGGTCGAAGTAGTCTATCTCTACGCAGGGCTTTGATCCCGCCGTTCAGTTTCTCTGGGCTCGGGCGCGTTGCAGCAAGACCTGAGTTGCGTACGCTCCGCGAAAGGTCTTTGCCGCCTCATTTCCGGCCCAGATCTCCAAATCGGCGTCCTGATCCGCTTGCAACAGAAGGGTGATGGCGCCATCTCTAACCACGCTAGTGACATCGCGCACCTTTTGTTCATGCCCGCGATCGAGTGCATCGGCGGTGCGCAGCATGGGCGCCAAATACATCACCAGCCGTTTAGAATCCGCATCGAGCGACTCGAATTGAGAATGCCACTCCTGCGGCATGGATTTTCGATGAAATCGGCACAGAGCCGCGATGGTGAGCCGCTCCCGGTTCGTAAATGCCGGCAAGTCGGAATTAGCCACTAAGTACGCCGAATGCTTATGGTGTCCTGTCCCGCTGACGAAGTGGCCGATGTCGTGTAAGTATGCGGCAGCTTCCAGTAGTTTCCCCGCCGCCGGCGGAAGTTGATGAACCGGTTGCAACGCTTCAAATATCCGGTGCCCCAAACAGGCCACGTGCCGTGCGTGACGAAGTGCAACTCCATAGCGCTTGGCCATCCCCTCGACCACCGAACGCTGCTCACGCGAAAGCTGCGACAGTTCGCGCCCGACGCCCCGCGCCGCCAGGTCCGCAATAATCCCGTCGCGGACGCCGGCGCTGCAGTAATAGAGCGACGGGCGCTTGAAGAGTTCCAAAGTTCGCAGAAAAACGGCCGTGCCGCCGATGATGATCTCCGCGCGCTTCAGCCCGATTCCGGTGATCTTCCGCCGTCGAGCCAGGTCTCGCTGGATCAATCTCGCGTAAAGCTCCCGAATCTGGCTTGTCGAGGCGCGAAGCCGGTCCGCCTCGTCGCGCTTGGCGCGGGGGATCCGATTCGTCACCGAGACGATCGCCGCTGCCGTCGCGGATGTAGCAACCGCGCGGTCGAACCTTTCATCCCCGTGCTGTTTGTGAAAAGAGGCGAGCTTTTCCTCGATGTACTGGTCCATGCGGTGCAATTCTTCGGGCTGCGGCGGATCGGTCTTCAGGAAAACCTCCGTGAGCCGCACTGCGCCCAGCGGTTTCGACAAGCTGTCGATGAGCTGCCCGCCCTGACTGATGATCAGTTCCGCGCTGCCTCCGCCCACATCGACGATCAGGGTGCGCTCTTTGGGCCGCCGCCAGCGTGCTCCCACGCCCAAATGAATCAGCCGCGCCTCTTCGGGACCGGAGATGATCTCAACGTTCGTTGCAAGCGCTTGGCTGGTGCGGCGCAAAAACTCGCGCTGATTGCTCGCGTCGCGCACTGCGCTGGTTGCCACGGCGCGTACGCCGACGATTTCGAGGCCATTGTAGACGGCCGCCATGCGCGTGAGAATCGTCGTTAGGAAATCGAGCGCCTCTCTACTGATCCGCCCCGATCGAAACACGCTCTCTCCCAGCCTGGTGACTTGCCGCTCCTGCGCCAGAATGCGGGTCTCCCCCGCAATCACCTCCGCGGCGATCATTCGGACTGAGTTACTTCCGATATCGATGGCCGCGTACCGGGGCATATTCGTTTATAGCAACCGAAGGTCTACGTGGTACTCGCTAGACTGGAATTTCAGTGCCTACTACGTTGTCGAGGCGACGGATCTCGCCGATTAGTAATGGAAATATGAACTCTTTGCTGCGCCCGGTTGCGGCTCGATACCGCAGCTGGATGGATCGCTGGGAACACGAACTGTGCTTCCGTGCAACGGATCGCACGGTTCGCCCCTTCGACTATGGACTGGAGTGGGGCAAAGCTTGGCCATGCTCCCGCGAGTATCCGCTCAATGGCGCGGGGCCGGTGGAGTATCTCATTCATCTGAACCAGATCGCCATTGCGGAAAGTGACGAGTTCTTCGGCTATCGAACGCCGTCGAGGTTCGAAGTCGCTAGCGAGTGGCTCGAATTTGCCTCGGCCGTGGAGACGCCTTTTCCCGAAAACAACTTAGTTCGTGCCCGCTGGTTTCCAGCTCGCAATGGCCGCCGTAAGGCCGTGATTGTTCTGCCGCACTGGAATGCGCAGCTCCCGCAGCACAATGCGCTCTGCGCCGGCCTGCAGCGGCTTGGGATCGGTGCGCTTCGCCTTAGCCTCCCCTACCACGATTCGCGCATGCCGGCAGGCCTGAGCCGAGCCGATTATGCTGTCTCGGCGAACATTTGCCGCACCATCGATGCCACGCGTCAAGCCGTAATCGACACGCGTTGCTGCGTCGATTGGCTACAGCAGGAGGGATACGAGGATATCGGAATCGTCGGCACAAGCCTGGGATCCTGCTACGCCTTTCTGGCCAGCGCGCACGACCCGCGCATCCGCGTCAACGTCTTCAATCACTGTTCCACCTATTTTGCCGATGTCGTGTGGGAAGGGTTGTCCAGCCGTCATATACGGGACAGTCTGGAAAGCGCAGTGGACCTGGAAACTCTTCGTAAACTTTGGCTCTGCATCAGCCCGCCCAGCTACTGGGGATTGTTCAGTCAGATGAAGAAAATTTCGAAGTTCATTTACACCCGATATGACACCACCTTCCCGCTCCATTTGTCGCGTCAGGTGATCGAAGGCGCGCGAAAAGCGAAGTGGCGTCACGAGGTGTCTGTTTTGCCCTGCGGCCACTACACCATGGGCGAATTTCCGTTCAAGTACATAACCGGATACGAAATCTGCTCATTTTTGAAGCGCAATTTGTGACCTGCGCTAGTCCCTGAACTGGTTAAGACCTTAAATATTTTTGCGTCGGGGTGCTGCAAAACCCAGCTCTCCTGCATCGAACGCGTGTGGGACAAGTACTTAACCTCTTTTTGCCGCGAGACGAATGAATGAGTCCGGTGCCTTTCGCAAGGATTCTACTGGCCCTGACCACGGCTGTCCTGGGCTCGTCTACGTTGATGTTCGCGCAGGGGGGTGCTCCCGGCGCGGCCCCCGGACCCGTCAGCGCTGCAGCCAGTCAGATGACGCAGGTGCCGCAGCAGGGGGAGCAGAGTTACCAAGGAAGCGTTCCGCAAGGAACTGCTTCGCCGCTACCGATTCCGCTGAGTCTTGGCGGCGCCATCAATCGCGGTCTGAAGGCGAACCTCGGGTTGTTGACCAATGAGCAATCGAGCCGGCAAGTGCGCGCCGAGCGCCTTCGTGCCCTGAGCAGTCTATTGCCGAGCGTCACCGGCCAATTGAGTATGACCGAGCAGCAACTCAACCTCCAGGCGCTCGGATTTCTGATCAGCTTTCCTCCCAGTCTTGGATTCTCGATACCGCATATCGTAGGGCCGTATTCGTACCAAGCCGCGCTCGCGAACGCCACCGTTCCAATTTTCGATTACAGCTCCATCAGCAATTTTCGATCCTCCAGGGAAGAGGTGAAAGCCTCCGTCTTGTCAATCAAGAATGCACGCGATCTGGTGGTGCAGGCCGTGGGGAACGCGTATCTGCAAATCATCGCCGACACGGCGCGCGTCTCTGCCACGCAGGCCGAAATCGATGCCGATAATGCGGTTTATATGAACGCCGTGCATCGCCATGATGCCGGAACCGCGATTGCCATCGATGTGCTTCGCTCGCAGGTCGAACTGAAGCAGCGGCAGCAGACGCTCGTGGCCGTCACAAATCAGTTCGAGAAGGACAAATTGACGCTGGGCCGCATCATCGGTCTTCCGGTTGGACAACAGTTCACGGTCGCCGATCCGTCGCCCTCGGTGCCGCTTGAAGCAATATCGCTGACCGATGCGTTGGCTAAAGCTTACGCGAACCGGCCGGATTACCAATCCGCCAAAGCACGCGTGCTGGCTGCGCAATTTTCGCTGCAATCCGCGAGAGGTGAGCGATATCCGACGCTGACCGCTTCCGGCTTCTATGGCGACGAGGGCTTGCGCCTTCTCTCGAACTCGCACGGCGTGTTCCAGGCAGCCGGAGCTATTCAATTCAACATTTTCGATGGTGGCCGCATTCACGCCGACATTCTTCAAAACGATGCCGAGCTGCGAAACCGCCGCAATGAACTCCAGAATCTTCGGGGACAGATCGATTACGACGTTCGCAACGCGCTGCTCGACCTGAAATCTTCAGGCGACCAGGTGGACGTCGCGCGCAGCAATGTAGATCTCGCGAACCAGACGCTGAAGCAGGCGCGCGACCGTTTTACTGCCGGCGTGACGAACACGGTGGAAGTGGTCCAGTCGCAGCAGACCGTGGCGGACGCCAACGAAAATTTGATCTCGGCCCAGTTTCAGTACAACGTGGCAAAGGTATCGCTGGCGCGAGCGCTTGGTCTCGCGGAAGAAGGCATTCGCTCCTACTTCAATCAGAATCCGTAAGGGCCTGTTTCCAGGCAGCGCGGCCGGCCCCGTCAGGGATCAGTGGTCATGGCGAGCATATTTTTCGCTGCAGGCCTTCCGGCGCGAGTTGCCTGAAATCCGCGAGATTGAAAGTATAGATACGCTCGGCCCCGCACCTGCTTGCACATCGTAGTAACAGGGCATCGTAGATCTTGGCGCCTATCCAGCCTCCCATTGCCATGATGTTCAATGCTTCGAGGTAATCCTCTTCCTCGATGGGCGCCACTTCAAAATGCGGCAGGAGGTTTTCAGTTATGAGTCGCGTTGCCTCAACTGGACGGATGCGCGGCTGAACCGGCAGGCGCGTGAGCGCCGCATATACTTCGGCAATCGAATGCGCGCTGATGAAGCCCTTGTCTCGTCCGCTGACGACACGAAGCAGCGCCGGCCTCGCCTGCGCATGGTGCGGGTGGCTCTGTTCAGAAGCGGCAACAAGCACGGTTGTATCGAAGAATATACGCACCTGCTTTACGCCTTCAGAGCAGATTTAATGCGCTCCTCGCGCACGTTCTCAATGACTTCGTCCCAGTTTGTCCCCCGATCCGGGATACCCTGATGCAGCCACAACCCGCGCACCTTGACCATTGAAGGCGCCTGCTCAACCCGCTTGAGAAGAACGCCGTCAGGCTGCTCGATTGCTTCCAGTTCAGTATCCGGCCTAAAACCCAGCCGTTCGCGGACAGGCTTCGGAACCACAATTCGTCCTGCTTTATCGATCTTGATTTCCATAACCGATTCAGGTTTCTACCATCGATAATACCATTTGCCATTGAAAATGGCAATCACTCGGTAGGGCGAAGCGTCGACATATGTGCACGTGCCCAGACCAACCCGTCGAACAGCGCCTCACCGAGGTCACTTTTCGAGATAAAAGCTGCCCGCGAACAATGCGTCGATACCGGAAGAGTAGAAGCTACGCACTGCATCGCGAGGCGTGCAGACCAGCGGATCGCCGAAGAGATTGAAGCTGGTGTTGTATAGGACGGGCAATCCTGTCGAAGCGCCCGCCGCCCTCAGCAGCGCGTGATACAACGGGTTTTCGTCTTTTCGCACGGTATGCACGCGGATAGAATCCCGGCCGAGTAGCGCCGCGGAAAAGGTCTCGCGAAACTCAGGCCGGACACGGCCCACCGTCGCCAAATAACGGGCATTGGGCCCCGCCTCGAAATACTTGCCCGCCAGCTCCTCTGGAACCGAGGCCGCGAATTTCCGGAAGCTCTCGCGGTGCTTGATATAGACGTTCAGGTTCTCGGTCGAATAAGGGTTCAACGGCGAGGCAAGAATGCTGCGGTTGCCGAGCGCTCGCGGTCCGAACTCCATGCGCCCCTGCATCCAGGCGACGATCTTATGATCGTTCAGCGCGCGTGTTGCTTGCTGCATCAGTTCGCCTTCCGTCAGCAGAAACTGAAAGTGCAGCTTGCAATTCTCGAGTACCTGCTTGATCTGTTCTGGGGAATAAGTGGGGCCCAGGCACAATGTTCGGAGCGGCACACGCGTTTCTTCGCCATAAAAATGATGCCGGACATGCAGCGCGGCGCCTAACGCAGTGCCTGCATTCCCGCCTACGGGCTGCACGAAAACATTCGCAAACTTCTCTTCAAGCGCCCGGATGAGAAATGCATTCAGCCCGAGGCCTCCGGCGAGGCATACGGCATCGGCCTCTCCGATCATCGCGATGACCGTCTCCGCAACCGCCGCCTGAAGGCTGGCGGCTAAATCGGCCTTCGCTTCCCGTGAAAGTGGTTCGTCGGCCCGGAGCCGAATTTCGTTGTAGAAACGAGTGCTGAAGCCCCCGTGCTCGCTTAAGAGATCCGCGTCGAAATAAGTCCGATCGATCCGCGGCCACGCCGATCCGCCCCGATGCAGAATATCCCGAAAGACCTTGAGGTGTTTTGGCTCGCCCGAAGCGGACAGCCACTGCACTTTGTGTTCGTCCGCGCGAGGCTCGAACCCAAGCAGGCCGGTGACACGGTTGAACAGATCGCCGAGCGAATCGGGGAAGTACAGTTCCCGCAGGGGAGTCAGTTGGTTTGCGTGACCGCGAAAGAGCACGGCTGAACGGAAATCACCCGCGCGGTCGATGCTCAACACCGCGGCGGATTGAAAGCTGGAGGCGTAATAAGCGGACGCGGCGTGTGCGCGATGATGCTCGACGACAACAATTTCGCTGTTTGGAAACCGGGCGCGAATTTCGAGCTGCGCGTCGCTCTCGGACCCTATCGCAAATGGTCTTGCCAGTGCGACGCAATCGATTTCCCGCGGCTTGACACCCGCTGCCTCGAGCGCCTTTTTGAAAGCTTCCTCGGGAAACGCGCCGGGCCGATCTTGCCTTGAAACTTTGGCCTGCTCCACGCCGGCTGCGATATCTCCGTCTTTGAGAACGCAACAGGCGCTGTCGGTGAGCAGCCCACCCAGCCCCACGATGACGCGCGGCACGCCTAAACCTTTCGGAGTCGCTGAATGACGCGCTCGCGGCCGATGCAAACAAACACCGCGAATGCGCTGGGCCCAACGGTTTGTCCCGTCAAAGCCGCGCGGCTCGCATTGATGAGCACGCCGGCTTTCACAGCTCGCTCTCCGGCGAACTGGCGCAGATTACGCTCGACACTCGCTTCTGAGAATTCGGAATCCGATTCGATACGATCGGCAAGTTGCCGCAACAACTCGCGCGCGCCAGGCGCGTCCAGCTTCTCCAAAGCCGCCGCCTCAATATGAAAATCGTCCGAGAAATACGCCCGCCCTTTGCTCGAAAAATCGAGCAGCGTAGAAAAGCGAGTGCGGATGGTGTCGACTACGTGCAAGAAAAAAGCATCATCACCGTAAGGAGCCAGCCCGTGATCTTCGAGCGCGCGTCGCACAAGCGGAACCAACGTCTCGACTGGAGCAGAGCGCAGGTGCTGCGAATTCAGCCACAAGGCCTTCGGATCAATCGGGTCCGCGTCATTGAAGTTCACCACCGCGTTGCTGCGGTGCACTCCTTCGAAGTTGAAGGCATTGGTCAATTCATATAAATTCATCTGCTCGCGATTGTCCTTCGGCGACCATCCAAGAAGGCAAAGAAAATTGATGTAAGCGAGCGGAAGAAATCCATTGTCGCGATACGTAGTGACGCTCACCACCGGTCCGTGCTTGCGCTTCGACAATTTCGACCCATCGGGAGCTATTAACAGAGGCAGATGCGCAAATCGCGGGAGAGGCACGCCCGCGCCCTGGAAGATCAGGATGTGCTTGAACGTGTTCGAAAGGTGATCCTGGCCGCGAATGACGTGCGTGATTTTAAGATCCAGGTCATCGGCGCAAGAAGCGAGATGATAGGTCGGCATGCCGTTGCTCCTCAGCAACGCAAAATCTTCGATATCGGCCGTCAGCTTCGACTGCGGACCATAGACCTCATCGTGGAAGGCAACTTCATGGGCCGGCTCGCGCTGTACCCGGAAGCGGATAACAAACGGCTCACCGGCAGTGGCGCGGCGATCGCTTTCGTCTTTCGTCAGTGCCCGCATTTCGGAATTACACAACCAGGGTCCATCGCCGTGCGGCCTGTCTTCCAAATCCGTCGCGGCGGGCGTGAAATCACGATACGCAAACCCGTCGGCGAGCAACTGATGCCCGAGTCCGCGGTGCAGATCGAGGCGCTCGGACTGGCGGTAAAACTCGTCCCAGCTCAATCCCAGCCAATTCAGCCCTTCATAGATGGAGTTGAGCGATGCTTCCGTGTTCCGGTCCACGTCGGTGTCATCGATGCGCAACACCATCGTGCCGTGATGCTTCCGAACATAAAGCCAGTTGAAAATAAAAGTTCGCGCGCTGCCGATGTGCAAATAACCTGTGGGCGAGGGCGCAAAGCGAGCCCGAATCATGAAGCTTCAGTGTACAGAAAGCATCAGGAATTTCGAGCAAGAGCGGATAAGCGCTCATGCAAGTCGATAAATTGAGCGAGTGGGACCTGCTCCGCTCGCAATCCTGCTTCTGGAACATTGCGCAGGGCTTCTCCGTAATACGGGCGTAAGTTATTACGCAGCGTTTTGCGTTTATGCGCAAAACAGCGGCTCACGAAGGCAAGCAGGTCCAGCAGGTTTACTGGAACTTCACTTTTTCGCTCGAATCTGACGGCTGCGGAATCCACTTTCGGTTGCGGAGCAAACGCGGACGCGGGAACAGGGCAGACCAGTTCGACGCCGCAAACCAGCTGAGTGGCCACCGTTAAATAGCCATACGCGCGCGATCCCGGTCGAGCCGATAGCCGGGCGGCGACTTCCGCCTGAACAAGAAAAACAGCGACATGGAAACGCTCGTCGAGCGCCAGAAATTTCTCAATGATGGGCGATGTGATGTAGTACGGCAGATTTCCGGCGATCACGGCCGGTCCCCATTGCGTCAAGTCAGTTGCGAGCACGTCGGCGGCATGGACGTGCAGCTTCCGGTCGCCTGCAAACTTCGCTTCGAGGTGCGCCACCAACCCGGCATCGATTTCGAGTGCGTGCAGCTCGTCGGTGCGCGGAAGAAGATGGCGTGTGAGGGCTCCGCGGCCGGCGCCGATTTCTACGACGCATGAGGCGTGAGCGCCACAAGCAGCAACTGCGAGCCGCTCCAGAATGGCGTCGCGTATCAGGAAATGCTGCCCGAGCTTGCGCGGCATCGGCTTAAGTGTACCCGGCTGTCAGAATTTACGAGGACACGGCATCCGCCGCAAGAGCAGGTGTACCTAACGCAAAAGCATCGTCAAGAGACAAGTAGCGCGAATAGAAACGCCGATCCGGGATGATGTCTCGATTCATGCCGGCAAAGAGGGATTGCTCCGAGCCGGTGACCAGAGTCTCCCAATCGAGGTCCGAAATCCCGCTGAGAAACGGCGAGTACACAACACGACGTCCCGTCCGCAGTGCGTGCGCTCCCGCCCAAGCGCCCAGGAAGGCAAGCGACGCCTGTTGCGGGATGTTGTGCAACAGCGCGAGCAAAAACTTGCCGTTGACAATCGCGAGTTGAGTGGAAACAGCGCTCACCGAGTGTTGCTTCAGCATTTGCGTGAAATAGCCGGGATCCGCCGAAGGCCTTCCGCGATCCGGGCAGCCACAAACTCCGGCAAAACCAAAAACGCGTCCAGCTTCGGTGATAACACCGCCGCTGTTGCAAATTCGGCCGCCAATCATCACCGTGTCCCGATGAAGTTCGAACAATCCGAGCGCCTCGCTCTCCCAATTCGCATTGTCGATACGCAGATCGCCTCTTACAAACCGCACGAATCCGTCTTGGTTAGCCATTTCGCTCGCGAGGGGCAGAAAGAACGCTGGGATGCGAAGCCAGATTCGTATGGTCGACGAACGACGAGAAAAGAAACGGGCTTCGGATCGCCCTGCCTGCGCGCGAAATGCCAGTGCGCACCTTGGATGAGCGGACTGTGCTCGATGTCGAATTTCGCCCGATCGGGTTGAGCATCCAAGAACCGCCGCAACACGGCTTTCTGCGATCGTAAACGTAAGGTTTGCTGGCCGCATCGTCAGCCGTGGATCTCGCGTGCGAGCGCCAGCTATAAACCACTTCCGGAATGTGCGCTGGAGCATAGCCTGCGATCATGAACCTCATGAAAACATCCCAATCGGGGCTTCCTTCCGTTTTGGATCGGTGTATGCTCCGAGCGCGAGCGCCTTATCGCGATCGATTACACCCAGATGCGCGATATACGCGGAGTTGAGGAACAGAACCGGATCCCAATCAGGTTTCAGGTAAGGTTGATACGTCCTCGCGTTAATGATCTTGTCTTCGTCCGTATAAAGCAGCGGCGGATAACCGGCGCGGCGCACACAGGATGTGATCACTCGCAACGCGTCCGTATACAAGTAATCATCCGCATCCACGGGCAGCACGTAGCGTCCCGTTGCACGTTCGAGGCAATGCCTCAAGCCTGCGGTGATCCCGAGATTCGTTCTCGCGTGGTGCAGGCTGACCCAGCTGTGCTTGCTCAGCTGTTCCAAGGACGAAAGCATCCGCTTGTTCGAACAGCCGTTATCGAGAAGCACCCATTCACAAGCGCCCTGCGGATTCTGCGAAATTAGCGAATTTGCCAGCGATTTTCAGAAATTTGACCGGACTTCCGTCCCAAACCGGCGTTAAAACGGAGAGGAGACCGTGCTCGGGCGCGATCCGTGTACAGGCGGCCGCGCCTCAGGCATGTGCAGAGCCATCCACGCTCCGTACGCGCGCATTTCGCGGCTGGGCAGAAGATAGCCGGCGCGACGTCTGAAAACGCCTTTCAACGAGGCGGGAATCGCACGCCGCAGCCGCCGCCCGCCAGCCTGGAACGACGCTGTGATCGGAACAGCTAAACCTCGCATTTGAGTCTTCCATGGTTAGTTACGATTCCAACTGTGGAGGTTTCGCTCCTCGGCGGATAATTGTTTTCCTCAATCTACTAACCGCAAGCGCGCCGAGGGCGTTGGTATCTTTCTAAAAGAACATGGACGACCGGGACGATGTCGAGACTCAGCTTCGGGCAGCGAATGAAAAGTGCGTGAGCTCGAGTGCGACCTGCGAGGCATCGCAGCGGCAGATCGCGAGAGTCCTGGACCTGTTGAGAACCAGCAACACCAACTGCATTCCCAGGAATCGTCCGTTGCGCGCCTGGACCGGATTCTGATGGAGATCCTCACCGGTCGTACCTGGCGAACTCTGCGCGCGACAGGTCGAGTTAATCAAGAGATTTGTTCCTCTGCACCTGCGTTGCCGGCGACACCGACGCATCCGTGGCCCTCACGTGAAAGCGTTCCTATCTCGTCTGCGATGAGCCGAAGGCGAGCGACCGTAGGCCGCGTAGCGGCAATATCGACCGTCCGAGGCTGGTGCCTGTCGGAGGGCGGCGTGGGCAGCCATTCAGGTGGAGATTCCCGGCTTGCCGCGCCTGGAAGCCGCTCCCTCCGTCGCCCGCCCGGACGTCAAGAAAGCGCATCCCGATCTCGACCGAACGGGAACATCGGGATTCGCCTCGAGTTCGATTCGCTCCTGCTTCCAAAAGGTCATCACTCCGATCACCATCCGCGTGGTCTCAGCAAGGCGTCCCTGTGCGAGAGGCGAGGACCTCCGATCCTCATCGATCATGAAAGGGGCTTCGCCTCCGATTACGATCGCTGGATCACGAATTTGAGCTGCCAGACGACGATTTGATTCAGCTGAAGCTGGCCAGCCATCCAGACACCGTCCGCTAATCAGCATCTTCATGGCGGTTTACAACACCGATCCTTCTGAGTTAACGCGGCAATCCAATCCGTTCTGGATCAGTCGTCTGAGCAATTGGGAACTTTGCATTGCGGACGATTGCTCCTCCGCGGTCGAAGTGCGAGAGATACTCGACCAGTTCGCGCGGCAGGACCGCCAGAATCAAAGTCGCTTTTCAAGCGCGAGCGCGGCGGCATATCAAAGACCTGCAATGCCGCATGGCAGATGGCGGACAGGCGAGTTATGTCGCGTTTCTCGATCACGACGACACGCTTGCGCCGCATGCCCTGGCTCACGTCTGTGAAGCTTTAGAGCGCGTCCCCGGACGCCGATCTCCTTTATAGCGACGAAGACAAAATCGACCGCAAAGGCAAGCGATTCGATCCGTTCTTCAAGCCCGACTGGTCGCCCGACCTGCTGCTCTCTGAAAATTATATCTGCCATCTCCTCGTGCTGCGGCAGGATCTGGCACGAAAGATCGGCACCTTCCATTCAGATTGCGACGGCAGCCAGGATTACGATCTGATTCTCAGGGCGACGGAGCAGGCCGGAGAATCGAGCACATTCCCAAAGTGCTGTATCACTGGCGCGCCGGCGTCGCCTCGACTGCGACTTCGCTCGATAACAAACAGTACGCGCTTGACGCCGCACGAGAAGCACTGCAGCGATTTGCGAATCGAGCCGGCAATCGCATGAGGGTGGAGCGCGGCAAAATTGTCGGACGCTGGCGTGCCCGCTATCCGATACCCGCAGGGAACGCGCGTAAGCATCATCATTGCCTTCCGGCGGCAAAGCTCGACGTGTTGCGAGCTAATCTCGAAAGCTTGTTTCGCAAGACCGCTTACCCGGATTACGAAGTGGTCGTGATCGATAACTCGCGAAGCAGCGCCATCGAAAAAGCGCGTTGCGCGACTTGCGGCCTGGCCGCAAAACGGTGCGGTATATCGATTGGCGAAACAAGCCCTTCAACTACTCGGCAATCAACAACGCGGCTGCCCGGCAGTGCGATTCGCCGGTGCTGCTGTTTCTGAACGACGACACTTCCGTGATCGCGCCCGATTGGCTCGAATCCATGGTGGAGCTGGTGATGCGTCCGGAAGTCGGCGTCGTCGGCGCCAAGCTCCTCTATCCGGACGGCCGCATTCAGCACGCCGGCGTGGTGATGGGTCTTTATGACAACTGTGGTCATGCGTTTAAAGGTCTGGACGGCAGACATCGGCCACTATTTCGATTTTTCCGACATCATCCGCAACGTGAGCGCCGTTACCGGCGCATGTCTAATGACCAAAGCGGAGGTTTTCTGGCAAGCGGCCGGGTTTGACGAAACTGAATTTGCGGTCGCGTTCAACGACATCGATCTTTGTCTGAAGATCGGCAGCCTGGGCTATCGCGTTCTCTATACTCCGCACGCGCTGCTCTACCATCACGAGGCGTTTTCGAAGAAGTCCAAGGATTTGGTTCCCCATCCCGAAGAAGTCGCGCGGATGCGGTTTAAGTGGGAAAAAGTCATTGCCGCCGATCCGTATTACAGTCCGAACCTCGACGCGAAATGACGAGGATTATTCGCTGAGAGACGCGCCGTATGACTCTAGACATTGGACGTCGCTGTGCTATTGCCGGAAAACGATTGGCCGGAACCAGAATGCTCACGTCGCCGCTGATCGGCTGGGCGACAGCCAAAACGCTCGGAAACTCAGGCAGCGAAATGTTGTTGGCTTGCAGCCGCGCCGCATCGCCGACGAAAGAAGCCGAGCCGTCTCGCACCGAATAATCCGTAATCTGTCCGTTGCCGTCCAGACTGAGCGTCAGCATGACGGACGACGAAGCTGCAGCGGCACCAGATTCGCATCCATGCGATCCGCATACATCACCGGCACTTCATAGTTCACCATTCGACTGCTGCGTCCAATGGTGAACGCCAACGCGCCGAACAGAATCAAACTCGAAAGCAGGCCCCCCGTGGCGGGAATAGTCAGCGGCCGCATGATCTCGTCGAGCCGGAATCTCCATTGATCCCAAATGCGCTTCAGACGCGACCACGCTGATCGACAATAGCCTGGCGTTCCTGAGATGCGGTCACCTGCAAAGCCGCTTCGCAATTCAGCCGGCGAAGAGGCGCAGGCAATTCCGAGCAGCGCGGAACGAACCGAGCGAATTTGCTCGAAGTGCAGCGAACACGACGCGCAGTCCTGCAAGTGCGCCTCCACCCGTGAACGTTCGCTTCGCGCAGCCTGCCGTCGACGTAATCGTGCGTCCGGCGCTTGGCACTCCAACAGATCATGGGTGTTCCATTCTTTGCGATTACTAACCGAGCCATTACTTCGGCCAAGCCCTGATCGGGCCGCTGCGTGAGTTCTCTGCGCAAAGCCTCCCGGCCGCGCAAAATCCTCGATTTGACCGTTCCCAGCGAGACTTGCAGAATCGTCCGCAATCTCCTCATAGCTCAAATTCTGAATATCTCGAAGAACCACAGCCGTCCGGAATACCGGATTGATTCTGGTCAGACGCCCGTTCGATCAGCGTCCGGGTTTCGCTGTCCAACGCCTGATCGTATGGCGAGCGTCCGGGATCCGCGCGCAAATTCGAGCGACACATCACGCTCGCCGCATCGTTCTCGATCGAAACCTCACGGCGGCAATGCCGGACCCACCAGCGCCGATGATTGTGAGCCTCATTCACGGCGATCCGGTAAATCCAGGTCCGCAAGCTGCTCTGCTCCCGGAACGCATGGACGCCGCGAAAAACCTTCAGAAACACTTCCTGCACTACGTCGCAGGCGTCCGGTTGGTTTCCCAGCAGCCGATAAACCATGCCATAAACCGGCTGCTCGTACCGGTTAATCAGCTCTTCGTACGCGCCTTCGATGCCGGCGCGAAGCCCACGCAGAATGCGCGCATCTTCTTCCGAAATCCCGCTCTGGGCGCCCGCCAGAATGGACAGAGCACCCGAATTCCCAGATAACGATCGCGCCATCGCTTGAATATCTTACCTTGAACATCCATTACCCGCTGGTCGAGATGACCTGCTATGTAATAGACACCGGCGGACGGGGCGAAGTTCCGACTCACCCGCAGATCCGGCTGATAGTAGCCTCGTACTGCGGAATGATCAGGTCGGTGGAAAACCGCGTCTGAGCCGTATTGCGCGCCGCCTCTGAAATGGTTGTGTGCAAGCTTATCATCGGTGAGAAGTTCCAGTCAGCCGTGCGGCTTGCGCGTCCATATCGCCAACCGGCTCCATATACCCGTCTACCCCATGCGTGATCAGGTCCGGTACGCCGCCTGTTCGGTCGCGACCGGAGGCACCCCGCACGCCATCGCTTCCAGAGCGGCCAGCCCGAAAGCTTCCGATTTCGCTGGGCAGATGAAGTGCATGCATGCGCGGAATCAGCCGCTCCATGTGATCCTGCTTACCCAAAAACCGAACGTGCCCGTCCACGCCCAAGTTCCGCGCCAGGCGTTCCGCCGGTCCACGATCCGGGCCGTCGCCGGCCATAACGAGTTCCGCATCGACGTCCTCCCGAACCTTGGCAAAGGCGCTGGATGCAATCGAGAACACGCTTTACCGGCCGGAAATTCGAGATGTGCAGAATTCGCTTCCGCCCTTTGCGCCGCGCTGCTTCGTCGGGCTGGTAGAGCGAGCAGTTCACAAAATTGTGAATCACCTCAATCGGATTTTGAACGCCGAAAAACTCAATCGTCCGCTGGCGCATGTATTCACTGATGGTGGTGATTCCATCCGAGCGCTCGATCGAAAATTTCGTGATTGGGAAATACGAACGGTCGGCTCCTACAAGCGTGATGTCGGTTCCATGCAGGGTTGTGATGAACGGCAAGCGGCGCGGCCGGGGTCATTTGTTGCGCCAGCAGCGCGGAAATGGAATGCGGAATCGCGTAGTGAACGTGCAGAAGATCCAGCGAATGCCGTTCGGCCACTTCCGCCATTCGCGAAGCCAGCGCGAGCGAGTAAGGCGGATATTGGAATAGCGGATAGGTCGAGACTTCTACTTCGTGGTAGTAAATGCCCGGAGTATCAGGATCGAGGCGAATGGGATTGGCATAGCTGATGAAGTGCACCTCGTGCCCGCGATGCGCCAGCTCGAGACCCAGTTCTGTCGCGACGATGCCGCTGCCGCCGTACGTGGGATAGCAGGTGATGCCGATCCGCATGGTTTTAGTATCGGCCGGGGCCTCAGGCGACGCCCGGATCACGCCACGAGCACGATCTTCCCGATGTGTTCGCCGCTTTCCATGCGTTCGTGCGCCAGCCGCGCGTCGGCAAGCGGAAACGTTGAATCGATGATCGGCCGGATGGGATCTTTCGCCGGCAACATCGGCCATACGTCCTGAAGCAAGCGGCGCGCAATCTCGCCTTTTTCTGCCGCCGTGCGCGCGCGCATCGTCGATCCCATTACTCGCGCGCGTTTCTGCATCAGCTTGCCGAGATCGAGTTGCCCGGTTCGGCCGCCTTGCGTCGCTATGATCGAAACGCGTCCTTCGATCGCAAGCGAATCCACATTGCTTTCGAGGTATGCTCCGCCGACCAGATCCAGCACGACGTCCACGCCGCGGCCTTTCGTGATGCGCTTTATTTCCGCGACGAAGTCCGATTCTTGTAGTTGATGGCGTGCGCGGCGCCAAAGCTGAGGCACGCCTCGCATTTCTTCGCGCTTCCTGCCGTGGCAATCGGTACCGCACCCCACGCCCGGCTCAGCATGATAGCCGTGCTGCCGATCCCGCTCGTGCCGCCATGAATCAGGACCGTTTCGCCGCGCGCCAAGCCCGCGCGCGTGATCAAGTTGTCGTAGACGGTGAAAATATTCTCCGGCAGCGTCGCCGCTTCGACTGCAGTCCAACCTGCGGAATCGGCAGAACCTGCACCGCGGGAACGGCACAGAACTCCGCATAGCCGCCGCCGGTCAGAATTGCGCAAACGCGATCGCCCGGTCTGCAGCTCTGAACGCCGCTTCCCACGGAATCGATGATGCCTGCCACATCCAGGCCGGGAATGTCGGAGGCCCGAGGCGGCGGATATTTTCCCTGCCGCTGCAAGATGTCGGCGCGCGCAACCCCGGCCGCCTCCATGCGGATCACAACTTCGTCTTCATTTGGAACTGGCTTCGCTCGTTCTACCGCCTTCAGAACGTCCGGGCCCCGAAGGAGGAAATTTCAATCGCAATCATCGACAGATTTAACCTGACGCGAGACTCTAGCCCAAAGTGAGCCAAAGACCGATCGTCATCTCTGTTATCGAAAAGATGAGCGTGAGGCGCGGATTATCTGCTTGAAAATAGTCACGTTTGTCGTTGCTAAGCGGCGTACCTCTTTGAAGCCCTCGAACGTATTTTTGCGGCGTTTCATAAAGTTCGCGGATCCCATCGGCCAACAACATGAGACCCACCGATCTGCGGATTGGCTTGAGTTTCATTCTCGTCCTGCGTTCACTGGATGCATGCAAGCGCTGCATTCGGCGTCGCCCAATGCTATCTTCGAACAACCGGTGTAATGACAGCAGTTGATCTTTCAAGCGACGTAGGCTTGGTGGCCATGGTGCTGCTGACGGTCAACATTTTGCTCGGCCTGCTTTTTTCCGCACGTTACAACTCGGTTCGGCAATGGCCACACCGCCGTTTCCCGTCTTCGACATTCACAACTGGACCGCCTATATTGCCCTCGGTCTTCGTTGTTCCTGCATCCCGCTTTTCTTGCTGTTTTCGAGTACTGCAGGATTCAGAATCGTCGAATATGCTTCTGCCGATTCACTCGCCAAAGCAGACGCTCTATAACTGCTTCGGCGCGATGGCGTTCTATTGCGTGGTGTTCGTGGTGGTGACTTCTTATTGCCGCGCGCGGTTCGGGAGCCGCCTATGGAAAAAGCTGCATTACGTTTCGTACGCTGCGCGGCTGCTTTCATATTCGTCCACGGCATTCTCACTGATCCGGAGCTGAAGAACGCCCCGCCGGATCCGTTCGACGGTGAGAAAGTGCTCGTCGAAATTTGCGCGCTCTTGATTGTGATTGCGACCGTTTGGCGCATCCGTTATCAGCCGAAAAAGCGGCAACTTCGGGCCTCTGTGCGAAAGGTCGACTATGAAGCCGTTTGAACAGGCTTCCCGCGGCGGCTTGCCGAACCCATTTCGCGATCGAAAACACGCTCCCAATCAGGCAGAGGCCAATGAAAGCAATCATCGTCCACCTGAACGCCGGCGTATTCATGAGTGCGAAGGATTGTCCGTCCGAAATTAATTGCCAGCAAGCCCAGAATCGCGAAGCGTGCCGCCCGGCTTGCTGCAACTGTCCACAGAAGCCGCGCCCGCGGATACCCCAGGGCGCTAGTAGTCGCCACGACCATCGTGAACGGAAACGGAGGCGGAGCGAGACAGCCCAGCACGAGCGCTACTCACCGCCCTTCTCCGATCTTGCGCTTTAGATATCTCAAACCGTCTTCGGCCCGCAACTTTTTGCACGCCCGCTTCACCACCCTTCCGCGCGAGCAGATCCAGCAGGAATACGCCCAGCGTCGATCCGCAAACAGCGGAGATGAGATAGAAGGCGAGCCCCTCGTGATGACGAGCTACCAGCGCCACCACCAATAGATCGTTCCCAAAAGGAAGAAACAAGAATGACGAATCCATCACACCCATAACAAAGAGGGCCGAAGTAGCCGAGGTGAAACAAGAAATCGAAGAAGATGGCTGAAGAAGTTCGACAAGACGTGATTGACTCAGGGAAGTTCAGTAGACTGTCTCTGTGAGATGCCAAAGCGTCCTTAAGGTTGCGTGTAATAACTGCGGCTTCCCAGCCTTGCTGCTTCTTGACCGCACCGCTCAAACGCGGACGCCGGACCCGCGCACTCTGCCGCCGAAGGGCATGGCCCACGTCTTGGTAATTGGCGCAAACGAACGGCTTCGAGCACGATTCTGTTCCCGATGCGATGGCGAACATCTGGAAAATGGGACATGACACGAAGCTCTGGGAAGCAACCCTGCGTACTGATACGGAGAACTGATCACCAAGAAGGAGACCGGAGGGCGGCAATCGCAAGAACACTGAATTATTTCGATGCGCTGATCTTCGCCAGCACAACCGGCGAACTGGATCTCACCGAAGACCAAAAACCGACATGATGTCCTTCATCAAGGAAGATGGTAAAGGCTTCGTTGGAATCCACGCGGCGCTCGACACGAATTACAAGTGGCCCGAATACGGGGAAATGATCGGGGGCTGGTTTGACCAGCATCCCTGGTTTACTTTAACGCGCCGATTATCAATGAAGATCCGAGCTTTCCAGCGGTTCGGCACTTTCCAAAAGCGTTTGTGAAGTACGACGAGATCTATCAGCCGAAATCGTGGTCGCGCGACAAAGTGAACGTGCTGCTTAGGCTGGATGCAAACAAGCTCGATTACAACAACCCACGTGTTCACCGCACAGATCATGACTTTGCGGTCGCTTGGTCAAAAATGTACGGCAAGGGCCGCGTTTTCTACTCCACACTGGGCCACACGAAAGAATCGTGGGACGACCCTGACATTCAGAAGATGTACTTCGAAGCCATCAAGTGGGTGCTGGATTTGACCGAGGGCAGTACCACCTCGCACGCACAGCCCGGGCATGTAAACCCCTCAACTGATATCGACCAGATCGGAAGCCACTCGCTTTAGTTGCCCGCACGCCGCATAGATATCGAGTCCGCGCGGTTTACGGATAAAGCAGGGAACCGATTTGCGGACGATATCCTGGAAAACTTGCACCCGCTCCGGATCGGGTGTATCGAAGGGAATACCCGGCCCGGGATTCAGCGCGATCAGGTTCACTTTGCAATTCAGTTTTGCCAGCAATCGGACCACGCGCTTCGCATCGGCATCCGTATCATTCACGCCCTTTAGCAGCACGTATTCGAAGGTAAGCTTCTCCCATGGACGCAGTGGGTACTCGCGGCAGGCGTTCATCAGGTCCTTCAGGTGATATTTGCTAGTAATCGGCATCAACTCGCGGCGTTGCTCCTCCGCGGACGCGTTAAGCGAAATCGCCAGCTTTGGCCGTACCTCGGCGCGCCCAAGTTCCTCAATTTTCGGAACAATGCCTGAAGTGGAAACGGTGATCCGCTTCTGTGACATTCCGATCCCGTTCTCGTCCGTGAACAGGCGGGTCGCCTTCAACACGCAATCCAGATTCAGGAGCGGCTCGCCCATGCCCATCATCACGACGTTCATGCGGTTCTCTGTTGGCCGTAAGGCCGTTCTCTTGAGCGATATACAGCACTTGACCGACAATTTCGCCCGCCGTCAGATTCCGTTCTAGGCCCATCAGCGCCGTCAAGCAAAACTTGCAGTCCACTGGGCAGCCAACTTGGCTGGAAATGCAGATTGTGTCCCTACCCTGCTCGGGCATTAGGACGGCTTCTACCGTCCTGTTATCCTCCAGTCTAAGTAGATACCGGCGTGTTCCGTCGTTGGAGTCGAAGCGTCGTTCAACTTCCAGCAGCCCTATCGAGTGGCTCGCAAGTAGGTGATTCTTAAGAGTTTGTGGCAGAGTTGAAATTTCCGACAAATTCGCCACTTGTTTCCTGTACAGCGCGTCATATAGTTGTCGGGCGCGATAGGTGGGCTGCTCCGGGCCAAGCAGTTCTTTCAGGTCGGAAATGTCCATCCCGACCAGCGTCTGGCGCTCAAGTACTTGCAGCATTTAGTCTTAGTGTACCGACGCGTACAGTCGGAAAGGCATAGGCATATGGTTTTGCTTCCCCGGCCGTCCGTGAAATCGAGCGGGCGACTTTACCCAACGGGCTCCGAATTGTTACGGAGGCGATGCCATATGTCCGTTCTGTCTCTCTGGGAGTTTGGATCGGCAGCGGTTCCCGGATCGAGCGGGCCCGAAAACGGCATATCGCATTTCTTGAGCATATGGTGTTCAAAGGGACCAAGTATCGCTCGGCGGAA
>CAVTWP010000005.1:0-625060 GCA_963738465.1 Vulcanimicrobiota bacterium
CTGGAGCGCTCGCGCTTATTTCGTCTACTACAATTTCGCGCGCAAGCACCAAACGCTCAAGACGACGCCGGCGATCGCGGCCGGGATTGCGGACCACGTTTGGCCGTTGCATGAGATCGCGGACCTCGCCGACCTCATGCAGCTAGCGGGCGCAGCTTAACGCCGCTATCTCCACGGCGGAATACGCCCTACGCTCGATGCGGTGATTAGCACTATTTCGCCGAGCCTAAAATGGTAGGCAATCTTATACACGGAGCCATGGTCATTCATTTTACAAATGAGAAAGCCGCCGACTATAGGCCGGCGGTTTTCGCCATTGGGTTTCGGATCATCGCGCAGCTCGTCTTTGAGCTTCCTAAGCTCGGAACAGTCGCATTTTCGGAACTGTTCCCATGCCTCGTATGTAGCGAATCCGATTAAGTACTGATCGGCCGTAGTGTCTCCTGGTCTACACGAATTGGCTCATCCCCACGCTCAATCGCCGCAACACTCCGTTCATGGACTGCTGCGAAGTCAGGATCGTCTGCCTTCACCTTCTCCCAAAGCGATTCCGCGTCGCTTGCCATTGCGCGTTCCACCGCGCCAGAGAACCGACCCGCTGCTTCAGCAAATTCCCACAGGCCCACGCGCACGTCGTCCGAGAAAGTCAACCAAATCCGATCAAACACGTGCGTGGGGTGCCGTCGCGGAGCACCGAACGCAAAAAACTCGCCAAGTCGGTCATATGCGATTCCGATATTGCGTTTGGTCTCATCCGACATGTCCTGCCATGACGAGTCGACCCAGCTAGCAATGCGGCGCAGTGGCGGCGTGAGTCCCCCCAGAAAGACAACGTATTCCCGAAACTTGCGTCCCTCCTGAACCTTAGCGACCTCTTCCACGTCTTGGTAGAGGTCGGGCGCCTCTTGTCGCCTGGCCGTTGCGGTCATACTGACCCTCCCTTTGGGGCCGCGCCCCCTCTTATGGGTACCTTACCGGCTCCTACATAGGGCAGTAAGGGTGATTTCGTTAGAATTCGGTTAAAATTTGCCTAAAGGAAGGACCTCTTTCTGGGTTTATCACTTGACGCGACGCATTGTCCGGAGTTATCGTCTCGATCCCCACTTTTTATGGACCGATAGAAGCGGGTCCTACCGGCCGCCACCGCGGCCATGATCGCGGCGCGTGCGCCCACTCAAGCTCCCGGTTCTCGGCCGAACAGGCCGCCTCGTCCCGGAAGCCGCGATCCACGTCCTCGCGCTGCTCGGGCTGCCTCTACACGGGTCTCGCGAAGCAAACGCGCCGACAGCGCGGATCTGAGCCGTGCACTCGAGCGGCCGTCTGCCGCAGTTCACGAGCGGTCGGCCCGCCATCCCGCATACAAAGAACGGAGGCCGCCCGTAGACGACCTCTCCAGTCTCTTGCCATGCCGCGATTGACGCTACGCCATCGATCACCAATGCCGCGGAATTCGGCCCTCCGCGGGCGCTATGTCGGACTGGAACAACGTGACCGTTGCGCGAGGTAGGCTCGGGTTCAGAATGTGGCCCATTACGACCACCCCCTTCCCGCCTCAATCATACCACGCTTGGACGAAGGTGTTGCACGGGTCATCCCGTCTAATTCTTGCCGCGACCGGCGAAGTGGAAGATCTCGCGTTCTTCGTCGATCCTCCAGACCCGCCGCCGCCGCCGCCAAACTTCCCGGCGCTCGCGCGTCCTGATGGCTGATGACATCGCAGAGACGAGATACCGGGCCTCGGGATGACCGGAAGCGGGACGACGGCCCCCGGGGTGTAGGCGACAACGCCTCGCGGCGATCGCAGGGGCCGCCGTCCCACACTAGGCTAATGCCCGGCTTTGACCGAGCGCAATACCGCACTCGAGCCGAATTTGGCACGACTGTGCCAACCGCGCGGTGGGCCGTTGCGCGATAGAGCGGCGGTCTGAACTTCCGGTCGAAATCGGTGCGTCGGCTCTCGGGAGAGCTGAGTGGTAAGCGACGGCCAACGAAAAGGCTTGGCGCGTCGGGCGGTTCATCTAGGGCGTCGCTTCGGGAAACCAGGGGCCGCGGCTGAGCCGCGACCTTAGCCGCGTTTGGTAATGACGGCGGCGGCACATCGAGCCGCCCGTTCCCGATCAGTGGCTCACCGGCTCGGGCTGCCATCCCAGGACGCCGTGAAGCACGGTTCGACGTACGTCGATGCGGGCTCGGCCGCCTTGAGCGGGTCTAGCGCCGGATCAAAGACCGAGTGGTGATTCGCAAGCACACGCAACCACGTGCCGAGGGGCAGATGGGATTCGTCTGCGACCTGGACCGTCATCGACATCGGGATGGCGCCGAGTTGCGACGCCAGGCCAGCCGGTGAGAAGGCGCGCCGGCCGTCGAACGCCGTCGACAACCAGCCGGCGAAGCCCGACCCTCCCTTCCCCGTCGTGTAGAAAACACGCGCGATGTCCCGCACCTCGTTCCCGGTCGGGCCCGGCCTATCGGGCTCGGCAGTTGATGGAATTACAAGGCCGACCGGCACCGACGAATACGCTCCGTACGAACACGTGCTGCCTTGATGTGCGCGCGCGAAGGGCCGCTCTGAGACTGTTGAGGCTATCGCCGAGCGTGCGGACGCTAAAGTCACGCACGCGGCGGCGATCGCCAGAAGCTTCCTCGTTATTTCCCGTTCCATGGCCCGCTGAAGCACGGATCGATGCTGGAACTGCTGGTGCTGCTGATCGCAGCTACGGCAGACTTCAGGTAATTACCGACCGCCGATTTCGCCGCGGCCGACAGTCCCCCGTTCTGCGATCCGCCTAAAGCTTGGTTGACAATGTTGCTGAACGTCTGTGCCGTCATCGGCGCGTTCGGGCTGATCGACATGTTGCCCATGTTGATGTAAATTGGCCCGCCCGTGACCGGCATCGCGATCGGTGGCTCATACCAGGTTTCATTATTGAACGTCGTGACCATGAACCCGAAGTATCCCGCAATCGAGCCGGTATTCGTGCCGTTGACATACGGTATATAGAAGACGTTGTTGACCTCGTTGCCGCTGGGTCCCGGTGTGTCAGGCTTTCCATCGATGACCGAGCCGATCGGGGCGCTCGAACCGCCGCCCCCAACCGTACACGGAACCCCCTGCTTCGCCGGCCCTAGCGTTGCGACTTGACCGCCTCCGCCTCCGCTTCCGCCGGGACCTCCACTCCCACCCGACACGGGGACTCCGCCACCGGAATCGCCACCACCACCACCGTCGCCGGTACACGTACCACCATCGTCATTGGCCGGCTCGCAGGAGCCTGCACAGTCTAATGTCGTTCGTCTTGCCGACGTACTTGCCGTCGAGCGTTTCAGAATACTCTCTGGAACGTAATTGCAGTACGATGGCGCCAGATTCGTTGCTTTCGGCGCGACAGAGGCTCCATTACCACCACACGCCGTAACCGAAACCGTGACTATTGCCGCTGCAAAAATGACAGCCACACCGCGAGCGAAAAGCATACCCGAAGCTCTCCTCAAAGAACCTTGCAATATAGGGCGCGGACCCCACGGAACCCCGTATCGACCCACACCTGCTCATCTCAATCTCACAACCAATCGCAGGTGTCAATATGGCCGTGAAAGATTTTTTCGCCTCGCACGTGGCACGAAGTGCCGTCAAGTAAGACAACAGCTTCGCAAGGAGGAGCGTTAGGCGCCTGAGTGAAGCGTAGAGGTCCTCGCTTGCCTTACCGGGAGGCTCCGATGATTCAGCGCCTTCTCGCCGCGATCGTGCTTGTTGCGATCTTCACGTTCTCGCCGCAGCAGCTCGTCAACGCGCGAACGCACGCCCGAGTCGGTCAGGCGCAGCTCGCGCAGTTCCAGACCGAAGCCGCAGCGCAGGCGCATTGTCCTCGCGACGTCGTTGTCTGGTTGAATATCCCCAGCGGCATCTACCACGAGAAAGGGATGCGCTGGTACGGACGCACGAAACACGGTGCGTACGTCTGCCGCAAGGAAGCTAACGCAGCCGGCGACCGCGATACCCGGAACGGGCAATAATCGTGCCGACGTTCGAAGACGTAGGCAAGGTAGTCATAGCGCTTCTCGGAGCGACGGGCACTGCCTTTGGCGTTTACGGCACGGTGAACTCCAACAACAACAAGGATGCTCTCGCCAAATTGCAATTCACCGCCGCCTCAAACCACGAGTTTACCGGAGCAGTAGAGAACGCAAGACTTATTCTCGCGGGAAAGGACGACACCGGTCAAAACCGCTCGATGGTCGAGTACTCGGGCCTATATGCTATTGCGAACGTCCAGCAGAAGCTGATTCTTCTCGAAATGGCGCAAGTCGCAACCCAACCACGTGCAATTTCGGCGCTCGCCGTTCTCGCGGGTCCGGACACGGCGATTCAAAGTCCCAATAAAGACGACGCAGCGACCGCTAATAAGATAAAAGAACTTATTCGAAACAACATCACAACGACTGTTCAACAAACCGAAAAAAAACGAGTCGCAACCGGCCCGAAGCCGGCGACGGAGCCCTCCTCTCACGCAGGATCAGGACCCGCTCGTCAGCGCAAATGCGCAGCTACTGTCTGCTTTACCGGCCAATAAGATCACCGGCTGGGCATTCATTGGCGACTCGCCCGATGTGCCGGGAAACCGAATTTTTCCTTGACATCCCAGACCAGGAGCACTACAGCTCAGGCGGTTCCTGCTTCCGAATTCCAAGGCCCAGGTGCAACCGTCGTCGCGTGCACCGACATCAACATCCGGAGCGTTCCATTCGGAGGTTCTGGAGCTCTGGGCCCTCTATTTGCGATTGCTCGTCGTGGCAGTTCGTTGACTCTCGGCGCTACGAGAATGTTCCCTGCGATTAGCGCGATCGACCATAAGACACGAATTCATGCATTTTGGGCTGAAGTGACGAAAGTAACCGAACCGCAAGGTTCCGAAAGCGCCGGGCCGTGTTAGGTGCCGCCGCCGTTGAAGCGCGCCGATGCTCGCCGGCTCACCTGGAAGGTATTGACCGATAAGGTCAACGCGGTATTGTGACCTGGCTCCCCATTTCGGAGGCAACGCCCCTTCAGCCCGTCGGGCGTTGTATTTATTGCGACCGGTCTAACGACGATCTTCCGCCGGGGCAATGTCTATCCAGCGAGCATGTCTTTCCGCAGGGGATCGGCGCAATGTATGAGCTTCCAGACGCTTCATGCCCCGACTGCGCCAAAGAAACGCACGCGTTCGAGGGTCGCTGCATGGCTCAGCTGTTTCGCGGGGCTCGAGCCTTTTTTGGCGCCTATGGGAAACGACGGAAAGACAAGGACCGAAGCAAACTCCCGGTAGTCTTCGGCGAAGGCACGCCGGACGAAGAAGAACAATGGGTCGACGTAAGTCGGTGCCCGTTCATCATCGCAATGCCGATGTTTCCTCCACCCGGCGTTTTCATAGGGCGCGATCGTACGGCTGGCCTTGGAAACATGGATTTTCTTTTCAAGGTTAGCAGTTATGCCGGTGCTTTCGAGAGAGCACAGGTGTTGAGCGCGGCCGATCCACAGAAAAGACGTGTATCCGTGCCGACGACGCTACCCGTTGGAGATTTCTATAAACTACTCGCGAAAACTGGACACGCGTTAGCGACGATGAATATAGGGCACGGCGCATTTACGCCTCTCTGCGAAGCCTCATCGTGGATTCTCGGGACGACGCCACAGAAGGCCCCTATTTCGTTGGCGGCGCCTTTTTCGGGGACATGCATATCACTACAATGTCGCGCAGCCCCACGATCCTTCATGAAGGACGCGTGCTAATCCAGGAATGGGAAGGCGCGCGATACCTTACAACGCGGCTTCAGTTCTTTGCGCCGATGGAGACGCCGGTTTATGAGGTCGTCATTGCTCAGATACCGCCAGATTGGAGGCCGGCTAGTCCGTTTAGCAGACACGGTACGTCGCGCTCGTCGAAGCCGCGGTCGCCGGCGCCGAGCGCGGCCCATCCAGGGGTCCCCGTTCACGTCATGCAGGCGCTTGTGGGATTCCATCTGCTCAAGCGGAATCAGCGGCCTCAACGGGTCGCGCCTTTTACCTTAGCGACTTCTCAACGTGGACTCGTGGAAGCGCTGAAGCCGGCCCAAGGATCGCCCGACGATGCCGCGGGCGGCGCTTGACGGTTCGGTGTCACGGGTAACGGCTCGCGGGACGCGCCCGGACGCGGCAGCGGCAACGGCTGGAGCCCCGAGCTGGCGTTCAGGCGTTGAATCTCACGCTGCACCTCGGCATCTCGGCGCGCGGTCAGTCGCGAACGCGTTGGGTATCGCCCTGCGCCTGGGCCGCCTTGATCCATGGCGCGTACCGCTGATGAACGCCGTGCTCGATCGCTTTGAGAGCGCGCGTCTTCGTGTCGTAGCTGAACGCACCGAACCCGTAGCCGAGAGCGTTCGCGAGTGGGTTTCCCGACGTCGCCCTGTCGATGGCGCCGAGCGGGGCGACAAGCCGCTGCGCGATCCTCGACCCGACACCGCGCGCCTGTTCGCCCACTGTCGCGTTCGGGTCGGTCGCGAACGTGTTGCCAGGGCGGCACACGGGAACGGCCGCCGTCCAATACTGCTTGAGCTGCGTCATACGCGATGCCTGCGGGAAGGCTGAAATGGCCGGCGAGATAGTCCGCCGGCGCCGACGCATCCTCGCGTGCGTCTTGCATCCAATTCTTGTTGCCCCGCACGAGGCTAGCGAGATCGAACGGCACCCGCGCGGCGCTTGCGACGGGGGCGAGAACGCTCTGCGGAATCGGAACCGCCATGCGCCGCACCGTGCCGTGGGCGTTGCGTCCTATCGTCGCGGTGAAAGGCCGCGAGGGATCGTCGAAGCCCTGCTGCTCGTTCCCGACTTGGGTCGTCCGCGCCGGGATCGACCACCATTGGGGATCGAGGACGCCCTTCTGGACCCAATACTTTACTGCGGTCTTCATCCACGGGTAAAAGTAGAACAGCAGATTGACGTGAGCGGCGCGCTCGACCGAAGAGACGTCGCCGTAGCGCCCGAACATGTTGCGGACCTTGATCGCTGCCGCGCCGTCGCTAAGTCCGGCTTTCGTGAGGCGGTCGAACATGTCGGTTGCATAGCCCTGGCTCTCGACTGTCTGGAAAAGCCACCTATTCATCGGCTCATACACGCGGCGGTCTGCCTCAAGCCCAGCGCGGGAAGCTGCCGTAACCGCCTTCGAAAGCGGGCCAGCCTTGTGCCCGATCTCGCGGCTCAGTTCACCGGCGTCGGTTGTCATCGCGTGGGCGTCTCGCGCTCCGGCGAACGCGCCGACCGAGAACGGCGTCGCGGCGCCGGACTCGATCGCACGGCGGTACACGTCCGGATCAGGACGATAGCGGCCAAACAGAATCTGAAGCATCGTGCCGGTGTCGCCGCGGACCGCGCTCGTAGCGTCTCCTGCGAGATACGACATGCCCAAGTTGTTGATAGCGTGTCGGAAAGGCAAGATCACGATACCCGCCCGTGACAGCCGGTTGATCGTTTCGAGCGCCTTCCAGAGGTTCTTCGCGTCAGGGTTGCTTCAGGGTCGCACGATCACTTCCGCTCGCACGGATGAAGTCGGCAAAGGACTCGTCGAGCGCCATGTCTCGTTGACTCGGAGAGCCAAGCGCGAGGTCCGACTCGCGGACGTAGCCCGGCGGGGCCTCTGCCGTGACGCCCTTCTCGACGCCGGGCCGCGCTTCGGCCGAGTAGCGCGCGACTGCCTGTTTCCAAAGCGCGCTCATATCAGCATCCGTGCGCGCCTTCTCGGCCATCTGCCGCAGCCGGTCGAGCTCGGCGCCCTGCTTTGCCTTCAACGTGCGTAGCGGCGCGATCGCGCGGTTCAGGTCGACCGAGACGGTCTTGCCACGCAACGCTTCGGCCGTTTCGCCGATGCGGTTCGCGGCAAGCTCCGTAGAGGACCGCATGTTCGTTGCGGCAGCAGCGAGTGGATTAGATGCCCGCGCCGCGCCCTCTGCGAGCCCCTTCGACACGTCGACGCGGGAGAGCGCTGCACGCAAGTCCCGCTGGAGTGACCCGATATACTCGGCACCGCCGCTTGCGTAACGCGGCAGAACCTCGCTGAGCACCCGCCGGCGAGCATCCTCGGTGAAGTCCGGAGATCCGCGGCGCGTGCGAGTGCTCGGCGAAGAACGCGCGGACTTCGTCTTCGGTGATCTCTGGATGCGTGTTCCGTACGACCGCAGCGATTTGGTCGATGTTCCCGGCCGCGCGTTCGCCCGAGACCGGGATGGTGAGCGACTTGGCCGGCGCGAGCAGTCGGCGCGGCAGGTCGGCAAACTCGCCAGCAACCGTCCAGCGCTTCTTCGCTGCGTCCCACACCAGGTCGGGCTTGATCTTGCCGCCGACTTCGCGCAACGCATCCCAGAAGGGCCGTTGCGCCTCCGTCTGGCCCGCGTGCATCTCTTGGGCGGCTCCCCGTACTACACGGGCCGATGGCGGCGCCAAGGCGCCTTTGGCGGCCTGCAACTCGGAGAGAATCGACCGCGCGGCGTCGCGCTGTGCCCTCGAATCGCTCGCGAGCGCCTCGCGCAGCGTGCGGTTCTCGCGCAGGGCCGAACCCAGCGCGTCATTCCCAAGCCAGAGTGATCGACTGGCGCGGTCCAGTCCGGACGCGATACGCGCCATTTCGAGACGCTGCTGCCCTGTGAGCGCCGTGACGATCCGCTGTGCCCGGCCCGCCGTCGTCTCGATGTTGCCGGCCGCCTTCGACGCCTGCAACAGCTTCGCGTTGTACGGCGCCAGGTTCCGGGCGATCACCTTTCGCGTTCCGAGGATCGACGTAGATAGGCCACGCGCATCGGCGGCGGCTACCACATCGGGATCCCGGCGAGCCAGGGCACGCGCCAACAGGCCGGTCTTTTCGCTCACGTACCGTTGGGCGGCTTCGCGGCCTTCCGTGCCGGACCCGAGCGGGATCACGTTGCCGGCCGCACCCTTCGCTGTGTAGTTCACGGGCATACGCGCGTACTGTGGCGCCGTCTCGCCCGTCGAGAGCGTATGCGTGAGCGGGCGCCCTTGCGCGTCAACGCCCTGCACGGTTTCGAGCCCGCGCCGAGCTTGCTCGTTGTAGATCGCGGTCATCGTCTCGCGCCGATGCTGCATGTATTGGTGCGCGGGATCGAAGTCGGGATGCAGCTTTTCCTCGACGCCGGGCTCAAGGATGGTGGGGTAACGCTTTGGCCCCGCGTTCGTGACTGCTGCGGAGAACGTGCCGCGACCGCGCCCGGCGGCCGTTGTGAGCGCTTGGTCCGCGTTCGTCCCCGCAAGCTCGTTGAGCTCGGGCTCGGTGTAGACGGGACGCTCACCGAAGCGTCGCATCGGGAAGAAGCGCCCCGAGTTGAACAGCTCGCCTTCATCGCGCTCGCGAATGCCGAGCGCTTCTTGTACCGCGTCGTCGTGCTGCAGATCGCTCCGCACTCCCGCCGCGCGCTCGGCGAGGCTCGGTCCGTGCGCCGGCTCTGGGACCGCAGGATTGCGGACCGTGATCGCCATCCCTTCGTCGTCGAGGTACGAGAGTTTTAGAACTTCGCGTTTCTGCGCGCTCGTTAACCCACCCCAACGGCCGCGGGTCGCGTTCATCACTTCGACGTCGGCGCGTGCGGGCGCCGATTGAACGGCGAGCCCCGCTCCGACGAACGGCGTTCCACCTCGGTCGCGAAGGCCAGCGTACCGCGAGACGACGTGACGCGGAAGCGCGGTCGCCTTGTTGACGGCGGCGTCTGCCGCTCCGACGACGCGCTGCAACGGCGATAGCTTGCGATCGTTGAACGTGTGCTCGGTGTGCGGCGGGCGGATGACAGCGCCGCTCGGATCAACCACCACGGCTTCTTCCGCAGCCCGCGCCGCTGGGCGCGAGGCGTGAACGGCTCGAGCAAGACCTCCCACGGCGCCGCGAGCAGCGGCTCCGGCAGCGCGCTTCGCCGCCGCGCTAGCGTGTTGGAACGGCCGCGCGACGTCGGCCGCGGCTTCCTCGAGCGGCCTAATCCCCTCGTCGAGCATCGGCGACGCACGACGCGCAGCACCGAGAAGCGCGCCTCCTCCTTGGATGATCTTACCGCCGACGAGGTTCGACGGGTTGAACATTTCCTCGCCGAACGTCATCCCCATGTTGAGCGCCGGGAACCGCGCTCGCGCTGCCATGATCGGATCGTGATGCGCGATGCCGTACGCGAGTTCACCGGGCGAGCCGGTACCGTACTCCTCGTTGACCGCCTTCGGGCCTTGCGTCCGAAGAATATGCGCTGCTTGCGGGACATCGCCGGTCCAAGAAAAGTCGCCGGGATCGTCGTGACGTAGCCACGCGTGAACCGTAGACAGCGGCAGCTCCATGACTTCCAGCGCAGTACGGAGCGGGTTCTCGCGACGCGGCTTGTTGTCGGGTCCGACCGCGATCTCGACGTGCGGGTTTCCGGTCGCGCCGCGCGGCACGGGTGGAGCGCCGAGTCCGGGCGGTGCCGTCTTCACTGCGAATCCAGCCCATGGATCACTGCCGCGAACCGGCGATGCGGGAGCGGTCCCGGGCGCCGCCTGAGCCGGCGCAAAGCGGTCCCACGCGTCGGCCACTTACTGCCCTTCCTGCAAGTGCAGATGCGGGCCGGTAGCTCCGGTGCGCTCATCATCCTCGAACAACTCGACGCCATGCTGCGCGGCAAACCGCTGCAACGCAGGATTGTTCACAATCGCTGCTAGTGTGCCGATCTTTTGCAGGCCACCGTGCGCGATGATGTGGACGACGAAATCCCAGGTTCGACGATTGTAGCCCACGGCTGCGCCGCCTATTGAGCCAACGTCGATCGCGCGGCCATCAAAGTGTGCGGAGTTCTTGACGTGCGGGCCTGAGATAACCGAAGTCACGTCGGATGCGCGAAGCCCGAACGGCTCCGCTGCGGTGAAGATCGCCGCAGCGCGTGGCGCGCGCTGAATCTCTGCACCTAGGGGCCCGGAAAAGGGGGAGCGCCAGTGCTGCCCCCGCCTGGTCGCTGGTAGAACGGTCGAGGGTCGAGCGGGGCTAGTCCTGGTGTAACCGGCAGCGGCTGAAGTTCCAGGCCGAGCGGAGTAGCGGCTCGCGGTTGACCGTCACCCGTCTGCTTGTCGTGTTGCAGCTTCACCGCAGCGCCGTACGGGCCCAGCATACGGCGCAACCGCTCAGCGTACGCGAAATTGAGGAGATGCCCGCTCAGCCCCGCTTGGCGAAGCGAAGATGCCCCCGGGTGGGACGACATGATGAGCTCGTTCGCCGTTTGCAGCGGATTCGGGGACGCCGCGATCTGTTGCTCAGCGAACGCGTACGCTTCGCGCACCGGTTCCTGAATGACGGACCGGCCGGTCTTGTCGAGTGCGTTGAAGGCTTTCTGATCGTTGTCGAGCTGCTTGAGCGCGCCGCCATAGTCCGTCATGACCCTCGTTGGGTCAACGCCGCCGTTGGGCCCGAGGTGCGTCTGGTCGTAGTGACGCTCCCACGCGTAGGTTGCACGGCCCAGCGCGTCGCGCGCGGCCATCGTTTCGAGCTCGCGCTGATGTTGCGCCGCGGGCGAATTGTCCGCAGCGTTGCGGTTGTCGATCTGCATCGCGTACGCGGTGAGCTGATTCTTCAGCGGCGCGAATTGGTTTGCGATCTGCTGCGCCTCGCCGGTCAGCTGCGCGTTGCGGTTCGCGATCTGCGACCCGGTAATGTCTACCGCGCCGGCCTGGAGTCCCTGAGCGGCTTTCTTGATCGCGAGTTGATTCTGTTGCCAGAGGCCGCCGCCGTACTTGTCGCCGTGCGCCGGGTCGGGCGGACGCCACAGGTGCGTGGTGCGATCGGCCTCGGTTTGTGCGCGAGCGGCCTCGGCTTGCGCGCGCTCCTCCGCTGACTGTCGCAGCCCGTAATCGCGGTCGGACTGCCGCTGATTTTGGGCGAGTTCCGCCTGTCGCGCGGCAATTTGCTGTTGGTAGTATTGTTGCTCGTCGGTGATCTGCTGTTGACGAAGCGAGTTTTCCTCGCCCTGTTGTTTCGCCTTGCCGCGTCCACCGAGGTAATACCCGAGCGCCGTCGCGAACGAGTTGACGATTACGGGGCGATCGGTCGCGGCCTTCAACGCGGCTGCGTCGATGTCGCGGAGACTCACGATCCGAAGTCCTGTGCGGTGAGGGTCACGGTTTTCTCCCATCCGGTTTGCCGGGCGCAGGCCGCTCCCGGATGGGGCGAACGGCAAGCGCACCGGCTGATTTAGTATACCATGGTCAGATGGCATACTGAAGCCGATGCACGCACGACGAGATCAACCCCACCCGCATCGTCCCGATCGGCCCGCTGCAGAACCTTTCGGCGCCGCACCACCGCGAATTGCTCTAGCTAGCGGAGCTGCTTCTTTACCGCGGCTGTGTGCAGTATCGTTCGTTCTCCTCCCGGGACGACCCGAACGGGTTCGATGGCGGACGCCGTCGTACTGCACGCGCATGACGCCTCGTCTCGTATCGGTCGTTTGCGTTGCCGTGCTCGCCGCGACTTCAGCCGGTTGCGGCGGAACACACGGCGGTTCCGGGATGTTGCCCGCAAACGGCGGGCGCGGCACGAGCGCCAGGACGAACGCGATTCCCCCATCGTTGCCGTGGATTGCGGTCTCGCTCGTCCAGCCGGTTCCGATCGTCGGCGGCGCAACGTCGACGAGCTCCGGAGCGTGGGTCTCCGACGCAACGCAGGGATCGATCGAGCGCGTCACCACGGCAGGCGCCACCGCATTCTCGCCGGCGGTTACCCAAGTGTTCGGCCTCTCGCCCGGCCCGGACGGGATCGTCTTCGACGAACCCAACGGGTACGGTGACCAGCCCAACACCGGCGCCGCGACAATCTATCCTGTCCCCATTCCGTCCGGTGCATCATTCGTCCCAAGCGAGATCAGCTACGATCCGACGCTCGAAAACGTCTACATCGGCGGGTACGTTACAAGCGGCTCGAACTGCAAAGACGGCATCGACCAGGTCCCGGCGGGCGGGACGGTTGGGACGCCCTTTGCCGGTACGACGTACAGCACCCCGTGCGGCGCTCGGTTACTGCGACTCGACAGCTCGGCAAGCGCGGTATGGTTCAGCGAGGGGACGACGACGAAGTACCTTTCGTACGTGAACTTGTCGTCGTCGAAGACGGTCGACAGGCACCTCCCTGCCGTTGCAGCCGGCGCGACGCCGGGCGACCTGGCCTCAGGGCCCAACGGTGACATCTATTTCTCCCTTTGCAACGTCACCGACACGCGACCCGGCGGGGGGGCGTACATGGTTCGCGTCAACGCGAGCTCCAACAGCCTGACGGTCTTCTCGACCTACTCGGCATGCGCGAACACGCCGGACAGCATGGTCTACGATCAGTACGACGGTCGCGTCTGGATCGCGAACAATACCAATACGCTGACCGCGGTGCGAACGACCGACGGCGCCGTGAGCACGTACGCGCTGGTGCCGAACGGCAGCGCTTCGAGCGGCTTCGTCGCCGCCACCGTCGGTCCGGACCGCTCGCTGTGGGCGTTTCGGAACGCCGATTCTTTCGCGCACGCATATCCCGACAACATCGTTGCAGCCGAACCTTCGTATGCGTACGCCCTGCACGGCCAGCCGGTCACGGTGCAGATCGGCGAGTACAAGTACTCGGGCGACTTCACCGCGACCGTCGTCGCAGGCAGCGACGCGAACTGCACGGCCACACCCATCGCTGGCGGACGGGTTCAGGATCGATTCTCCGTCGCGTCGCCCAGCAACAGCTCGTGTACCATAGCCTTCAGCGACGCAAACGGCGTCGGCACCGTCTACGTCCCGGTCGTGACGCGACTCGACAGCGGGATCCCGCCCCAGCCACAGTCGTAACCGCCGGACGCGGCGTTCGTCATCGGCTGCGCCAGGAAGCGCGGCAGCGCCCTGTGAAAGCGTTGGGCTCGTCATGAGCGGTATCGTCGTCAAGAACATCGAGCGGTCGGCACTCGGCCGGCTCGCGCCGTTGGCGCAAGCGGGTGTGGCAACGGTCCATGAGGCGCTCGGCCGCACCGGGCTCATGGCCTCGTACTTGCGGCCGATCTATTCCGGCGCGTCGATCGTCGGCAACGCGGTCACGGTGACCGTGGCGCCCGGCGACAACACGATGATCCACGTCGCGGTGGAGCTGTGCGGCGAAGGCGACGTGATCCTAGTCGTGCCGACGTCGCCGTGCGAGGACGGCTACTTCGGCGATTTGTTCGGCGGCGCGCTGCTCGCGCGCGGCGTGCGCGGCGCGATCATCGAGGGTGGCTGCCGCGACGTGCGCAGCCTCAAGGAGATGGGCTTCCCCGTCTGGTCGAAGGCCGTGTTCGCGCAAGGCACGGTCAAAGAGACGCTCGGTGACGTCAACCTGCCGGTGGTGTGCGCCGGCCGGCGCGTCGAGCCGGGGGACGCGATCGTCGCCGACGACGACGGCGTGCTGGTCGTACCCCGTGCGCGGATCAGCGAGGCGCTCGACGCGGCGGCCGCGCGGCTGGAAAAAGAAGAGCGCAACCGGCTGCGCTTCGCCGACGGCGAGGTCGGCTTGGACGTGTACGGGATGCGCGAGCGCCTCATCGCCAAGGGCCTGACCTACTACGAGGATGCGGCCGCACTGGCGAACCGCGCGTCGGAATGAACCAGACACGCGATCCCGTGCACGCTGATGCGCGGCGGCACGTCGAAGGGACCGTTCTTCCTGGCGTCCGACCTGCCGGGCGATCGCGCGTTGCGCGACCGCGTCCTGCTGGCGGCGATGGGCTCACCCGACGTACGCGAGATCGACGGCCTCGGCGGCGCCGACACGCTCACCAGCAAAGTCGCGGTCGTGGGACCGCCGACGCGCCGCGACGCCGACGTCGACTACCTCTTCTTGCAGGTCGTCGTCGACGAGCCGCGGGTCGACGACTCGCAGAACTGCGGCAACATGCTGGCCGGCGTCGGGCCGTTCGCGATCGAGCACGGCCTGGTCGCCGCGACGCCCGGCACGACCGCGGTTCGCATCCACATGGTCAACACCGCCAGCGTCGCGGTCGCGCACGTGCAGACGCCGGGCGGGCGCGTGCGGTACGACGGCGACGCGCGCATCGACGGCGTCCCCGGAACGGCGGCGCCGATCGTGATCGACTTTCTCGACATCGCCGGCTCGAGCACGGGCGGCGCGCTGCTTGCCGACCGGCCGCGCGCGCGACGTCGTCGAGGGCGTCGAAGCCACCCTCATCGACAACGGCATGCCGGTGGTCGTCATGCGGGCGTCGGACTTCGGCAAGACCGGACACGAGCCGCCCGAGGAGCTCGAGTCCGACGCGGCGCTCAAAGCGCGCGTCGAGAGCGTGCGGCTCGCCGCGGGCCGGCTGATGAACCTCGGCGACGTCAGCAAGAAGACGGTACCGAAGATGTGCCTGGTCTCGCCGCCCTCGAACGGGGGCGCCGTCTCGACCCGCAACTTCATCCCGCACAAGGTCCACAAGGCGATCGGCGTGTTCGGCGCGGTCAGCGTCGCGACGGCCTGCGCGTATCCGGGGACGGTCGCCGCCGAGATCGCGGGCGACGGCGCGCCAGCTGGGCGAGCGCAGCTTGGAGATCGAGCACCCGACGGGCTTCTTCACCGTCGAGATGACGCTGGTCGACGACGGCGGCAAGCCGCGCGTCGAACGGTCGGCGCTGCTGCGGACCGCGCGCGCCCTCATGGCCGGCGACGTCTTCGTTCCCGGCGAGGTCTGGGACGGCAGCGCATGATCATCGACTGTCACGGACACTACACGACCGCGCCCAACGGCCTGCAGGCGTTTCGCGACGCGCAGATCGCGGCGCTCGACGATCCGTCGGCGCGCGCCGTCGCTCGACGAGCCTGCGCATCAGCGACGACGAGATTCGCGCCAGCCTCGAGGGCGCGCAGCTCAAGCTGCAGCGCGAGCGCGGCACCGACCTGACGATCTTCTCGCCGCGCGCGTCGGCGATGGCGCATCACATCGGCACCGAAGCAGACCAGCCGGCAGTGGACGCGCGCCTGCAACGATCTGATCGCGCGCGTGTGCGCAGCTGTACCCGGAGAATTTCGCGGGCGTCTGCCAGCTGCCGCAGTCGCCCGGCGTGCCGCCGGCCAACAGCATCGCCGAGCTCGAGCGCTGCGTCAGCGAGCTCGGCTTCATCGGCTGCAACCTCAACCCCGATCCGTCGGGCGGCAACTGGAACGGCCCGCCGCTGACCGATCGCGCCTGGTATCCGCTCTACGAGAAGATGGTCGAGCTCGACGTGCCGGCGATGGTGCACGTCAGCTCGTCGTGCAACCCGAACTTCCACGCCACCGGCGCGCACTACATCAACGCCGACACGACCGCGTTCATGCAGTTCCTGACGTCCGACCTGTTCAAGGACTTCCCGACCTTGCGCTTCGTCATCCCGCACGGCGGCGGCGCGGTGCCCTACCACTGGGGCCGCTACCGCGGGCTCGCGCAGGACATGAAGCGGCCGCCGCTGGGCGAGCTGCTGCTGCACAACGTCTTCTTCGACACCTGCGTGTACCACCAGCCGGGGATCGACTTGCTGCTGCGCGTGATCCCGGTCGAGAACATCCTGTTCGGCTCGGAGATGGTCGGCGCGGTGCGCGGCGTCGATCCCGAGACCGGACATTACTTCGACGACACGAAGCGCTACTTCGACGCGCTCGATCTGAGCGACGAGGCGCGCCGCCGCATCTTCGAGACGAACGCATATCGCGTGTACCCGCGCTTAGCGGCCAAGCTCGCGCGCGAAGTAACCACGCCGATGGATCCCGACTACAAGCCGTTCGACCCCGACCCGTCCAAGCCGCGCTTCGTCGCGCCGCCGGGCGCGGTCGACGCGCACTGCCACGTGTTCGGGCCGGCCGACGTCTTCCCGTACGCGCCCGAGCGCAAGTACACGCCGTGCGACGCGCCCAAGGAGAAGCTGTTCGCGCTGCGCGACTTTCTGGGCTTATCGCGCAACGTGATCGTGCAGGCGACCTGTCACGGCAGCGACAACCGCGCGCTGGTCGACGCGCTGCAGGCGGCGAACGGGCGCGCGCGCGGGCATCGCGACCGTCAAGCCGCGACGTGACGCAGGACGAGCTCGAGCGCGCTCCATGCGGCGGGCGTGCGCGGCGTGCGCTTCAACTTCGTCAAGCGGCTCGTCGATGCGACGCCGCGCGAGAGCTACCAGCGCATCGCCGAAAAGATCGGCCGGCTCGGCTGGCACATCGTCGTCTACTTCGAGGCGCAGGAGCTCGAAGAGCTGACCCCGTTTCTGACCTCGCTGCCCGGCGACGATCGTGGTCGACCACATGGGCCGGCCCGACGTCGCCAAGGGCGTCGACCATCCGGACTTCCGGCGCTTCGTGCGCTGATGGCCGAGCACGACAACATCTGGAGCAAGGTCACTTGCCCGGAACGGCTGACCGTCGCAGGGGCCGCCCTACGACGACGTCGTGCCGTTCATGCGCACGCTCGTCGAGCGCTTCCCCGACCGTGTGCTGTGGGGAACCGACTGGCCGCACCCCAACATGACGTGGATCGTCCCCGACGACGGCGAGCTGGTGGACATGATCCCGCGCATGGCGCACGACCGCGGCGGCGCAGCGGGCGCTGCTGATCGACAACCCCAACCGCCTGTACTGGCCCGAGAACGACATGAGCACCGGCGACTTCGACGACATCCCCGGCACGATCTTGTTCGACGCCAGCGCTCGCGCCAGGGGTATCATCTCAACATGTTCTGCATGTCGCTGATGAAGGCGGAGAACCGCGACGCGTTCCGAGCCGACGAGCGCGCGTACCTGGCGCCGCTTCCCGATGACGCGCGAACAGACGCAGGCGATCCTCGACCGCGACTGGAACCGCATGCTCGAGCTCGGCGGCAACATCTATTACACGGCCAAGCTCGCGGCATGCGACGGCTTGTCGTTCCAGCAGATCGCCGCGCTGATGACCGGCTCGACCCAGGACGACTATGCCAAGATGATGCTCGACGGCGGGCGCCGGCCCGACGGCAACCGCAGCAAATCCGAGTGGCAGCAGCATGGCTGAGATCATGGCCGGCGTGGCGAGCTCGCACGTCCCGGCGATCGGCGCGGCGATCGATCTGGGCAAGACGGGCGAACCGTACTGGGCGCCGCTGTTCCGCGGATACGAGCCGTCGAAGAAGTGGATCGCCGAGCTGAAGCCCGACGTGGTGATCCTGGTCTACAACGATCACGCGTCGGCGTTCTCGCTCGAGGTGATCCCCACGTTCGCGCTCGGCTGCGCCGCCGAGTTCCCGCCCGCTGACGAAGGCTGGGGCGCGCGTCCGGTGCCGCTGGTCAAGGGCCATCCCGAGCTCGCCTGGCACATGGCGCAGTCGTTGATCCTGGACGAGTTCGACATCACGATCGTCAACAAGATGGAGGTCGATCACGGGCTGACCGTGCCGCTGTCGCTGATGTTCGGTCAGCCGGCGGAGTGGCCCGTCAAGGTGATCCCGCTGTGCGTGAACGTCGTGCAGTACCCGCCGCCGACGGGGCACCGCTGCTACATGCTGGGCAAGGCCATCCGCAGGGCGGTCGAGTCGTTCGACCGCAGCCTGCGCGTCGTGATCTTCGGCACCGGCGGGATGTCGCACCAACTGCAAGGCCCGCGCGCCGGGTTGATCAACAGAGACTTCGACATCAAGTTCCTGGACAGGTTCACCGAGGATCCCGCCAGCTTGGTGAAGCTGCCGCACGTCGAGTACGTGCGCGAAGCGGGATCCGAAGGGATCGAGATGGTGATGTGGCTGATCATGCGCGGCGCGCTGGACGACCGGGCGAAGGAGGTGTACCGCTACTATCACGTGCCGGCCTCGAACACCGCGGTCGGCCACATCATCCTCGAGAATCCCGTCTTGCCGCAGCGACGAATCGCCGAGTCGCGCGTCGAGTACGGGATGCCGCAGCTCGACGAGCAGCCGGCGGAAGTCGCCGACGAAGTCGTCGTCTAGATGAAGCTCGCCCTGGCCGGCCAAGGCGCGTTCGGGGTGAAGCACCTCGAGGCGCTGGCGAACATCGACGGCGTCGAGGTGATCTCGCTCGCGGGCGGCAGCGCCGCGAGCACCGAGGAGGTCGCCAAGACCTGGAACATCCCGCACTGGACGACCGATCTCGCCGAGACGCTGGCGATCCCGGACGTGGAAGCGGTGATCCTCGCCACGCCGACGCAAATGCACGCCGCGCAGGCCGTGCAATGCATGCGCGCCGGTAAGCACGTCGAGATCGAGATCCCGATCGCCGACAATCTCGCCGACGCCGAGCGCGTCGCGCAGGTGCAGCGCGAGACCGGCCTCGTCGCGATGGGCGGCCACACCCGGCGCTTCAACCCCAGCCACCAATGGATCCACAACCGCATCTCGGCGGGCGAGCTGGCGATCCAGCAGATGGACGTGCAGACGTACTTCTTCCGCCGCACGAACACCAACGCGCTGGGCAAGCCGCGCAGCTGGACCGATCATCTGCTTGTGGCACCACGCCTGCCACACCGTCGACCTGTTCGGCTACCAAACCGGCGAAGCTGCCTCGCGCGCCGTCGGCGTCCAAGGCCCGATCGACCCGCAGCTCGGCATCGCGCTGGACATGGGCATCCTGCTCCAGGTCCCCGCCGGTGCGATCTGCACGCTCTCGCTCTCGTTCAACAACGAGGGCCCGTTCGGGACGTTCTTTCGCTACATCTGCGACAACGGCACCTATCTCGCGCGCTACGACGACCTCTATGACGGCAACAACAACCCGATCGGCCTGAGCGGCGTCGCCGTGTCGATGAACGGCATCGAACTCCAAGACCGCGAGTTCATCGCTGCCATCCGCGAAGGCCGCGAGCCCAATGCCAGCGTCGCCCAATGCCTGCCCGCGATGCGCACACTCGATCGCATCGAGCAAACCTTCGACGATCGAAGGTGAAGCTGACGGTTGGTTGACGTAACTTCACACTTTTGTTATGATGATCGCAAGATGCAAGGCAAAGCTGCTCCTTCTCCGCTAGGGTCGACGCACGATGCCGCCGCTGCCGCGCGGGCAGCCAATCCCAGCTACCACAGCGCGCGGCTCAGGTTCGCGGTCGCCGAGAAGGTGGCTCGGTTGCTGATCGGCTTTCGGAAGCACCACGGCCTCACGCAGGTTCAACTGGCTGCCGCCCTTGGCATGAAGGAATCGGCAGTGAGTCGGCTCGAGAGCGGAGAGCATATTCCGAACTTCGCGACCTTGGGGCGTATCGCTGAGACTTGCGACGTGGACGTCGTGTTCGACTTTGCGAAACGCCCCACCAAGTCGTCGGCGGTTCGTAGAACAGTAATTCCGGCCTGAGTCCTAAGGGGCATCCTTCCCGGCTGCGCGTCGGTGCGGTCTCTCAGGCACGTCCATTCTTCGTTCAAAGTCGTTCCATCGCCGTAGCGCCAACCCGATCTCGGACTGCGGAATCTTCGCCGTCTTCTTGACGAAGACATGGAGCAAAACGACGAACCCGGACTCCGCCTCATGATAGAGAATCCGGTAGCTCAGGCCGCCGCAATCGCACTTTAGCCGGCGCAGCTTCCCTCGCACCTGCTTACTGTGCGGTGTGGGGATCATGGGGCCAAACTCCTTGAGCCGATCGATCTTTCGGTCGATCAACTCCTGATGGTCGGGCGGAAGCGCATCGATAAACTCCTTCACAGGCTGCGATCCCCTCGATCGCGATAGTATTTTGCGATCCAGACAGTCCGGCCCGCGCCGCCGCTCATGGGCGAAGTTGCGTCGCCGCGATAAACGCTTCATATCGTGCGCGCGTGCGCGGCCGCAGCTTCGTTGACGAACGCACGATGTTGCAAAGACGATGCGCCGGACGCAAGTTGGCGATTCCGAGTCGGCCGCCTCCTTCCGACCGGGGTACCACATGGTCGATGCTGAACGCGGAATCACTATCTTCGGTTGCTTCTTTCGCGATACGGCCTCGGCAGATCCAGCACGCCGGTTCGTCGCCGTAGAGCCGCATCATCAACGTTCGTCGATCGTCGCGAATCCGACGGCGGGAGAGACTCTCGACCACCAGATCGGCGGTTTGGTCGATGGCGTAGCGGTCGAGACGGAGACGGGTCAAATGCGGTGCGAGGGCTTCGTAAATCAACGCGTGCAGCCGGCGGCGGCCGCTCAGCTCCTTTGGTTCCGCGGGCTCACCGATGAGCGACAACTGGATCATGTGCTGAGGTTACGAAAGCGCAGTGCCAGCGTCTTGGCACTTTGGAACTCATCCTTCGGGTCATACGTCGAGCGCGTCACGCCAAGCGCGGTCTTCGAAGGCTGGCGGGTTCTCGGCGAGAAACGCGCCTGGGTGGAGAACGGCGGATCGAACAGCGCGTACGCGGTCGCGGTGCTGGGGCTTGGTGAGGCCGGTTCGCTGATCGCGCGCGACATCGTGCGCGCGGGGCACGCGCTGCGTGGCTGGGATCCCGATCTGCATGGGGACCTGAGCGAGATTCCCCTAGCGCCGTCGCTCGCCGCGGCGGTCGACGGAGCGCGCTTCGTTCTGTCGGTGAACTGGGCGGTCGTCGCGCTCGAAGTCGCTCGCGAGACAGTTCCCTATCTGCGCGCGGGTGTGATCTATGCCGACCTCAACACGGCTGGTCCCGCGCTCAAGCGCGAGCTCGCGGCGGTCGTCGCGCCGAGCGGCGCGCGTTTCGTCGACGTCGCGATGATGACGCCGGTGCCGCCGCTCGGCGTCCGCGTACCGATGCTCCTGGCCGGCGACGGCGCGCCGGCGCTGGCCGCGTTCCTGGAACCGCTGGGAACGCCGCTGGAGATCGTCGGATCGCAGCCGGGCGTAGCGGCGGCGCGTAAGCTGACGCGCTCGGTGTTCTTCAAGGGGATGTCGGGGGCGGTCTGCGAGGCGCTCGACGCGGCGCGGGCGGCCGGCGTCGAAGACTGGCTGCGCGCCGACATCGCCAAGACCTTCGCCGAGGCCGACCAGACGACGCTCGAACGCGTCGTCGAGGGGACGCACAAGCACGCCGTGCGGCGCGCGCACGAGATGCGCGATGCGGCCGAATTGCTCGACACGCTCGGTGTACCGGCGACCATGACCCGCGCGGCCGCCGACTCGCTCGAACGCATCGCGGCGGGCCAGCAGACTCGAAGTTAGCCGGTCACGCCCGAGCGGCTCCGCGCGCCGGCCGACAACAGCCAGTGCGTCGTGGCATTGCGGACGTGTTCGCGCGCCGCGGTTTCGGCCGCTGCCCCGTTCCCGGACCGGATCGCGTCGAGCACTCGGCGGTGCTCGTCGGCCGACAGGCTCAGGCGCTGTCCTTGGTGCTGGAGGTGCGCGTACACGACCTTCGACGACATGCGGACCAGCGGGATGAACTGCTGCAGCCGCGCGTGACCGGTAGCCTCTACGATCTTGGCGTGAAAGTCGGCGTTGGCGACGAGATAGCGGTGCTGGTCGCTCTCCGCCGCCTCGCACATCTCGTCGGCCAGCGCGTTGAGCGCGCGATCGACCTCCGGCGTCATGCCGCGTTCGGCCAGCAGCCGTGCGGCGAGCCCGTCGATCATCTCGCGCACGTCCATGATCTCGCGCGCGTCGTCGACGTCGAGCGAAGCGACCGTCGCCGCACCGGTCGGTGAGAAGACGATGAAGCCCTCGTGCTCGAGTGCGATCAGCGCCTCGCGCAACGGCGTTCGGCTGACCTGCAACTGTCGCGCGAGGTGCTCTTGCCGCAGCACCGTCCCAGGCGGAAGCTTCCCGTCGAAGATCGCGCGGCGCAGTTGATCGACGATCCCCTCGAGCATGCGGGGAGGGCGAACGACCTCCAAAGGCGCGACCTCGGCGAGCGGGAGGACGGTACGTCTCATCACCGCTGTGACTTCCTCCTGTGAACGAATGAACGGAATCAGGGCTGTCGCAGATTCTATCGGACGACCGGCCTTCCCGTGCGCGCGCCGCGACGGCAAAAACGCCCGGGAGCGCGAGCTCCCGGGCGCAGTGCCGATCAGACCGAGCCGGTTCGGATCAGTGGAACCACGTGTTGGTGTCGAGGTGGAACGTCCCGATGATGTCCCACGATCCGACGTGGATCGCATTGGGGAACGGGACGGCCATGCCGGGAATCGCGTGGTAGTCCGAGTGCCGCAGCGCGAGCGTAAAGCCCGGGCTGAAGCGCTTGTTGAGCTGATACGTCAACGCGCTGTTCCAGCGATACGGGATGCCGATACCGCCGTTGAGCTGCGAGGGGTTCTCGTAGAAGTTCAGCGCGCCCCAGCGCTCGTTCATCAGGTACGACACGCCGTGCCGGGGATCGAGCGGCAGCAGCCACGTGATGCCCTGGGTCGACTCGTAGTACACCGACTGTCGCGGGTTCTCATCGTAGTAGCCGATCTGATTGGCGGCCAGCCCGGCGCAGCTCGCGGGGAAGCCGTTCGCCGCATACGCGGCCTTGTTGCCCGCGGTGCACAGCGCCGCGACGTGATGGTCGACGTTCTGCGCGTCGGCGGTCTCCGAGAAGACGAAGACGCTGTGGAAGAACTCGCCGATCGGGCTGGTCGTGAAGGTGATGCCGGCGTAGCCGTAGTGGTGCTCGGCCGAGCTGTTCGTGTACGGGAAGGGAACCGAGCTGACACCCGAGGCCCGGCCTCCGGTCGCGCTATAGGTGGATTCGCGATGACGGAACGAATCGCCGACGTCGAGACTCCAGTGGCGGTCGAACGTATACGTGCCGTGGTACTGCAGGATGACGTCGCGGGAGTCTTGCGGGCAGCTGCGCGCGCCCTTGAGCGCTTGCACGCGGATGCACTCCAGCGGCTGGTTCAGCGTTCCTTCCGTGATCCGGTCGAACAGCAGGCTGAACTTGCGCGTGACCGGCAGGCGGACGGTCCCGCCCAGATCGGTCCCGTCGTAGTTCGGGATGTTGGCGTTCGAGCCATAGTACGCCGGATAGGTGTTGGTGACGACGAAGTCAATGATCGGCATGTGGCCGAGCGGCGGCTGCGGCGGCGTGTTCGGCTGGCCGCCCGCCGGGTTCGGCGCGCCGGGATTCGAACCTCGACCGGGATTCGTTTGCCCGGCCGGGCTCGCTTGCGGTGCCGGCGACGACTGCGCCGAGGCGGCGGCGGCGGCACCGACGAAGAGCGCGACGGCCGCGCACAGGGCGGTGACGACGCGCGTCAGCGCCGGACCGAGGGTCGCGACGGAGCGCGGGTGATTGGGACCATCCATTCGGTGGATGCCTCCTGACGAGAACTTGCGAAGGTTCGATGTCCTTCGCAAAAGTGGCAGAGTCGGCGACGTGGTGTACTCGAGGAACGGCGATCTTCAAACGTCCCGTCATCGTTCGCACGACGTCGCGCGCTGGTACCCGGCTGCATCCGGCAGTCGAGTTCTGAATCCAAGGATCCAGGATGGAAGGCGAGTTTGGCGTGCAGGGTTGGCCCTCCTCTCCTGCGCGGGTGCGAATTTGGCCGTCTGTCGGCAGGGCGGCGGGGGAAAGACGCCCTCAGCCGGTATCCGTTCGGGGATGCGACGCGCGCTAGCGCTGGTGACGGCGATCGGTTCGAGCCTCTTCGCAACCGCCGCGTTCGCCCAGACCGGGGGCCTCGGCTCATGGTCGACCGGCGTCCAATTGCCGACCCCGCGCAGCGAGGTCGCGGTGGCGGCGCTCGGCAATGCGATCTATGTCATCGGAGGCTATGCGGCGGCGGGGCCGCATCCGACCGCCCTCGACAGCAGCGGCGCCGTCGACGTCGACGAGCCGCTGGTGCAAGCGTTCAATCTCGCGACCGGACGGTGGTCGGACCGGGCGCCCTTGCCGCGCGGTCTCAACCACGTCGGCGTCACCGTGTTCGGCGGAAAGATCTACGCCTTCGGCGGTTTCGATCAGCAGAACCGCGACCCGGTCGCCGACGCGAACGTCTACGACCCCGACAGCGACGCTTGGACGCCGCTGCCGCCGGTCCCGACCGCTCGCGGCTCGATCGCCGTTGCGGTGCTGGGCGGGAAGATCCACCTGGTCGGCGGCCGTGACGTGCACAGCGTGGGCACGCACGACGTGTTCGATCCGGCGACCAATCGCTACTCGAGCGCCGCGCCGTTACCGATCGGGCGCGACCACATGGGCTTGGTGGCCGTCGGCGGGAAGCTGTACGCGATCGCCGGACGGATCGACGACTTCGATCACAATACGTCCTACGTCGACGCCTACGATCCGGTCACCAATCGCTGGACGCCTCGCGCGCCTATGCCGTCGCTGCGCAGCGGGATGGGAGTGGTGCTGTTCCACGACCGCATCTTGGCGATCGGCGGCGAGCGCGCCGGCGGCACCTTCACCAACAACGAGGCGTACGATCCCCAGACGAACTCCTGGAGCGTCCTTGCACCACTGCCGCAAGGACGCCACGGAACGGGTGCGGTCGTCATCGGAGATACGCTGTACCTCCCGGCGGGCGGCCCGGTCAACGGCGGCAGCCGCCAGTCGGACACGCTCTTCATGTTCAAGCTCTGAGCCGGCGCGGCTGGGTCGTCGTCGCGGTCCTGCTGGGGATCGTGCTGCTCTACGCCGGGACGAGCTATTCGGTGTACCGCCACACGCTGCCGCATCGCCTGATCGAGCGCATCTTCGGTGACGACTCGGGCGAGACGTGGTTCTCGCCGCGCTTTTATCTGCGCAAGTCGTACAGCATCGTCGCGTTCGCTCTGCTCGGGGCGGTCGCGCAGCTGGCGCTGCCGCCGTCACGGCTGGCGATCTTGCGCGGCGCGCTGCTCGTGGCCGCGTTCTCGGCACTGATCGAAGTGCTGCAGAAGCTGCACGGCGCACCCGAAGGGCTCGGCTGGAGCGCCTTCGACGTCGGCTGCGGCGCCGCCGGCGGCGCCCTCGGCGTCAGCGCAGTGACGTTCGCGGCGCGCCGCAAGCCGCGCCGCTCGCGCTGACTGGCGACGCGATGCAGCGCTTACGGACTCGACACGTTGAGGACTTGCACCGACTCGGCCGACGGGAAGGTTCCGATCTCCCACAACGTGCCGTTCGGCAGCGCGAACACGCCTTGCGAGACGTCGTGCAGGGCCGGGTCCGAGTACTGCGTTATCGTTCCGCCGGAGACGCGGCCGACGCCCTTGGGGACCGCGTACCAGACGCTGCCGTCGCTCGCGACGGTGAGATCGAAGATCGGCTGCAGGAAAGGTGATACCGGCGTGAAGGTCGTGACGCCCGCGAGCGTGATGTTGCAGAGCCCGCGGGTGCCGGTACCGCCGAACCCCGGTACGTAGAACGTCCCATCACCTCCCTGGACCAGATTTGCGGGCCAAGTCAGCGAGCATACCGGTGCCTGATAGTTCGTCGTCGTCCCACCCGACAGCGTGACTTTGGTGACGTACAGCTGGATCGCGCCGGAGCTCGGCTCCGCGACGAGCCACGCGTTGCCGTCGCTGCCGTAAGCCAGAGCACCGAATCCGGCCGTCGGAAGACGATAGGTGAGTTGCACGTGCTGCGTCACGTTGCCGGACGTGTCGGCCGTTTCGACGAACCCCTGCGTCACCGACGTGCCCGCGTTCGTAACGAAATACAGCGCCGAGGGCCCGGCGGCGATCGACCCAATGGTGTATTCGATCGCCGACGTTGGGTACGACGACGGGTTCGGCACCTCGTACGTCGTCACGGCACCGCTGGTCTCGTCGATCTTTCCGTACAGCGGGAGCCGTCCCGCCGACTGCGACGTCGACTGGGCCGTGAACCAGGCGTTTCCGTCAGGTCCGCGCGTCATGCCTTCGACCGTGTAGGCGGTGTTCGGCAGCGAAACGAACGACGAGCCGCTCGGGGTGATCTTCTCGAAGCCGGAACCGGCGGCGCACCAGAGGATGTCGTTGGAGCTCACCGCGGCGACGGCGGGAGTCGGGCACGGCGACGCCGCGAACGTCGACGTCGGAACCTCGAGCGGGAAGCTGTAGAGCGCGTAGGTGTAGTTGACGTTTCCCTGCATCGCCAGCGTCGTTCCGTTGACGCCGATCGAGACGGTCTGATGGTACGGCAGCCCGGTGCGGCCGAGGTCGACCCAAGGCGCGCCGAGGGTCGGATCGTACGAGGCAACGTAGAACGCCGTCGTGCTGGTGTTGATGGTCGACGGAACGGTGAACGACATCACCGGGAAGCTGTTGAAGACGACCGAGTCCGACGAGTTCAGGGTCTCGTAGAACTGCGGCGCGATGACGCTGGAGAGAATGTGCCGCGCACCCGACGCTCGGCGGCGATCGAGGTACGTCGGAACGCCGGACGGGGGCCCCGTCGAGCTCGTCAACGTCATCGTCGCAACGCCGAGCATCCCCGAGACGGGCAGCTTGATCGTCCCCGAATAGCCGCCGGCTGATGGAAAGGCGATCGTCGCTCCGGCCGACGTGTACGTCGCGGTCGAGGTTGCGGACGACGGTGCCGGCGTGCCGGTCGAAACGGATTGCGCCGGCGGGACCAGCGTTCCGTGCGCGCCGCCGGTCGTCGAACCGCCGCCCCCGCCGCAGCCCGCCAGCCCGACGACGGCCAGGCACCATGCTATGTGCGCGAGTCTCATCGACGACAGCCTCCGACGCTACGGTTTTCGCGTTCGTTCCGAACCGCCGGAACGCCGACCTGCATCATCACGATCCTCAGAACTCGACGGGCGTCGGAAGCGGTTCTCCGCCGATGAACGCGATGAGGTTCTCGGCCGCCAGCATCGCCATGCGCGTGCGCGTCTCCGTCGTCGCGCTGCCGATGTGGGGCGTGATGGCGACGTCGTCGCGGGCGAACAACGGATGGTCGGGCGGCAACGGCTCGGGATCGGTGACGTCGAGCACCGCGCCGGCGATCCGGCCCTGTTCGAGCGCTCGCAGCAGCGCGCCGGTGTCGCAGACCGCGCCGCGGGCGGCGTTGACGAACGTCGCCGCCGGCTGCATCCGCGCGAAGGCGGCGTCGTCGAACATGCCGCGCGTCTGCGGCGTCAGCGGCAGCAGCGCGACGACGCAATCGGCCTCGGCGAGCAGCGCCTCGAAGCTGCGGTGCTGCGCGCCCGTGCGAGCGTCGTCATCGCGCGGCGTGCGGGTATGGTAGATCACGCGCATCCCGCTGGCCTGCGCGCGGCGCGCGACCGCGGTGCCGATCGCACCGAATCCGACCAGCCCCAACGTCGCGCCCGCGAGGTCGTGCGCGAGCGGCGCGTCGCCCTGCATCCAGCGGCCAGAGCGCGCCCAGGCGAGCGCCGGGCCGATGCGCCGGACCGCGACGATCACCAAGGCGAAGGTCAGGTCCGCGACCGCGTCGACCAGCGAGCCGCGCGAGTTGGTCAGCCGGATGCCGCGCGCGCGCAGCGCCGCGAGATCGACGTTGTCGTAGCCGACCGATTGCATCGCGACGATGCGCAGCGCGGGCGCGCGGTCGAAAGCTCGGCGCCGATTGGAACGTCGGAGCTGCACAGCAGGCCGACGGCGCCGGTCAAGCCGGCATCCCAGGCCGCGCGCGGCAGCTCGGTGAGGTCGATGACCTCGGCGTGCTCGCGCAAACGCTCGACAACGACCGGCGACACGCGCGTCAGGAGCGCGACTTGCGGGCGCTCCATCGCTAGCCGATCGCGGCGGCGATCGCTTTGCCGACCTCTTCGGTGCCCGCGGTTCCGCCGATGTCGCGCGTGCGCGGGCCGTCGGCCAGCACCGCCTCGATCGCGCGCACGACGTCCTGCGCCGCGTCGGGATGGCCGAGATGGTCGAGCATCATCGCGCCCGACCAGATCTGTCCGATCGGGTTGGCGATCTTCCGGCCGGCGATGTCGGGCGCCGAGCCGTGAACCGGCTCGAACAGCGACGGAAACGCGCGCTCGGGGTTGAGGTTGGCCGACGGCGCGATGCCGATCGTGCCGGTGACCGCCGGGCCGAGGTCGGACAGGATGTCGCCGAACAGATTCGAGCCGACGACGACGTCGAACCAGTCGGGATGCTGCACGAAGTGCGCGGTGAGGATGTCGATGTGGTACTGGTCGAGCCGCACGTCGGCGATACTGCGGCGCCATCGCTTTGACGCGCTCGTCCCAGTACGGCATCGTGATCGCGATGCCGTTCGACTTCGTCGCCGACGTCAGGTGCTTCTTGGGCCGGCTGCGCGCGAGCTCGAACGCGTAGCGCAGGATGCGGTCGACGCCGCGCCGCGTGAACAGCGACTCCTGGATCACCAGCTCGCGCGTCGGTGCCTTCGAACATGCGGCCGCCGACCGAGGAGTACTCGCCTTCGGTGTTCTCGCGCACGATCCAGAAGTCGATGTCGCCGGTCGTGCGACCCGCCAGCGGCGACGTGATCCCCGGCATCAGCCGCACCGGGCGCAGGTTGACGTACTGCTGGAACCCGCGCCGCATCGGGATCAGCAGGCCCCACAGCGAGACGTGGTCGGGGACGTTCGGAAAGCCGACCGCGCCGAAGAAGATCGCGTCGTGGCCCTTGATCGCGTCGAGGCCGTCGGCCGGCATCATCGCGCCGGTCTGCGCGTAGCGTTCGCAGCTCCAGTCGAAGTGCTCCCACTCCAACGCGATCCCGTGCTTGCGCGCGACCGCGTCGAGCACGCGGATCCCTCGGGAACGATTTCCTTGCCGATTCCGTCGCCGGGATCGTCGCGATGCGATAGCTCTTCATCTACTGCAGCAGCGCCTTGGGCAAGAAGCCCAGCGAGATCCACGGCACGAACGCGATGATCAGCAGTCCGAGGATCAGCGCGGCCATGTACGGTATCATCGGCTTGACGACGCGCTCGGGGTTCGCCTTGCCGATCGCGCTCGCGGCGAAGAACCCGATCCCGACCGGCGGAGCGAACAGCCCGACGCCCATCGCCAGCACCGCGACGATCGCGTAGTGCACCTCGTTGATCCCCGCCGCCTTGGCGACCGGGAACAGCAGCGGCCCGAATAGCACCATCGCCGGGATTCCTTCGAGCACGGAGCCGAGCACGATGAACATCACGATCGAGAGGAGCATGATCCCGATTTTGCCGCCGGGCGCGTGGCTGAGGATGTCGGCCAGCTGTTGCGCGAAGCCCGACTGGGTGAGCGCCCAGCCCATCGCGGTCGCGGTCGCGATGATCAGCAGGATCGCTCCGCCCAGCGAGACCGTGTCGAGCAGCGTCGGATAGAACGAGCTCCACTTGTATTCCCGGTAGACGAGCACGCCGATCAGCAGCGTGTAGATGATCCCGACGACGCTGACCTCGGTCGCGGTCGCGATTCCGGCCACGACGAAGTACCGGATCAGCAGCGGCAGCGCCAGACCGGGAATCGCGACGAAGATCGTGCGCCCGACGGTGCGCCAGCCGGCGAAGTTCTCCAGCGTCGCGTTCTCGCGCTTCGCGCTCCACAGCGCGACGAGGATCAGCAGGATCGAGCACACGACGGCGGGCAGCAGGCCGGCGGTGAACATGGCGGCGATCGAGACGCCGGTGACCGAGCCGATGATGATCAGCACCAAGCTGGGCGGGATCGTCTCGGCCATCGCACCCGACGTCGCCAGCAGCGCGATCATCGACGGACGCTTCTGGCCGCGCCGCACCATGTCGGGAAAAAGCACCGGCGCGACCGCCGCCATGTCGGCGATCTTCGAGCCCGAGATCCCCGACACGAGGTACATCGCCGCGACGAGCACGATGCTCAAGCCGCCGCGCAAATGGCCGACCAGGCTCGCCAGCGCCTCGACCAGCCGCCGCGCGATCCCGGCCGTCTCCATGAGCAGCCCCAAGAAGATGAACAGCGGAACCGCCAGCAGCACGACGTTCGACACGCCCTCCTGCATGCGGCCGACGACGGTGTTGAGCGGGACGGTGGTGACGATCGCGAGATAGCTCAGCGTTCCGACGCCGAACGAGAACGCGATCGGCACGCCGATCGCGACGCACGCGCCGACCAGCACGACGAAGAACAGGACAGGTTGAGGTTGCCGAGGGCGGCGAAGGCGCCGCGGCCGAACCAGGCGGCGGCGCTGACCACCACCGCGCAGAGGACCACCGTCCCGACGGTCGTCGGGTCCTCCTCGGAGAGCCGCAGCAGCGCCAGGATCAAAATCAGCGCCAGGCTCACGATGATCGCGAGCACGACGTACGATTGCGGGATGCTCATCGCCGGCGTGACGTCGATCTGCTCTTGCTTGAAGAACGCGACGCTGGCCGGCATCAGCTCGATCACGAAGATCGAGGTGATGACCGCCGCGACCGTCTCGAGAATCGCGCGAACGCGCGGCGACGAGCGGCGCAGCAGGACCGAGAGCCGGATGTGCTCCTCCCGCCGGTACGCGACGACCGAGCCCAGCATCGCCAGCCACAGGAACAGGATCGTGGCCAGCTCGTCGCTCCACACGAGCGGCGAGCGCATCACGTAGCGGGTGAAGACGCCGCTGGCCAGGATGACGACCTCGGCCACGACCAGAATCGCGGCCAGCGGTTCGACCACCGCGCCGATCGTGCGGTCGATCGCCGCCGCCCACGGCCGCCGGAAGACGAAGCGGACGTGCTCGACCGCGCTCTCGGAGATCGCCATCAGCGCGCTTGCGTCAGCCGAGCTTGTTGGCGTATTTTTCGAGGGCCGCCCAGGCCGCCGGTCCGAACTCGGCCTTCCAGCGCTGATAGTAGTTGGCGGCGATCAGCTTCTGCTTGAAACTGTTCTTGTCGACGTCGTTGAAGAGCATCCCGCGCCGGACCAGCTTGTCGCGCACGGACTTGTTCAGGTTGACGTTGTCGTTGCGCGCCGCGATCGCGGCGGCGCCCATCTCGCGCGAGATGATGTCCTGGTACGATTTGCCGAGCTTCTTCCACACGTCGGGGTTGAACAGCGTCCAGTAGCCCGACCAGATGTGCTCGGACATCGAGACGTACTTCTGCACCTCGTAGAACTTCTGCTGGTCGATCAGCAGCAGCGGGTTCTCCTGGGCGTCGATGACGTGTGTCTGCAGCGCGGTGTACAGCTCGCTGAGCGAGATCGGCGTCGGCGCGGCACCCAGCGACTGGAACGTGTCGACCCGAATCTTGCCCGGCGACACGCGGATCTTGAGACCGGCGAGATCGGCGACGTTGCGGATCGGCTTGGTCGACGTCGTGATGTTGCGGAAGCCGTTCTCCCAGATCTTGTCGAGCACGATCATCCCGCCTTTGGCGGCGATGTCGTCGCGGATCACCTTGCCCAGGTCGCCGTCCATCGCGCGAAAGACGACGTCGCGGGTCGGGTACGCGTAGGCGAGGTTCTCGATCGAGGCCAGCGGCGCGATCGCGTTGAGGAATGCGCCCGGCATCGCCAGCGACTCGACCGCGCCGCTGCGCAGCTGCGAGATCATCGCCGGATCGCTGCCCAGCACGCTGGTTGGGAACGACTTGATCTCGACATTCCCGTTGGTCTCTTTCTTGATCTTCGCGAAGGCTTCGACCGACCGCACGTTGATCGGGTGCTCGGCCGGCAGATCGTGGCCGTACTTGAGGCTGAATTGCGCCGCGCGCGCCGGAACGATCATGCCGATGCTCGCGAGCGTCGCCGCGGTTCCGATGACGAAGCCTTGTCGGGTGACGGACATAGGACACTCCTTCTGTTGCGGACGCGGCGGAAAGACGGTCTCCCGCCCTGCTTACGGCCTCGGTGCCGCGCGGTCCCGGTAGCCCGGGTCGTCGATCGCGCCGGCCGCCGCCAAACGCCGCAGCTCGTCGTCACCTAATCCCAGCTCGCGCGCCAGCACCTCCGCCGTGTCGGCACCGACCTCGGTGCGGCCGGGTTCGAGCTTTGGCGCTCCGGCTCTGGTGAAGATCGGAAACGCATTGTTCACGACGACGCTACCGAGGTCGGGGTCGGCCAGCTCGATCAGCGACGAGCGAGCGATCACCTGCGGATTGTCGAATACCGAGGCGATCGACTCGAGCGGTCCGACCGCGCAGCCGGCCGCGGCCAGTTCGGCGATCGCGTCGTCGCGCGAGTGCAGCGCGCAATATTCGTCGATCAGCGCGTCGAGCTCCGCACCGTTGACGACGCGGTCCGCGTTGGTGCGAAAGCGCGGGTCGGTCGCGAGCTCGGGGCCGCCGATCGTGCGCAGCACGCGTTCGGCGACCTCCTGCGTGCTCCCCGACAGCGCGACGTATGCGCCGTCGCCGCAGCGGTACGCGCCGCGCGGGGCCGTGTCTTCCATCCGGTTGCCGAGCCGGCGGTGCAGCGACCCGTTGGCGGCGTACTCGGTTATCTGCGACTCGACCAGCTTCATCACCGCCTCGTAGATCGCAAAGTCGATCACCTCGCCGTCGCCGGTGCGCAGACGCCGCGCGTACGCAGCGCACACTGCCGCCGCCGCGGCTTGGCCGGCCATGATGTCCGCCAGCGGAAAGGCCGGCAACAGCGGCGGACGGTCGTCGTAGCCCGACACCGCCGCGACGCCGGTCATCGCCTCGGCCAACGTCCCGAAACCGGCGCGCTCGCGGTACGGGCCGCCTTGCCCGAACGCCGTAACGCGCAGGACGACGAGCTGCGGCGCGACGGCAAGGAGGCGGTCGGGGCCGAGATTCCAGCGCTCGAGCGTCCCCGGCCGGAAGTTCTCGATGAACACGTCGAACTGCGGCAGCCAGCGCAGCAACAGCTCTTGCGCCGCCGGCGCGTGCAGGTCGAGTGCGACGCTGCGCTTGTTGCGCGCGAGCGCCTTCCAATAGAGACCGATCCCGTTCTTGGTCGCGCCGTAGCGCCGCGAGTGATCGCCGCTGCCGGGCCGCTCGATCTTCACAACGTCGGCCCCGAAGTCGGCCAGCATCGCCGCCGTCCCCGGCGCGGCGATCATCGTCGCGCAGTCGAGCACCCGAACGCCGGCCAGCGGCCCGTGCGACTCCATTGTGTTCACTAGTCACTCATCGACGGGTGCTTGCCCTCTCGCGCCCGCGATTGCAGCGGGTCGGGCGCCACCGCCGCCGAAGCCGCTCGTGATGCGCCGTTCGACGATGCTCGCTTCGCTGGCTGCGGCGGCGACCGCGCCGGCCGTCGCCGCCGGCCGCGGCGATGCCGACCTCGTCGTCAACGCGGCGACGATCCACACCATGGATCCGAAGGCGCCGAACGCGCAAGCGTTCGCCGTGCGCGACGGGCGATTCGTCTACGTCGGCCCGCGCGACGGCGCGCGCGCGTACCGCGGCGCGCGCACGAAGACGCTCGACCTCGGCGACGTCACGGTGCTGCCCGGGCTGTTCGACGCCCACCTTCACTTCATGCACGTCGGCCTCGCGCTGCACGAGGTCGATCTCATGCACGTCGCGTCGTACGACGAGGTCGTGCGCCGCACGGCGGCGTTCGCGGCCGCGTCGCCCGACGCGTGGATCGTCGGCGACGGCTGGGATCAGAACCTGTGGCCCGGCAAGGCCTTTCCGACCCACGGACCGCTCAGCGCGGCGGTCCCCGATCGTCCGGTCGTGCTCAACCGCGTCGATGGTCACGCGGTGCTCGCCAACGCCAAGGCGATGGAGCTCGCCGGCGTCGCGGCGACGAGCGCGGACCCCAGCGGCGGCCGCATTCTGCGCGACAAGCACGGCGCACCCACCGGCGTGTTCGTCGACAACGCGATGGCGCTCATCCGGCGCGCGATCCCGGCGCCGCCGCACGACCAACTCGTCCGCGCAGCCGTCGCCGCGCTCGTCGAATGTCACCGCTGGGGCTTGACCGCGATCGGCGATCCCGGTGTGGATCAGGCTCAGATCGACGCGTACACCGAACTCGTGCGAGCCGGCCGTTACACGCTGCGCAATCACCTCATGCTGGCCGGCAGCGACGACGCGCTCACCGCGCGGTACTTCGCGCGCGGTCCGCAGCCGCTCGGCCCCGACGGGCGGCTCGCGATCCGGGCGGTGAAGCTGTACGCCGACGGCGCGCTGGGGTCGCGCGGCGCCGCGCTGCTGGCGCCCTACGACGACGATCCCGGCAACACCGGGCTGGTGATCACGCCGCCGGCCAAGATTGCGGACGTCGCGACGCGCGCGCTGCGCGCCGGCTTTCAGGTGTGCACGCACGCGATCGGCGACCGCGCGAACCGCAACGTCCTCGACGCCTACGAGGCCGCGCTGCGCGCCGTGCCGCTCAAGGACCACCGCTTTCGCATCGAGCACGCGCAGGTGCTCTCGCCCGACGACCTTCCCCGTTTCGCCCGGCTTACGATCATTCCGTCGATGCAGACGACGCACCAGATCAGCGACATGGGCTGGGCGCAAGCGCGGCTCGGCCCGGAACGCGTGCTCGGGGCGTACGCCTGGCGTTCGCTGCTCGACACCGGCGTGACGATCGCCAACGGCACCGACGCGCCGGTCGAAGTCGTCGACTCGCGGCGCACGTTCCACGCGGCGATCGCTCGCGAGAACGAGTCGAACCAGCCGCCGGGCGGATGGTATCCGCGCCAGCGCATGACGCGCGCCGAAGCGCTGGCGTCGATGACCGTATGGGCCGCGCGCGCGAACTTCATGGAGCACGTCGCCGGCTCGATCGCGCCCGGAAAGTACGCCGATTTCGCAGTGCTCGACCGTGACTGGATGCGCGCCGAGCCCGACGCGGTCATGGCAACGCGGTTCTTGGCGACGTACTCGTCAGGCCGCGAAGTGTATGCCGCCCCCATCTCGACCGCGGCGCAGCATGCGCTGCGCGCGCGCCGCCGCGGCGGCAACTGCTGCAGCGCGAACGGATAGGGGCGCGCTCAGACGACTTAGCTGGACGCCTTGCTCGTCGTCGTCGGTTGTCTTAGCCATGCCTCATGAGTAACTGCGACCATCGACGGTTCGTCGATGATACCGATGGTGTTCCAGGTGAACATCGCATAACCGGGCTGGGTTCCATCGGCTCCAGCGGGTAGTTGAGTGCTGAGCTGACTCGCCAGCCAGCTCAGGGTGCCGTAACCGCACAGAGACACGCAGTGATCCTCGGCGGAATCTGTCTGAAATCCGGTTCCATACCATCCGGTCTGGCGGTTGCCGTTGTTCCAAGCGGCTTCAACCTGATTCGCCGCGATGCCGATTTTTACCGGCCCGTTCGCGATCGCGCTCTGCAGCGTGGCCGAGTCGGTCCAGTCGACGGAAAAGAACGGGCCGTCGTCATGCACAAAAGGAGGCTCGGCAAAACCGTCGTCTTGCATCCATTGCATCACCTCGGTGAGATATGCGCCTTCAAGAATGCCGTGACGCGTGGCCCAAGCGATGACGTCGTCATCCGGGATGAAAATCTCCGGAAGGCTGCACGCCTTGGCGAATGCCTCTTCAGCGGTGACGCAATCCCCATGCACGTCGTTGCCCCACATCGACAACTGCGCCGGCATCATGATGACGTTGGGCGGCGCTCCGATCGTGGCGCGATGTGGCGTGGAGGCGGCCAGCACGTGCCTTGGTGTAGGGATTGCGCCGCGTTTCGGTGACTGTGGCATACTCCAGCTCCTAGTAAATCAAGGGATCTCATCGTCTGCTTTGGCGCGGTCATCGACGTCGGGACCGTCATTCGGGCGGTCAGCGGTTTCGTCGGCAGCGGGAACAAAGGGCGTCGCGACGTCGATCTCGTGTTGAGGCGTCGGGAAGGCACCTCTTTTCGGACGGTCGGCACCCTGCGAGGGGCCGGAGGTATTTTCGTGGTTTGCCGAGTCCATCAGGCGCCTCTACTGCCGGCAACTTTCGGACGTTTGTCGCGGGCTTCTCAGCGGCGAGAGACACCCAATGAGCTTGTATCGTCGAACCGGCCGGCGCGAACGCGCTTTTGTCTCCTGAGGGTCGGTGGCCGTGTCCGCCGCGCGCAGATCATCCGCGACATCCAGCCTTCGATCACAAGCCTTGAACATACCACAGCTCCGACTCGCTCCCTTAGCGTCCAGCGGCGCTTCTCCTGTCCTAAGGCGCGACGGAACGCGCCTTAGGACGGACCCCGGCCGACCGACGACCATGAGCGCGCTCATCCTGCGACGCGCGAGGCGAACGAGGACCTAACGTGTCGCGGCGACCGTCGTTTCGAGAACTTCGCGCAGATTCGCAACGGCTTGGGCTGACTCGCGTTCGATTTTGCGGCGGATGACCAGTGCGTTCATCAGCTCGAGGAAGGCGTTCGGCATCTCATAGTCCATCGTGCGGATGAACTGCGTTCCAACGCCGGATGCGGTGAGGTCGTAGATGATGCGGGCGCCGCCGCCGGCCGGCGGGCGCGCGTCGATGACCCAGCGGCGCGGCGCGTCGCGCTCGAGCACCGTCCACTCGCACTCGCCGTGCCGCCCGGCGACGATGAACTCCTCGACGCACCGCTCGCCGACGATTTGCGAGTGCGCGCAGTCGCCGGTGACGCGAACCGACGACGGGTGCCACAGCGGCCAATTCGCCGGCGTGGTGACGAACTCGAACACGTCCTGGGGCGACCGCTGGATCGTAGCTTCAGCGCGGACGCGTGTCATCGATCTCTCCCTTCAGAGCGATACCGTTTCCAAAAACGCGCCGCAGCCGCCGCCGGATGTGCCTCGCGCGCGCCCGCTACGATCCCAGCGCGCTTTGGGCGGCGGCGAGGCGGGCGATCGGGACGCGGTAGGGCGAGCACGAGACGTAGTCGAGGCCGAGCTCGTCGCAGAACGCGACGCTGCTGGGCTCGCCGCCGTGCTCGCCGCAGATCCCGATCTTGAGATCGCCGCGGGCGGCGCGTCCGCGTTCGACGCCCATGCGCATCAACTCGCCGACGCCCTCGCGGTCGAGCACCTGGAACGGATCGTCGCGCAGGATCTTCTTTTCCAGATAGCGCGGGATGAAGCTCGCTTCGGCGTCGTCGCGCGAGTAGCCGTAGACCGTCTGGGTGAGGTCGTTGGTACCGAAGCTGAAGAACTGCGCGATCGTAGCCAGCTCGCCGGCGACGACGCATGCCCGCGGCAGCTCGACCATCGTCCCGATGCGGTACTTCAGCGCGCAGCCGCCGTGCTCGGCGATCACCTGGCCGGCCACTGCTTTGGTCGCGTCGTAGGTGACCCGCATCTCCTCTATCGTGCCGACGCCGGGGATCATCACGTCGGGCTGCACGTCGACGCCGCGCGCAACCAGCTCGCAGGCGGCCGCGAAGATCGCCCGGACCTGCATCGCATAGATCTCGGGATACACGATCCCGAGCCGGCAGACGCGCAGGCCCAGCATCGGGTTCTGCTCGTGCAGCGCGCGGACGCGCGCCAGCACGCGGCACTTCTCGACGTAATCAGGATCGGTCTCGCCTTTGGTGAGCCGCAGCTCGGTCGTCTCGACCAAGAGCTGCTCGAGCGACGGCAAGAACTCGTGCAGCGGCGGGTCGAGCAGCCGGATCGTCACCGGATAGCCGGCCATCGCTTCGAGGATGCCGCTGAAGTCGGCTTTCTGGAACGGCAGCAGCTGGGCCAGCGCTTCGGCGCGCGCTTCGGGTGTGTCGCTGATGATCATCCGCTGCACGACCGGCAGGCGGTCCGGCTGCATGAACATGTGCTCGGTGCGGCACAGCCCGATCCCGGTCGCGCCCAGCTCCCGCGAGCGTTTGGCGTCTTCGGGCGTGTCGGCGTTCGCCCACACCTCCAGACGCATCGCGTCGTCGGCCCAGCTCAGAAACTCGGCCAGCCACTCGGGCAGCTCCGACGGCGGCGGGATCAGCGCGAGCTTGCCGATCACCACGTTGCCGGTCGTGCCGTCGATGGTGATCCAATCGTTCTCTTTGAGCACGTGGTTGTCGATCGTCGCGGTCCGGTTGCGGCGGTCGATCACCATCTTGTCGAAGCCGGCGACGCACGGCCGGCCCATCCCGCGCGCGACGACCGCCGCGTGCGACGTCGCTCCCCCGCGCGCGGTGAGGATGCCCTTGGCGGCGATCATACCGTGCACGTCGTCGGGCGCCGTCTCGATTCGCACCAAGATCACGGCGTCGCCGGCGTTGCCGCGCTCGGCGGCTTTGTCGGCGTCGAACACGATCTGCCCGGTCGCCGCGCCCGGCGACGCGTTGAGGCCTTTGCCGGCGATCGTGTACTTCTCGTTGGGATCGATCCGCGCGTGGAAGAGCTGGTCGAGCGACGCGGCCTCGACGCGCCGCAGCGCTTCCGGCCGGTCGATCGTTCCTTCGCGCACGAAGTCCAGCGCGACGCGCACGGCGGCCTCGGCGCTGCGCTTCGCGCTGCGCGTCTGCAGCATCCACAGCTTGCCGCGCTCGACGGTGAACTCGATATCCTGCATGTCGCGGTAGTGCTGCTCGAGCCGGTGCGCGATCGCGACGAACTGCGCGTAGACGTCGGGTTGCGAGCTCTGCAGGTCGGCGATCTTCATCGGCGTGCGGATCCCGGCGACCACGTCCTCGCCCTGCGCGTTGCGAAGGTACTCGCCGAACAGCATCTTCTCACCGGTGTTCGGGTCGCGGGTGAAGGCGACGCCGGTCCCCGAGTCCTCGCCCAGGTTCCCGAAGACCATCGTGCACACGCTGCAAGCGGTGCCCCACTCGTCGGAGATCTTGTTGAACGCGCGATAGTCGGCGGCACGCTTGGAGTGCCACGAGTCGAACACCGCCGCGATCGCGAGGTCGAGCTGCTCGTAGACGTCCTGCGGGAACGGCTTGCCGGTATGAACGCGCACGATCTCGCGGTACTGCGCGATGACCTCTTTCCAGCGGTCCGCGGTCAGCTCGGGGTCGCTCGCCACGCCGGCTTTGCGCTTGGCCTCGTCGACGACGTGCTCGAACTCGTCCTTCTCGATCCCCAGCACGATGGTGCCGAACATCCCCATGAAACGCCGGTAGGCGTCGTACGCGAAGCGCGGGTTCGCCGTCAGCTTGGCCAGCCCGACGACGGTCTCGTCGTTGAGGCCCAGATTGAGGATCGTGTCCATCATCCCGGGCATCGAGACGCGAGCGCCGCTGCGCACCGAGACGAGCAGCGGGTTCTGGGCCTGCCCGAAGCCCTTGCCGGTGCGGCGTTCCAGCTCGGCCATCGAGGCGCGAACCTGTTCGGGGATCCCGTCGGGCAGCTTGCGCCCCGCATCGTAGAATGCCAGGCAGACGTCGGTGGTGAGGGTGAAGCCCGGCGGGACCGGCAGCCCGGCGCGGGTCATCTCGGCCAGCCCCGCGCCCTTGCCGCCGAGCAGGTCCTGCATGTCGCCCGAAGCCTCTTCGAAGAACCAGATGGGCTTCACGGCGCCGCCGTCGCTTGGCTGCTCAGCAAGCGGCCGTGGAAAATCCTTATAAAGCCTCGTCGAAGAGACGGAAACTTTCTCCATCTGGTCCATGCCACGAGCATTCCCACCAAGCGGGCGTTTCAAGCGTGCCCTGGACGCCGCCCCGACCACCGCGGGCGGAGCTACGGAACCCTAGTCGGCGACCGGGGGCCGTCCCTGTTTCAGCCGTCCCGGAAAGCGGGCGCGGAAGGCGCTCGCGAGCCGCCGCTGCGCGGCGCGCACCGCGATCGCGAGCGTCCCGAACGGCGAGTTCGAGATGTTGTACGACACGGCCAGACCGCGCCGGCTGGTCCACTCTTTTTTGTACTCGTGCTCGCCGACGCGCAGGTCGAACGCGAGTCCGCGTTCGAACGCCCACTCGACCGTATCGATGCGCAGCAGCTGACCGGGGCTGTAGGCACGGTACTCTTCGTCGTGCACCGACACGAATTGCTCGACTCGGACGTTGTCGACCCGCGCGACGAAGGCGGCGATGACGGCGCCGTCGAGCGTCAGCGCGAAGACGGCCACCCGTTCGTCCGCGGCGGCGGCGACGAGAAATCGGCGGTACAGATCCAGGCTGCGCCAGATCGGCTCGCCGCCGGTGCGCACGATCCATTCCTCCTTGCGCGGCAGCAGCCACTCGATCAGCTGGGCGCGGCGCTGCGGATCGGCGACGCGCTCGTGAACGAGCGCGCCCCGCTCGGCGAGCTGCCGCCGCCGCCGCCGCAGCGGTTTGCTCCCTCGCACCCGCTCCAACACCGCGCGGCCCGCGGCATCGCAGCCCAAGCCCGAGATCGGCGTCTCCTCGATAATCATGAGGCGGCGCAGGCTCGTCAGAAAACCGTGCAGCAGCGAGCCGGCCGGGACGTACGGAAACAGGATCATGTCGCTGCGGATCGTGCGGCGCAGCAGTTTCCAGGCCGCGGCAAGACGGTCCGCGGCTCGCGCGTCGCGTTCGACCAGCACCGTGCTGTACTCCGCGACTTCGGGGCCGAGCGGGCGGGCTCGCGTCCACGCGCCGACGCGATGCACGGTGAACGGCCAGACCAGCACCAACTCGCCGGCGTGCCGTGCGACGACGCAGTGCAGCCGCCGTTCTAGCGGTTCGCCGACCGTGCACCAGGCCGCCCAGCACCACGCGAAGCTCTGCGTCACGTACTCGTCGCGGGCGCGCAGCCACAGATCGTTCCACTCCGGCTCGAGCGCGCGGAGGGCTTGGGGATCGGTGATGATTTCCCATGTGTCGGCGGCCGCGGAAGACACCGCGATCAATGCGGCAACAGGATCGCCGAAGCGACCAGCAGCCACAGCGCGTCGGGCACGACCTGCGCGAGCGGCATGCCGGGGGCCGGGCGGACCCCGCTCGGGAACACGACCGCGCCGCCGCACCGCAGCGGGTAGACCGCCCGGCCGTAGCCGCGCGTTTCGAGTTCGTCCACGCTTACCGCCCTCCAGCGGATTTCTCAGACTCATTGTCCATACTAGCCCCGTGTGCCCCGGCGGCGGCCGACTGTGCCCCCGCACGTCATTCGAAGGAAACTGACCCGATGAAGCTCGCATCGCTCCGCCTCTCGGCCCTGGCGGGTGCCCTGGCCGCCACGACCGCGCTGTACGGCGCCGGCGCAATCTGTGGGACGGCCAGCGGCTCGACGCCCGCCGCTCTCGCGCAGGGGACGGGCGGCAGTCCGGGCCGCGGCGCCGGCATGCGGCGTTTCGGTGAGATGCTCCGGCAGCTGGGACTCAGCGACGAGCAAAAAGCGCAGATCAAGGCGATCATGAAGAGCGCGCGCGACCAAAACCAGAACGTGACCGACCCCGCGCAGCGGCGTGCCAACTTCAAGGCGGCCTTCGACAAAGTCAACGGCGTGCTCACCCCCGCGCAGCGCGAGAAGCTCAAGCAGCTCCGCGCGCAGATGCCGCACGACCACCCGCACCCCTGAGCCGATGACGCGACCGACGACCGTCGGGCTGCTGATCGCGGTCGCAGCCCTTCTGCTCGCCGGCTGCGGGCAGCACGCCAACCGCCGCGGCGTGCGGGTGGGGGCAACCCCGAACCCGGTGCCGACGGCCGCCGCGCGGCGGTCCACCGTTCGCGCGACGACGACCATCTCGGGCGTGATCGCGCCACTCCAGAACGTCGCGATCACCAGCCAGCTCGCCGAACCAGCCGACGCCGTCGACGTGAGCGAAGGCGACCACGTCAGTGCCGGCCAGGTCGTCGCCGTGCTCGACACCGCCGACCTGCGCGCGCAGCTTGCGCAGGCGCAGGCGACGATCGCGACGGACCAGCGCACCGCGGAGTCCGACGAAGCGAAGGTCGTTCAGGCGCAGTACACTCAGAAGCTCAACATCGGGCAGAGCGGCGACCAGGTGCGCTCGGCGGAAGCCGCCGTCGTCGCGGCGCGCTCGACGCTGGCCAACGACCAGCTGACGCTCTCGCGCGACGCGCAGCTGCTCGCCAACGGGTACATCGCGCAGTCGCAGTACGATCAGGCGAAGACGCAGGTCCAATCGGACAGCTCGAACCTGCGCACCGCGCAGGCCAACCTGGCATCGGCGGTCACCAACCAGCAGGTGACCGGGACGACGACGACCGGCCTGCAGGCCGCCAACGTCGCGTCGGTCGCCGCCGACGCGCGCGCCGCCCGGGCGCAGATCCAGCAAGCCGTCGCGCAGGTGCAGCAGTTCCAAGCCTCGATCGTCAAGGCGACGATCGTCTCGCCGGTCAACGGCGTCGTCGTCAATCGCAACCTCAACGTCGGCGAGTACCCGGGCTCGCGGACGATCTTCACCATCCAGCAGCTCGACCACGTCTACGCCGAGCTCAACGCGTCGAGCGCCGACACCTTCGCGATCCCGGTCGGCGCGCCGGTGACGATCTCGGTCGCGGGCAACGAAACGCGCACCTACACCGGCAAGGTCGTCGCGGTCCTCGGCCAGGTGTCACCGGGCTCGACCAACTTCACGGTCAAGGTGCTGGTGCAGAACGCCGACGGCAAGCTGCAGTCCGGTTTGCCGGTCACCGGCAACGCGTCGCTGCCCCCCGTCAGCGGGGTCGGGATTCCGAGCACCGCGTTCCTCGACGACACGCACACCACCGTGATGATCGCCGACGACGAGGTCGTCGACACCGTCGCCAAGCTGGTGCACGTGCACGAGCTCGGCACGGACGGCAAGACCTCGATCGTGAGCGGCCTGCGGGCCGGCACGGTCGTGATCAGCAACGGCCAGCTGGGCGTCACCGACGGCCAATCGCTCGCGCAAGACTGACTGATGCGCCTGACGCAGCTGTTCGTCAACCGGCCGACGCTCGTCTTCGTGCTCGTCGCGCTGGTGGCGCTGGTCGGGAGCTTCTCGCTCGCGACGCTGGTGCAGCAGCAGTTCCCGAACATCGACTTCCCGACCATCAACGTCAGCGCGTCGTATCCCGGCGCTTCCCCGTCGGAGCTGCGCGACGCCGTAGTGCGCCCGCTCGAGGACGCGATCGCCGGGGCGCCCGACCTCGATCACATCAATACGACGATCCAGCAGAACCAGGCCTCGATCTCGGCGACGTTCACCCTCGACTCGAACCAGACCACCGATCTCACCGAGGTGCAGGACCGCATCCAGACCGCGCGCGCCGCGCTGCCGGCCGACCTTCCCGCACCGTCGGTCCGCACGTTCGATCCCGCCCAGGCTACCATCGTCACCCTCTCGGTGACGTCCCAATCGTTGAACCTGGCCCAGCTGTCGGCTGTCGTCACCAACAGCATCGTGCCGGCGATCGAGCAGGTTCCCGGCGTCTCGAACGTCGGCGCGAACGGCACGGTGACGCCGGCGCTCGAGGTGACGGTCGATCCCAACAAGCTGGCCAGCTTCGGCTTCACCAACAACGACGTCGTCAGCGCGATTCAGGCCAACAACGTTCGTGCGCCCGGCGGGATCGCGTACCTCGGCAACCGCGAGACGTCGATCGACGTGCGCGGTGACATCACCACGCCGGAGTCGGTCGAGCGGCTCCTGCTGACCGGGTCGACGGCGGTCCTGACCGGCGCGACGTCGCCGTCGGGCACCATCAACCAGAAGTACACCGGCGCCACCGGTTCGACCAATCAGGCGCTGGCGCTCGGCGCGGCGGCGACGTCGGGCGCCGCGGCGTCGGCGACGAATCCGTTCTCCAGCTCGCCGCGGCTGCCGCGCGTCGGCGACGTCGCCGCGGTGAGCGACGGCTACGAGCCCAAGCGCGTGTTCTCGTACGTCGACGCCCACCCGTCGATATCGCTGAACGTACAGAAGTCGACCGGTGCGAGCGAGGTGCAGGCATCCAGAGACGTCCTCGCCGCGCTGCCCGCGATCGAGCGGCAGTTCCCCGACGTCGGCTTCAAGATCCTCAACGTCCAGGCCGACTTCACCGAGCAGCAGCTGTTCGGCGTGCTGCAGACGCTGGTCGAGGGCATCGTCTTCACCGGCGTCGCGATGGTGTTCTTCCTGCGTTCGTGGCGCAACGCGGTGGTCGTGATGATCGCGATCCCGACCTCGCTGTTCGTCACGTTCTTCGTCATGAAGCTGGCCGGTTACACGATCGACACGGTCTCGCTGCTCGCGATGACGCTGATCATCGGCATCCTGGTCGACGACTCGATCGTCGTGCTCGAGAACGTCGAGCGCCATTACGAGGACGGCGAGGCGCCGCGCACCGCGGCGATCCTGGGCCGCAGCGAGATCGGCATGGCGGCCGTCGTGATCACGCTGGTGGACGTCGTCGTGTTCTTGCCGATCGCGTTCTTGCCCGGCCAGACCGGCCGGTTCCTGAGCGAGTTCGGGGTCGTCGTCGTCATCGCGACTCTCACTTCGCTGGCGACCTCGTTCACGGTCACGCCGTCCCTGGCCGGGAACTGGTCGCTGTTCTCGACCTGGCGGATCCCGTGGGTGATTCGGGCCTTCGGCCGCGGCTTCGACCGCGCGCGCAGCTCCTACAGCGAACGCATCCTGCCCTGGGCGCTGCGCCACAAGTCCATCGTCGCGATCGTCTCGGGCGTGCTGACGGTCGGAGCGGTGCTGCTGATCCCGTTCGGATTCATCGGCTTCGAGTTCATCCCGGCCGTCGACCGCGGCCAGATCTTCGTGCAGGTGCAGTTTCCGACCGGGACGCCGCTCACGATCACCGACGCGGCCGTGCGCACGTTATCCTCGCGTTTTCTGCAGCTGCCCGACGTACTGACCATCACGTCGACCTCGGGCGCGATGCAAGCCGGTTTCGGCGGCGGGGTGAACCTCGGCTCGAATGGTCAGCTCAGCGTGTTCCTCAAGGACGACCGCAAGAAATCGACGGCCGACGACGCGCGGGTCATGACGTTGATGGGACACAAGCTGGTGCCCAACGCGCGCGTCGTCGCGATCCCGGCGACCGGGACCCGCGGCGGCAACGCGCAACCGATCGACATCACCGTCACCTCGACCCGCGGCGAACCCGACGCCTACGCCCAGCAGGTGCTGAGCGTCCTCGAGAACACGCCGGGGACGGCCAACGTCAACAGCTCGGCGCTGAACCTGGCGCCGCAGATCGACATCGACTTCAACCGCGACCGCGCGCGGGCGCTCGATCTCGACATCGGCACCGCCGCCGCCGCCGTGCGCGCCGCGTTCGGCGGCACGCTGGCGACGCAGTTCGACACCGAGAACGGTACCAAGTACGTGCAGGTGCTCTATCCGCGGGCCGATCAGACCAGCGAAGCCATTCTGCGGCAAGTCGCGCTGCGCACGCGTGGCGGCGGGCTCGTTCATCTGGGCGACGTCGCGGTTCTGCAGAACAGCCCTGCCGAAGCGCTGATCACGCGCGTCAACCGCCAGACGGTCATCCACATCGGCGCCAACCTGCAGCCCGGCATGACGCAGTCCAACGTCGTGCGCGACTTCCAGAAGCGGCTGGCCGCGCTGCACCTGCCCAATACGGCGATCGTCCAGGCGGCGGCCGGCGGCAACCAGCAGAACCTCGTGCAGACGGTGAACGGCTTGGGCACCGCGCTGCTGCTGTCGTTCGGCCTGGTCTACCTGCTGATGATCGCGCTGTACGACGCCTACCGCGTTCCGCTGGTGATCTTGTTCGCGGTGCCGGTCGCGGCGGTCGGTGCGTTCGGTTCGCTCGCGCTCACCCACCAGAGCCTCAATCTGTTCTCGCTCATCGGCGTCATCATGCTCGTCGGCCTGGTGAGCAAGAACGGGATCTTGCTGGTCGACTTCGCGATCCTCAAGGTCGAAGCCGGGCTCGACAAGGTCACCGCGATCCGTCAGGCCGCGCGCGAGCGGTTCAGGCCGATCGTGATGACGACCGTATCGATGATCTCCGGGATGCTGCCGCTCGCGCTGGCGCTCGATCCCGGCTCGGCGGCGAAGCGTTCGCTGGGGACCGTCGTGATCGGCGGCTTGACGAGCTCGCTGCTGCTGACGCTCGTGCTCGTGCCCTGCGTGTACGTCTGGCTCGCACCCGGACCGCGCGCGAAGATGTCGCTCGACCAGCTCGCGCACGAAGGTCGGCCGGCGGCGCTGCCGCTCGAGTCGCGCTGATGTCGCTCACCCGCCTGTTCGTCCAGCGGCCGACGTTGGTGACCGTGTTCCTCGCCCTGGTGTTTCTGGCCGGCTCGATCGCGGGGCTGGCGCTGGTGCAGCAGCAGTTCCCGAACACCGACGTTCCGTCGATCCAGGTGCTCGTCAGCTATCCGGGAGCGTCGACGACGGAGATGCGCGACGCGATCGTCCGCCCGCTCGAAGACCAGCTGGCCGGCTCGCCCAACCTCGACCATCTCGAGACCTCGATCCAACCCGGGCAGGCGTCGGTCGTCGCGGTTTTCCAGCTCAGCTCGGATCAGAACGACGACCTCGTACAAGTGCAAGGCCGCGTGCAGAACGCCCAGCACGCGCTGCCCAACGACGTCACGACACCGCAGATCTCGATCTACAATCCGAGCGAAGCCATCGTCGTCTCGCTGGCGCTGCGCTCGCGCGCATTGGGACCCGGCGACCTCTCGTCGCTCACCATCAACAAGATCGTGCCGGCAGCTCGAGCAGATCCCCGGCGTCTCGTACGTCCAGGAGAACGGCACGGTCACGCCCTCGATCCAGGTCTCCGTCGATCCGAACAGGCTCTCGGCCTCGAACCTGACTCTCACCGACGTCATCACCGCCATCACCAACAACAACGTGCGCGCTCCGGGCGGGATCGTCTACGCGCCCAACCGCGAGACCAACCTCGACGTGCGCGGCGACATCCAGAACGTGCCGACCGTCGCCGGCCTGCTGCTCGGCATCATCGGGCGGTGCGAGCGCCTCGGGCGCGACCGACCCGTGGGCGACCAGCTCGCGGTTGCTGCGCATCGCCGACGTCGCTAACGTGACCGACACGTTCGAGACCCAACGCGTCTTCGCGTACTCCGACGGCGTCCCGTGCGTGACGCTCGACGTGCAGAAGAACGCCGGCACCAGCGAGGTCGAGACCTCCAAGCGCGTGCTCGCCGCGCTCCCCGGCTTGCGCCGCACGTATCCGGACGTGCAGTTCTCGGTGCTCGACGTGCAGTCGACCTATACCCAGCAGCAGCTGACCGGCGTGACGCGGACGCTGATCGAAGCGATCGTCTTCACCGGGATCGTGATGCTGTTCTTCTTGCGCTCCTGGCGCAACGCCGTGGTGGTGATGATCGCGATCCCGTCATCGCTGCTGGTGACGCTGGGCGCGATGAAGCTGGCACACTTCACGCTCGACACGGTTTCGCTGCTCGCGATGACGCTGATCATCGGGATCCTGGTCGACGACTCGATCGTCGTGCTCGAGAACGTCGAGCGCCATTTCGAGAATGGCGAGGACCCCGAGCAGGCCGCGATCACCGGGCGAAGCGAGATCGGCGTCGCCGCGATCGTCATCACGCTGGTCGACGTGGTCGTGTTCTTGCCGATCTCGTTCTTGCCCGGTTCGGTCGGGCTCTTCTTGCGCGAGTTCGGCCTCGTGGTCACGGTCGCGACGCTGACCTCGCTGTTCGTCTCGTTCACCGTCACGCCGACGCTGGCCGGCCGCTGGGCGCTGCTCTCGAAGTGGCGGCCGTGGCGCGCGATCGACTGGTTCACCGAGCACTTCGAGCGCACGCGCAGCTGGTACGTCGAGCACGCGCTGACCTGGGGGCTCGACCGCCCGCGCTGGGTGCTCGGGATCTCGTTCCTGTCGCTGCTCGTCGCGCTGGCGCTGATCCCGCTGGGGCTGGTCGGCTTCGAGTACATCCCGCCGGTCGACCGCGGCGAGCTGTACGTCACGATGACCTATCCGCCCGGCACGCCGTTGGCCACCACCCGCACCGGGATGCTCAAGGTCGAGCAGGCCATCGACCAAATCTCCGACCTGCGCGCCGAGTCGGCGACCGCCGGCGCGTATTCGGGTCAGCTGACCGGCTACATCGACAACGCGGCGATCGCGCAGATCGACGTTTACCTCAACGACAAGCGCGGGCACGCCACCGCGTACTGGGCGCAGCAGCTCCAGCAGGAGGCCGCCAAGCTCGTTCCGCAAGCGCAAACCGTCGCCGTCCCCGCGACCGACATCGCGGGCGGGAACTCGCAGCCGATCGACGAGGTCGTCAGCAGCGTCAAGGGCGATCCCGAGACGCTACGCTCCGCAGGTCGCCCGCGTGCTGGCGCAGACGCCCGGCGCGATCGACGTCACGTCGTCGGCCGCCGGTGACGCGCCCCAGATCGCCGTGCAGTTCGACCGCGACCGCGCGCGCGCGCTCGACGCCAGCATCGGAACCGCGTCGACTGCGATCCGCGCGGCATTCGGCGGGGACCTCGCGACGCAGTTCACCGGGCCCGACGGTCTCAAGGACGTGCTGGTGAGCTATCCGGTCAGCGCGCAGAGCTCGCTCGCCGCGGTCGAGTCGATCCCGGTCCGAGCCGGGAACGGTTCGACGATCCACGTCGGCGACATCGCGCAGCTGATCGAGTCGCCGGCGCCGCCGATGATCGCCCGGATCAACCGCCAGAACATCGTCTACGTCGGCGCGAACCTGGCGCCGGGCGCGATCCTGTCCAACGTGCAACGCGACTTCTCGCACCGGCTGGCCGCGCTCAAGCTTCCGCCGGGCGTAACCGTCGCGCCGTCGGCCGGCGGCAACGAACAGGCGGTGAGCTCGACGGTGACCGGAATGACGGTCGCCCTCCTGCTGTCGATCGTCCTCGTGTACCTCTTGATGGTCGCGCTCTACGACAGCTACCGCACGCCGTTCATCATCATGTTCGCCGTCCCGGTCGCAGCGGTCGGCGCGATCGGCTCGCTCGCGATCACGCATCAGACGCTCAACCTCTTCTCGCTCATCGGCACCGTGCTGCTCATCGGCCTGGTGACCAAGAACGGGATCCTGCTGGTCGACTTCGCCAACCGCCGCCGCGCGGCCGGACTGGGTCGCGTCGCCGCGATGCGCGAAGCCGCGCGCGAACGGTTCCGGCCCATCATGATGACGACCATCGCGATGATCGCCGGGATGACGCCGCTCGCGCTCGTGCTCGATCCCGGTGCGCAGGCCGCCCGTTCGCTCGGCACCGTCGTGATCGGCGGCTTGGCCAGCTCGCTCTTGCTGACGCTCGTGCTCGTCCCGGTCGTCTACGTCGCGCTCGCCGCCGAGCCGCGCAAGGCGCGCCGCGACGTCCGCCGCGCCGGCCTCGAGCCGCCGCCCGCGGAACCGTCGCTCTTCGACGCCCCGGCCCGCTGACGTCTGCGCGCTACGGCGTCGATGCAGACGGCGCGATCTGTAGTGCCAACCTGGTGGCACTTCCGTTCGGTACGTTTTGCGGCGTGTACGAGCCGCCTGAGATCATTCTGGAGATTTTCGACGAGTACCGGCGCGCCGCCAGGCTTCCAATGATCGAACGCGGCGCTCTAATCCGTTTATTTGCGCAGTTAGACGTTCCGCCAGAGCCGGCGACAGATCCAGCGAAAGTGATCCCTTTCCGGGCCCGTCGCGACCGGTCAGGAGAAACCACGGAGTGACGGACAGGGCATGCGCCAGCTTCAAACCGACCGGGAAGCTCGGGTTCTTCGTCTGGCCCGACTCCATCTGACGAATCGCGGCTTCGGTAACACCTGCCGCGTGCGCGAGCGCGCCCGGCGTGAGCCGATGCCGCGTTCGCAGCGCTCGCACCCGCTCACCGAAGGTCTCGGCCACCAGCGCAGTATACGAGCATGCTGTCGAAGTGTGGTATGCCCCTCCGCTTACAAGCATGCTGCGCTGCGCGGCGCGCGATTGCGCTCGCCGCGGGTGAGCGCGCTACTCCGAGCGTTCGCCGCGAGCGTGCCGGCCGAACGCCGCACTGCGTTCGACGAGCGCCATGCGATCCTCGAGGCGCGAGACGCGCGCTTCAATGCTCCGGCCCGAGCTCTGCGCTGGCAGCGAAGCGGTGCGCGTCGCGCCGAACGCCAGCAGCCAAGGATCGACGCCCAACGCGTCGGCGATCGCCAGCCCGACGCTGAAGCTCGCGCTCTTCGTCTGCCCGCTCTCCATCTGTCGAATCGCTCCTTCCGTGACGCCGACGACACGCGCGAGCGAGGAGACCGTGAGGCCGGTCGCCGTTCTGAGCCGCCGAAGACGTTCGCCGAAGAATTCCACCTGCGCACGCGCTCCTCTCGCGAGCGCGCCGTACGTCGCAGTGATAGAACGTTGCCTGCAGCATGCTGCGCTGCGCGATATGCTTGGCCGAAAAGTGTGGTATTGTGTGCCGCTTATTACTGTGCTACATCTTGTAGCGACGCGGCACTTCGTGTGTCGCGGATGCCGCGTCAGTCGTCCGCGCAGGTGTGGCTGCACCCGCAATCCACGCCGACCGCGGCGGGCACGCCGTCGATCGTCCCTGCGAACTCGCGTGAGCGGGCGTCGCCTACACCCCGGGGCCGATCGACGGCGGCCGAAGTTGCCGCCGGGTCCGCTCGCACCCGCACCCGGTGCGAGCGCGCCCGGCGCGCGCATCGCAGGAGGTGACGGGAGCCCGGCGAGTCGTCGCGTACGAAGCGCTTCGTGTCGCTGCTTCGTCCGTTCCGCCTGCTCCCGGCCCTCGCCGTCATCGTCGTCGCGCTCGGCAGCGCCGTATCGGCGCAAGAGACGGGGCGGCCGCGGGCCGACACCTCACCGGCACCGAGCCCCTCGCCGAGCGCGGCCGCCGCGCCACGGACGCCCGCACCGCAACTCGCCTGGCGGAACATCGGTCCGGCGGTTTCGGGCGGTCGAGTCGCAACGGTGGCGGGTACCGATCTCGATCCGGCGCTGTTCTATGCCGGTGCGGCCGGCGGCGGCGTATGGAAGTCGACCAACGGCGGCGCGGACTGGTCGCCGGTCTTCGACTCGGCGGGTTCGCAGTCGATCGGCGCGATCGCGATCTCACCGCGCGACGCCGGCGACGTCTGGGTCGGCACGGGCGAGGCATGGCCGCGAAACGACGTGATCCCGGGCGACGGGCTGTACCATTCGACCGACGCCGGTAAGTCGTGGGCGCGCGCCGGGCTGCGCGACACGTCGCAGATCGCGCGCATCATCCTGGATCCGCGCGATCCTCAGCGCGTGCTCGTCGCCGCGCTCGGCGATCCGTTTCGCGACACCACCGAACGCGGCGTCTTTCGCAGCACCGACGGCGGGAAGACCTGGACGAAGACGCTGTACGCGGGTCCGGCCGTCGGCGCGAGCGATCTCGCGATCGACCCGCACGACCCGCAGATCCTGTTCGCCGGGATGTGGCGCTTCCGGCGCAACTCGTGGTCGCTGACGAGCGGCGGCGACGACGACGGCCTCTACAAGTCGACCGACGGCGGCGTCAGCTGGCGCCGGCTCACCGGGAACGGCCTGCCGGCCGGCCCGGTCGGACGGATCGCGGTCGCGTTCGCGCCGAGCAACTCCAAACGCATCTACGCGATCGTCGAATCGAAAGCCGGGCTGTTGTGGCGTTCCGACGACGCCGGCGAAACGTGGAAGCTCACGTCCTCGAACACGCTCATCGACGAACGGCCGTTCTACTATACGCGGCTGGTCGTCGATCCGCACGACGAGAACCATCTCTTCTCCGTCTCGGTGCTGCTGGCCGAGAGCAAGAACGGCGGAGCGACCTGGCACGTCAGCGGCCGGCGGCTGCACGGCGACCACCACGACGTCTGGATCGCGTCGAACGGGCGCACGATCCTCGAAGGGAACGACGGCGGCGCCGGGCTTTCGCGCGACGGCGGCGCCACCTGGTTGTGGCGCAACGTGCTGCCGATCGCGCAGCTCTATCACGTCGCGTACGATCTCCAGAATCCGTATCACGTCTGCGGCGGGCTGCAAGACAACGGCGCGTGGTGCGCGCCCGTGCGGACCGGCGACCGGCGTGGAATCCTGGGCCACGATTGGCACGACGTCGGCGGCGGCGACGGCACGTGGGTCGTGCCGAACCCGCGCCGCCCCGACCAAGTTTGGGTCGCGTCGGGCGGCGGCGACAACGGCGGCGAGCTCGCGCGCTTCGACGGGCGCACGCAGAGCTCGGTCGACGTCTCGCCGTACCTGCGCGATCAGAACGTCGTGGCGCCGCGCCGGCTGGCCTACCGCTTCAACTGGGAGACGCCGGTCGCGTTCGACCCGCGTGACGCGCGCACGGTTTACGTCGGAGCGAACGTGCTGTTCCGGTCGCGCGACAACGGCGCACACTGGACGCGGATCAGCCCCGACCTCACCCGCGACATCAAGGCGCGTCAGGGACTCTCCGGCGGTCCGCTCACGCTCGACGTCACCGGTGCCGAGACGTTCGACACGATTCTGGCGATCGCGCCCTCACCGCTGGCGGCACGGACGATCTGGGTGTCGACCGACGACGGCGTCGTGCAGCTGACCCGCGACGCCGGCGCGCACTGGACGAACGTCTCGATCGGCGGGCTCGACCCCGACGCCCGCGTTCCGGCGATCGAGCCGTCACACCACGCCGCCGGAACCGCGTATGCCGCCGTCGACCGGCACTTCGTCGGCGACCGCGCGCCGTACGTCTACGTGACGAACGACTTCGGACGAACGTGGCGGGCGATCGCGAGCGGCCTGCCGCCGAGCGAAGTCCACGTCGTGCGCGAGGACCCGCGCAATCGTTCCGTGCTGTATGCCGGCACCGGCAAGGGCGTGTGGTGGAGCCGCAACGGCGGCGCGTCGTGGGAGAAGTTTCCGGCCCCGCTGCCGGCGGTCGAGGTGCGCGATCTCGCCGTCCAGCCGCAGGCCGGCGATCTCATCGCAGCGACGCACGGCCGCGGCGTCTTCGTGTTCGACGACTTGACCCCGCTGCGCGCCCAAGCCGCGCCGTCGCGAACCGTGCTCCTCTTCGCGCCGCGGCAGGCGCAGCCGCTCGAGCGCTCGACGCCCACCGCCAACGACCGCGGCGGCGGAGCCGATCCCGCGCCGGCGGCGTTCACGTTTTGGCAACCCGCGCCGGCCAAGACGCGGCCCGCCTTCGAGATCGTGGACGCGCGCGGCAGGATCGTACGCCGCATCGCCGGTTCGCACGACGAGGACGGCGAGGCGGTGCCCAACGTCGCCAACGTCGCCGGCTACAACCGCGTCGCGTGGAAGCTCGACGGCGATCCGCCGACGCCTTGGCGCCGCATCGCCGAATGGGACCGCGGGCCGGAGACCGGCGTCCCCGTGCTCAGCGGCCGCTACACCGTGCGGCTGATTCGCGACGGCCGCAGCTACACGCAGCCGATCGAGGTGCTGCGCGACCGCCGAGTGACATCGGCCGGCGACGAGCTGCGCGGCTACCGCTTCCAAAGCGCGATGTACGCCGAGCTCTCCGCGCTCGACGACGCGCTCAACGTGCTCGACAACGTGCGCCTGCAACTCGCGGACCGCATCGCGACACTCGCCGACGCGGCGCTGGTCGCACGCTCACGCGGCGTGCTCGCGCGAGCGCAACAGATCGAAACGTCGATCAGCTCGCAGCCGGTCAACGACCAAGACGACGACTTCCTCGAGGATCTGCTGCGCGAGCGGGTGCTGACGTTCCTGAGCGATCTGACACCGGGACCGCCGACCGGACCCGAGATCGCCGAAGGCGCGGCCCTGCGGCGCGATGGCACGCGCGCGCTGGCCGGCTACCGCGCGTTCGTCGATCGCGAGGTGCGCCCGCTCGACGCCGCGCTGCGCGCGGCCGGCGCCAAGCCGCTGGACCTCCGGGCGATTCCGCCGATCGTGAAGCAGGATCCCAACGCCGACGAGCACGCGCGGCGCGGCGAGGAGCACGCCTACGCCTTACCGTCCTGCCAGGGGCCATCGACGATCTCGAACAGCCGGTGCATCTGGGTGAGCTCCAGCACGCGGCGCACCGAGGGCGTCTCGACCACGAGCGTGATGGTGGAGTTGGGCAGGCGCCGGCGGAGCCGCACCAGCGCGCTCAAGAAGGCGCTGTCGACATAGCGCACCGCCGACAGGTCGACGACCGCCGAAACGGCACCGTCCAAGACGGACAGCGCCTTCTCGATGTCGTCTGCCTTCCAAATGTCAAGCTCGCCGTTGAACGTAACGACGTGCGGACCGTCCACCCAATCCTCCCCTGGACACGAGGCGAAGCGCCGCGACAAAGAACCGCGGACCGCGACGTAGTGCTCGGCCGAAGGTGCGCGGACCTTCAGGGAACCAGTTCGGTGCCGATCCCCCGCAGCGCCGCCTCGATCGAACCATATCCCGCGCCGGCGACGACGGCACGGCGTGCGCCTGAGCGCACGGCCGAGATCGCGGCCCGCATCTTGGGGATCATCCCGTCGGCCAAGCTGCCGTCATCGAGCAAACTCTGGGCCTCCGCGACCGTCAGCTGGGAGATCACCGAGTCGGGGTCGCTCGCGACGCGCCGTACGCCGGCGACGTTGGTCAGCACCACGTAGGCGTCGGCGCCCAACGCTCCGGCGATCGCACCGGCCGCGGTATCGGCGTTGCAGTTCAGCGCGCCGCCGGAGTCGACGTCGATGCCCAGCGGAGCGACCACGACGATGAACCCGTTTTCGAGCAACGCTCGTGCTGCCGACGGGTCGACACCCGCGATCTCGCCGACGTAGCCGAGATCGATCTGGTTCACCGCGCCCGCGCGCCGCGCTCCGAGCAGGTTCCCGTCCTCGCCCGAGATCCCGACGGCGCGCGCTCCACGCGCCGCCAGCGCGCGAACCAGCGCTTTGTTGACGCTGCCGCACAGCACATACTCGACGACGTCGCGCGTGCGCGCGCCGGTGACGCGCAAGCCGTGCACGCGCACCTCGTCGATCGCCTTGGCGTGGAGCTCGGCGTCGATCTGCGGGCCGCCGCCGTGCACCAGCACGATCCGGTCGCCCCGCGCCGCCAGCGCGGCGACCTCGTCGAGCACCGGATCTTCGCCGCCGCCGGCGGCCATCGCGTTCCCGCCGTACTTGAGCACGATCAGCATCGCAGGTGCGCTCGTTGAGCACGCCGCGCGACTCCTCCTTGAGAGCCTATCGCCGAGCGCATCCTCCCGCCGTGGCTCTCGGCAACCTGCCGCGCCGCGCGACCGGGCGCTGCCCGCGCTCATCCGTGCGCGGAAACCACCGCTGTGCGAAAAGCGTTATGTGGTAGCTATGACTTCGAAGATTGGCGCAGCAACGACGGCGGCCGCCCTCCTGGCGGCGCTTGCGCTGCCCGTCTCCTCGCAAGCGGCGACCACGACGAGCGCCGCGCCTCAACACTACGTCTTCGAGACGCGCACGACCGAGAGTTACCACGCGGGTGAGTACGACGGCACTCTGCGGCTGACGATCTATCCGAGCGGCATCGCCTCGGGTTCGTTCCAGCTCAGCGATGGCGGCATCCGCGAGGTCACGGGAGGCGTCTCCGGGACGCACATCTGGCTCGACATCGGCGGCACGATGCACCGCGTACATCTTGACGGAACGTTCAAGGACGGCGTGATCGACGCGACCGAGAACATCCCCGGCCCCGACATCTACACCTTCCACGCGACCGTCGAGCCGAACGACCGCTGATCGCGCATCGCCGCACGGGGCCGGACGGTTGACGGCGGCGGCGGTTTCCGGTATGACTGTCTCATCGTGACCGCCTACTTCTACCGGAACCGACCGCCCTCGAGCGCGCCCGTGCCATCCGCACCGGGTTCGTTCGGCGCTAGCTGACGAACCGAAGAGCAGCGGAAACACGGGCGCGCCTACCACGGCGCGCTTTTTCTTTTGGCGACGGAGCGATGATCGACGTACGACGAGCCGATGCCGCCGACGCGCGGACGCTAGGACGCCTGCGCGCGGCGAGCCTGATCGAGATGGGCTATCTGCCGGCGAACGACCGCGCGCCGTTCGAGCTGCGCGCAAGCGCGGACATCCGGCGCCTCTTTCGCGCGAAACGGTTGATCGCGTGGGTCCTGTGCGACGCTGATCGCGTCGTCGGCTCGGCCTGCGCGACGCTCTTCGAGCGGCTGCCGTATCCCGACGGGGCGCTGCACGCCGAGATCGCCGGCGTCTACGTCGAACCCATCTATCGCGGCCGCGGCCACGCGTCGCGTCTGGTCGAAGCAGTGCTCGCGGACGTCGCCGGCTACAGCGTCCGCACCACGTACCTTCGACCGTCGCCACTCTCGAAGGCGCTCTATGAGCGCCTTGGGTTTACCGAGGACGAACGCAGCACGATGCGGCTGTCGTAAGGAGAAGGTTGGCCGGGTCGATTGATTCAAGCGTGGCGGATGAACTGGGAAGCGCTGAGCGCGATCAGCACATTCTTGACTGCTGCGATCATTGCCATTACCGCAGTCGCTGCGTTTCGCGAACTGCGACTGACGGCTGATTCGACGCGTGCCGCGGGCGAACAGATCACCGAGCTCCGCAAAGCGACGCAGTTCGAGGGCACCCTCGAGGTCTTCAAAGAGCTCGACAGTCAGTTCCAGCGCGACGCCCGCCACTTCGTGCAGTTCGAGCTCGAGGAGCGAATGCAGGACGATGCGTTTCGCGGCGAAGTCGCGCTTCTCAGCCTAGCGGACGAAACACGACATCACGAACTTACCGTCTTGCGCTGCTTCGAACGGATCGGATTTTACCTGAGCAAGGGGTTCGTCGAAGAAGATCTCGTGTATCTCGTCGCATCCGGACGCACCATCGTCATGTGGCGCGCGCTTGCGCCGGTGCTCGAGATCCATCGCGTTGCCCTCGGAGCATCGCAGCACCCGTGGCAGAACTTCGAAGCGCTCTACTACGCGACGATGGCGCATATGCGCGATCAGGGCATGACGATTCGAGCGGACGCGGATGCACCGTCCCGCGCGTAGGAGTCTGCCTGCTGATCCACGGCGATTGCGAAGGCACCGTTCAGACCGGTCGCGGACCGTGCGGTCTTCCGGAAAACAAGCGAGCAGAAATTGGGTCGGCCGGAAGGGGGACCTTGCATAAATATCCGGTTTGTGTATAATTATACAGACCATGGTTACTTTGCCGGCGGCGGCGCGGTTGCGCGGCCGGAACGTCCTGTCCGTGACCGACCTCGGGACCGACGAGTTGGCCAGCCTCATCACGCTTGGCCAGAACCTCAAGGAGCGCGGTCGCGAGCAGTTGACGCTGCTGCGCGGCAAGACGCTGGTGATGCTGTTCGAGAAACCGTCGCTGCGGACTCGTATCTCGTTCGAGACGGGGATGACGCAGCTGGGCGGCCATGCGATCGCGGTCAGCGGCAGCGACGTCGGGATCGGCAGCCGCGAGACGCCCGAGGACGCGGCGCGGGTGCTGTCACGCTATGGTGACGCGATCGTCTATCGCACGCACGCCCACGAGCCGCTGGTTCGCTTCGCCGGCGCGGCGACCGTGCCGACCATCAACGCGCTGTCCGACGCGGCCCATCCGTGCCAGGCCTTCGCCGACCTGCTGACGATCCGCGAGCGGTTCGGCACGTTGCAGGGCCTGCGGCTGGCCTTTGTCGGCGACGCGCGCAACAACGTCGCCGCGTCGCTGGCCGAAGCGGCGGCGATGACCGGAATGTCGATAACCTTCGCCGCGCCGCCGACGCACCGGCCCTCGGACGCCTTTTTGGGCCGGCTGGTCAAGCTCGGTGCGCCGTTCGGCGTGACGGCGCGCGCGTTCACCTCGCCGGTTCGCGCCGTGCGCGACGTCGACGTCGTGTACACCGACGTGTGGACGTCGATGGGCGACGAACAGTTCAGCGAACGCAACGTCGCGGCGCTGCGGCCCTATCAGGTCGACGCCAAGCTGATGGACGCGGCCGCCCAGCACGCGCTGTTCATGCACTGTCTGCCGGCGCATCGCGGCGAAGAGGTCACCGCCGACGTCATCGACGGTCCGCGCAGCGTCGTTTTCGATCAAGCCGAGAACCGGCTGCACGCGCAGAAGGCGCTGCTCCTGGCCCTGTGCACCGATCTCCGCGGGATCACCGAATGACCGTTCGCCGCCCTTCCGACAGGTTCGAATGATGGACGTCCTCACCCAACCCAAGACCAAGCGCCAGCGCGCGATCCTGTCCCTGATCGCGGCGCGCCCGATCCATTCACAAGACGAGCTCGCGCTGCTGCTCGAGCAGCAAGGATACGAGGTCACCCAAGCGACTGTGTCGCGCGACGTCAAGGAGCTGGGGCTGCTCAAGATTCCGCTCAAAGGCGGCACCGGGGGGACCTTCAAATACGTCGAGCCGACCGTCGGGCCGGCCTTCAGCTCGCGCCTGCACCGGGTCGTCTCCGAGGTCGTCATCCAGGCGCGATCGAGCCTCAACCAGATCGTGCTGCGCACGCACCCGGGAACGGCGATGATGCTCGCGGCGGCGATCGACAATGCCGGCTGGCCCGAGGTGCTGGGCACGATCGGCGGCGACGACACCGTGCTCGTGATCTGCGAGAAGCCCGAGACGACGCCGATGGTCAAACAGCGCTTCGAGGACATGCGCGGAGACAACGCCTCGTGAAGATCGTGCTGGCGTACTCCGGCGGGCTCGACACGTCGGTGCTGCTCAAGCAGTTCGTGATTGCAGGGCACCAGGTCGTCGCGATGACGGCCAACCTCGGCGAATCGGACCTCGTCGCGGGCGAGGGTTCGCAGGACGCGCTCGACGCAGTGCGCCGCAAAGCGCTCGGGCTGGGCGCCGTCGAGGCGGTGCTGGTCGACGCGCGCGAGCGCTTCATCGAGGACTACGCGTACAAGGCGCTCGCGGCCAACGCGCTCTACGAGGGCGTCTATCCGCTCAGCGCGGCGCTGTCGCGGCCGCTGATCGCCGACCTGCTGGTCGAGACGGCCGCCGAGTACAGCGCCGACACGGTCGCCCACGGCTGTACTGGCAAGGGCAACGATCAAGTGCGCATCGAGGTCGGCGTGCGCGCCGCCGCGCCGCACCTGCGCACCCTCGCGCCGCTGCGCGACAAGCCGCTTTCGCGTCCCGACGCGATCGCCTACGCGCAAGCCAACGGCGTGCCGATCTCGCACACCGCCGCCAAGCCGTATTCGGTCGACGCCAACCTCTGGGGCCGCTCGATCGAAGCCGGCGTGCTCGAGAATCCGTGGAACGCGCCGCCCGAAGACGCTTACGCCTGGACCGTGGCACCGGCGACGGCGCCGCTCGACGGCGAAGAGATCGTCATCGCGTTCCGGCACGGGATTCCGTCGACCCTTCGAGAGGCTCAGGCAGACATGCGGGGCGCGCAGATGATCTTCGAGCTCAACAAGGTCGCCGGCGCGAACGGCGTCGGACGCATCGACCTCATCGAGGACCGCGTCGTCGGCCTCAAGTCGCGCGAGGTCTACGAGTGCCCGGGCAGCGTCACGCTGATCGAGGCGCACAAGGCGCTCGAGCGCCTGGTGCTCACCCGCGACGAGCTGCGGCTCAAGTCTGCGCTCGACCAGAAGTACGCCGAGCTCATCTACGACGCGCAGTGGTCGTCGCCGCTGCGCGGCGCGCTCGACGCGTTCAACGCGAAGGTCGCCGAGCGGCTCACCGGCGAGGTGCGGGTGAAGCTGCAGCGCGGCCGCGCGGTCGTCACCGGCGCGCGCTCGCCGTTCGCGCTCTATGACGAGTCGCTGGCGACGTACGGCGCGGGCGACCGTTTCCGGCACGATGCAGCCGGCGGCTTCATCGAGATTCACGGCCTGCCCGTCGCGGCCGGCGCGGCCAAGGCCGCCGCAGCCGCCGAAGCAGCGACGCCGCAACCGGTGTGATGCAATGAGCTCGCTGCAGTGGGGCGGGCGTTTCGCATCCGCTCCGGATGCGGCGCTGCTGGCGTTCGGTTCGAGCCTGGCTGGCGATCTGGTGCTGGCGCCGTTCGACGTCCGCTGCTCGCACGCGCACGTCGCCGCGCTGGCGGCGGTGCTCTCGGCGAACGACGCGCAGGCGCTGCTCGACGCGCTCGACCGTGTCGCCGCCGAAATCGAGGACGGCACGTTCGCCGCCTGGGCGACGGCAGGTGACTTCGAGGACGTGCACGGCGCGATCGACGCGCGCGTGCGCGAGCTGGCCGGCGCGGCGGGTGAGCGGCTTCACGCCGGCCGGTCACGGAACGATCAGGTCGCCACGACGCTGCTGCTCTACGCGCGCGAGCGCGCCGAACGCGGGGCGCGCGGCGCGCTCGACGTCGCCGCGCTGCTCGAGGACCGCGCCGCCGATGCGCTCGAGCGCGGAACGCTGCTCGCCGCGACGACGCACTGGCAGCCGGCGCAGCCGGTGCTGCTGGCGTTCTGGCTCGACGCAGCAGCGCAGGGGTTCGTGCGCGCGGCGGAACGCTTCGCACGCGTCGCCGCCGACGCCGCGCGCTACTGTCCGCTGGGCAGCGCCGCGGTGGCCGGTTCGTCGCTGCCGCTCGACCGCGCCGCTGCGGCGCGCGAGCTGGGCTTCGGCGCACCGTCGCGGAACGCGCTCGACAGCGTCGGCGACCGCGACGTCGCGCTCGACCTGCTGCACGCCGCGGTGCGCGCTGCGGTCGTCGCGTCGCGGCCCAGCGAAGAGATCGTGATCTGGGCGACGCCGGTGTTCGGCTACGTGCGGCTCGACGACGCGGCCTCGACCGGTTCGAGCTTGATGCCGCAAAAGCGCAACCCCGATCCGTTCGAGCTGGTGCGCGCCGCCGGCGCGCGCGCGATCGGGATCTACGCCGGCGCGCTCGCTTCGACGAACGGGCTCGCGCTGTCGTACCACCGCGACTTGCAGCAGACCAAGGCCCTGGTGATCGAAGGAACCGAAGCAGCGCTCGCGGCGCTAGACGCGTTCCGCCGCGCATTCGGGCACGTGCATTTCGTTGCGGCGCGAACCGGCGCGCGCGCCGGCGAGGGGTATACGGTCGCGACCGATCTCGCCGACGCGCTGATCCTGGCCGGCGCGACCGCGCGCGACGCGCACCGCGCGGTCGGCGAGCGAGTCGTGCTCGCCGAAGAGCAGGGACGGCCGCTCGACGGCCGGGACGCGAGCGCGCTCGGCGTTCCCGGCGCGCCGGTCGATCCCGAGTCGTCGGTCGGCGCGAAGCGCAGCGCCGGCTCGACCGGTCCCGACGCGACGGCGGCGTCGATCGCCGCAACGCGCGACGCGATCGCCGCGTTATCGGAGTCGTTCGCATGATCACCGCTCACGTCGTCGGCGCCGGCGGCTACGCCGCAGCCGAGCTCATCCGGCTCATCGACCGGCATCCGGCCGTCGCGCTGGGCGTGCTCGAGAGCCGCTCGCAGCCGGGCATTCCGGTGGCCGACGTCTTCCCGTGGCTCACCCACGTGCACGTCGAGCTCGAAGAGTCCGGCGCGGCACTGGCCCGAGTGCGCGCGGACGACGTCGTGTTCCTGGCCGGCGGTCACGACCTGGCGCACGAGCAGGCGCCGGCGCTGCTCGCGAAGGGCGCGCGGGTGATCGATCTCTCCGACGCGTTCCGGCTCGAAGCGAGCGCGGGCGAGGCGGTCTACGGTTTCCCCGAGCGCTATCGCGAGCAGATCGCGCGCGCGCGCTTGATCGCGAATCCGGGCTGCTACGTCACGGCGGCGCTGCTCGCGCTCGTTCCGCTGCGGCCGCTCGCCGACCGTATCGTTCAGGTCGTCATCGACGCGAAGAGCGGGATCACCGGCGCGGGGCGCACGCCGTCTGTCACGGGAATGTTCGCTGAGGTCGACGGCGACGTGCGCGCGTACGGTCTGGGCGGCCATCGCCACGGCGCCGAGATCGTGCAAGAGTCGCGGGCAGCCGGTATCGCGGCGCCGATCGTCTTCTCGCCGCACGTCGTCCCATTGCGGAGCGGCCTGCTGGCCGACGTCTATCTCATTGCGCGCAGCCCGCTTACGCGCGACGAGGTGCTGGCGCTCTACGAACGGTTCTACGCCGCCAACCCATTCGTCACCGTGTTTCGCACGTTGCGCGCGCCGCACTTGCCGGCACTGGTGGGAACGAACGACGCGCACTTGGCGGTCGCCGAACGCGACGGCGTCGTGCACGTCCTGTCCGCGATCGACAACCTCGGCAAAGGCGCCGCGGGTCAGGCGATTCAGAACATGAACCTCATGCTGGGCCTCCCGGAGGAGCAGGGTCTCGATGCTCGCACAACCGTCGGCTGAACGCTCGGCCAAGAACGCGAACGGCGCCCTTCAACAGGCTCAGGGTGACGTGCGGCTCATCCAAGTCCGCGGCGGCCTGGGCGCCGTCCCGGGGCTGCGGATGACCGGCGTGCACGCCGGGATCAAGAAGCGCAAAACCGACCTGGCGCTGATCGCGCTGCCCGGACCGCACGTCTGCGCTCAAGTGATCACCACCAACGAGATCAAGGCGGCGCCCCTGCTCGCCACCACGGCGCACCTCGACGCCGAAGGCGACGCGATCGGCGCGATCGTCTGCAACTCGGGCTGCGCCAACGCGTGCACCGGCGAACGCGGCTTGCGCGACGCCGAGAACACGGCGCGGCACGCCGCGACGCTGCTGGGACTGCGCGCGACCCAGATCGTCGTCGCGTCGACCGGCGTCATCGGCGTCACGCTGCCGATGGACCGCCTCTCGAAGGGCCTCGACCGCGCGCACAAGCTGCTGTCGGAAGGCTCCGAGGCCGCCTACGCCGCCGCCGAAGCGATCATGACGACCGATCACGTCCCCAAGCTCGCCGCCTATGCCTGGCACGAGAACGGCGAGCGGCGCGTGATCGGCGGGATCGCCAAAGGCTCGGGGATGATCGCGCCCAACATGGCGACGATGCTCGCGTTCTTGGTGACCGACGCCGCGGTCTCGCGCGGGTCGCTCACCGAGGCGCTGCGCGAAGCATCGGACGGCACCTTCAACATGATCTCCGTCGACGGTGACATGTCGACCAACGACGCGGTCTACTGCTGCGCCAAACCCGGCTCGGGAGAAGCGACGCCGGGACTGCGCGCGGCGCTGACCGCGGTGTGCCGCGACCTCGCGATCGGGATGGTGCGTGACGGCGAGGGTGCCACCAAGACGCTGACGTTCACCGTCGCCGGCGCGCGCGACGAGGAACAGGCGCGCGCGATCGCCCGCGCGGTGATCAACTCGAGCTTGGTGAAAACCGCGCTCTACGGCGAAGATCCGAACTGGGGCCGCATCGTCGCCGCCGCCGGTTCGGTCAACGCTGGGATGGATCCCGACACCTGGTCGCTGTATCTCGGCGGCCACACTTGGGTCGAGCGCGGCGCGATCGAAGCGATGAGCGAAGCCGAGGCGCATCACTTCCTCGAAGAGCAGACGGTCGAAGCGACGCTGGACCTCGGCATCGGCGACGCCGCGGCAACGGCGTGGGGCTGCGACCTCACCGGCGACTACGTCCGCATCAACGCCCATTATCGGACCTGAGCCGTAAACGGCTCAGGTCTTGCGGCTTCGCTGACGCGAAGCCTCGCGGTCCTCGCTACGCTGCGGTCCGTTCAAAGGAATTGTTTGAAGTAGAACGATGAGTGACTCAATCCAGTCGGTACAGGTGGCGCGCGGGGCGCGGCTGGTGACGCAGCATCCGCATCTCATGGCAAATTACGGCCGGCTCGAGATCAACATCGTGCGCGGCGAAGGGTGCTGGCTGTACGACGAGTCGGGCAACGCGTATCTCGATCTCGTCGCCGGGATCGCGGTGTGCGCGCTCGGGCACGCCCACCCGCGAATCGCGCGCGCGGTCGCCGAGCAGGCCGCGGCGCTCGTGCACGTGAGCAACCTCGTGCACCACGAACCGGCGGGGACGCTGGCCGACCGGCTGGCGGAGTTGTCGGGCTTCGACGCGGTGTTCTTCTGCAACAGCGGCGCCGAAGCGAACGAAGCGGCGATCAAGCTGGCGCGCAAACACGCCTGGCGCCGCGGTGATCAGAGGCGCAACGTCATCCTCGCCGCGCGCGGCTCGTTTCACGGGCGGACGCTCGGCGCGCTGGCCGCCACCGACAACCCGGCCTATCACGAAGGCTTCGAGCCGCTGCCGCTCGGCTTCGCGCACGTACCGTTCAACGATCTCGGCGCGCTCGACGCCGCGATCGACGACACTACGGCCTGCTTCCTCGTCGAACCCGTGCAGGGCGAGAGCGGGATCGTTCCGGCGACGCGCGAGTACTTGCGCGAAGCGCGGCGGCTCTGCGACGAGCGCGGCGCGTTGCTCATCTTCGACGAGGTGCAGTGCGGGATGGGCCGGATCGGCCGGCTGTTCGCACATCAGCTCTACGAGGTGCTGCCCGACGCGTTCACGCTGGCCAAGTCGCTGGCCAACGGTCTGCCGATCGGCGCGCTGATCGTCCGCGGCGCGGCGGCGACGTCGCTGCAGCCCGGCGATCACGGCACCACCTTCGGCGGCTCGCCGGTCCCCGCCGCAGCCGCGTTGGAACACCTCGCGATCCGCGACGTCGTGGACCTCGACGCGCAGGTTACGGCGGCCGGACAGCTTCTGTACGACGAGCTCGCCGCCGTCGCGCGCGACTACGACGGCGTCTTCGACGCGCCGCGTGGGATCGGCCTCATGCTCGGCCTCCCAGTCCGCGAAGGGCGCGAAGCAAAGAGCTTCGTCACCCGCGGTCTCGACAACGGCGTGTTCCTCAACGCCGCCGGCCGCAACACGCTGCGCTTCGTCCCGCCGCTGATCATCTCCAACGACGAGATCCGCGAAGCCGCCGTCCGCCTCCGCGCCACGATCAACGCCACTCTGCGTGATTGACCGGCCGCAGCCCCCCACTATTCTCAGGCGGTTTAAATAGGCATGGCCGGACTCACCGGCACCGGTTTGACCCTGCACGACCTCGCGAAGCTCCCGGGCGCGGAATAGAGAAGCGTTCGTGTACCGAGTATGGCGTGGGTTCACCCAAGCGCTCGGATTTACGAGGTCGGAAGACGAACCTTCCACATGTCGCACATTACATCGTAGCCAGGTTTAAGAAAGAGTTTTACAGTGAGCGCCGCTACAACTGCGGCCACCGCTGGCGCCATCGCGAGCTGAGCTACCAGCATCGCCGCCAAGACTGCGGCAAAATTAGTCCTATCCGCGAGCAAATTCTTCAACGACTGGCGATCCCGCTCGTTCTCTGAACCGCCGCCACAAACGAGGTTGTAAACCTGTTGATTCACACGCTCGTAGAACCGACGCCCAAACTCCGAAAGATCATCGAGTGTACCCTGGTATTCAACGTCGAGGGTCCCGGACTTATCGAACGATCCGGCATGATTAGGATCCCGGGAAATCGCTTCAAGACGTAGAGCAATTTCTTGATAAAGTTGATCATCGTCCGAGTCTAGTAGTTCCCTTATGGCAGGCGCGGCTTTCGCAGCCAGATTCGACATCGACTTTCCCTCGTTCAGATAGTTGGTGTTTTGGCACTGCTGTCAAGCGTCAACAGCGCGTCGCCTTTAGGCTGGCCGAGCTCGAATTTCGTTTCGGCAATGCCGAACAACGTAAATGCGAGTCCAAGAGGGTTGTTTTGCTCCAGGCAGGTGCGTCGCGCTCTCAGAAGTGCCTCCCCAGTCGGTACGCCTTTGAAGATCTCGCGGATCAGAATGGAGCAGAACTGTTGGCTAAATATGGGACGCATCGCACATTCGGTACCGATGACTGCGCGCGATTTTCTACTTAGGAAGAAATGAATAAAGCTGACATCGAGTACTGGGGTCACTTGGGCTGAGTCGCACATATTGAGGATGACCACAGGTCGCTTCGGCAGCCGTACGCTCCTCCCATAGAGATCGTCCAGAAAGATCTTGCCGTACTCAAGGCCGATCCAGGAACGGTCAGAGTCGTATACGTGGTTCTGCAAATCATCCCGAATAGATGACCACGCGGCGCGCAGCGGTGAACCAGCCGGTAGGCTGTTGTATGCCCGGAGAAAGTCCGCGTCTGTAAAGCCATACCTTTCTGCGTTTGGAATCTGAGTATGCCCGTGTGCCAGAACGTACACAACATCGCTACGACAGTCAGAGAGGTACGGCATCGCCGCGGCACTTCGGTTGATTGGATCCTTGACCGTCCCCCCAACCGACGCCACCGTTTCTCGCAGGTCCCTCAGATGAGAGTCACTGCCTTTGAAGGGCCAGAGTATAATGCCGAGCTCGGGATCGGGCGGAATCAGCCTTGTGGGTACATCCGACTCGACTCGAACTTGAGGCAATCGCTGTTCCACCACATACCGGAAACCCCATAGTCCGTCCGCGACGGCGTGAACGCCTTGCTGTGGCGCAATGTCCCGATCGTATAGCAGGCTCCATGGGACAACAAATCGTTCTGTGCCGCGGTCTTGGACGACCTGGACATACGAACCATTAGGCAAAGGGTGGTGACTTAAGAACGCACCGACCTCGTGGAGCGCGCCATCCTCGCGCTGGAACAGAAGTGACCATAGGTGTCGACCTCTCCAGGCGAGCATATCGAGCTGAGCTTGCAGCTCATCTGGCGTACCGCTTACCGCTGTGGCAAATCTAGGCGATGCAGCCACGGAAAAGAGAGCCTTTCGGATCTCTAGCAAGCTCGATTCTAACTGCGCCGTGCCCACTCGGATCGGCGCATGAAACTCGACGTCCGCGAGGCCGTCGCGCCGAAACAGAAAGGTCAACTCGTACCCATCCTCCCGCACGGCGATCCCCACATTTAGGCGCTTTGGCGCAACATATTCTGAGTCCCTCAAAGTCCTGCTGGATGTCATCGCGGGAAAGCATGATCGCTGGACGCGATGGCCCGTAACTGTTTGCCGCCTCGTCGAGAGCGGGCAGGACATGCACTCGGAGCGTTAGGGACTCCAAAAGGTTGAGCTCATAGTAGATCTTGATCTTGAGCGCCACGGGACGATCGTCTATCGTTACTCGCGTCGCCCTAATTCGTACACGTGCGTTGTCCACCGAATCGCCCCCTTCCGGAAGCAAGATGACCGCCAAAGGCTCCTCTACGTCAATGCCATCACCAGTGAATGTCACGTGTAGCTTTACCTGTTTGCCAAGAGCCGGCGTACGGATCGATCGGCGTTCACCGCTAAAGGCGATCCCAATCGGTTTCTCCCAAACGGCAACTTCGAGGTCATACCACACGCCATGACGCAGTGGCGCGTTAGACTCAAGTCGCGCATTCTCGCCGCTCCACCGGTCCACCGCCCAAAGGATGCAGTCTGAATACCGAGGCTTTGATCGATTGCGAACAGACGCGGGTTCCGAAGAACCTTTTCGGGTCGGCCGCCCGGACCCCGCAAGGGATCGGGTCGTCCGTAGCCGCTATCATACTGACTCTTCATATCACGCTTGTCGCTTGGGTCAGTTCGCTCAGGGCGCATGGGCCACGGTTGAGCATTTATGAATGCAGACATCTCCGATGTCGCCGTCATTAACCTTGTCATATGGCCGTCAATGGCGCTTCGCGCGAATTCGGAAACGTGCACAGCGAGTGTGGCAAAAAATGAAGTCCTATAACCCGAGAACACACGTTGATCGATGGACGAGAGTTGTTTAGCTAAGAGCTCCAGCCTCTGTGTTGTATCTTTGTCGAGGGCGATATTGCCAGCACAATATCTGATATCTATGGCGGCGTGAGATATCGACAGCTCGGCACGATAGAGGTCGTCCACTAGCGCCGCACGCCCGTCGCACGGCGCCCGCCTGACAGCGTCATGTAGACGATTAACTAGTCGAAACAGCGCATCACTTAGAGCAAGTGAACCGTTCTGACTCATTGCGCCACCTCCAGAAAGTGCACGTGGTGCTACTTGATGGGCTGACGATCATTCAGAGAACACACTACACCTGTAGGTTCTTCATGCGTCATCCGTCGTGCAGCACGTCCCGCTCGGTGCGCGCCGAGCTAAACGGTACTCAACCGTTTCGTTAATCTCGGTTTTCTCCTGGCTTCTCCGCGAGGCATTCGATCTTTACGGCTCGAGGGCATCCAAAGCGCATGCTTAGGGTCGGGACCAGCAGCAAGACGTCCGAGCCGACGCCAGCCGGCGTGAACCGATCCGGTACGCGATGCTGCCACGGTATCCTCATTAGGGATGCTATAATGGGCCGACGGTACCCTATTCGTCGCAGAAACGCGCAGTAAAGAACCCCCGCTCGCTGAGCGGCTCGGAGTAGCCTAAGCGTGTTGATCATAAGCGGTAATACGGACAGGGCGCTGCGCATTTGCGTGGTGTCGCGGCTGGCAGAAGCGCGGGACGGATCTCCGATCTGTCGCACATCGTGCCGAACGTCGGCGGGTGAAGGACGCAAGAGCCTGATGCGCCGAACATCTGTGCCACCATCGTCTCTAGCTTGTCGAGAAGAGAAGATAGATGGAAGACGAACCGGCCTTCAGCCAGGATCAGCACGGTGTGGCTAAAGCTGAGATGACGCGCGCTATCCTTGGTTGGCGTGACGCTGAGTCCACCGGGAAGTGGGACGATGTAGTGTCGCTGCTTAACTCTGCGATTCGTCATTTTGAGCTCAGCGGAATCGACGATTCGGCTCTTTTGACCGCGAAGATGCTTTTGGGTAACGCGTGCTTTTATGACGCTCGAATTGAACACGTACCAAGGTTAGAGACTACCATTAACGTGCTTCGGCCGCTCGCCTCATCAGCCGGCTGGCTGGAGCATCCTCAGCACGCGTTAGGTGCGCTACGGCCACTTTACCTGGCCCTTTTCGAGCTCCCTACTGGGGACAGAGCGCAGAACCTTGAGATTGCGCTGCAGTATGTAAATCAGCTGTTGCTGTTGGTTGCACAAGACCCATCGATCCGCGCCGAGACTCTTCGTGACCGCGCTCGGATCTATCTAAATCGCCGCAACGGCGAACATGCCGCGAACGTAGAGCATGCCATCGCATCCGTCGATGAAGCACTTGAACTTACGAACCGTGATGACAATCCCGTGCGATGGGCCGACTGCTGCAATACGCGTGGCCTCGCATACCTCAAGCGCATACGGGCGGTGCAACGAACCGATGACAACCTTGCAGGAAATCCGAGCAATGACGATCGCGCGATCAGATCATTCGAAGAAGCTCTAAGCGTTCGAACCTTCAGCGATGCCCCGGCCTTATGGGCGGAAACATCCAACAATCTGGGTCTCGTATATCTGAAAAGACTCGCTAGGGGCAGCAAGTCCGACGCTGAGCAGGCGATCGCTTATTTCGAACGAGCCCTAACAGGTTCAAACCGAATCTGCGATGCCCGACGAGTTTGCTCTCACCGCGCAGAACCTCGCACAAGCGCACTTTACTAGGGGCCTGCCAGGCGATCGCACGAGGGCAATTGCCTTGATCGAACGGTCACTGCGCATTCGCGCGAATCGTCCGAACCGAATTGAATGGGCTGAGACCAACGCGATACTAGCTACCTACAAGACCATTGAGGCCAAGACGTCTGACCTTGCGGAGGTTACTCGTGAAGCCGCCCGTGTGCGTGACTCACTTCGTGTCTGCGTTGATGGACACGATGAAGCAACAGCGGTCCGGATTTCAGCGAACTTCGCCGACGCGCTATTTCCACACGCCTGGTGGCCGTTGCTTATCGAATTTGCCGAATTCGCCGTAGCCTTGGCGCAGTCGCGCTTCGTCGAAGCTGCAAGCTACGCCGGCAAGCGGGCCGAGCTCGCAAGCATTCACAATCTTGAGACAAAGCTTGCGTACGCGTACGCCCGACAAGGACGATGTGAAGAAGCGGCTATTACCCTCGACCTTTCCCAAGGTCGTTGGTTGGTAGGCGATCTCCTTTTGGACGTAAGTAAGCAGGCCCGGACGCTACCACGCACACAGTACGAAGAGTACCGAAGAACGATTGACCGCATGCAGAACGCCCAACGCGCAGAGCGTCTCTCGCTGTATGCAGCGGACTCCCTAGAATTAACGCGGAATGCTTCCGTTCTTGCCGACGAACTTTCCGCGGCGGCTTTTGAACTTCGGCGGGTTCTTCTCGAAACAGGTCTTGGTTCTGGTACATTTATAGCGACGACCAAATCTGATGTGGCAAGCGCGATCGAGCACGCGTGTCAGCGGAGTGCTCTCTTGTACCTTGCGGCGACGGAGCTAGGTAGTTTTGCCTTAATTGCCTGCGGTGGCGGCGACGTGCTCGGGGGCTGCCAGTACACTATCTTGTGGCTTGACGATATCCGCAGCGACGAACTGGCGAGACTGGTTGGTGGCCTTGGCATTACCGGTTCGTGGGTAGATGCTCTCGCAAATGCAGATGAGGATCTTAACACTTGGATGGGCGTTCTAGATGAGGCAATGACGTGGCTCGGGTCGCGCGTGATGGAGCGAGTCGTCGCCCACTGTGAGATAGTAGGCACTGACAGCTTGGTTATAATCCCAGTTGGTCTGTTCGCTGTTTTCCCATTACATGCTGCCCACTGCGGTCAGAACACGACCCCGTTCGCTGTCGTGGAGAGGTTGGTAGTTTCATATGGCATAGCTGTTCAGCTCATTCAGATATACTCAGGCGAGTCGACGGCCGAGAAACGTGCTCTTATAGTTGCGGCTCCGACGCGAGGCGACGCAACGTTTCCGGAGCTCCCGTACGCGCGACCTGAGGCTTACCTCGTAGCAGCGCAGTTTCCGCAGCCCGTAATCATTAGTGGTGACGATGCGACGCGTGACTGCGTCCTCAGTCACATAGGCGACAGTACGATCGCGCACTTTGCATGTCACGCGGTGGCAGATTGGCGCGAGCCGTTTCGCAGCGCCATTGTCTTGGCTGGTCGTCAGCTTAATACGCACGACCTCTTTAGCGTCCCATTTGCGCGACGTCGGCTCGCGTCACTTTCAGCGTGTCAATCAGGCATTGCAAGTCCCTCGAGGCACGAATTGATTTCTTTGGCAGCTGGCTTCATCCGAGCTGGCTTTGAAGGCGTGCTCGCGACGACGTGGTCCATTTCTGACGTTAGCACCTGCATCTTGATGCAGCGATTCTATTCGATCTGGCAATCCGAGGCCTCCGAGCCGGCGGCGGCACTGCGACAGGCCCAGATTTGGTTGAAAGGCACGACAAACTATGAGAAGCTACTATACTATGAAAAACTGCAGTCGGAGGTCGCAGCGTGGACTGATGTCGACAAGAGCGAACTCGTCAGTGCCTTGCGACACGTAATAGCGGCTCTCGCCCGCCTTCCTAGAATGGAAGCTAGCTTTTCGCATGCGCACTTCTGGGGTGCGTTTCGGCTCTTGGGCAGCTGATGTTAGCAGTTCACGGCTCTTAGATGGGTGCGACAAATGATCAGAGGCGAGAAAGGGCTCGTAGGGTCTCACTAATGACGGGCCCAAAATGACATGCTATGCCGTCGCGATGTCCAACTGCGCCCTGAGGTACACTGGGGCTGCAGTCGAACGTAGTCGCACGTTGGGAGAAATGAGCCTATGGCTGACGCCTTCGAAAAAACCAACGAGTGGATCGATAGTCTTGCGGGGAGCGAGTTGCGCGTTAGAGTGGAGCGCCGCCACGCCAATGGACTCGCGTGGCTCGCGGTTGAAAGGCCGAAGGGCGGCCCCGGTTCATACCAGGTCTGCCTCAACGCCGCGAAGGAGACTATGTTTTTCTTATACTCTTTTTTTGTAGGCGACAATTTGACTGAAGCCTTTCAGTTGGTTGAATTTACGACGAGCGACGTGAGTGGCCTTAATTGCGGAACCTACGACGGTATGTCTGTAACGCTATTCATAGGCGCGACTCTACGGCCATATTCGCACCCGATGGGGATTCTGCTGGTACCTTCGGTCGCCTTTGACGTGCTTCACGACTTCGAAAGAGCGGTCGTAACCACCGCAACAGTCGTCACTTCGGTTGGTCGTGGATGGAAGGCGGTCACGCTGCCGCTCCTTGAGTGCTCAGACTTTTCGGAAGCGAAGCTCATGACGCAGACGCAGTGGGCTGTGCGCAGAGCGTGATCAGCGCTGCCGTCATCAATCGGCAATATTCACGACTCTAACGAGGTGGTGTCAATCTCTGCCGGCGACTTTGGCGTTCCTTTGCCTGCGGGAGCGCCAGGGCCGAATCGCGGCTGCCTGCGTCAGTCTAGACAAATCCAGCGGGGAGGTACCGCATCGACCGGTGGGCTTGAATAACTGCGCAGTGTCAGGTTACAGCCCTACTCGGGAGGTCATGCCGGCTCGAAAGTGCCGCACGTTCATGCTCATTTCGCTCAGGCGACGTCGCGATCGTGCTCGATGAGGAATCCCGATCGGTCGGGCTTTCGAAGCACTACGGAAAAGGTGACGCGATCGATCCCGAGGTCAAGAAGCGCGACCCCCGCGTGCGTTGAATAGAGCCAGCAAAGGGTTTGACGCTCTTCTGGAACTTTGGAAGGACAGCCGCCCGTGACCGCAAGGACCGCACGCATCAGCACGACCGACGCCGAGATCGATGGCGCCGTGGCCGCTGCCCGGACCCAAAGAAGACCGCTAACCGAATTGTCGCGGCTTCATTTGACCGAAAGCACGACGCGATCAAAGCGACGCTGTCAAATGGGGCAGAGATTTCGGTACCGCGCAAATCAATCGTCAGCCTAGGGACCGTCAAGCCGGCCGACCTCTCGGACCTCGCTCCGCAGGCGCCCGGATTCTCCATCTGGAGTGAGCGCGCGGACTGCGGTATTGGCTCGAAACACTCCTCGCAATGGGCGGTGGGCTGGGTTAGCCCGTTGAGCGGAGGCGGACGCGGTCGTCGGCGATGACAACGTCGAGCACGAGCTCGCTATCGTTCGCGTCGTAGACGTCGCGCAGCACGGCCCGGATGTCGGGCGGCGCGTCGGCGACGCGCATCGTCCGCATCGCGGCGTTGAGCTCCTCGCACTTCTCCGGCGAGATCCGTGCGGCAACGGCGGCGCCGACCGCAACCTCGTCGGCCGCGCGCCGAACGACGTCGAGGAACTCGGTTTGGGTGAAGCCGAGCTCATGCAGCAGCCAGCCGCTCCAGCCCGGCTCGATGGCGTAATCGCCGGGGTCGCCCCCGGCAGCAATCCGCGCGCCTTGTCGATCGTGCGCGGCAGCATCATCAAGCCCGCGATGCGCGCGCGCGGATCGCGAGGCGGGCGCCGACGAAGGCTGATCGGTCGCATCTCACTTCACTTTGAGTGCTTCCAGGGCGGTCAAGGTGTTTTCCACGTGCAGGCTCGGGTCGAGGCTGGTGTAGCCGTAGACGATCGTGCCGTTGGGCGCTATCACGTATGACGTGCGGTTCGCGTACTGCGGCGCCTGCGTCAGGACCGCGTCGTACGACTTCGCGATGGTCAAGTGCGGATCGCTGACGACGAGGAAAGCCGAACGGCATTCCTGCGTGGAGAACCTTTTCTGCGTGTCGATGTCGTCGGCGCTCACCCCGATCACGGTCGCGCCGAGCTTTTGATAGTTGGCGATGTGCTCGGAGAACAGGTGCGCCTCGACCGTGCAGCCGGTGGTGAACGATTTCGGAAAGAAGTACAGCACGACCGGGCCTCTGGCCAACACCGCCTTGAGATCGACGGTGCGCACGTCGCCGCCCTGCGCGGCCTGCGCGGTGAACTCGGGCGCCGGGCTGCCGTCCGTGAGTTGCGCGGCGGCCGGACGCGGCGCGCCCAGCGCGACGGCCAGCGCCCCGGCGGCTAGAAACTGACGAACGAACGATCGCTGCATCGGCAGCCTCCATGACGTGCGCGGCGCGGACCCCTTGGGATCGTGCCGGAAACGGATGAGGACTTTCTGACAGGGGCCGGGCGATCTTTCTCCCAAGCAATAGGAAGGTGCCGATCTCGGCGTGCCCCGTTCGTCGGTGCAACGGATGGCGTGTGCGGCGGGGCGCCGAACGGGCGGACCATGGACTTCGACGCGTACTTCACGCGGCTGGACGACGAGACGTACGCGCCGACGCCGGCGACCGGCAGCCCGTGGGGTGAGCAGCTGCAGCACGGGGGCCCGCCGACCGCGCTGCTCGTTCACGCGATCGAGCGGAACCATCCGCGCGACGACGTTCGCGTGGCGCGGATCGCATCGGAGTTCTTGGGCATCATTCCGCGCGAGCCGATGCGCGTGCGCACGCGCATCGCGCGGCCCGGCCGCCGGATCGAGATGGCCGAGGCGACCGCCGAGATCGGCGGGCGCGAGGTGCTGGCCGCGCGCGTGTGGCGGATCGCGGTGCAGCCCGAGGGCAGCGTCCCGGCGGGCGTGACGCCGCCTGATGTTCCGCCGCCGCTGCCGGACGCCGAGCACACGTGGCTGAACGAGTTCGGCTACGGCCGCTCGATCGAATGGCGCCACGTCTACGGGATGGGCGCCCTCGGCCCGGCCGCGGTCTGGTCTCGGCTGCGCGTGCCGCTGGTCGAAGGCGAGCCGATCGCGCCGCTCGATCGCGCGATCGTCGTCGCCGACTCGGCCAACGGAATCAGCGGCGAGCTGCCGATGGGCGACTGGTTGTTCGTCCCGCCGTCCCTGTCGGTGGCGTTCGAACGGTACCCGCGGGGCGAGTGGGTGCTGCTCGAAGCGCGCACGACGCTCGGCAACGACGGAATCGGCGTCACCAGCGCCCGGCTCGCCGATCTCGACGGCTACTTCGGGGTCGCCAGCCAGGTCCTGTACGTCGAGCGACGCGTCGCCGCATCGCAGCCCGTGTCGTGAAGGCGCGCGCGGCATTCGCCGCCGCGACGGCCATGCTGCTCGCGCCGTTCGCCACCGCTGCCGGAGCGTGCGCCGCGACGACTTGCGTGCCGACGACGATCTCGTCGAGCGGGACGCCGGAGAATCCTCGTGCGCGTTCGCATCAACGGTGCGGGGCCGTACACGTTCTTCATCGACACTGGTGCGACGGTGAGCATTCTGAGCTCGGTGCTGGCGCGCAAGTTGCACCTATCGGCGACGGCGGTCGTGCACGGCGTCGGCGCCGGCGGCCCGTTCAGCACGCGTGCCGCCCGGGTCGCGATCGCGGTCGGCGAGCTCGCCCAGAACGACGTGCTCGTCTCGATCTTCGACGTTTCGCAGATCGAGGCAGCCGTCGGGCCGGTCGACGGCGCGCTCGGCTACAACTTCCTGCGAGCGTACCGCGTCACGATCGACTTTCCGGGCCGGCGACTGTGCCTGGAAGAACCGTGATGAGCTGCTTCACGTATCGACAGCTGCGTCTACGACTTGCGACGCGCGGTTGAGCCGGCGGGTGCGTAGATCGGTTCGGTTGTCCTGGAAACGCGGGTCGGCGGGCCGGCGTTCTTGGTGCTGCATGAGAAATACGCCGAGCCGGCCTCGCCGGTTTCCCTCCGCGCCGGGCTAAGCGTAAAGGATCCGTTCCCCTGAGTCTGACCGAACACATCGTCTGGACCGTCGTCGGATTTATCATCGGCATCGCGCTCGCCGCGGCGGTCGGCCAGTCGCTGATCCAAGAGCACGGCCGCGAGCGCGTCTTACCGTACGTGCTGTTCAGCGCGATCGTGCTCGGCGCGATCCTGGCGTGGGCGCTCAACGCCTGGATCAGCTACGTGCACCTGTCCCAAACCGGCGCTATCTAAGCGGCGACCTTTCGATCGCATTCCATCGTCTTGGTCGCTTGTACAGGTCCGGCGACCACGGCCGCCCAAGCGACGGCGCGTGAGGCTTGATCGTCAGGGCATCTTCGGGCGAGCGGTCATCGGCGCGCTCGCGTCCTCGTTCTTGGCCGCTTGTCACGGGGGTGGCGCGCCGCCGTTCAGCACCAGGACTGCTGCGCCCGTGCCCGCCGGCCAGCTGAGCGCGTCGCCCTCCTCTATCACGTTCTCAAGTGTCGGCGGCTTGTACGCGCAGACCGTTACGGTGACGACGAACGTCGCCGTGGCGACGGTCACTGTAAGCGCAGCATCGTGCGGCACGGGCTCGAGTGCGATCGTATCGTTCGCTCCGCCGTCTGGGTCCGGTCTGACGTTCGCCGACGTCGTGACACCGGTGAACCCGGGGACCTGCACCGCCACGATCGCCAGCGCCCAAGGCGGCTCCGCCACCGTTACCTTCACGGTGAACGCAGCGGCGGTCACCATTTCGAGCCGTCATCGGTAAGGATCCCGCCCGGCTGCCGACCCGCGGCCCATCGCATCGTATTCACCACCACATCCGACGAGAGGCGATCCGACACATGAACGCGCGCACGCTAGCCGTTATGTCAGTCTTCTTCGCCGCCGGGTGCGCAGGCGGTTCGGGCTTCGCGCCCGCAACGACCGGGCCGATCGTGAGCGCGCCGCCGACCGGGACGCCGATCCCCCTCGCAACGTCGGCGTTCTTGACGATCGCGGTACCCGGGCGCGCGTCCTCGGTGAAGCGGTCGCCGCGGTACGTGTCCCCGAACTCCGCGTCGATCGCGATCACCGTCATTTCGGTGAACGGAAGCGCTCCGAACGCTACGCAAGTTCCGGTCAACCCGACGACCGTTGCGCTGTCGAACGCCGGCGGGGGCAACTGCGCCGCGTCCGGCAACGGCCAAACCTGTAGCGTACCGCTGCCCGCACCCACGGGCGCCGTGCAGTACCTGCTCCGCGTCATGGACGGCGCCGAGCACGTGCTGTCGCAAAACACGGTGACGTTCACCATCGTGCCGGCTGTCGCCAACCAGACCTTCAGTGCTCAGCTCGACGGTGTGGTCGCCAGGGTCGTTGCGACATTGCCGAAGCTCAGTGCGGGGACGTCGTTCTCGGGCCCGATCACCGTCGGCGCATATGATGCGAGCGGCGCGCTCATCACCGGCAGCGCACCGTTCGCCAATGCCTTCACGCTGACCGACAACGATAGGTCCGGTCATACGAGCCTGACCGTCAACGCCACTACCGGTTTGACCGTGACGGTCAGCACTCCGAACGACGTCGTCATTCTCAACTACGACGGTCAACCCGATGGACCGGTCACCGTCACGGCGAACATACCGCCGGGCTAGACGTGGCGAGACTAGTTGCCGGCGCCTTGAAGCGAACCGCTCGCCATGGTAGCGTCGCCGAATCGTGACGCACGCGACGCGTTGTCTCATTTCGGTGTGCACGTGCTTCTCCCGGTACGGGAGTTAGCCGGCCTCTCCGTGGTCACACGAGCGCCGGGACCGGTGGCCGGCGCTGACCCCACGCCTGTTCGGCCGAGCGGGGGCCGTACGATCCGACTCGAATGGCTCCGGACCCAGAGACCGATAGAGGACATCATCAACATGAACATTACCGGCATCGACGCAAACTATTACGTCGTCAAAGATATCGACGCCACGACGAAGTTCTACACGCAGCTCTTCGGGGAGGAGCCCGCGATGCGACAAGGTCCGGTCAGCGAGTGGACGTTCGCCGACGGCTCGACCTTCGGTCTCTACGCGACGGAACGGGCCGAGACGGGCACGAGCGGCAGCGCGCTGTTCGCCGTTCCCGATGTTACCGCGGCCGTCGCCAAAGCCAAGGCGAACGGCGTGAAATTCGGCGAGGACGGCGAGATCACCGACACTCCCGTCTGCCACATGGCGTTCGGGGAAGACAACGAAGGCAACCAATTCATCCTCCACAAGCGCAAGGGCGGCTAACGACCGGATGAACGAGCGCACGTTCGGGTTTCGCACCCGCGCGCTGCACGCCGGAACGCCCCCAGACGGCGAGACAGGAGCGCGCGCGCTGCCGCTGCATTTGTCGACGGCGTTCGTGTTCGACTCGACCGAGCATGCCGCCGAGCTGTTCGCGCTGCGCACGTACGGCAACATCTACACGCGGATCGGCAACCCAACGGTGGCGGCGTTCGAGGAGAAACTGGCGAGCCTCGAAGGCGGCCTCGGCGCGGTCGCGACCGCCAGCGGTCTGGCGGCGCAGCTCATCACCATCCTGAGCGTCGCGCAAAACGGCGATCACCTCGTCGCGTCGGCGAACCTCTACGGCGGCACCGTCACGCAGTTCTCGGTGACGCTGCAGCGGATGGGGATCGAGACGACCTTCGTACCGCCCGGTGATCTCGGCGCGGTGCGCGCCGCGCTGCGTGAGAACACCCGCGCGCTGTTCGTCGAGACGATCGGCAACCCCAACGGAACCGTCGCCGACATCGCCGCGCTGGGCGCGATCGCGCATCCGGCCGGCGTGCCGCTGGTGGTCGACAACACGTTCGCCACGCCGTATCTCTGCCGCCCGATCGAGCACGGCGCCGACATCGTGGTTCACTCGGCGACGAAGTTCATCGGCGGCCACGGCACGGTGATGGGCGGCGCGATCGTCGAGTCCGGCCGGTTCCCGTGGGGCGCCGGCCGGCATCCGCTGCTCGGCACGCCGAGCCCCGGCTATCACGGGCTGAACTTCGCCGAGACGTTCGGCGAGTACGCGTTCCTGCAGCGCGCGCGGGTCGAGGTGTTGCGCGACGTCGGCGCGTCGATCTCGCCGATGAACGCGTGGCTGCTCGTGCAGGGTCTCGAGACGCTGGCGGCCCGGATGCCGCTGCACGTCGAGAACGCGCGCGCCGTCGCCGCGTTCCTGCACGAGCGCGACGAGGTCGCCTGGGTTTCCTATGCCGACCTGCCCGACAGTCCAGACCGTGCGCTGGCCGAACGCTACCTGCCGCTCGGGGCGGGCGCCGTGTTCACCTTCGGATTGCGCGGCGGTCGCGAAGCGGGGCGCGCGTTCATCGAGGCGCTCCAGCTATGGAGCCATCTGGCGAACGTCGGCGACGCGAAGAGCTTGGTCATCCATCCCGCGTCGACGACGCACCAGCAGCTCAGCGACGAACAGTTGCGCGCCGGCGGCGTGCTGCCGGAGATGGTGCGGCTGTCGGTCGGCCTCGAAGACCCGGACGATCTGATCTGGGACCTGCAGCGCGGCCTCGCTGCCGCGGCCGCCGTCACGCGCGCGCTATCCCAAGCCAACGGATGATCCTCGAGACCGCCGCCCAGCGCCGCGATCTGCTCGACCGCTCGCGGGCCGTCGCGATGGTCGGCGCGTCGGCCAATCCGACCAGGCCGAGCTACTTTGTCTTCTCCTATCTGCGCACGCGGGGGAAGCTCGACGTCACGCCGATCAACCCGACCCTCACCGAGATCGACGGCGTCAAAGCGTATCCGTCGCTGGCCGCTTACGCCGCCGAGCGCGGCGCGCCGGACATCGTCGATGTTTTTCGCCGGCCCGAAGAAGCGCCGCAGGTGACGCGCGACGCGATCGCCGCCGGCGCGAAGGCGATCTGGTTCCAATACGGCGTGATCAACCAGGAAGCGATCGGCCTCGCCGACGACGCCGGTCTCGACGTCGTCGTCGACCGCTGCATCAAGGTCGAGTCCGCCCGCTTCGACGGAGGCCTCGCCATTGGCGGCATGAACACCGGCCTCCTCAGCGCGAAGCGCCGCACGCGGTGAGTGCGCGAACGGCCGAAGGCGAGCTGCTTTGGACGCCCGATCCGGCCGAAGCGGCTGCAACGAAGGTCGCGCGGTTCATGCGCTGGCTGGCTGCCGAACGCGGCCGTTCGTTCGAGTGCTATGAGGAGCTGCGGCGCTGGTCGGTAACCGATCTCGACGGGTTTTGGGCGGCGGTGTGGGACTATTTCGAGGTCGTTTCGTCGCAGCCGTACGAGCAGGTGCTGGACTCGCGGACAATGCCGGGCGCGGTCTGGTTTTGCGGCTCGCGAGTGAACTACGCCGAGCATCTGCTGCGGCATGAGGCGTACGCGCTTGCCGACGAGGCGGCCCTGGTCCAGAGCTCCGAGCTGCGACCGCTCGCGCGCGTGACCTGGCAAGAACTCGGCGGCGCCGTCCGCATCTTGGCGACGCAGCTGCGCGCGCTGGGCGTCATGCGGGGCGATCGCGTCGTCGCGTACATGCCGAACATCCCCGAAGCCGTGATCGCGATGCTGGCCGTCATCTCGATCGGCGGCGTCTGGGCTTCGGCCGCGCCGGAGTTCGGCGCGCGGACCGTCATCGACCGCTTCGCGCAGATCGCGCCGAAGGTCGTGTTCGTCGCCGACGGCTACCGGTTCGCCGGCAAGGATTACGACCGCGCCGCCGAGATTCGTACAATCCTCGCCGAGCTGCCGACCGTCGAGCGCGTCGTGTGGCTGTCGTATCTCGATCCTGCGTCGCGCGGCTCGATCGACGGCGCGATCGACTGGCGGACGCTGCTCGACCACCCGGCCGTCGATGCCGGCGCGTTCGCCTACGAGCGCGTCGCCGAGGATCATCCGATGTGGGTGCTCTTCTCATCCGGTACGACGGGGTTGCCGAAGCCGATCGTGCACGGCCACGTCGGAACGCTCGTCGAGCATCTCAAGAGCACCGGACTCGCCCAGAACCTCGGTCCCGACTCGCGGATGTTCTTCTATACGACGACGGGCTGGATGATGTTCAACGCCCTCGTGTCGGCGCTGCTGCAGGGCGCGTCGATCGTGCTGTACGACGGGCATCCCGCCCACCCGACGCCGGCACTGCTGTGGCAGCTCGCCGCCGACGCGGGCGCGACGTGCTTCGGCGCGAGCCCCACCTTCGTGCAGATGATGCAAAAGGCCGGGATCGTGCCGCGCGAGCGGTTCGACCTGTCGCGATTGACGCAAGTGCTGCTGACGGGTTCACCGGTGACGCCCGAGTCGACGGCGTGGTTCTACGAGAACGTCAAGCGCGATCTGTGGGTGACGTCACCGTCGGGCGGCACCGAGCTGTGCGCCGGGCTCGTCGGCGGGTCGCCGCTGCTGCCGGTGTACGCGGGCGAGATCCAGACGCGCTTGTTGGGGATGGACGTGCACGCCTGGAACGAGGACGGGCAAGAGGTCGTGGACGAGGTCGGCGAGCTGGTCGTCACCAGCCCGTCGCCGTCGATGCCGCTGCGCTTCATGAACGATCCCGGCGACGCGCGCTACCGCGAGACGTACTTCGAGCGTTTCCCCGGCGTGTGGCGGCACGGCGACTTCATCAAGATCAACGCGCGCGGCGGCTGCTCGATCTACGGCCGTTCCGATTCCACCCTCAACCGGTTCGGCGTGCGCATCGGCTCGGCCGAGGTGTACCGCGCCGTCGAACAGCTCGACGATGTCGCCGACAGTCTGGTGGTGTGCCTGGAGCTCGCCGGCGGCGGCTTCTACATGCCGCTGTTCGTGCGGCTCGCCGGCGACGACGCGCTCGACGACCGGCTGCGCGATCGCATCGTCGCCAAGCTGCGCACCGACTGCAGCCCGCGCCACGTCCCCGACGAGATCCTCCAGGTGCCCGTCGTGCCGTACACGCTGACCGGGAAGAAGATGGAGATTCCCGTCCGCCGCATCCTGGCCGGCACGCCGCCGGAACGTGCCGCCAGCCGCGAAGCGATGATGGACCCGGCCGCGCTCGACTGGTTCGTCTCGTTCGCGCGGCAGCGAACGTTGGTATCGGTGACGGGTTAGCCCGACAGCAAGCACTCAACGGCGAGCCGCATCTGCCGATGACTTGTATGGTGGAACCTCGACGTGATCCTGAGTCGTTGGATAGGTCGAACGTCCTAGAGTTGGATCGATCGCCGGACGAGGGCGGTAACAAGACCAGCATGGTCAACTCCGAATCTCCGCGCAGCCCCGACGAAGAGGCCGAGCGGCCTCCTCGCTTGCTTGACGCGCTCGACGAGGGCTTGATCGTCACCGCCGGCGATGCGGTGCGCGACTGCAACGCCGCCGCACTGGGACTGCTCGGAATGACCGCCGATCAACTGTGCGGTCGCGAGCCGCTCGGACCGGGCTGGCTCGTCTTCTGGGACCAGGGGGCGCCGCTCGATGATGCGGCGCGCGCGCTGCGGCTGGCCCTACGGCTCGCCCGGGAGCGCAGCACGATCACGATCGGGATTCAGCGCCAGGACGGAACGCGCGGCTGGATCGCGCTGTCGGCGCGCGTCGCGCGCGACGACGAAGATCCCGAGCGCCAGGTGGTCGCCTACACCCTTCGCGATTTGACGGCTCAGCGCGAGCTCGAGCAGGAGAACGCGCACTATCGCGAGATCGTCGACACGCTGCACGCGTCGTACAACATCCTCGAGCAGAGCCCGATCGCGATGTGCAGCATCGACGTCGACGGTTCGGTCGTGCGCGCGAACATGGCGTTCTTGGCGCTCGCCGGCGCCGAAACGACCTCGATCCTGTCGCTGATTTCCGAGGAAGAGCGCCAGCCGCTGCGCGAAGCGCTGGTCCGGCTCGCCGACGGTGCGGTGCGTCCGCTGCGGCTCGAGACGCGCGTCGCGCGGCCGTCGGGTGCCACGACGTGGTGTGAGATCACCGCCGTCGCGATGGACGAAGGTCTGCCCGATGCAACGATCCTGCTGCTGATCAGCGATATCACCGAACGCCGCCGCCGCGAGACGCGGCTCCGGCAGCTGGCCGAGCGCGATCCGCTGACGGGCGTGCACAACCGCCGCAGCTTCCTGCAGGTTCTTCGCGAGCGGCTGGCCTCGCTCGACCGGCTGGCGCGGCGCGGCGACGGCGAATGGTCGCTCATGCTGATCGACCTCGACGGATTCAAGGACGTCAACGATACCTGCGGACACGCCGGCGGCGACGCCGTGCTGATCGCCGTCGCGGCCGGGATCCGCGAGCGGATGCGGGTCGACGACGTGGTCGCGCGGCTGGGCGGCGACGAGTTCGCCGTGCTCATGCAGTCCCGCGTTCCGTACGACGCGGTCGCGGTCGGCGAGCAGATCATCGCGCGCATCTCGGAGGCTGCGCGCACCTTTCCGGGCGCGCCGCCGGTCACGGCGAGCATCGGGGTCGTCCGGTTGCGAATGGGGCGCGGCGCCGATGCGACTCTGGCCACCGCCGACGCGGCGATGTACGAGGCCAAGCGCGCCGGCAAAGCGCGCTGCGTCGAAGTCGGGACCCGTACGTCGGGATGAACGCGATTCGGCCCTTCCTTCGCGTGCTCGGCGCCGCGCTCGTCGCCGCGGCCGGGGCCGTGCCGCTCGAGGCGCAAGCTCCGGCCGACACGCGGCCGCTGTGCGCGCACGGTCTGATCGCGGTCGACGAAACGATCGACTCCTCGAGAGCGCGCTCAGGCGACGTTTTCAAGTTCGTCGTCGCGGACACGATCACCGCAGCCGACGGAACGCAGGTTCCCAGCGGCACCGTCGGTTATGGCATCGTGGCCAACGCGTCGCACGCCGAGCGCGGCGGGCGCGGCGGTTATCTCGCGCTCGAAGCGCGTTTCGTCGTGCTTGCCGGCGGCAAGCACGAGCAAGTCGTCATCGACCGGTTCAACGACGAGCAATCGAGCGCGGTCGGCGGCTCGGCCAACGCGCCCGGCCTCTTAGGGCTCATTCCGATCGTCGGTTACGCGGCCGGCGGTTATGACTCGCTGCACCACGGCAAGGACGCGACGATCCCGCGCGGCACGCGGATCGGCATCTTTCTCGGCGACGATGCGGCGCTCGGTGCCTGCCGCGGCTTGCGAGCGGGCGAATCGCCCCCGCCCGCCCCGCCCACAGCCACGCCCGCTCCGTCGCCTCGACCGAGCTAAAGGTCATCTCGCGCCGATACGCAAGATTGACGTATGAGTTTGAAGTCAGCGACCCGGGCGGCCGAAGATGCCGCGCAGAAGCTGCGCAAAGCGCAGCAAGCCGTCGAAAACCAAGCCGCCGCGGTCAGCGAGGCGTCGCGCGTTCGCGATATGTTTGCCGAGGATCGCAAACGTCTCGAGAAACGCTACGGGTTCGTTTCGCTGAGCGGCCGTTCGACCGACTGACGAGCGTCACTCGGAGTCGCGATAGAAGCAGCTGCCGCAGAGCTGGACGTAGCGAGTCGCGCCTTCGATGGCGATTTGCTCGCCGGTCGTGATGCGGTTGCCGCTCTCGTCGATGCGGACGTTCATCGTCGCCTTGCGCCCGCACGGGCAGATCGTCTTGAGCTCCTCGATACTGTCGGCGAGGGTCAGCAGGGTGGCTGAGCCCGGGAACGCTTCGCCGCGAAAGTCGCTTCGAATTCCGTAGCAGATCACCGGAACGTCGCCGACGTGCGCGATCCGGTGCAGCTGGCGGACCTGATCGGGGCTCAGGAACTGCGCCTCGTCGACCAGCACGCACGACACGTTGCCGGCATCGGCGAGGTGGCGCGAAAAGTCGACCTCGGAATCATAGGTCAGGGACTTGCGCTGCGGCCCGAGCCGCGAGGTGACGAAGCCGACCCCGTAGCGCACGTCGAGCTCGGCGGTGAACATGACGACGCGCCGCCCGTGCTCCTCGTAGTTGTGCGCGACCTGCAGGAGCGCGGTCGATTTCCCGGCGTTCATCGCCGAGTAGCGAAAGTACAGCTTGGCCATCGTCGCCGACCGCCTTCGCTGCGCGGGCTCCGGTTCCGGGCGAAGTTGGCCCTTTCGGCCGACTCTGCAGACGCCCGAGAAGGTTTTGAGCAAGCGGGCACCTGGAAATAGGCGGCCTATGGACACCTACGGCCTGGAGTATGCGTTCGTCCGGTCGACGGAGGCGGCCGCCATCGCCGCCGGACGGCTCGTCGGGTTGGGCGACAAGAACGCGGTCGACGGCGCCGCCGTCGAAGCGATGCGCACCGCGCTCAGCGGCGCGGCCCTGGCCGGTATCGTGGTGATTGGCGAAGGCGAGAAGGACGAAGCGCCGATGCTCTACCATGGCGAGGAAATCGGCAACGGCAGCGATCCGTCGCTCGACGTCGCCGTCGATCCGATCGACGGCACGACGCTCGCGTCGCGCGGCGGACCCGGCGCGATCTCGGTGATCGCGGCCGCACCGCGCGGCGCCCTGTTCCGCACCCGCGTGCCGTACATGGACAAGCTCGTCACGGGCCCCGCCGGCCGCGGTATCGTCTCGATCGATTTGCCGCTCGAAGAGAACCTGCGCCGTCTCGCCCGCGCCAAGGGCCGCGAAGTCTCCGACCTGACCGTAGCCCTGCTCGACCGCCCCCGCAACGAGCACCTGATGCGCCACGTGCGCGCGGCCGGCTCGCGCGTGCGCGTGTTCGGCGACGGCGACGTCGCGAACTCGGTGTACGCTGTGCTCGAAGACCGCGCCAACGTCGACGTGTTGGCCGGCATCGGCGGATCACCCGAAGGCGTGATCACCGCCTGCGCGGTGCGCGCGCTCGGCGGAGAGATGCAGGGCCGCTTGTGGCCGCGCGACGAGGCCGACGAGGCGATCGCCGCCGCCGAAGGTCACGACGTCCGCAAGACGTTGACCCTCGACGATCTGTGCGCCAGCCCGGACGCGCTGTTCGCCGCGACCGGCGTGACCGACGGCGAGTTCCTCGACGGCGTCCGCTACCGGCGCGGTTCAGCCTTCACTCAGTCGTTCGTCATCTCCACATACACGCGCTCGGTCCGCACGATCGACGCCTGGCACGAGCTGCGCCCGCGCGACCTGCACGTCGATCCGATCCCGAGAACCCGCACGCAGGCACCCTGACCGCAGCGCACGGGCGTCAGCGAACGGTGACGAGCGAACCGGCGCTGCGCCCGAACTCGTCGGGACGATCGACGAGGTGCGCCGTCGCGCCGGGCCAGGCGAACGTTCCCGGCGTCACGCTGCGGGCGAGATAGTGCAGCCGGTAGATCCCGGCCGAGAGATGATCGGCGTACGCCTCGATGTGATCGGTGAAGATCTGCTGGTCGCCGATCGCCCACGACGTCGCCGGAACGGGCAGCGCCGGCGAGGTCGTCGCGAAGGACGTGTCGACGGCTTCGAGTCCGGCCGGCAGCGGGTCGGCGATCACCACGCGGTCGACGTCGTGATCGGTGACGATCTGCAGCTCGACGTCGTACACCTGCGCCGCGTCGAGCGCGAGGGCTGATCCCGGCGTCGCCAAACCCATCGTCGCAAGCACGTCCTTGGCGTTGGCCTTGCGCACGACGCGTGTGATCCGCAAACCGCTCAAGCTGCCGGGCGACGCGCCGGCGAGCCGGTAGGTGTAGGTGACCGCGTAGTGCAGCGTTCCGACGCCGGACTTGGCCAGGTCGACGCTGCTGCGTCCGCCGGGCAGCGCGCGCATCGGCACGTCGGCGCGGCGTTCGGGAGCACGTGCGCCGGCGAAACGTGCGCTCGCGATCGTCTTGCTGCCGATCGACGCCGTCGCGGTGAAGTTCGCCGGCTGCTCGCGCGCCGCGAGCTCGACGAGGGCGTCGAGCGCGGCCGCGTTCTGGCAGGCGCAGCCGAACGAGCCGTTGCGCCGCATGTCGAGCAGCGAGCGCGTCAGCCGGTCGATCGTATCGGCGTCGGCCTTGCGCACGAGCTCGAGACGCAGCGCTTCGGCCTGCGCCACCACGGGTTCGTCGAACCAGCGGTAGCGGCCCGGAAGCGTCACGACCGCACCGCGCGCGGTCGTGTAGAGGTGGTCGGTGATCGTCTTGGCGAGCGCGTCGGCGCGGGCGCCGTAGCCGGGCGCGAGCGCCAGCAGACGGGCCAGCCGCGCTTGGTCGGCGAACGCGAGCGAATCGCGCTGCGCGTCGACGTCGTCGAGGAAGGTCGTCCGCGGTTGGCCGGCGGCGGCAAGCGCGTCGAGCGCGTCGAGCCGCAGCTCGGCCTTGCACGGTGCGCTGGTGCACCACTTCGCGCGAGCGGTGGGATCGCCCAGCGTCGCGGCAGCGTACGCGAGCGCTCCCGACAAGAGCGCGCCGGGAACCGAGATGCCGGCGGAACGCGCGCGCGCCAGCGCGCGCAGCGCGACGAGCGAGTCCCACGCATCCGAGCCTTGCGCCTGCCGGTAGGCGGCGAACCCGCCGTCGGCGCGTGACAAGCTGCTCAGCGTGGCGATCTCCGCCGTCGCGCGCGCGCGAGCTTGCGACCCGTCGTCGCCGGTGCGCGCGGCGAGCAGCGCGAGGTCGGCGGCGACGTCCAGGCGGCTCGCCGACGACAGCGTCAGCCGGTCGTCGCCGAGCAGCGCGCTCTGCGCGGCGACCGTCAGCTCGGGGAGCAGCGACGACGCCAGCGCGAGATCGAGCCCGCCGGCGTCGCGCGGCGTTCCCGCCGCGACTTCGAGCGGAACGCTCGCGCGCGCGGTGGTCGTTCCGGTCTGCGCGACGCTCTCGCTGACGTCGGCGTCGTTCACCGGGACGGGGATCGCGAACGCGTCGCCGGTGCCCGCGCCGCGCACGCGCACCGTCGCGGTCGCGACGCCGGTGCCCTGGGCGATCATCGAGAAGCGGTACGCCTTGGTGACGCTGTCGAGCGGCGTGTCGAGCGTGGCCGACGCGACCGGCTTGTCGTTCACCACGAACGCCAGCGGACCGGCGAGCGTCGCGTCGACGTGCAGCGGACCCGCCGCGCCGGTACCGTTGGTCACCGCCACGCCCGCGTCGAAGCGGTCGCCCGGGCGCGCGAACTGCGGGATCACCGGGTTTGCGACCAGCGGTTTGGTCGTCCTGAACGTCGACTCGCCGTTCCCGAACCGTCCGTCGGCGCTCGTCGCGACGACCATCGCGCGCCAGGTGGTGAGATCGTCGGGCAGCGTGAACGTCGCGCTGGCCACGCCGTTGGCGTCGGTGCGCAGCGCGCCGGCGAAGTAGGCCAGCGGCGAGAAGGTGTGGCGAACGCGCGGATCCGCTTCCTCACCGGACAGTCCGCCGCCGAAGCCCCATCCTTTCTCGGCCGGTTTGGTGAGCGTGCTCAGCACGAGTGCGGCGCGATTGTCGGAGAAGCGCGTCGAGATGGGCTCGTCGGCATAGACGGTCTTCACCAGGTCGGGCGGCCGGTAGCCGGTGAGCTGCAGCACCGCGTCGTTGGCGACGATCAGGGTGATCTCGCCGGCGACGGGGTGGTGTGCGCCGTCCTGCACGCGCACGGTGACCGTTTGACGCGCGCCGGGCTGCAGCACGCCGTTCTTCGGCGCGACCGTCGCGTGCAAGTACTTCGCATCGAGTGCGACCTCGAAACCGGTCAGTCCGGTGCGCGCGAGGGCGTTGCCGCCGCCGGCGAGCGCCCGTGCCGGCGGCGGGCCGCGGCGCACGACGAACGCCTCGACCGCGGCGTTGGGCAGCATCTGCGGCGTCACCCGGAAGCGCACGGTCGGTGCGGCCGTGGTCGTCGTCTGCGTCGTCTCCCACAGCACGCCGTGCCGCACGACCGCGACGTGCAGCTCGGCGTCGGCGAACGGCGACTGCACCAGCGCCGTCGCCGTCTCGCCGGGCCGGTACGACGCCTTGTCGAGCTTGACGGTGAGCGTATTGGGGTCGCGGCCATACCAGGTCGTGTCGCCGCCGCCTCCGACGTAGACTTCGACGTCGCTCTCCGACGCGTCACCGCTCGTGCCGCCCAGCGTCGCCCGCAGACGATAGGTCCCCGGTTTGGGCGGCGTGAGCGACACGGTGACCGGCGCGCCGGCGCTGACGACGTCGCCGCCGGCGACCGTCGCGTACGAGACCGACTGCACCTGCTGTTCGGCGCCTTCGACGATCTGGGTCGCGGTCGCGTAGTCGGCGCTCTGCAGCTCGACGTGGACGCTGGCTCCGGAGCGTGCTTTGCCCGCCGGATCGGTCACCACGACCGCCGTCGTCAGCGGCGTGCCGGCGGTCCCCACGTCGTCGCTGCGCAAGCCGATCAGCGTGTCGGACGGCAGCGCGGTGAAGATCTTGCCGTCCGCAACGGCGATGTTCGAGGCGTCGGTCGTCTCGGCGTCGACCGCATACTCCATCGGATAAGGCAGATCGCTCGCCACGGGGACGCTGATGCCGCTCTTCCCCGCCGCGTCGTCGGTCACGGTCGTCTCCAGCACGTCGGTCGCCGCGTCGGGCCGCTGCTCGGGCCAGAACCACCTGCGCCCGAAAGAGAACCCGTCGCGGCCGTGCGGCGCGAAGTCGACCGGCCCGCGGGTCACGGTGAACTTCGTCGACGCCCCGGCCAGCGGCGCGCCGAACAAGTACGCGCTGGCGGCGCTGGCCGTTACGGTGGCGCCGCGTTGCGCGACGAGCGAGTCGAGCGTGACGTCGACCTTGAAGTTCGGTGGTTTGAACTCCGCCACCCGGAAGCCGCCGTCGATCTCCTCGCCGTTGCCGGCCGTCGCGCGAATGTTGTAGTAGCCCAGCGGCGCCGCGGCGTCGAGCTTGACCGGCAGCGTGAACGTGCCGAAGCCGTCGAGCGCGCGCCGGCCGAGATCGCGTTTCTCGCCGTTGGGCAGCTGCAGCACGATCTCGTACGACGGCGCGACGCCGCGGCGCAGCACGCCGTCGACCAGGAACCAGCCGGCCGCGACCAGCTGCGCGGTCTCGCCGGGCTGGTACAGCTCGCGGTCCGAGAAGATCGTACCGAACGAGGCCGGCGTCGCCGACGACCAGCCGTTGTAGACGTCGCCCACGAACGCGCCGCTGTACGGATCGGTGCGCACGTACGTCCAGTCGGCGCCGAGCCGAACGACGGTGACGAACGACGGCGCGTCGTTCTGGCCGCGGTCGAGCTCGGCGCACTCGGCGAACGCACGTCCGCCGAAGGCCGCGACGCCGTCGGACGCGGTCGTCGCGGTCGCGCATGCGACCGGCGCCGTCTTCGTCTTCGCGTTGGACTGCGAGGGATAGACCTCGACGCGCGCGCCGCCGACCGGCGAGCCGTCGGCGATCCGGTTGACGCGCACCGAGCCGCCGTCGGGGAAGAACTGCGCGAACGCGCCGAGATCGGTCAGCAGCACGACGCCGGCGGCGACGAACGGCGACTCGTTGCGCGGCAGCTTGGCCGCGACGCCGTACGCCAATGCGCCGCCCGGGCCGTTCAACCGCGCGCGCAGCGGGATCTCGATCGCGCGCTCGACGTTGTGCGCGGCGCGCACGTCGAAGCTCGGCCAGCCGGCGGCCGGTCCCAACAGACCGTCTTCGTCGCCGGCGCTCGGATCGTCGTACTGGACGACGTCGAACGGCTGCAAAGACCGAAAGGTCGCGTGCGCCGGCGGCGCGTTGACCGCCACCACGTTCAATCGGACGTCGCGCCCGGCCGGAAACAGGTTCGTCCCGCTCGGCGCCCACACGTCGGGCGAGAGGTCGCCGGTACGGAACGTCGTGCGCTGCGCGCTGCCGAGGCGCTGGCCGAACGTATCGCGCAGCTCGGGACCCATCGTCACCGTGTAGTCGCGGTCGGGTGCGAGCAGCGCGGCATTCACCGAGATTTCGTTGTCCACGACCGCGAACGCGGTCGAGCCCGGCGGCGGCGCCGGCGCGAGCGTGAGCGCGCCCAGCGACTTCGGATCGATCGGAGTCGTGAACGACAGCATCGGGTCGCCGTCGGCGAAGCGTTGCGCGTGCGAACGGTCGAGCCGGTCGAAGCGCAGCGCATCGTAGGTGCGGAACGTTCCGGTGAAGCCGCGGTCGCTGGCGAGGTTGCCGAGCCGCGGCCGCACGCCGGCCTCGATCTCGACGTCGTACTGCGTGCCGCGTGCCAGCTGGGCGGCGGGGACGAGCACGTAGTTCCAGTCGTCGTTCGAGGGATCGTACTCCGCGTCGGGCGGGGCGGTCGTCCCCGGCGACGGCGTCGCGGTGTCCGGCGGCACGACCAGCGGGATCGTGGCCGCCGGCGAGCCGCGGCTGCGCAGTCGCGCGTGCGCTTCGAGCGACGCGCGATCGAGCGCCACGTTCGAGGTGAAGCCGATCTTCGGCCGCAGGTCGCGCGGCTCGGTGTCGCCCGGTTTTCCCGGCAGCTCGTCGAGCTTGACCGCACCGGTTTGGAACGTCCAGGCGAGATCGTCGTTCAGCGCGTGGCCGTGCAGATCGCGCAGACCCTTGGCGATCGTGACGCGCACGCGGGACGCGACCGGCCACGCGCGGTCGGCCTCGAAGCCGATCATGCGCGGGGTCAGAAAACGGAATTGGCCCGGCAGCGCCGGCACGATCGAGAAGTGCGCCAGGATCGCCGTTTCGTCGGGTGACTCCAGCCGTTCGAGCGGGATCAGATCATCGCTGAAGACGATGCGGATCTGCGCGAGCGTGTCGACGTCGCCGACCGGCGCGACCGACAGCACCGGCGGCTGCGGCGAGGGCGACGGCAGCGGCGAGACGGCCGGCAAGGGTTCCGGCGCCGGCGCCGCCACACGGCGAGCGCAGCCGCCGGTGAAGAGCACGACGGCCGACGCGACGAGAACGAAAGCGCGACATGAGCGCAGCACGTCGCGACGTCCGTTCGTGCGCGCCGGGTTGCTCCCTGTCGGCGGCGAACAGGAAATGCGGAGGGCACCGCTTGCCGCGCATCACCGTCGTCGCCGTCGTGGCCGGTTTGGCGATCCTGACCGTCGTCGGGCGGCCCATTGGTCCGCGCGCCTTCGACGGCGGCGCGAACGCGCTCGAATTCGAAGACCGCGCCGGCGTTGCGCTCGGGACGGTTCTCGCGCGCGACACCGAGCACGCGGTGCGCGTGCCTTTGACGCGCGTCTCACCGCGCTTCTTGGCGGCGATCGTCGCGGCCGAAGACGCCCGATTCGCGGAGCACGGTGCGATCGATCCGGTCGCGCTCGGCCGCGCGGCATGGCAGCTCGTGCGCGATCGCCGAATCGTCTCGGGCGGCTCGACGATCACCATGCAGCTGGCGCGGCTGCGGTTCGACTTGCCGCGGACGCCGCTGGGCAAGTGCGAAGAGCTGCTGACGGCGCTGCGGATCGAAACGGGCACCGCCAAGCCGCCGATCCTCGAAGCGTACGTCAACCGGCTGCCGATGGGCGGCGACCTCGTCGGAGTCGAGGCCGGCGCGCGGAGCTATTTCGGCACCCCGGCGGCCGATCTCGATCTGGCGCACGCCGCGTTTCTGGCGGCGTTGCCCAACGATCCCGTGCGGCTCGATCCGTATGAGCATCCGTCCGCGCTCGAGCGGCGCCGTCGCTGGGTGCTGGCCCGCATGGTCGCCACCGGGGCCGCCTCGGCCGCGCAAGCCGCCGACGCGGCGTCCGAGCGCGTCGACGTGTTGCCGCGCGGCGGCGGAATCGTCGCCGCGCCGCAGCTGCTATTTCGCTTGGCGGCCGGCGTTTCGCCGGCGGCCACGCGCGTGCGCACGACGCTCGACCGCGATCTGCAAGCGTTCGCCGAGAACGCGACGCAGCAGATCGTCGGCGGCCTGAACGGACGCAACGTCCGTGACGGCGCGGCAATCGTCATCGACAACCACGACGGCGCGATCCTGGCCTACGTCGGCTCGGCCGACTATTTCGCGCGCGCCGGCGCGGGCAAGAACGACGGCGTCGTGGCGCTGCGCCAGCCCGGTTCGACGCTCAAACCGTTTCTGTACGAGCTGGCCTTCGAACGGCGCGTCGTTCGTCCGACCTCGATCCTGGCCGACGTTCCGACGACGTACGCGATCCCGGGCTTGCGGTCGTACAGCCCGGGCGACTACAGCGCGAGCTTCGCCGGACCGGTCCGCGCCCGCATCGCACTGGCCGACTCGCTCAACGTTCCGGCAGTGCGCGTGCTCAGCGCGGTCGGCGTGCAGCCGTTCTTGGAACGCCTGCGCGCGCTGGGCTTCCGCCACCTGACCGGCGACGCCGATCGCTACGGTCTGGGCCTCGCGCTCGGCGACGGCGAGGTGACGCTCGAAGAGCTGGCGGGTGCGTACGCCGCGATCGCCGGCGGCGGTCGGACGGTGCGGGTCCACGCGCTCGCCGATGCGCCGGTTTCGCCGCCGGCGGCGGTCGGCGCGGAATCGGAGTGGTCGCTGGTCACCGACATGCTGGCCGATGCCCATGCGCGCGCGCGCGCATTCGGCGTCGCTTCGCTGCTGCGCACCTCGTTCCCGAGCGCGGTGAAGACCGGCACGTCGTCGGACTTCCGCGACACCTGGACGGTCGGGTTCACGCGCGATTACACCGTCGCGACGTGGGTCGGCAACTTCGACGGCGCGCCGATGCAGCGCGTCAGCGGCGTGACCGGCGCCGCGCCGCTGTGGAACCGCATCATCCGGCACCTTGCCGAACGCAACCCGCCGGCCGCGTTCGCGGGGCCGCGCGGCTACGTCCGCCGGCCGATGTGCGCGACCCGCGGCGTTCGGCCCACCCCGACCTGCACGTCGGTCGTCGGCGAGTGGCTCGACGCGGGCGACCTCGTCGCATGGAACGCGCCGCCGCGCCCGCTCGACCGCACCTTCGACGGGTGGCTGGCGAACCAACCCGCGCGCCGCGGTGAACCGCTGCGCATCGTCGAGCCGCACGACGGCGACCGTTTCGTGGCCGAGCCCGGCGCGCGCATCGCCGTCATCGCGCGCGGCGCGACCCGGCCGATCTGGCTGCTCAACGGCAAGCGGGTCGCCGCGGCACGGGCGCGCTGGCTCCTGCCGCTCGCTCGAGGGAGCTGGACGTTACGCGCGAGTGACGGGTCGCACTCCGACGCGGTCAGCTTCAGCGTCGCTGACCGCCTGCCGCGCTCGCGCCGGGCAGGCTTCACCGTTCATTAGCAATTCAAGCGTGAACATCGTACCGGATCGTGCCGATAGAAGGGGCATGGAGCCCGGCGTGACGCTCCCGCGGGAGCTGAGCAAACCGTTCGATGCGTGCCACTGCGATGCGGCGGGCCGGCTGGCGATGTGGAACCGCTGGGAGCTCACCCAGTGGGTCGAGGCGACGAGATCGCGCGGCCTCCCGTTCCTGTGCCTCGACGCCGACGTCCAGCGCCGCATCATCGCCGCAATCGACGATCGTTCGACCCTTGAAGGCCAGGTCGCGATCGCTTCATAATCGCGTCCGCTTTATCGCCTCCGCTGCGCTACGGCGACGAGGTGGTGTTGAATGCTCGCCGGGCCCGCACGCGGCGCGCGACACGGGCGAAAGCACGACAAAATATAGCGGCAATACGCCGCGCCGAAGCTGTCAAACGCGCCGTCGCCCTACGCAGCGACGCAACGATCACGTCGTCTCCGCGCGATTGGGTATCGCGCGGAGACTCACCCGAAGGGTGACTCGCCGGCGCTACCGCGCCGGCGAGCATTTCAACAATACCTTCTCGCCGTAGCGCAGCGGAGGCGATTAAGTACCCTTCGGGGCACCGATGTAACGGATCCACTTGACGAATAGCGCCGGCGTGGTCGACAAGCTGTTGGGATCGCCGTACACGATGTAGAACTCGTTGCGGCGATTGAGCAGGTGGAACGCCAGCGAGACGTTGCTCGCGTTCACCGCGCCGAACGGCGGCAGCGCGAACGAGTTCGGCAGGAACCCGCCGATGATACGGCGCGCGCCGACGTCGAACGAGGCGTCGCGGGTGATCTGCCAGTCGAGACTCGCGCGTTCGAGCCACTGGGTCGTGCCGCGTCTCGCCGGGATAGTGCGTGAAGTAGGTGTCCTGATCGCCCTCGAGCGTCAGGTTGAGGCGCTTGCGCAGCGGGAGCACCGTGACGTAGTTGTTCGCATCGAGCTCGCCGTGATAGTACTTCCCGAAGGTGTGCCGCACGTAGGTGGGCGTGACCGTGTTGATCTTGTATCCGAGATACAGTGCGTTGCCGTCGAACGGGAGGAACTCGCGATCGGCGACTTGCACGCCGTTCGCCGACAGCGTGCCCTTGAACGTGATCAGGTTGCGGAAGTCGAGCTGCGCCGTCTCGCTGGCGTCGGTCTGATCGAGCTGACCGAACCGATTGTGGTAGCGCGCGTAGAAGTCGCTCACCTGGACGTCGTGCAGAAAGTGCGTCGGCGAGAAGTTGATCGTCTTGCGGGTGAACCACTCGTAGCCGGTCAGATCGTTCTGCGGCACGAAGCTGTCGACGGGGTAGAACTGCGCGCCGATGCGTTGCGCGTTGAGCACGGCGACGGTCGTCGCGCTGGCGTAGCCGAAGCCGTACTCCTGGTATTCGGCTGCGCCGGGTACGGTCACCAGGCTGCCGCGCTCGAACGCGACGTTGCCGTACACGAAGAAATGCGTCTTGCAGGTTGCTGATCCCGCCCTGGAACGAGTTGAGCTCGTCGTGCAGTCCGCTCGACGTGTCGACCGCGATCCGCTGCAGGTTGCCGCTGAAGAAGTTTTCGGTCGTCTCCTTGTTGTAGTCGAAGGCCTGGCCTTGGTCGACCCGGCCGTCGCCGATCGCGTCGAACGCGCCGAAGGTCACCGGACCCTGCGTGCCCTCGAGCGCATAGCCTTCGCGGAAGGTCGGGATCGCCGGCGTGTAGAGCAGCGTGACGCAGTCCGAGCACGAGAAGTTGTAGTTGAACGCCTGTGCGGCCTGGGTGAAGAACGGCCGCACCTCGGCGTACTGGTAGGCGAAGGCGGACGGCGCGATCGTCTGCTGGTCGACCTCGACGTTGGAGTAGTCGGGGTGCAGCGTCCCGACGAACGAGGCGCTCGGCGTGACCGGCAGCGAGAAGTCGGCGCCGATGCGCGAGGTGTTCCCGCCGTAGGCCGGCGTCGTCGCCTCGCCCAGCGCGTAGATCTGCGCGCGCGGTTTGGGACGCGCCGCGGCGCCGCGCTTCACGCCGACGCCGGCGAGCGTCCCGGCGAACGCCGGATCGCCGACGTTGTTCGCGCGCGGCGAGAACGTCCAGGTCGCCAGGCCGTTCGTCGCGACGGTCGCGCGGACGAACTGGGCGCGCCACGTCGTCGAGCCGCCGCTGCGAATCACGTCGAGCGGGATGCGCATCGTGACGACGTAGCCGGTCGGCGTCGCGTGCCCGATCGCCGTCCACTGCGGCGTGTAGGCACTGTTCTCGCTCGAGGTCTGGTAGCGCGTGCCGGCCGGATTGGCGAAGAACGCGTACTGGAAGCCGACCGTGCCGTGCGGATACAGATACACGCCGACGTAGTCGTCGCTCGTCACGCTCGATCCGTTGGTCTGCTGGCGCTGCGACCACCGGCTCGGTCTGCGTGACGATGAACGCGATGTCGAGCCCGGTGCTGTCCTGCGCGACGCGCACGTCCGTTTGCTCGGCAGCCGGACGCCGATAGGTGAAGTCCTGACCGAGCGTCAGCTTCGCTGCCGGGTCCCAGCTCACGTCGATCGTGCCTTGCATCGACGGCGGCGCGGCGAGCGTCGGCACCGTAATCGTGTCGGGCGACGTCGGATCGGCGGCGACCGCTGCGGCGCCGAGGCATGAGAACATCGAGCCGAGTGCGAGCAGCACCGGCGCAAACTGACGAATTCGAATCACACGAGTTCCTACGGGCGGGCTGCCACGATGCTAATCCGCCGGGCTGAAATTGTCAACTAAGGATTTAGGACGAAGACTGGCCGGCCCCTGCTTACGGGCCCGTCACAGGCGGTCGGCGAGGTACCGCGCGAGCGCGTCCTGGCCGATGCGGTCTTGCTTCATCGTGTCGCGGTCGCGCACGGTGACCGCCGCATCGTCGAGCGTCTCGAAGTCGACCATGATGCAGCACGGCGTGCCGATCTCGTCCTGCCGGCGGTACAGCTGGCCGACGTTTCCCTCGTCGTACTGCGTTCGGAAGCACGGGCGCAGCTCGCGCTCGATCGCGCGCGCGCGTTCGACGAGCTCCGGCTTGTTGCGGGCCAGCGGGAAGACGCCGACCTGCACCGGCGCGATCTTCGGGTGGAAGCGCAGCACGGTGCGCTCCGTCTGTCTCTCGCCGTCGGTGACCGGCTCGCGGTCGTACGCGTCGACGAGCATGGTCAACGTCGTGCGGTCCATCCCCGCCGACGACTCGATGAGAATGGGCGTGTACTTCTGCTTGGACGCCTCGTCGAAGAACTGCAGGTCCTTGCCGGAATACTCGATGTGGCGGTCGAGGTCGTAGCGTGCCGCGATGGGCGATCGACTCGAGCTCGCCCCAGCCCCACGGAAAGAGGTACTCGACGTCGATGCCGGCCTTGCGCGTAGAACGGCCGCTCCGCCTCGGTGAGCTCGTAGAATCGCAGCCGGTCCGGGCGCACGCCGTAGTCGCTGTACCACTGCTTGCGCGCGGTGACCCACTGCTCGAACCACTCCATGTCCTTGCCGTCGGCAGGCACGAAGAACTCGAGCTCGGCTTGCTCGAACTCGCGCACGCGATAGGTGAAGTTCCCGGGTGTGATCTCGTTGCGGAACGACTTTCCGATCTGCGCGATCCCGAAGGGCGGCTTCTTGCGCGCGCTCTGGTAAATGTTCTTGAAGTTGACGAAGATGCCCTGAGCCGTCTCCGGCCGCAGGTACGCCTGCGACGAGGTGTCTTCCATCGGCCCGACCGCCGTGCGCATCATCAAGTTGAAGTTGCGCGGCTCGGTGAGCGTGCCGCTCATCCCGCAGTCCGGACACTTGTCGAGCGACGCCAGATGGTCGGCGCGGAAACGGTGCTTACAATTGCGGCAATCGACGAGCTGGTCGTGGAACGCCGCCACATGACCCGACGCTTCCCACGTCCGCGGATGCATGATGATCGAGCTGTCGAACGCGACGACGTCGTCGCGCCGCTCGACCATCTCGCGCCACCAGGCGTCCTTCACGTTGCGCTTGAGCACCGCTCCGAGCGGCCCGTAGTCGAAGAAGCCGCCGATGCCGCCGTAGATCTCGGATGACTGAAAGATGAACCCGCGCCGCTTGGCCAGCGCAGTGATCTCCTCCATCGAAACACGGGGGCGTTCTTCTTCAGTCATACTCACGGAACGCAGCTGATTCCGCGCCCAGCACGCAGGCTCCTCACCACGAGCGCCGGCGCGCCCTCAGCGACTTCTTTGAGCTCCCGCCTGGATCGATTTGCCAAGGGGTCGGAGGCATTCGTTCGGATCGACGATTGCTAGACGCTCGACCTCGTGGGCGCCGTTGTTGTGGAGTGGCCAGGACCACGAGGTACTGCGCTTAGGGAATCAAACGCCAGGCGCGGGGCGATCGAGAAACGAAATTTCGATGGATGTGGGCGAGCACGCGACGCTGCGCGTCGAACTCGAGCAACTCGGTCGCTTCCTCGAACGTGACCCAGCGATGCGCATCGTGCACGTCCTTCTCCAGCGTGACCTCGCCCGGCTCGAGATATGCTACGAAGAACGGGACGTGTACGATCCGATCGCGCACCGGATCGTAGAACGCATCCAGCGCGCCGGCCGTGAAGAGCTGGGCCGGAGCTAGCCCGACTTCCTCGCGGAGTTCGCGGCGCGCCGTTTCCGTCGCGCGCTCGCCCTTCTCGACGGTGCCCATCACGAAGGTCCATGCGCCTGAAAAGGCGCCTGCCGCCCGCCGGATGAGCAGCAATCGCGCGGCCTCACCCGTTTCGCGCAGGACGACGATCGCGACAGCGTCGGGCCGCTTCGCTCGCTTCATCTTCGGGATGAAGTCAAGGGGGCCCGAACAGCCAAGCTCAGCCTGCCGCCGCTTTGTGGGCTTTGGGCTGGGTTTCGGCGCGAAGCTGGCCGCAGGCGGCGGCAATGTCGCGGCCCATCGGCGTGCGCACGGTGACGGCGACGCCGTGCTGTTCGAGGATCTTCGCGAAGGCCCAGATGCGCTGCTCGTCGCTGCCGCGCAGAACGGCGTCGGGCGTGCTGTTGTACGGAATCACGTTGACGTGGTAGAGCGGGCCGCGCATCAGCGCGGCCAGCTCGCGCGCGTGCTCGTCGGAGTCGTTGACGCCGGCCAGCATCACGTACTCGAAGAACACCTTGCGCCGGGTCTTGCGGATGTAGCGGTCGACCGCGGCCATGAGCTCGACCGTCGACCATTTGCGGTTGACCGGCATGATCTTCGAGCGGGTGGCATCGGTCGGCGCGTGCAGCGAGATCGCGAGGTTCACCTGCGTTCCCTCGTCGCTGAAGCGATCGATCTGGGGCACGAGCCCGACCGTCGAGATCGTGATGTGGCGATGACCCAGTCCGAAGCCGTGCGGATCGTTGAGCAGCGCGACCGCCCCCATCACCGCGTCGTAGTTGTGGAACGGCTCACCCATCCCCATGAAGACGACGTTGGTGACCTTGCGGCCGCGGCGCGCCAGCTCGCGCGCGAAGTAGCGCGCCTGATCGAAGATCTCGGTCGCGCTGAGGTGCCGGGTGAAGCCGGCTTGGCCGGTCGAGCAGAACGCGCACGCGTACGCGCAACCGGCCTGCGAGGAGATGCAGACGGTATTGCGGCCGCCGTGGTGCTCCATCAAGACCGCTTCGACTTCGTTTCCGTCGTGCAGGCGGAACAGGCTCTTCGTCGTCTGACCGTCGTTCGACCGCTGGGTGACGACCGGCTCGACCGAGTCGAACGCGAAGCCTTGTGCCGCTAGCGTCGCGCGCAGCTCTTTGGGGAGCGTCGTGACCTCATCCAGCTCCCCGATCAGCTCCTTCGCGGCGGCGCGGTAGAGCTGCTCGAGCCGGTAACCCTTGAGATCGTGCGACGAGGCGAGCGCCGCGCCGCTCTCGTAACCGGCGCGACGCGCTTTCTCGTCGATCCACAGGTTGCGCGCGGCGAGCATGACGGGTCATTCTACCACGCGCCCCCGGTCGGAACTACGGCATGACGACCCGGTCGAGCGTCGTGAGCACGCCGTTTCCGACCCGGACGTCGGCTTTGACGACGCCCGCGCCGCCGACGGTCGGATGGTCCGCCGTGCCGCCGAAGCTCAGCGTTCCGCCGTCGTCGGTCGGCACGCTTCCGCGCGCGACCGTGCCGGGAGTCGGATGGACCAGCGTGACGCCGTTGACGATGTGACCGAGCAGCAGCAACCGCATCCGGGCCGGATCGTTGGTCAGCATGGCGCGATCGGCCGGCGGGAGCTTCGCGAACGCTTCGTCGGTCGGCGCGAAGACGGTGTATGGGCCGTCGCCCTTGAGGGCCTCGTCGAGGCCGGTTGCGTGCAGGGCCGCGGCAAAGGTGGAGAGGCTCTTGTCCTGCGTCGCCAGGGCGACGATCGTGGCGGGCGGCGACGACTGCGCCCCAGCCGGCGCGCTCAGAACGGCGGCGAGACTGGCGACGGCCAGCGAGCGCAATGCGGTAGCACGGGTCAAGCGCATGGTGACCTTTCCTCGAAGCGAGATGGAACGTCGATCGCGATCGCTGCCCTATTCTACTATTTCCTTAGGGGATTGTTCCAGGCCTGAGGATTAAATTTTTAGGTGTCGCGCGCCTCAGTCGAACAGCGAGTGCTGTAGGGGTGCTTGCGCCGGCTGCAGCGGGGGCTCGTCGAGGCGAGCGCGCACCGCCTTGAGGTCGTTCCAGACCAGCTTCTTGACCTCGGCCATCGCGCCGCCGGTCATGCGCAGGATGTAGGCGGGGTGGAAGGTCGCCATGACCGGCGTTCCGGCTGGACCCTCGAACCACTGGCCGCGCTGCTTGGTGATCGAGAACCGCTCGCCCATGAACGACTTGGCGGCCGGCGCGCCCAGCGCCAAGAGCACGCGCGGCCGGACGATCTCGATCTGTTGGTCGAGGTACGGCCGGCAGTTGCGCATCTCGTCGGGCGTCGGCGGCCGGTTCGCGAGCCGGGTGCCGGCGTGGAGCGTCGGCCGGCACTTGACCGTGTTGCAGATGAACACGTCCTCGCGAGGCAGGCCGATCGCCAGCAGCATGCGGTCGAGCAACTCCCCCGCGCGCCCGACGAACGGCCGGCCCAGCTTGTCCTCGGTCTCGCCCGGGCCTTCGCCGACCACCATGAGCGTCGCGCACGGATCGCCTTCGCCGAAGACGCTGTGGGTGCGCGTCGCGCCGATCCCGCACTTGCGGCAGCGGTCGACCACGCCGGCGGCTTCGTCGAGATCGCGCTGGCGCTGCGCGCGCTCCACCAAGCTCACGGCACGTCCTGAGCCTGTCGAAGCGGCGTGTCCCCAGCAGGCTCGGCCGGCGCAGGCTCGAGCAGCACCGCCTCACCGAACGCCAGGACGCGGGTCGCGCCGTCGGGACCTTCGGAGGCTTGGAACTGCAGGCCCATCACGCCGTTGGCGCCCATCGTCTCGGCTTTGCGCAGCAGCGCATCGAGGGACTCGGTGCGCGCACGCTCCGCATCGGTCAAGTACTCGACCGGCGCAAGCCCGATCAATGCGCCGATGCTGCGGAACGTTTGGCGCAGCACGTTGCGCGGGCGGCTGGCCTGACCGTACACGTAGCCGAACGACCGCAGCACGCGATACCCTTCGACGCGCTCGAACGTGGTCACGGCTTCCGGTGCGAGCGCCATGTTAGCGCGCGAAAGGAACCATCAGCGCAGCAGCCGCCGACCCAGCACGATCGCGCCCGCCACCACGCCGGCGTAGAGCGCATAGCGGGCGGCCAGCGCGCCGACGAGGCTGTAGTACCAGGCTCGGCCGTGGTGCTTGAGCCAGTACTTGCGCCGCGAGGTTTGCTTGCGCTTCTCGACGTTGTACTGACCGCGCGCGCTGCCCATTCCTTCGTGCACCGCCTCGCTGGCCGGGACGAACCAGGTCTCCCAACCAGCGCCGGCGGCGCGCTTCGCGTAGTCGACTTCTTCGTGATAGAGGAAGAAGCGCTCGTCGAACGGCCCGATCGCGTCGATCGTCGCGCGCCGGATCGCCAGCGCGGCGCCGATCGCCAGGTCGACGCGCTGCGGGCGGCTCGCATCGAAGTCACGCAGGCCGGCGCCGTTGGCGAAGCGGCGCAGCGGCGGCCAATCGCCCCAGGCGCTCGACCGCAAGAACGCGCCGGCCCAGGTGTCGAACTCGCCGACCGACCGCTGCACGCTGCCGTCGTAGTTGTAGATGCTCGAGCCCGCGATCCCGCAGCGCGGGTGCGCGTCCATGAAGGCGACGATCTCGGCGAGCGCGCGGTCCTTGAGTTCGGCGTCGGGGTTGAGCAGGAACACGTACTCCGACGACGTCGCGGCGAACGCGCGGTTGCACGCCGCCGCGAAGCCGAGGTTCGCGCCGTTCTCGACGATCTGCACCCGGCCGCCGTAGCGCTCGCGCACGAACTCGCGCGAGCCGTCGCTCGAGCCGTTGTCGGAGACGACGACCCGCGCGAATCCCGGATCGGCTCGGACCTCGCTCAGCGCGAACACCGAGTCGAGCGCGGTGGCGATCTTCTCGCGATCGTTCCAGCAGACCACGACGACGTCGACCCGGCTCATCGCGTCGCGGCCCGGCCGATCACGCCGCGTCGCCCCCACGCGCGGGCGAGAACGTGTTGCGGTTCTGGAGATACGGCCAGATGAAGCCGTCGAGGTCGCCCTCCAGCACGGCTTGCGCGCTGCCGGTCTCGACGTTGGTGCGCACGTCCTTCACCAGTTGGTACGGGTGCAGCACGTAGTTGCGAATCTGCGAGCCCCACTCGTTGGCCATGCGCTCGCCGCGCAGCTCGCTGAGCTTGGCCTCCTGCTCCTCCCGGGCGCGCTGCACCAGCTTCGCTCGCAAGATGTTCAGCGCGACGTCGCGGTTCTGCATTTGCGAGCGTTCCTGTTGTGACGCGACGACGAGGCCGGTCGGCAGATGATAGACGCGAATCGCAGACTCGGTCTTGTTGACGTACTGTCCGCCGGCGCCGCTGGCCTTGAAGGTCTCGAACTTGAGGTCCTCGGGCTTGAGCTCGACGTCGCCGCTCTCGCCTTCTTCCATCTCCGGCACGACGTCGACCTCGGCGAACGACGTCTGACGCCGGCCTTGGTTGTCGAACGGCGAGATGCGTACCAGGCGATGGACGCCGCGCTCGCTCTCGAGCATCCCGTACGCGTTCTTGCCGCGCACGATGAACGTGATCGAGCGCAGTCCCGCTTCGTCGCCCGGCATCTCTTCCACGACCTGCGCCTCGTAGCCGTGGTTCTCGGCCCAGCGCAGGTACATGCGGCCGAGCATCTGCGTCCAGTCGGCGGCGTCGGTTCCGCCGGCGCCGGCGCGGATCGTGACGATCGCACCGTGCGAGTCGTACGGGCGGTCGAAGTTGGCCGCCATCTCCAACTCGTCGAGCGCCGCGGTCGCGCGCGCGATCATGGCGTCGGCTTCGGCCTCGGCGCCTTCCTCGTCGCCGAGCACCTCGAGAACCTCGGCCGCATCGTGCAGGGCGGCGTCGACCGCGTCGACCGCTTCGAGATCGGCCCGCAAGTCCGCGATCCGCTTCATCACCTTGCGCGCGTTCTCGGGGTCGCCCCAAAAGTCGTCGGCGTTCGAGCGCGCTTCCAGCTCGGCTAGGCTGCGCCGTTTCCCGGCGTCGTCAAAGGCGCTCCTTGAGGGCACTAAGGCGTTCGCGGGCACGTTCGATGGCGGCAAGTTGTGCGTCGGACACGGCAGTGCCGGGCTTCTCCGGACGGCCCCGTCGCCCTACCGTCGGTGCCGCGCTTCGCGCAGTGCCTGCATCACAGCGTCGGCCGGCGAGCGCGGCAAGGCGACGGCATGCGGAGAGGCGGCGCGCGTCACCGCCGCGGAAAGGCCGCCGAGCGGCCGGATCGTGCGGAGTCCCTCGCCGGCGTCGGGGAACACGACCGGCGTACCGTCCAGCGAGGGTGTCACCCAACGGCCGGTCCGGATGTCGCACACCCGGCGCACCGCATAGCGGCCCTCGCCGATTCGCGAGAACATCGGCGTGAACGGGACTGCGTCGTTGAAGTAATAGTGCGTCACCTGACTCTTGCGGGTCAGTGCGCGGTCATCGCGCGGTGATCCGCCGTGCAGCAGGTTCGCTGACCAGATCAGGAACGTGCCGCGGGCGACCGCCAGCTCTTCGAGGCGCAAGCCGCTCTCGCGCGCCAGCCTGGCGATGCGCTCTTCGTAGACGCGATACGAAGTCGCCGTGTTCGGATTCGACCATGACGGCTCGCCGGCGACGGCAGGGACACCGAGCTGCTCGTAGTCGAGCTCCGGCAGTCGCTGCGAACCGGGAAAATAGTGCAGCGGCCCTTGCCGCACGGTAATGTCCTCGAGCGCCATCCAGACGCCGCACATGAAGCCCGACGGCAGCGACGAGAAATGGATCGTGTCGCTGTGCGTTCGCTGCTCGGTGCCGTTGAGAAAGTTCAGCGTCTGGAACGGAAACGGCTCGCGTCCATAGAGGATCCGCAGCGTTTCCAGCACAGCGGGGTGGGTCGCGACTGAGCGCACCGCCGGAACGTCGGCCCAGGCGTCCTGGACGCGGCCGGAACCGTCGGCCTCGAAACGCGCCGCGAGCGCGGTCCAGATCGCATCGGCGTCGATGCCGTCGAGGATCCGCGCATCCTCGATCACGACGAACCCGTCGCGGCGGTACGCGCCGACCAGGCTGCGCTCGCGCGCGCTCAGGCCGCGCCGCGTCGCCTCTGCCTCCCAGTGGTCATGTTCGTGCCACGGTCGCGTGGCGCGGTCCGTCATCACGCCGAAGTATTTCGCGACCGGCTCCGGAACACCGGCGTGTGCCGCCGTACACGCTGCTGCGCCCCGCCGCCGTCTTCGACGGCGAACGGCTGCACGCAGGCTGGCACGTGCTCGTCGAAGGCGACCGAATCGCCGCCGCCGGCCCGAACCCGACGGCACCCGACGACGCACGGACGGTCGAGTTGACGGGTGCGACGCTCCTGCCGGGACTGATCGACCTGCACACGCATCTGCTGCTGCACCCATACGAGGAGCGGCCGTGGGTCGATCAAGTGCTGCGCGATCCCGAAGCATTGCGCGTCGCGCGCGCGGTCGTCGCCGCGAAGCGCACCCTCGAGGCGGGGTTCACCACCGTACGCGACCTCGGCACCGAAGGCGCGGGCGAAGCCGACGTCGGCCTGCGCCGCGCGATCGAGGAGGGCGTCATCCCCGGTCCACGGCTGATCTGCGTGACGCGCGCGATCGTGGCGCGCGGAACGTACGGGCCGGCCGGATTTCATTCCGGCTGCTGCGTGCCGCAAGGCGCCGAAGAGGTCGACGGGCCCGAAGCGATCCTGCGGGCGACGCGGACGCAAATCGCTCGCGGCGCCGATTGGATCAAAGTCTACGCCGACTACCGCTTCGGTCCGGCCAACGATGCAAGACCGACATTCTCGCAGGACGAGTTGGCGCTGATCGTGCGCGTCGCCCACGACGCGGGCGTCCCGGTCGCCGCGCACGCGACCACTGCCGAGGCGATGCGCCGCGCCGCGCTAGCCGGCGTTGAGACGATCGAGCACGGCAACGAAGGCACGCGCGAGGTCTTCGATCTGATGGCCGAGCGCGGCGTCGCGTACGTGCCGACGCTGGCCGCCTACGAAGCCCTCGAGCGCATTCGCAACCAATCCAAAGATCATCCGCTGGTCGTCGCCAAGCGCGACGCGTTCGCCGCCGCGCGCGCCAGCGGCGTCACGATCGCCAACGGCAGCGACATCGGCGTCTTCCCCCACGGCGAGAACGCCCGCGAGCTCGAGCTCCTCGTCGAGCACGGCCTCAGTCCGACCGAGGCGCTACGCGCCGCGACCTCGACCGCGGCGCGCGTCCTGCGCCTCGGCGAGCTCGGCGTCGTGCGGCGCGGCGGGCGGGCGGACCTCGTCGCCGTCACCGGCGATCCGACAACGAGCGTCGCGGCGTTGCGCAAGGTCCGGCTCGTCATCAAAGGGGGCGTCATCGCCCTTTTGACCTAAGCTCGGCACGGGGTCGACGGTAGCGCGCACCTGCCCTGGAAGTGCTATACTGTACCCCTCTAGGGGAGGGGCCAGTTATGCCGACAGTGCCTGCGTTCCATTCCGTTCACGAGGTCCAGAAGCCGCCCGCCATGCGGGAGCACCACACCAACAGCGAGTGCACCACCGGTCGCAGCATACCGGAGCACGAGCGGCGTCCCGGCACGAGCCCGGAGCCGGGGCGCGGCTATCAACGCTGCCCTGATTGCATCGGGCATACCGCGCGACAAGCCTGAGTCCGTTCCCACCCCGTTAGAGGGGATGCCGGCGCACCGCTGCCGGATCGAATGTCGATCCAGATCAGCAAGCTCGCACAGATCGCGGCGCTGCCGGACCCGCCTTGGCTGCTCGAGAGCAACAAGGCGGCCGCGATCGTGGGCGCGGAAGCGTTGCTCGATCGCGGAAGACACGAACGCTGACCGAGGGTCGCGCTACTGCTTCCACTTCATGACGCCGCTGTAGCCGGTCTTGATCTGGTCGAAGACCGCCTCGACGAACGGCTTGAACGTCGGTTCGGCATACATTCCCGTCAGGGAGTCGATCACCCGCGCGGCCGCGCCGTCGAAGCCGAGATGATTCGATCCGAACGTGCAGTTGACGAGCCGAATCGGCCCCCTGCCGGTGATGACGAGCTCGCACTCCTCGAAGTGGGTATCCTTGTATTCCTTTTCATCGAGGACGACGCGCTGGTACTGAAGCGTCTCTCGTTTCTCTGCCATGCCTAATACCATTGAACTCGACGGCGGTCGTCTCCGCTAAGCGGCGGCCCCGTGGCATTTCTTGTACTTCTTGCCGCTGCGGCCGGCTGCGGGGCGGGGCACCGGCCGGGGGCGGCTCGAGTGACGGCATGCCGTTGGGCGCACCGCCGTAAGCGTCGGCGTACTCGGCCGGCATCCCGTTACGGGTCGGCGGGAAGCGTTCTGGCGCTGCCGCCTCGACGCGCACGGTGAACGCGGCTTTGATCGCCTCGTCGTCGTCCAGGCGCTATTTCGTGTAGAAACCGGCGTTGATCTCGGCGAAGTGCGTCCACTTCTGCGGAAGGTCCGACTCGAGAAAGATGGCCTCGACGGGGCACGCCGCGACGCACGCCATGCAATCGATGCAGACAACGGGGTCGATGTAGAGCATTTCGGACCCGTCGTCTCCATGGATACAGTCGACCGGACAGACGTCGACGCACGACGCATCCTTTACGCCGATGCATGGGTCGGCGATCACGTGAGCCATGGGGCAATTGTACTGCAGGCGAAATGGTCGGGGCGGCGACCGAGGTCACGGAGAAACGGCGACAAATATCTCAGCAGGATGGGAACGCCCGCACCGGCGCTCTCGGCCGCGGTGCTCGCAGTCTTGCGCAAAACCGAGCCCTTTCGGATGCTCGGTGAGCAGGGGCTCGCACGGATGGCGACCGGCGCTCGAGTCGTCAGCATCAGGGCCGATCGAACGATCGGCGGACAAGGTCTTTCATGGCCGTACGTGGCGATCGTCGAGACCGGCTTCGTTCAAGCGGTGATGACGGATCCGAGCGGACGCGAATACGCGTTATTCGACGCAGAGCCGGGCGGCGTGATCGCCGACTTGGCGCTCATCGACGAAGGTACGACGGCGCTGCGCTTCATCGCCGCCGTCGAGGCGACACGCGTCATCCTCTTGCTGCGCGAGGCCGTACGTGAGGCCTGCGGTGCGTCGCCCGCCTTGGGAATCGCCCTATCACGGTTGGCCGCAAAGAACATGCGGCGCGTGTTGGACTGTTTCGCCGAGACCGTCGCACGTCCGGCCAGCTTTAGAGTCTGGTCGGTTCTGCTGAAGTATGCGACCCAAACGAGCGACTCGCCGCTGGGCCATCCTCCGCTATCCCAGATGACGCAGGCACAGATCGCACGCGAAGCGGGAACGGTGCGCGAGGTCGTTCAACGGACGTTGAACGCCTTGGAGGGCGCCGGGATTATCCGGCGTGAACGAGGCCGAATCGTTCAGGTTGACGATCGCACGCTGGCGTCACGCTGCGCCGAAGAGTCACACGGCGAGGCCATGAACTCGAAAACGGTTGGTTCCCGTTAGCACAGCGGCTCGACGAACGTGCCTTCCGTTGTCACCATTAGCATGCAACCTGTAGGAAGCTTTCGCGCCCTCGCGCCTACGCCGAATGCTCGCAGTTGTGCCGTCGCGCGGTCTGGCGAAAAGTCGCTCAGGAACTCATGCGACACAAAAACGACGCGTCGAGGTTCTATCCTAAACAGGACGCCATCGCGTTGAAAGTCCTCGCTTTGTGCTAGCTCCGCTCTGGGCACTTCCGCACGAAGGTAATTGCGCACTGTCCTTACCTCGTCCGGGTACTCCCGAGCCAAAGAACTAATGCTGTCCATTAAGTCCCCCTATCCCTCTCTTTGCCCAAGGGATGCAGGCTGCTCGGCATTCTCGGCCGAGCCGGGTATGACAGCGTTCAGAGACCACTTATTGTGAATGCCTGGAGTCGGGCGTCTGATCGCCTCGTAGTCTCGATACGCACGCCTTGCGACGTAAAGAGCCTCCAGGGCGCGGCTTCCGGCAGCACCGATGGAAGCGGGAGATGTTGAATCTTCGGCGATCTTCTTTCGCTCCCCACTCATTTGCGCAAGGCTTTCTTGCACCACGCTGATGACTTCATATACGGCTTCCCGTTGAGCAACCGACATTACGTTGTCGGGCGAAAACCCAGTCCGCGCAGTGCCGTCAACTCAAGCGCTGGATCCGTGCTCAGCTCCACATCGGGGAAGTCTCGTGCTATTGACATTGCCTTGATCAGTTGGCGGATATAAAAGATTGCTTGGGGACCCTGAACCTTCCGTCTTCGGTCGCTGTCGAGCCTCTTGAGGACTGTCTGCGTGAGTACTGTAACGGCGCCGCCACCAATTGCTGCTAGGATATAGGTTATCGTGCTTAACGTCTGTCCCAGTAAAGCGGCCGCATCCAGAGTAGCCAGCGGATCCGAGTATTGGACGAGTGCCAGCTCCATGTACGAGTTCGTGCCCTCTCCCACCCAAGAGCATTCCAAGAACGGTTAACCCTCGGCCCAGGCACTTGGGTCAGCTTATGAGTCGCGCTTACGTCGACCAGAGCACGTTCGCCTTCAGTCTAAGATGGATCCGGTTGGATCAAAGCCTCTGGCGATCTTTCGGTCTTTTGATCGAGCAAGTAGCAGCTCTTGTTGAACTAGCGCAAGCTCGTCCCCGGCTTGCATCGCTTGTAGTGAACGCGTGGTTCTGGCACAAGCTAGTGTTCCCTCATCGATCGCGTCCTTGATCGCCTCACCATCCTTTCCGCTTAATCGAAGCAGCGTTCTGAGGCTGAAAATGTAAGCGTGTGAGACAGCGTAGCGTTGCGCGAGCTCCGACGCTAAGCGGCGGCCCCGTGGCATTTCTTGTACTTCTTGCCGCTGCCGCAGGGGCACAGCTCGTTGCGGCCGACCTTTTCCGTGGCCGTCGCGCTCTTGGGTTTGCCAGGCTCGCCGTCGCCGCGGTTGGTGTGCAACTGCGTCGGTTCGTACTTCGGCGCCGGACCGAGAAGACGTTCCGCGACCGACGGATCGATGCGCGATTCCGCCGGCTGCGGCGCGATCGCGCCGGCCGGAATCGGTTCCAACGCCGGCATCCCGTTTCCAGATGACGCCGTACCGTCCGCGTACTGCAGCGGCGTGCCGTCCGGCGGAAATCCTTCCGGCGGCGCCTGCTCGACACGGACGGTGAAGGCGGCTTTGATCGCCTCGTCGGCGATGTTGTTCTTGAGGTCCTCGAAGATCTCGTAGGCTTCTTTTTCGTACTCGACGCGCGGGTCTTTCTGACCGTAGCCGCGCAAGCCGATCCCGCTCTTGAGCGCGTCCATGATGTAGAGATGGTCGACCCAGAGGCGGTCGATCGTCGGCAGCATGATGTACTGCGACTCGATCATCCGCATGATGTCGGGACCGATCTCCTGCTCCTTCTCCTCGTACGCGACGACGGCGTGATCGAAGAGCAGTTGCTTCATCTCGTCGCGGCCGAGCTTCTCGAGGTCGGCGACGCTGACGTCGTCCTTGATCGGGAAGATCAGCTCGACTTCGTCGAGGATCGCGCCCAGATCCCAGTCGCCGGGATGCTTCTCCTCGGGCGCGCCCGCATCGACGGCGTAGGCTGTCTTTCGCCGCAGCGTGTCGATGAAGAAGTCGCGCAGCGGCTGGCCTTCGAGCACGCGGCGGCGCTCGCCGTAGATCACCTCGCGCTGCTTGTTCATGACGTCGTCGTACTCGAGGACCGACTTGCGGATCTCGTAGTTGTGGTTCTCGACCTTCGACTGCGCGTTCTCGATCGAGCGCGACAGGATCCCGGCCTCGATCGGCGTCTCGTCGGTGAACTTGACGAAGTCCATCATCTTCTGCAGCCGCTCTTGGCCGAACAGCCGCATCAGCTCGTCTTCGAGCGCGATGTAGAAGCGCGTCGTGCCGGGATCACCTTGGCGGCCGGCGCGGCCGCGCAGCTGGTTGTCGATCCGGCGCGACTCGTGGCGCTCGGTGCCGATGATGTGCAGGCCGCCGGCCTGGGGGACGCCTTCGCCCAGCTTGATGTCGACGCCGCGCCCGGCCATATTGGTCGCGATGGTGACCTTGCCGGGGATGCCGGCGTCCTTGATGATCTGCGCTTCCTGCTCGTGGTACTTCGCGTTGAGCACGTTGCACTCGACGCCGCGCCGGCGCAGCATCATCGCCAGCCGCTCCGACTTCTCGATCGAGCGCGTTCCGACCAGCACGGGCCGGCCCTTCTCGTGCTCGGCGATGATGTCGTCGATGACCGCGTTGAACTTCGCCTCTTCCGAGCGGTAGACGATGTCGGCATTGTCCTTGCGCCGCACCGGCATGTTGGTCGGCAGCACCACCACCGCCAGCCCGTAGATCTCGCGGAACTCGCGCTCCTCGGTTTTGGCCGTGCCGGTCATCCCGGCCAGCTTGTCGTAGAGCCGGAAGTAGTTCTGGAAGGTGATCGTCGCGAGCGTCTGGTCCTCGCTGCGGACGTTGAGCCCTTCCTTGGCTTCGATCGCTTGGTGAATGCCGTCGGAGTAGCGCCGTCCGTACATCAGCCGGCCGGTGAACTCGTCGACGATGATCACCTCGCCGTCCTTGACGATGTACTGCTGGTCCTTGTGGAACAGGTGCCACGCTTTGAGCGCCGCGTTGAGCTGGTGGGTGAGCTCGAGGTTGCGCTGGTCGTACAGGTTGGTGACGCCCAGCATCTTCTCGACTTTGGCGACGCCCTTCTCGGTGATCGGGACGGCGTGCGACTTCTGGTCGACGGTGAAGTCCTCGTCTTTGACCAGCCGCGGGATGATCTTGGCGAATTGGCCGTACAGCTCGGTCGCGTCGTGGCCTTGGCCGCTGATGATCAGCGGCGTGCGCGCCTCGTCGATCAGGATCGAGTCGACCTCGTCAACGATCGCGAAGTTGAGGTGGCGCTGCACCATCTGGTCGAGCGCCCACGCCATGTTGTCGCGCAGGTAGTCGAACCCGACCTCGTTGTTGGTGACGTAGGTGATATCGGAGTTGTAGGCCTCTTTGCGCGTGTTGTGGTCGAGATCGTGCTGGATCACCCCGACCGTCATCCCGAGCGCCGTGTAGATCGGCCCCATCCACTCGGCGTCGCGCTTCGCCAAGTAGTCGTTGACGGTGACGACGTGGACGCCCTTGCCGGTCAGCGCGTTCAAATAGACGGGCAGGGTCGCGACCAGCGTCTTGCCCTCGCCGGTGCGCATCTCGGCGACGTTCCCTTCGTGCAGCGCCTGACCGCCCATGATCTGCACGTCGAAGTGGCGCATCCCCAGCACGCGCTTGGCGGTCTCCCGCACGACGGCGAACGCTTCCGGGAGCAGCGCGTCGAGCACCTCGCGCTCGGCCTTGTCTTCGCCCAAGCCGACCGCCAGCCGCGAGCGGAACTCCTCGGTCTTGGCCCGCAGCTGCTCGTCGCTGAGGGCGGCCGTCGCGGGCTCGAGCGCGTTGACGCGCTCGACGGTCCGCCGCAGCTTGATCAGCTCGCGTTCGTTGCCGTCGAACAGGGACTTGAGAAAGGCCATACTTCACTACAACCGTTCGGCGCGGAGGTCGGTTCCTCCCGAGCCCGGGAGTTACCGCAGCGGAGGAACCTTGGCCGGCCGATTGATCTCGTCGGCCGAGGTCCGTCGCAGCAGCGTTGCCACCGTAACGAACTGGTACCCCGCCGCGCGGAAAGCGCTCACCACCGGGCCGAGCGCGGCGATCGTCGCCGGCCGGCCGCTGTGCAGCAGCACGATCTCGGGCGCGGTCGCGTAGGTCAGCAGATGCTGTTGGATCGTTTCCGCCGGAACGGTGCGCCAGTCACCCGGGTCGTCGGTCCACAGGATCGTCGCGTAGCCGGCCGACTGCGCGACGCGGATCGTCTCGGCCGTGTAGCGCCCGTGCGGGGGCCGGAACGTCGTGCGCTCGGCCGGGTCGGGCGCGATGCGCTCGAGGCTCTCGGTCCCGCCGCGCAACTCCGCCAACACCGCGGCGCCGTCGAGCGCGTCGAGATCGGGATGGGTCAGCGTATGATCGGCGATCTCGTGCCCGCCGGCGGCGATCTCACCGGGAAGCTCGGGGAATTGCTCGGCGTCGCGGCCGATCAGAAAGAAGGTCGCCGGCACGTGCAGATCGGCCAGCCGCTGCAGCAGCAGCGGCGTGGTGACGGGGTACGGTCCGTCGTCGAAGGTCAACGCGATGAGCCGCGGCTGCCCGGCGAGCCGCGGCCGCGCGTGGCCCAGCATCGCGCCGATCCGGACCCCGAGGCTCGGGTCGAGCAGCGCCCCGGCATCGGCGTCGCGCAAGATCACGACCGGGCGCAGGAGGTCGTCGGACTTGGTCCACTCGTGGCGCAGGCCGAGTCCGCCGGCGACGACGCACGCCGCGAGAACGGCGATGGTCAGCCCGGGGCGCCGGACGCCGCGCCGCGCGCTCACCTAATGCGCGGGTGCGACCGACGACGTCGGCACCGCCACCACGCTCGACTTGTCCTGGGCTTGTCGAAGGACGAAGTCACGTCCGACGATCACCGTGACGATGCTGCGCGGACCCGGCGTCGCGTCGGTCGCCGGCGCGACGGTCGCGCTGTCGACGCCGAGGTCGGCGCGCACGCGATCGCCGACGAACGGTAGGTTCGACGCCGGCCGGATCTGCGTGGTGTCGTAACCGAACGTGTCGGCGTTGCGCACCGCGTCGACGACGTAGCCGAGCTTCGTCAGCTTCGCCGCCGCGGCGCCGGCCAGCCCCGAGATTCCGCTGCCGTTCTCGACCACCAGATGCACCGTCGACGGCTTCACGCCGGCCAGCGAGCGCTTCGAGGGCAGGGTGACGTTCTGGTACGGGCCGAGCAGCGCCGCGACGAGGCCGGCCTTCTGGGACTCGTTCGGGACGACTACCTCACCGGTCGAGGTCTGTTTCGTGTCGACGTAGCCGATCGTGTCCATGTGATTGAGGTCGGCCGGGTTCGCATCTTTGAACGACCACGCCAGCGACTTCTCCTCGTCGAAGGTCAGATTGGTCATCACATTGCGGTTCAGGACGCCCATCAGCTGACCAACGTGCAGCAGGTCGTTGAGCTTTTGCGCCTTCAGCTTGGCGACCAGGATGCGGATCACTTGCTGCTGTCGTTTGGTCCGGCACGGGTCGCTGCACGCGTCATCGCGGAAGCGCGTGTACCCTTGCGCTTGATAGCCGTCCATGTGGATCATCCCGGGCTTGAAGTGGATGTGCAGGTTGCCCCAGTTGTCGTCGTAGTTCATCGTCTCGGTGACCGGCACGTCGACCCCGCCGACCGCGTTGACGAAGTCCTTGAGCCCGTTGGTGTTGATGACCACGTAGCGATCGAAATAACTGCCGTCCGCGCGCGGCGGCATTCCGAGAAAGCCGCCGATCACGCGGTCGGCCATCTTCTCGCCGCCCAGCGCGTACGCTTCGTTGATTTTCGCGTCGCGGTGATCGATCGTCGCCTCGCTGTCGCGCAGCACCGAGATCAGCTTGACCGACCGGGTGGGAAAATCGAGTCCCGCGACCATGATCGTGTCGCTGCGCGCGCCTTTCGAGTACGGCATCCCCTTGCTGTCGTAGTTGTAATCGACGCCGAGCACCAGCAGGTAGATGCGGTCCTTGTCGAACACCGCTTCGGGCGGCGGAACGTAGATCGGCACGGTCCGGCTCAAGCTGCGCTGGAACGAATCGTGATCGTGCACCATGCGATACCCGACCGCTGCGCACACCGCTCCCGCCACGATCAGCAGCGCGCCGATCGCGTAGGCGACGAAGCTTCCCCAGTTCCAGCCGCCACCGCCGCCGGGCGGCGGCTGCCGCTGACGGCGCGGCCGCTCGCCGGGCGGCGGCTGCGCGGGCGGCGGCTCGGCGACCGCTACGCGCCGCACGCCGCAACCTCGCGCGGATCGACCAGCGTGCCGTAGAAATCGAAGGCGGTGTTGCCGTCGAGCCGCACGTCCACGAACGAACCCGCCGGCGCATGGCCGGTGAACGCGATCGTGCCGTCGACGCCCGGTGCTTCGCCGGCCGACCTGCCGGTCAGCACGCTGCGCGCGCGCAGCGCGACGGCGATCGGATCGGTCCCGCGCAGCGTGCGGCGCTCTTCGACGAGGACGCGCACGACCTGTCCCAGGCGATGCGCGCGGGCGCGTTCGGACGCGCGGCGCTGTGCGTCGCGCAGCCGCAGCAGGCGCCGCCGCTTCTCGCGCTCGGCGACCTGACCGTTCAGCTCGGCCCCCGGCGTGCCGTCCTCGCGCGAGTAGGTGAAGAATCCGACCCGGTCGAGCTCGGCGCGCGCGATCCAGGCTTCGAGCTCCGCGACGTGCTCTTCGCTCTCGCCCGGGAAGCCGACGATGAAGGTCGAGCGCATCGTGATCCCCGGTACGCGACGGCGGAAGTCCTCGATGATCTGCAAGTATCGCTCACCGTGCGACGGGCGGCGCATCGCGCGCAACACCGGCGCGCTCACGTGCTGGAGCGGCATGTCCATGTACGCGCACACCTTCGGCAACACTGCCATCGCGTCGATCAGTTCCGCGTCGACGGTCGCCGGATAAAGGTACAGCAGCCGGATCCAGACGATTCCGTCGACGTCGTGCAGGCGGTGCAGCAGACTGGCCAGGCCGGCGCGGCGCTGACCGCGATCGCGCCCCCACATCGAGCTGTCCTGCGCGATGAGGACGAGCTCTTTGACGCCGCCGGCGGCGAGCGCGCGCGCCTCGGCGAGAATCGATTCGGCGGAGCGCGAGCGAAATGCGCCGCGCAGCTGCGGGATGATGCAGAACGTGCACGGGTGATCGCAGCCTTCGGCGATCTTGAGGTAGGCCGTGGCCGCCGGCGTGGTGACCAGGCGCGGCAAGAAGTCGTGCTCGGGCTCGGCTTCGAACCCCAGCCGGACCGGCCGCCGGCCGGCGAGCGCGTCGTCGAGCAGCTCGGCGATCGACGCGTACGCCCCGGTACCGATCACGCCGTCGATCTCGGGGATCAGCGCTTGCAGCTCGTCGCCGTAGCGCTGCGACAGGCAGCCCGCGACGATGAGCTGCTGGCCTTCACGCTTGCGCGCGGCGTGCTCGAGGATCGTCTCGGTCGATTCCGCTTTGGCGGGGTCGATGAACGCGCAGGTGTTGATCACCACCGCGCCCGCGTCGCCGGCGTCGGGGACCAGCGTCCAGCCCGCCGCGCCGAGCTTGGCGATCATCACCTCGGAGTCGACCAGGTTCTTCGCGCACCCCAGCGAGATGAACGAGACCGTGCGCGTGCGTTCCGCGACCGCGCTCACCGATAGTTCACGAACTGCAGCGGTAGCTCGTACGACAACCCTTTGAGCAGCGCTTGGACCTTCTGCAAGTCGTCCTTGGACTTACTCGAAACGCGAATCTGCTCGTCTTGGAACTGCGCTTGAACCTTGAGCTTCGACGATTTGATCGCGTCGATGAGCGGCTTGGACCTGTCCTTGGGTATTCCGGCGCGAACGGCAATCTTCTGGCGCAGCGCGCCGCCCGAGGCCGCCTCGGGCTCCTTGGCGAGGTCGAACGCGCGCAAGTCGATGCCGCGCTTGACCGCCTTCGACTGGATGATGTCGATGACGTTGCGCAGCTTGAGCTCGTCGTCGGCCAGCACGGTGATCGTCTTGCCGTCGCTCTCGATCGACGCGATCGAGTGCTTGAAGTCGAACCGGCCCGCGATCTCTTTGCGAGCCTGGTTGAGCGCGTTGTCGAGCTCTTGCTGATCGACGCGCGAAACCACGTCGAAGGAGGAGTCGGAGGCCATGCTTCGTCCTGCGGTCAGAGAGTGTAGCGCTGCTCGGCCACGTCGCCCTCTTTCCCCAACGGAGGGGTCGGGCGACCGTTCACCATCAGCGCCACCCCGCCCGCGTTGCCGACCCGCACGTCGGCGGCCGCGCCGCTGAACGTTCGGGTCGTCCCGGCGGGGAAGATCCCCTCGAGCTGCGTTTTGCCGTCGACGGTGACGCGCAGCCAAGAGCGCTCGGTGAGATGAACGGCGAGCTGGTGATGCGGCGGTAGGGTCGGCGGCGCGCCGGGTTGGCTCGACGCGCCGGCGCCGGGCGCCGCCGACGCGGACCCCGCATCGGCGCCCGGCGGTTGCGCGGTCGCGACCGCGACGGGCTCCCGCGTGCCCTGCAGATACTGCCAGTACTCGTAACCGACGAAGCCGACCAGCAGCACGGCGACGAGGACTCCGAGGATCGCTCCCATCGAGGGGCTCGAGCTGCTGCGATCCTCGCCCGGCGAAAGCGGCGTCGCGGCGACCGCTCGCTCCACCGGAGCATAGCGGTTGAACATCGCGACGGCGTCCTCGGCATCGAGTCCCAGGAACCGCGCATACGTGCGGATGAAACCGCGGACGTAGACCGGTGCCCCGATAGCCGTCCAGTCCTCGTTTTCGATGGCGTTCAGGTATACCGAGCGGATGTGGATCTGTTCGGCGACGTCCGAGAGTGTGAGCCCGCGCGCCTCTCGCGCGCTTCGGAACTCTTCCCCCAGCGCAGGCATGTCTGCCGAACCTTTGCGGGTGCACCTCGTTCTCCTGGTGCGCGGTTACACGATACGGAACAACGATGAGCGAACGAACGCGCGTGGTCGCCGCGATGAGCGGCGGCGTGGACTCGGCCGTCGCAGCGGGCCTGCTGGTGGAAGCGGGCTACGAGGTCGTGGGCGTCACGATGAAGATGTACGCCCCGACGCGACCGGCGCACGCGAAATCGTGCTGCGGCGCCGACGACTTCGACGACGCGCGGCGCAGCGCGGCTGCGCTGGGCATCCCGCACTACGTCTTGGACTTCGAGGCGGCGTTCCGGCGGGACGTGATCGACCGCTTCGCGAGCGACTACGCGCGCGGCCGCACCCCTAACCCGTGCGTCGTCTGCAACAATCGGGTCAAGCTCGGGACGCTGCGGTCGTACGCCGACCGGCTGGGAGCCCGCTACGTCGCGACCGGCCACTACGCGCGCGTCGAGCATGCCGGCGACGGACCGCACCTGTATCGCACTCCGTCGGCCAAAGACCAGTCGTACGCGCTGGCGCAGCTCGAGCCGGCGCAGCTCGGCCGCTTGTTGCTGCCGCTGGGCCGACTGACGAAGGCTCAAACGCGCGCCCATGCCGAGCGCCTCGGGCTCGGCGTCGCGGCCAAGACCGAGTCGCAGGATATCTGCTTCGTCGAGGGCGGCGACTACCGCGAGGTCTTGGCGCGGCTCGCGCCCGAGACCGTCCGGCCCGGTGCGATGGCCACCACCGCCGGCGAGCGGGTCGGGACGCACGCCGGGATCGGCGGGTATACCGTCGGGCAGCGCCGCGGCCTCCCCGCCGGAGACGGCCCGCGCTACGTCACCCGTATCGACGCCGCGACGAACACGATTGTCATCGGCCGCGCCGATGAGCTGGGCTGCGCCGGGCTGGTGGCCGACGAGCTGAACCTGATCCGGCCCGAACGGTTCGCCGGCGGCCCGGCGCGCGTGCTCGCCATGACGCGCTACCGCTCGGCACCGGTCGCCGCGACCGCACTCGTCGCCGGCGACGCCGCGCTGCGGGTCGACTTCGACGAACCGCACGCCGCGGTCAGCCCGGGCCAGCTCGTCGCCCTGCTGGACCCGACCGGCCACGAGGTGTTGGCCGGAGCCACGATCCGCGACGTCTCCTAAGGCCGCGATGCCGGTCAACAGGACGAGATGCCGGCGAGTGGGCGGCTGTTCCTCTTTACGGCCAAGCGACCGCGGCGACGAACTCTTAAGGAATTCTTAGAGGTAGCTCTGCCGGCGCTGAGAAACGGCGGCGTAGCCGGCCCTCGAGGCCGGCCAATCACCACTTTCCATGCGAGATACTGCATGCACAACCGAACGTTGAAGCACGCATTGACCGCCTTTGTTCTGGTCGTGGCTTTTCTGTTCCAGGGAACGATGGTTCTGGCGCAGAGCACGACCGGCAACATCAGCGGCATCGTCGTCGACGCCAATGGCAAGCCAGTCCCCGGGGTGACGGTCACCGCCGTCAGCCCCTCGCAAACCGGTACCGCGACCACTCCGAACAACGGTCGCTTCAACATCCTGTCGCTCGCCCCGGATACGTACACGGTCAGCGTGGCGGCATCCGGGTTCGCGCCGTTCTCGCTCGCGGGCGTGACGGTGCAAGCCACCCAAACGGTGGACGTCACCCTTTCCTTGCAGCCCGTCCTCAAGACGATCGGAACGACGACCGCCCGCGCGGCGTCGCAGCTCGTCCATTCGGGCGTGACGAGCGAGGTCTACAACGTCAACGCCGCGACTCAGACCGCGGTCCAGGCGCTGGGCGGCGGCAACAACCTCGACAACGCCTACTCGGCGATCGTCTCGACTCCCGGTGTCTACGTGGCGCAAGGCGCCAACGGCTGGGGCCAGACGATCTTCATCCACGGCGCGGACTACGCGCAGGTGGGTTATCAGTACGACGGGATCCCGATCAACCGCGCGTTCGACAACTACAACTCGAACACGCTGACGAATCTGGGCCAGCAGGAGCTGCAGGTATTCACCGGCGGCGCCCCGCCCGACACGAGCTCGCAGACGGTCGGCGGCTACATCAACCAGGTCATCAAGACCGGTACGTATCCGGCCTACAAGCAGCTCCAGCTCGGCGTCGGATCGACGACGCTCTACAACCAGGGCCGGTTCGAGACCGGCGGCGTGACGCCGTCGCGTTCGTTCTCCTACTACCTGGGGGCGAGCAACTACGACCAGTCGTTCCGCTACGGCACGCAGTACAACGGCGCGCCCAGCAACGTGGTCGTCCCCGATTACAACGGATTCACGAACTTCCTGTACTATGGTTACGGTCCGGTCCCGCTCTGCGGACCGGGCGGGGCCGATCCCGCCGCCGGCGCGACGGGCGGAGATCCCGGCTGCAATACGCCCTTCCCGTTCAACTCGGGCGGGCTGCAGCGCGAGTACGACCAGGAGGGCGTCGTTAACCTGCACTTCGGGATCCCGCACAAGAGCGGCACCCACGACGACGTGCAGCTGCTCGCCTCGGTGAGCCACCTGACGGAGAAGTACTACACGAGCATCGACGACTACGCCGGCGCCGTGCAGAACACGTTCAACAATCTCAACAACCTCTTCGGGACCGGCCCGTACATGCCGCCGACCTACCGCGACGGCGTGACGTTCCCGGTGGGAACGCAGCCCCTCTCGCCCGTTTCGGGGATCGCGACCAACGTGAACTGCTTCTCGGGCGGAGCCTCCGTCAGGTACGTCCCGTACCTGTTCCCGAGCTCGCCGACGGGCCGTCCGTGCGATGCCGCGATTCCGGCCGGCCAAGAAGACGGCACGCAGGTCGACACCGGGATCACCAAGCTCCAGTATCAGCACGCGTTCAACCAGAACGCGTTCCTGCGCGTGTACGGCTACACCGACTACAGCGACTGGCTGCAGAACGGACCCTACTTCGCGGACGCCGGTTACGGCGGATACTTCGGCAGCTACTACACCGTCCAGGTCTCGCCGGACTACGAGCTCATCACGCACACGCGCGGGCTCTCGGCGAACCTCGTCGACCAGATCAACTCGCGGAACCTGCTCGAGTTCAGCGCGAACTTCACGACCGCGACGCCGATCAGGTTCAACAACTCGACCTGGAACAACACGCCGAATACGGCGGCGACGAACCTCGTCTCGGTGGCGAACGGCACCTACACCTGCTGGAACGCAGCAGACACGCCGGGCTCGTGCTATAGCGGCCGCGGATCGTTCAAGAACCCCACGCCGTTTGCCGCCGGTCCGGCGGCAACCGCCGCCGGTGCGCAGTGGCTGGTGACCAAAGTCGGCCCGACCGGAACCTACAACACGGTCATCCCCGACTTCTACTCGTACGCGCTCACCGACCAGATGAACGTGTCGGACAAGCTGCTGCTCAACTTCGGGCTGCGGCTCGAGCAGTACGACTACAAGCTCGTGCCGCTGACCGGTGGTATCTATAGCTTCTGGTACCAGGCGGCCGCCAACGCCCTGTGCTACAACCCGACCGACAACCAGCCCGTCTCCGGTAACCTCGCCAAAGGCGCGGCACCGCCGGCGCCGCCGTTCGTCGGCCTGACCTGCCCAATCGAAAACGGCGTGCAAACGCTGCATCCGAACGGTCAGAACGGCGCGCTGCTCTACACCGGGCAAATCGCCGGCAACATCGCCCGCACGGCGTTCGAGCCGCGCATCTCGGGGACGTACACCCTCGATCCGAACGACGTGATTCGCGCGTCGTTCGGCAAGTACGCGCAGCCGGTCCAAACCGCGTACGTCGAGTACAACAACCTCGATCCGTCCTCGCTGACCAGCGCGGGCGGTGCGGGTGCGAACTTCAACTTGTTCCTCCCGTACGGCTTCACGACGCCGGAGCACAATCTGCCGCCGGCGATCTCGTACAACAGCGATCTGTCGTTCGAGCACCAGTTCAAGAACTCGGACGTGTCGATCGCGCTGTCGCCGTTCTACCGGCGCACGCTCAACCAGTACGAGACCGTCTCGATCGGCCCGAACTTCGCTTCGGCGTATCCGGCCGTCAACCAGAACAGCTTCGGCTACGAGATCGCCGTTCGCAAGGGCGATCCGTCGCGCGAAGGCTGGTCCGGGCAACTGTCGTACACGTACACGAAGACGGGCGTGCAGTTCCCGAACTTGCCGACCGGAACGAACGCGATCGACAACATCAACTACTACATCAACTCGTTCAACGCGCTCACCTCGTCGGGTACCGTCCCCACTTCGGGTGCGCCGAAGGTCACGGGCTCGCCGTGCTACCTCGGTGGAGCGACGTACGCGGGTTGCACGGTCAGCGGCAGCACGATCACGATGAGTCCGGCGGGTCTTGCGGCGGGTGCCGTAGTCAACCCCTACTACTTCATGTCCGCGCAGCCGCTGCTCGACCGCAACGCGACGTACCCTGCGTACGACACGTTCCCGGCGGGTCCGCCCAGCACGGGAGCGACGCTGGCGCCGCCGCAGATCATCACCGGGTTCATCAACTACCGGCACCGGAAGCTGACGGTCACGCCGAGCTTCCAGATCGCGCAACCGGGTTACTACGGTGATCCGCTTGCCGTCGTCGGTCTCGACCCGCGCACCTGCCCGACAGGCGCGGGGGCGAACCAAGCCGCGGTACCGACGGCGCCGAATCCCGGCCTGCCGAACTACATCGCGTGCGAGGCGCCGTCATCGTTCGTCAACGGCGGTCAGCTCGCGATACCCAATCCGGAGACCGGCAAGTTCGACGGGTTCGGTGCATTCGTCGATCCGTGGGTGCTCGGTGTCAACCTGCAGCTCGGCTACGACCTCTCGCCGCGGGTCCACCTCAACGTCCTGTTCGCCAACCTGGTCACGCGCTGCTTCGGCGGATCGAGTGAGCCATGGTCGACGGGTGCCACGGCACCGAGCCAGGCCGTTTGCGGCTATGCAGCCGGCTACTACGTGTCGAACTTCTACAACGGCGCGAGCGCCTTCGACACAGCGGCAAACGGCGTTGCGGCGCTGCCCTTCCAGCAGCACGCTTACGCTCCGCTTGCCCAAGCGTTCCAACCCCTGAACATCTACTTCCAGCTCCAGCTCAAGCTCTAGCCGGCGCTCCGGCGGACACCCGGGCCCCCGTCTTCGGACGGGGGCCCGTTTTCTTTCGGCGGGACGGCCATCGGGGCGGCGAGAACGAGGCGGGATGCTCGCAGCCATCGTCTCGGTGATGCTCGCCCTCGCTGCGACGCCCTCGCCGGAGCCGACGAACCCGTTCACGCTCACGCCGTCGAGTCCGAATCCGGCGGCGCTGCCGGTGATCGGCCGGACCCGTTCGCGAACGCTCTGCACGGCGCTGCGGCGCAGCGTTCTGCCGGCCATCGACGTCGCAACGAAGAACGACGTGCAGTTCGCCGGCGCGCGTCAGTCATTCTACAAGTACTACATCCAGAACAATGAGGGGCCCGGCAAGGACTTCATCCTGTTCAAGCTCGACCAGACCACGATCGCGACCATGCAGAAGAACCTGCGGTCGTACGACGGGTTGCTCAGCGATCCGGCGCTGGTGGTACAGGGCTACAGCAACCCGGACGACGCCCACCTGCTCGAGGACCTCAAGAAGAAGGCGCAAGTCCTGCGGGCCGCTCAGGATCTCGAGATCAACTTGCTCAACGGATTGATGGAAACCGAGCGGATGAATCGCTACCAAACGCCGTCGGAGCTCGAGCAAAAGATGAAGGTCGCGGTTGGCACGGATCAGCTCGAACAGGCCAACGGCGATCAGAAGGTCATCGAGCAGTACTACGGCGAGTTCCACGGGGTGACCGGCCTTGGGCAGATGGCGACGGCCAAGGCGATCGATACCGACCTCGGGACACTCGAGACGATCCACCTGCGCGCCGCGGGCGCGCTGGCGCAAGCGGTCAGCAGCGCGCAGCAGCTCTGCCGCTGACGCGTCGCGGCCGCACCGCCGTCAGCGCTTGGCGCCTTTACTGTCGCTGATCAGCGCGTAGACGATGTGGCGGTGGTACTCGGACGACTGCATCGGCTGCTCGTCGCGGCCCTGCACCTGGACGTCCGCGTGCGTCGGGACCAGCAGCCCGGGCGCATACTCGACCGAACCGGTCTCGGTGCCGCCGTGCGCGGCGTTGACGCCGAAGTGTCCTTCGACGCTGAACTTGACGATGTCGTCGGTGAGGACGTCGAGCCGGAAGCCTTCGTTGCCGCGGTTCCAGGTCGTGCCCGAGGCCGCGTTCTCGGGGATCAGATGCGTCGCCAGCAGCGAGAGCAGGAACGTCAGCGACGGATCGGCGGCATGCGCCGGGTCGGGCCAACGAACCGTTCCTTCCGGCCCGATCCAGACCCGCGCCGGAGCGCTGCGATCGCCGCCGTTCATGACGACGGACACGTCGCAACCGAGAATCCCCTCCGGGCTGACCTCGACGACGTCGACCGTGACGTTCTCGTCGACGGCGTTGCTCTCGATGCCGGTCGTCGTTCCACCGCCCATGCCGACGTGGTTCGACGCGCCCGTTCCGTTGAAGGCCTGCGAGATGTCGGATTCCTGCCGCACGATCTTGCGCGTCGTGATGTCCTGATGGATGCTGAACACGATGCGCCGCTGCGGCGCCGGATTCTTCGAGGAGACCGCCGACGCCGGCAGTGCGGCGACGACGAGCGCGGCAAACGTCGCGAGAACCCCGGCGACGGGCATGACCGATCGATACAGCATGGCGTGAGCTCCGTTAGCTTCGCCTGCAGAGCGTTCGTGGTCCGGGCAGCCCCGCCCTGGGGTCAGACGGTGGCGAGCTCCAGATCCTGCCGCCGGTTCCAGTACGTGTCGCGCACGACCGGGCGGAACCCGGCGCCGCGAATCATCTGCTCGAGCTGCGTGCGGGTCGCTTCGTTGGTGCTGCCGGCGTCGTGGACGACCTGCTCTTCGATGATCGTCCCGCCCATGTCGTCGCAGCCGTAGAACAGCCCGAGCTGGCCGAGCTTGAGGCCGGGCGTCAGCCACGAGGACTGCAGGTGCGCGACGTTGTCGAGGTAGAGCCGGGAGACGGCCAGCACGCGCAGGTACTCGACGCCGGTCGCCTCGCGGCCGCGCAGCGGCGTCTTGTGCGGAACGTAGTACCACGGGATGAACGCGGTGAAGCCGTGGGTCTCATCCTGCAGCTCGCGGATGACGTCGAGGTGCGCGATCCGCTCGTCGTCGGTCTCGATCGAGCCGAACATCATCGTCGCGGTGGTCGGCATTCCGAGCCGCTGGGCCTCGCGCATCACGCCGATCCAGCCGTCCGGGACGATCTTGCGCGCGCTGATCCGCTTGCGCACGCGCTCGACCAAGATCTCCGCGCCGGCGCCCGGCAGCGACTTGAGCCCGGCCGCCTGGAGCCGGACGAGGATCTCGCGGACGCTCAGCCCTTCGATCTTGGCCAGACCGGCGATCTCGGAGACCGAGAGCGAGTGGATGTCGACCCGCGGAAACTCGGCCGCGACGCGCCGGAAGAGTCGCTCGAACCACTCGAGCCGCAGCTCGGGGTTGACCCCACCCTGGATCATGATCTGGGTGGCGCCCTGGTCGGCGGCATAGCGCACGCGCTCGAGCACGACGTCGTGCGACATTGTGTAGCCTTCGCCGTGCTTCTCGGGGCGGAAGAACGCGCAGAACGTGCAGTGCACGTTGCACACGTTGGTGTAGTTGATCGTCGTGTCGACGACGTAGGTGACCTCGTCGCCGGGATACATCGCCATGCGGCGCGCGTGCGCCGCCGCGCCCAGCTCGTGCAGCGGCGCGTCGCGGTAGAGACGCACGCCTTCGTCGAGGGTGATCCGACCGCCGCCCGCCGCGCGGTCGAGCACGTCAGCCAGCGGCACGCGTCACCTCCGGCATGAACAGCGTCCCGAACCGCTCGAGGCCCTGTGCCGCGCGCTCGTCGAGACGATAGGACAGCCGGGTGAAATAATCGTGGTACAGTTCCCGCGGGTACGGACGGGCGGCGACCGCGGCGTCGATCACGGCCGCGCGATTGCGCTCCCCCCAGTCGCGGGCGGCGACCAGCGCGCGCGACAGGGCCGCGACCTCGGCCGGGTGCTGCGCGAGCGTCTCGCGCCGAACGGCCCAGACGGCGAAGACGAACGGCAAGCCGGTCCAGGCGCGCCAAGCCTCACCCAGATCGTGGATGTTGGCGGCCGAAAGCTCGGCCCGGGCGATCAGCGCGTCGTCGCCGATGACCAGCGCCGGCTGCCCGCGGCGCGCGCAGGCCAACGCATCCGCGACGACCTCGTAGCGTGGGCGCACGTCACGAAAGCCGCTCAACAGCGCCGCCAGCAGCGCCCGGCCCGAGGCGGAGTGCGCGCTGACCGCGATTGTCGCCTCGCCGAGCAGCGCCGGAGGGGTCGGCGAAACGAACAGCACGGTGCGGACGGGACCGTCGGCCGCGATGCACAGATCGGCCATGCGAACGAACTCGCCGGGCCGCGCGAGGTAGTGCGCGGCGCTGATCGCCCCGGCGTCGATCCGGCCTTCCGACATCGCGGCGTTGAGCTCGGTCGGAACCGCGCCCAGCACCTCGACGTCGCGCGCGACCATGCCGAGATCGAAGGCGGTCTCGACCGGCGCGACGTTGACGTACGCGATCCGCCCGTACCGGAGTTTAGTGCGTCGGCCGGCGGCCGACGCTCGCGTTCGGTCCTCCGGACCGATCCGCCCGTCGTCGTCTGTCGGGCCAAAGCCCGACAAACTCCTAGGCAACAATGGGTTCCTGCGGCGCCGCGCTCGGCAGCTGCGCGCCGTCCGGGGTCCAGCCGGCCGGAAACGTCTCGTAGGTCGAGTTGCGCCGCACCGCAACGTAGCCTGACGCTTCGATCAGCCGCCGGAACTCGCGATCGTCGACGTACTGTCCCGAGCTCGTTCCCGCGCTGTGGTAGATGAGCTCCTCGTCGGTCGAGCCGTGCGTGCCGTCGAGATCGTCGGCGCCGAAGTCGAGCGCGAGCTGACACACCTTGAGCCCTTGGATCATCCAGTAGGCCTTGATGTGATCGAAGTTGTCCAGCAGCAGCCGGGCGGCGGCGAACATGCGGATGTCGTCGAGTCCCGACGTCCAGCCGTGGTGCGACAGCTCGTTGCCGTCGGGATGGAACGCCAGCGGGATGAAGGCGTTGAAGCCCGGCGAGCGCCGCTGCGAATCGCGCAGCGCGATCAGGTGCTCGACGCGCTCTTCGACCGTCTCGATCGTCCCGTAGAGCATCGTCGCGTTCGACGCGACGCCGTGCCGGTGCAGCGTCTCGTGGATCTCCAGCCAGTGCGCGGCGTCGACCTTGTTGGGACACACCTCACGCCGGAACCGCTCGCTGAAGACCTCCGCGCCGCCGCCGTTCACGTTGTCGAGGCCCGCTGCACGAAGCTGCGCGCAGATCTCGTCGTAGGACAGCCGGTGACGGCGGGCCAGATAGTCGATCTCGGCGGCGGTGAACAGCGATAGCTGGACGTGCGGCAAGAGCTGCTTGACGCGCCGCATCAAAGGCAGCCAGTAGTCCAGCGAGAGCTGGCGCGGATCGTGCCCGCCCACGATGTGCAGCTGGTTGAAGTTCGGGCCGGTCTCCAGCGTCTTGGCGACCACCTCGTCGGCCGACATGCGGATCGCGCCGGCGTCCTTCTCGCCGCGCGCGAACGAGCAGAACCGGCAGTTCGCATAGCAGACGTTGGTCGAGTTGATGTAGCGGTTCAGAACGTAGTAGACGTTCTTGCCGCTCTTGCGTTCCTTGGCCGATTTCGCGAGCCGTCCCAGCGTGTGGATGTCGGGAGTGCGGAACAGCGCGACGCCGTCGTCGAGATCGAGCGAGATTCCCCGCCCGATCTTCGCTTCGATGGTCGCCAGCGCCGGATCGTGAACGGTCACCACGGCGTGCTTTCGGCGCTAGCGGCGCCGGAGGCGCAGCGGACCGGTCACCCCTTTTGCCGGATACACGACCTCCGTCACCTTCGAGATCGTGATGTCGGCCTGAGCCGGCAGCGTCGGTGACTCGGCGAAGTTTGCCGGCGGCCCCGGCGCGATGATGTCGTAGTCGGACCCGACCACATACGCGTAGATGGAGTCGCCGGTCGCGAACGGCGGGCCGCCGGTCGCCGCCCCGGTCGCAACCGGTCCGCTCGTCGCGGTGAAGTTGCAGGTACCGCCGGCGGTCGGGACGACGCAGGTGTACATCGTCGGAAACGCCGTCGTCGCCGACACGTCGACGACGTACAGCAACTGGTTGGTGACACCGGCCGGTGGGGCCGCGGCGGTAAACGCCGCCCCGCCGTCGCCGCCGCTGCTGATCGTGACCGGAGTCGACTCGGCTCCCAGCGGCGTCACCGACGCGAGCATCGCGCTCTGCGAGAAGCTGGCCGAGTTCTGCTGCGTCGTCGCCGGCACGCTCACGCTGAGCGTATAGGTTCCCGCGACCGGTGTCGCGGCGAACGCCGTGAAGCCGGAGTCGTAGCCCAGGAACAGCGACGAGAAGTTGCCGGTGTGGAAATTCAACACCGCCGGCGGACCCAGCAGGAACGGCAGCCGCGATTGTTCGGGGGCGTAGAGCGGCATCGTGTACGCGTTGCCGATGGCCCCGAGCTTCGCCGCACCCAGGATCTTGGGACCGATGACGTTCTGGACGTTTCCTTTGCCCGAGCCGACGACGATCGTGCTGTCGGCGTCCTGGTAGAGCGCGGTGTTGTCGGCGACGTTGTTGACGAACTGCGCGAAGCCGTTGGTGCCGAAGGCCTGGTTGATGTTCTGGAAGCCGTACGCGAACGCGCCGCCGGCCGTTCCGAACGTCGTCACGGTGCTGCCGCCGGGCGCCGTCCCGCGAATCGTGTTCGTCCCGACGTCGGTGTTCCCGGCGGCCGACGTCTGCGCGTTGTTCGGGACGACGAAGCCGGCCGGCCCGGTGATGACCGGGGTGTTGATCGTCGCCGCGGACGCGCCGGCGGTCGAGCGGAACGTGACCAGCGTGTTGAGGCCGACCGTGCCGTCGGAGAACAGCGCCGTCCCGACCTTGAACTGCAAGGCCGAGTTGTCTTGGACGTCGACCAGGGACGTGGTCGTGATGAGCGAGTTGTAGTTGCCGCCGCACCCCGTGAGGATCGCGATCCCCGCGGCGGCGGCGAGCAATGATTTCGGTGCGCGCACGCGCATTCTCCTCGGGCTGGCGTCGACTACGCGCGACACTCGGGCGCCGGTCCGTTGCGGCGAACCGCGGGGATATCCCTTCGAGAGCAAGCCCGCATCAGGCGCCCCCAAGCTCTGGTGCCCGCTCAGGCGGGCGCCCGGCGCCGTTCCTCCTCAAAGAGCGGCCCACACGTCGAGCTTGGTCTTGACCTTCTCGATGACGGCGTCGGTGAACTCGGTCGTCGAAGCGTGACCGCCCAGGTCGCTCGTCGCGACCCCTTCCCGGACCGTTTCGAAGACCGCCTCGTAGATCGCGCGCGAGGCGCTCGCGGCGGACCGTTCGTCGATGAAGGTGAACAACGCCGCGATCGCCAGGATCATCGCCATCGGGTTGGCGATGTTCTTGCCGAACAGCCGCGGCGCGGTGCCGTGCGGCGCCTCGGTCATCGCGACGTCGGGCTTGCCGTCCGAGGTGAACGACATGACGGTCGACTCGGCGCCGGCGATCGAGCCGAACAACTGCATTACCAGATCCGACAGGCAGTCGCCGTCGCGGTTGAGCGACGGGATGACCATCGCGTCGCCGGCGGTCGAGATCAGCAGTGCGTAGGTGGCGTCGATCAGCTGCGGTTCGTACGACACGTCGGGATAGCGCCCGGCCGCCGCGTCCATCTCTTCCTTGAGCATCCCTTCGTAGATCGGGCTCACGGTGTACTTCGGGCCGCCGAAGACCTTGGCACCGGTGCGCCGCGCGTGGTAGAACGCGTACTCCGACACGACGCGGCAAACCGAGCGTTCGATGCGCTCGGTGCGGTAGGCGACGTCGTCGCCGTTCTCCTCGGCGCGCCACTCCTTGGCGCCGTACGCATCGCCGACCGCCATGCGCACGACCGAGATCGGCGCGTGGATTCCGGCGACCGGCCGCACTCCGGGAATCCGGCGGCCGGTGCGCACGATCACCTTGCCGTCGATCGCTTCGCGCAGGATCGCGTTGGGTGAACCGATGTCGCCCTTGCCTTCGGGCGTGATCGTGGCGGCCTTGAGCCCGAGCTTCGTCCGCTTCATCGCGGCGGCCGCCTCGCGCACGACCGCGTTCTGCGTCGCGCGGCGGTTCTCGAGCGACAGGTCGTAGCGCTCGAAGTCGATCTCGAAGCCGACGACCTCGGGCGCGGCGACGCGCAACGCGTCGACGAGCAGCTCTTGTCCGGTTTGGTCGCCTTCGAGCAGGGCGATCGTCGGTCGTTTCACGGCCCCGCCGTTCGCGGCCCGAAACGCGGCCTCCGCCTCGCCGGTCGCACAGGTGAGGAACCCCTCGCAACGGGAAGTCGAAGGCAATGGCTCGCGTTCGGCGCAAGACCAGCGCGGCAACCCGCTGGAACCTCGAGATCGCCGGGATCCTCGCGCTCGGCTTCGCGTTGCTGCTGGGTATCACGCTCGTCGCTCCGCCCGGGCGCACCGGCGTGATCGGCGGCGCGATCGCGTTCGCCCTGCACGCGCTGTTCGGCGTCGCGGCCGGGTTGTTCGTCGTGCTGATCGCGCTGGTCGCGGCGATCGTCTTCCTCGAGATCAACGTGCCCAAGATGATCGCGACGCTGGGCGGCGCCGCGTGCGCGTACTTCGTCGCGCTCGACATCGCGCTCGCCGCGTCGGGTCGCGACGGGGGACTCGCTGGGCGGCGCGCTCGACCGCGCGCTGCGATCGCTGCTGGGCGACGTGGGGGTTTGGATCGTCGTGTCGGTCGGCGTGCTGGCGGTGACGGTCGCGATCACGGGCGTCAGCCTCAAGCGCGTGATCGGCTGGTGTGCCGCGCGGCTGGCCGCGCTGCGCGCTTCGGCCGGACCGCGCTCGCTGCGCGAAGCGTTCCATCTCCCGGCGCTCCCCAGCCGCGGCGGCGGGCCGGCGGCGGCCGTTGCGCCGGCCGTCGCCGCCGAGCGCGAACCGGTGCGGTTCTACGACCGCGAGGACCAGGAACTCGACGACGACGAGGACCTCGGGGACGCGTCCGAGACTGAGCTCGACGACGACGACGGCGGCGACTCCGAGGACGAGGACGACTTCGACGGCGACGACGATTTCGACGCGGACGACGACGAGGATGACGTCGCCGACGAACCGGCCGACGACGCTCCCGGCGACGTCGAATGGGAGGTCCAGGACCGGCGGCTCAGCCGCGCTGCCGGTGATCAGCGGCGAGTACGAGGACGCGCCGCTGCGCCGCGCGCCGTACGTGCTGCCCGACGTCGCCGCGATCTTCGACCCGCCGCAGCTGCAGAAGATCGACGACGCCAGCCGGGCGCACGTCCTCGAGGACACGCTGGCGTCGTTCGGCGTCGGCGCGAAGGTGATGCACATCGAGCGCGGCCCTTCGATCACGCGCTACGAGCTGCGGCCCGAGCGCGGCGTGAAGATCTCGCGCATCTCGTCGCTGGCCGACGACTTGGCGCTGGCGCTCGCGGCGACGTCGGTGCGCATCGAGGCGCCGATCCCCGGCAAGTCGGCGGTCGGGATCGAGGTGCCCAACGCGACGGTGCTCGATCGTCGCGATCCGCGAGATCCTCGAACGCATCCCGCAGGGCGTGCCGCCGCTCTCGATGGCGCTGGGCAAGGACATCACCGGCCGGCCGGTGTTCGGCGATCTGTCGAAGATGCCGCATCTGCTGGTGGCGGGAGCGACCGGCGCCGGCAAGTCGGTCTGTCTCAACTGCATCATCGCCTCGCTGCTGTGCACCGCGACGCCGGATCAGCTCGAGCTGCTGATGATCGATCCCAAGCGCGTCGAGCTGACCGTCTACAACGGCATCCCGCACTTGCGCAACGAGGTGATCACCGATCCCAGCATGGCCGCCGGCGCGCTGAACAAGATCACCAACGAGATGGATACCCGCTACGAGCGGTTCGCCAAAGCCGGCGTGCGCAAGATCGAAGAGTACAACGCGAAGTTCCCCGACGAGAAGCTGCCCTACATCGTCGTGATCATCGACGAGCTGGCCGATCTGATGCTGATCGCGCCGGCCAAGGTCGAGATGCTGGTGATGCGCTTGGCGCAGCTGGCCCGCGCAACGGGGATCCATCTGGTCGTCGCGACGCAGCGCCCGTCGGTCGACGTGATCACCGGTCTGATCAAGGCCAACATCCCCTCGCGCATCGCCTTCGCCGTCAGCTCGCAGGTCGACTCGCGCGTCATCCTCGACATGGGCGGCGCGGAACGGCTGCTCGGCCGCGGCGACATGCTCTACCTGCCGATCGACGCGCCCAAGCCGATTCGCGCACAGGGTGCGCTGGTCACCGGGGCGGAGATCGACCGGCTCGTCGCGCACTGGCAGCGCCAAGCCGACCCCGCCGAGCGCAAGTCGATGGAGATCGTGCCGATCCGCGAGGACGACGAGCGCGCCGGCGGCGACCGCAAAGTCGACGAGCTGTGGTACGACGCCGCGAAGTTCTTGCTCGACTCGCGCGTCGCCAAGGGCGATCCCGGGGTCGGTTCGACCGCGGCGCTGCAGGCGCGCTTCTCGATCGGGCACCCGCGCGCGGTGCGCTTGATGCGCGTGCTCGAAGAGTTCGGCATCGTCGGCCCCAACGAAGGCACCAAGCCGCGCAACGTCGCGATCGAAAGCCCGGCCGAGCTCGAGCGTTTCGCCGACCGCATCGGCCGGCCGGCCCAAACGGACCTGTTCGCCGGATGACGCGCGCGGCGCCGAGCGTCCGCCGCGGGCCACTGATGCTGGGCGCGGTCGCCGCGCTGCTCTACGTGTGGCTCGGGGCCGGGGTCTCGCGCACGGCGCCGTTCGGGATCGACCTCGCCGGTCGCGCCCTGGCCGGTCAGGCGCCGGGGCCGGCGCTCGTCTTGACCGAGTCGTGCTGGTGGTACGTCCTCGTCTCGTTCGGACTCGTCGCGGTCGCGATCGCGGTGCGCTTCCCCGCCTGGCGGGCGCGCGCGGTCTACGCGGTCGTGACGACGCTGGTGACCTGGCAGGTGAGCGACGCGCTCAAGCACGTCTTCCGCCGCCCGCGGCCCGACTATTGGAAGCTGATCCACGAGCCGTCGTTCTCGTACTCGAGCGGTCACGCGATGTTCGCGCTGGTCGTCTACTGGACGTGGGCATGGTTCATCTGGAACAGCGACTTGCCGCGCACCGTTCGGCTGATCGTCGCGCCGCTGCTGCTGCTGTGGGGCTGCGGCGTGATCTGGTCGCGGCTCGCGCTCGGCGCGCACTACGTCACCGACCTGATCGGCGGGCTGCTGCTCGGAACCGCCGCGCTCGCGATCGCGAGCGTCATCGGCAGCGCGGCAGGACGCGCCCGGCGCGCCGCGTAGCAGCGCTCATGGTCAAGGATATGGCGTTCATCGCCTACTCGGTGCGCGACGTGCCGAAAGCGCGCGAGTTCTACCGCGACGTGATAGGACTGACCGAGGGCATGTCGTTCGGCGACCACTGGGTCGAGTTCCAGGTCGGCGCGACGACGTTCGGCATCGGCAACGGCGAACCGCTGGGTATCGCGCCGGGATCGTCATTCGCGGCGACCTTCGAGGTCGACGACGTCGCCGCCGAACGCGAGCGGTTGCTCGGGCGCGGCATCGCGGTCAGCGAGATCCACGATTCCCCCGTCTGCTACAGCGCGTTCGTCACCGACCCCGAAGGCAACAAGTTCGGCATCCATCAATCGAAGTCGGGCTGACGACCGGCGGCGGGCGAAGCCTCGCGCGCCGCCCCGCCCGGCGGGCCGTCCAGGCCGCGCTGGGTAGAAGAACGCATGGACACGTCCGTCGCGCGCCTCGATCGCCGAGCGCCGCGACCGCACCGGCGTCCCCGAGGTCGATCTTCGCCGCCGGGAAGACGCTCGAGCAGAACGTCGCGCTGGTCGGCGCGCTGTACGCGCGCACCGGCTTCGCGCTGGCGACGCGCATCCCGCGCGGAACAGCGCGGGCCGCTCGCCGCCGCGTATCCCGACGCCGCTGCTGGAGCCGCTGTCGGGCGCGCTGCGGCGCGGCACGCTGCCGCGCACCGGCGAACGCATCGCGGTCGTGTGCGCGGGAACGTCGGACCTCCCGGTCGCCGAAGAGGCGGCGTTCGTCGCTCGACGCGCTCGGGCACGATGCCGTCCGCGCGACCGACGTCGGCGTCGCCGGCATCCATCGCCTGTTCGACGCGCTCGACGACATCGCGACCTGCCGGGCGGTGATCGTCGTCGCCGGGATGGAAGGCGCGCTGCCCAGCGTCGTCGCCGGGCTCGTGCGCGCGCCGGTGATCGCGGTGCCGACCAGCGTCGGCTACGGCGCGGCGTTCGACGGGCTGGCCGCGCTGCTCGGGATGCTGACCGCCTGCGCGCCGGGGATCGGCGTGGTGAACATCGACAACGGGTTCGGCGCCGCGGCGCTCGCGCACAAGATCGTCGCGCGATGAGGGTCTGCTACGTCGACATGATCGGCGGCGCCGCGGGCGACATGCTGCTCGCGGCGTTTCTGGACGCCGGCGCTCGACCGCGGCGCGCTCGAAGCGCGCGCTGCGCACGGTCGTTGCCGGACGGCTGGACGCTCGCGCCGCGGCGCGTCGTCAAGCGCGGCATCGCCGCGACCTACGCGGGCCTCGTCGTGCCGGGCGAGGACGGCGACGATGCGCACGGCATCATCACGACGCACGCACGACCACGCGCACGCGGGCACGATCGCCGGCGGACGCGGACGCTGGCCGACGTGCTGGCGATCGTCGAGCGGCAGCGGGCTCACGCCGCGCCAGCGCGAGCGCGCGGCGGCGGTCTACCGCCGGCTGGCGGAGGCCGAGGCGAAGACCCACGGCACGACGCGCCGACGCGATCCGTTTCCACGAGGTCGGGCAGCTCGACGCGATCCTCGACGTCGCCGCAACGTGCGTCGCGCTCGACCTGCTCGAGATCGACGAGCTGCGCTGCTCGCCGTTCCCGATCGGTCACGGCAGCGGTCAGCATGGAGCACGGCGCTGTATCCGAACCCGCCGCCGGCGACGGCGCGGACTGCTGCTCGGCTGGCCGACGCGCGCGTCGACGTCGCCGGCGAGCTCGTCACGCCGACCGCCGCCGCGATCCTCACGACGCTGGCGACGCCCGGCCGCCCCGATCTGGTGCTCGAGCGGATCGGCTACGGCGCGGGCCGCAGCGACTTCGCGATCCCGAACGTCACGCGCGTGATGATCGGCACGGCGCTCGCCGCCGACGCGCCGGCCGGCCGGCCGGGACCGAGCGCGACGACGTCGTCGTGATCGAGAGCGAACATCGACGACATGTCGCCGCAGCACTACGAGCTCGCGATGGAGCGGCTCTTCGCCGCCGGCGCGCTCGACGTGTGGCTGACGCCGATCGTGATGAAGAAAGGCCGCCCGGCGATCACGCTTTCGGCGATCGCCGCGCCGGCCGACGAGGCGGCCGTCGCGCGCAGCGATGCTGCGCCGAGACGACGACGATCGGCGTGCGCGTGCGCACCGAGCGCCGCCACGTGCTGCCGCGCGCGGTCGTCGACCGTCGAGACGCCGTACGGACCGGTGCGCGTCAAGCGCAGCCGGCGTCGAACGGCCGGCCCGCGCCCGCGCCGAGTACGACGACCTGCTGCGCATCGCGCGCGAGCGCGAGCCTGCCGCTGCCGGAGGTCGCGCGCGTGGTCGACGCGAGCATCGCGGGAGACGCGAACCGTGATCGAGACCGACGCCGCACGCCGAGCTGGACCGCGAAAGAAGCGCGGCTGCGCGCGATCTTCCGCGAGCTGGGCAGCTGCATCGTCGCGTTCTCCGGCGGCGTCGACTCGGCGCTGGTGCTGCACGTCGCCGCGCAGGAGCTGGGCGAGCGCGCGGTCGGGATCACCGCGCGCAGCGAGTCGCTCGCCGAGCGCGAGTACGCAGGCGCGCTGCGGTTCGCCGGCGCGATCGACGCGCGCCACGAAGCGATCGAGACGCGCGAGCTGCACGACGCGTCGTATGCCGCCAACCCGGTGAACCGCTGCTACTTCTGCAAGAGCGAGCTGTACGGCCGGCTGGCCGAGATCGCGCGCGAGCGCGGCATCCCGCACATCGTCGACGGCTACAACCGCGACGACGAAGGCGATTGGCGGCCCGGCCGGCAGGCGGCGCGCGAGCACGGCGTGCGCAGCCCGCTGTACGAAGCGGGGTTGCGCAAGGCCGACGTGCGCGCGCTGGCGCGCAAGCTCGGCCTCGAGGTGTGGGACAAACCGGCGCTGGCGTGCCTGTCGTCGCGCTTTCCCGTACGGCACGCCGATCACGCTCGAGCTGCTGCGCCAAGTCGATCGCGCCGAGCAGGCCGTGCACGACGCAGGATTGCGCGCCTGCCGCGTGCGCCATCACGGCGAGATCGCGCGCATCGAGGTCCCGCCGGACGACATCGCCGCGGCGACCGAACCCGAGCGCCGCGCGCGCATCGTCGAAGGCGTGCGCGCCGCCGGCTACCGCTACGTGACCCTCGACCTCGGCGGCTACGTCAGCGGCGGGTTCAACCGCTCGACCTCATCGTAGCGAAACGGCGCCGGAGCCGTCGCGCGACCACACGATCAGCGCTCGAGCCGGGCGAACAGGTCTGCGACGTCGACGGAGAAGCCTGGAAGTGCGGGATGCACGAACACGTCGCCACGGCGCAGGACTCGCTCGCCCTCACTGTCGTGCACGGTGAACCGTTCTTCGGCGCGGGTCGACGACGATCACCGCTTCCGTTCCGGCGGCGAGATACACGGCGATCTTGTGGGCGACGTTTCGGCGGCGATCGTCGGGCGAAAGGATCTCCACCGCAACGGTAGGTGCGCCGAGCGGAACTTCGACGTCGTCGAATGCGGCATCTCCCGGCAACGCCGCGTACGACAGGAACGCGACGTCGGGCACGAGCGGCCGCACGATCTGTCCCGGCGGAGCGACGCGAAAGCGCCACTCCGGTCCGACGCGACCGTGACGGCCTTCATCGGCCCATGCTCCGAGTCGCGTATCGAAGAACCGTTGCAAGATCGCATGGGTATAGGTCGGGCTCACTTTTTGCAGCGCCCGGCCGCGGACCCATTCGGTCTCCGGCTTCGTCTCCGGCAGCACGATCTCGTGGATGGACATCCCACGCGAGTCTATCACGCGCGGTGCATGTTGAGGCAATACCTCAGCGCAGGGTTGACGTCCGGCGCACGAAAGATGGTGACGTCGATGGATGATCGCTTCGCGTTCAGGCGCCTTGACGTCGCGGTAATCGTTGTCGCGCTCGGCGTTGTTCGCGTCCCAGCCGCGGCGCAGGCGCCTACAGTCCCGCTCCCATCGCCGTTGGGTTCACCGTCGGCCGCGCCGGCTTCGCCGTCACCGGGATCGTCGGCTTCACCATCGCCGGCGCCGGCACCGACGCAGCCGCGCGGGACGATACGCTGGACGGGCGACGTCCACGCGACGTTCGTCTCGCAGGGAACGAACGGACCCGGAACGCGCCCGCCCGAAGCGCCGGGTTTCGCGGCGGGCAGTCCGCTCTCGCCCGAGACACCGTACGACGTCTTCTCCAGTGCGCCGCTCGTGCCGGGCAACGCGAACGAGTCCGCGCTGTACCTGCGCCCGCACTACGCGGGGCGCACGTTCGACGCGGAGGTGACGCTCGGCGCGGGGTTTGTCACCGGCAGCGTCACCGACGCCGCGTACTGGGGCGAATCGTTGCTGCCGACGTTCAACCCGCACCTCGGCGCGCAGATGCTGCCGTACCGCATCACTTTTCCCACCCACGCCGGCAGCGACGACGCAACGGGCGTTCGTCGCGTCGATACTCGGTGCGAGCATCTCGACCAAGAACGGCAGCGTGGTGCTGCGCGGCGGCTGGTTCGACCTGACGCAGACCGCGCCGTTCGTCTTCGTGCAGCCCGCGATCACCAACGCGCCGCCGGCGATCGGGATCGCGACGCCCGAAACACTCGGTGACGGACCGCCATCGCTCGACTCCTGGGCGACGCCGGCGCCGTCGCTGCCACTGCACGGCGTCGACGCGGTCGTCAAGGACGGTCTCGACGACGTTCGAAGCCGCCGACGCCGCGCTGCCCGCGCTGCCCGGGACGGCGGCGCGCATGCGCACGGTCTCGCGTCGTGGTCGATCATCAGCGAGGGAACGCGTTACGGCGCGCAGTTTCTCGAGGTTGCGACCGGCGGCGCACTCGTGTCGACGACGGTGCTCTACGGCGGCGACCCGCAGCTCGAGCCGACGCCGCAAGGTATCCTGCCGACCAGCCTCATCGGCGGCCAGCGCCAGCGGATTTTCGGCGTCGACGCCACGTTCCACGCGACCAAAGCGCTCGACGCGGTCGTCGAGATCGGCCGCTCGACCTACGCGGCGGATCGCGTCGCGCGAACCCGGCACCGGCACGGCCGGCGGCTACTACCACCTCGGCGTCTCGCACGCACGCAGGCGCACGCACGGCATCGCTCGACCTGTACCGTAACGAGGCGTACTACGCGAACGCGCTGCTGCCGTACGGTGTCCCGGAGAACGTGTGGAGCGTCGCGTGGTCGTGGCCGGGCCAGTGGCTCAAGTCGAACTACCAGCTGATCAACGACTTCCCGGTCAACATCAACCGCCAAGGATATCGCCTCAAGTACGCCGTCAAGGGCGGCGACAGCCCGCTCGACGTGCGCGTGTCGTACGCGAGCTTCGCCCAGATCGCGCCGATCGCGTACGCGAATGCGCTGCAGACCGGGTTCGTCGACGGTTTCTTCCTGCCGCAAGCGAACGGCGCGGCGACGCTTCGGCCGCCAGCAGCAGTACGGTCTGTTCGTCGGCTACCATCCGCGCGCGCCGACGTCACCTTCGACTATGCCGAGGACACGATGCGCCGCCCGGCCGCCCTGTTCGCACCGCAGGACACGGTATCGTACGACAACCCCGAAGCGGTGCTGACGTTCTCGCGCCACGTCGGCGGCGCGCTGATCGCGTCGGCCGGCCTCGCGCGCTACGGGATGCGCGGCAGCTTCGGCCAAGGCTACACCAACGTCGACTTCGCGCAACGCGTCGGCGTTCGCCGGCGCTCGAGCTGCGCGAGTCGCACCACGCTTCGTCGCTGCTCACGCTGCGCCGCTCCGCGTTCGCCGGGATCCCGACCGAGCCGGCCGGCCCGCCGCCGAACTTCACCGGCACGCTGCTCGTTCTCGAACAGCGCTACAGCTTTTGAGTCATCGCATCCGCTCGCAACACATCGCCTCCGCTTCGCTACGGCGAGGAGGAGTGAGGAGTGTTCAATGCCGCCTTCGTTTCGCTGCGGCGGTCGCCCTTATGGGCGCGGCGAGACGCGACCGGTATGTAAAGCGCGTCGGTTCTTGCCGCAGCAGTAGCAGTTGCACAGGAGCACATCAGCAGGCATGCCGCGCTTGTCCAGCCGTAACCTCCAGTCTCGCAGGGCGACCGCCGCAGCGCAGCGGAGGCGGCATCTAAGACTCCTTCTCGCCGTAGCGGAAGCGGAGGCGATGGCGCCGCTGCGCAGCGAGGCTAAACCTCCATCACGACCGGGATGACGATCGGGCGGCGGCGCGATTTCTCGAAGACCGCTTTGGAGAGGCCGGAGCGGATGTGCTCCTTGACGTTGCCGATGTCGCGGATACCCTCGACGCTGCAGTCGGCGAGGATCGCGCTGAGCTTCTCCTTGAGCTCGTCGATCAGCTCGCCCGACTCGGGCAGGTAGTACACGCCGCGCGAGATGAGGTCGGGACCGGCGACGACGCGCGCTTCCTCCGCGTCGACGGTGACGACCACCATCATGATCCCGTCGCCGGCGAGGTGCTTGCGGTCGCGCAGCACCGCTTCGCCGACGTCGCCGACGCCGGAGCCGTCGACCATCACGTTGCCGCCGTAGGTGCGGCCGATCTTCTCGGCGCCGTCGCGTGGTGAACTCGAGCACGTCGCCGTTCTCGGCGACGAAGACGTTGTCGCCGGCGACGCCGGTCTGCTGCGCCAGGCGGCCGTGCGTCACCAGCATCCGGTACTCGCCGTGGACCGGGATGAAGTACTTCGGCCGCACCAGGTTGAGCATCAGCAGCAGCTCTTCTTGCGAGGCGTGGCCCGAGACGTGCGCGTTGCCGCTGCTGCCGTGGATCACGTGCGCGCCGAGCCGGTAGAGGTTGTTGATCGTCTTGCGAGACGGCTTTCTCGTTGCCCGGGATCGGCGTCGCCGCGATCACGACCGTGTCGCCCGGGACGATCTTGAACTGCTTGTGGTCGCGCACCGAGAGGCGGGTGAGCGCCGACATCGGCTCGCCCTGCGAGCCGGTCGTCATCACGCACGACCTCGTCGGGCTGGTGCTCGTCGACGTCCTCGAGCCGGATCACGAGCCCTTCGGGGATGTCGAGGTACCCGAGCTGGCGCGCGAACTGCACGACGTTCTGCAGCGAACGGCCGAGGAACGCGACCTTGCGGCCGAAGCGCTTCGACTGGTCGACGACCTGCTGGATGCGCGGCACGTTCGAGGCGAACGAGGTGACGATGATGCGGCCCTTGCGCGCGGGCGAAGATGTTCGAGAACGCTTCGCCGACGATGCGCTCGGAGAGCGTGTGGCCCGGCCGCTCGGCGTTCGTCGAGTCGGAGAGCATCACCAGGACGCCCTCGTCGCCGACGCGCGCGATCGACGCGAAGTCGGCCGGGTCGCCGTCGATCGGCGTCTGGTCGAACTTGAAGTCGCCGGTGTGGAACACGGTGCCGAGCGGCGTGCGGATCGCGAGCGCGCACGCGCCCGGCCAGCGAGTGGTTGATGTGGATGAACTGCGCCTCGATCGCCGCCGTAAGCGCACGCGGTCGCCCGGCTCGACCTCGCGCGCGTCCCACTCGCCGGGCTTGTGCTCCTTGAGCTTGGCGCGGATCAGCGCCAGCGAGAGCGGCGTGCCGACGACCGGGATCTTCGGAAACTCGCGCAGCAGGTACGGGATCCCGCCGATGTGGTCTTCGTGGCCGTGGGTCACGAGCAGCGCGCGGAACTTGTCCGGCCCGCTCGCGCAGGTAGGTGAAGTCGTTGATGACGATGTCGACCCCGAACATCTCCTCGTCGGGGAACATCAGGCCGCAGTCGACGACGACGAGGTCGTCGTTCGTCTCGATGACGGTCATGTTGCGGCCGATCTCGCCGCAGCCGCCGAGCGGGACGATGCGCAGGTAGGGCTCGCTCGGCGGAGCCGGGACGACGAAGGTGTCGGGATTCAAGAGGGGTCCTTGTCGGAAGCGGGCGCCGGTGGGAAGGACCGGCGTGAGATACGCGCTCGTCACCGGCGCGCTGCTGGTGCTCTGCGGTCCGGCGCTCGCGACCCCGGCCGAGCCGCCGACGGTTCCACGTCGGCGGCCGCGCTCCCCGCTCCAGCCCCGCCCGGCCGCCACGCCGCACCGCCGCTGCGGCGTCGCTCTACTCGCGGCGCTCGCGGCGCCTCGTCCAGTCGTACCTGCGGCTCAAGCTGCTGGAGATGCGCGAGGCCGACTCGAGCGCGCGCGCAAGGTCATCGAGCGAAAGCTCGGAATCGGGACGCTCCTCGGCGAAACACCTGCACCGCACGCCCGGTAGGTACGGGCGTCCTTCGCTCGTTTCACGGGAGAGAGCTTTGAGCACGTCCGAGCCCGCCGTCCACGCCGCAGCGGCCTGGCCAACGTCGTCGACATCATCGTCGCGCCGTCCGCCGCGTTCGCCGCGCTGCGCGATCGCGCCGACCTGGGGCTGGGCGTTCTCGATCGCGGCCGTGCTCGGGATCGCCGGCTCGCTGCTGATCGCGCCGGCGATCCTGCACGCGCATGCAGACCACGCTGCCGGCGCAGCTCGCGGCCAATCCGCAGATCGCGCAGCTGCCGCCCGACCAGCAGCAAGCACGATCAATCAAGCGCTGGCGATCAGCAAGATCGTCGCTCAGTTCAGCTTCGTGCTTCGTCCCGATCGCGATCCTGATCGGCGGCGCGGTGCAAGGCCTGATCATGCTGATCGCCAACGCGGTCGGCGCGCGGCGACGGCAGCTTCAAGAAGTACTTCGCGCTCAGCGTCAACGTGTCGGTCGTCGGCATCGGCCTCGAGCTACGCTCGTGGTCGGGCATCATCGTCGCTCGTGCGCGGCGCGGATTCGTTCGACACGCACGGCCGCGGTGCAGGCGCGCCATCCCGAGCCTGGCGCTGCTCGCTCCGGCGGCGCACGGCGCGCATCGCGGGCTTCCTCGGCGCGATCAACGTCTTCTCGCTCTGGGCGACCGTGCTGCTGGCGCTCGGAATGACCGGTGTCGGCCGGATTCCGCGCGCGCCGGCCTGGACGACGGCGATCGTCATGCTGCTGCTCACCGCCTGCTTCGCCGCGTTCGGCGCGCGCAACAACTGACCGTGCGCTCGTCCGCCGGCGTCGCGCTCGCCGCGTTCGCCTCGTTCGTGCGCCGCCGACGCTTCGGCGGCCGCGCCGGCGCGACGCCGGCGGCGGCGCCGCTCGACCTGCGCGGCGCGGTGCGAGTACGCGCTCGACCACGATCCGGCCGTGCTCAACCGCCGCGCGACGCTGGCGCAGGACGAGTCGACGTACGCGCGCGATCATGCCGGCGGAGTTCCCGACGCTCGCCGGGACGCTGCAGAACCAGATCGCGAAGACGAACGGCAACACGGCCGGCTCGTTCTCCGAGTTCGGGCTGTCGCAGCCGCAAGTGTTCTCGCAGAACGTCGCGCAGATCGGTTCGACCTACAACCTCTACAACGGGCTCGCTCGACGCAGATCGCAAGCGCAGCAGGCCAAACGCCAGGTCGAAGGCGCGCGCGCCGACCTCAGGCGCGCCGAGCAGCAGCTCGCGAGCCGACGTCGCGGCCGCGTGGTACAACGTCGTGCAGCAGCGTGAAGTCGATCGCGCTCGTCGCAAGGCGACCGCGCGCTATCAGCAGCAGCTGCTCGACGCGGCGCGCGCGCAGGAGCGCGTCGGCCGCGCCGCCGGCGTCGACGTGCTGCGCGCGCAGGTCAACGAGCTGCGCAGCGAGGCGACCCTGACGACCGCGCGCGCGAACGAGGCGAACGCGCGCGAGGCGCTCGCGCAGCGCATCGGCGCGCCGCCCGACACGCCGTTCGCGCTGCCGCGCGGCGCTGCCGGAGCCGCCGCTGCCGCAACGCCGCTCGACGCGCTCGTCGCCGCGCGCGCTCGCCGCGCGTTCCGACGTCGCCAGCGCGCGCGCGCAGGTCGCGGTCGCGCGGCTCGCCGACGCCGCGATCGAGACCGACCGCCGGCCGCAGATCCAGCTCACCGGCGCGTTCGGCAACACCGAGATCCCGACCACCGCCGACCGCCGGCCGAGGTCATCCCGGGTTCGGCGTGATCCCGGCGACGACGGTCAACCGGCCCGGCTTCTGGCAGATCGGCGCGACCGCGACGTTCACGGTGCCGTTCATCGAGTACGGCGCGCGCCGGGCCGCGCACCGCGCCGCGCACGCGCAGCTCGACGCGGCCGCAAGCGACGCTCGTCGTCGGCCGAAGGCCGGCGTCGACGGTCGACGTGCGCCAGGCGCTGCGCGGCGTCGCAGACGGCGAACGCGAACCTCGCGACGCAGCGCGAAGCCGACCGCGCTCGGCGCCGAGTCGGCGCGCATCGCGCAGCTGCAGTACCGCAACGGCTTGATCTCGCTGACCGACGCGACGGCGGCCGAGCAGAGCGCGCTCTCGGCCGCGAACGACCTCGTCGTCGCGCGCGTCACCTATCTCAACGCGCTCGTCCGCTCGCGCGGCGGTCGGCGTCGCCGATCCGCTCGCCGTCGTCGAACCGGGGGTCCCGTGAAGCAGTCCTGCCGAGCATTCCCGCCAACAGCAATCGCGGCGCAACGTCATCATCCTCGCCGTCGTGCTGGTGGTGATCGTCGTCGTCGGCGCGTTCGCCGCGCGGCCGCACGACAGCGCGATCACCGCGCGCGTCGTCACGGTGGCGTACACGCGCTATCAGACGAAGCTGCCCGGAGACCGGCGTCGTGCAGCGGCCGCAGACGCAGACGCTCGCCGCGCTCGTCGCCGGCAACCTCGGCCAGATCTACGTGCGCCCCGGCCAGCACGTCGCGCGCCGGGCAGCTGCTCGCGACGATCGCGAACCCGCAGCTCGTCGACGCCGAAGCGACCGCGCACCAAGCGTATCTCGCGGCGCAAGGCCGCGCGCGCAACGACCGCGTCGACCAACGCGACGCTGCCGGCGCAGAACCGGTCGGCCATCGTGCAGGCGCGAAGCGAACCTCGAGACGGCGCGCTTCACCCTGAACCAGGCGATCCAGGACCAGCGCGCCGGCGCGCAATCGGGGCTCGGCTACGGCGGCACGTCGGCGGCGCAGCAGCGCGCCGCCGCCGACGCGAACGTCGCGCAGCGCGCAGACCGATCTGCGCGAGGCGCAAGCGCATCGCCGACGCCGACCGCGCTCTGCTCGCGCAGAAGGCGATCGCGCGCAACACGCTCGATCAGTCGACGTCGCCAAGCTCGAGCAGGCGCAGGTCGCGTACGATCAGGCGAAGCGCGACCGCGACGAGACGTACGCGCAGATCGCGCGGCAGAGCGCCGGTGCTGTCCGATCGCGTGCGCGCCGACCGCGACGCGGTGACGCAAGCCGAAGCGGCGCTCGCCGTCGGCGCGCGCCAACGCCGGCGCAGGACAAGAGCGGCGACGTCGCAAGCCGCGCAAGCCGACGCCGCAGCAGGCGCTACGAGGACTGGCGCTACGCCGCCGACCAGGTCGCGCGGACTGCGCATCGTCGCGCCGTTCGCCGGCGTCGTGCAGACGATCGCGACGCAAGCCGGCGACACGCTGCGGCCGCTGCAGCCCGGCGACGCGGTCACCGCCGGCCAGGCGATCGTCACGATCGTCGGCCGAGCCGGCTTCGTCGTGCGCACGAAGGTCGACGAGCAGGACATCGCCGGCGTGCGCATCGGCCAGCCCGCGGTCGTCTCGGGCGAGGATCTCGGCGACGACGACGCTGCCCGGCCACGTCGCGCCGATCGGCGCCGTCGCGCAGAAGAGCGACGACCCCTCGAACACCGCGCGTCAGGTCGTCACCACGGTCGCGCTCGACCGCACCGTGCCGTACCTGCGCGACGGGATGACGGTCGACGTCGACATCGTCACGCAGAGACCGCCCGCACGTCCTCGCGCTGCCGGCCGACGCGATCCGCCGCGACGCCGCCGAACAAGCCGTACGTCTTCGTCGTCGTCAACGGCACGACGCTGAAGCGCGCCGTCACGCTCGGGCACGACCGAGCGACACGCAGGCGATCGTGCGCGCGGGCGTCGCGCCCGGCGACGTCGTCATCGCCGAGCGCAACGTCGGGATCGTCGACGGCATCGCGCGTGCACGCCGACGATGCTGCCGCAAGCCGTCCGCCAAGCCCGTCGCGCGCGCCCCGTGACCCGCTCTCGACTCGCGCTACCTCGGCGAGGCGTTCGCCGCGATCTGGCGCAACCGCATGCGTTCGATCCTCACCATGCTCGGCATGATCATCGGCACGTCGTCGATCATCGCGCGTGCTCGGCATCAGCCGCGCCGCGTCGGGCGGGATCACCGGGACGCTGAACTCGTTCGGCGACCAGGGCATCTCGATCAGCGTCGACCCGAACCAGGACGATCCGCAGTCGGCCGCGATCCAGTATCGCGACGTCCGCAGCGATCGAGGCCGACCGCCGGCCCGCTGCTCGCCACATCGAGCCGCTCTACCAGCGCAACATGCACGATGCGCGCGAACGGCGTGACGTCCACGACGATCGCGGTCTCCGACGAGCGACTACCATCCCGACGCCAACCTCGACGATGCGCGAAGGCCGGCGCGTCTGATCGCCGACGACGTCGCGGCGGGCGCGCACGTCTGCGACGTGCACCGCGCCGCTCGCCGACAAGCTCTTCCACGGCGCGCCGGCGCGTCGGTCGCAGCGATCGAGTTCGGCGGCACGCGCTGCACGGTCGTCGGCGTCTACGCGGAGCTCAAGGGCGGCGCTGTTCAACTCGGCCGGCGGCAACGAGCTGCTGTTATCTTCCGTACACGACGTTTCACGAGATCGCGCCGGGACCGATCGACGGGCTCGCAGCTCTATGCCGCGCCGGGCGTCACCGTCGCGCAGGTCAGCGACGGCGGTCGACGGCGTGCTGCAGCGGCTGCACGGGCCGCGCGCGCAGTACGTCACGCACGGACAACCAGGCGCAGATCCAGGGCTTCAACAGCGTGTTGCGGCATCGTCGCGATCGGCCTGACCGCGATCGGCGGCGTCGCGCTGTCTGGTCGCCGGCATCGGCATCATGAACATCATGCTGGTCTCGGTGACCGAGCGCACGCGGGAGATCGGGCTGCGCAAGGCGATCGGCGCGCGGCGCGGCGACGTCGCGCTGCAGTTTCTGCTCGAAGCGATCTTGCTCTCGTTCATCGGCGGCGGCGTCGGGACGCTGCTCGGGCTTTCGTGGCGACGGTGCGCGGCGTACGTCGTCGATCGCGGCGCTCGTCGGGCCGGCGCCGATCCCGTATCTGCTGATCATCTCGGTCGCGGTCGGCTTCTCGACGCTGGTCGGCTGCGTGTTCGGAACCTACCCGGCGATTCGCGCCGCGCGCATGGACCCGATCGCGGCGCTGCGCTCGTGAAGCGATCTCGCAGTACTTCGCCGAAGCGTTCGCGGTGCTGGCGGCCAACCGCGTGCGCAGCCTCCTGACGATCAGCGGGCTGATCATCGGCGTCACGGCGGTGATCGCGATTCAAGTGCTCGGCGCCGGAATGGCCGGCGCGGTGACGCGGCATGCTGGGCGGCGCTCAGCGACCAGACCGTTCGTCGTGCTGCCGAACCAGCAGCAGACCGACTTCACCCGCGCCGCGATCCGGCCGGCCGACATCTAGCGCGCGGCGCAGCGAGATCCCCAACGTCGTGGTCGATGCATCCCGGCCGGCGGGCCAGCGCCTGCGTCGTCTCGCTACGGCCACGAGCATCCCCACGCGCAACGTCGGCCGCCGGTGTCCGACGCAGCGCTACGCGACCACGACGCCGGTCCGGTACGGGCGCAAGCTACGACGACGACGACATCGCCGGCGCGCCGCAACGTCTGCATCCTGTCCGACAACGCGCTACACGAAGCTCGGCGATCAGCGGCGACCCGACGGGCAGATCGCTGCGCGTGGGCGACCGCCGGTACACGATCATCGGCGTGCTCGGACGTCGACAAGGCCGGGATCCTGCCGCTCAACTTCAACCTCGACGTCACCATCCCGTACACGGCGTACGAGCGCGACATCGCAGCGCGGCCATCCGATCCTGTTCGCGCGCGTGCTGATGGACGACGCTTCGCAGGTCGAGCAGACCGAAGCCGACACGCTCAACTGGCTGCGCACGCTCAAGGGCGGGCGCGTCGAGTACCAGACGTTCGACCGCAAGTCGTTCAGCAAGGGCGATCGACGGCGTCTTCGGCGCGATCACCGTCGTCGTCGGGCTGATCGGCGCGGTGTCGCTGCTCGTCGCCGGGATCGGCATCCTCAACATCATGCTCGTCAGCGTCGCCGAGCGAACGCGCGAGATCGGGCTGCGCAAGGCGATCGGCGCGACGCGCTCGGCAGGTGCTGCTGCAGTTCTTCATCGAGGCGCTCGCGCTGTCGGCGCTTCGGCTGTCTCGTCGGCCTGGTGCTCGGCGTCACGATCGGCGCCGCTGGTCAACGCTCTCGCGATCGTGAAGATCTCGGGCGTCGTCGCGCCGATCCCGTGGCTGCACAGCATTCTGATCGCGACGATCTTCACCACGGTCGTCACCGTCGCGTTCGGAACGTATCCCGCCTGGCGCGCCGCGACGCTGGATCCGATCGAGGCGCTGCGCTATGAATGACGGCGCAAACGCGGCGATCGACGTTCGCGACGTCACCAAGACCTACGCGCTGGGCGACGTCGAAGGTCGAAGCGCTGCGCGGCGTGACGTTCACGATCGGCCGCGGCGAGTACGTCGCGATCATGGGCCCGTCGGGCTCCGGCAAGTCGACGCTGATGAACCTGCTGGGCTGCCTCGACCGGCCGACCGGCGGCGCGTACTTCCTCGACGGCACCGACGTCTCCACGCTGAGCGACGACGAGCTGGCGGCGATCAGGCTGCAAGAAGCTGGGCTTCGTCTTCCAGGGATTCAACTTGCTCGGCGCGCACGAGCGCGCTCAAGAACGTCGCGCTGCCGCTGTTCTATGCCGGCGTCGGGAACGCGCGCGCGCAACGCCGCCGCGACCGCGCAGCTCGCGCGAGGTCGGCCTCGGCGACCGGCTCGACCACAAGCCCAGCGAACTCTCGGGCGGGCAGCAGCAGCGGGTCGCGATCGCGCGCGCGCTGGTCAACGATCCCGCGGTGCTGCTCGCCGACGAGCCGACCGGCAACCTCGACTCCCAGACCAGCGAAGAGATCATGGCGCTCTTCCGCCAGCTCAACGCCGGCGGCCGCACGATCATCATGGTCACCCACGACGAGGACGTCGCCGGCCACGCCAAGCGGATCATCCGCGCTCCGGGACGGCCGGATCGTCTCCGACGAGCCGACCGCCCGCGGGTGAGGCGAGGCGCGGCCTGCCCGGCGGGCAGGAGCGCGCATTAGAATTTCGGGAAAAGTACGGTCGCGTACGTCACTCCGCGCCGCCCCGGCCGGTATCGGACTGCGCCCACCAACTCAAGGAGCAATCGGAATACCGTGAAGTCTCGTACTAGCATTTTCGGGATGGCGGTCGTCGGCCTGACCGGTGCGATCATCGGGAGCTTCTCGATGATGCTGTTCGCGAGCACCCATTTCGCCGGCGTCGCCGGTCCGGGCAACACGCCGCCCGCCGTCAACGCCGCGCCGCTGGTCGAGCGGCACGACCGACCAGGACCGCATCATCAACGCCGTCAAGCGCGTCGAGCCGTCGGTCGTCGCGCTCGAAGTCACCGTCAACGGAACGCGACTCATCCCCGCCGATCCGTTCACCCAGTTCTTCGGCCAGGGCAACGGCCCGATGCAGCAGCAGCGCGTTCAAGAGCGCGCCTCGGGCTCGGGTTTCGTCTACTCGCGCGACGGCCTGATCCTCACCAACGCGCACGTCGTGCCGAAGGGGACCTCGTCGATCACCGTCGTGTTCGCCAACGGCGACCACGAGAAGGCGCACGTCTACGCCTCAAACCCCGGCGTCGACGTCGCGCTGGTGAAGGTCGACAACTACGCCAAGCTGCCGCCGCCGGTCGAGTTCGCCGACAGCTCGCAAGCGTGCAGGCCGGACAGTGGGCGATCGCCATCGGCGAGCCGCAGGGCCTGCAGCGTTCGGTCTCGGTCGGCGTCGTCTCGGGCTTCAACCGCGACGAGCCGATCGCCGGCGACGACCAGCAGAGTCCACCTGTTCAAGGGCCTGCTGCAGACCTCGGCGCCGATCAACCCCGGCAACTCGGGCGGACCGCTGGTCGACTACGACGGCCGCGTCGTCGGGGATCAACCAGTCGACCGCGGCGCCGACCTCGGCGCAAGGGATCGGCTTCGCGATTCCGGCCAACACGGTCACGCAGACCGCGACGGCGCTGGTCGAAGGTCCCCGGCCAGACGGTCAACGCCAGCGGCACCGGGACGGGCGTCGGCTACCTCGGCATCCTCATGCAGCCGCTCGACAACAACACCCGCACCCAGATCGGCTACCACGATCAGGGCGGCGTGGTCGATCCAGCAGGTCCAGAGCGGTCAGGCCGCCGACCAGGCCGGGCTCGAGCCGGGCGACGTCATCCAGGCGATCAACGGCAAGCCGGTCAACCAGATCACCGACGTCTCGGGCACGGTCAAGACGCTCAAGCCCGGCACCACGGTCACCCTGCGCATCTGGAGCCAGGGCGTCAAGAAGAACGTCGACGTCAAGCTCGGCGAGCAGCCGGCCGCCCTCTACGAGCAGAACCAGCAGCAGAACCCGTAACGCTCGGTCTTCGGCGGATCCGTCACCAAGGGCGCAGCCCGAGCAGGCTGCGGCCCTTTCTTTTTGGGGGCCGAGCGCAACTCATGTGACAGGGAAACTGTCACAGCTATCGAGTGGAACACAACCGCCCGATCCGACGTATCATAGGCGGTGGCCGCCGTCATGGCGGCTCGGCTCACACCCCCTTGAGCTACGGTAAGCGGCAAGGCCTGACTGCGACGAGATCAACCTGACCAGGCTGGTCCACGCGGCTCGGAAAGCGAGACAGTACAACACATGGCTAAAGTGGTCGGCATCGACCTCGGCACGACGAACTCCGTCGTCGCCGTGATGGAAGGGCAGAGCCCGACCGTCATCGCCAACTCCGAAGGATCGCGCACGACGCCTTCGGTGGTGGCCTTCACCAAGACCGGCGAACGGCTCGTCGGACAGCTGGCGAAACGCCAGGCCGTCACCAACCCCGACCGCACGATCTCCTCGATCAAGCGGTACATGGGGACCGACCATAACGTCAAGATCGACGGCAAGGACTACACGCCGCAAGAGATCAGCTCGATGATTCTCCAGAAGCTGGTCAACGACGCGTCGTCGTATCTCGGCGAGCGCGTCACCAAAGCGGTCATCACCGTTCCCGCGTACTTCAACGACGCGCAGCGGCAGGCGACCAAGGACGCCGGCAAGATCGCCGGGCTCGAAGTCCTGCGCATCATCAACGAGCCGACCGCGGCTGCGCTCGCGTACGGGCTCGAGAAGAAAGCCAGCGAGACGATCCTGGTCTGGGATCTCGGCGGCGGCACGTTCGACGTGTCGATCCTCGAGGTCGGCGACGGCGTATTCGAGGTCAAAGCCACCAACGGCGACACGCACCTCGGCGGCGACGACTACGATGCGCGCGATTCGCGACTGGCTGGTCGAGCGAGTTCCGCAAGGAGCAGGGCATCGACCTCAGCTCCGACCGGCAGGCGCTGCAGCGGCTCACCGAAGCTGCCGAGAAAGCGAAGATCGAGCTGTCGGGCACCGTCCAGACGTCGATCAACCTGCCGTTCATCACCGCCGACCAGAACGGTCCCAAGCACCTCGACGTGACGCTGACCCGCGCCAAGTTCGAAGAGCTGACGCAAGACCTCACCGATCGCTGCGTGCAGCCGTTCAAGAACGCGCTCGCCGACGCGAAGCTCGACGTCACGAAGATCGACGAAGTCGTGATGGTCGGCGGCTCGACTCGCATGCCCGTCATCCAAGAGCTGGTCAAGAAGCTCACCGGCAAGGAGCTCAACCAGTCGGTCAACCCCGACGAAGTCGTCGCGGTCGGCGCGGCGATCCAGGCCGGCGTGCTCGCCGGCGAAGTGCGCGACGTCGTCCTGCTCGACGTGACCCCGCTCTCGCTGGGTCTGGAGACGCTGGGCGGGGTGAGCACCAAGCTGATCGAGCGCAACACCACGATCCCGACCCGCAAGACGCAGGTCTTCACCACGGCCGAGGACGGCCAGACGTCGGTCGACATCCGCATCCTCCAAGGCGAGCGCGAGATGGCGAACGACAACAAGGAGCTCGGGCGCTTCCGGCTCGAGGGGATCCCGGCGGCTCCGCGCGGCGTTCCGCAGATCGAGGTCACGTTCAACATCGACGCCAACGGCATCGTGAACGTCTCGGCCAAAGATCTCGGCACCGGCAAGGAGCAGCAGATCCAGATCACGGCGTCGACCAACCTCAACAAGGACGAAGTCGACCGAATGGTGCGCGACGCCGAAGCGTTCGCGGCGCAGGACAAGGCCAAGAAGGACGAGGCCGAGATCCGCAACACCGCCAGCTCGCTGATCTACTCGACCGAGAAATCGCTCAAGGAAGTCGGCGACAAAGCCGAAGCGGGCGTGCGCGGCGACGTCGAGACGGCCTTGGCCGAGCTCAAGAAGGTCAGCGAGAACGGCAGTGCCGACGAGGTCAAAGCGGCGACCGAGAAGCTCCAGCAAGCCTCGTACAAGCTCGCGGAGACGCTCTACAAGTCGACCGGTGCGTCGGCCGACGGCGCGGCCGCGAACGGCGCGGGTGCCGGTCACGAGGAAGCGTCCGCGAACGACGCGGTCGCGCCGAACGAAGACGTGATCGACGCCGAGTTCAAGGAAGCGAAGTAACGCCGACGTGACCCATTCGGCAAGCTCCGGGCAGGCTGAAGATACCGCGACGAGCGCGCCGCCCGACGGCGCGCTCGAACGCGCTGAGGACGATGCGCAGAACTCCCATCGACGGGCTCAGGACGACAACCTGAACGGCGCGGCAGTACCAAGCGAAGGCGGCGAGGGCGACCTCGCCGCCGAGCTGGCCGCCGCGCGCGCGCAGGCGGACGAGAACTACAACAAGTTCCTCTACGCGATGGCCGACTTCGAAAACTACAAGAAACGCATCGAACGACAGCTCGGCGAGATCGCGCTGGCCGGCAGGAAGTCGGTGCTCACCAAGATCCTGCCGGTGCTCGACAACCTCGAGCGCGCGGTCGCGTTCGAGGACTCCGACGGTCTGCGCGGCGGGCTGCAGGCGACACTGCGCATGTTCGAGGCGGCGCTGGCCGGCGAAGGCGTGAAGTCCGTCGCGTTGGTCGGCCGGCCGTTCGATCCGCGCTGGCCGAAGCGATCGCGACCCAGCCGGCGCCCGAGGGCGTCGCCGAGGACACCGTCCTCGACGAAGCCTGCAAAGCGTACACGATGGGCGACGAGGTGCTGCGCCCCGCGCAAGTCGTCGTCGCCAAGAACGCGTGAACTACAAGGACTACTACGCGATTCTCGGCGTGCCCAAGAACGCCGCCGAGAAAGACATCAAGAGCGCGTACCGCAAGCTGGCGCGCAAGTGGCATCCGGACGCCAATCCGGACAACGCGCAGCAGGCCGAAGAGAAGTTCAAGGACATCCAGGAGGCGTACGAGGTTCTCGGCGATCCCGAGAAGCGCAAGAAGTACGACGTCCTGGGCTCGGATTGGCAGCGCGCGGCGCGCGAGGCGGAACAGCAGCGTTCGTACCGCCAGGCGCAAGGCGCCGATTTCGGCGGCTTTGGCGGTTTCGGGAGCGGCGGTGCCGGCCGGCGCGAGCGGCTTCTCGGACTTCTTCGACATGTTCTTCTCGGGGATCGGGCGCCGCGCCGGCCGGCGGGTCGAGCGGTTTCGGCGCACCTGCAGCGCGGCGAAGATCTCGAATCGACCATCGAGCTGACCTTGCACGAGGCGTTCGAGGGCGGCAAAAAATCCGTCACGCTGCAGGTCGAGGACTCGTGCCCGCGCTGCCACGGCACGGGAACCGATCGCAACCGCATCTGCCCGCAGTGCCACGGCACCGGACGCGTGCGCGAGACGAAGCGCTTCGACGTGACGATCCCGCGCGGCGTGCGCGACGGGCAGCGCATCCGTTTGGCGGGTCAGGGCGCCAGCGGACCGGGCGGCGGCCCGCGCGGCGATCTGTACCTGGTCGTGAAGCTGGGCGGCGACGACCACTACGAGCGCCGCGGCGACGATCTCTACCTCGATCTGCCGGTGAGCATCTACGATCTGATCCTGGGCGCGCAGGTGCGCGTACCGACGATGACCGGCGACGTCACGATGACGATCCCGGCCGGCACGCAGAACAACAAGATGCTGCGGCTCTCCGGCAAGGGCATGCCCAAGCTCAAAGACGGCGGGTTCGGCGACGAGTACGTCCGCCTCATCGGCCAGCTCCCGACCAACCTCACCGACAAGGAACAGACGCTCTTCCACGAGCTCTCCGCCTTGCGCAACGGCAAGCCCTGAACCGCAGGTCCGGCCTCGCGAGGCGACAGGCGCACCCCGCCCGAACCCTCGAACATGAGCAGCGTGACCGATACCGTTCGAAGCCGCGAGATTCGGCTCGCGTCGCGTCCCCAAGGTGAACCGAAGGCGGAGAACTTCGCGCTCGAGACCGTCGACGTCGGTGAGCCGGGCGACGGGGAGTTGCTGGTCCGTGAACGCGCTGACCTCCGTCGAGCCGTACATGCGCGGGCGCATGAACGACACCAAGTCGTACGTGCCGCCGTTCGTTGTCGGCGAAGCGCTGACCGGCGCCGCGACCGGCGAGGTGATCGCGTCGCGCGCGCCGTCGATTCCCGTCGGCGCGACCGTGCTGCACCAAAACGGCTGGCGCGAGTACTCGATCGTTTCGGCAAAAGGCGTGCGGGTGATCGACACCGCCGTCGCGCCGGCGGAGACGTATCTCGGCGCGCTCGGCGGCACCGGCTTCACCGCCTGGGTCGGCTTGCGCATCATCGCCGAAGCGAAAGCCGGCCAGACGCTGTTCGTCTCGGCGGCCGCGGGCGCCGTCGGCTCGATGGCCGTGCAGTTCGCCAAGCGGATGGGCCTGCGCGTGATCGGCTCGGCCAGCTCGCCGGAGAAGGCGCGCGCCGTGCGCGAGCAGTTCGGCGCCGACGCGGCGTTCGACTACCACGACGGTGCGGCCAAGAAATTGCGCGAGCTCGCGCCGGACGGGATCGACCTGTACTTCGACAACGTCGGCGGAGAGCAGCTCGAGGCGGCGATCTTTGCGACGCGCGAGCACGCGCGAATCGTGCTGTGCGGCGCGGTCTCGCAGTACAATGCGGCCGGATTGCCGGCGTCGGGACCGCGCAACCTCGCCATCGCGATCGGCCGGCGGCTGCGGCTGCAGGGCTTCATCGTGATCGATCACATGGCGCGCTTCCCGGAATTCCTGGCCGAGGTCGCTCCGCTCGTCGCCGGCGGCGAGCTGCGCACGCCGACGACGTTCATCGACGGCCTCGAGAACGCGCCGGGCGCGCTGATGGAGATCCTCCGTCCGAACGCGACGGTCGGCAAGGTCGTCGTTCGCGTCTAGCCGTGTCGCGCACCATTCTGGTGACGCCGGCGCTCGTCGTGCTGGCTTTGGTCGTGCTCGCCGCCTGCGCGCGCGGTGACGGTTATCGCGGTGGGACCTACGCCGCTTTCACGTTCAGCCCGCTCGTCGCGCCGACGATCCCGCCGCGGCTCAAGCCGCAGACGCTGGCGCGCTGGATCGCGGCCGACCGCGCGCAGCTGCGCACGCTGCCGCGGAGCTCCCCGGCGCGCAACGCCTACGAAGCCGACCTGTTGAACGCGCTCTATCTCTCCCAGCGCGACGCGGAGCTCGAACGGGAGCTCGCGTTCGTGCGCAGAGCGGTGCCGGGAGCCGCCGAGCCGACGCGCGATCGCGCCTTCGGGAGCGCCGATCCGGTCGCCGGATTCGACGCCTACGCGGCGGGAGCTGCTTTTCGAGAAGCGCGGAGTCTGGCGCACGCGGCGCAGTGGAGCGCAGCGATCGGCCGGCTGCGCGGCGTCCACGAGCGGGCCTTCGTCGGCAGCTCGATCGCTGCCGCGCTGCTGGAAGGCGACGCCTATGCGGCGTGCGGTCGCTACGACGCGGCGCGAACGACGTGGCATCGGGCGTTCTCGACCGGCGTGCCGACCGCCGCGGGCCGCGGGCGCTTCTATCCGGAGTGGACCTCCGCGATGAATCGTCTGCTGCACGAACGCGGTGCCGCGGTGCGGCCGTCGTCGCAGCCCGGCTGCCGGAACGTGCCGCCGCCGCTGCCGGACCCGTCATCGTAGCGGGAACTTCGCGGCGCGGAGACGGTTTGTAGACGACGATGCTCGGCGGTGGTCCTCCGGTCCACTTGATGTGGTCCAACATGTTCAGTCCCGATCGCCCGAAGGTAACCCGGCGGGTCGACTTGCGCCGCATCCTGGCCTTCTTCCGCCCGTACATCGTGCAGGAGAGCGCGGTTCTGGCCTGCATCCTGCTCGTCGCGCTGCTGGGGCTGCTGCCGCCGTTGTTCACCCGCGCGCTGATCGACAACGCCATCCCCAAGCACGACATGCACGCCGTGTGGCTGGCGGTCGGCGGGATGGTCGCGAGCGCGCTCGTCGCCGGCGTTCTGGGCGTCTACCAGGGATACCTGAACTCGGTAGTCGGTGAAGGGATCATGCGCGACATCCGAACCCGGTTGGTCGGCCACCTCCACCGGATGCCGCTCTCCTTCTTCACCTCGACGAAGACCGGCGAGATCATGAACCGCGTGTCGAACGACGTCGACAACATCGACAACGTCGTCACCGGGACGCTGGTCTCGATCGTCACCAACGTGTTCACGATGGTGACCACCGTGGTGACGATCTTGGTGATGGACTGGCGGCTCGCACTCGTAGCGCTGGCGATCGTCCCATTGATGATCCTGCCGCTCTCGCCGGTCGGGCGCAAGATGTACGACGTTCGCAAGCTCACCCGCCAGAAGCGCGACGAGATCGAGTCGATCACCCAAGAGACGCTCTCGATCTCGGGGATCACCCTGATCAAGTCGTTCGTGCGCGAAGCGTTCGAACGGCGGCGCTTCTATACCGCCGGCACCGAGCTGATGAAGCTCGAGATACGGCTGGGCCTGGTCGGCCGCTGGTTCATCGCGGCGATCACGGCGATGGTGATCATCGGCCCGGCCGCGGTGTGGCTGTTCGGCGGCTGGTTCGCCATCGCGGGCGGTCTCACCATCGGCACGATCGTCGCGTTCGTCGCGTACCTCGGCCGGCTGTACGGTCCCGCTTCGACGCTGGCCGGCGTGCAGGTGCAGATCGTCTCGGCATTCGCCGTGTTCGAGCGCATCTTCGAGTACCTCGACATGGAGCCCGAAGGCGCGGAGAAGCCCGATGCGGCCGTGCTGGTCCCGTCGACGGATTCACGGAGCGGCGCGGGACTGCGCGGCGAGATCGTCTTCGAGGACGTTCGCTTCTCCTACATTCCGGAGCGCGCCGCGCTCGAGGGCGTCTCGTTTCTGGTCGCGCCGGGTCAAATGGCCGCCTTCGTCGGGCCGTCCGGCGCCGGCAAGACGACGATCACCCAGCTCGTGCCGCGCTTCTACGATCCGCAATCGGGGACGGTGCGCATCGATGGCCACGACGTGCGCGACGTGACGCTCGCCTCGCTGCGCGAGAACATCGGGATCGTCACCCAAGAGACGTACCTCTTCCACGACACGATCGACGCCGAATCTGCGCTACGCCCGTCCAGACGCGAGCGACGCCGACGTCGTCGCGGCCGCGCGCGCGGCCAACATCCACGACTTCATCGCGTCATTGCCCGACGGCTACCGCACGATCGTCGGCGAGCGCGGCCACAAACTCTCCGGCGGCGAGCGCCAGCGGCTGGCGATCGCGCGCGTGCTGCTCAAGAACCCGTGCGTGCTGATCCTCGACGAAGCGACGAGCGCGCTCGACTCGGCCAACGAAGCCGCGATCCAAGCCGCGCTCGTGCCGCTGCTCGAGGGCCGCACCAGCTTGGTGATCGCGCACCGCCTGTCGACGATACTGGGCGCCGACGTGATCTTCGTCGTCGAAGGCGGGCGCATCGTCGAGCAGGGTACGCACGCCGAGCTGCTGGCGCGCGGCGCCGCGTATGCGCGCCTCTACTGGGAGCAGTTCCGCGACCGCGAGACGGCCGCCCTCGTCTGAGGCGTGACGCTCGACGTCCGCGGCCTCACCAAGCGCTTCGACCGCCAGACGGCGGTCGACGCCGTGTCGTTCCAAGTCGCGCGCGGTGAGATCGTCGCGCTGGTCGGACCGAACGGTGCCGGCAAGTCGACCACGTTCATGTGCTTGGCCGGGCTCGTTCGCCCCGACGCCGGTACGATCGCCTTCGAAGGCGCCGCACTGGGCCCGCAGCGCGGGCACACGATCGCGCTCATCCCCGAGACGCCGGAAGTCTATCCGCTGCTCACGGTGTGGGAGCACTTGGCGTTCGTCGCCGCGCTCACCAAACAGCCGGCGGGCTGGGAAAGCCGCGCCGACGCGCTACTCGCGCGGCTGGCCATGACGGCGGAACGCGATCGGCTGGGCAACGAGCTCTCCAAGGGCATGCGCCAGAAAACGCTGCTCGCCGCAACGGTCTTGGGAGGAACGCCGGTGCTGCTGCTGGACGAACCGATGATCGGACTCGATCCGCTGGGTCAGCGCGAGCTGCGCGCGATCCTGCACGATCTGCGCGCCGAAGGCCACGCGCTGCTGGTCAGCACGCACTTGCTCGAGAGCGCCGCGGCGATGTGCGACCGCATGCTGATCCTCGACCACGGGCAGCTGATCGCGAGCGGAACGATCGACGAGTTGCGCGCGCAGCACGGCGACGGCTCCCTCGAGGACGTCTTTCTCGACCTCACGCGGCGAACGCCGGACGGACCGAGCCCGTGAACGCACTGTGGGCGCTCACTTACGGCGACCGGCACGCGCTGGTCAACGGACTGCGCGAGCTGCGCCGGCGGCCGGGCCGCGCGCTGACCTGGGCACTCTACCTCATCGCCGTCACCGCCTTTGGGATTCTCAAGACCGCGCCGCGCTCGGCGCACGCCGCCGGCGTATCGGCGGCCTGGGCGAGCATTGTGAACGACGCCATCGTGGGCGGTCTCGCGGTCGGCTTCGGTCTGGTGATGGCCAGCGGACCGGAACGATGGCTCGGCTTCTTCTCGTCGCGCGCGGAGGCGCTGTTGCTGCCGCGCGGCACGCTGCCGCCCGTTCTGGTCGCCAGCTATCTGCAAGCGCGCGCCATCGTGCGCACGCTGATCGGCGGCGCCCTTCGTTTGGCGTATATCTTTCTGCTCGCGGTTCCGACCGGAACGACCGTCCACGCTCTCGCGCTGCAGCTCCTGTTCTTCGGTGCGGCGGGCGCCGCAATCACCAGTGTCGCCCTGCCGCGCGCGCTCGCGCGCGGCAAAGCCCGCGCCGTCATGGTCGCGCTCGGCAGCGCGATCTCGATCGTCGCCGCGCTTCCGTTGGTCGCCGACGCGCTGCAGTGGATCGAACCCGCAGCGCTGCCGGCGATGCTGCGCGGGCTGCCCCACCCGGGTGTCGTGCTGACCACGCTGTCGGCGGGAGACCTGCGAGCGATCTCCGCGCCGCTCGTCATCGCGGCGCTGGCGACGGGCGCGTTTGCGCTGGCGGCCCGCGACGCCTATCCGGAGCTCTACGCGATCTCGCTGGCGAATCTCGACTTTCGCGAACGGCTGCGCTCGCGCCGCAGCCGTCCGGCCGATACCACCCGGTTCACCGCGCGTGAGGTCGCCGCGATCCGCAGCGCGCGAACGTCGGCGCTGCGCGGAGCGTCCGCGTTCGTCTGGGCGGACGCGCTGGCGTTTTCGCGCCGCGTCTCGCCGATTACGACGGCCGTCGTGGCGGCGATCGCGCTGGCCGTCGGCGCCGGGCTCGCGCTGTTCAGCCGCCGCAGCCCCGAGCTGTTCTACGGCATCGCCATCGGCACGTTCCCCGGCCTGTGCGTCGCGGTTACCGCGACGATCGGCGTCCGCCTCGCGCCGGCGCTGCGGCTACCGCTGTTCTGGCTCGGCGACGCCGCGCTCGCGGCGCGCCTGACCGCCTGGGCGTTCGGCGGCTTGTGGCGCGACGGCGCGCTCGCGATGCTGGCCGTCGCCGGATTTCTGGCCGTCTCGCACGAGCCGCTCGGCCCGCTGCTCGCGCTGGTCGCCGCGCTCGGCTTTCTCGCGCTCACGAGATCGATCGGTCTCGCGGTGTTCTCGCTGCTGCCCCGCGCGGTCGACCAGCGCGGGCCGGCGGTCATGCTGCGAACGCTGCTCGCGTTCGCGCTGATCGCGCCGCCGGTCGTCGGCGGCGTCGTCACCGCGATATTGGTCGGCCGGCACGCGCCGATCGCCGGAACGCTCGCCGGAGCGTTGCTGGCGCTGGTCGAAGCGGGCGCGCTCGTCGCCTTCGCAGCCTGGCGCCTCAACGGCCACGTCGACCGCCTCGGCCTGGCTTGAGGTGCGCTAGGTGCCTTCTTCCCAGCCGAGCACGCGCGCGGTCAGCTCGGTGCGGTTGCGCGAGCTCGTCTTGCGCAGCAGTTGCTTGAGGTGAAACGTCGCGGTCGAACCCGAGATCGAAAGCGACTCGCCGATCTCGGTGCTCGACGAACCGCGCAGCACTTCGCCCAGGACTTGACCCTCGCGCCGGCTCAGGCCGTAGCGGGTCATCGCGCGCAGCACGGTCGCCCGGCGGCGCGCCGGCTCGACCGCCACGAGATAGAACGACGCCGACCCGCCGGCCAGCCGCGACAGGCGCACGAACGCAAACGGCAGCGCGCGCGTCACCGCCGCGCCGCGCGGCGCGAGGGCAAGCTCGCGGATCAGCGCGGCCAAGGTGTCCGTCAACAGCGGCGACGTCTGACCGTCGCGCGGACGGTAGAGTGCGTGCAGCGGCGAGTCTTCGTCGGACGGCTCCTCGGACAGGATCGGGTGCAGCTGCTCGTCGATCACGAACATGACCGGCGAACTATGTCGGCGCCACTCGGGCGCGGCGCCGTCGACGATCCAGTGGGTAATCGGCGCGCCGTGCTCGGCCAGAAACCGGCGGGTCTCGGCGATCTGGGCGGCGCGGAAGCCGCGCGACCCTTCGACCTGCAGGCGGATCACCGCCAGCGGGCCGCCGTGACGGCCGAACACCAGGAACATCGCGCCGCCGCTGCGGCTGCGCACCGAGAGGGTGGGCAACGGCTCGTCACGCAGCTGGAGGTCGCGCAGCAGCGCCGCGCACTCCGCGTCGTCGGCGCCCTCGACCGCCGGTAGGCCGCCGAAGAACGTCCGCACGGCGTAGAGATCCGCGCCCGCGATCGCCGCGAAGACGTCGGCTGCATAGCCGAGCGCGCCCGACGTACGTGCGTCGAACGCGGTGAAGTGCGGGTTGCCATGAAGGATGGCCCCACGAGTCATGATGCGCTCCACCTCGGCCCCTGAAGTCCTGGGTCCTTTTCCCTATACCCGCCGGGGTACCCTTCTACCAAAGATCGCGCACTCCGGCCCGCGACGAGGCCAGCCAGTCGCTGAAGTCCGGCGCCGTCATCGGCTGGGCGATCAGGTAGCCCTGAATGTTCTCGACCCCGTTGGCCACCAGCCAGCGGGCTTGCTCGCGTTCCTCGACGCCATCGGCGATCGTCTGGATCTGCAGCGTCTGCGCAACCCCGATCGCGGTCCTGGCCACCCGCTTCCACTGGCCCTCCTGGGCGGTCGGGTTGGTGACCCGGCGGTCGATCTTGATGAAGTCGAGCGGCACCGAAGCCATGGCGGCCAGCGACGTCGGTGCCGAGCCGAACCCGTCGAGCCCGATCGGGACGCCCAGCCGGCGCACGTTACGCAAGAACGCGCCGCCGGCCTCGCTGTCGGCCAGGATGGTCGGCTCGCGCACTTCGAGCGCCAGCCGGTTCGGTGCGTCGTCGACCTCGCGCATCAAGTTTTCGAGCTCGTCCCACACGACCGAGTTCGCGTTGGAGACGTTGAGGTGGATGCGCACGTCGAGCTGGCGGTTTGGAATGTTGAGCGACTCGGTAACGGCGCGAATCACCTTGACGTCCAGCGCCGACGAGGCCATCGCGCTGCCGCGGAAATCAAGGAACGCGCGCGGCGTCAGCCAGCCGCGCGACGGATGGCGCCAGCGCATGAGCGCCTCGGCGCCTACCACGCGCATCGTCGTCGCCGACACGATCGGCTGGTAGCAGAGCAGGAAATCGTTTTCGAAGCTGGCGTCGCGCAGGTGCTCGCGGAACTCGCGCCGCGCGCGCACCTCCTGGCTGAGCCCGTCACGGTACCAGCGCGCGACGTTGCCGCCGCTCTCCTTGGCGGCGTAGAGCGCCTCGTCGGCGTGCTGCAGCAGCGTCTCGGGGGTCGTTCCGTCCTCGGGCGATACGGCGATGCCGATGCTGGCCCGCACGACGCTGCTGAAGCCGCCCTCGTGCACTTCGATCAGCACGCGATCGAGAAAGCGCTGCGCGGCCTCGGCCATCTCGAGCTCGTCGTCGACGACGGTGAGGATCGCGACGAACTCGTCGCCGCCGAGCCGTCCGACGAAGTCGTTGCGGCGCATGCTCTCGCGCATCCGGCGGCCGGCCTCGATCAGAGTCTGATCGCCGACCGCGTGACCGAAGGTATCGTTGATCGCCTTGAAGCGGTCGAGGTCGATGAACAGCACGCCGACCCCCCCCGCGCCGCGCTGGGCGGCCGCAAGCGAGTTGTCGAGGTGCCGCAGCGTCGCGGTGCGCGACGGCAGATCGGTGAGCGGGTCGATCGCACCGTCGCGCACGGGCTCGGCGTTCTCGTCGCTGCGCAGCAGCAGGCGCGCGACCGCGCCGCCGACGGCGCGCGCGACCTCGTGGTTCGCCGAGCGGCCGCGCGCGTAGCGCAGCGCGAAGACGTAGGGCGCCGTCGCGGTGAGCCGGCAGACGTAGCGCCGATCGTCGTAGCTTTCGCCGGCCGGCACCATCATCGCTTCGGCCGCGAATTCGTGAACGTCTTGCTCCGCGACGCCGTCGGCGGTCACGAACGCGACCAGTGACCCGTCGCCGCCGCACACCACGGCGATGTCCGCCCCGGCCAGCGGCAGCGCGCCGGCCAAGATCACGCGCATCAGATCGGGGGACGAGCGTCGTGACTCCACGGCCGCGTGAAAGAGCTCCGCCAGGCCATCCGTGTCCGCAGTCTCACGTCGCCGTTCAGGCGTCATCAATCTCCAGGTCCTCGAAAGGTGGCGTTCCCGTCTTCAGCAGGGTGCGCCCGTTGCCGCAGCGCGCCGAACCGAAAATCTCCCCGGGCAGACAGGGCCGATCGTCTCCCGAAATCAGTGGTCGATGAAGGGGCGCGCCAGCGGCACCCATCGGACCAATTCGTCCAATGAGAGCGGCGCGGCCAACCCGTTGCCTCGCAGCGCGGTCGCTCCGTGGCGCACCACCCAGAGCGCGCGACCGGAGTCAGGGAGAGATTCGGCGATCACGACCGGCGCCACGACGGAGGCGGCCGCCAGCGCGGCGAGAGTGCCCAGGTCGCCGCGCGCGTCCACCGTGACGAAGTCGATCAGGCCGCTCTGAGCGTCGAGCGGCGGGCTGGCCAAGCTCCCGGCGCCGACGCCGACGCCGGCCCCGAGGGCTCGCAGGCGCCGGGCGAACGCCGCCTGGGCCGCCGCCGGCGCACCGGGCCCGGGCGCGACCTCGACCCACAGTTGCCGTACTGCGTCGCCGTTGCCGAACGCGGCCGCGATCGCCTCGGCTGATGTTTCGGCCGGTTCCGCCAGCTTGAGGTGGATGCGGAGGTCGAGGCCGGCTTCGCGCCACACCCGCTGCGCCGCGGCGGCGCTCGCGATCGTCCAGCGTTCGAGCGCCTCGCGTGCTGGGCGGTCGGCCTCGCCCTCGAGCCGCCGGAATGGCGCCGGCGCGTCGGCCTGCACGCTGCGCCAGGTCGCGATCACCGCGACCCCGGTCGGCAGACCGCTGGCGGCGGCGAAGATCGGCTGATAACGCGCCTCGAGCAATGCCGCGGGGTCGCCGTCGCACAGCATCGTGCGCAACAGCGCCCGCTCGTGGAGCTGGCGCCCGGCCGACTCCCGGTACCAGCACGGTACGGGACTGCCGACCGAGGCCGCCGCCATCGCCGCGGCGCTCGCTTTCTCGACGAGGTCTTCGGGCAGCAATCCGTCGGTGGGACACACCGCGACGCCGACATTGGCGCTCACGTCGCCGGCGCCGCTCGCCGCGTGCAGCAGCCTGCGCGCCGCGATGTCGGCCTCGGCCTCGCCGGCGTCGATTGCCACGAGCGCCAGGAACGTTCCGCCGCCGAGGTGTCCGAGGTGGTCGTTCGCGCGCACGTCGCGGCGCAGGTTGCGCGCGATCGCCTCGCGCACGACCGTATCCGCGGCGGGCGCTTCGACGTCGACGTAGACGACCGCGAAGGCGCGCTTCATCCGCCGCGCGCCCGCGTACGAGCTGTTCGAGCCGGTCGAGCGTCGCGCCGGAGTCGGGCAGGTCGGCCGGCGGTAGGCCGGCGACGAAGCGGCGGTCCAGTGCCCAAGCGCAGCTCGAGACGACGGCGCGCGCGATCTCGAGCGAGCCTTCGCCGGACGTGCGCCAGTGCAGCGCGAGCCGCTCCGAGCGTCCGCGCGCGAGACGCGCGACGTACAGCTCGGGCGCGATCAGCTCGTCTTCGAGCGAGCGCCGTGCGCGTTCGAACAGTCGCCGGTTCTTCTCGCTCGCGCCGCCGCCGGGGACGCCCGCGATCACGCGCTCTTCGTCGAAGACGATCGCGTTGCGCGCGTCGGCCAACGCGCAGGCCAGCGACAGCACGCCGTTGAGCCGCCGCTCCGGCTCGGGGATGTGCTCGAAGGCCGACGCCCACGCGTGTGCCAGATGACGCGAACGCGGCGTACCGCGCCCGGCTGCTGCCCGAATCTTGTACTGTCGCACGGCGGAGTCAGCCTACCTGCGTGGGACGGCGCTGTGAACCCTCCCGTCGGGGAGTTTTCCCGGCGGGCGGCGCGAAGCGCGGGGCGGGACCGCCCCGGCCGCGCGTAGCACTACTCCCTCCCGTATGGACAAAGTCGTCGCTTCGTGCGCACAAGCGGTCGCCGACATCTCGAGCGGCACGTCACTGGCGGTCGGCGGCTTCGGTCTCAACGGCGTGCCGCACAATCTCATCGCGGCGCTGCTCGAGCAGGGCGCGAGCGATCTCGAAACGGTGTCGAACAACTGCGGGGTCGACGGCTGGGGGCTCGGCGTGCTGCTCGACGCGAAGCGAATACGTCGCACGACCGGTTCGTACGTCGGCGAGAACAAAGAGTTCGAACGGCAGTATCTGTCGGGCGAGCTCGAGGTCGAGCTCGTGCCGCAAGGGACGCTAGCCGAGCGGCTGCGCGCCGGCGGGAGCGGGATACCCGGCTTCTACACGCCGGCCGGTGTTGGAACGCTGGTCGCCGACGGCGGCCTGCCGTGGCGCTATCATCCCGACGGTTCGGTCGCTGTCGCATCGCCGAAGAAGCCGACCCGCCGTTTCGGCGACCGCGAGTATGCGCTCGAGGAAGGGATCGTGTGCGACTTCGCGCTGGTGCGCGCGAGCGTCGGCGATCGTCACGGCAACCTGATCTTTCACAAGGCGACGCGCAACTTCAACCCGTTGTGCGCGATGGCCGGCCGCGTGACGATCGCCGAAGTGGAACGGTTGGTCGAACCCGGCGAGATCGACCCCGAGCAAGTGCACACGCCGGGGATCTACGTGCAGCGCGTGGTGGAAGTCGGCGTCGCCGGCAAGCGCATCGAGCGCGCGACGACGCGCAAACGTCCTTCCGCTTCGCCCGACGGAGGCCGGTGACATGGCGCTCACGCGAACGCAGCTCGCCGCGCGGGTCGCGCAGGAGTTGCGCGACGGACAGTACGTGAACTTGGGGATCGGCCTGCCGACGCTGATCCCCAACTACGTCCCCGACGGCGTCACCGTCGTGCTGCAGAGCGAGAACGGCATTCTCGGTTTTGGCCCGTACCCGTACGAGGGCGACGAGGATCCCGATCTGATCAACGCCGGCAAGGAAACCGTCACGGTGCTGCCGGGCGCGGCGTTCTTCGATTCGGCGGCGTCGTTCGGGATGATCCGCGGCGGCCACGTCGATGTCGCGGTGCTGGGCGCGATGCAGGTCGCGCGCAACGGCGACCTCGCCAACTGGGTGATCCCCGGCAAGATGGTCAAGGGGATGGGCGGCGCGATGGACCTGGTGCACGGCGCGAAGCGCGTGATCGTGATGATGGAGCATACGGCCAAGGGCGGCGCGCACAAGATCGTCGAGCGCTGCGACCTGCCGCTCACCGGGAAGGGCGTCGTCCAGCAGATCATCACGGACCTGGCCGCCATCGATGTCGCGCCCGGCGGTTTGGTCTTGCGCGAGCTCGCTCCCGGCGTGACCGTCGAGGAAGTGCGCGCCGCTACCGGCGCCCCGCTCGACGTTCCCCACGAACCGGCGATCATGCGCATCCCGGCCGGCGTGTAGCGCCGCTTCGCCCCGGGGGACCGAAGCCGGGCGGTCGAACCCCCGGGCGTTATGTCGATGGCCCCACCGCGACCTCAGACCTCCGACGAAGAGGCGATGATCCTCGACGTCGTCCGCGAGCTCGTCCGGGAGCGGGTCGAACCTCGCGCCGCCGAGATCGACGCCAAGGGTGAGTTCCCTTGGGACATCAAGCAGCTCTTCGCCGAGAACGATCTGCTGGGAATTCCGTTCCCGGCCGAATACGGCGGCCTGGGCGGTTCGTTCGTCACCTACGTCAAGGTCGTCGAAGAGGTCTCGAAGGCGTGCGCGTCGTCGGCACTGATCATCGCGGTGCAGGAGCTCGGCGCGCTGCCGATCCTCATCGGCGGCACCGACGAGCAGAAACGGCGCTGGATCCCCGACCTCGCCAGCGGCGCGAAGATCGCCGCATACGCCCTCACCGAACCGGGCTCGGGCTCCGACGCGGCCGGCTCGATGCGGACCAAAGCGCGGCGCGACGGTGACGACTACGTGCTCGACGGCTCGAAGATTTGGATCACCAACGGCAGCGTCGCCGACGTCGTCACGGTGTTCGCGGTGACCGATCCCACCAAAGGCGCCAACGGGATCAGCGCGTTCGTGGTCGAGAAGGGGACGCCCGGCTTCAACGTCGGCAAGCTCGAGAAGAAGATGGGAATCCGCGGTTCGCCGACGGTCGAGCTCGGTTTCGAGAACTGCCGCGTCGCCGCCGCGAACATGCTCGGCGAGGAAGGCCAGGGCTTCAAGATCGCGATGAAGGTGCTCGACAAGTCGCGGCCCGGGATCGCTGCGCAAGCGCTCGGCATCGCACAAGGCGCGCTCGACTATGCGACCGAGTACACCAAGCAGCGGGTCGCGTTCGGCAAGCCGATCTCGCAGCAGCAAGGGCTGCAGTTCATGCTGGCCGACATGAAAACCGAGGTCGAGGCGGCGCGGCTGCTGCTCTATGAAGCCGCGCGCAAATGCGACGAGAGCGCCGCCGACGTGACGACCTGGGCCGCCATGGCGAAGCTCAAGTGCGGCGACGTGGCGATGAGCGTCACCACCGACGCGGTGCAGCTGCTGGGCGGGTACGGCTATTCGACGGAGTACCCGGTCGAGCGGATGATGCGCGACGCCAAGATCACGCAGATCTACGAGGGGACGCAGCAGATCCAGCGCATCGTGATCGCACGATCGATGGTCGGCAAGTGGACGCCGCCGCCGAAGAACTGAGTTTTGCCCGCGCCGGGTAAAACGCGAGCGTGATCCCGGAAGCCCCCGCACCTCCGCAGATCAGGCTGACCCGGCCGCAGTGGATCCGGCTGGTCGTCGTCGGGATCTTCGTCGTGCTCGGGCTGGGACGCGTCGTCCCGGATTTCGTCCGCTTCGTGTACCCGCTGCAGATCTTCCACTACGTCACCGACGACGACGGCAAGGTTATTGCGGCGGCACCGCGGCCGCCCCCGACGCCGGCCCCGCTGCTCCGCCGGCCTCACGCGGCGAAAGCCGTGACGGTCGCCAAGGGCAAGCAGCATGCCGCGGCGCCGAAGCCGCCGCCGACTCCCGAGCCGATCGACTACGCATCGGTCGGCGACCAGGTGCGGATCGACCAGGTCAAACCGTTCGACCGCAAGCCGGGATTGGCCGGACGCGGGTTCACCTACGACAACCCTGATCGGCATCTGCCCGTCGAGCGTGCCGGGAAGCTGCGCATCCTGCACCTGGCAGCGCACGACGAGCCGATGCGCGACCGCTCGCTCGACATCTTGCGGATCTTCTTGGCGGTCGTCGCGGTCGGGCTGGGCGCGATGCTGTTCTTAGTGAAGCCCAGCATCACGACCGCGGCGTTCTTCATCTTCTGCCTGGGCGCGATCGAGGCGCCGACGACCTATGCCGACTTGGTGATCCCGAATCCGTGGCGGCCGATCCCCGAATGGATCGGCGACACGCTGCACGGCCTGGTGCGGCCTGCGCTGCTGCTGTTCGCGCTGTGCCTGATCGACGGCGACGACGATGCGCCGCGCGAGCGTCTGTTCGCCTGGTGCGCGACGGCGCTCGGCCTGCTGCTGGGCACGCTCAACGCCTACGGCGCCTGGCTGTTGACCTACGCGGGACATCCCGCCGGCCGAATCGCGGATGCCTACAAGTCGGCCGACTATGCGGTGATGGCGCTGACCGGTGTCGCGTTCGTGATCGCCTTTCTGCGGGCGCGCACGAACGACCGTCACCGCATCGGGTGGATCGTTGCCGCCTTCGTCTTCGCCGGGCTGACGCGGCTGATCTCCGAGCAGTTCTATCCGACGCATATCCCGCTGTGGTTCAACAGCATCCTGGTCTCGATGACGATCGTGCCGATCGTCGCCATCTGGATCGCGGTCGTCCGCCACCGGTTCTTCAACGTCGACTTCGTCGTCGGCCGGGCCGTCGTCTATGCCGCGCTGACCGCGGCCGGGATCGCGACGATCATGATCGGCGAGGAGTTGGGAAGCTATCTCTTCTACAACAACGTCGACGTAGCGTACGGCGTCATCATCGCGGCTTCAATGGCGTTCGGCGCCTTCACCGGCAAGCTGAGCGACGTCCTCAAGCATCTCGTCGACCGTTTCATCTTCCGCGACCGCCACCAGCAGCGCGAAGCGCTCGAGTTCATCGCCGGCTACATCCTCGACGCCGAGAACGTCGAGGACGTGTACCGCGCGCTGTTGCAGGATGCCGCGCACGCGCTGCAGCTCTCGTTCGGCGGCATCCTGGTGCGCCGTTCGGACGGCTCCTACGAGCTGGGGCCGCGCTCCGAAGGCTGGCCGCCGATGCTCGACGTGCGGCTCGGCCCGACCGACGACCTCACCGCGGCGATCGCGCGCTCGCGCGGCGCGCTGACGTTCTCAGGCAAGGAGACGCGGCTGATCCAGGCGTCGTTCCCGAACGACCCGCTCACCTTCGCGGCGCCGCTCTTCTTCGACCGCGTCGTCAGCGGAATCGTCGTGTACGGCCACAACGTGAGCGGCCTCGACCTCGATCCCGACGAGCGCGAGCTGCTGGTGCGCGTCGTCGCGCACGCCTCGATCGCGCTCAACGCCATCGAGCTCAACCGCTACCGCAACCCGACCGCCGACCCCGAACCCCTACCAACCGGCTAACGCAACCCGACACGAATCGCAACGAACGAGGCTAGGCTCCGAAACTTCTCAAGCGCTCCAGATACGTTGCCATCGCTGCATTCGTGACGAACAGCGCCAGCGGTCGATCGACGAGGCGTTGGAACCCGAGGCTTTCGTACCATGCTGCGAGTTTATCATTCTTCGCGTCGACGATCATCGCGAATGACCCTGAGGTTTCGGATATCGACAACGCCACGGCGAGCGCGCGCGCGACGAGAATCACGCCCACGCCCTGGCCCAAATAATCGTCGTGCCGGGCCATGCGTCCGAGCCTCACGCAGCCCCAACTATCGTATCGAGGCAGGCGCTTCGCAAGCTGTTGCGGCACGCTCGTCGGCACCACGGTCGCGTTCGAGACGGTGAAGAACCCAGCGACTCTGCGATCCGCTGCGGTATCCAGCAGGCAATAGACCGCGGCGACGTTGCGGCTATTTCCCCGTAGCGCGCGAGCCGGGTCCCTGAGATAGGCGCTGAGCACCGGTTCGCGCTTGCACGCAAAAGAGGCTCGGTCGTGGTGCGATCCGAGCCTCTCTTGAACGAAGCGTGGCTCCCCGATCACGGCAGAGCTCGACGGTGTGCCTCGAGAAACCGAGCGGCGACGGCATCGTCGGCCATCGCCGGCGCAGAGAGCGCTTGTGCAAAAGCCGACGAATCACGCTCGGATAGTTGCACCAGATCCTCGGCCGAGATCGTCTGGACCGCCCGGTCGTACGCAGTGCCTAAGACGAACTCCGAGAGCGATTGCCCGCGCAGGTCGGCCGCTCGCTGCAATGTTTTCTTGACCCGTTTCGGCAAGCGCGCGTTGAACGTCACCTGCTCCTCCGGAGCCGTCGGTACCGCAGCGGCCGTTCGTCTCATGCAATCTCCTGTAACGCGAATCGCGTTACGGCTAATATATCGTAACGTCCAGTGCGTTACAATCCCCCCTAAGGCTTGTCTTGTACTACAGCGCCAGTGATCCACGGGGCATTGCGGACAGCGCCAGACGCCGAGCAAGCCCCAAAGCCGCTAGAATTCGCGGCTCCGGCGCAGGCGTGCGATCTCAGCCTCGCGCTCATACCCGAGGTGCAAGTAACGATGGCAATCGGCACACAACGCAATCATGTTCCGCAAGTTGTCAAATCCGGCCTCACCGAGCGCGACTATATGATGAACCTCAATGTACGGCACCCGCTGTGCCGTCTGCCAGCGTGTAGTTTCGCCACAGCGTTCGCAGCGGTCCGGCGGCATGCTTTACCTGCCTTACGTGTGATCGATTTCGCTCGGCCGCGGAAAGCGGGCCAGCGGAGCGCCAGGACAACTTCCCTCTAGGCGCTGCCATTCCCATTTGCCGGCGCTCGCAGCGCGGCGATCGTGGGCATCGGGGGCTAGTGGCCGACGCCGGAGTAGCGGTTGAGGCCGAGGCGCCAGAAGAGGTAGGCGGCGGCGACGGTGACGACGCCGATCGCGGGGGTGAGCAAGCCGACTTCGGGCGGAAGCGACGACGTTTCGTGCGCCTTGTGCAGGAAGTAGCGCGCCGGGAAGTAGTTCATGAATGCGAACGGCACGACGAAGGTCAGCAGCAGCCGCACGCCCTGCGAGTAGATGCTGACCGGATAGCGGGTGAACTCCTGCTCGAGCTGGATCACGATCCAGCGCAGCGCGTCGACCCGCACGAACCAGAAGGCGACCGTCGAGATGAACAGGTTGAAGGCCAGATCGATCAGCGCGCCGCCGATCACGATGAGCGGGATGAACACGACGAACGTCGCGTCGATTCGCACGCCGCAGTACCAGGTCGCCGCGCCGAAGGTGAGCAGCGCGAGGATCAACTCGTCGGGAAAGACCTGGCCCGGCGTGGCAATGGCTTGGAAGAGCGTGTCGAGCGGTCGCACCAGCAGCCGGTCGAACTCACCGTCGCGAATATGATCGGGGACGTTGCCGACGGTCGAGAACAGCGTGTTGTGCAGCGCGTGGGCCAGCATCCAGAGCCCGTACAGGAAGGCCATGTCGCGGAACGTCCAGCCGTTCATCGACGGGAAGCGGTTGAGCACGATCCATAGCGCCGCGATCGCCGAGCCGTGATAGACGAACGTGAAGCCCAGCCAGATCAGAAAGTTCTCGCGGTACTCCAGCGTGGTGAGCAGATTGATCCGCCAGTACTGGCCGTAGACGCCGGCCATCACCCGCAGCCGCGACCGCGCGGCGCCGGATCGCGACGTCATCCGCCCTGCACCACGATGCGTCTTGCGCCCGCCCGCCACACCACCGTGGCGATCAGTCCGAGCACGACGACCCAGAACAGCTGCACGCCCAGCACTTCGAGATACCGATCGGGCCGAATGACCCCGACGTAGATCAGCAGCGGCGTCGAGAACATCGCGGCGAACGGCAGCACGAAGGCGATCTTCTGCAAGAACAGCGGGAAGATCACCAGCGGGATGATCTCGCCGCCGAACAAGTCGGTCAGCCAAGTGACGATCAGCTGCACGGCCTGGATCTCCAGCGTCCAGAACGCGATGCAATTCAAGATGAAGTTGAGGCAGAACCCCACCAAGTAGCCCAGCAGGAAGCTCACGAAGAAGACGCCGAGGACCGGCAGGCTCGGGACGTCGATGTGGACGATCAGCAGCGCGAGCAGCAGCGACGGAACGATCAGCACCGCGTGGAACAGCACCTCGCCGGTGCCGTCGCTGAAAAAGTAGAGCGGCACGCTGATCGGTTTCATGAAGTCGGTCGCGATGCTGCCGTCGTGCAGGCTGTCGTGAAGCAGCCGCGTCTGGTCGATGTCCATCACCAAGCCCATCAGCATCGCGATCGTCGTATACGTGATGATCGCGTGCAGCGGCAGGTCGCTCGGCGCCGCGTTGCGCGCGTACAGCGCCAGCCACACCATTCGCAGCAGGTAGACGCGCACCAGCACCGACGCGATGCTGGTGAAGACGTCGAAGCGATACGTGGCTTCGCGTGCCATCGCTTTTTGGGCGAACTGAACGTACGGTTCGAGCCGGAACCGCGGCCGGACCGGCGCAGCGGGACCGGCGGCGGTCACGACGGTGCGCCCACCACGCCCTCGTGATATCCCTCGAGATAGATCGTTCGCACGATCGACTCGATGTCGGGCTCGATGATCGACACATCGGTGATGTGGTAGCGCTCGGTGACGCGCCGGATGAGCGCCTCGGCGGTGATCTCGCGACGATTGAACCGCAGCCGCACGAGATTGGCCTCGCGGCTGACGACCTCGGTCCCCGGTACCGCGATCTCGGCATACGGCTCCGCCAGATTGACGACCAGCGTGCGGTGCGTGCCGTACTCTTCGCGCAGCCGCTCGAGCGCGCCGTCGTAGATCACCCTCCCCTCGTCGATGAGGATGATGCGCCGCGACAGCCGCTCGACGTCCGCCAGATCGTGGGTGGTCAGGATCACCGTCGTTCCGCGGTCGCGGTTGACCGATCCGATGAACTCGCGGACCGCCTCCTTGGCCACGACGTCCAGCCCGATCGTCGGTTCGTCGAGGTAGACGATCTCGGGATCGTGCAGCATCGCGGCGGCGAAATCGCCGCGCATCCGCTCGCCCAGCGACAGCTGCCGGACCGGCGTGCTCAGGAACCGCTCGAGGTCGAGGAGCTCGGCGAAGTGCTTCATGTTCTGCCGGTAGCGGTCGCGGGGGACGTCGTAGATCGCGCGCAGCAGCTCGAACGACTCACGCAGCGGGAGGTCCCAGTACAGTTGGCTGCGCTGCCCGAACACGACGCCGATGTTGGCGGCGTTCGCCATGCGGTGCGCGTGCGGCACGATGCCGGCGACGCGCAGCAGCCCCGACGTGGGCACCAGGATCCCGGTGAGCATCTTGATGGTGGTCGATTTCCCGGCGCCGTTGGGCCCGATATAGCCGACCAGCTCGCCCGGCTCGAGCGAGAACGAGACGTCGTCGACCGCGACCTTCTCGACGAACGAGCGCGTGAACAGCGCCGCGAACGCTCCCCCGATCCCCGGCTCGCGCTCGCGCAACCGGAAGACCTTGCGCAGCGCTGCCGCCTCGATGATCGCCATGCTCGGCCTGCCTCTTCCCAGGGAACCCGTGCCCGGCCTTTACCCGACCGAAAGGAAGAGCTGGCGGACGGGCGGAACTCGCGCGAACCAGCACTCGTTGGTGGTGCAGATGTGGTGCCTTTCGGCCCCGCATCGAGTCTGACTATGAAGGGGGGTGAATCCACAACATGGCAGCTAAGAAGAAGGCCCCCAAGAAGAAGCCCGGCAAGAAGGGCGGCAAGAAGTAAGCCCTCTTTCCAGAGATCCGTTTTTCTCAGTCATCATCTCGTGAACCATGAGCGCGGCCGGCAACGACCGCGCTCTTTTCGTATTGGCCGCAAAGCTGTAGCTCAGATCGGCGGTCCCGGATTCGCGAGGACCGCAGCGACCGCGAGCCGCTCGAGAACCGCCGGCATCGCCGCCGCGATCTTCCGCGCCGCACACCCCAGCAGCGGACCGGCGAGCGGTCCCGAGATCGCGACGGTATGGACGATCGCGGTTCCGCTCGCTTCTGGTTCGAGCTGCCAGCGCAGCCGCAGCGCTGCCACCGGGCCGATCGTCACGACCACGAGCAAAAGGCGGTTCGGTTCGAGCTCCTCGATCCGAAAGGCCGTCTGCCGCACCCCCTTGGGCTTGATCGTCAACCGGCTGCCGGCCTGAGGCGGTCCTTCGAGCACCATCCACTCGACCGCCGGCATCCACTGCCGCCAACCGCGCCCGTCGAGCAGCACCCGCCACACCTGCGCGGGCCGGGCGGCCGAGCCGGCACCGGCGGTCGATTCCCATCTCATCGCGAACCCGTCGTTCCATGAGCGAGCCGCAGAACCCGATCGTCGCGATGGCCGAGCGGCTGCGCGCGCGACGCGACCTCGGCGCGGCGATCGACTCGGCGACGGCGGACACCGTCCCGCTACGCGGCGACGATGCCGCGGCGCGCTTCGGCGCATTGGCCGAGGTGCTTGCGACGGGCATCAAGCGGCTCAACTCCATCCTCGGCAAGCGGACCGGCGTGACCCTGGTGCGATTGGAGCGCCCGGCTCGGCTCCGGGTGCGGTTCGGCGGGAAGCGCATCGCGCTCGATCTGGACGAAGCGCGCCAGCTGGTAGTTGTCGCCGGCGCCGGACTCGACGGCGAGTATCAGTTCCTCGACGCCGACGTGCCGGCGCTGATGAACCTCTCGAAGATCTCGACCGAGGCCGGTTATCGTGACGCCCTGACGGGTTCGCAGCTCCTCAAGACGGTGGCCGAGGACGCCGAGCTGCCCCGGCCCGCGCATCTGGACGGTCCCGGGCCGCTGAGCTTCTAGCGCCGGCCGCGCGAAGCACGGCCTTCTCCCGCAACGCTCGGGCGACGATCGAGCGCGACGGGCACATCGTCACCGGACAGCGGCCGCAGTGCGGGACCGGCGCCTTGCAGATCGCGCGACCGTGCAGGATCAACCAGTGGTGCGCGTGCCGCCACTTCTGGCGCGGCACCAGCCGGGTGACGTCCTCCTCGACGCCGCGGGGCGTCGACGCGAGGGTCAGTCCCAACCGGTGCGCGACCCGAAAGACGTGGGTGTCGACGGCGAATGCGGCTTCCTCGAACGCGACCGACATCACGACGTTGGCGGTTTTGCGGCCGACGCCCGGCAGCGCTTCGAGCGACGCGCGATCGTTCGGCACCCGGCCGCCGTGCGTGTCGACGATCGCCCGAGCCGCCGCGATCAGGTTCTTCGCCTTGGTGCGAAAGAAGCCGCACGACTTGATGATCCGTTCGACGGCGGGCTGCTTCGCGGCGGCGAGCGCCCGCGCGCCGGAATACGCGGCGAAGAGCTGCGGCGTGGTGAGGTTCACCCGCGCGTCGGTGCACTGCGCGCTCAAGATCACCGCGACGAGCAGCTCGAACGGATCGCCGTACTCGAGCGCCGTGACGGCGTCGGGATAGGTGCGCTCGAGGATCGCCAGCTCGGCCGCCGCGATGGCGCGCGTCACCTTGCGCTTCGGAAACGGGATCGCCACGGGCGGAACCTTCTACCGCCGATCCCGAATCCTGTCTCTCATGCCGTTCCTCAAGCAGAAGGATCCGACCGTGCCGCCGGGCCAGACGGTGACGGCCGGCTTCCCGATCCTGCATGTCGGCGACGTGCCCGAGATCGACCCGGCTGCCTGGCGGCTGCGCGTCTTCGGACAGGTCGAGGAACCCTTCGAGCTCTCGTACGACGAGCTGCGGGCGATGCCGGCGGCGGAGTTCCGCGGTGACATCCACTGCGTCACCCGCTGGTCGAAGCAGAACACCTGTTGGGTCGGCGTCCCGTTCACCGCGATCGTCGCGCGCGCGAAACCCCTGCCCGGCGCGCAATTCGTCGTGCAGCACGCGCACAACGACTACACCGCCAACCTGCCGCTGCCGGTGATGCTCGACGAGGGCGTGCTCGTGGCATACGAGTTCGACGGCCGGCCGGTCGAGCCGATCCACGGCGGCCCGGTGCGCATGCTCGTCCCCAAGAAATACTTTTGGAAGAGCGCAAAGTGGCTGCACGGCCTCGAGTTCCGCGACGCCGATCAAAAGGGGTTTTGGGAAGTGCGCGGTTACAACAACGACGCCGATCCGTGGAAGGAAGAGCGCTACTCCGATCTCCCCGCCTGGTTCGGCTGAACACGAACGATCACCGAAACGAAAGAAGCCGGTCTGCAGGACCGGCTTCTTCGTTTGCATTCGCCACTAATGAGTGTCGAAGACGCCGATGAGCGCGACGCCGCTGACGCAGTGCGAGCCGGGCGGCAGCGTCCCCGTTCCGCAGTCGATCGCGTAGATCGAAGCGCCAGCGTAGCCGCTCGGGAGGGTGAAGTTGGTGGTTCCCGAGTTCGGCTGCGCAGTGCTCCCGGGAAGCATGAGCGCGGACGCGTCGAGCGTATTCGAGGCGGACTCAGTCGTCACGCCGTTGGTGTACTGACCCACCGCAAACGATACGGTCGCGGTCGTCGGCATCGTGGTCGGCGCGATCACCAGGTAACTGGCGTTGCTGACGGCGGCGGGTCCCGCCTGCGTCGTACCGAGCACCGCGAATGTGATCCCCGGCGCGCCCGGCGCCGTCGCGGTACCTTGCGCGACGGTCATCCCGATCGCGGCATTGGCGTTGGATGAAGCGTCGTGGAAGCGATACTGGTTTCCTGAACCCGTATAGTTAGCATCGGAAAAGATGATGCAGTTCGGTGCCGAGCCCGCCGCAGTCGCGATCACGATCGAGTAGTTGGTGTTGTCCGAGAACTGCGGAACCGGACAGGACGCGAGAGCCGGCGCTCCCGTCGATGGTGCCGGCGAGCCCGCCGTATGCACGATAACGTTACCGGCAACCGTCGGTAGCGGTTTGAAGTCGCTCGCCGTACCGTACGTAAGCGCGCTGATGAGCGGGCTCGATGGCGCTGAACTGCCGGTCGATTGGAAGTAGATGTCGTACGACGTCGCGCCGGGCTCGCCGTTCACGAAACGCACGTTGGCTTGCTGGCCCGGAATGCCGCCGCCGCCGCCGATGATCCCGCTCGAGCCTCCGGCGCAAGCGCTCAGCAGCAATGTGGCAGGCACCGCGATCAGCGTGGCAAGTCGAAATGCTTTCATGTCGGGTCCCGTGTGCAGCGTAGAGGAAGGGTGGGAGGCAGACAGTTACCTACCCGCGGCCGATGCGTGTAAACGCCGCGCAGATTAACTTCGGCTGAGTATTAGCTGAGTCGAATCGATGTCGCGACGCGCGTGACGATTCCGTCGTGAACGAGCGCGTCTACCACGCCCGGTATCTCGTGCAGGCGGTCGGCCGGTACGATCGACGTCAAATCCGCGCGCAGTGTCTCGAGCGCAAGCGTCTCGCGCCCCGGCACGTCACGCAACCGATCGATGATGCGGCCGCGCAGGAAGCGGCTGGTGCGTTCGAACGGCAGCTCGTTCTGTGGTGCTCTGCGCGGAGCGTAGCGTCGCGCGCGCGCCGCCAGCCGCGCCGGATCGATCGGCGCCGCCGCGCACGCTTCGCGCAGCGGGCAGACCAAGCACCGCGGCGTCCGCGCCGTGCACAGCGTTGCGCCCAGATCCATCAGCGCCGAGTTCCAGTCGTGCGCGTTCCCCGCCGGGACGGCAGCGGTCGCCAGCGTGTCGAGCTCGCGCTCGCCGGCACGCGGCGGATACTCGATGCCGAGCACGACGCGATGGACGACGCGGCGCAGGTTCACATCGACGGCCGCGTCGTCCAGCTCGAACGCGAACGCGCGCACGGCCGCGGCCGTATAGGGTCCGATCCCCGGCAGCGCGAGCAGTGCCGCGGTCGCGCTCGGCAGCACGCCGGCGTGACGTTCCACGACCGCCCGCGCCAGCGCGTGCAGCCGCACCGCGCGGCTGTTGTAGCCCAGTCCACGCCACGCGCGGATCACGCCGGCGGCATCGGTGGCGGCCAGCGCTTCGAACGAAACGAAACGCTCGACGAAGGCGCTGTAGAGCGGGATCACCCGCTCGACTTGCGTCTGCTGCAGCATCAGCTCGCTCACCACGACCCGGTACGGGTCGCGCGTCGCCCGCCACGGCAAGTGGCGGCGGCCGTGCCGCGCGTACCAGTCCAGCAGCTGCTGCGACGGAAAGCGCTGCGCCGCGCGTACGCCGCTCATCGAGCGGCCTCGCCGATCCGTCGGATCCCCTCTTCCATCGCCGCGCGCGCGACCGGCGTGAGGGCGAGCCGAAAGTTGTGGTCGCCGCCGGACTGCGCGAAGAACGCCTCGCCGAACAGAAACGACGCGCCGCGCCGCTCCGCGCCGGCGAGCAGCGCGCGGGCCCGGATGTCGCGCGAGGTCGCCCACAGATAGTATCCGTCGCCGCCGGCGGCGACGCGCATCGACGGCGGCCAGTGGCGAGCGATCGCGTCGAGCGCGAGCGCGCGGCGGTCGGCCAGCTCCGACCGCAGCGCGGCGAGGTGCGCGTCGTACGCGCGCTCGAGATAGTCGCGGACGCCGGCCTGAATGTACATCGACGACGCCATGTCGAACGACTGCTTGCGCAGCAGCAGCCGGTCGTAGATCGTGCGCGGCGCGACCAGCCAGCCGAGCCGCAACGACGGCGCGATCGTCTTCGAGAACGATGAAAGGTAGATCACGTACTCGGGGTCACGCGCGAGCAGCGGCGGCGCAGCGGACACGGCGAGCTCGCCGTACGGATCGTCCTCGACCACCGGAACGCCGTGCCGCCGCGCCAGCGTCACCAAGCGGTCGCGCCGCACGGCGCTCATCGTGACGCCGGTCGGGTTGTGCAGCGCCGGCATCGTGTAGATGAAGCGCGGCTGCCGCGTGCGCAGGATCGCCTCGACGTGGTCGGTGCGCATCCCCTCGTCGTCGACCGGCACCGGCAGCGCGCGCAGACCGGCGATCTGGAAGATCTGCAGCGCGCCGGGATAGGTCGGCGCTTCGACGACGATCTCGTCGCCGGGCTCGGCCAGCGACTGGGCGACCAGCGTGATGCCTTGGGTCGAGCCGGTGAGCACCAGCACGTCGCGCGCGTCGACCGCGCAAGCCCGCGCGCGCATGCGCGCCGCGATCGCCTCGCGCAGCGGCGCGTAACCCTCGCTGTCACCGTAGGTGAGCACCAGGTTGACGTCGCCGCCGGCGCGCGCGAACGAACGGGTCAGGTCGTCGAGCGGCGACGGCTGCGCCGGCGGCACGCCTTGGACGAAAGCGATCGAGCCGCGGTGACCGAGTGCGGCGAGCTCGCCGAGCACGGCCGGAAACTCGCCGACGCGCCACGGCGGCAGCGTCACCCACCACGGCACGCCGGCCGCGCGGTCGGGACGGCCGCCGCCGTCGAGCGAGGCAACCCGTGAGCCCGAGCCGACGCGCTGCTCGATCAGCCCGTCGGCGGCGAGGTCGCGGTACGCGTGAACGACGGTCGAGCGGTTCACCGCCAGCCGGTCGGCCAACGCCCGTTCGGGCGGCAAGCGGGTGCCCTCGGGAAGCGCTCCGGCCAAGATCCCTTCGCGCAACCGTTCGTAGATCTGGCGGTAGATCGGGACGACGCCGCCGCGATCGAGCTCGACGGCGACCTCGGATGAGCCGGTGCGCACGACCAGCCATTCGCCGGAGGGACCCATCCAATCCCCTCAGTGGCGCTGGTATGCCGGCGAGATTGGATGGGTCCGAGGCCGCGATTGGTGGAGAGACCGGCCGCCCGGGCACGCTATCATGGTCGCGCCATACCGAGCCGAAGGACCGCCATGATCGATACCTCCGTTCAAAGCACGCTCGCCACCAACGGCGCCGCAACCAAACCGGCCGCGGCACCCGACCCGCAAGAGACGCGCGAGTGGCTCGACTCGCTCGACGGCGTCATCGACGCCGAAGGCGCCGGGCGCGCCAGCGAGCTGGTCCGCGCGATCGTGGAGCGCGCCGCGACGCGCGGCGTGCGGACGCCGGCCGCGCAGACCACGCCGTACGTCAATACGATCCCGGTCGATCAGCAAGCGCACTTTCCGGGCGAGCCCGAGATCGAGGAGCGGCTGCGGCACTACGTGCGCTGGAACGCGATGGCAATGGTCGTGCGCGCCAACAAGGACCACAGCGATCTCGGCGGCCACGTCGCGTCGTTCTCGTCGGCCGCGACGCTGTACGACGTCGGCTTCAACCACTTCTGGCGCGGGCCGAGCGAGACCAGCGGCGGCGACCTCGTCTACTTCCAAGGACACTCGGCGCCCGGCATCTACGCGCGCGCGTTCCTCGACGGCCGCATCACCGAAGAGCAGCTGGTCAACTTCCGCCGCGAAGTCGAGGACAAAGGGATCCCGTCGTATCCTCATCCGTGGCTGATGCCGGACTTCTGGCAGTTCGCGACGGTCTCGATGGGGCTCGGTTCGCTGCAAGCGGTCTATCAAGCGCGCTACATGCGCTACCTGCACGACCGCGGCTTGTCCGACACCAGCGATCGCAAAGTGTGGTGCTTCTTGGGCGACGGCGAGATCGACGAACCCGAGTCGCTCGCCGGCCTGGCGCTGGCGGCGCGCGAGAAGCTCGACAACCTGATCTTCGTCGTCAACTGCAACCTGCAGCGGCTCGACGGTCCGGTACGGGGCAACGGCAAAATCATCCAAGAGCTCGAGGGCGTATTCCGCGGCGCGGGCTGGAACGTCATCAAGGTGCTGTGGGGCAGGCGTTGGGATCCGCTGCTCGCCGCCGATCACACCGGCATGCTGGTCAAGCTGATGGGCGAGACGCTCGACGGCGACTACCAGACGTTCAAGTCGCGTGACGGCAACTACGTGCGCGAGAACTTCTTCGGCCGTTATCCCGAGACGCGTGCGCTGGTCGAGCGGATGAGCGACGACGAAGTCTGGGCGCTCAACCGCGGCGGCCACGATCCGTTCAAGGTTTACGCCGCGTACAAAGCGGCGACCGAGCACCGCGGCGCGCCCACCGTCATCCTCGCCAAGACGATCAAGGGCTACGGCATGGGGATGGCAGGCGAAGGGATGAATATCGCGCACCAGCAGAAAAAGCTGTTGGTCGATCAGCTCCGCTCGTTCCGCGACCGTTTCTCGATTCCGGTCTCCGACGCGGAACTCGAGCAGGTTCCGTTCATCAAGCCGGCACCCGACTCGCGCGAAGCCGTCTACTTGCGCGAACGCGGCGCGAAGCTCGGCGCGGTGCCGACCCGGCGGCGAAACGTGGAGGCGCCGCTCGCCGTGCCCGAGCGCACAGCGTTCGCGGCGCTGCTCGAGTCGACGGGCGAGCGCGAGATTTCGACGACGATGGCGTTCGTGCGCGGGCTTTCGACCGTGCTGCGCGACAAGACGGTCGGGCCGCGCGTCGTGCCGATCGTCGCCGACGAGTCGCGCACGTTCGGGATGGAAGGGATGTTCCGGCAGCTCGGCATCTACTCCAACGTCGGCCAACTGTACCGCCCGCAAGACGCCGACCAGCTGATGTGGTATCGCGAGGACAAAGCCGGTCAGATCCTCCAGGAAGGGATCACCGAGGCCGGCTCGATGTGCTCGTGGATCGCCGCCGGGACGTCGTACTCGACCCACGGCGTGCAGACGCTGCCGTTCTTCATCTTCTACTCGATGTTCGGCTTCCAGCGGATCGGCGATTTCGCGTGGGCCGCCGGCGACATGCGCACGCGCGGCTTCTTGCTGGGGGGCACCTCGGGCCGAACGACACTCAACGGCGAAGGGCTGCAGCACGAGGACGGTCACTCGCACCTGTTCGCCTCGGCCGTGCCGAACTGCGTCCCCTACGATCCGACCTACGCGTACGAGGTCGCGACGATCCTGCAGGACGGGCTGCGCCGCATGCTGGCTGAACAAGAAGACGTCTACTACTACGTCACGCTGCTCAACGAGAACTACCGCCATCCGGCGCTTCCGGCGGGCACCGAAGACGGGATCCTGCGCGGGCTGTACCTGCTGCGCGACGGCGCCGACCCGAAACCGGGACAGCCGCGGGTGCAATTGATGGGCAGCGGCGCGATACTCCGCGAGGTGCTGGCGGCGGCCGATCTGCTCCGCGACGACTTCGGCGTGACTGCCGACGTATGGAGCGCGACGAGCTTCACGCTGCTGCACCGCGACGGCGAGTCCGTCGCACGCTGGAACCTGCTGCATCCCGGCGAGGCGCCGCGGCGCGCCTACGTCGCGCAGCAGCTCGACGGGCACGACGGCCCGGTGATCGCAGCGAGCGACTACGTCAAGTCGTTCGCCGAGCAGATCCGGCCGTTCGTCGAGCGACCGTTCCACGCGCTGGGCACCGACGGATTCGGCCGCAGCGACACGCGCAAGCAGCTGCGCGCGTTCTTCGAAGTCGACCGCCGCTGGGTCGCGCTCGCCGCGCTCAACGAGCTGGCCGCCGCCGGCGCGATCGAGCGCGCCAAAGTGGCCGAAGCGATCGCGAAGTACGAGCTCGATCCCGCCAAGCCCGAACCGACGACGGTGTAACGTGGCGCAGGTAGAGCTCACCGTTCCGGATCTGGGCGGCTTCAGCGACGTACCGGTGATCGAAGTGCTGGTCCAGCCGGGCGACACGGTGAAAAAAGAGACGCCGCTCGTCACGCTCGAGTCCGACAAGGCGACGATGGAAGTTCCCGCGTCCGAGGGCGGCGTGGTCAAGGACATTCGCGTGAGGGTCGGCGACAAGGTCTCGCAGGGCAGCGTGCTGGTCACCGTCGACTCGGCTGCGGCGGCCGCAGCGCCGGCTGCGGAACCGGCCGCGGCCGCGGCGCCCGGGTCGACCTCGACGCCGGCGCCGAAATCTGCCGGTGCTCCGGCCTCCCCACCGGCAGCTTCGCCGGCGCCGGCCCAGCCCGATCCGGTCGGCGCGGTCGCGGCGGATGCAGGCGCGCGCGAAGAAGCCGAGGCCGCGCCCGGCGCGGTCGTCGAGCGCTCTGCGGCTGCTTCGAACGGAACCGCGGCGCAGGCTCCGGCGGCGACGGCGGAGGCGCAGGTGCACGCGTCGCCGGCGATTCGGCGGTTCGCGCGCGAGCTGGGTGTCGAGATCCCCCGCGTGCGCGGCACGGGCCCCAACGGTCGGATCACACGCGACGACGTGCAGGCCTACGTGAAGACCTCGCTCGCGGCGGGTGCGAGCGGCGCGGGTGCCGCAGCTGCGCCGGGAGCGGTGCTCGGGCTGAACCTGCCGCCCTGGCCGAAGGTTGACTTCGCCAAGTTCGGCCCGGTCGAACGCGTCGCGCTTTCGCGCATCCAGAAGATCAGCGGCCCGGTGCTGGCACGCAACTGGGTGATGATCCCGCACGTCACCCAGAACGAAGAGGCCGACGTCACCGAGCTGGAGCGCTTCCGCAAGCAGATCAACGGTGAGCGGAGCGACGTCAAGCTGACGATGCTGGCGTTTCTGATCAAGGCCGCGGTCGCGGCGCTGGTGCGCTATCCGCAGTTCAATGCGTCGCTCGACGGCGACGGGCTCGTGCTCAAGAAGTACTACAACATCGGCTTCGCCGCCGACACGCCCAACGGGCTCGTCGTCCCGGTGGTGAAGGACGCCGACCGCAAAGGGATCGTCGAGCTCGCGCGCGAGACCGCCGAGCTCGGCGCGAAGGCGCGCGACGCAAAGCTCGGCCCGGTCGAGATGACCGGTGCCACGTTCACCATCTCGTCGCTCGGCTCGATCGGCGGGACGACGTTCACGCCGATCATCAACGCACCCGAGGTCGCGATCCTCGGCGCGTGCCGCGCCGAGACGAGGCCGGTCTGGGACGGCAAGGAGTTCGTGCCGCGCCTGATCCAGCCGCTATCGCTGTCCTACGACCACCGGGTGATCGACGGCGCAAACGCGGCGCGGTTCTGCGTCGCGCTCAAAGAGTCGCTCGCCGACCTGCGCCGCGTCTTGCTGTAGCGGCTGCGGCGCGCGCCGATTCGTAAGGCGCGCGCCGTGCCGACTGGACGAAGGAAGAGCGGCTGCTAGCCGTTACCGCTGAGCGGAATCATCATCGCCTGTTCGATCCAGGCGCGCCACGCCTTGTCGGTCGCGGCTTTGTCCATCCCCGTCGTGTCCGGGCCCATCTTGCCGGACATCGTCTTGCAGGTCATGCCTTTGTTGCCCATCATCGCTTCGGGCTTCTCCGACTTCATCGCCGGGCGACACATCATCGTCGCTTGCATCATCGGAGCTTTCATCATCGCGTCGTCCGCCAGCGCGGCGGTACCGAGACCCACGACCGCGGCGGCCGCGGCGAGCAGCATCTTTTTCATGGTTGATTCCTTCGTCCTCATGGAGGCGGATGGTGGGGATGCCCCCATCATAGGCCAGGTATTCAGGTCGGGCGGTAAGGCTGCTTACCGGACGATCTTCTGACGGGAGGCCCTTGCACGCGGGAATCGCCCCCTCCCTTTAGTACGCTGCCGAACCGTCCCCGGATTGCTCCGGCCGGTGCGGAATCCACCCCAGGCCGAAGGCGGCGGCGACGGCGAGCGCGGGGACGAGGCCGGCCAGGTGCGGGTTGAGGTCGATCGCCTCGCCGCCCAGGGCCGGGCCGAAGATCAGCGCGAGGCTGTTGGCCGCGTCGTTGAAGCCCATGACGCCGCCGCGGGCGCGCACCGGCGCCGCCTTCGACAGCAGCGCGGTCAGGGTCGGCTCGACGCAGGCGGCGCCGACCGCCCAGGCCGCCAGCCCGGTGGCGAACACGCCGATCGCGCCGCCGAGCGTCAGCATCAGATACGCCGGCACGCTCAGCGCCAGGCCGGCTTGCGCCACCGCGGCTTCGCCGAAGCGCCGGACGAGCGGTCCGACGACCACCACCAACGCCACGCCGCCGACGGCGCCGGCCCCGGCCAGCAGCGCGCTGGTCATCTCCGGCCCGTAGTCGAGCACGCGCTCGAGATAGAGCCCGAAGATCGTGAAGAAGTACGTCACGGCGAAGATGAACAGCAGGTGACGCACGACGAGGCTGCGGACGGGCCTGTCGCGCAGCACGGTGAGCGCAGCACGCCGCAGGTTCGCGCGCGGCGCGGCGTGGGCCCGATGGCGTGACGGCAGAAAGCGCAGCGTGAGCGCGATCGTGACGAGCTCGATTCCGGCGGCGACGGCGAACGGCACGCCGAATCCGAATCGGATCAGAAAGCCGCCGAGCACCGGTCCGAGCACGATGCCGATGCCGAACAACACGCCGAACAGCGCGTACGCGCGGTTGCGGTCGCGTTCCGGCGTAACGTCCGCGATGTACGACTGCGTGACCCCGAGGTTCCCGCCGCCGAAGCCGGCGACCGCGCGCGCGACGAACAGCATCGCCAGCGAAGACGCGGTTGCGAGCGCGAGATAGCCGCCCAGCGAGACGAGCTGTGAGATCAGCACGATCCGCTTGCGGCCCAGACGATCGCTCACGCTGCCCCAGATCGGAGCCGCCAGCGCCGATGCGACCGCCGAGGTCGTCAAGATCAGGCCGACGGCGAAGCCGCCCGCGCCGTAGTGCTGGGCGACGTACGGCAGCAGCGGGACCATGATCATCGTTCCGAGCACGTCGACCAACGTCACGCCGTAGATCGGCACCAGGGCCGCGACGGTCGATCGCTTCACGCGCTGTGTCTCCAGGCCCCGAGCATTCTCGGTTGTCACACCGCGGCGACCGGTTTCTCCTCGAAATGCGGCTCCGGCGACGAGTTCGTCCGCCCGGCGGGTAGTATCCCTTGGTGAGCACGGGCGACCCGCTCTGGTACCGCGACGCGATCGTGTACCAGACGCACGTCAAAGCGTTCCAGGACTCCAACGGCGACGGGATCGGCGACGTGCGCGGCTTGACGTCGCGCCTCGACTACCTGGCCGAGCTGGGCATCACCGCGCTGTGGCTGCTGCCGTTCTTCCCGTCGCCCTTGCGCGACGACGGTTACGACATCGCCGACTACACCGGTGTCCACGTCTCGTACGGCACGTTCGAAGATCGTGCAGCTGTTCGTCGCACGAGGCCCACGCGCGCGGGATTCGGGTGATCGCCGAGCTGGTGATCAACCATACCTCGGATCAGCACCCGTGGTTCGTGCGCGCGCGCCACGCGCCGCGCGGTTCGCCCGAACGCGCCTGGTACGTCTGGTCGGACGACGATCGCGCGTACGCCGGGACGCGGATCATCTTCACCGACACCGAGATCTCGAACTGGGCCTGGGACCCGGTCGCGGAGCAGTACTACTGGCACCGCTTCTTCTCGCACCAGCCCGACCTGAACTTCGGCAATCCCGAGGTGATCGGCGCCATCACCGACGTGATGCGCTTCTGGTCGAAGGCCGGCGTCGACGGCTTCCGGCTCGACGCAGTGCCATACCTGTGCGAGCGCGAGGGCACCAACAACGAGAACCTGCCGGAGACGCACGCGGTGATCAAGATCCTGCGCGCCGTGCTCGAGGAAGAGTTTCCCGACCGCATCTTTCTGGCCGAAGCGAATCAGTGGCCCGAGGACCTGTCGTCGTACTTCGGCGACGGCGACGAGTGCCACATGTGCTTCCACTTTCCGCTCATGCCGCGGCTGTTCATGGCGGTCGCCGACGAGGACCGCTACCCGGTGCACGACATCCTGCGCCAGACGCCGCCGATCCCGGACGGCTGTCAATGGGCGGTGTTCCTGCGCAACCACGACGAGCTGACACTCGAGATGGTCAGCGACCGCGAGCGCGAGCGGATGAACGCGGTCTACGCGATCGAGCCGCAAGATGCGCATCAACGTCGGCATCCGCCGCCGGCTCGCGCCGCTGCTCGAGAACGACCGCCGCCGGATCGAGCTGCTGAACGGCTTGCTGATGTCGATGCCGGGGACGCCGGTGATCTACTACGGCGACGAGATCGGCATGGGCGACAACCTGTTCCTCAAGGACCGCGACGGCGTGCGCACGCCGATGCAGTGGTCGCCCGACCGCAACGGCGGCTTCTCGACCGCCGAGCCGGTGCGTTTGTACGCGCCGGTCGTGACCGATCCGACCTACGGCTACTCGGCGGTCAGCGTCGAGGCCCAGGCGCGCAACCCGAGCTCGCTGCTGACCTGGATGCAGCGCATCGTCGCGGTGCGCAAGGCGACCAAAGTGTTCGGCCGCGGAACGCTCACCCTGCTCTATCCCGCCAACCGCCGCACGCTCGCATACTTGCGCGAATACGAGGACGAGACCGTGCTCGTCGTCGCCAACCTCGCCCGCACGGCTCAAGCCGTCCAGCTCGACTTGTCGCACTTCGCCGGCCGCACGCCGTTCGAGATGCTCGGCTCGACGGCGTTTCCGCCGATCGCAACCGCGCCGTACACGATCACGCTGGGACCGTACGGCTTCTTCTGGTTCGCGCTGGTGCGCGATCCGAGCGGGACGGCGGCGCCCGTCCGCTCGACGGCGCTGCCCGAGCTGCCGACGATCGTCGTCCCGCGCGGCGGCCTCGCGCTCGACCGCTGGGCTCGCGCGGCGATCGATACCGATCTCGTGCCGCGCGCGCTGGGCGCGTCCGAGCACGGGCGCGTCCGCGACGCGTTCAGCGCCCCCGAGCTCGACCCGACGCTCGCGCTGCATGGTGATCGGCGACGGCCTGCGGCGCATCTCGCTGCCGCTGCGCTTCGTGTGGGACGAGCCGGTCCGCGAGGATGCCGTCGGCCGCGCGCGCAGCGGCCCGCGCGAAGGCTGGATCGTCGATGCCGGCACGTACGCGACGACGGCGCCGCTGATCGAGCGCGCGATGCGCGACGGCGTCGCAGCTGCGCGACGAAGGGACGCTCGCATTCGCGCTGGGAGTCGGCGCCCGTCGCCCGACGTGGTCGCGTCGCAGCGCTTGGGGTCGGCATCGGGCGCGCAGCGCTGGATCCTCGACGACGCGCGGCTGCTGACGCTGCACCGGCAGATGCCGCGCGTGCAGAACAGCGCGGTCGCGATCATGCGCCACCTGCGCGAGCGCGGTTTCGGGCAAGCGCCCGAGCTGCTTCGGCACGGCGCTCGTCACCGACTCGCGGCGGCGTGAGCTGGGTGGCGGCGACCTCGCAGCGCTACATCCCGCATCCGACCGACGCGGAAGCGTCGCTGCGCGAGATTCTGCGCGGCGGCACCGCCGACGAACGCCTGATCCGCAGCGCGCACAACGTCGCCGACGCGCTCGCCGCGCTGCACCGCGCGCTCGGCGCGCCGGGCAGCGATCCGGCGTTCGACACGCGCCCGATCTCGCGCGACGATGTCGCCGCCTGGCGCGCAGCGGCGCGTGTCGATCTCGGTGCGCTGGTCGACGCCGGCGTCGAGGGCGTGGTCGCGGCGCGCGAGCGCGTCGAGCGTGCGCTCGACGCGTTGCCCGACCGGATCGACGCGGCGTCGGCGCGCGCGCACGGCCGGCTGACGCTGCGGCGCGTGCTGCTCGTCGACGGCGTGCCGATCGTTCGTCGGATTCGGCGAAGCGCTCGACGACCGCTCGTCGCCGCTCAAAGACGTCGCCTCGCTGGCGCGCTCGTTCGACTCGTTGACGCGCGAGACGATTCTCGCCAGCGCGCACGATCCGACCACCGACCGCGGCGAGACCAGCGCCGCGATGCGCGATCTCACGGCGCGCGCGCTGCGAGGCGTTCCTGGCGCGCTACGCGCAGAGCGCGAGCGATCTGCCGACGCTGCCGCGCGACCCGGCGCAGCGCGACGCGCTGATCGCGCTTCTTCCGCGTCCGCGCGGCGCTGCGCGACGTGCGCGAGGCGCTGGCGCGCCGGCCCGCGGCGCTGGCCGCGGCGGTCGATGCGCTGCACGCCGAGTTCGCCGGGGCGACGCGGTGACGATACGCGCACCAGATGCCGTTCGGCGCCGAGCTGCGCGACGGCGGGGTCGCGTTCCGGCTCTGGGCGCCGTCGCGCGAGCGCGCGACGGTCGTTCGTCGACGGCGTCGAGCACGCGCTCGAGCCGCGCGGCGGCGGTTGGTTCGAGCGCACGGTCGGCGAGGCGCGCGCCGGCTCGCGCTACGCTTTCGCGCTTCCCGGGCGCGGCGGTGCGCGTCCCCGATCCCGCTTCGCGCTTCCAGCCCGACGGCGTGCACGCGGCCGAGCGAGGTCGTCGACCCGCGCGCGTACGCCTGGCGCGAGCACGGCCTGGCGCGGCCGCGCCGTGGCACGAGATCGTGTTCTACGAGCTGCACGTCGGAACGTTCACGCCCGCGGGCACGTACGCTGCGGCGCGTCGGCGCGGCTCGACGACCTCGTGCAGCTCGGCGTGACCGCGATCGAGCTGATGCCGCTCGCGCAGCCTGCCGGCGCGCGCAACTGGGGCTACGACGGCGTGCTGCCGTTCGCGCCGCAGCACGCCTACGGCACGCCCGACGAGCTCAAGGCGTTCGATCGACGCGCGCGCACGCGCGCGGGCTGTCCGTGTTCCTCGACGTCGTCTACAACCACTTCGGGCCGGAGGGCAACTACCTGCACGCGTTCGCGCAGCCGTTCTTCACCGAGCGCCATCACACGCCGTGGGGCGCGGCGATCAACGTCGACGGCGAGCGACGCGGCGACCGTGCGCGAGCTCTTCGTCCACAACGCGCTCTACTGGCTGCGCGAATACCGCTTCGACGGCCTGCGCTTCGACGCGGTGCACGAGATCCGCGACGACTCGCCGCGCCCGTTTCTCGACGAGCTCGCCGCGCGCGTGCGCGCCGGCGCCGAGCCGGCCGGCACGTGCACCTGGTGCTCGAGAACGACGCCAACGAGGCGCGTCTGCTCGACCGCTTCGACGCGCAGTGGAACGACGACGCGCACCACGCCTTTCACGTGCTGCTCACCGGCGAGACGCGACGGCTACTACCGCGACTACGCGCGACGAGCCGGCGCGTCTGCTCGCGCGCGCGCTCGCCGAGGGTTTCGCGTATCAGGGCGAGCCGTCGGCGCACCGCGGCGGCGCGCCGCGCGGCGAGCCGCAGCGCGGCGCTGCCCGCCACCGCGTTCGTCGACTTCTTGCAGAACCACGACCAGATCGGCAACCGCGCGTTCGGCGAGCGGATCGGCGACGCTCGCGCCGCCGGAGGCCGTGCGCGCCGCGACGGCCGTGCTGCTGCTGGCGCCGGCGATCCCGCTGCTCTTCATGGGCGAGGAGTGGGCGGCGTCGACGCCGTTTCTGTTCTTCTCCGACTTCGGCCCCGAGCTCGGTGCGGCGGTGACCGAAGGCCGCCGCCGCGAGTTCGCCGGCTGGCCGGGCTTCGCCGGCGATGCGGCGCGCGCAGCGCATCCCCGACCCGCAGGATCCGGCCACGATGCGCGCGTCGGTGCTGCGCTGGGACGAACGCGCGAACGCGCCGCACGCGGCGATGCTCGACCTGCACCGCGAGCTGCTCGCGCTGCGCCACCGGGTGGTGATTCCGCGGCTCGCGGGCGGCGCGCGCGGCGCGGGCTACGAGGTCGTCCCGCCGGCCGCGCTGCGCGTGCGCTGGCGGCTCGGCGACGGCGCGCTGCTGCGGCTCGTCGCGAACCTCGGCCGCCGATCCGGCCGACACGCCGTTCTCGGTGGCGGGCGACGCGGTGTTCGTGCTGGGCGACCTGGCTCGGCAGGCGCACGCGACGCGGCTCGGCGGCGTGGAGCGTCGGCTGGTTTCTCGAAACGTGACGCCGCGCGCGACCTACCGGCTGCAGTTCCACGCGGGCTTCCGCTTCACCGACGCGACGGCGCTGGTGCCGTATCTCGCGTCGCTGGGCATCTCGCACGTCTACGCCTCGCCGTACCTGCGCGCGCGCGCCGGGTCGACGCACGGCTACGACATCGTCGACCACGGCAGCCTCAACCCGGAGATCGGCACGCTCGAGGAGTACCGGGCGCTCGTCGCGGCGCTGCGCGCGCACGGGATGGGACACATCCTCGACTTCGTCCCCAACCACATGGGCGTCGGCGGTGACGACAACGCTTGGTGGCTCGATCTGCTCGACGTGGGGCGAGGACTCGCACTACGCCGACTACTTCGACGTCGACTGGCGGCCGCTGCGCGCCGAGCTGCGCGGCAAAGTGCTGCTGCCGTTCCTCGGCCAGCAGTACGGCGAGGATACTCGACGCGGGCGAGCTGCGCTGGGAGTACGTCGACGGCGGCTTCGCGCTGCGCTATTTCGAGCACCGTTTCCCGCTGGCGCCGCCGACCTACGCGCTGCTCCTCGACGGCGCGCAGCCCCGGTCGCTGGCCTCGTTCGCGCCGCTGTTCGCGGCGCTCGACCGGATGCCCGAGCGCGGCGCGCGCCGCGACGCCGCCGCGTCGCTGCGCCGGCTGCTCGGCGAGACCGACGCGGACAACGCGCGCGCCCGCGTCGAGCAGCTCGACGCGGCGCGCACGACCGCCGAAGGCAAGGCGCTCGTCGAACGAGTGATCGAAGCGCAGCACTGGCGTCCGGCGTCGTGGCGGGTCGCGGCCGAGGAGATCAACTACCGCCGTTTCTTCGACATCAACGGCCTGGCGGCGCTGCGGATGGAGAACGCCAACTGCTTCGGCGACGCGCACCGCTTCGTGTTCGAGCTGATCGCCGGCGGTGAGGTCGACGGGCTGCGCATCGACCACGTCGACGGCCTGTTCGATCCGGTCGGCTACTGCGATCTGCTGCGCTCGCGCGCGCAGCTGCTCGGGCAGCCGATGTATCTCGTGATCGAGAAGATCCTCGCGCCCAACCAGGAGCTGCTGGCCCGCTGGCGCGTCGACGGGACCACCGGCTACGAGTTCATGAACGCCGTCACGGGCCTGGCCGTCGACGCCCGCAACGAGCGCGCGATCACCGGCGTCTATCAGCGCTTCACCCGCGACGCGCTGCCGTTCGAGGAGGTCGCCTATCGCTCGAAGCGGCGCGTGCTCGAGACCGCGCTGTCGGGCGAGCTCAACGTGCTCGCGTTGCGGCTCGACCGGCTGGCGCAGCGCGATCCGCACACACGCGACTTCACGCTCGGGGCGCTGCGCCGCGCGCTGCTCGAAGCGATCGCGGCGTTCCCGATCTATCGGACGTACGTCACCGGGGCGGTGGTCGATCCCGCCGACCGCTGGTACATCGAGCGCGCGATCGAAGCGGCTCGCTCGCGCGATCCGTCCAACGAAGGCTCGGACTACGCGTTCTTGCGGCGGGTTCTGCTCGCCGAGCACGATGACGACGCGGTGCGCGAGCGGTACGTCGAGTTTGCAATGCGCTTCCAGCAGCTCACCGCGCCGGTAACCGCAAAGGGCGTCGAGGACACCGCGTTCTACCGCTCCGTGCGGCTCACCGCGCTCAACGAGGTCGGCGGCGATCCCGCGCGATTCGGAACCTCCGTCGAGGAGTTTCACCGCCAGAACGAGCGCCGGGCAGCGCACCATCCGCACGCGCTGCTGGCGACGGCGACCCACGACATGAAGCGCGGCGAGGACGTGCGCGCGAGGCTCGCTGCGATCTCCGAGGCGCCCGACCGCTGGCGGCTCGCGCTGGCGCGCTGGTCACGGCTCAACCGCGAGCATCGCGGCGCCGTCACGCCGCTGGGCGAGTACGCGATCTACCAAACCATGCTCGGCGCGTGGCCGATCGCATTGCTCGGCGAGGAGCTCGACCCCGCCGCGCTGGCGGCATTCGCGGAACGCATTGCGGCATACTCGATCAAGGCCGGCCGGGAGGCGAAGCTGCACACGAGCTGGATCAAACCCGACCCCGACTACGAGCGCGCGCTGGAGGACTTCGTACGCGCGATCCTCGACCCGCGGGGGTCGCCGGAGTTTCTCGCCACGTTCGCGCGCGGGGCGCGCAGCCTGGCCGCGACCGGGATGGTCAACGGTCTCGCGCAAGCGGTCCTCAAGGCGACGGCGCCCGGCGTCCCCGACACCTATCAGGGAACGGAGTTGTGGGATCTGAGCTTGGTCGATCCCGACAACCGCCGCCCGGTCGACTTTGCGTCCCGCGCGGACGTGCTACGAGAGCTCGACGCCGCGCTCGCCGCCGGAACACCGCGAGAGAGGCTCGCGCGCGAGCTGTTGGCGACCTGGCCCGACGGCCGCATCAAGCTCTACGTCCTGTCAACGCTCCTGCGCCACCGCGCCGCGGCCGCCTGGCCCGACGACGCGTACGCGCCGCTGGCGGCGACCGGCGAACGCGCCGAGCACGTCGTCGCCTATGCGCGCGGCGACGCGATCGTCGTCGTTCCGCGCCTGGTGCGCACGCTGTCCGGCGAAGCCGCCCCGCTGGGCGACGTTTGGGCTGACACGGTCCTCGCGCTCGACGAAACGGCGGCGCCGCAGCAGTATCGCGACGTACTGACCGGCGTCACCACGTTGGTGCGGGCAGACGACGCCCGCCCCGGCCTAAGGCTGAGCGAGCTGCTGTCCAGCTTGCCGGTCGCCGTACTCGAGCCAGCTGACCGAGCAAGCGGCCTATAACCCTTCCATTTCGGCATCCAGCATGGTACAACGGGTATAATAATGCTTGCTTAAACATTGAAAAAGAGGACTCAATTCAACGAACGAAGCAAGACCCGTGGCTCTGGGACGGCGAGAAGCCACTCGGTCGGATGCTTGCCGCCAAGCGGGAAGAGATCGGGCTCAGCCAAGCGGAATTGGCCCGCCGCCTCGGCGTCTCCGGCGCCAACCTATCGCGCATCGAACGCGGCGCCGACCTGCGCGTATCGACCCTGATCGACGTCGCACGCGCACTTCAACTCGAACCGATGCTCGTCCCGAAGCGCAGCGCGCCCGCGGTGCGCGCGTTGCTCGACGAGGCCGAGCACCCCGCGGATGCGGCGCCCGAGCGCGGGCGCTTTACCTGATGCCCGGAACCCTCAGCGTCTCGCTGCAGCAGTGCGCCGTCGGAACGATCACGCACCTCTCGGGCGACTATCTGCTGTTCAGCTTCGACCAAGAATATCTCGAAGACGAACTGCGTCCGGTCCTCAGCCAAGCATACATCAACGCCGGCGGCAACGTCACCGCGCGGGTTCCGCGGACGCATCGCGTCGCGCCTCCGTTCTTCGCGAACCTCTTACCTGAGGAAGGCAGTCTGTTGCGCGGGCTCGTCGCCCGGCAGTTCGGGCTCAATCCGAATCGCGACTATCCGTATTTGCGCGCCTTGGGGAAAGATCTTCCCGGTGCGGTGATCCTCGAAGATGCCGACGGCGGACGAAGCGGCGAGCCGCCGCTCATCGAAACCCTGCTCCCGGCCGAACGACCGCTCCGCTTTTCGCTGGCCGGCGTTCAGCCGAAATTCAGCGCGCGCATGATCGACGGGCGGCTCACGATTCCCGTCGACGGAATCGGCGGATCGTGGATCGCCAAGCTGCCGACGAACGCCTTTCCTCGATTGCCCGAGAACGAATACGCCGTCATGTCGTTTGCCCGCTCGATCGGTTTGGACGTGCCGCAGATCGAGCTGGTCCAACTCGATTCCTTTGAGGGTCTGCCGGCCGATCTGCCCGCGCTGCGGCCGGACGAGCCTCGAAAAGCGTATGTGATCTCGCGCTTCGATCGAGCGGACGGCCGCCGTCAGCACGCCGAGGATCTCAATCAGGTGGCGAATCAGAACCCGAGCGAGAAGTACGAGCACAAGACCTCGTCGTGGATCGCCAATGTCATAGCCACGATCTGCCCGCCGGCCGACGTCGATGAGTTCGTGAGACGTCTGGTCTTCGGCATCTGCGTGGGCAACAACGACATGCACCTCAAGAACTGGGCGCTCTCCTATCCGGATGGGCGCAGCGCGCGGCTGGCCCCGCTCTACGACTGCGTTTGCACCAGAGCGTATTATCCGAGCGGCGAGCTTGCACTCACGGTGGGCGGCGAGCGAACGTTCGAGCGCATCGGAAGGGATGCGCTTCGACGGTTCGCGCTCGCCGCCCAGATCTCGGCGCGCCGGACGGCGGTCGTCGCCGACGAGGTGGTCGCAAAGATTCGCGATGCGTGGCCGGACTTTGCGCACTCCGTCGAAGACGACACGCTCAAAAGCGCGATCGAACGCAATTTCGCCAGCGTTCCGCTTATGAGCGGCAGGTGAGTGACCCCGCCGCCCGCCGAATGCGACGACTCCGGCTCTCGGGGAGGAAGCGCGAAGTTCGACCCCTGAAATGACCAGTCCAACCTACGAAGCTACTCTTCCGCCGGACGGTGTGCATGGCGCAGTTCGTTTCCCTCTTCATTGCCGTGCTCGCGACCCTGAGCGTCGAAGATGCGCGCGCCCACGCCATGCCTCCGTTCGATGCGCCGGCAGTGGCCGAAGTGACAACCGTGGCCGGCTCCGGCGCTCCGGGCTATCGCGACGGGCCGCGTCTTCAGGCTCAGTTCATGTTTCCTGCGGCCCTGGCCATGGATCGTACAGGGAAGATCTACATAGCCGACGCAGCCGCTCAACGCATTCGCGTCATCGCGTTGGACGGAATGGTGCGCACGCTGGCAGGGTCCGGCACTGCAATCGACCACGGCCTGTGGGTGCCGGCAGGCTACAGAGATGGCCCCGGTGCGCAAGCGCAGTTCAGCTCGCCGATGGGAATTGCCGTCGGCCCGGACGGCATGATCTATGTCGCCGACACGTATAACTCTCGAATCCGCCGCGTCGCGCCGGACGGCACGGTGTCGACCTTTGCGGTTCTCGGCCTTCCGAGCGCACTGGCATTCGATCGCGGAGGAGACCTCTACGTCGCGGACCGGCAACTCGGACTTCGACGCGTTTCGCCGGCCGGCATCGTTTCAGCCCTCCCAATGAACGTGGTAAGTCCGTTCGGCGTAGCCGTCTATGATGGGCCGTCGGGCTTACCGTCCGTGGTCGCCTCCGATCCGCAGGGACTCGTCCTATCGTCCGGAGGCTATGCCAGCGCGCGCCTTTCCGCTGTCAGTGACGCGGGAAGATCGAATGGGACGCCTTTCCAAGTCGCCATGCTCGATGGCGAAACCATGGTTTATACCGACGCCAGAACCCATACCGTGCGTTACCTGCACGACAACACAACGGTGCTTTTGGGCGGGTCGCCCGCCGAAGATCCGTACGACGGCGGCGGTTTTCGCGATGGCCCATCGCCGACCGCGCTGTTCGACGCACCGCTCGGTATCATTGCAACGCCTGACGGGTCGTTCCTCGTCGCGGACAGCGGCAACCGAAGGATTCGTCGGATAGCTGGATTCGACCGGCGGGAGGTCATCGATCGCTGGCAGCCACCGGAGCGGGCCACGTCCTCCCCGCCTCCGGCCGCACCAAGTCCGGCCTCGACAGTTCCACCGCTCGCCCAACGCAGCATCACGCTTTTCAAGGTGGCGCAACTTCTCGGAGTGAGCGGATTGAACATTCAGACGGGCGAGCACTCACACCCACCGGCGAGGGCTCGTTACGCGGCAGTGAGTGACGGCATTCCTCGCCCGGTCACGCAGACCGCCGAGGCACCGGGGCCGTCGCGACTCCCAGCGCCTGCACCGGGCGCGGCGTCCACAGTGTTGCTGCCTCCGGCCAGGGAAAACTCACGAGACTTCCGCATCTTGTATCTCGGAAACTCCACCATATGGTGGAACACCATCTGGTCGGAATCGATCCCTGGCATCGCCGAGCGTTCGGTAGATCGCGCTCTCTCGCCGCACGCGCGGCGCGTGCGCCTCGTCGCCGTCCGGCTACCCGGCGCGTCCGTCGTCGCGATGGCGTCGTACCTGGAGCAGCTCGCGGACGTCGGGCTTTTTGATGCCGTCGTGCTGCACCTCAACGACGGAGCGGCAGGCGAGGGCCCGCAAGAGAGGTGGGCTCCGCCTACCATCGATTCGCTGAGGCGGTCGAGTATGGCACTTCGATCGTCCCACCTGCCGTTTCTCGTCGTCGTCAGCCCGATTCCGCTCGAGCTCGGACCCACCGAAAACATCTGGGCGAAACTGCTCGGCAATGCACTTACCCCGCAGTATTTGGACCGAGAGACAGAATGGCGAACGGTGCTCGCGTCGGTCGATGCACCGTCGCTCGATCTCTGGCCGGCGTTTTTCGACGAACTTCGGTCCCCGGAGCACCGTCCGCTCTTCAGCACCGACGATGCTCACCTGACCGTGCACGGCCGCGAGCTGATCGGCAATGCGATCGCCACGAAGCTCCTGTTGCTCCATCCGTGGACGAGTGCCCAGAGTCGGTAACCAGGCCGGAACCAATCGAGCTCAAGCAGGCCCCGAAACGATCCCAGCCGCAAGCGGGTCGTGAGCAACGCCCTCTCGCGCCCTCAGGAGTTCAATCGCACGCACATGGCTTCGCATACCGTCGACGCGCTCGTCATCGGGGCCGGCCCGGGCGGCTACCATGCCGCGATCCGGCTCGGCCAGCTCGGGAAAAAAGTCGTCTGCTTCGATCGTGACGAGATCGGCGGCGTCTGCCTGAACTGGGGCTGCATCCCGACCAAGGCGCTGCTCCACGTCGGCGAGATCAGCCGCCAGATCGCGCACGCCGGCGATCTCGGGCTCAAGGTGCCCAAGGCCGAGGTCGACCGCGAGGGCGTCGCGGCATTCGCCGACAAGGTTGTCAAGGCCAATGTCGGCGGCGTCGGCCAGCTCTTCAAGGCCAACAACGTCGAGTTCGTCTACGGCGACGCGTCGTTCACGTCGAAGAACAGCGTCGCGCTCAAGCAAAAGGACGGCACGACGGACGAGTACACCGCGCAGGCGATCGTGATCGCGACCGGCTCGGCGCCGATCGACGTCAAGGCGTGGCCGCACGACGGCGACACGATCGTCAACTCCGACGACGCGGTCAAAATCAAGCGCATACCCAAGAACCTGCTGATCGTCGGCGGCGGCGTGATCGGGTTGGAGTTCGCGACCGTCTACACGCGCATGGGCGCGAAGGTGCTCGTGGTGGAGGCGTTGCCGCAGATCCTCACCGGCACCGATCTCGAGATCTCGCGCACGCTGGGCCGGATCCTCAAGAAGCAGGGCGTCGAGATCCTGCTCGACACCAAAGTCGAGACGATCGAGAAGACGGGACCGCAGGCGGCCAAGGTCACCCTCAACGGCGCGGGCACGAACAACAAGCCCGAGGCGCGCGAGTTCGACCAAGTGCTCGTCGCGGTCGGCCGCCGGCCAGTCACCGACAGCCTGAACCTCGCCGCCGCCGGGCTGCAGACGACCGATAAAGGTTTCATCGAGGTCGACGCGCAGCGCCGGACCAAGGTCGAGGGGATCTTCGCGATCGGCGACGTCACCGGCGCACCGATGCTGGCCCACAAGGCGATGAAGGAAGGCGTCGTCGCCGCCGAGGTGATCGCCGGCGACAAAGCCAGCGCGTTCGATCCGGTCGCGATCCCGAACTGCGTCTACACCGATCCCGAGGTCGCCACCATCGGACTGTCCGAGGAGGAAGCGAAGGCGGCCGGTTACGACGTGAAGGTCGGCAAGATGAACTTGATCGCGTCGGGTCGCGCGCGCACGATGAACGAGACCGACGGAATCGTCAAGCTGGTCGGCGACGGCAAGACCGATCTGCTGCTCGGGATGCACATCGTCGCGCCGCAGGCCGAGTCGCTGATCGGCGAGGGCGTGATCGCGCTCGAGATGGGCGCGACGGTCGAGGACATCGGTCTCTCGATCCATCCCCACCCGACGCTGACCGAATCGATCATGGACACCGCCGAGCTCATCCACGGCAAAGCGATCCACATCGTCAATCCCAAGCCCGCCAAACAGCCCGCCGCGGTCTGATCCGGCCATGACGAGCGCGCCCGCGCCCCTCCGTCTGCTGGGCACTCTGGTGCTTTGCGCGGCATCCGGCTGCGGCGGCGGCGGCAATGAGTGGGTGAATCCCAACTTCCAGCCGAGCGGCCCGATCACCGTCACCGTTTTCGGCCAGCACGACGCGACGAACACCTCGCCCGCCGATCCGCTGCAGATACCGCACGGTACGTCGGTCGCAGTGCACGTCTCCGAAGACATCTACATCGGCAAGTACACCGTCGCGCTGACGCCGGGCACGCCCTCGAGCACGTGCATCGCCATTACGCCGCCGATCTCCGACTACGTTTTCACCATCAGCGTCAGCGGCGCCGCGAGCTGCACCTACCCGCAGACCGCATCGATCCTGTTCACCGACTCCTTCAGCGACACGACGACCGTCTACGTCGAAGGAACGTGAGCGGCTCGTCGCGTCCCACGAAACGAGAGCGCACCCGGCCGGCGAGCAACTGGCGTGGTGCCGGCGGGGTCTTGAAAACAGGAATGGCAGGGCAAGCACGTTTGATCGACCTCGGACGGCAGCGGTACGGGCCGGTGCTGGAGCTGCAGCGCGCGCTGCACGCGGCCGTCGCCGAGGGGCGTGAGCCCGACACGTGGCTGGTCGTCGAGCACGAGCCGGTCGTGACGCTCGGGCGCAACGCCAAGCAGAGCAATGTCCTGATGCCGAAGCCGCTGCTGGATGCGCGCGGCGTCGATCTGGTCGAGGTCGAGCGCGGCGGCGACGTGGCGTACCACGGGCCGGGACAAGTCGTCGTGTACCCGATCCGGCGGCTGGAACGGTTTCGCGAGGTCGTGCCGCTGGTCTCTTCGCTGGAGACGGCGGTGACGGGCGCCTTGTTCCGGTTCGGCATCGCGTCGCGGCCGCGCAGCGAGCACCGCGGCGTGTACGTCGGCGACGACGCGATCTGCGCGATCGGCCTCGCCGTCAAGCGCATGACGTCGCTGCACGGGCTCGCCCTCAACGCGTGCAACGCGCTCGACTACGACCGGTTGATCACGCCGTGCGGCACGCCGCAGTTCGGGATCACGTCGATCTCGGCGCAGCTCGCGCGGCACGTCTCGTGGAACGAAGCGCGCGACGTGCTGATCGACGCGCTCGAAGGCTCTTTCGGCGAAACGTTCGCGCGCGAGACGCTGCGGGCGGGGGCGCCGCTCCCGTTTCCGGCGAAGCCGCTCGCGGAGCCCGCATGACGACCATCGACCTGATCGACGATCCCGGCGATCCGAAGCCGCAACCGAGCGCTGCGGCGCGGCTGCGCAAGCCGACGTGGCTCAAGGTCCGCTTGCCTTCGGGCGACGCGTACGAGAACGTGCTCGGCGAGGTACGGCGGCTGCAGCTGCACACCGTGTGCCAAGAGGCGATGTGCCCCAACCTCGGCGAGTGCTGGGGCGCCGGCACCGCGACGATCATGATTCTCGGCGACACCTGCACGCGCGGCTGTCATTTCTGCAACGTCAAGACCGGCTCGCCTCAAGGCGAGGTGGATTGGCTCGAACCCAAGCGCGTGGCCGCGGCGGTCGCGGAGCTCGGCTGGAAGTATCTCGTCCTGACGGCCGTCGATCGCGACGATCTCGCCGACGGCGGCGCCGCGATCTTCGCCAACACGGTGCGCGCGATCCACAAGCGCATTCCCGACGCGAAGGTAGAGTGCCTGACCGGCGACTTCGCCGGCGACCTCGCTGCGCTCGACGTCGTGCTCGATGCGCGGCCGGAAGTACTGGCCCACAATCTCGAGACCGTCGACCGGCTGCAGGCGACCGTGCGCGACCGCCGCGCGAACTACCGCCAGTCGCTCAGCGTCCTCGAGCATGCCAAGTGCTCGGGCAAGGTGACCTACACGAAGACCTCGCTGATGCTCGGACTCGGCGAGACCGAGGCCGAGATCGAACGGACGATGGACGACGCGCGCGCGATCGGGGTCGACATCTTCACCATGGGGCAGTACTTGCAGCCGACGCAGCGCCACCTGGCCGTGGCGGAGTTCGTCACCCCCGAGAAGTTCGCCCGGCTCGCGGCGGTCGGCGAGACGAAGGGCTTCGCGCAGGTTGTCTCCAGCCCGCTCTCGCGCAGCTCCTACCATGCCGAGCGAGCTTTCGCTGAACGGTAACTGCTCGACAACATCGAACGTATCCGAGCGATACGACCGATGAGTGAGGCAGATTCGATGAGCTCGAACGGGCCACGGACGAGGGCGTTGCGCCGTCGGAAGTCTTGCGGGCCGCGGGCGTGACGGCTTGCGCCCTGGCGCTCGTCGTCGCGCCGTACGCCGCGCCGGCGGAGCCGACGTCGCCGGAGGTGATCGTGCGAACCGTGGCCGGGAGCGGCGCCGCCGGCGTCGAGGACGGCGACCGCGGCTCGTTCATGGCACCGTACGGCATCGCCTACGGACCGCATGGCGTTCTCTACGTCTCGGACGCGATCGGACAGCGCATCCGCGAAGTCACGCCGGCGGGACGGATCACCACAATCGCCGGAGGCGGGCCGCTCGTCGACAAGGGACTGTGGGTTCGCGGCGGTTACCGCGACGGTAAGGGTTCCGACGCACTCTTCAACCGTCCGGCGGGACTCGCGTGGAGCGGCGGCCGGCTGTACGTCGCCGATACGAACAACCATTGCATCCGGGTGATTGCGGCCGACGGCACGGTGTCGACCTTTGCAGGCTCACCGCAGCGGCAGGGCGTGCTGGACGGGCCCCTCTCCAGCGCGTCGTTCTTGCTGCCCAGCGGCATCGCCGCCGATCGAGCGGGGACGCTCTACGTCGCCGATTATTTCGGGGTTCGAACGATACGCGACGGCGTGGTGAGGACGATCCCGAACTTCGGCGCGAACGGGCCTTGGTCGGTGGCGGTCGCCGACACGCCGCAAGGCACGGTCGTCTTTGCCGCCGGCGCGTCGGGCATCGATCGAATGGCGGCTGACGGCACGATCGACCGCTACACGAGCAATAGTGATGCGCCGCTGGCGCATCGCAACGTCGAGGGGTTGGAACCGCTCGGCTATCCCGCGGGAATCGGTGCGATCGACCAGTACTCCATCGTGTATACGGACCTGCGCGAGAACACCGTGCGCTACTTGGACTGGTACGCCGGGTCGCCTCAGGTACTCGGGGGGTCGGACGTGTACGACGGCGCATCATCGGCGGCCGGCTGGTCCGACGGAAAGGGTGACGCATCGCGTTTCGATGCCCCGATGGGCGTCGCGATCGGGCCGGACCACGAAGTCGCGATCGCCGACATGGGCAATCGGCGCGTGCGGCTCCTCACCAACCTCGATCTCAGTCACGTGAAATTACCGGCCGGGTACAACGAGGCTCCCCAGCGCAGTCCGAACGAACTGCGCGTGGCATTCGTCGGAAACTCGGCCGTCTGGACGTACACCCGCTGGGGTGACGGGATTCCCGGAATCGTCGAGCGGCGCTTGCGAGCCGATCCGGCTTTCGCGAAAACCGGACGCCGGGTATTGGTCGTCCCGTATGTTTTTCCGGCGTCGCCGCTGTCCGCGGAGGAAGAGTACATCGAGAATCTCATCGCGGAGACGCGCGCCGCGAACCTCGTCATTCTCAACCTCAATACCGTCGGACTCTACTTGCTCGGCGGTCTCTCATTGCGGCCCACCGATGCCGAAATCATCGAGAAGGGGCCACAGTGGAGCGCGGTGGTCACCGCGTATCTGCGCGCCATCGACGCGGCCTGTAAGCGAAACGGAGCCCGATTCGTCGTCTACACGACTCCCGTCGCCGAAAACGTCTCGCCGACCGAGGGATCGTGGGGCAGGCTCGAATCCGAGCCGGCCTTCGCCGAACCCTCCGTCGCGATCGGTGACTTGATGAACAACGCCGTCCGCGCCTCGGGCGTCACGTACTTGGACGGGTGGAGCGTGCTCGAGACGGAGTTCCGGTCGCCCGGCCACGTCTCGCTGTTCGGTACGCAGGACTTGCACTTCTCCCCGCACGGCCGTGCGGTGATCGCGAACGCCTTGGCAGATTTTCTGATGAGCCGCAAGCCTTGGACACAGTGACGGGTGAGGTGAGCGCCGCTTTTTCGGCGAACCGCCTGCTCGTGTTCAGATCGAGAGACGGCGCCGGCCGATGAGTATCGGCGATTGCCGCACGTTCCAGCTCGGCCGAATCGAAGACGCACGCGGAAGTCTCACCGTGATCGAAGGGGAGGACGACGTACCGTTTGCGATCCACCGGGTCTATTGGCTCTACGACATTCCGGGCGGCGCGACGCGCGCCGGCCACGCACACAAAGCGCTGCAGCAGTTGTTCATGTGCGTCTCCGGCAGCTGTGACATCCACCTCGACGACGGCACCGAACGACGGACCCAGCACCTCAACCGGTCGTACACGGCGCTCTATGTACCACCGATGATCTGGCGCGAGATCGACAACTTCTCCTCGAATTCGGTCCTGCTGGTCCTCGCTTCCGCTCACTACGACGAAGCGGACTACTACCGAGAGTACGAGACGTTCCTCGAAGCGGCCACCGGTCACGTCCGCCGAGCAAACTGACGGGCTCCCGCTGCCGCGGCGGCGGGTGGCATACGTTGCGCTCGCCATCGCCACTGCAATGTCGGTGCTCGACGGCCAGATCGCGAACACGGCGTTGCCGACCATCGCGCGCGACCTCGGCTCGTCGCCGGTGGAGTCGATTTGGGTCGTGAACGCCTTTCAGCTCGCCGTGACCGCGACGCTGCTTTCCTTCGCGGCGCTGGGCGAGCTGCGCGGGCCCGGCCGCGTGTACCGCGCCGGCGTCGTGATGTTCGTCGCGGGCTCGCTCTGCTGCGCGCTGGCGCGTTCGCTGCCGCTGCTGATCGCCGCGCGCGCGTTCCAAGGGATCGGCGCGTCGGCGATCCTCTCGATCAGTCCGGCCATTCTGCGCGAGGTGTTTCCGCGCCGGCAGCTCGGCGGCGCGCTCGGACTCAACGCGCTCGTCGTCGCGACCAGCGCCGCCGCCGGACCGACGATCGGCGGCTTCATCCTCGCGGTGCTGCCCTGGCCGTGGCTGTTCGCCGTCAACGTCCCGCTCGGCTTGGCGAACATCGCGCTCAACCGCGCGCTGCCGCCCGATCCGGCGCGGCGGCCCGGTTGGCTCGACCTCACCAGCGTCGGAACGAGCGCGCTCGGATTCGCGCTGATCATCTGGGGCCTCGACGGTCTCGCGCGTCGCGAGCCGGCCTGGTCCATCGCCGTGCGGCTCGCGATCGGCTTCGCCTCGTCGGCCGTCTTCGTGCGCCGGCAGTTCGGGCCGGCGCGGCCGATGATCGCGCTCGATCTGTTCGAGATCCCGCCGTTCGCGATCGCCGCCGCGACATCGTTCTCGAGCTTCACCGCCCAAGGCATCGCGTTCGTCGCGCTGCCTTTTTTCTTTCAAGAAGCCCTTGGGCGCACACCGCTCGAGTCGGGCCTGCTGCTGACGTCGTGGCCGCTGTCGGTCGCGCTGGTCGCGCCGATCGCCGGGCGGCTGTCGGACCGGTTTCCGGCCGGTATCCTCGCGACGGTGGGGCTCGCCGTCTTCACCGCCGGACTGGCACTGTACGCCCTACTGCCCGCTCACCCCAGCGCCGACCAAATCGTCGCGCGCGGCATCGTGTGCGGACTGGGCTACGGCTTCTTCCAGTCGCCGAACAATCGCGAGCTGATCGGCAGCGCGCCGCGCGCGAAGAGCAGCAGCGCGGCGGGATTGCTGGCGACCTTTCGACTCGGCGGTCAGACGCTGGGCGCGTCGTTGGTGGCGATCGTCTTCGGCGCGTTCGGCGCGTCGATCGCGGCCGGCGCACAAACGCACGGCTTGGTCGCGCGCGCCGTTCCATCCGTGCTGTGGCTCGCGTGCGCGTGCGCCGGCACGGCAACGGTCGCCAGCGGTCTGCGGCTCGTGCGGCAGGCCGAACGCGCGTAGCGTGCCAGGTTCGGGTCGAGTCGGGGCCCAATGACGCGCGCATGCATGCGCTGATGCGTCGCTGGACCGTCGTATCGATCGCTACGGTTGCGCTGTGCTGCGGCACGGCCTTCGGCGCGCAGCGCGCGCCGGCGACCGCGCCCGTCGTCGATTCGCTCGCCGGAATCTCATCCTGCCGGGTGACGTCCGACCGCGGCCTCTGGTACACCGTGCGGCAGGGCGCGTTCTCACCGCTCCACGTCGCAACGGCCGACTGCCCGGCCGATGCGCTCGGCGTCGTCACCGCTCCGGTGCCGAGCTGGGCCAAGCCCGACGGGCCGACCCAGGCGGTGTTCGCGGCGGTCTCGTTGGTCGAAAAACCCCGCGGCGGACCGCTCCAGCCGTTGGCGCAAACCGCGCGCGCAGCGGGAGTCCCGCTGACCTTTTTGCTGGGTTGGGATTGGATACCGTCCAACGTTCCGGTAATCGACGGTGAGCACGCGCTCGGTGACGACGTGCAAGTCGTCCCGTCGAACGTGGGCTTGGCGCGCGCCGCCTGGTCGTGGTATGCGCCCTCGATCGCGGTGCTCGGCGCCGGCATGGAACGCCGCGTCGACCTGACGGTCGCTCAAGGACTCGGCGCCTTCTGGGGGATCACCTGGAACTCCAGCGGCACCGACGGAGCCTTCGACCGCGGAGCGCCGTGGGGACTGTATTGCGCCGACCCGCATTCGTACAAACGACCCGAACCTGACGGCCGGTGCGAGCTGGCCGGGATCGAATGGACGGCGCGCGATCTGACGATGGCATACGAGAGCGGACGCGAAGACGCGTACTCGACCGATCCCGACGACCTGCGCTTGCGCGCGCACCTCGCCCCGAGTGCCGCTGCGGAATACGAGCGCGAGATGGTCGACGCGTACGCTGCAGCCGGCCAGACGACGCCGCTGCTGATGATCGCGCAAGAGGAGGCCGCCGAGTTCGCCGCAGCGCTGGCCGACGACCGGCCGATCGAGCAGGCGTTGTACGAACGCGCGAAGCGCGACGGGATGGCGACGATCACCCTGTCCCAGGCGGTGAGCCGGCTGCTGCCGTCGGCGCCGAACCCGCGAGTCGTCGCGTTTCCGGCGCTCGCCGTTTCGGGCCGCTACGGTCCGGCCACGATCGACGCGCACGACGCGCGCGTCGGCCTGACCTTCAGCGCGGCGAACCTCATGCCGGATCGCGTCTTCGCCTACGACCGCGCGACGACGTCGTCGCTCGACCTTCCGGTCCCGCAGCTCTCGGCGCGCGAATTGCCCCGCCTGCTGGCGGTGTCGGCCGCCGGCGGCGTGCTGACCCTGCGCTTTCACGCGCCGGTCGCGACCGATTTCGGGGTCGCCTTCTGGGTCGATCCGGCGGTCGCCGGCTGGACGTCGCCCAACGTCATCCCGGCCGGACGCGCCGGCGCGGTCGCCTTCTTCGATCTCGCCGCCGGCGACGACACGATCACGCTGGGCTGCCGGGCGTGTACGTCGACGAACTTCCCATACGCCGGAACCTGAGGGCCGGCGGGTGCCGGTGGGCGGAACGGCAAAGCCGGTCGGTCGCGATATGACCGTAACCAAGAAGGCTGCGCAACCGACTGCGCTAGCGGTCGGATAGGTGGCCGAGGCGAACGTTCCGGTCCGGAGCCGTGCCATCAGTGTCCCCTTCGGACGCGACGGAGCGCTGGTGTTCGGTTCGATGATGGCCGCGAACGCGGGCGCGTATGCGCTGCACTTCGTCGCCAGCCGGCGTCTCGGTGCGGTTGAATACGGCGACCTCTACGCGCTCATCACCGCGATCACGCTGCTCTCGGTGCTCACGACGTCGGCGACGCTGATGGTCGCCAAGACGAGCGCCGGCCTCACCGCCCAGGAGCACCGTCCGCTGCTGGCCGCGTTCGTGCGCTGGGTGATGACGCGCGCCGTAGTCGTCGCGGCGATCGTGACGGCGGCGAGCCTGCTGGGAACGCAATTCATCACGCGCTTCCTGCACGTTTCCAACCCGTCGGAGGTCGCGACGTGGGCGTTCGTGCTCGGCGCCAGCGTCGTGGTTCCGGCCTTGGTGGGCATCCTTCAAGGCATCCAGGACTTCACCGCGTTCGCGTACGTCACGATTGCGGCCGGGGTCGGGCGCGCGGTGTTCGGCATCGCCGCCGTCCTGCTGGGTTTCGGGGCGACGGGCGTGCTCGTCGCAAACGTCGCGGCGCTGGTGATCGCGGCGGGCTTCGCGGTCGGGGCGCTGCGGCACGACATCGCCCTGGAAGGCGCGCGCTTTCGACCCAACGCGCATTTCCGCTGGGGATCCGCCGGCGTCATCGTCGCCACGATCTGCATCACCGCGCTGGCCGCGCTCGACGTCCTGCTGGCCAAACACTTTCTGACGCCGTACGATGCCGGCATCTACAGCGTCGATGCGCTGTGCGGCAAGATCCTGCTCTTTGCGGCCGGATTCATCCCCACGCTGCTTGTTCCCAAGGTCGCCGCGGCATTGGCCGCCGGCCGTTCGGGCGACCATTACCTGCGCGACGCGCTCGGCATCACCGCGGCGGCGAGTGCGGTCGGCTTGGCGGTCTTTGCGGTCGCGCCCACGCTGGTGGTGCGGATGCTGGCCGGCGCGACCTACCTTGCCGCTGCGCCGAATCTCCTGGCGTACGGCGCCGCCATGAGCTTGCTGGCCGCGACGAACGTGGTGATCTCCTACAAGATCGCCGCTCACCGTTTCGCGTTCGTGGCGCCGCTTTCGATCGTAGTCCTGTTCGAGATCGGAGCGTTTTGCGTGTGGCACCGCGACATTCCGCAGATTCTGATGATCCTGATCATCTCGAACGCCGCGGCGCTCGCCGCTTCGGCCTGGGGCGTCGGGAAACGCGCCGAGGCGCGCTGACGCCGCGCCGAGGAGGTCCACCGTGCAGGTGACCAAGCTGCTGCTCCTCGCGCCGTCGTTCGTAGTGCTCGCGGCGCTCGCTCCCGAGACGCGCGTCTACGACGTCGGGCGCTACGGCGCCAAGTGCAACGCGGCGACGACCGGCAGCGCCCGCACGACCTTGGGGCACGCGGTGACGGCGGGGAGCAGCAGCGCGGCGATGGTTTCGACCGCCAACGTCGTCCGGGGCGCGCAGATCTTTCTCGATCCCACGGTGAGCGCGCAAGAAGTGATGTACGTCCGAGCGGTCGCCGGCAACGACGTGACCTTCACCGCCCCGCTCGCGAACGGCCACCAAGCCGGCGCCCGCGTCTACGGCAGCGGCGGCTACGTCGCCGGCACCGACGACACGAAGGCCATCAACGCCGCCTTCGCCGCGGCGGCGGCCGACGCGGCCGCCACGGTGACGTTCCCGGCCGGCAAGTGCGCGATCTCCGGACCGCTCGACGCGAGCGCCTCGGGGTTGACCGTCGCCGGCGCGGGGATGCACGCGACGACGATCGTCGCGATGCCGAACTTCACGTACGACCCCGCGCGCACGCCGCGCGGCCTCGACGGACAGTACGCCGGCATGCTGTGGACCGACGCTCCGGAGGCGCCGCCGGCGCGCGGAATCAGCCGGCCGCAACCGCCGCTGCAGCACCTCACGATCCGCGACCTCGGGCTCGACCCTCGCGCCGGCTCGCAAAAGCACTTCTACAACTACAACGCGATCTCGGGCTACGTGCGCGCGATGCAGTATTTTACCGTCCGCAACGTGTACTTCGAGCTCGGCTCACCGCTCTCGTTCACCGACACGACGAAACCGTTCACCGGGATCAACTACATCACGCTCGGCTACGATCCCAACAACTCGTCGCACGATCTGCTCTTCTCCAACATCGAAGCCCACAATGGGGTCGGCACGGTCCAACTGCGTCAAGGCGCCGGTTACTCAGGCGGTTCTTGCACGCCGGTCGTGCACGACAAGATCTCCGGAGTCAAGATTCTTGACGAGAAGGATGTGGTCGACCTCGACGACATCGAGGACGACCGCATCGTCATCACTGCCAAAGGCTGCAGTCCCGGCGCGGAGATGGACGATGTGATCATCAACGGGCAAAGCGTGACGATCGCACCTACGGTCAGTACCGGCGGCGTCAACGCTCTCAAGATCGAGACGTTCAACGCCACACTGCGCAATCTGCAGTACACGAACACGCAATATACCGGTTCGCCGAACGGGTCGTTCCGCGCGAGCGGGACGCGTTCCGCTTCCGGCGCCGCCTTCGTCGCACTGATCTTCGATAAGAACAGCGGCATGGACGGCATTACCATCGCGCATATGCGCGCCGTCAATTCGGAGGGAGTGGCCGTCGTTGTGCGCGGCGGCCCGACAGGCGAACCGCCGAACGTCACCTTCGACGACCTCACCCTGACCAACGCGTACGGCGCGGTGTGCCTTCGCATCGCATCACTGGCGCCGCCGTCCGGACGGGATCAAGTGCACGTGTCAAACGTCACCTGCACGTCGTCGCCGGATGCCCGCACCCGGTTCGGCAGTGCACTGTACGGCGTGCTGTTCGTGCCAACCGGCGTACCGACCAACGGACTCTCGGGCGACGTCACGGTTCGTAACAGCCGCTTCATCGGATACCCGCGACCGGTGGCGATCTACGCCGGCGGCGGGTTCAAAGGCGTCGTGCTCGACGGCGTCAGCTGGGACAGCGGCCGGCCGGCGGTCGATCCGTCGACGATCATGCACAACACACCGGCCGCGCACGCACCGTAGCGACAACCGACGCGCTAGGCCGTCGGCGGAGTCTTCCGCGCAGCGACGGTCACGAAGTGCGCGTGACTCGGATCGAGCCGGCCCAGCCACGGCGGCAACGGATGGTAACCGCTGCCGCGCACGTCGATCACGTCGAATCCATGCGCCGTGAAGAGCTCGCGCAGCGCTCGCGTCGTGAAGATGCGGCGGTGCAGCATGCCGTCGACGACGCTCGCGTTCTCGCCCGCGTGCAGTCCGAGCGGGTTTCCGAGCGGGTAGCGCCGGTTCGAATAGTTCGACGACGAAAACGGCTGGAACCCGACGATGAGCGCGCCGACGTTGTGCCAGCTCGCCAAGTTCTCGGTCGACACGACCGCCAGTCCGCCCGGCCGCAAGACCCGCCGGATCTCGGCGACGAACGAGTCGGTGTCGGCCAAGTGCTCGATGACCTGGTTGGAGACGACGAGATCGATCGAGTCGTCGTCAAACGGGAGCGAGCGCTCGAGATCCCCGGGCAGCACGTCGATGCCGAGCGCTGCGGCCGCCGTCCGGAACGGTTCGTGGCCCTCGACGGCCCGAACGCGCGCCCCGTCGAGGCCGGCCACCAAGTCCTGCGTGGCACGTCCGTTTCCGCAACCGAGGTCCACCACTTCGCGCGCTCCGGCGGCCAGCGCCATCTGCGCTCGCATGTTCTCGACGTTGAGCCGTTCGGAATCGGCGTACAGCCGGCCGACGGCACCGCGCAAATAGGACGCAAGCGGCATCGTGCGCGCTTCAGGGCGTCAGTCGATAGACCCTCGCCTGATCCGTCAGCGACGAGAGCGTGGCGGTGGGATCGTGACTCAGCGCCGGAACCGCATAATCGGCGGCGTCGACCACCGTCGGTTCCGCAAAACGCTGCAGCGGGTCGGCGTAGACGTCGATGCGCAGAACGATGAAGGCCGGTCGGGATTGCTTGCGCGCAGACGTCATGGCGAGCTCGGCGCCGTCGCCGCCGGACAGCGGCGTCCGCGTGACCACGTAGGGCACCGGCTGCACGATGCGCGAACCGCGTTCGAGCAGATCGTCGGCGAAAACGAACGACGCGCGCGAACCTGATTCGGCCACCGGAAGCTCGACGGCGACGCTGCCCAGCGGGAGCGGAGGCAAGATGACGCTCGGCGCCGCCGGGAGGGTCAGCGCGCAGCCTACCGCGATGAGCGCGATGAGTGCGGTCGCGCGCCGGGCGGCGTTCGAGCCGCCGGCATGCCGCAGCAGCGTTCTGACCGCGAGGGCGACCGGTACGGCGAGCAGCACGATCGTCAGGGCAAGGATCCGCGCGGTGGGCCACCCGAGCGGCACGACGTCGAGCAATCGGGCCGGAACCAGCAACGGAACCCCGCCCAGCAACCCCGGCAGCGCAAGAACGAGGGTGACGGCCGCCGCCAGTGCCGCGTCCCGCGCGGCGCGCTCGTTTCGCAGAAACGACCAAATCCAGCTCGCGACGATCGCCGCGGCCGCGACCACCGCCAGACCCCACGGCCAACCAACGCCGCTGGTGCGCACGAGTCGCACGATCGCGTTGCTCGACCACCAGAGCGCGGAGCTCGTGGCGTCCGGCGCCAGGGCGGCGGAAACGAGCGCGCCGGCCGTCGAACCGGCGAGACCGGCGATCGCGAGCGACCAGGCGAAGCGCGCGGGGATCCGTCTCGCCAGACCGAGTCCGGCGGCGAGCACGGCGAGCTCGTCGCCGCCCGCGACGTTGAGCAGGCCGAGGACGGCACCGGCGACGACCAGCGGCACCGACGGCCGGCGGATCGAGAGGGTCGCGATCGCCAGGGCGGGCCACAGATCGAGCGGCGCCGTCGCGCCGACTTGACGCAACAGCGGGGTGACGAGCAGCGCCGCGATGACGGCGATCGCCGCACCGCCGGTCGTTCCCGACAGTTCCGCGACGAACAGCACGGCGCACCACAGCAACGCCGCGAGGTCGAGGATCGCCAGCAGGTTCGCGATCTGCGGTCCGGTCCAATGGTTGGGGAGCGCGGCCTTCGCCGCGGTGAGCACCGGCGAGTCGGCGATCCCCACTCGCGGCGACGCACCGTCGGCCGCCGCGATGTCGTCGTCGCGCAGGTAGCGGCCGTCGCGGCGTAACGACGCGTCGAAGAAAGCGGCGTTCCAAACGGCGGGCCCGTGCGGTCCGCCCACCAGCCGCCAGCCTTGGCCTCTAGTCGCGCCGCCCAGAGCGACCGCGATGCAGAGCACCAAGGCGATGCCGGCGCCGAAGACCGGCAGCCGGCGCCAGGTCGCGTCGTCGAAACGGCGCAGCAGCGAGCGCGTCAGCGCGCGCGCGCGATCTCGCACCAGGCTCGCCCCGGCCGGGAGCGTTCGCCGGTCGAGCGCCGGCGCGCGCCGCCCTTCGGCGGCGTAGTGGTACAGCACGGTGAGAACGACGATGACGGCGGCGGCGACGACGCCGTCGGCGACCGCCCGCAGCGGCTCGAACGGGAGGGCACCTAGCCCGAGACCGACCGCGGCGAGCACGACCGCGAGCGCCGGCGCTCCCTCCCTGCCCTCGCGGTAACGCAGCAGCGCCGACGCGGCGACGACGAAGAACGCGCTCGCCACGAAGCCTTGCGTCGGCGGATAGCTCAGCGCGACCGATCCGGCGACCACGCTTCCCCACAGAACGACGAAGAGCAGCGCACCGCGCGGCGGGCGCGCCCGTCTCAGGAGCGACGCCACTGCAGCACGACGAATGCGAGCGCCAGCACGAGCCAAACGACGGAGATCGCTTCCCCGATGCGGACCCAGTCCTGCGGCGCGAAGTCGATCACGAAATCGCGCGGCCCGCTGCCCTCGACGTACCAGGCGTTGTCATACCCATTGCCGACCAAGTGATTTCCGAGCGGTAAGCTCAGCCACTTCAGCGAGAGCAACCAAGAAACGCGACCACTGGGCGGCGGCGCCGGGATCAGCCGCCAACCGCCATGGTACGTTTCAGCGAACGATATCCAGGCCGGACCCGGCGCATCGAGATGCACGGCGTACAGCTCGTCGTCGATGTGTTTCAAAGCCAGCTGCGGTGCCGTGCGCTGCGCCGGCGGCCGGCCCAGCAGCGCAGCGCTCACGATCGACCACGGCGCCCGCAGCTGCGTCGAAACCGCGTGCATTCCGCGGGTCAATTCGACCTCGGGATAGCGCAGCGTCCAGAGGTCGGGCGTGCCCGCGATCGGCTCGGCCGAGACCGGCCGCAAGGACGTACGGTCGATCGCGAGCACTTCGTCTTGCGGCCGTCCGAGCTTTTGTCGGCGTTGGCCGGTGAACACCACGTCCCCGAAGCCGAACGCGTACGCCGACTCCGTGCCGAGCGGTCCGGCCTCCATCGACAGCGTCACCGTGACGTCGAGCGGGGTCGCCGAGGTGTAGCCGAGATGCTCGAAGGCGATCTCACGCAGGTCGAAGACCGCCTCGCGCCAGCCCGTGTCGCGGTTCACCGCGATCGGCGTCCCTTCCAGATCGAGCGTGGCGTCGAGGCCGGGGAAGTCGCTGTTGTGCACCCAGTTCGGGGGCAGCCCCGCATCGTCGTCGGTACCTGCTGTCACGTGCACCGTCCGGACGCCGGCCGGCGTGCGCACCCGGAAGGCGATGTCGGCCCGAATCCCCGCGGTCGCCTCCCAGAAGCGCACGTGGACTTCGGGATAACGCGCGAGATCGACGTTCGCGAGGGGCAGCTTGACCGCATAGTTGCGCCACCGCGGCGGTCCGGATGCGGCGATCTGCGCGACGGCGCTGCGCGTGATGACCTGCTCGCGGCGCGGATCGATCTTGACCACGTATTCTTCGCCGGTTTCGCGCAGCACATCGGCAATGATGGTTGAACCGTCGGCCATGCGGAACGTCGCCGAACGGCCGACGAGCGGCTCGCGCACGGCGGAGGTCTCTTCGCGGACGACCGTGTTGACGAGCAGAGCGCCGCCGCGTGAGCCCGCGATCGCGCTGGGCAGGTTGGTGACCGTTCGCGCATCGGCAGCGCCGAACTCGGCGCTCACGCCGCGATCGACGTACGAGCGCCACGGCGGACCGGACAGCTCGATGCGCAGCGAGCGCAGCACGACGCCGTAGCTGCCGGGATCGGATGTCATGTCGAGCCCGGGCCGCTTGCCGTACACGAGCCGCAGCGCGATGATCTGATACGACTCGGCCTGTTCGGGATTGAAGAACGACTGCGCCGCCACCCAGGCCGGATCGGTCTGGTGCAGCTGCAGCGCTTGGTCGAACTGGGCGTCGAGCGCGGTTTGGGCCGAGTCGCGCACGGACCAGTCGTCGAGCCGCCCCGTCGCGTCGAGCTCCTTGTCGAGATAGACCGTGTGGCCGTCGGCGCGCCGCAGAACGACGCGCAGCCATGCCGCGACGACCGTGGTATCGCCCGGCGAGTAGACCAGCGTGAGGCGGGGATCCGCCGTCAGCGGAAGCGCCGCCGGCAGGTCGGAACCCGCGACCGCCAGCTCCGGCGTCTTCGCATCGGCGTGCAGCGTGATGTTGTACGACACGCCGAGGCGGCCCGAGCTCAACCGCGTGACCGGCGCGGCGAAATTCGGGCCCGCGTCCGGAACCGCGATACCCTCGGCGAGCTGGCCGTCGGGTATGCGCTCGTCCCCGTACGACGAAATCGGCCACGTCAGGTTCGTGTCGTCGCCGAACCACAGCGCGTCCGCTTCGGACGGCACGCGTTCGGCGCGAACGACGACGCTCGGCGCAAGCCGACGCGGCTCGAGCAAGCTGAAGTGACCGTCGAGATTCTGGGCTTGCGGCCGGACGCCGGTCAGCCAGTCGCCGTGCGGCTGCGCGTAGATGAACGCCGTCGGGTCACGGATCTGCGCGTAGTTCGGACCGAGCGCCGCGAATCGCTCGCTCGGGATGGCGATTTGCTCGCGATAGAGCGCCGGGGTCTCGGCGGTCACCGGCGCGATCGCGACGTTCGTCGCATGCCTGAGCGCAGCATCGAAGAGCGCCTGCTCGGGCGGCACTTTGGGGATGCTCTGATTGCCCAAGAACAGCAGCAGCGGGTCGCGCGCGGCCGCGGTGAGCCCGGCATCCGACAGCGGCAGCAGCGTGTCCTCGTAGCCGATCGCCAAGGTCGCATCGTTCGTCGCGTAGGCTCGTCCGAGCGTATCCTCCGGTTTGATCCGGTAGAGCACGAGATTGGGGCCCTCGTACTCCTTGTTCAGCCGCGGATCGCGATCGAGAAAGTGCTCGGACTCGAGCGCCGTCAGCGGACCCAGCACCTTGTACCGCTGGTAATCGAATGCCATCCGGTAACTGGTCAAGAAGTCCTTGTGAAGCAGGATGTGATCGAATCCGTACAGGCCCAGCGTGCCGACCAGACGGGGCAGCTCTTCGGCCTGCACGCCGTCGGCGTCGTCGTAGAGCGGTGCCGCGCTGATCGAGCGCATCTTGAAAACCGCGCCGTTGACGACGTGGCTGCGAAACAGGAGGTTCTCGAAGTTCGCGCCCTTGTACCACGACGTGATGAATATCTCGCCGGGAGCGCCGGGCAGCGAGAGAGCGCGGCTGTCGCCGCCGAGCAGCGCGTCGACCTTGCGGTAGTCGTCGGGGATCGTGGTCAAGAAGTACGGCTCTGCGATCCGGCCGGCCAAGAACGGCCACGCGCTCGCGCCGACGCAGGCGAGGGTGATCGCGAGCGCCCAGCGCTGCAGCGCGCGGCCCGAGGCGGCGAGCGACGCGCATCCGGCCGCGAACAGCGGCGGCAGCACGATCAGCAGCACCAGCACGAACTTGTCGTACGTCGCTCGAAAGGCCGCAAAGAGCAGGATGCGGTCCTGCAGCCACAACAGGCTGATCGGCAGCGGCGGGTGGACGCCTTTGGCCAGGAACAGCCCGATGACCGCCGCCAGCCAGAACCACGCCACGATGCGCGCGCGCGTGCGCAGCGCGAGAAACGCCACGAAGGCAGGTGCCGACGCGAGCAGCATCATGGGAATCGAGCCGTACAGGCTCGCGTTGCGGGTCTTCGGCCACCAGATCAGCCCGTCGAGCCGCAGCAGGTTGGAGAACGAGGTGCGCGCCGCAATGAGCTTTTGCGACAGCGCCAGCGCCGCCGGATCCGCCGCCTCGGGAGCGGTCACGCTTCCTTTGTACAAGAACAGCGCCGCGACCGAAGGCAGCCACATGTACGCGAGCGTTCCGATGAACGCCGCCGTGGCGCCGACGGCCAAGCGCAGCTTCCAGCGGCCGCTCGTCACGCCGTCGACGGCGAATACCGCGGCGAGAAACGCGAAGCCGAGGATGGTATGCGCGGGATTGCCCATCGTGGCGGCGACGATCAGCAGCCCGATCAGAACGCCCGCCGCGGCCGTCGGCCGAAACCAGAGCGCCGCGAGCACGGCTGCGACGACGCCGGGCCAGGCGAAGATCTCCAGCTGGAACGTCGACGGCGGATAGAGCAGCAGCACCGCGTCGAGTACGTTGTACGTCGCGAAGACCGCCGCCGCAAGCGCCGATGCCGCCACGAACCCCGCGCGCAGCCGCGGAAACGCACGCCGCACAACGAGATAGGACAGCCAAAAAGCGCCAAGCCCACAGACCACCTGCTCGCCGAAATACATCACGCGACCGGTTCCCGCCGCGCCGAATCCGACCGCGTGCAGTGCGTCGATCAGCAAGGCGTACGGCAGCGTCAAAAGCGCCTGGAAGTTGGCGAAGCCGAAGGCCGTCTTGACCTCCCAGCTGCCCGTCGACGTGCGCAGCAGCTCGTGCGGAAAGATGTTGTAGAATCCGGTGTCGTGTCCGACGAAGATCTTGTTCGCCGGCAGATTCGCTACCGTCGCTTGCAGCGCCATGAAAACAATGGCGGCGAGCGCGACCGGAAGGGTCCATCGATCGCGGGCTTGCGCCGCCGCCGGCGGACTCGGCGCGGGCGGCGCGAGCGTCGTCGCCATCAGACGCCGGCGGAAACGGGCACACCGATGAAGCGCCGATCCGCTCCGCGTCCGACGTATCCGAGATCGAAGATTGCCACTCGCGCCAAGAAGTCTGCCGATTCCGGTTGGAGGGGGTGCTGCGTTAGTCTATTGCGCCCGCGACACGGTGACCTTCTTTGACGCGTTGGTCCGCCGGCATTTGAGGAGATGCCGCTTTGCTCGGCGAAACGACGCTGCGGATGGCGAACGTGATCCACCCCACGGCGATCGTCGCGCCGGCGGTAACGCTGGGTGACGGCAATCAAATCGGACCCTATGTCGTCATCGAGGGCAGCGTGCGCATCGGCGACGGGAACTGGATCGGACCGCACGTCACGATCGGGACGCCGGCACAGTACACTACCAAGAAGTACGAGTTCAACGGAGGCTCGACGAGCGGCATCACGATCGGAGACCGCTGCGTGCTGCGCGAATACGTGACCGTGCATCAGCCGTCGACGTCGAGCACCGTCATCGAGGACGACTGTTACCTCATGGCATATTGCCACGTGTCGCACGATACGGTGATCAGGCGGGGCGTCACGCTGGCCAACAACACGCAGATCGCCGGGTTCACCGAGATCCAAGAGCGGGCGACGGTCGGGTTGTCGGTCGTCGTCCATCAGTACTCGACCATCGGCGCGTACTCGATGGTCGGCATGGCTTGCGTGGTCAGCAAAGACGTTCTTCCGTTCTCGAAGACGCTCGGGAACCCGATGCGGCTGGTCGGGATCAACACGGTCGGGCTTTCGCGCGCCGGTTTCTCGACCGAGCTCATCGACCAAGTTGCGGAAGCGCACCGCCGCGGCGCGCTCGCGGACGTCGGCCACGAGCTCATCGCATCGGCGGCGCGATCGTTCGAAGCGCGCGTGTCGTCGACGCGTCGTCCGCTGCTGCGCTACGAGTGAGCGGTCTTAAGCCCGAGCCTCAGCCGACACCGCGCACGATTTCAACGCGTCGACGACGGACTCGACCTGCGCGCGCGCGATCTCCGGGAACATCGGCAGCGAGAGAATCGTCTTGGCGGCGGACTCGGTGTTCGGAAACGCTCCTTCGCCGAGCTCGAGCGCGCGATAGGCGGGCTGCAGATGGATCGGCACGGGATAATGGATTCCCGTCTGAACGCCGCGCGCGGCGAGGTCGGCCGCGACCCGGTCGCGATCCATGACCCGTATGACATAGAGATGGTAGACGTGTCCGTCCGAGCTGTGCCGCACCGGCGGCGCGAAACCCGCCGCGGAGAGCAGCTCGTCGTACCACGTCGCCGCTTGCAGGCGCTGCGCGTTCCAAGTCTCGAGGTGCCGCAGCTTCACCCGCAGCACGGCGGCCTGCATCGTATCGAGCCGGCAGTTGTCGGCGACGATCAGGTGCTCGTACTTCTTGCGCTGGCCGAAATCGCGCAACAGGCGAAGCCGGTCGGCGAGCTCGGCGTCGGCCGTGCAGATCGCGCCGGCGTCGCCGTATGCGCCGAGATTCTTGCCGGGATAGAAGCTGAACGCCGCGACGTCGCCGAACGTGCCGGCGCGTCGCCCGCGCAGCAGCGCGCCGTGAGCCTGGCTGACGTCCTCGACCACCTTGAGCCCGTGCCGTCGCGCGACCGCCGTCATGGCCTCGGCGTCGGCGGCCTGGCCGTAGAGGTGGACCGGCATGATCGCCTTCGTGCGCCCGGTCACGGCCGCCTCGACGGCGTCCGCATGCATGAGATAGTCGTGCTCCACGTCGACGAATACCGGCGTCGCGCCGAGTTGCGTCGCCGCGAACGCGCAGGCGATGTACGTGTTGGCCGGCATAATCACTTCGTCGCCCCGACCGACTCCGAGGACCTCGAGCGCAAGCTTCACGGCGGCCGTGCCCGACTCGACGCCGACGCAGTGCGGGAGCCCGATGTACGCGGCGAACTCGGCCTCGAACGCCGCGACGTCGGGCCCGAAAACGAAGGCGGCATTTTCCATGACGCCGGTCAGCGCCTCGAGTATCTCGCGTTCGATCGCGCGGTATTGCGCCTTGAGATCGACGAAAGGGATTTGTTCAGACAACGCGCGTAACCCCGTCCACCACGTGGAAAAGAGAATGCTCGTTTCGTGTCGGCTCCGTCGGCTCCCTATCCGGGCATGCGCATCCTGCTGATCACGCGCCACATGCCGGCGCGATCGGTCATTCCCGTCGATCGCGGCGGCGGCGGAAACAGCTTCATGGAAGCGCTCTTGGCGTTGCCCGAGCTGCGCGGCGATCTGCACATCGACGTGGTGGGTCTCCACCCCGAGGGCGACTCGATCGACAATCCGCCCAACGTCGAGATCACCTACGTGCGGTCCGGTCTGCTCCACCGCTGGCTCTGGACGCACCGCGAGGGCAAGAACCCCTTCGCGGCCGTGTTCTTGCTGGTGCTGACGGCGTTCGTCCTGGCGCGCGAGGCGCTGCGGCTGAGCGGGCGCCGGCGCTACGATCTCATCTACGCGGTGGGCGGTCCAATCGCGGGGCTGGCCGGAATCGCCGTCAAACGCCTGCGGCGCATTCCGCTCGCGATGCACTTCCAGTACACCTACCGGTTTCGCGAGGCGCGACTTCCGGTGCGGCTGCTCGTGAGAGCGTTCTATCGCCAGGTGGACGCCTTGATCGGAAATTGTCCGATGCTCGGCGACGACGCGGTCGCGATCGGCGTTCCGCGCGAGCGCTGTCATTGGGTGTTCAACTGGATCGACCAGACGACGTTCCGGCCGCTCGAGCCGCGCGAGCCGTATCGCTCGGAGTACGGCGTGCAGCCGTGGCAAACCGCGTTCTACTTCGGTGCGCGCTTCGACTACACCAAGCACGTCGACCGCGTCGTCGACGCGCTGCAAGGGTACGACGACCCGCGGGCGGTCTTTCTGATCGCCGGCGACGGCGTGCTGGCGCCGGACGTTCGCGCGCTGGCGGCGCGGAATCCCAACGTGCGCGTTCTCGGAACCGTGCCGCGGGCTGAGTTGCCGCGGCTCCACGCCGCCGCCGACGTGCAGTTCTGGGGCAGCGTCGACGTCGATTATCCCGGCCTGGTCGTGATGGAGGCGATGTCGTCGGGGCTGCCCGTCTACACCTCCGACGAGACGATGAACCCGTTGTACGCGGGCACGCCGGTGCAGCCGTGGTTTCTCGGCGCACCGCGCCTGTCGCGGCTGTTCGAACCCACCCGCGACGGCATTCGCCGCGCGGTCACGGAAGCGATCGCCAACCGCGACGAGCTCAACCGGCTGCGACCGGAAGTCGCCGCCTTCGCACGCGAGCACTTCGGTCCGGCCAACGCGCTGCGCCTCATCGACATCCTGCGCTCGTGCGCGCGCTCGCCGAGCGGCTCGGACTACGCGATCTCGCGCGAGGGCCGCATCACCTCGTAGAGCAGTCCGGCGGTACCGCAAGCGTACTTGACGGTCTGCATCAGCACGAACGCCGCCGCGAGCCCCGGCTGCCCGAGGAAGGTGCGCCAGTGTCGCAGGTACGCGGTGCGCACCGGATTCATCTGCACCAAGCCCCGCCGGCCGTTGCGTTCCAAGAACCGGCGCATGCTGCGGCCGTAAAAGAACGACTTGCTGGCGATCTCGCCGAGCGTCCGCGGTTCGCCCAGATGGCGCTCGGACGGCGCGATCATGCCGATCCGAAAGCCTGCCCGCAGCAGCCGGTTGTGGATGTCGTAGTCTTCACCCGCCACCAAGGCTTCGTCGAAACCGCCGACCGCGTCGAACGCGCTGCGCCGAAAGAACCGCGCACCGACATGCACGGAGTCGTACAGGTACATGCGCCGCTCGAAGTTGCGCACGCGCGCCCAGAAGCCGACCGCGGGATCGGAGTCGTTGTGGACCTGCACCGCGTCGGCACCCGCCGCGCACGCGGCGACCGCGGCGCTGACGACGTCGGGATCCAGCACGAAGTCGGCGTCGACGCGGTAGACGAACTCACCGTGCGCGGCGCGCACCGCGGCGTTGCACTGCGCGCACCGCTCCGGTCCGGCCGAGATCACGATGTCGGCCAGCCGCTGCGCGATCTCGACGGTGCCGTCGTGCGAACCGTTGTCGGCGACGACGATCTCGAGCGGGGAGTAGCGTTGCGCGCGAATGCTCCGGAGCGTGCGCTCCAGGAAGGTCGCGCTGTTCCGCGTCGGGACGATTACCGAAACGAGCGGGGCCGTCATCTGCTCGACGTTTTTCATGCGGCCGAGGGACGCCCTGCGCTGCGCAGGACCGCAACCGGACCAACGCACATACGCCCACGGTGGTCCTCCTTCGCCCCCGGTGGCAGGCCGCCGTCACGGGCGCGCTGGGCGCCGTCGTCGCGGTTCTGCTGCTCCTGCCGGTCGTGCGGATCGGCGTCCCGGCGTACATTCAGGACTGGACCTGGCCCCCCGATCCTGCCGGGCTGCACGCGCAGCTGCTGCAGGGCTGGGAAGGCTGGCTCGACGACGGGATCGGACGCCCGAATCCGTTTCCGACCGCGCTCCCCCACTTCGTCATCCTGTCTTGGCTGACGCCGCTGCTCGCGCCGGCCGCCGAGCTCGCGCTGCTGCTGCTGGCGACGTTCGCGGGCGCCTTCGCCGCGGCGACGGTGTTCGCGCGCCGCACCTTCGGGCTCACCTGGGCCGCCTATGCGTGCGGCGCGCTCTACGTCGCGGGACCGGTCGTCCTCACCAAGCTGATCGCGGGCCACCTTTCGTACCTCCAAGCCTACGCCGCCTTTCCGCTGTTCGCCCTGGCTCTGCGCGAGGGTGCGGCGAGCCGCCGCTGGTGCGCCGCGGGGGCCCTGGCCGTCGGGATCACCGGACTGCAGGCCCAGTTCCTGGGTTTCGACGCGGCCTACGCGCTCGTCGCGCTCGCCTGCGGGGCCGCGGCGCCGGCCGCGCTGCTGCGCATCGCGCTGCTGGCCGTTCCGCTGGTGCTCCCGGCGCTGATCGGGCCCACCCTCAACGCGCACGGCGGCGAGGGACTCCTGGCGCAGCAGCGCGCCATCGTGGCCTGGGAACAGGTTCAGAGCTCCGGCCTGTGGCCGGCGCTGGTCGGCTTGGGCTACTTCACCGACTACGTGCCGCGACTCGACCCCACCCGGACGGTCATGCTGCTCGCCGTCGTTCCGCTGCTCGCCCTCGGCGGCGCGCTCGCCGCACGGTCGTCACCGGCCGCCCGGGCGCTGGTCGTCGTTGCGGCCGGCGGCTGGCTCGTCGCGATCGGGTTTCACGGTCCGCTGGCGCCCGTGCTCGGGACGCTCTTCGCAAAGGTCGCGGCGGCGTCGCTGTTCCGCGAGCTCTTCGACGTCACGATCCTGGTCTGGTTCCCGCTGACCGTCCTTGCGGCGATCGCGCTGCAGCGCCTGCCGTGGTTCGTCGCAGCGGCCGGCATGGCGGCGACGGCGGTTCCGCTGTACGTGATCTGGACCGGCTACGGCGTCTACTTCGCGCAGCCGCCGTCGATCCGCACGCTGGCGAACGTCTCGGCGCTGGTCGACGGCGACCTTGGCCCGCCGGGGCGGGTCGTCTGGTGGCCGGCGCTGCAACCGATCGCGCCGGCCGGCCGGCGGGAAGGCGGGACGGATCCGCTCGCCCGGACCCGGCTGGGCGGCAATCTGCCGCTGTACGAGTATCAGCCGCAAGGCTGGAACGGCGTCGCCGTTGCGCTGGCTTCGGCCGGCGACTGGCGCGGCGCCGCGCCCGCCTTCGCTTGGCTGGGCGTGCGCTACGTGGTGGTGCGCGAGAGCCTGGTGAGCCTGGCCTCGGGCCGCCCGCGCGCACCGGGGGCACCGCCAAGGGCGTTCACACGGGTCGGCCACAGCGATGACTTCACCGTCTATCGGGTCCCCGGCTCGCGCGCGCTCATCAGCGCCGAACCCGCCATCGCGGACGGCGATCTGCTGCAGCGCTTCGTGCCGTCACGATACGAGGCCGTGCCGGCTCCGGGGCGGATCGTGGCCGCCTTTCCGTACGTCTGGCGAACGCCGGCAGCTGCAGCCTGCGGCCCGGATTCGGTGATCGGCGGCGGGGCGACCCTGGCGCGCGCCGCCGGGCCATGGGTGTTCGCGGCGCCGTACGGCGCGGCGGCTTGCAGTTGGCGGACCGCGGCCGGGCTGGCCGCGCAACCTGCCGCGCTGTTCGTCGCGGGGGGCTGGGCCGCACGTCCCGTTTCGCGCCCGCTCCCGCCCGACCGGCCGTTGGCCAACGCGCGCTCCTACGAAGAACGGCCCGGCCGCTGGAAGAGCGAGCTCGATCTGCCCGCGCCCGGCCTGCTGGTCGTCCGGGTCCGCTACGACGCGCGTTGGCGCGCCGCCGCCGACGGCCGCGATCTCGGACCACCGCGCTCGTGGTTCGGCTTTCCCGCCTGGCCGCTGAGCGCCGGGCGTCACGCCGTCACGGCGCGCTACGCCGGAGGCGTGCCGATTCTGATCTGCTTGGCAATCGCGCTGGCCGGGTTCGCGGTCGCGCTGTTGTTGCTCGTCCTTCCCGAAGCGTCCGGCGCGATCAGCCTCCCAAGTGAATCCCGCCGTTGACGTTGAGCGCTTGACCCGTGATGTAGTCGCCTTCTTCGATCAGGAAGCGCACCAGTGCCGCCACTTCCTGTGGACGCCCGGGACGCCGCAGCGGGATGCGCGCCAGCAGCGTCGACTGCACGTCGGCGGGGATGGAGCGCCACATGTCGGTCTCGATGAAGCCCGGGCAGATCGCGTTGACGGTGACGCCGGCGGACGCGAGCTCGAGCGCCAAGCTGCGGGTGAACCCGATGATTCCGGCCTTCGCCGCCGCATAGTTGGTCTGCCCGAAGGCCCCGATCTGGCCCACGAACGAGGAAATGCTCACGATCCGGCCGGCTTTGCGCTCGATCATCCCGGGCACGACCGCGCGGGTGCAATTCATCACGCCGACGAGGTTGGTCGCGAGAACCGACGTCCAGTCGTCGGATTCCATCTTCCGGAACGTCTTGTCGCGCAAGATGCCGGCGTTGTTGACCAAGACGTCGACCGATCCGCCGCGTCCCTCGATGCGGCGCACGAGCTCGTTCACCGCGTCGGGCTCGCGCACGTCGGCGCGCCCCTCCTCGGCGCTGCCGCCGCGCTCGGCGATCTGCGCGACGACCCCCGCGGCGCCGTCGCGATCGCGGTCGTAGTTGACGACGACGTGCGCGCCGCGGCTGCCCAGCTCCAACGCGATCGCGGCGCCGATCCCGCGCGACGCACCGGTGACGAGCGCAACGCGGTCACGCAACTCCATGAGCGCGGCTTCTCCGGCAGCGCGAACCGCTCCGCCCGAAGCGACTACGCGGGTGCGAGCTCCTCGACGGCGTCGGCGAACGCCGCGGCCGTCGCGTCCCAACTCAACGGGCGGGCGCGATCGAGCGCGCGCCGCGCGAACGCGTCGAAATCGGCGAACACGTCTCGGGTGGCGTCGGCGAGCGCGCCCGGCGAGCCCGCGACGACGCGCCCGCTGACGCCCTCGGCGACCGCGTCGCGCAGGCCGGGAACGTCGTAGACGACCGCCGGCGTCCCATGGCGCGCCGCCTCGGTGACGACGAGTCCCCAGCCTTCTCGCGCCGACGTCATCCAAAGTACGGACGCCGCGCGCATCAACGCGCGGCGCGCGTCGTCGTCGACGCGCCCCGTGAAGCTGACCGTACCGCCGAGCCCGAGGCGCGCGATGCGGCGTTCGAGCGCGGCTCGGTACGCCGCCGGCCCGTTGCCCACGATCCGCAGCTGCCCGCCCCAGCCGCCGGCGCGCAGCACGGCCGCCGCCTCGATCGATTCCTCGATGCGCTTCGACGGGGTAACGCGGCCGACCACGAGCAGGTCGCGTGGGGTCGTCTTGACCGGCACCTCGGGATCCGCGGGCTCGTCGACCGCGATCGGTATGATGCGCAACGGTCCTCGCAGCCCGATCCCGCGCAGCGTCTGCGCCGACGATGCCGAAATGGTGATCACGGGCGTCGTCCGATACGGCCGCAGATACAACGGTTCCGCAGCGAACCCCATGCGCCCCAGCGCTCCGCCTTCGTACAGCCAGACCTCGCGCGCGAGCTGAAAGATCAGCGCGATCGAACGCGCGCCGTACCACGGCGTGAAGAACGGGATCGTGTTGATCTCGTCGATGACCAGATCGAAGTCTTTGCGCCGCGCGTAGCGCAGAAACGCGTGGAGATGCACCGTCATGGCGCCGCCGGCGCGCACGAATCGAACGCCTTCGCGAAGCTCGGCGGGCGCCGCGCCGGGATACGCGCCCGAGAACCACTCGACGGTCCAGCCGGCGGCCGCCAGGCGTTCGACGACGCGCCAGGTGAGATGCTCGGCGCCGCCCGCCCGTGGATGCCACGGGTCGCGCCAGTTGAGCAGCAGCAACCGGCGCGTCCGAGTCGGCGCCACCTCAGGCGGGCGAGAGTGCGAAGGCGCTTCGATCGACTTCCATCGGCACGGGCTCGACCTCGGTGCCGGTGTCGAGCTCCCAGGTCGTGCCGCCCGGCGCTTCTCCCTCGAGCCGGCGGAAGCCGAGCTTGGCGTAATGCTCGCGCACCATTCCGTTGCGTTCGGTCGGCAGATACGTTCCGACGAGCGTCTGAATGCCGTGCGCGCGAGCGTGGTGGACGATCTCGCGCAGCACCATTTGCTCGACGCCGCGACCCAGCACCCGGCAGCTCATCAGCCAGGTATCGATCTCCCAGGTTTGGGGTGCGGCCTCGCGGCAGATGACGACGCCGATCATGCCGTTGTCGCCGAACACGTCGATCAGCCGCACCTGCAGCGTGAACGCTCCCGGATCGGCCTCGAACGCGGCGACCTCGCGCTCGTCGTACCGGCGCGTCGTCAGGTTGAACTGGTTCGACTTGTTGATCAGCTGAGCGATACGGCTGCGCCCGGTCGTGTCGAAGGGCGCGAACACGATCTTCATGGCGAGCGAGGCGAGATATGCTTGCAGGTCGCCGACCTGCCCGCGCAGCACGACGCGCCGCGCGTTGTCGCGATAGAAGTCGGCGCGCCCGCGGTCCTCGGCCGAAAAAGCGGTCGCCTCGAAGTAACCGGCCGCGGCCAGCGTCCGCGCGTACGACGCCGGGTCGTCGGGCAGCTCGGGGACGGCGACCTGCGGCAGCATCTCCCGGATGAGCCCACGCTCGACGGGGTTGTCGTCGACGAACACCATTGCGTCCAGGCCGAGGGAGAGCTCCTGGGCGATCGCGGCGATGTTGGTCGCCTTGTCGTTCCAATTGGCTTGGAACACCGCGATGTGGTCTTCGCGCAGCAGCATGTCCGGATGACCCGCGAACGCGCTGCGCGCCACGGCATCGTCGTTCTTTGACGAGACCGCCAACACCACGCCACGCTCACGCAGCGCCAGCGCTGCGCGCTGCACGTCGAGGAACGCTTCGCCGGTGGCGTCGCCCTGGCCGATCACGATTCCCTCGAGACCGTCGTCGCCGATCACCCCGCCCCAGACGGTATTGTCGAGGTCGAGGATCAAGCAACGGCGGCTCTTGCCGCGCAGCGCGCCCAGCACGCGCCCGACGTGATCCGCGTACAGCGGCAGCATTCGAGCGTCGAACGACAGCTTGGCAACGTTCCACTGCTTGGGCGAATGCCAGTTGGCCAAGCCGACCGTCTCGGCCAGCGCGGCGACGTCGAACAACAGATCGTCGGTGCCGGCCAGGCTGTCGAGCAGCGCGGCGTTGAAGGCGGTGGCCAAGCTGCGCGGCGTGCCGGCGATGGCGCGGTCGAAGCTGCCGAACAGCGTCTCGGCCGGCGGTGCGAGCGTCTGCACCATCGAGCGCGCGCCGCCGTTACGGCGCAGCGCGGCGCGTACCTCGCTCACGAATGCGATCGCCCCGGCGACCGATGCCGCGGCGGCCTCCGAGTCGCCGGGCGGCGCGCTCGGCGCGACGCCGCGGTAATCGAGCGCGAGCAGCACGGCGTCGGGTCGCGCGCGGTTCACCCGCGAATCGGGCGACAGCGCCTCTTGCACCGTCTGCCCGAAGTCCGCCTCGACGCACTCGAGCGCGATACCGTACCGCGCCGCGCTCGCGACGAGCGCCGGTACGACCGGCTCGAGCGTCGCGTTGCCGAGCACCGCGAGCTTGAAGGGGGCGAGCGTATCGAGCGAGCGCCCCTGCGCCCTCGCCGACGCGATCGCGTCGGCGAGGCGGCGCAGCTGATTCTCGTCGAGCGCGTATCCCGCGAGCGCGCGGATCGCTCGGCCGGGATCGCTCGCTTCGGCGACGGCGCGGCAGCACCGGCGAAAATCCGCCGGAGCCCGAGGCAGCCATGCGAGGCTCGCGTACAGGTGGTCGCTCACCGTCGATGCGACCCCGCGGCAGAACAGATCATCATCGGGTCGCTTTTTTGCGCGACGCCGCGGCGGGCCCCTCGTCGAAGCAAGGTCAAGCCGATTTTTTCCAAGAACGTGCTCGCGTTTGAACGTCTCGCGTTTGTTCATCGTGCAGCCCGCCGTTCGCCGGCTCTCCGCCGCGCCTGCGTTCACCGCGATCGTCGCATGCGCGACGGTCGCGCATGCCGCGGTGGTGTCGTGCCTTGCCCGGCAACGGCCGCGCCGGCATCGCGGACGGCCCGCGCGGAGCACGACGTTCGTGCTGCCGGTCGGAGTAGCTTGGGACTCCAATCCCGGACGACCTGGTCGCGCATGGCCAGCGCGTTGACCGGCGACCCGTTCGCGGTGCCGGTCACCGAAGGTAGCGTCCTCGCCTATTCCGATGTCGTCAGTCACACGGCCCTGGCTACGCCAGCCGTGACGCGCAACGGAAGAGGCGACCGCGGGGCAGCATTGAAGGCGAATCGGGGCGCGGGGCAGATTCGAATAAAGGAGAGGTTTGGAAGACGTGTCGTCATCGCCGGCTCGTGCAGCTCGACGGGCATTGCAACATGGACGCTGGTCGCGTGCGCGGCCGTCGCGCTCGGCGCTTGCTCGGGCGCCGACCGCGCCGACGGTCATGCCGAGTCACGACGCCCCGGCCGACGCGGCGCGATGAGGATCACGATTCCGATCTTGTCGCGCCTTCGACGTCCGCGAAGTCGCGAGCGCCGTCACATATTACTCAACCGCCGTACAATCCCTCAACGTCGTCTTCTATTCGAACACGACCGGCCAGCAAGTCGATAAGACGACGTTGAGCAACTTGACGCCGTCGTCGACCAGACTGTTCGACAACGTCGGCCGGGACGGTGTGCAACGTCACGACCACCGTGTCGCCGGGGTCGTACACGTGCACCGTCGTCACTTACACGCAGCCAAACGGTCATGGCCCGGTGCTTTCGATCCAAGAACACATCCCGCTGACGGTCGCGGCGAGCGGATCAATCACCACGCCGGCGTGGACGCTCTGGGGCGTCCCAGCGAGGATCAGCGCGACGCCGCTGGTGACGCCGATGGTCCGCGTCGCGGGCTCGGTAGCGACGGCCTATAGCCTGTCGCCGATCCGTTACACCGTCGCAGCCTACGATCAAGGCGGCGCCCAGCTCGTCGGCCCGGGTCTGCCGACATGGACCGTCGCCAGTTCCAACTCGGGGTTTGCGGTGACGCAACCGACGGCGCAGAACCCCAACTCGTTCTTGGTCGCGCCGGCGGGCGGTGGTCCATTCACGACCCAGCTCACCCTGACCGCGACCTATCCGCCCAGTGCGATCCCGTACGTCTGCCGGGTTGTCGGCGCCAACTGCACCGCGCCCGTGCTGACGCTCAACTCGCTGAACGTCACCGGCGACGACTGGATGACCTTTGCCCACGACTATCAGCGCACCGGCCACGAAGGAGAGCGAACGGGAATCTCGACGACTACGGCGCCCAAGCTGGGACTGCGCTGGAAGGTCCAGCTTCCGAACGCTTCGGCGATCTACGCCAATCCCGCCGCCTATGACGGCAACGTGATCGTGATTGCCGGCGTCCCGTCCGTCGTCTACGACCTCTCGGCGATCGACGGTTCGGTTCTGTGGCAGACAACCTTGGCCGCGGGCTCCTTGAAGCCGGCGACCATCGATCCGCTGGCCGGCGCCCACGGCCTCGTTTTCGTTTCGGACCGTGTCATTGGATACGGAAACACCACGCAGCCTTCAGACTTTTACGCTCTGAACCTCAACGACGGTTCGATCGCGTGGCAAGCAACGGTCAACGGGATGACTCGCGGTGCGGAAGTCATCACGGGTGGAAAGATCTACATTCCGACAGCCGGGGGTGACCCGCCGGGCTGCTACAATGCTGGTGTACAGCAAGTCGACGAAGCCACCGGGGCGCTGGGTTGGAAGTGGTACGTCAACGGTTTGACCAACCCCGGCGGGGGCGGCGGCGTGTGGGGAGCGATCGGTTTCGACGGCTCGCATCTGATCTTCGGCACCGGAAACGTCTGCCAGAACAGCGGCAATCAGAGCGGCGTGGTGCAGACCGCCGACGGCGTCGCGGCGCTCGATCTCAACGGTAATCTGCTGTGGAGTTACGTCGCCTGGGCGCAGGCCGCTACGAACTATCTCCACTAGACTATGACACGGGCAGCGGCGTGCTGATTCGCCGCGCCGGCTCGTCGAGCGAGGCGGCGACGTTCGTCAACAAGAACTCGTCGATGTACACCTTCAACACGAGCGGACTCAGCAGCGCTAACCCCAGTGCCGTCCTGCAGTCGCAGCTGGCCTTCAACCCGAATTTCGGCTCCGGCTTCTACACCTCGCCGACGACCGACGGCGACAACATCGTCGTCCAGACGGGAGGGTACTCGAACTCGACCAGCAGTGTCGCGCGCCGTACCGCGCGCGACACGTCGGCAAACCGCATCAGCCCCGACATCTTCACGCCCAAGGGGCTCGCGTCGCCCGTCGCGCATTGTGCCCGGCTATCACTCCTACCTCGAGGCGTTCGATCCGTCGGGGACGAGCCAAGTGGGCGTTCCAGATGCAGACCTTCATCGCGGGTTATGCGGCGATCACCAACGACGTCGTGATCAGCCAAGGCGACTCTGCCGTCGTGGCACTCGCCATGAACGGTAACGGTACGCCGCTGTGGAGCTATCCTACGGCCGGCGAAGTCGATTGCTCGCCCGCCGTCGTCCCGAGCGGGATCTACATCGGCGACAACAACGGCAACCTGTACGCGTTCGCCCCGCCGTACTCGACCACGGCGACGCCCTCCGCGCAGGTACGTGAACCGGCTCCGTAACGCCGGTCATGTTTTCGGGACGAGCACACAGGCGTAGTTGATCGGCGTCATGGCGTCCTCGGCGGACTCCGCTTCCGGCACGGATCAACACGCTCGCCGCGAGTCACGCGCAAGGCCAGCGACAGAATCCCTGTTCCCGCTAACTTGTGGTGCTGAAACTTCACCGAACAGAATCGGACAGAGCGCCGCAGCGACGGTTGCGACCGAGCGCGCGACGACGACGCTTCTATGGCGACTCAAGATCGCGAACCGGACACTGCTACGGCCCGTAGTCACGTCGCGGGTTTTTATCCGCAGCCGCGGAATCACCCGGAGACCTCCGACAATGGATCGGTCGGCACGCATAGCGAGAAGCGCTCTGCTCGCTCCTGGAGATGGTCCTTGAACGTCAACCAACAACTTAGTCTCGGTCGCTTCTTTGCGGCGGCGCTTTTTGCAGTCGGCTTGGTTGCAGTGGCACCGTCGGCCGCACGCGGTGCAGTCGTGGCTCGGCTCGCCGGCAGCGGTGCGGCCGGCTTTGCAGATGGTCCATCACAAGACGCGTCGTTCATTCTGCCGGTCGGCGTCGCATGGGACTCCCACAACCGGCTTTACGCCAGCGACGCGGCAGCGCAGCGAATACGCGTTATCCTGCCGGACGGCACGGTCCGGACGGTCGCCGGGTCCGGCGCACTCGAGAAGACGGGGCTGTGGGTGGCGGGCGGCTTCTCCGACGGTCCAGGGATTACTGCCCGCTTCGACCGTCCGATGGGGATTGCGGTCGGGCCGAACGACGACGTGTATGTCGCGGACTCTCTGAATCATTGCATTCGCCGCGTGACGCCGACCGGGAACGTGAGCACGTTCGCAGGCCGGCACGACGAGCCTGGTTCGAACGACGGCCCGCTTGCGTCGGCGAGGTTCGACTTGCCGGTCGGCGTGGCCGCCGACCCGAACGGCGCGATCTATGTTGCCGACTCGAGCGTCGGAGTGCGCCGCATCGATCACGGGCAAGTCACGACGTTGCCCATACCGATACAAAGCCCACTTTCGATCGCCGTATCACCGGCAAATACGACTCCGATGCTGTGGGTGACGAATACCGACGGCCTTTGGCGTATCGATCTCACCACGCTTGCGAAGGGCGACGTCCAGCACGCGGTGGCGCGGTTGTCGGCCGGGTGGTATCGCTACCCGGCGCCGCCCGACACCCCGGGCATCGGTCGGCTCACCGCCCACGGTCAGCGGTCCGCCGGTTATCCCTACGCAACGTCGGTGATTGATGAACTGGGTATCGTGTACACTGACGTCGTTTCGCATACGATTCAATACTACAACCAGGAAACGCAAGATCTGCAGCTCATCGGCGGCAGCGATCTCGGGGACGCCGCAAAGTACGGCGGCGGCTACCGCAACGGGCCCACCAAGCAGTCTCTCTTCGATGCTCCAATGGGAATCGCGGCACGCTCCGACGGCGTCATTGCCGTCGCCGACTCCGGCAACAAACGCATCCGAATCATCTCCAAAATTGATCGCGTACAACCATTCTACCCATTTACGGGTGTCCTTCCGAGCATGCACTTCGCCAAGAGCGACTATCGAATCGCGCTGGTTGGCGCGTCGACGATCTGGGGCGACGGGCTGTTCCAAGATTCGGTCGGCGGCCAGCTCGAGGAGGGCCTGCGCAACGATGCGACGCTTCGCGCGCTTCACAAGACCGTCAAGGTGCTGCCGGTTCGTATGGGATCGGATTTCAACGCGATGCGCAGCTACATCGAGCTGCTCGCCGAGACCCACTTCGTCGATGCAGTCGTCGTGCAGATCACGGGCTTCACCATTTATGACACGTACGGCATGCGCGACGATTCGCAGCTCCTCCAAGAACCGTCCGCGTGGCAAGGGAAATTGGCCGACGATCTGGCGGCCCTGCAGCACACCCTCACGGCGGACCACATTCCGGTACTCTTCGTGACCCATCCGCTCAGCAATGAGCTTGGGCTCGACGAGCAGACGTTGCCGGGTGTGCTCGACCTCGCTCAGCACGTGGTTCCGGACGGGACGCTCGAACGCGTCGTTACCGAACCCTTTCGAAGGGCGCACGTGAACTGGCTCGACAGCTGGCCGGCTTTCTATGCCGACGAGCGGTCGCCATCGCACATCCCGATCTACCTTTCGATCGACGGCCACTTCACGCCGCACGGCAACGCGATACTAGGGAAAGCGCTGGCGGGCCGGATCGCTCACGATCGGCCCTGGTCGAGCGCGCCGTAGAATGGTTCGGTCGCGCCCCCTCAGCGGCGTTTGAGTGTCAGCCCGAGCGCCGCCAATACCAACAGCGCCGGTCGACCTCGATCAGCTCGTCGGTGATCCCGCGCGCCGCGCGAAACTCGTCGACGGCCTGGCGGCAATAGGTCCACTCGTCCTCGCCGTAGTCGTCGATGATCGCGTAGCCTCCGACCGACAGTTTGTCATACAGGTTGGTCAACGCGTCCATCGTCGACTCGTAGTAGTCGCCGTCGAGCCGCATCACGGCCAGCCGCTCGATCGGCGCGACCGGAAGGGTGTCCTTGAACCAGCCCTTCAGAAAGCGCGTGCGGCCGTCGAGCAGTCCGAACGTCGCGAAGTTCGCCTGCACGTCCTCGAGGCTCGCTGCGAAACGCCGGTAGCCCTTCTCCATTACGGCCCCGTGGTGGGCCGCTGCCTCGATCGGGAAGCGCTCGGCGTCGGGCTCGGGGAGGCCCTCGAAGGAGTCGGCGACCCACACCGAGCGCCCCGTGTCACCGAGCGCCTCGAGGATCGCGCGCATGAAGATCGTCGCGCCGCCGCGCCAGACGCCGGTCTCGATCAGGTCGCCCGGAACGCCGCGCACCAGCACGTCGCTCACGCAGGCCTGTATGTTGTCCATTCGCGCCAGCGGAAGCATCGAGATCGCCGGCCCGTTCACGTAATGTCCGAGGAAGCGCATCACGAACGTCGCCTGGCTCGCGTTCACATCGGGCTCCTCGGCGAGCAGCGTGTTCGTGAGGATCCGCTTCAAGAGGTCGAGGTAGCGTTCCGCGGGCGTCACGTCGCAAAGGGTACGGAGTTGTGCCCGGGCCGTCAAGGAGGCTGCGAGGCGAAGGAGCCGAACTGCGTCCAGTCGTCATGCCACTCGTGGAGGATTTCGTGAGGTCCCTTGCTTCGCTAGCGCTGATCGGAGGCGTTTGCATCGGCACCGCGTCGGCCGCCTTGGCCGACGACGTACCAGGCCATGCGGTGCTTGCCAAGCCCGGCGGCGACGCGCTGGTGATCTGGGATGCCAGTCCGGTCGTTGCTTCGATCGTTAAGAGCAGGACCAATGACGCCGACGCCAACGACTTGCTCGAGCGCGACGCCGCGCGCGTGCTCGCCACAATGGCACCGAACGTCGACAAGTCGGCGAAGACGATCACCGTCCGCGTAATCTATAGCAAGACCGGCGCGGTGAGCCCCGTCTACGGGACGCCCACCTTCATGGGGATCGAGCGATACGCGAATCTGACCGTTCCCGCCGCCGATGCCGAGAGCGATCGAGATAAGTGGAAGGAGCTCGCGGTGAAGGCCCCGGTTCCGGCCTGGTTCTCCTTCAAGATCGTCGGTCTGCTGCCGCCGCGCTGACGACGTCATGACGCGCGACGCGATCTACGCCAAGCTCACCGAGATCCTCCGCGAGGTCTTCGACGACGACACGATCGTCGCGGGACCGGAACTCACCGCCTCGCAGGTGGCCGGCTGGGACAGCTTCGCTCACCTGCGCGTGATGTTCACGGTGGAGAAGACATTTGGGGTAAGCTTCTCGGCGTCCCAGATGTCGGGTCTCAGGAACGTCGGTGAACTGGCGGGTCTGATCGAATCGAAAGTCGCCGGGCAGGGCGTTTAACTCCTCACTCGCCCAATGCAAGCGTAGTTGATCGGCGTCTTCTCGTCTTCGGGCCCCGCGCCATCCTTTACGTTCAACACCAACTCCGAGTCGATCGAGAAGTACTTCGCGATCATGTCTCGCGCTTCGCGCGCCGAGACGTACAGGTAGATGTGATCGATGTTCGCGGCCCAGACCGCCGTGGTCAAAAAGATTGCGCCGTTGGGATCGAGCAGGCGAGCGAGCTTCTCGAGCAACAGCTCGGGCTGTTCGAGGTGCTCCAGCAACTCGCCGCAGATGATACGATCGAAACGCCGGCTCTCCGGCAGGTCGAAAACGTCGGACCTCATCACATCGACGTCGGCGCCGTTCAAGCGTGAGACCTCGCGCGTGAACGCGACCGAGCTCGCGCTGAGGTCGAGCCCAGTTGCGCTCCAGCCGGGGTTCAGGCGCGCGAACTCGGAAATGAAGATGCCCGTACCGGACGGAACTTCCAGCAACGTGCCGGTTGCGACCGCGGGGCGGCAGAAATGCTCGGTGAAGTACATGAGCATCTTGTAGTGGTTGACCCAAAACGCTTGCGACAGCAGGAGTCCGTTGAGGTAACGGCTCTCCATGACGGCGGCGTTGTCGTACACGGCCGCCCGGACCTCATCGTAGTTGGAATACTTGTAATGCCCGGTCGCGTCGAGCTCGATTTGCAGCCGAACGAACTCTTCCGATAGCGCGATGAAATCCGTCAACGCCTTGCCGTACCGTTCCAAGTCACCACCGGACTTCTCGAACGTCAATCTGCAAATGCGCCGCGCAAACGTCGAGTCGTAGCCAGCGTCCGCAAGACGCTTCGGAATGCTCTGCGTAGCCCAGTGCCCCTCGAGCGCTCGGTGCGCGATCCGCAGCAACTCATCGTCGGTAACCGTCACTGAAGCAACCATGAACCAGCGGCGTTCGGTGCACGTTGTGCGCGCCCCTCCATCACGAGGCGGCGCGAAGCCTCGGACAAGGCTCCACGCACTGTCGCAGCGAACGATGCGAAAGCGTATGCTCTTGAGCGTGACGTGGTAAAGGTTTTCCTCCGGCGCCGGCGGGGGTGTGCGGGCCGCACGAGTGTCGACCACCCTCGATTGAATCGGTCGTGAACGTACCGTCGTACGAATTCCTCGCGTTCGCCGCGGTCGTGGCGATCCTCTGCGAATCTGTCGGCTCGGGCGAATTGGCGACGCGCCGTCATACTGGTCGCGAATGTCGGCTTTCTCCTCACCTTCTCGCACACGCCAGCGCAACTCGCCCCGCTCATCGGATTCCTAGTGCTCGGATACGGCACGGCGAAGCTCTTTGAGCGGCACAAGAACAGGATAGCCTTTGCCGCGCTGGCCGTCTTCATCGTGCTCGTGTTCTGCTGGCTCAAGCGCTACACGTTCTTCCCCGAGTCGGCGTTCCTTCCGTTTCCATACGTCGCCATCGGGCTGTCGTACGTCTTCTTCCGTGTGCTTCATCTGATCATCGACGCCTATCAAGATGCGCTGCCGGAGCCGATCGGCTTGGCCGGGTACGTCAGTTACACGCTGAATTTTACGTGCCTCGTCTCCGGTCCCATCCAGCTGTTTCAGGATTATCGCCGGACCGAATCGGTCGAGCCGGCGAGCCTCTCGTGGATCGATGTCGGGAAAGCACTCGACCGCATCGTGATCGGCTACTTCAAGGTCGCAGTGCTCTCGCCGCTTCTTTGGACTGCCCATGCATACTCGGTGGGCGAGCTCGGAGCCGCGTCGGACCTCATCGAGCGCGTGATAGGTGGTGCGCTAGTCTTGACCGTGTATCCGGTGTATCTCTACATCAACTTCTCCGGGTACACGGATTTCGTGATCGGCTCCGCGCGGTTTCTCCGGCTCGAACTGCCTGAGAACTTCAACCACCCGTTCATCTCGGAAGGCTTCATCGAGTTTTGGGGTCGCTGGCACATGACGTTGTCAAACTGGTGGAAGACGTATGTATACTCGCCGCTTTTCATCGACCTTGATCCGACGCTTCCCCTCGCCGCGCGTGCAACCGCTGCTGGGCATCGTCGTGTACTTCGTCACGTTTTTCTTCGTCGGCGTCTGGCACGGCCAGACTTCGATGTTCCTCTTTCTCGGCGTTCTCCTCGGACTCGGCGTCAGCGCCAACAAACTGTATCAGATCGAGATGACGCAGTGGCTCGGCCGCGCGCGATACCGATCGCTGTGTCAGAGTTGGTGGTATTCGACGCTTTCGCGAGCGGCGACTTTCTCCTACTTCGCCTTCGCTTCCCTTTGGTTCTGGTCGACCTGGAACCAGCTCGGGGACTTCGCCGTCCGGCTCGGGCTGCTGCGGGCTCTCCGGAACGTTGGCCGTCACCGTCGTGTTCTCAGCAGCGTTGCTGGCCGCGTTCAAGGTCACGCTGGATTGGTACCGAGACGGAACCATCGTGGGACGGTCCGTCGTACCGCTGTTGTACGTGCGAGACGGCGTGGTATGCCGCGGTCGTCATCATCATTATATCGGTCACGGTCGTTCTGAGCGCACCGGCGCCGGCGATCGTTTACAGGGCGTTCTGATCGGCAATGACGACTGCGCCGAGACGTCGATGACCAGCGAGCACCGCACGCCCGGCGCTCCGTCGGGACGTACGGGTTCGCGTCGCGCTTCGACCGTGCTCGCGGCGGCGGTCGCAGTTCTCGTCGCGCTCGTCGTGATTGCTATCCAGAACTTCGCGATCGGGCGCTACTTTCCGCACCTGCTGCGGCTGACCACCGATTTTTCGCCAGCGTACATTCAGCGCGAGATCGCTTCGATGAAGCACACGCAGCCGATCGTCTTTCTCGGCGATTCAGTGTTGTGGGGCTACCGTCTGCCCGCCGATCAAAATGCCGTGTCGCTTCTCGCAGCGCGCGGCTGCGACTGCCTCAATCTCTCGTTCAAAAGCGGCAACCCGCCCAATGCGTATGCGCTCGAGCGCCTGATGCTCGCCGCCGGCGTGCGACCTCGCGCGGTAGTCATCGAGGTGAACCAATCGGTATTCAACCAGGCCGACATGGAATATCAAACGCTCCATCCTGCCATTGCGGCACTGGCAACGCCACTGCTCTCGTCATCCGATCTTCGGCTGCTCAGCCTCTCGCCGCCGCCCGCGCCTTTTGTTGCGCAGGCCGATCGCGCCCTGGCGTCCGTTTCGGAGCTGTACGCGATGCGGGCGGACATTCGGGAAACGCTCTATGGTGACGTTCAGCCGGCCCCGCTTCCTCACCTGACGGGCGAGATGTTCGAGGGGACCTATGATCTTGCGCCGCTCGGAGAGTCGAATGTCGACGTTCATTTCTTGGAGGAGGCGGCCGATCTGATGCGGGCGCACGACATCGAACTCGTTGCATTCCTGACACCGACGAATCACGCGCTCATGCACGAGTATATCGATAATCGTCAGTATCGCCGCAACGAGCTCTATCTCGTTCGGCTGCTCGCGGCTCGCGGTGCGCGTGTCCTGGACTTCGATCACGCATTTCCGACCGACGACTTTTACGACAACGCGCACCTTACCGTCCGTGGTCAACAGCGACTGGCCGCTTTCTTGCGAGCCGTGCTGCACGGTTGAGGGCGTCGGCGCAATCTCGTGACGCGCCTCGAGCGGCTCGGATTGATCTAGACGGCGGCCGTGCTCTCCTCGCCGACCACGACTTGTTGGCTGAGCATTACGTCCTCGCTCAGCACCACATTCTCGCGCGCGACCGCGCGGCCGTAGGAGATCACGGGCTCGACAGCGGCGGCCGGTGACGATGCAGTCACGGGCTGGCGGTCATACCAATGCAGAATACGGGCGCGGTAGAACACCGCCAAGCGTGTCGATGAAAATCGTCTTGACGTCGCGGTAGCGGATCCGTTGGGCGAGCCGCTGCGAGCGAATCTTCACCGGCGCTTCGGCGATGCGCGCCCCGGTGCGGTGGACGTTCACCAGCAGCTCGAGATCGAAGGCGAAGCGCTTTACGAGCAGGCGCGGGAGCACCGCGCGGAGCGTCTGCCGTTTGAACAGCTTGATCCCGGTCTGGGTGTCGCGCAAGCTCCGCATGCCGAACAGCGTACGGACGATGAAGAAGTAGCCGGCGCTGAGCACACCGCGAACGAACGGTACGCGCACATCGGACTCGGGGTGCCGTTTGGAACCGATGACGGCATCGGCGCCGGTCGCGTCCATGGTCGCGTTGAGCTTGTGCAGTAGCGACGGGTGCAAATCGAGATCGGCATCCAGGAACGCGATGCGTGCGCCTCGCGCGATCGTCGCGCCGAGCACCAGCGACGCACCTTTGCCGTGGTTGGCCGGCGATTCGACGACCACGATGCGCGACGGGTACAGCTCCGCGCACAACCGCGCGCAGCGCGCGGTGCCGTCGGTGCTGCCGTCGTCGACGACGATTACCTCGTAGTCTGCGCGTCAACTGCTCTACGGCCGCCACGACCTCCGCCAGGCATGAGGCGATCGAGCCCGCTTCGTTGTAGGCAGGAACGACAACGGACAACTCCATGTGGCCGAAATACTCCTTGGTAAGGGGTGCCGAGCTACGCTAGTGCGCTGCGACGGTCGCCGACTCCTCGATCATCCGCCCGACCCGAGTGCCGGGCTTCATGGCGGCTTTCATGCCCGAGCCGAGCTGCTTCGGCGCGCACGCGTCGCCCGCTTGCCTGCTTCAACACCCCTTACTCGGAAACTCCGGCTCGGTTGGGCGCGACGGAGCCGCCGGGTAGAGTACGAGCGATGCGGACGACGGTAGAGCGAGCTGCGCGCGCTCGAAGCACGGGGCGCGACGATTCTGAACGTGGGGAAGCATCAGGGACGCAAGGAGATCCGCGGCGCGGTCCGTTACCGGCCGAACGATTTGCTCGTGCCGGAGCACCTCGCCATCCCGGTCGCGCCCGACAAGCCGGTCGTACTCTACGACGAGGACGGGAACAGCGACCTGACGCGTCAGGTCGCCGAGAAGCTCGCGCAAAACGGGTTCGCCGATCTTCGGATCCTCGACGGCGGCTTCGCAGCCTGGGAAGCGGCGAACGGCGAGACCCAGGAACCTTCGTTCGAGCAGACGGTTCCGCCGGCCCAGCCCGCCGAAGTTCAGCAGCTCGACCGCCGGATCTAAGCCTCAGGCGCTGGGCTGCGGCGCCGGTTTCCGTCGTGCTGCCAGATTGATGAGACCACCGAGCACGCCCAGTCCGATCGCCGCCCATGCCAGCTGGGGCGTCCAGAGCGCGATCCAGCCGAAGGCTGCGTCGAGGCTGTACGCCCCGTAGCCGGTGAACGCGAACACGACCGCCAGCGCACCGTACGCCAGCGGCAACTCGTAACCGTTGTCGCCGGCGAAGAACCCGTTACGGAGGTGCACGGCGAGCGTGGCCACCGTCATCACGGCGATCACGAACAGTGGGCCGATCGGTCCGCCCAGCCCGAGCGCGATCAGCAGTCCACCGGCCAGCTCACCGAAGCCGGCAGCGAACGCAAAGAGCCGGCCGGGACGAAATCCCAGCGATTCGAAAAAACCTCCGGTGCCGTCGAGGCCGTGGCCGCCGAACCAGCCGAACAACTTCTGAGTGCCGTGAGCGGCGAATCCCAGGCCGATCAACCGAGCGAGCAAGAGGCCGAGCGCTATTCCCATATCTATCCTTCGTTGCTACCTTACGAGATGTAGGTGATGGCGAGAGCCTACCACTTCTGTTATACTTACGTCAAGTAGCCAGACGAGAATCAGTATGCGACTACGGGAAACCCCTGCCGAACCGGAGCCCCATCCTCAGCCGGCCGGCGCCCTCACGCCGTTCTGCCCTCGCTTCCAGTACGCGATCGAGCTGATCGGCCGGCGTTGGCTCGGCGCCGTCGTGCGCGTGCTGGTCGGCGGTCCGGCTCGCTTCAACGAAATCCTGGCCGCCGTCCCCGGCCTCTCCGACCGCCTGCTCACCGAGCGGCTGCGCGAGCTGGAACGCGAAGGCCTCGTCCGTCGCATCGTCTCCCCGGACCGACCGGTCCGCGTCTCGTACCAGCTGACCGACCGCGGTCGCAGCCTCGACGCCATCGTCGAGCAAATTGGGACCTGGGCCGAACGCTGGGTAGAGTAGCTGCGTTTGCCGTGCAGCAATCATCTTCGCCCCGAGAGGACACGACCTTGAGAATATCATTCCGCCGGCTGCTCGCAGCCGCATGCTTCATGGCGATCGCATCGCCCGCGCTCGCCCAGCCGTATATGGGCCGCCCGCACCCTGAAGCCGGCCACGCGCTGAGCGACCTGCGCGCCGCGCGCGACCTTCTGAGGCAAGGCGGCGCACGCGGCGTCAGCCCGACCGACAACCAAGTCATCAATCTGCTCGAGCAGATCATGCGCTCGACGCAGCGCGTCTTTGAGGCCGACGGACAGCGCATGCGCCACGAGGAGACGCTGGGCGTCGACGCGACGGCCAACGTGCAGAGCCGTCACGAGAACGTGCGGATCTTCTTGGAGGCCGCAGCGCGGGACCTCGACGCGCCCGAAGACAATCCCATAGCGCGGCCGTACCTGCAGCAAGCGCGCTACCAGCTCGGCGAGGCGATCCAGCTCGTCCGCCAACGGCGCCGCTGACCCTCGCCTCGCACGGCGGTGTGACGTATCGGGTTACGCGGGCGCATTGCGCTCCCGTAACCCGGTACGCATCTCTTTCGACCTACGCGTATACGCCGCGCAGCTTCAACGACTTCACCACGCGATCGATCGCAATCATGTACGCCGCCGTGCGATACGTGATCCCGCGCGTCTGCGCGATCTCGCGCAGTACAGCAAAGTTGTCCAGCAGCACGTCCTTGAGCCGTTCGTTGACCTCGGACTCGCGCCAGAAGTAGCCCTGGCGGTCCTGGGCCCACTCGAAGTACGACACCGTCACGCCGCCGGCGTTGGCCACGATGTCCGGGATCACGACGATCCCGTTCTTGGCGAAGATGTGGTCGGCTTCGGGCGTCGTCGGGCCGTTCGCTCCTTCGACGATCAGCTTCGCCTTGATGCGCGCGGCGTTGTCGACGGTCAGCACTTTCTCGAGCGCCGCCGGCACGAGCACGTCGCACGGCACTTCGAGCATCGCCTGGTTCGACATGCGGTCGCCGCCGCGATAACCGTCGAGCGAGTGGTGCTCTTGCGCGTAGGCGATCGCGCCGGGCAGGTCGATGCCGTTCTCGTTGACGTATGCGCCGGTGACGTCGCTGATCCCGACGATGGTGCAGCCGCTGATCGGCGAACATCCGCGCCGCGATCGAGCCGACGTTGCCGAAGCCTTGGACGACGACGCGCGCGCCCTTGGGGTCGATTCCGAGCCGCGCCATCTCGTCGAGCGCGACGATCGAGACGCCGCGGCCGGTCGCTTCGACGCGCCCGCGCGAGCCGCCGATCTCGAGCGGCTTGCCGGTGACGACGCCCGGCGTGTTCTGGCGCACGTGCATCGAGTAGGTGTCCATGATCCACGCCATGTGCTGCGGCGTCGTGTTGACGTCGGGCGCGGGCACGTCTTTGTCGGGCCCGATCACTTCGACCAGCTCGGCGGCGTAGCGGCGCGTGATCCGTTCGATCTCCGACATCGAGAGCGTCGTCGGATCGCAGGTGACGCCGCCCTTTCCGCCGCCGAACGGCAGGTCGACGACAGCGCACTTCCAGGTCATCCAGAAGGCCAGCGCGGTCACCTCGTCGAGCGTGACGCCGGGATGGAAGCGGATGCCGCCCTTGGCCGGGCCGCGCGCGAAGTTGTACTGCACGCGATAGCCCGTGTACACCTCGATGCCGCCGTTGTCGCGCTGGAACGGGATCGAGAAGATGATCTGCCGCGAGGGATGGGTGAGGATCGCCTTGATCCCGGCGTCGAGGTTGAGCAGCGCCGCAGCCTCGTTGAAGTAGGCGATTGCGTCGCCGAAAACGCTGACTTCGCGCGCCGCGGTCGGACCCGTTACGGCTGTGGACATTGAAGCAGTGGCCTCCTGAGCCGTCCGGCTCCTTTAGGACATTCGGCAGATTCCCCTGGGGCATGATACGCCGTTTGGGCATGACGTGAGGCGGCAGGGAAGCTCGCTTGGTTCGCATCATACCCAGGCCATGCTCTACCTCGCCCAAGCCACCCAATCGCCGCCGGATATGTCCCAGCTCCAGCCCTATATCACCCTGCTGTCCGGAACCGCCGGTATCATCATCCTGGTCCTCTTCTTGTTCTCGCTGCTGGTCAATTTCATGATCTTCAGGCGCACCGGAATGAACCCGTGGCTTTCGCTGCTGATGCTCGTGCCGATCGCGAACTTCATCATGCTTCTCGTTCTGGCGTTCACCGAGTGGCCCGTGCAGCGCGCGCTGCGCATGTGCCGCGCGCAATCCGCCGGCGGCGGCTTCGGCGGCATGAGTTACCCGCCGCCGCCGCCATCCCAGCCGTACAACACCACGCTGCCTCCGCCGCCGTCCCCACCGGCACCGATGCCTTAAACTGGCACACGGCCGCTCAGACGTTGAAGCGGAACTCGACGACGTCGCCTTCCTGCATGACGTAGTCCTTGCCCTCGGAGCGCAGCTTGCCGGCGGCGCGCAGCGCGTCCATCGTCCGGTAGGTCACGTAGTCCCCGTACGAAACGATCTCGGCGCGGATGAAGCCGCGCTCGATGTCGGTGTGGATCTTGCCGGCCGCCTGCGGCGCCTTGGTACCCTTCTCGATCGTCCAGGCGCGGGTCTCTTTCTCGCCGGTCGTCAGGAACGTCATCAAGGCCAGCAAGTCGTAGGCCTCGACGATGAGGCGGTCGAGGCCACCCGACGTGATGCCGTAGTCGGCGCGGAACAGCGCGACGTCGTCGTCGCTCATCCCGGCGAACTCCGCTTCGATCTTGCCGTCGAAGGCGATGGCGCGGCTGTTCTCGCGGGCGGCGTGCTCGAACACGGCCCGCGCCATCGGCCCCGGCCGGATGATCTGCGCCTCGTCCACGTTGGCGACGTAGAGCATCGGTTTAGCGGTGAGCAAGAACGCGTCGCGCGCGGTCTCGGCTTCGAGCGAACCGGGTGCGAACGAGCGCGCGGGCCGGCCGGCTTCGAGCGACGCGATGAGACGGTCGAGCGCTTCGAGCCGCGCCGCTTCCTTCGGGTTCACCCGCACCTCGCGCTGCAGCTTGTCGCGGCGCTTCTGCAGCGACGCCAGATCGGCGAGTGCCATCTCGATGTCGATGATCTCGATGTCGCGCAGCGGATCCGCGGAGCCTTCGACGTGCGTGACGTTGTCGTCGTCGAAGCAGCGGACCACCATGGCGACCGCGTCGGTCTCGCGGACGTGCGACAGAAATGCGTTGCCCAGACCTTGGCCGCTCGCGGCGCCGCGCACGAGACCGGCGATGTCGACGAACTGCATCGTTGCGGGCACGATGCGCTCGGACCGGCTCAGCTCCGCCAGCACGCCCAGGCGCGGGTCCGGGACCGGGACCTCGCCGACGTTCGGCTCGATCGTGGCGAACGGATAGTTCGCGGCCAGCGCCTGAGCCGACCGGGTGAGCGCGTTGAAGATGGTCGACTTCCCGACGTTCGGAAGGCCGACGATACCGCACGACAATGCCACGGAGCGCCTTGGTACGCGCTGCCGCCGCCATCGACCCGCCGGCCGTACACGGCGCCGGAGGAGTTGGCGGAAATCTCCAGGAGTACCGGCCGATGCGGCAGATGACGGTCGACAAGCTGGGGATCGATCTCCACACGCACGACCCGGTCGTCATCCTCAAGGACCTCGAGGGCAAGCGCTACCTTCCGATCCTGATCGGACCGTTCGAGGCGACCGCGATCGCCTTGGCGCTCGAAGGGACCGCCGTTCCGCGGCCGCTGTCACACGACCTCATGCGCACGATGCTCGAAGCGCTCTCGGCCCGGCTCGAGCAAATCGTCATTCACGACATCAAGGACTCGACATTCTTCGCCAAGCTGATCGTGCGCACCAACGGCGAGGTTCAGGAGATCGACGCGCGTCCGTCCGACGGCATCGCGCTGGCGCTGCGCATGCGCGCGCCGATCTTCGTCAGCGACAAGATCGCGCTCGAGGAGGGCACCGAGAAGGAACCCGATCCCGAGGATTCCACCAAGTTCAAGAAGTTCATCGACGAGCTCAAACCGTCGGACTTTTTGGACTAGAGCGAACCGTACCGAGCCCGATTGATCCCGCGACTCAATCTCCAGCGGTTCGGGAAGCGCATCATGCTGTTGGGCGCGACCGTCCTACCAGCGCTTGCGCTCGGCTTAGCTTCATTGCCGCGGGACGGCGACACGCGTTCGCTCACGATCGTTTGGGACACCTGGGGCATTCCGCACATCGAAGCGCCGGACGACGTGTCGGTGAGATATGCGTTCGGATGGGCGCAGATGCGGAACAACCCCAGGCTGTTGCTCCAGCTGTACGGAGAAGCGCGCGGCAAAGCGGCCGAGTATTGGGGCCCGAACTATCTCAAATCCGATCAGATCGCAGCCGTCATGGGGTTCGAACGAACGGCCGAGCGGGAGTATGCGGATCAGCCGCCGGAGCTTCGCAACGAATTGGACGCGTTTGCGGCGGGGATCAACGCCTATGCGCGCGCCAATCCGGCGCTCGTACCCGACGACGTGCGCGTCGTGTTGCCGGTACGCCCGACCGACGTCCTGGCACGGTTGCAAGAAATCTATCTCAGCTTCTCGATGAACGGAACCAATTGCAACTTCGGCGGTGCGCAACCGCTCGGGTCAAACGCCTGGGCGATCGGCGCGCGCGCATCGGCAACCGGCCATGCGATGCTCTTGGCCGACCCGCACGTCGGCTGGTCGGGCACAGATCGATTCACCGAGGCGCAGTTGACGTCTCCGCACGGCGACGTGTACGGAGTAACATTTCTCGGCCTGCCTTTTCTGGTGATCGGCTTCAATCGGTACCTGGCCTGGACCGTCACGACCAACGTCGTGAACACCTGCGACATGTATTACCTCACGAAGGATGGGGACGGATACCTGCTCGACGGCAAGCACGAGCACTTCGACGAAACGACCGCGACATTGCGCGTCAAAGGTTCCGACGGGGTCGTTCGCGCCGAGCCCATTGAGCTGCGGCGATCGCGCCACGGACCCGTGATCAACGTCTTCGGCAGTTATTGGGCGATCCGGGCCGTCGGCTTCGGCATCTTCCCGAACACTCGGTCCTTGCAGGAATTCGAGCGTCTCTCCCTCGCGCGCGACATCGACCAATTCAACCTCGTACTGTCCGCTCTTCAGATTCCGTATTGGAACTTTCTGGCCGTCGACAGCGCCGGCCGTGCCTCGTACGTATTCAATGGAAGAATCCCGGTCAAGCCGATCAAGAATTGGAACTACTGGCTGTCCGGAGCGGCCGCCGGCGACACGTCGAGCACGATTTGGACGTCGCTGTACGGTTACGAAGCATTACCGAAGGTCGCCGATCCGGCCGCCGGGTGGCTCCAAAACTCGAACGGCCCCCCCTGGCTCGTTTCGCTGCCGCCACCGCTGCATGAAGCGAACTACAGTCCCGACCTGACGTCGCCGTGGCCACCCAACTTGCGCGAGGAGAGATCGCTGCAGATGCTTCTCCGAGATGCGCCGCTGACTCTGGACAGAGTGGTGGCCGACTCGTATTCGACGCATTCGCACCTGGCGGATCTCGTGCTGGACGAGCTCGTCCGTGAAGCGGCAAAGCAGCCCGACCCGCTCGTTCGCGAGGCGGCACAGGTACTATCGCATTGGGACCGGCAATTCGAACCCGACAGTAAGGGCGCGGTGCTCTTTTCGGAATGGTGCGATCGCGCCATTCTCAAGTACCCCTACGATAGCTCCGACTTTCGCCAGCCATGGAATGCCGACGATCCGATCGGGACGCCGCGCGGGCTGGGCAACGTGGCGCGCGCCCTATCCGCGCTGGGCGGCGCAGCCGCAGCCGTGCAATCGCGATTCGGGGACATGAACGTCGCATACGGCGACGTGAACCGCATTCGATACGGACGATACGATCTACCGGGTTTCGGCTCGGCCGGCGATCGCCTCGGGACCTTCGAGGTAGTGGACTACATCCGATCCAGCGATGGCCGAAACGAAGCGGCTGGCGGCGAGACGTTTCGCATGGCGATCGAATACACGGAACCCTTGCGCGCCCTCGGTCTTCTCACGTACGGCAACAGCAGCGATCCCACTTCGCCGCATTACGGCGACCAACTTCCCGTTTTCGCTCGTCATGACATGCGTACGATCTGGCTCAGCCGAGACGACGTCGAACGCCATGCGGAGGCGAAGGAGACTCTGACGCCATGAGAAGGAGTGCCTGACACCATAGTCTATGCGATGGAGCCCGGACGGCGCGCTGACGAGGACTGAGACAGGCAGGATGGGCTTCACCGTCTAAACACGCGGCTAAATGTACACGACGGACGAGCGCGCCGAAGTCGGCGTTTACGGCGGATCGGGTTTCTATTCGCTCATCGAGAATCCGCGCGAAGTCTGGATCGAGACGCCGTACGGAATGCCCTCGGACAAGATCGCGCTGGGCGAGATCACCGGCAAGAAGGTCGCCTTTCTCCCGCGCCACGGCAAGGATCACCGCCACCCGCCGCAAGCGATCAACTATCGCGCCAACGCCTGGGCGATGAAAGCCCTGGGCGTCACCCGGATCATCGGCCCGACCGCTTGCGGCTCGCTGCAGAAGCGCGTCAAGCCGGGCTCGATGGTCGTCGCCGATCAGATCGTCGACCGCACCACCGGCCGCAAGGACACGTTCTACGACGGCCCGGTCACGACGCACGTGTCGTTCGCCGACCCGTACTGCGCGCAACTGCGCCCGATCGCCGTCGACGCGCTGCGGAGCCTCGACATCGAGACCCACGACAAGGGGACGATCGTCGTGATCCAAGGACCGCGCTTCTCGACGCGCGCCGAGTCGAAGTGGTTCACGTCGCTGGGCTGGGAGGTCATCAACATGACCAACTACCCGGAGTCCTACCTGGCCCGCGAGCTCGAGATGTGCTACGTGAACATCTCGCTGATCACCGACTACGACGTCGGGATCGAAGGGCTCGAGCCGGTCTCGCACCACGAAGTCATGGCGGTGTTCGCCAGCAACAACGAGCGGGTGAAGAACGCGATCTTCAAGATCATCGCGAACGTCCCGGCCGAACGAACCTGCGGCTGCGGCAGCGCGCTCGCCGGCGCGCGCGGCTAGCGGTCGACGGAGACTCGTGACGTGAAACGCACGCCGCTTGCCGGCCTCGACATCGGCGTGTACGCGACCGCGGTTCCGCTGCTGCTGCGCAACCCGTCGATCATCGTCGTGCCCGCTGCTGATGGCGATCATCGGCGTTCTGCTCACGGTCGTCATGACGCCGTTCAGCGCCGGCGGCATCGGGTCGATGACGCTCGGGCTCGCGCAGCTCATCCAGTTTCTGCTCACCTTGTTCGGCTTGGGTGCGGCCTGCGTGATCGCCGACGACGCCTGGCGCCACGGACGTGCCTCGTTCGATCGAGACTGGACCGAGACGCGCGCCGCGGCGGCGACATCCTCATGGCCGCGGTCGGATTCGGCTTGCTGACCACGGTCGCGCTGTACGTCACGCAGATCGTCGGCTTGTCGGCTACCTCCTGACCGCGGTCGTCGTCGTGTTCCTGATCTGGACGATTCCCGCTGCCGCCGTCGGCGGCATCCCCGGCGGCGCCGCGATCCAGGTCTCGATCGAGCGCGTCCGTGCCCAGCCGCTGCCCGCCATCCTCGCGACGGTCGTCGCGCTGGCTTTGCTCGGCTACGTCGTGCCGCTGGCCGGCAGCTGGATCGCCGAATGCTGATGCTGGTCTGGACGTTCGGCAGCGGCTTGGTCGCGCGGCTGATCGAGGCGCTGCTCCAAGCGATCGCGATCGGCTACATCGCACTCGTCATCACCAAGATCTACACCGACGCCGCGTTCTCGAGCCGCCGCTGGTAGTGTGTTCGCGCAAAGTGCGCGAACACTCGCGTTCGGCCTTCGGCCGATCCGCCCGCCCGATTAGCGAGACGACGGGGCCAGCGCCATGCGCACGAGGTCGGCCACCAGCGGCGGGCTGACGTTGGTGCGCGCGATCCGCTCGGCGTCGCCGAGCGCGCCGAGCAGCTTGGCGAACGCGGCGGGCGGGCGCGGTGCGAGCGCCGCGAGCCGTTCGCGCTGATCGGGCGCCAGCAGCGGGACGCCGCCGCCCAAGCCCAGCGCGATCCAGTCACGGGTGAGCGTCTTGACGGTCTCGAGCCCGGCCTCGAGCGTCGGGCGCGCCGCCCAGCCGCTCGCGTCCGCCTCGGCGCCTTCGACGGCGGCGAAGAACCACTCGACGGCGGCGTCGCGCGTCGAGCCTTCGGCGCCGTCGACGTACTCCAGCGCGCGAGTGGCGCTTCCGCCGGCGATGCGCGCCACGCGCTCAGCGTCGTGCGGGCCGACGTCGTGGCGCCGAAGGATCTCTACGATTTCCGTCTCGGCCAGCAGCGGAAACGTCACCTCGAGCAGCCGCGAGCGGATCGTCGGCAAGACGCGGTCGAGCGCGGCGGTCGTCACCAGCAGGACCACCCCTCCGGGCGGCTCTTCGAAGAAGGTCAGCAGCGCGTTCGCCGCTTCGCGGGTGAACTCGGCGTCGCCGAGCACGAAGACCCGCCGGCCGCCGGCGTACGAGTGCAGCGACAGCTGACGCACCAGATCGCGCGCCGTCGTCTCTTCGGAATCGTGAAATCCGCCGCCGTCGCGGTCGCCGATCTTGAGCTGACCTTCGGCATAGTAGAAGTCCGGGTGCGTTCCGGCCTCGAACTGGACGCAGCCGCTGCAGACGCCGCACCAGCCCAACAGCGAACGCTTGGAAGTGACGCACAGCAGCGAGTGCGCCACGGCGCGCGCGAACGTCTTCTTACCCACCCCGGCCGGCCCGGTCAACAGATAGCCGTGCGAAATCGTCGCCGCCGTCAAGCGCTCGAACAGGGCGCGCGGACCGGCCGCACCGACGACGTCGAACGTTCCGTCGATCATACCAGCGGCGCGCTTCGGCGGCGGCGCAGCTCGGCGGCGGCGACCGCTGCGAGCGCCTCGGCCGGCTGCGTCGCGTCGAGCACGACGTAGCGGTTGGCGAAGCGCGCAGCCAGCGTGAGGTAACCCTCGCGCACGCGAGTATGAAACTCGACGTCTTCGCGCTCCAGTCGATCGGCGTCGCCGCGCGCGCGCACGCGCGCCCGCGACACCTCGGGCGGCAGGTCGAGCAGAAAGGTCAGCTCAGGTGCGATGCGATGCGTCGCCACCAGGCAGATCTCGAGCAGCGACTCGACGTTGAGTCCCCGGCCGAAGCCCTGGTACGCGACGGTCGCGTCGAAGAACCGGTCGCACAGCACGATCGTGCGCGCTTTGAGCGCCGGCGCGATCACCTCCGCCACCAGCTGCGCGCGCGACGCGTTGAGCAGCATCACCTCGGCGATCGGATCGACCGCGAACGCCGGATCGACGAACAGCGCGCGTAAAGAATCGCCGAGCGGCGTACCGCCAGGCTCGCGGGTGACCAGCACGGAACCTTCGAGGGTCCTCAGGTCTTGGGCCAGCGCTGCGATCAGCGTGGATTTCCCGGTGGCCTCGATCCCTTCGAAGGTGACCAGCACCGGGCGGTCTTCGCGACGACCGCGGCTCTGCCATGGTGGGAGGTGCAGCATCCTCAGCGAGCTTTTCCGGCGGCTGGCCCGCCAGCGCGAGCGCCGGGCCGCCGACCGCATGCGCCGGCGCTATCCGATCGCATGGCTGCGCGAAGGCGCGCTCGTGCCCGCCTTCGGCCTGGAGATCTCCGAGAAGGGCGTCCTGTTCGCGACGCGCGAGGCGCCCAGCGCGCGCTACGTCGACGTCGTGATCGATCTCGAAGGCCGGCGCGTGCGCGCGCGGCTGAAGGTCGCCCGCCAAGGAACGATGGCTCGCGACGGCGTCGAGTGGCAGCTCATCGCCGGTGTTTTCGAGGGGATCGCCGCCGATGACTGGGACGCCGTCGTGCGGTTCTGCAAGAACTTCAACGAGCCGCCGAACAAGGCCGCCGAGGAGCTCGCAGCAATGGCCCACGGCGACGACGACGCATACCGTCTGTTGCCGCTGCGCGTGCAGCAACGCGTCGTCGAAGCCTTGATCGCCGCCGGGCGGCTGGCGCCGGTCAGCCGCCCGGAAAGCGCGCTCATCCGCATGTCGTACGCGGGCAAGACGGCCGGCGGCGGCCACCGCCTGAATGTGCACAGCAGGCGCCACGAGGACGACGAGATCCTCCAGTTCGACTCGACGCTCACCGTCAACGACAACGGCGAGGTGCATCTGGAGCGCTAGACGTCGGGACCTTTGAAGATGCGGACGCGGCGGTTGGGCTCGAGGCCGGTCGAGCGCGACTGGACGCGATAGCGCTCGGCGAGCTGGTGCTGCATGCGCCGGATGTACGACGTCTGCGGCGTCAGCTCGACGGCGCGGCTGTCGAGCAGGACTTGGTAGACCGCTTCCTCGGCCTCGCGCATCGCGATCTCTTCGACGTCGAGCGACGGCAAGTTGAAGACGTCCTTGAGCGCGTTCTGGATCTGGGTCGTCGTGTTGGTCTTGATCGAGTAGATCGGGACGTTCTCGGCCGCGATCTGCTTGAGGCGGTCGGACTCCTTGCGCTCGAGCGCCTTGAGCGTCAGCACGACGTCGGCGTCGTCCCACTTGCGGGCGATCGAGCCGTGCACGCGCAGGTTGTGCACCGCGCGCTCGATCTTATTGCGCGACACGCCGTACGGGAAGATCATCAGCGGCTTGGCGTCTTCGGGGACGTTCTCGCCGGCCGCGCCGAACAGCGCCGCGTCGTCGTCGCGCGGTTGTGTGCGCAGCTCGCGCAGCTTGTCGGGTGAGATCGCTTCGGGGTTGGCCTGCTGGACGATGTCGATCGCGCCGCCGACCGTGCGCTGGCGCACCTCGGGCTGCGGCTGGTAGCCGCGCAGCAGCGCGTCGACGACCTCGCCGACGTTCTGGTGGATCGCGAGGCGGTCGCGGTCTTGGATCTCGACGACGACGTCGAAGGTCGGCGGCTGCTTGCGCTCGAGCACCGTCTTGCGCGTGCCGCGGCGGCGCGCTTCCTCGTCGGAGAGCGTGACGGCGCTGATCCCGCCGAGAAGATCCGAGAGCGTCGGGTTCATCAGCAGGTTCTCGAGCGTCTGCCCGTGCGCCGTGCCGATGAGCTGCACGCCACGCTCGGCGATCGTGCGCGCGGCGAAGGCCTCGGCTTCGGTGCCGATCTCATCGATCACGATCACCTGCGGCATGTGGTTCTCGACCGCTTCGATCATGACGTTGTGCTGCAGGTGAGGATTCGGGACGGGCATGCGGCGTGCGTGGCCGATCCCGGCGTGCGGAACGTCGCCGTCGCCGGCGATCTCGTTGGACGTGTCGACGATGACGACGCGCAGCCGGTCCTCCGCCAGCACGCGCGCGCACTCGCGCAGCATCGTCGTCTTGCCGACGCCGGGACGGCCCAACAGACAGATCGACTTGCCGCTGCGGATCACGTCGAGCACGATGTCGATCGTGCCGTACACCGCGCGCCCGATGCGGCAGGTGAGTCCGACGATGCGGCCGGTGCGGTTGCGGATCGCGCTGATGCGGTGCAGCGTCTGCTCGATCCCGGCGCGGTTGTCGCCGCCGAACGGCGAGAGCCGCGCGGTGATGTGCGCGATGTCTTCCGACGTGATCGCCGCATCGCCGAGGAACACGAAGTCGCTCTCGAAACGCGCTTCGGGAACGCGACCCAGGTCGAGCACGACTTCGATGACGTCGACGAGATTGGGGAGACGGACGAGCGCCTGACGGAGCGGGAGGGGGAAGATGTCCAGGAGCTGCGTGAGCTCCCAGTTCGGCACGAAGGACTCGGCGTTAACGGCCAACCTGTCTCCTCGTCGACGTCTGTCGATTGTCGATCGTCGCCGCCTCCGTCGCCGGAGCGCCGCGACGGGTCCACGCCTTCCCGCTGTGCGGTCCCGATACCTGGAACATGTCCGTTCCGTATACCCGCCAACGGCGGGCACCGTTTCGCTCCCGCGCCCCCAAAAGGTTCGCTTGCGGGCGATCGGTGCGGCGCGGGACGGGGCCGGGCGCACGACGTACTCGCTCGCATGGCGACGCGCTATCTGGAGGACTATGCGGTCGGCGCGACGGCCGAGCTCGGCGCCGTGACGGTCTCGCAAGAGGAGATCATCGCCTTCGCCACGCGCTACGACCCGCAGCCGTTTCACGTCGATGCCGAGGCCGCCAAGACGTGGCCGTACGGCGGCTTGATCGCCAGCGGCTGGCACACCGCCGCGATGATGATGCGCATCGTGGTGGACAACTTCATCGACGGCGAGACGAGCTTGGGTTCGCCCGGCGTCGGGCCGATCCGCTGGAAGCTTCCGGTGCGTCCCGGCGACGTGCTGCGCGTTCGCGCCCGCATTCTCGAGAGCCGGCGCTCGCAGAGCAAACCGGATCGCGGCTCGCTGACTTTCGAGGTGGACGTGCTCAATCAGAACGACGAGGTCGTGATGGTCGTCGAGAACTGGATCGGCATCATCCGCACGCGGCCGAACGGCGCTAGCGGCAGCCGTCGGCGCCATCGGCGCGCGACGGTGAGCGTCAGCGGCGGTATGAGGCGAGCTCGCCGCGAGCTCGCGCAGCGCGTCGTCGTATTCGCGCGCGAGGCGCTCGACGAGCTCGCCGGCGGTCGGGACGTGCGCGACGGCGCCGATCCCTTGGCCGGAACCCCAGATGTCGCGCCAGGCCTTCGCCGCGCCGAAATCCATCTTCGACGGATCGCTCTGCGGCAGGTTGTCGGGATCGAGCCCGGCGTTGACGATCGACGGCCGCAGATAGTTGCCGTGCACGCCGCTGAACAGGTTGGTGTAGACGATGTCCTGCGCGCTCGACGCGACGATGCTCTGCTTGTATCCTTCGCTGGCATTCGCTTCGACCGTTGCGATGAAGGCCGAGCCGACGTAGCCGAAGTCGGCTCCCATCGCGCGCGCCGCCAGCACGGCGCGGCCGTTGGCGATCGCGCCCGACAGCGCCAGCGGGCCGTCGAACCACGCCCGGATCTCCTGCACCAGCGCGAACGGCGACCAGGTCCCGGCGTGGCCGCCGGCGCCGGCGGCGACCGCGATCAGACCATCGGCGCCCTTTTCGATCGCCTTGCGCGCGAACGCCACGTTGATGACGTCGTGCAGCACGACGCCGCCGTACGCGTGGACCGCGTCGTTGACGTCGGTCCGCGCGCCCAGCGAGGTGATGACGATCTTGACCCGGTGCCTCACGCACGCTTCGAGGTCGTGCATCAGGCGCAGGTTGGACTTGTGCACGATCAGGTTCACCGCGAACGGCGCCGACGGCCGCTGCGGATGCGCCGCGTCGTACTCGGCGAGCTCGCTCGCGATCCGGTCGAGCCACTCGTCGAGCGCCGCCTCGGGCCGCGCGTTGAGCGACGGAAACGCCCCGATCACGCCGGCCTCGCACTGCGCGATCACCAGCTCGGGCTGCGACACGATGAACATCGGCGCCGCGATCACCGGCACCACCAGCCCGCGGTGCGACAACGCATCAGGCAGCATCGTCATGTCATGCGTCAGCGCGACGAAGTATCGTCATGTCATGCCGAGCTTGTCGAAGCACGAACGATCTTCCCGTCGCGACAATCGAAGAACCGTCAGAGCGCGACTCCCCCGATGTGACCATCGGCGAGCTGCCTAGAGCATGACCAGGCCGAGACGAATGCCGATCGTTACCGCTTCGGTGCGGGTCGTGGCGCCGAGCTTGGCGAGGACGGCGGCGACGTGCGCTTTGACGGTGTTGTCGCTGATCGCCAGACGCGCGGCGATGCGGTGGTTCGACCAGCCGTTGGCGAGCATCGCCAGCACTTCGCGCTCGCGCTCGGTCAGCGTTTCGGCGCGCATCGCGGCCGCCGCGACGGTCGCCGCCGGGGCTAGCGCATCGCGCGCCGAGGAATCGAGCACGATCAACCCGGCTCTTACGGCGTCGATCGCCGCGAGCAGCTCGTGCGCGTCGCTCCGGCGTGCCAGCACCGCGGCGGCACCGCCGCGCAGCGCGGCAAAGCTCAGGTCGCCGTTCGGATCGTCGACCAGCACGATCGTCGGCTCGGCGAAGCCTCGCGCGATCGCGGCCGAGGCATCACGCGCGCCGGGTGCGTCGAGCAGCACGACGTCGGCGAGCTCGCGCGAGGTGAGCTCGACGCCGTCGCCGATGATCCGTTCGATCCGTTCGCGCGCGGCCGGATCCGCGTCGACCGCGACGCGCGCGCGATCAGGCGGCGCGCTCGTGCTCCGGGCCGGCCGGCAGCGGTACGACGATCGCCGTGCCGCCGCGAACGACGTCGAGCGCGCGCGCCCAGCGCAGCCGCTCGGCGCCGGCGGCGAGCACGACGTCGCCGACCAGCAGGCCCGCGCGTTCGGCGCGGCTGTCCGGCTCGATCGCGAGGATGAGCAGCCCGCCGCGCCCATCGCGCAGCCGAACGGGCGCGAGGTGAACGCCGAGCCGCGCCGGCGCGTTCGCCGCGGCGGCAAAACGTTGCACGTCGTCGGACGGCACCGCGAGCGCGACGCCGCCGGCGACCACCATGCTGTTGATCCCGACCACGCGGCCATGCACGTCGGCCAGCGGTCCGCCCGAGTTGCCGGGCGCCAGTCGCAGATCGGCTTGCACGAAGCGCCGCGAGCCGGTGCCGACCGCGGCATGGGCGATCCCCAGCGTGAGCGCGTTGGGGACGCCGAGCGGATGTCCGACCGCGACGAGCACTTCGCCGACCCGAACCTCCGCCGGGTCGCGGACGGTTGCCGCCGGCAAATTGCGCGCGTCGATCCTGATCAGCGCCAAGTCGCGCCGCATGTCGCGGCGTTCGACCCGTCCGGCGAAGCTGCGTCCGTCGCACAGGACGATCTGCGCCGCGCCCCGCCTGGCGACGTGGGCGTTGGTCACGATCGTGCCGCCGGGATCCCAGATCACGCCCGACCCCGCGCCGTCGCCGCCCACCTGCACCGCGACGGTGCTCGCCCGCAACGAGTCCGCCAACGCTTCGAGGTCGCGTTCGATCTCCGCGCCGTGCATCGCATCCATCGCGTTACTCCGCGCGCTCGCCGACGACGACGTCGAGCGTCTTCGGCGTGCCGCCGCGCAGCACGTCGATCTTCAACCGCGCGCCGACCGTACCGCTTCCGAGCCGCGCGTGCACGTCTTGCACGTCGGCGACCGATTCGCCGCCGATCGCGGTGATGATGTCGCCGACGATAAGGCCGCCCGTGTCGGCGGGGCTGTCCGGCTCGACGCCGAGCACGATCGCACCGCCGGCCACTTGCTGCAGCGCGACGCCGAGATAACCGCGCGGAATCCGTCCGCCGCGCGTCAAGAACGTCTCGACCACGCGCTGGATCGTGGCGACCGGAACGGTGATCGCCTGGCGGCGCGACAGGCCGCCGGTATTGAGGCCGACGACGCGCCCGCTGACGTCGAGCAGCGGGCTGCCCGAGAAGCGCGGATAGAATGACAGGTCGGCGCGAACGAAGCGGTCGATCTCGCCGCCCTGCCAGGTGCGCCACGCTCCGCCGACGGCGCTGATCACGCCCATCGTCGCCGCCACGTCGCCGTCGTCGTCCCGAGCGACGGCCAGCGCGATCGCACCGACTCGGGGGGTGGTTCCCGCGAACTCCAGCGTCGGCCCTGCGCTCGTGGTGCGCAGTAGCGCGAGGTCGGTCGACGGATCGCGCCCGGCGATCGTCACGCTCTCCTCTTTGCCGTCGCCGCGCACGATCTCGATTTCGTCGCTCTCGAGCGCGTGATCGGCCGTCAGCACCAGATCCGGCCTGACGAAGAACCCGCTCGACCCAATCCGCGACCGCCCTTCTACCGCCACCACGCCGGCCGCGACGCGCTCGATGGTCGCGGCAATCTCGTCGGACAGCGAAGCGAGGGCGCCCGTCGGTGTTTCCATGCCTCGATGCTACGCCGCCAACGGCGCGTGCGCATCACCCATTCGGGTGACGAGCCGCGCGTCATCCGCGGTCAGACATTGCGTCGATGACATCGGCGCGTCGACGACTTGGCGCGTCGACGACAGCGGCGCGTCAGCGGACGACGCGGATGAATTTCAGGTCGTCGTCGTAGGGGCCTTGCATGCGGACGCCGGCCTTTTTTTCGAGCGCCAGGTAGTCGATGATCTCGGGCGTGATCTCTTCGCCGGGCGAGAGGACCGGGATGCCCGGCGGATAGGGCGTGATCACCTCGGCACAGATGCGGCGCGCGGATTGCTTGAACGGCACGAACTCGGTGTCGGCCAGGAACGCGTCGCGCGGCACCAGACGGATCGGCGGGATCGCGGGCAGCTTGTAGGTGCCGGTCTTGAGCCGGCGGTCGAGCACGCCCGACGGCGAGAAGATGTCGACCGGGCCGGTCTTCCCGCGCGAGCTCCTGCACGCCGTATACCAATGCATCCGACGCTTCGGTCGTCGTGCCGATCGTGTAGAGCGCGACGACGTTGAACAGGTCGGCCAGCTCGACTTGCACGTTGTAGCGGCGGCGCAAGATCTCTTCGGCCTCGTAGCCGGTGTAACCCAGATCCTTGACCGTGACCGTGATCTTGAGCGGGTCGAGGTCGAACACGCCGGGCCGGCCTTCGAGCTCTTCACCGAAGCAGTAGACCTTCGGGATCTCGTTGATCCGGCGGCGCGCGTCCTGCGCGATCTCGATCGTGCGCGACAGCAGCGCCGGACCCTCGAGCGCCATCTGGCGGCGGGCGACGTCGAGCGACGCGACGAGCACCAGGTTGGGCGAGGTCGACAAGAACAGCTTGTAGACCGCCTTGAGCCGGTCGAGCCGAATGCGGTTGCCCTGCACGTGCAGCATCGCGGTCTGCGACATCGAGCCGAGCATCTTGTGCGTCGAGTTGATGCACAGATCCGCGCCGGCTTGCATCGCCGACAGCGGCAGGGCCGGATGAAAGTGGAAGTGCGGGCCCCAGGCCTCGTCGACCAGCAGCGGGATGTCGTGCTCGTGCGCGATCGCAGCGATCGCTTCGAGGTCGGCGGCTACGCCGTAGTAGGTCGGCGAGACGATGTAGACCGCCTTGACGTCGGGCTCGCGCTCGAGCGTGGCGCGCACTTCGGCCGGCGTCACCGTATGGTCCATGTGCAGCGCCTCGTCGACCTCCGGCTGCATCCAGACCGGGGTCGCGCCCGACATGATGAGGCCGCCCATCGCGCTCTTGTGCGAGTTGCGCGGCAGCGCCAGCTTGTCGCCCGGGTTGAGCGCGGCCATCATCATGCACTGGTTGCCGCTGGTCGAACCGTTGATCAGAAAGAACGACTGCTCCGCTCCGTAGCACTCGGCGGCCAGCTCCTGCGCGTCGACGAGCGCCTCTTCGGGCTGCAGCAGGTCGTCCAGGCCGCGAATCTGGGTCAGGTCGATCGCCAGCACGTTGTCGCCGACGAAGTCGCGGAACGCGCGCTCCATCCCGATGCCCTGCTTGTGGCCGGGCGTATGGAACGGGATGACGCCCGCGTCAACGTAGTCGAGCAGGACTTGAAAGTACGGCGCGCGGGTCTGATCGAGCGCCACGGCCGGCTCCGAGGCGTCCTGCGGATTCACAACGGGCGCGATTATAGCAGAAAAGCCCGCCCGGCGCTCAACTCCGGCGGCTTATGCGGGGCGGTCCTCGATCGAGACGTTGTAGAGGAACAGGAACTGGTGCCACTCGCCCGGCAGCGTGTTGCGCTTGACGCGAATCCACGGAATGTACTTGGGCGCCTTGGGCTTGCGGCGCAGGCGCATGTTCGCGTGCTCGGGCGTGCGGTTGTTCTTGCGATTGTTGCAGCGCATGCACGCGCAGACCAGATTCTCCCAGGTCGAGGTGCCGCCTTTGCTCTTGGGCAGCACGTGGTCGACCGTCATCATACGCTCGCCCTTCACGCTGCAGTACTGGCACGTGTAGTCGTCGCGCAGCAGCACGTTCTTCTTGGTCAGCGCGACCTTCTGCATCGGGCGCTTGATGTAGTAGAGCATGCGAATGATCGACGGCAGCTTCATCTCGAAGCTGGTCGACTTGATGATCGACTCGGTGCGATGCACGATCTCCGCCTTGCCGGAGAAGATGAGCCGCACCGCGCGCTGGAACGACGTGATGTTGAGCGCTTCGTAGGTGAAGTTCAGGACCAGGACGTCGTTCACGGCCGCGCACCATGCAAAAAGCGAGACATTTCGATGCCTCGCTTCTGAGCTGACGTGGGGGCGTGAGGAACCGGACTCAGCGAGCCGTTCCACTGGCTTGGCCTGCACCGCCTTGGGCGAGCGCTAGACGCCGTCCACATGATGGTGGGTTCGCGCCCGCCGGCGCGGTTTACCTCGTCGCGGCCGGCTGGGCGCGGAGCATGCCCAGAAAGTATCCGTGAACCCGGTCGTCGCCGGTGAGCTCGGGATGGAACGACGTGCCGAGCACGCTGCCTTGGCGGACCATCACGCCGCGCCCGTCGAGCTCGGCCAGGATCTCGACCGCCGGGCCGGCGCGCTCGATCCACGGCGCGCGAATGAACACCGCCGGAAATGGTTCGCTGCCCAGCGCCGGGACCGGCAGCGGCACCTCGGCCGAGTCGACCTGCCGGCCGAACGCGTTGCGGCGCACGGTGACGTCGAGCAGGTCGAGCGTCTCCTGCTCGAGGCCCGCGACCTCATGGGCCGCGACGATCAGCCCCATGCAGGTACCCCAGAACGGCATGCCGCCGCGCACGCGCTGCTTGATCGGCGCGGTCAGCCCGAAGCGGTCGAGCAGCCGAATCACCGTGGTCGACTCGCCGCCGGGAACGACCAGCGCCTCGACCTCGGCCAAGTCGGCCGGCGTGCGCACCTCGACGACCTTCGCCCCCGCGCGCTCCAACGCCGCAACGTGCTCGACGACGTCTCCTTGGAGCGCGAGAACGCCCACGACGGGCGTCGCCATCAGGTGCCGCGGGTGGCGAGGAGTTCGTGCTCGGCGAGCTGCCGGATGTCGAGGCCGTCCATCGCTTTGGCCTGTTCGGGGATCGCCTTATGCGCGCGCAGCACGACGTCGGGGTCCTGCCAATGCGTGGTCGCGTCGACGATCGCGCGCGCGAACGCGGCCGGATCGGTCGACTTGAAGATCCCGCTGCCGACGAAGATGCCCTCCGCGCCGAGCTCCATCATCAGCGCGGCGTCGGCCGGCGTCGAGACGCCGCCGGCGCAGAACAGCACGACCGGCAGCTTCTTCGCGTCGGCGACTTCGCGCACGAGCTCGAGCGGCGCACCGAGATCGCGCGCGCGGGCGACCAGCTCTTCGCGCGGCGCCGACGCCACCTGTGCGATGCCGTCGCGAATCGCGCGCATGTGCCGCACCGCCTCGACGATGTTGCCCGAACCGGCTTCGCCCTTGCTGCGGATCATCGCCGCGCCTTCGGCGATGCGCCGCAGCGCTTCGCCGAGGTCGCGCGCGCCGCACACGAACGGCACCGTATAGGGCGTGCTTGTCGAGGTGGAACAGATCGTCGGCCGGGGTCAGCACTTCCGACTCGTCGATGTAGTCGACGCCCAGCGCCTGGAGTTGCCGCGCCTCCCCGATGTGACCGATTCGCGCCTTGGCCATCACCGGGATGGTGACGGCGTTCATGATCCGCTCGATCAGCGCCGGGTGGCTCATCCGCGCGACGCCGCCGGCGGCCCGAATGTCGGCCGGGATGCGCTCGAGCGCCATGACGGCGACCGCGCCCGCCTCTTCGGCGATCTTGGCGTGCTCGGGGGTCACGACGTCCATGATGACACCGCCCTTGAGCATCTGCGCCAACCCGCGCTTGACGGTCTCGGTTCCCTTCGCCTGTCCGTTCATACGGCCATTGTCCTGCTCGAATCGTCCACCATCAATGCGGACAATAGGAACATCACGGGGGTTGCGGCGGGCGCGTCGCGTACGAGGGGACGACGTTGGACCGCTCTTGGGGAGACATCGTCGGCGGTTCGGTCGGGGCCTCGGACGGCTCGTGCGAGACGAGCGGGAGCGGCAGCGGCGGCGAGGTGTAGATGGGCGGCTGGCGGCGCCGTCGCTTCGGGTACGGGCGTCGGTCGGTGGGTCGGCGGCGGTGCCGGCGGCGGCGGGGGACGGGTTATGCGCGGGTCGGGGAAGGCCGGATCGGTCGCCACCGAGATGACCTGCAGCCGCTTCCAGTTCTTCAGCTCGCCGCGGTCGGAGGCGTCGGCCTCGGGGACCGGTGTGACCCCGGCGCCGGCAATCGGCAGGCGGCGTTCGGTCTGGAGCAGGACCCGGTCGCCGAGCTTTTCGCCGATCAGGATCGAGACCAGCAGCACGACCGCGCCCGCGACCAGCAGCATGGACAGGCCCGGGCGACGGGTAGGCGGCACGGGCCGCAGCTTGGCTCAAACGGGAGCCGCCGCCTCTCGCCCTTCGTGCGTCGTCATGGCGTCGATCAGCACCGGATCGCCGAGCCGGATCTCGAGCAGCCGGCCCGCCTCGACGCGCCGGCGCAGGGTCTCGCCGCGAAAGCCCAGCGTCACCTCGCGGGCCCGCTCGCGGTCGTTGCAGAGGTAGATGAGCACCGCGCCGGCCGGGTCCTCGAAGGCGACCGCGCCCACCTCGACCGGCGACGTCCGAATCTCGTCGGAGACGTCGCGACCGGCGAAGTACACCCGGTACGGCTCGTCGGCCGACGCGAAGTCCATGTCACCGACGATGACCTTGCGCTCCGCGTCGACCACGTAACTGTGCCGCCGCCCGCCCCAGTGCACGCGCACCGCCGCGCTCCAGGCCCAGTCCGGCGGCAGCAGCGGCGCGATGTGCGGGCGGCCGCTGGTGCGATAACCGTCCAAGCCGCAGACCGTCTCGGCGACCGCCCACAGGTACTTCGCGCCGGTCCACGGCGAGAGGTACATCCCGCGGTTGGTCAGCGAGCCGCCGTCGAACCATTCGCCGAACTGACCCGGAACGGTGTTGCGCGACGCGCCTGCCTCCATGGACTCGTAGATCACCTCGAGCCAATGGGCGGCCTCGCCGTGCGCGCCGTTGCGCGCCAGCGCGACCGCGAACCACAGCGTGAGGTCGGGCCAGATCCCGCCCAGCAGTCCGAACCCGTGCGACGGAAAGTACCACGCGTCGGCGGTCGAGATCGTGCGCAAGCCGACCGGCGTGGTGAAGTCGGGTTCCATCAGCCGGCGCAGGATCGCCTTGCGCACCAGCGGTTCGGCGACTTCGAACAGGACCGGAAACACTTCGTCGGCGGTGAAGTTGTCCTGATAGTTGCCGTCGGTGTCGTAGTTGAGCACGAACGCCGAGGTATCGGCGTTGAAGAGCTTGGCCAGCATCGCGTCTCTGAGCGCGCTGGCTTCGCGCGAGTACTTCTCCCAGGCGACGCCGTCGTCGACGATCGCCGCCAGCCGGGCCGTCGCCTCGAGCGCGAAGTACGCTTCGGCGTTGATCTCGGTCACCGCGCCGTCGAGCGTGTAGTACGGGATGATATTGCGCCACGAGGTGATGCCGAACATGTCGACGCCCGACGCCTTGCAGAACAGCAGCCCGTCCTTGTCGCGCTGGCAGAGCATGTAGTCGGCGATCTTGGTGACGATCGGGAACACCTCGCGCAGCCACGGCTCGTCGAGCGTGGCGTTGAAGTGGTGCAGGATCGCGATGATGTGCAGCGGCGTGTCGTCGTTGACGTTGAGGTCGTAGAACGTCGAGAAGCCGTTGACGCCGCGCACGTACTCGACGACCTGACCGGTCGGCTCGAGGAAACGGTTGAACAACTCGATCGCGTCGCGCGAGAACCGCGGCAAGAAGTAGTCGTAGCCGTGGACGAACCACGACGTATCGCGCGAAACCATGATGTCCGACGGCGGCGAGTTGGTCGAGCCCCAGCCCTGCGGATACTCCTTGACGACGCGCAGCATGTTGGTCTTGGCCCAGACCACGCCGCGGTTGATGAGCGGCGACGGGGTGAGAAAGCGCGCGTCGGCGAGCTTGTCGGCGTAGTAACGTTCGGTCGCGGGCAGAGCGTCGGCGTCGCGCAGCAGCTGCTCGAGCACCGGCTTCGAACGGTCGTCGCCGTCCTTGTGGAACACGACGGCCATGCGCAGCGACTCGCGGTCGCCCGGCGCGATCTCGACCTCGTACTCGAACGCGCCGAAGATGCGGCTCGACGCGAACTCGGCCAAGTGCGGCGTGATCTCGCCGAGGTGCTCGCCGCCGGTGAGCGTTCCCTCCATCATGCCTTTGAGCAGCGTCTGCTCGCGCAGCGCGACGACGACCGCACGCGGATCCCGCGAGCCGCCCCACCAGCGCACCCAGCCGGACTGCTCGCCGAACGAGCGGATGAAGCGATCGCCGGCGCTCGCGCGCACTTGCTTCTCGGGCTCGCCGTAGAACCGCTGGCCGATCAGCAGCGCCCACGGGAAGACGCGCACGCGCACCGGCATCGGCGCGGCGTTGTGCACGGTCACGTCGACGACGAACGAGACCACCCGGTCGTGGCGCTGTCCGTGCGGGACGTAGAACGCTTCGGTGACATTGACCTCGCGCGAGATCGAGAACTCGGCGATCTGCGCGTAGGGCAGGAAGGTGAACTCGCGCGTGATCTGGTGCGGGAAGAGCGTCTCCTCGTCGCCCGCGCGGTACGCGATCTGGTGCGCGCCGAAGATGATCTGGTCGGTGTCGGCGTCCCACAGGCCGCGAATCCCGCCCTTGGGCGTCGAGGTTGCGAACGTCTTGAAGTTGCCCAGCGTCAGCCCGAAGGGCGTTTGCTCCTCGCGCAGCACGTAGGCGCTGAACTCATTCCGCTGCGCATCGAAGGTCGGTCCCACCGCGTCATCCTCTACCCGGGGGCGTCCGCGACGGCCTCCTCGAACGGGCTTGAGCGTGCTGGCTCCCGCGAAGATCAATCTCACGCTGGAGATTCTCGCGCGCCGCGATGACGGGTATCACAACCTGCGCAGCGTGATGGTGCCCGTCGGTCTCGCCGACGAGCTGGAGTTCACCGCCGCGGCCGCGTTCTCGTTTGCCTCCGACCCGGCGATGCCGCCGGCCGATAACCTCGTCGTGCGCGCGCTGGACCGCATCGGGCTCAGTCGCGCGCCGGTCGCGGTGACGCTGCACAAACATATCCCGGTCGGCGCCGGGCTGGGCGGGGGCTCGAGCGACGCCGCCGCCGCGCTGCGCGCCGCGATGTCGTCGGCGATCCCCGGCGCGGTGCCGCACGACTGGCTGGCGGTCGCGCGCGAGCTCGGCTCCGACGTACCCTTCTTCCTCGCCGACGGCGCGGCGCTGGTGGAAGGAACCGGCGAGCGGGTGACCGCGCTCGGCCGCGCGCCGGCCTGGTGGGTGGTGCTCGCCGTTCCGCCGGTTCAGGCGGCGACCGGCCCGGCGTACGCGCGGCTGGCCCGGGCGCGTGCCGCGCGTCCCGCACCGACGCGCCCGCGCAGCAGCTCGGCATCGTTACGCTGCGGCGAGGCGCTGCAGCGGGGCGACTACGCGACGGTGTTGGACTGCATGACCAACGACTTCGAGCCGAGCGTGCGCGAAGCGTACGACGAGGTCGACGCGACGCTGCGCGCGCTCGACGCCGCCGGCGCGCCGCGGGCGATGCTGTCCGGTTCGGGCGGCGCGTGCTTCGCGCTGTTCGAAGACGAAGCGGGCGCCCGCGCGTTCGCGCGCCGGCTGCGCGCCGACGCCGCGATCCACGTCGTGCCGTTCGCGCAGGGCGAGACGTGGTCGCACGTCCCGGCGGCAGATTCGCCGTGAGAGCGCTGGACGCGATCGTGCTCGCGGGCGGCGCCGCCGATGCCGTCGCGGCGCTCGAACCCGGCGCGCCCAACAAAGCGTTCGTGCGGATCGGCGGGGTCCCGCTCGTGCAGCGCACGCTGAGCGGCCTGCGCGCGTCGTCGCGCATCGACCGCATCGTCGCCGTCGCGCCGCCGTCGGCCGCGGCGCATCCGGCGCTCGCCGGCGCCAGCGAAGTGCGCGGCGACGGCGCGCGAATGTTCGACAGCCTGCGCTCGGGGATGCAAGGTTTCACCGGCGACGCGCTGGTCGTCATCGCGGCGTCGGACTTGCCCGCGCTCGATGCACCGGCGGTCGACGAGTTCATCGACGCGGTGATCGAGCGCGACGTCGACGTCGCGTACTCCTGTCTCGAGCGGCGCTATCACGATCCCGTCTATCCCGAGTTTCCGCACACCTGGGCGCGGATGCGCGAGGGAAGTTTCTGCGGCGGGGGGCTGGTCGCGCTGCGCCCGCGCGCGCTGCCGCGGCTGGGCACGTTTATGGAGGCCCTCGGCCGGGCCCGCAAGTCGCCGTTGCGGCTGGCCGGCTTGTTCGGCTGGGACGTCATGGCGCGTTTCGCGTTCGGCCGGCTGCGCATCGCCGACGCCGAAGTCCGCGCCGCGCGGCTGCTCGGCGCGCGCGTCGGCGCGATCCAGTGCACCCACCCGCAAATCGCGCTCAACGTCGACCGCGTCGAAGACGTCGCGCGCGCCAACGCGCGGTTCGGGGGATGAACCTCTCGCCTCGCGCCGGCGTTGTGCGGGACATGCGACTCGCGCTCGCCGTCATCGCACTGATCTTGCTGGCGGACTCGCCCGCGGCCGCGCAGACCTCTCCCGCGGCCGGCGCTCCGTGCACGCCGCGCCAGACCAACCTCGGCGGCATCGGGCGGGCGGGCGTCGTCGCCTTCACCGCGCCGGTCTCGCGAGCGCCGGTGTGCGCGACGTTCGCGAACGTCGCCTTCGACGGCTTCGAGGCGCAGCTGGGCGCCTCTGCGCCCGATGATGCGCTGATCGCCGCGGCGGTCATCCCCGGCGGCGACGTGACGGTCGCCCTCGAAGGCGCGACGCTGAGTGGGGTCGGCCCGTACGTCGTCACGCCCGGCGGCGGTTTTCCGGACGCGGCGGGCGACGTCGCCGAAGCGCCCCGCGTCGTGCTCGCCTTCTCTGGGCCACGCGTGCTGCTGATCGCGACCACTCCGGTCGAGCTGGTCGACCTCACCGTCGTGCTGCGGTCCATGCCCGATCTGTTCGGCGCGGACGCGGTCGAGCGGGCCGTGGTGCTCGCCAGCGGTCCCGGCGCGGCGCTTCGGCTGCGCGGCGATGGAGGCTCGATCGGGCCGTCCGCGATCGCGACCGCAGCCGTGCTCTCGATCTCGAAGCGCCGCTGAGCGCCGGGGTGAGCGCTGCGTCTCAGACCGGTCTCAGACTAGATGGGTAGGAGCGAGTAATATGCGCGCCATGACGGTGCTCTCCGACCGCGTCGGTGATGTGGGCGGGGCCGAGCGCTATTGGGAGACGGTCTTGCCGGCCCTCGCGGCGCGCGGGATCGCGGTGCGGCTGCTGGTTCGAGATCTTTCGCCGAACGCGCGATTCGGCGCGGCCGTCACGGTGCGCGCGCTCCCGTGGGCCGACGAAGACGGACCGCCTGACCCCGGCGCCGCCCGCGCGGTCGCGGCCGAGCTGCGCGAGCATCCGGCGGACGTCGTCGTGACGGCCAGCGTCTTCGACTGCGGCGTGCTCGACGCGGTGCGCGCCAACGCGCGGCACTGGGTGGCCCGCATCCACGACCACCGCATCTTCTGTCCGACCGGGGATCGCGTGTACCCGCAGTTCGAAGCGCCGTGTACCGCCCCGATGGGCGCTGCGTGCCGCGGCGCCTCGATCGTCCGCGGCTGCGTCCACGGGCCGCGCGCGTCCTCGTTCCGCCGGATCGCCGAGCGGGAGTCGCTGCGCGACCGCATCGCCCGCGCCGACACCGTGCTCGTCTCGAGCGACCACATGCGCGCGACGTGCATCGCCAACGGCGTTTCGGCGGTCCGCATCGAGATCACGCCGCCGCCGCTCCCCGACGACGCGTTCGCCGCGGTGCCGGCCGCGCGCCCGGCCGCGCCGACCCTGCTGTTCGCGTCGCGGCTGACGCCGCGCAAGGGGTTGCGCTCGCTGCTCGGCGCGCTGGCCAAGCTGCCGGCCGACCGAGCGGCCCGTGCTGGTCGTGGCCGGCGAGGGCGAAGCCGAGGAGCGTGACGCGCGCACGCAGGCGGCGCATGACGGCGTTCGCGTCGACTGGCGTGGACGGCTGAGCGCCGGCGAGCTGCGCGACGCGATCGACGGCGCCGACGCCGTCGCGGTGCCCTCGCTGTGGCCCGAGCCGTTCGGCCTGGTCGGGATCGAAGCCCAGGCGCGCGGGCCGGCCGGCCGTCGCCTACGCCGTCGGCGGGATCGGAGACTGGATCTCCGGCGCAGGGATCACGGTTCGTCGCGGCGACGAATCGGCGTTGGCCTCGGCGATTCGCGCGATTCTCGAAGAGCATACCTGGAGCGAGTTCGCGGCGAAGGCTCGAGCTCACGCTGAAACCTATCGTCTCGACGCGCACGTCGAGCGTCTGTTGAACGTCTTCCAAGGAGCGACCCGATGAACGTCCTGGTGATCGGCGGCGACGGCTATTGCGGCTGGGCGACGTCGCTCTACCTCTCCAGCCGCGGCCACGATGTCACGATCGTCGACAGCCTCGCGCGGCGCGCGATGGGATCGCGAGCACGGCTTGGACTCGCTGGTTCCGATCGCCTCGACGCGCCGCCGGCTCGACGAATGGTCGCGCGCGACCGGCCGCGCGATCCGCTTCGAGCAGGTCGACGTCACCGATTACGCCGCCTTCTCGCGCGTCGTCTGCGAGATCCGGCCGGAGGCGATCGTGCACTTCGGCCAGCAGCGCAGCGCGCCGTTCTCAATGATCGACCGCGAACACGCGGTGCGCACGCACCTCAACAACACGGTCGGCAACATGAACGTGCTGTGGGCGCTGCGCGAGCACGCGCCGCAGCGCGCACCTCATCAAGCTCGGCACGATGGGCGAGTACGGCACGCCGAACATCGACGTCGAGGAAGGCTTCATCACGGTCGAGCACAACGGGCGCAGCGACCGGCTGCCGTTTCCCAAGCAGCCCGGCTCCGTTCTACCATCTCACCAAGGTCAGCGACAGCGATCAGATCTACTTCACGTGCCGCGTTTGGGGACTGCGCGCGACCGATCTCAACCAAGGAATCGTGTACGGAACGTACACCGAGCAGACCGCGCTTTCGGCGGCGCTGGCGAACCGCTTCGACTACGACCACATCTTCGGCACCGTGCTGAACCGCTTTTGCGTGCAGGCGGCGCTGGGCCATCCGCTCACGGTCTACGGCAGCGGCGGACAGACGCGCTCGTTCCTCGACATCCGCGACACCGTGCGCTGCGTCGAGATCGCGCTCGAGAACCCGGCGCGTGAGGGCGAGTACCGCGTCTTCAACCAGTTCACCGAGATGTTCTCGGTCGAAGAGCTGGCCGAGCGCGTTGCGCGCGTCGCGCGCGAAAACGGCATGACGTGCGAGATCGCGCACCTCGCCAACCCGCGCACCGAGCGCGAGACGCACTATTACAACTGCGTCAACACCAATCTGCGCTCGCTCGGGCTCGAACCGACGCTGCTCGACGACGCGACGATCGCCGGGCTCATCGCGCTCGCCGGCGAGCCACGCCGACCGGGTCGACCTGCGGCTCATCCCGCCGCGCATCGAGTGGCGTCCCGCCGCCACCGCCGAGCCCAGCGACGGGTGCACCCGCCGTCGCGTGACTGTGGCCGCCTAAGGGCCGGTCCAGCGGGCGAACAGTTTGGCGTCGATCCGAACTGGTCGAGCGCTTTGCCGACCGTGTGCGCGACGATCTCGTCGACGCTCTTGGGCCGCGCGTACATGCCGGGCACCGGCGGCAGGATCACCGCGCCGATCTCGGCCAGGCGCGTCAGCGTGCGCAGATGGCCGAGATGCAGCGGCGTCTCCCGCACGACGAGCACCAGCGTTCGCCGCTCCTTGAGGCACACGTCGGCGGCGCGGGCGAGCAAATTGTCGTTGAAGCTGTAGGCGATCGCCGACGCGCTCTTGATCGAGCAAGGGATCACCAGCATTCCGGCGGTCTCGAAGGATCCCGACGAGATCGGTGCGGCGAGATCGCCGTCGCGGTGAACGACGTCGGCGAGGGCCTCGACTTCGGCTGCGTTCAGATCGGTCTCCAGCTCGATCGTCCGGCGCGCCTGCGCCGACAGAACGAGGTGGACCTCGACGTCGGCAACGGCGCGCAGCGCGCGCAGCGCGGCGACCGCGTAGACGCTGCCGCTCGCTCCCGAGACCCCCACGATCAACCTGCGCATCGATCCACCGATTCCACGCCGGTCCACAAACTCCGCATCGCCGATCTGTGGAGGTCCGGCGCGGGTCGGAACCGCGCCGCGGCCGAATCTCACCGGGTGCTCCTGCTCGACGAGCGCCGGCTGCCGTCCGGCGATGCCGTTGCGCCGGCCGCGTTCCTGACGCGGCTGGTCGATCGCCGCGTCCTTGGGCGAAGGCGAGCGGCGGGCGATCGTGCGCCGCATCGCCGCGACCCGTGAAGACGTCGCGCTGGCCGATCACGTGCGGTCCAGTCCGTCGTTCGCCGAGCGCGTGCTCGAGGCGATCGACCGCGACGCCGTGCCGGCCGCGTTCGAAACCTTGGCGCAGCACGTTCGCACGCTGCTGGCGTTCGCCGACGCGCTCGACGTGCGCGGCGCGCTGCGGCTCGCGCTCGGGCCTGCGGCCGGAGCTCGACGGCGAGACGTTGCGCGTCGATGCTGCGCTGCTGGCCAACGACGACGACGCGTTCGCGTGGCGCCGCTTCGCGACCGAGGCGGGGCTGGCGCTCGAACCCGTCGAGCTCGGTTCGCCCCGCACGCCGCCGATGGACCTGGCCACGATCGACGGCGTGCTGGCCCTGCTGCGTTACGCGGCTTCGCAGAGCGACGCCGACGCGCGGCACGCGCTGCTCGCGCCGTTCAGCGGGGTGCGGCCCGACGACGCGCGCACGCTCCTGGCGACCGCCGGCGAGCGCGCGACGCTGCTCGAGCTGATCGCCAAGGGCGCACTGGCCGATGCGAACCGGTTCGCGCACCGGCTGCGCGTCGTCGGCACCGCGTACAAAGCGCCCGACGCGTCCGCAGGCAGCGTGCTCGCCGCGATCGCGGGCGCTTTCGGTCTCGCGGACGCCGCCGCCGCGCGCCGCGCTCGAACGGATCGCGCGCGACTTCGACCGGGCGCGCGCGTTCGCCGAACCGTGGGAAGCGCACGACCTCATCGCCGAGATCGAGGCCGAGCTCGCCGGCGCGGTGCCACGCTCCGTTGGCGATCGAAGTCGCGCCCGCGCCCACAGTCGCCGACGAGACGGGCGCGGCGGTCGCGATGCGCAAGCTCTCGTTCAGCGCCTCATCGCTCAACGCGTACGCCGAGTGCGCGCGCAAGTGGTGGTTTCGCTACGCCTGCGCGGCGGTCGAGGACCGCGGCTCGTCGGCATCGTTCTACGGCATCGCGTTCCACTCGGCGCTGGAAGACTTTCACTCGGTGCACACCCGTTTCGACGCGGCCGACCCAGCCGGGCTCGCGTCGTTCCTGGACTACTGCGTCGTCGCGGCCTTCGACCGTCACCGCACACGCTTCGACGCCCCGGTCGAGTTCGAGCTGCAGAAACGGCGCGCCCGGCGCACCGCGAAGAAATATCTCAGCTGGCTGCTCGAGCGCGCGCGGCGCGCACCGTTCGAGGTGATCGGCTGCGAGACCGCGGCCGAGGTCGAGCTCGGCGCGCATCACTTCGTCGGCTACATCGACCGGCTCGACCGCGACGATCGCACCGGCACGGTGACGGTCGTCGACTACAAGACGGGCTCGATCGCGACCAGCGCCGACGAGTACCTGGCGGAAGTGCGCGCCTTCCGCGAGTTTCAGCTGCCGTTCTATTATTGGGCGCGCACGGCCGCGGGTGACGTCGTCAGCCGGCTGGCCCTCGTGCCGCTCAAGGACGCGCTGCTCGACGTTGCGCCGGTCGAGCTGGAGGTGGTGACGCGCCCGCGCGCAGGACAGGCCCGCTCGGGACTGGCGACGGGCGAGATCGCGGTCGCCGAGCTCGAACGGGCGCGCGAGCGCATGATCGCGCTGGCGTCGGAGCTCGCCGCCGGGACGCTGTCGGCGTTTCCGGCGACCGACGATCCCGACGCGTGCCGCTACTGCGCGTACGCCGACGCGTGCCGCGAGCGGCCGAGCGCGATCGAGGAGCGCTTCGGCCGGTGAAGCCGCTCGAAGTGACGGTGCTGGCGCTCGAACGCGCCCTCGCGCTCCCGCCGGAGCACGGGCTGATCGCGTTCACGGGGCCCCCGACGAGCGGCAAGACCGACGCGCTCGTGCGGCGCTTCGCGGCGCTGGTCGCCGCCGATCCGGCGCTCGCCCAGGGCGCGATCGTCACCGCCGCGCGCGACGACGGCGCGCGCGCGCTGGCGAGCCGCATCGCGCAGGCGACCGGGATCGCGGTGCGCGGCGCGACGCTCGACGCGCTCGCGTTCGAGCTGCTGCGCGCGCACCCGTTCGACACGGGGCTCGCGCTCGATCTCGAGCTGGTCGATCCGCTCGACGCCGAGGAGATCTTCGAGCGCGCGGCCGAGCCGCTGTTCTCGGCCGAATGGAGCGACTGGCTCGGCACCGACGTCGATCCGGAGATCGCCGGGCTGCGCACGCCGCTGCGCTTCGCCGGCGCCGCGCTGCGGCTGATCCGCAAGCTGCGCGACGCGGGTATCGCCGACGACGCGTTCCTGGCCACCGCGCTGCGCGGCGCAACGACGTTCTACGCCAACCCGCCGAATCTCGCGTCGCCGGCGCTGGTGTCGGCCACCAAGGACGAACATCGCGCGTCGCTGGCCGTCGACGCGCCGGAGCTCGAGCGCCAGCGCCGGCGCGAGCTCGACTTGGCCAAGATTCTGGCGCGGCTGTACGCCGCGTACGTCGACGAGCTCGTGCGGCGCGGTTGTCTGACCGCGAGCGACGCGCTGATCGAAGCAACCCGGTTGCTCGAAAACCATCCGGCGATCACCCGGGCGCTGCGACGCCGCTTGCGCGTAGCGTTCGTCGACGACGCGCAGGATCTGTCGCCGGCCGCGCTGCGCTTCCTGCGCACGCTGTTCGGTGACGCGCTCGACGGCGTCACCGTCGCCGGCGACGCCGATGCGGCGACCCAGACCTTCGCCGGCGCGCGACCCGAACGGATCTTCGGACGCGCGGCCTCGACGGTCGAGCTCGTCGCGCGCGCGCTGCACCCGCAGATCGCGGCGGTGATGCGCGCCGTCATCGACGCCGATCCCGCGCGCCGTCTCCCACCGGGCGACGCCGTCCGCGTGCTGCGCACAGCGGACCGCGACGCCGAAGCGGACGAGGTCGCGGAACGCATCACGGCGCTGGTTCGCGCCGGCACCCCGCCCGGCCGCATCGCGGTCATGCATCGCACGCTGCGCACGCTGGGCGCGTACGAGGATGCACTGCTCGCGCGCGACATCCCGATCGCGCCGGCCGGCGATCCCGCGCTGTTCGCGCGCGCCGACGTGCTCGACGCGCTGGCGCTGCTGTGGGTCGGCGTCGACCCGTTCCGGCACGTGTGGACCCTGCGCGCGCTGCAGACGCCGATGCTGCGGCTGGCCGACGCGTCGATCACCGTCTTGTGCGGCGAGCCCGCCGATCCTCAGCCGGCGCTGTTCGCCCTACCGGAAGACGATCCGGACACCGACCGGCGCTGGGACCGCAAGCGCGACCTGCGGCTGGGCACCAACCTGCTGCACGGCGAACGCGACGCCGATTTGTCGCCGGCGGCGCGCGAACGCGTCGTCGCCTTTCGCGCGCGGCGCGAACGGTGGTCCGGCTGGCTTCGGTCGGGCGACGTCGAAACCGCCGCGCGCGCCATCATCGAAGACGGCGGCCTGCTGCAGCCGCGCTCTGGCGAAACGCCGGCTCGCGGACGGCTCCGCGCCGCGCTGATCGCGCGGCTGGTCGCTCTGCTCGGTTCGTACGCGGCGCGGCACCCGTTCGCCGGTTTGGCCGGGGCGCTGGCGTACTGCGAACGCCTCGCCGCCGGCGAGCGCGGTCCCGGCCTGGTCGACGCGCGCGACGACGCGGTCGTCGTCGCCGCGGTCGACGAAGTTTTGGCGCGCCGTTTCGATCACGTCTTCGTCGTCGACGCGCGGGCGGGAGCGTTCCCGCCGTACTACGTCCCCGACGCGTTCTTGTTCAGTCCGACCTACGGGATGATCCCCAAGGACAGCGCCGGCGACGCCGTCGCGGCGCGCACGGCGAAGTTCACCTGGTACGAGCACCACGTGAAGCCGCGCGCCGCGTACGTGCGCGAGCAGCGCCGGTTGTTCGCGGCCGCGCTGGGCCGGGCCGACGTCTCGGTGACGGTCTCGGCCGGCGGCCGTCCGACGCGCGGGATCGCCGCGCCCGAGCTGGCGGCCGAAGTCGCGGCCCTGCTCGCGCTCGGCTGACGCGTCTCCGGCGCGCGCGCGTTTTCCGCTGCAAACGGCGATGCTGCCGACCGATCTGCGACTTGAGACCGTGTCGCCCGACGAGTACGTGCGCGAGGTGTTGCCGCACTCGGCGGGGTTATGGGCCGGCGCGCGCAGCTTCGACGAGTACGTCGCCGAGTTTCGCGCGGCGGCGAGCTGCGGCTGGGGAAAGCGCCGCTTCCGCACCGTCGGACTGCGCGTCGGCGGTGCGCTCGTCGCGTCGTGCAAGCGTTACGCGCGCGAGCTGCGCTGCGGCGAGCGCGTCTATCGCGCGGCGGGGATCGGCGCGGTGTTCACCCCGCCGGCGCTGCGCGGCCGCGGTTATGCGACCGCGCTGATCGCCGCGTTCCTCGATGCCGAGCGCGCGAACGGCACCGATCTGGCGTACCTGTTCAGCGACGTGCACCCGGCGTTCTACGCGCGGCTGGACTTCGTTGCGCTGCCGTCGCGCACGTTCGCGGTGCGCGCCGACTCGCTGCCGGGCGACCGGATCGAGGTCGCCGTGCTCGGCGACGCCGACGCGAGCGCGCTGCGGCGAACGTTTGCCGCGCTCGACGGGCGCCGCCCGTTCGCGTTCGTCCGGCGGCCGCTGGACTGGGAATGGCAGGAGCTGTGCGCGGCGTCGCGCGTCGCTCGCGAGCGGCTGGTGCGGCTCGGTGCCCGTCGCGGCCGCGCGCTGGCGGCCTACGTCGCCGGCCGTCGCGTCCCAGCCGCCGACGCGTTCGTGCTCGAAGAGCTCGCCTACGCGCGCGACGACGACGCGCGTTTCATCGCGCCGCTGCTGCGCGCCGCGGCCGGCGATCTGCGCACGGTCCGCGGCTGGCTCCCGCCGTCGGTCGCCCGCGACACGCTGCCGCGCGGCGCCGTGCGAGCGCGCACCAGCGCGATCGCGATGGTGAAGCCGCTGAGTACATCCTTCCGCGCCGCGCTGCGCGCACAGATGCCCGACAAACGCAGCCCGGCCGATCCGTACTGGAGCACCGACCACGTCTAGGACGTAGAGCCGGCGCCGCGACGCGATCAGAACAGCCGCAGCTCGCGTGCTTCTTCTTCGGTCAGCGAGGCGATGCCGGTGCCGAGTAGGCGGATCGGCACGCCGCGCATCTCCGCCCGCTCCCAGCACCAGAGTGCGGCATCGTAGATCGTGTCGGCGTCGCTGGTCGGGACGGCGAGCGACGTTTGGCGGCCGACGATCGCGTGGTCGAAGCGTTTGATCTTCACCCTGACCGTCGCGCCGCGCAGGTTACGCACGACGAGATCGTGCGACAGCTCGTCGGCCTGCGTTCGCAACAGCGCGAGGATGCGCGTCTCGTCGCGCTCGTCGTACTCGAAGGTCTCCTCGGTCGAGATCGACTTGCGCTCGCGCGAGCTGTCGACCTCGCGATGGTCGATCCCGCGCGCCAGGTCGCGGTAGAACGGGCCCGACCGGCCGAACAGGTCGTACAGCCGCGCGTCGTCGAGCCGCGCGACGTCGCCGATCGTGCGCAACCCCGCCGCTTCCAGCCGCGGCAGCGTCTTCGGCCCGATGCCCCATAACCGCCCGACCGGCAGGGGCGCGAGGTAGGCTGCTTCGGTACCGGGTTCGACGACGGTAAGACCGTCGGGCTTGTTGGCGTCGCTGGCGATCTTGGCGACCATCTTGCCGCGCGCCACGCCGGCGCTCACCCTCAGCCCGACCTCAGCGCTCACGCGCGCGCGCACGCGCTGCGCAAATGCCACGGCGTCTTGCAGATCGTCATTCGGCAGCGCGACGAACGCCTCGTCGAGCGACAGTCCTTCGACCGCGCGCGCGCCGTCCGCGAAGATCGCGAACACCTGTTCCGACGCCGCACGGTAAGCGGTGAAGTTCGGCGGTACGACGATCAAGTGCGGACACAGATCGAGCGCATGATACAACGGCATCGCCGAGCGCACGCCGAACGGACGCGCCTCGTACGACGCCGTCAGCACCACCGCGCGCCGCGACGAGCCCGACACGGCCAGCGGCTTGCCGCGCAGCGACGGATCGTCGCGTTGGGCGACCGATGCATAGAACGCGTCGAGGTCGAAGTGCGCGATCATCGCGGCGGGGATGCGGCGGCGAAACTAGATCGGCGGCGGCTCGGTCGACGAGCTGATCAGCTCGTCGAGGGTCGCGGCTTCGTTTTCGGGCACCTCGACGCCGATCTTTCCTTCGGGCGTCGTGCGCACGACCTCGCCGCTGACCTCGTGCTCGCGCCCGTCGGTGCTGGTGAACGCGACCCGAATCGGGCCGCCGGCTACTGCCGGCTGCCGGATGACCAGCAGCATCCCGCGCCGCGACACGTTCTCGGTCATCCCCGGAACCGGCCCACCGTCGGCGCCGCGGCAGACGATCGGCAGCCGGATCTCGATTCGCCGCGCCTTGCGGCGTTCGGGCACGTCGTCGCTCATGATCGTTCGAGTTCGCGCGCTCAGCGCGATCCAACTGCCCCCAGCGGCGTGTCGAGCCCCTCGAGTATCCGGCGCATCGCAGCGACGTTGCGCGCGTCGTCGTCCTCTTCGCCCGGCGTCTCGAGGATCGCGACCTTCCCGGCAACGCCCGGATGGGCGGCGATGGCACGGAAGCCTTCGATTCCGATGTGCCCCTCGCCGATGTGCCAATGGCGGTCGCGGTGACCGCCCAATGGGATCTGCGTATCGTTGAAGTGGAACATCACCACGCGGTCGAGGCCGAGCTCGCGCTCGACCAGCTCGAAGAACCGTTCGACGGCATCGTGCGTGTTGAGCGCGTAACCGGCCGCCCACGTATGAGCAGTGTCGAGGCAGACCCGCAGGTTGGGGTGGCCGATCGCGCGGACGAGCGCGCCGAGCTCCTCGATCGTCCCGCCGCACAGCTGACCCGCGCCGGCGCTGTTCTCCATCACCAGCGCGACGCCAGGCGCGATTCCGTCGAGCGCGTCTTCGAGCGCGGCGACGACCGAGGCGAAGCCGTCGCGCCGGTCGCGCATACCGTACGAGCCCAAGTGCGTGTTGACGTATGCGACGTCACCGGCGGCGGCGATCTTCAAATCGTTCTGGAGCAGGCGCAGCGAGTTCACCACCGTCTTGCGGTCTTCGCTCGCCAGGTTGATCAGATACGACGTGTGGATGACCGCCGGCGCGATCCCGGCCGCGGCGCGCAGGCGCGCGAACCGCTCGAGCGCCGGTACATCGATCGCTCCGACGCGGTACGTCTTGGGGTTACCGGCGAAGAACTGCAGCGCGTCGTACCCCAGCCGCTGCGCGTACTCGACGGCGGCGTCGTAGCCGCCGCCGACGCGCAGGTGAGCGCCGATCCGCATCGTCGCTACGGTGCGGTCAGCGGCGGCGGCCGAAGTTGAACTGGCGCGCGCGCATCCCGGCCGGCATGAAGGTCTTGGCCCGGCCCGTCGGCATCGCGCGCGAGGGGTTCTTCTCGAACGTCGTTCCGGTGAGCAGCACCGCATCCGACGGCCGCTCGCGGCGGCCGACGCGTCCGATCAGCTGCTCGATCTCCGACTCGCCGAACGCGTCGGAGTCGGTGATCACGATCAGGTCCGCGGCCGGAATGTCGATCCCGCTGCCGATCAGGTTCGTCGCCGCGAGCACCGCGGGTGACTTCTGCCGGAAGCTGTTCATCATCTCGATGCGCGTGCCGACCTCGTTCACGCGCACGCCCTTGCGGCGGTAGCGTTTGCTCTGCTCGCTGGTGTCGGCCATGTCGCCGCGCAGCTGCTCGACTTCAATGTCGTACGTCTGCGCCAGCCGTTCGGCCAGACGCGGCACGTCGCCGCGGGTCCGGCCGATCACGAAGATCCGCGACCCGCGCGTCAGATGTTCTTTGATCAGCGCGTCGGCGCGCGACAGCTGCTCGGCCGGCGGCTCGCCCCACACGCCTTCGACTTTGTGGATCTTGGTCGGAAGCACGTCGAACGGCATCTTCTTCATCGTCACGACGTTCTTGAGCGCGCCGATGCGGTCGAGGAAGCGCCGCAGCTCGTCGGGCGTGGCGCTCGCGAAGAGCATCGGACAGTCGAGCCCTTCGAGCAGCCGCAAATGCTCGCGCTCGTCGAATGCGTTCACATCGTCGACGAACAGGAGATCGCTCTTGTCGATGATCTCCCAGTGGCGATCGATGGTCAACATCATCGCCGAGCCGACGACGACGTGAATGGTGCCGTTCTCGATCCCGGCTTCGACCGCGCGGCGGTCGCCGGGCGCGGCGCCGCCGTGGATCTGGCCGACACCGATCCCCGTCCCGCTGAGACGGTCGGTGAAATAGGTCACGTGCTGGCGGATCAGGTCGCGCGTCGGCGCGAGGATCACCACGTAGCCGCCCGTCGCCAAGATCGTGTCGACGGCGACGCGCAGCATCACCTCGGTTTTGCCCGACCCGGTCGGCGCCTTGAGCAGAAACTCGAAAGTGCCGCCGTCGAGTCCGGCCGTGATGGCGTCGACCGCCTTGCGCTGGTCGCCGGTGAGCTCGAAAGTCTCTCCGGGCTGGATGAGTTCGTGGGCCAGCGCCACGCGCTGGCAGTTCTGATCGATCGTCTCCCACACGTCGGCGGGGACGAGTTCGGCTGCGGCTAGACCGCTGATGGTTCGGGCTCCGTTTCTGATGCTGTATTTGTCTCGCACTCTTCGACCCCGTCTACCCCGCCGTGGGTTGCCGCGGCGCTTGCTTGGGGTTCTCGGGCGGCGCGCAGCGTCGGGATCGGCAGCCCCAGCTCGACCGGCAGGGACCCGTCGACGTCGATCGCCGGGAGCTCGTCGAGCGAGCGCAAGCCGAACGCTTCGAGGAACTCCGGGGTCGTCTTGTAGATGATCGGCCGGCCGGGCACGTCCTTGCGCCCCGACTCGGCCAGAAACCGGCGGTCGAGCAGGGTGGCGATCACCGAGTCGGCGCTCACTCCCCGAATCCCCTCGATCTCGCCCTTGGTGACCGGCTGCATGTAGGCGGCGATGGCCAGCGTCTCGAGCGCGGCGGGCGAGAGGTTCGACTTCGGCGGCAGCAGGTAGGCTTCGACCGCTTCGCGCGCCGCGGGCGCGCTAGCGAAGCGATAGCCGCCCGCGATCTCGCGCAGCACGACCCCGCGGTGCGAAAACTCTTGGTCGATCTTCTGCAGCGCGACGCTGACCTCGCTCTGCTCGGCCCCGGTGATGCGCGCCAGCTCCTTGATCGAGAGCGCTTCGGACGCGACGAACAGCAGCGCTTCGATCTCGCGCTGGAGCTTGCCGGTGTCGACGAGCTCAGGCTGCACGATCGGCCTCGGGGACGGCCAGCAGCTCGATGTCGCCGAACGCTTGCGCCTGCGCGACGTGAATCCGCTCGCGGCGAACCAGCTCGAGAATGGCCAGGAACGTCACGATCACGGCCAGCCGGTCCAGGCCGGCGCACAGCTCGAGGAACGACACGCGCCCGGCGCGCCGAACCGTCCGCCCGACGAGCTCCATCTGTTCGACCAGCGAGACGCGCTCGCGAACGATCGTCCGCTTTTCGGGCTTGGCCGCGCGCAGGGCGGCGGCCAGCGCGCCGGCCAGCTTGGCGGCGTCGATCCGGTAGCGCTGGACGAAGTCGGCCGTCGCGTCGCCGCCGTCGGGCCGCACGTAGTAGGCCGACGCCTCGAGCGCGCGCGCCTTGAGGTCCTGGCCGGCGTCGCGGTATTTCGAATAGGCGATGAGCCGCTGGCGCAGCCGGGCCTCGACCGCTTCGGCGGATTCTTCCGGGTCGCCGGCGAGCTCCAGCGGGATCGGGGGCAGCAAGGCCTTCGACTTGAGGAACACCAGCGTCGCGGCAACGACCAGGTAGTCGGCGGCGAGCTCGACGTCGAGCGCCTCCATCGCCCGGATGTAGGCCAGGTATTGGTCGGCGATGGTGGCCAGCGGAACGGTCGCGATGTCGAGCTGACGCTCTTTGACGAGGCTCAGCAGCAGGTCGAGCGGCCCGTCGAAAACGTCGACCGAGACACGCAGCCCGGCCTGCGCTGAGCCCGTCGAAGCAGCCTGCGCCGAGCTCAGCCCGTCCTGAGCTTGGCCTGTCCTGAGTTCGTCGAAGGATCGAAGGATCGAAGGATCGACGAGAGGTGACGGGTCGATCATCGGTTACCGAACGGCGAACCGTCCGCCAAGCACGCGCTCAGGCGCTGGAATCTCCCACCGACTGCGCCGCCGTGACCGGCTCGGGCTCGAAGATCCCGCTGCCCTCTTGCTCGAGCCACTCGAGCCCGAGATCGACCAGCCGCTTCTCGTTGACGTACTTGAGGGATTTCTTGGCGGCCTTGATCTCGAACCAGCGGGCTTCGTCGACCTCATGGTCGTGGTTGGCCGTGTCGCCCGACAGGTAGCGCATGAGGTAGAAGTGGACCGACTTCTTGTGCTTGGTGCGGTTCAGGTAGAACCAATACGAGATGTCCGATAGCTTGGACAGGATCTCGCCCCAGCAGCCCGTCTCCTCGCGAACCTCGCGGAGCGCGGCTTGCTCGTGCGTTTCCCGGGCCTCGACGTGGCCTTTGGGCAGCGACCAAACGCGCGGCTCGCCCCGCCCGATGAGCAGAGCTTCCAAGGAGCCGTTGTTCCGCCGCAGGACGAGCCCACCGGCGGAGACCTCGTATTTGATCCGCATCGCGCTTCCCGGAAGACGGCTCCAGCCCGACGTTTTCGGGCTGGTTTTCTCTAGTATATCGCGTCGCCCCAAGAAGGACCCGGCACGCGCCCGGCTGGGTCAGGGGAGAGCGACCGTGCGCGAAGGCAGCCGGTACCAGACCATTCCCGAGCCCAAATCGACCGATCCGGAAGTGGGATCCGGCGGCGCAATGGCGACCGGGACGGCGCGCGCCCCGAAGGCCGGCACGGACGTGGCGACGGCGTCGTCGGCCGACCGCAGCGGCCCGAAACAGGTCGTGCAATGCGGTGCCCGCGCGGCGAACGCGATCGTGGTCGGCGGCGCGGCCGTCCGGGCCGCGGCGCGGTGCGGCGGCGTCCGGCGGGCCGGCCGGGCGGCGGGGACTGCGGCACTCTGGCGCGGCGGGAGCGCAGCGGCGGCGGGCGGCGGGGAGACGTCGGACGCGGTGCCGACCCAGCTCACGACGCGCGGCGTCGCGGCGGTCGGGGCCGGCCGGCGATGGACGGCGACACGGCCGGCGCGATGCGGCGCGTGCCGCAGCGCGTGCGCCAAGCGAGGCGCCGGCACGGCGGTCGTCCGGGCCCCGCCGGGAACGGCGAGAACCGCCGTCACGACCACGGCCAAGGCGGCGGCCGTCGCCGAGCCGAGGATCGCCGCGCGAGCGACCGGCGCCCGTCCGCCGGGCGGCCGCAGCAGCCGCTCGACCCGGATCGCGACGTGCGAGCGCCGGCTCCACAGACCCGGCGCGACCGCATCGGTATAGCCGTAGCCGTCGGTCGCCAGCCGCAACAGGCAAGCCGCGTAGCGCCGGGCGCCGCTCGTCCTGGCCGCGCGCTCGTCGCTGGCGAGCTCGCGCTCGAGATCGAGCGCGCGAGAGAGAACCCACAGCCCCGGCAGCCACCAGCCGGCCCGCAGGACGGCGCTCTGCAGCGCCTTGGCCCAGTCGTCGCCGCGGCTCAGGTGCGCGCACTCGTGAGCGACGACGGCCTCCCACTCCGCGCCGTCGACGCGCGCCCCGAAACCGTCGGGGATCACGACCGCCGGATGCACGTATCCGATCGCGGTCGGCGTCGCGACCTTCGGCGAGCTGCCCAACCGCGCGCCGCGCACGCCGAGCAGCCCCAACGGGTGGGCGCGGCGCTTGATCCTGCGCAACCGGACGAGGTCGCGCACCAGGCCCAACAGCAGCGCGCACGACGCGGCGACGACTCCGGCGACCAACGGCGCCGCGACGGTGCTCAGCGCGAACGTCTGCGCCGCGGCGCTCGGCGGGGCGGCGCGCCAGCCGGCCGCCAGCGCGCACAACGGCGCGGTTGCGGCGACCGCGACGAACCCGGCGCCGGCGATTCGGTATCGAACCGCGGCGTGCGCGAACGGCTGTGCGGCGATCAGCGTAGCGGCCGCGAGCGGCAGGCTGGCGACGACGGCGGCGAACAGCGCCGCGGCCGCGATGGTCCAGCTCAGGATTCTTCCCCGAGCAGCGAGCGCAGGCGGCGTTCTTCCTCGGGATCGAGACGCTCGGACTCGAGCAGGTTGAGCATCAGCGCGCGCGGTGAGCCCGCAAAGAACGTCGCCAGCACGTTCTCGACCACCGTTCGGCGCGCCGCGTCGCGTTCGACCCGCGGCTTGTACACGTTGGCCTTCCCGCGCATCGTGTGCCGCACGTAGCTCTTGCGCTCCAGGATCGTCAGCGTCGACAGCACCGTCGTATACGCGAGCGGGCGGTCTTGGAGCCGCGCGTGAACGTCCGCCACGGTCGCGCTGCCCAGCTCCCACAGAATGTCCATGAGTCGGTATTCCGCCTCGGTCAAGGTCGGCGTCGGTCGCCTCGCCATGCGCCCGTCATTCGACCCGCACTCCGCATTCTCCGCGAGATTCGGGTGAAACCGATCCGCGGCCCTGGATCAGGCCGTCGCCCGCGCCAGCCAGGCGTCGATCCGTCGCTCGAGCACGTCGAGCGGCAGCGATCCGGCACCCAGCACCTCGGCGTGAAAATCGCGCAAGTCGAACCGCGCGCCGAGCTGCCGGCGCGCGCGGTCGCGCAGCTCGAGGATCTTGAGCTGGCCGATCTTGTAGGCGAGAGCCTGGCCGGGATCGGTGATGTAGCGATCGATCTCGTTGGTCACGTCGAGCTTCGTCTTCGCGGCGTTGTCGAGGAAGTACGCGATCGAACGGTCGCGCGACCAGCCGAACGCGTGCATCCCGGTGTCGACCACGAGCCGAACGGCGCGCCACATCTCGTAGCTGAGCGCGCCGAGCTTCGCCTTGGCGTCGTCGTACACGCCGATGTCGTCACCGAGCGATTCCGCGTACAGTCCCCAACCCTCGGAGTAACCGACGTAATACGCGGCGCGGCGGAACTCGGGCAGCGCGCCCAGCTCGGCGGCCAGCGAGAATTGCAGATGATGGCCGGGCACCGACTCGTGCAGCGTCAGCACCGGCATCTCGTAGATCGGGCGCTGATCGGGCCGGTACAGATTCACGCAGTACATACCGGCGCGCGTTCCGTCGAGCGCGCCGGGCTGGTAGTATGCGGTCGTCGCGTCGGGTGCGATCGAGGCCGGAATAGGCGCGACGCCGTACGGCGAACGCGGCAGCACGCGAAAGAAGCGCACCAGCTCGGGATCGATCCGTTTTGCGAGCGCGCGGTACGCGAGCAGCAGATCGTCGGCCGTGCGGTGATAGTTGGCCGGATCGGCGCGCATGCGAGCAAAGACCTCGCCGAGTGAACCCGAGTAGCCGGTGCGCGGCGCGACGCTCGCCATCGCCTCGCGAATGCGCGCGACCTCGTGCAGCCCGAGCTCGTGCACCGTTTTGGGGTCCATCGTCGTGGTCGTGTTGACGCGCGCGAGATAGGCGTAGATCGTCTCGCCCCCAGTGACGTGCGTGAGCCCGATGTCGACCGGCGCGGCCGGCAAGTACTCGGCGGTGAAGAACGAGCGCAGCCGCTGCAGGGCGGGCAGCACCCCGCCCACGATCGCCGCGTGCGCGCGATCGCGCGCCGCCGCGACGTCGGCCGGCGCGAGGCCCTGCGGCAACCGGGCGAACGGGGCGAAGAACGGATGCTTCTCAGGTGCGGTGATCTGCCGGTCGAGCTGTTCGGGGATACGCTCCATCACGACGCGCGGCCACAGCATGCGGCGCGCGACCGCTTCGCGCAACAGCGCGATCGTCGCGTCAACCTTCGCCGGCCAGCGCTCGATCCGCACCGCCCAGTGCTCGTAGTCGGCTCGGGTCGCGAACGGCAGCACGTCGACGATCGACAGGTCGGTCTGCACGCCGGAGCGCTGGTTGAGCGCGAAGAGATAGGTGCGAAGCTCGAAGCCCTGCACGTCGTCGCGCAGCCGCTGCGCGTACAGCGCGGCATTCGTTCGGCCCGTTTCCGAGAGCCGCGCGCGGTCGAGCCGCTCGAGCCGGGCGAGCACGTCGCGCTCGTGCGCGGCCTCCGCCGCCGCGGCGGCCTCCGACGGGTCGTCCCAGCGTTCGTCGCCGGAACGGTCGCCGTCGTACGAGGCCGCCTCGGGATGGCGCTGATGGTAGCCGCGCCACTCCGCCGCGAGCAGCGCGTCGAGCTCGGCGTCGGCGGCGTTGGGTGCCGGAGCCGGCGTTTCGGCGGCCGAGCTCGCCGTGGCATCCGAGAGAACGAGCGCCGCGGAAACCGATGCGCCCCGGAGCAGGTCGGCGCGGTTCATGCCGTCGCGGGGCGCCAACGAAGGTCCGGTTGACGGGCGGCGCGCGTTTCGTCCACGCGGCCGACCGGCGTGTTGACCGGCGCGGCCAGCACGCGCTCGGGATCGGCGTGCGAGGTCGCGACGATCTCGCGGAACGCGGCGATGAACTCGTCGAGCGTTTCCTTCGATTCAGTCTCGGTCGGCTCGATCATCAGGCACTCAGGCACAATGAGCGGGAAGTAGACCGTCGGCGCGTGATAGCCGCGGTCGAGCAGCGCCTTGGCGATGTCGAGCGCGCGAACCCCGGTCTCGCGTTTGAGCGGCTGCGCCGAAGCGACGAACTCGTGCCGGTTGATCTCGTCGTACGGAACGTCGACGACGTCGCGGATCGAGGCCCGAATGTAGTTCGCGTTGAGCACGGCGAGCTTCGAGACGGTCGTCAGTCCGTCGGCGCCGTTGGCATAGACGTAGGCCAGCGCGCGCACCATGTGGGCGAAGTTCGACCAGAACGAGCGCATCGTGCCGATGGCGTCGGGCCGATCGAAGTCGAGCCCGAAGGTGAGCTCGTCCGTTTCGCGCCAGCCGCCGGCGGCGGCCGCCGCGCCCGTCGCGTCGAAGGCGCGCACCACCGGGTTCGGCAAGAACCGGACGAGGTGCTCGGCGACGCCGACCGGTCCGGCGCCTGCGCCGCCGCCGCCGTGCGGGATGGTGAACGTCTTGTGCAGGTTGAGGTGCATGAGATCGAAGCCCATGTCGCCCGGCCTCGTGTTGCCCATCAGCGCGTTGGCATTGGCGCCGTCGTAGTACATCAGGCCGCCCGCGGCGTGTACGACGTCGGAGACGTCGTGGATGCGCGGCTCGAACAGGCCGAGCGTGTTGGGATTGGTCATCATGCAGACCGCGGTCTCGGGTCCGACGACCTTGCGCATCTCGTCGGGATCGACGCGCCCGCGCGCGTCCGACTTGAGCGACAGCACCTTGTAACCGACCATCGCGGCCGAGGCGGGGTTCGTACCGTGAGCGGTGTCGGGCACCACCACGACGTTGCGCTGCGACTCGCCTTTGCGCTTGAAGTGCGCCTTCGCGATCAGGAGCGCCGCCAGCTCGGCGTGCGCGCCGGCGGCCGGATTCAGCGAGAAGGCGGCCATCCCGAACAGCGACGCCAGCGCGCGCTCGAGCTCCCACATCACCGCCAGCGCGCCCTGCGCCAGTTGGTCGGGCGCGAACGGATGTAGGTCGCGCAAGGCCGGCACGTTGGCCATCGCGTCGTTGATCCGCGGGTTGTACTTCATCGTGCACGAGCCCAGCGGATAGAACGCGGTGTCGATCCCGAACGTCTTCTGCGACAGCCGGGTGAAGTGCCGGACGACGTCAAGCTCGGTATTGTCGGGCAGCGGCAGGTCGTCGCGCAGCGCGTTCGCGGGCAGCAGCGCATCGAGCGCGCCGGCGTCGGGCAGGTAACGGTTCGCGCGACCTTCTTGTCCGGTCTCGAAGATCAGCGGTGTGTCAAACGCTGGCAGCGGCACGGGCCGGAATCTCCGCGAGAGCAGCGGCGAGCTCATCGATCTCGGCGCCGGTGGTGAGCTCGGTCGCCGCCGCGAGGATGCAGTCGGCGAGCTCGGGATAGAAGCGGCCGAGGTCGAGGCCGCCGACGATCCCGCGCCGCTCGAGCGCGGCCAGCACGTCGGCGGCGCGGCCACGGACGCGCACGACGACTTCATTGAAGACCGGCGCCTCGAAGCGCCGCGCATATCCGTCGACCGCGGTCACCTTGCGGGCGAGCTCCTGCGTGCGCGCGACGTTGAGGGCCGCGCAGTTGCGCAGTCCCGTGCGGCCCATCGCGGCGAGGTAGATCGTCGCGCACAGCGCGCAATGCGCCTGGTTGGTGCAGATGTTCGAGGTTGCTTTCTCACGTCTGATGTGCTGCTCGCGCGCCTGTAAGGTGAGCACGTAGGCCGTGCGGCCCTCCCCGTCGACCGACTTCCCCGCCAATCGTCCCGGGATGCGGCGCAGGTGCGCCTCGGTCGCGGCGATGAACCCGACGTGCGGTCCGCCGTAGGCGATCGCGTTGCCGAAGGACTGCGCCTCTCCGACGCAGATCTCGGCGCCCCACGAGGCCGGTGTCGCCAGCGCGCCCAGCGACATCGCCTCGGCGACGACGGCGATCGGCACCGTCTTGGTCGCTCGGATTCGCTGGGCCGCGCCCGGCGGCAGCGCGTCGACCGCGCCGAAGAAGTTCGGCGACTGGACGACGACCGCGGCGTAACGCTGTTCGGCCAGCAGCGCGTCGAGCGAACCGAGGTCGGTGCGCCCGTCCGCCGCGTACGGCAACTCGTCGATGGTGAGCTCGAGTCCTTCGGCATAGGTGCGCAGGACGGCACGATAATTGGGGTGCACGGCGCGCGAGACGAGCACCGCTTTGCGGCCGGTCGCGTTGACGGCCATGACCACGCCCTCGGCGAGCGCGGTCGCGCCGTCGTAGACCGACGCGTTGGCGACGTCGAGTCCGGTCAGCAGCGCGATGTAGGTCTGCCACTCGTAGATCGCCTGGAGATATCCCTGCGAGACTTCGGCTTGATACGGCGTGTACGAGGTCAAGAACTCGCCACGCATCGCGAGCGCGCCGACCACCGGCGGGATGTAATGGCGGTACGCACCGGCACCGAGAAACGACGTGTAGTCGCCGGCGGTCGTGCGCTCGGCGAAGCGACGGAAGCGCTCCGCGATCTCGATCTCGCTGAGCTGCGGCGTGACCTCCAACGAGCCGCGCAGCGCGACCGCGTCGGGTACCCGAACGAGATCGTCGAGCGAGTCGACGCCGATCACCTGCAGCATCGCCGCGATGTCTGCGGCGGTGTGCGGCGTGTACATCAGCGGCTGCCCATGGCTAGGACTCGCTGATCAGCTGTTCGGTACTGCTCCGGCGACAGCAGGTCGGCCGCCTGCGCCGCGTCGTCGAGCTTGAGCTGGAAGAGCCAGCCCTCGCCGTACGGATCGCGGTTGACGAGCGCAGGATCGCTGTCGATCGCCGAGTTGATCTCGGTCACCTCGCCGCCGATCGGCGTGTAGATGTCGGAGACGGCCTTCACCGATTCGACCACCCCGATGCTGCTCGACCGCGACAAGCGTCGCGCCGGCGCGCGGCAGCTCGACGTAGACGATGTCGCCCAGCGAGTCCTGCGCGTAGTCGGTGATTCCCACCGTGGCGACGTCAGCGTCGAGCTTCACCCATTCGTGTTCCTTGCTGTAGAGCAACCCAGCCGGTACGTTCGCCATCTCGTTCTCTACCCTACGGAACGGGCCCGGCGAGTCCTGGTGGCGGTACGCTCAGCCCTTCGGCGAGCTCAGGGCCGCTTGTAGAACGGCAGCGGCGCGACCGTGGCGGGGTGCATCGTCCCGCGCACTTCGACGTCGATCGCCGTTCCCGTCGGCGGCTGCGGCGGGATCGATCAGCGCGGTCGCGATGCTCTTGCCCAGCGACGGCGCGAACGAGCCGCTGCGGACCTCGCCGGCGCGCTTGCCGTGCGCGAGCACTGCGTAACCGGCGCGCGCGGGAACGCGGCCGTCCATCGCCAGGCCCACGATGCGCGCGTAGTCACCCGCGTCGCGCTGCGCCTCGAGCGCCGCCTTGCCGCGAAACACCGGCTTGTCGAACTTGACCGCCCAGGCGATTCCGGCCTGGAGCGGGGTGATCTCTTCGGTCAGCTCGTGCCCGTAGAGCGGCATCCCCGCTTCGAGCCGGAGCACGTCGCGCGCTCCCAGCCCGCACGGTTCGAGGCCGTGCGCGCGGTTCTCGGTCAGCAGCAGGTCCCACACGCCGGTCGCCTCTTCCGACGGCAGGAACAGCTCGAAGCCGTCCTCGCCGGTATAGCCGGTGCGCGCGATGACGATCGTCCCGCTCGTCCCGCGCACGCGGGTCTCGGCGCACGAGTAGTACTTCATCGCGCCGAGCTCGGCTTCGACGTACGGCTGCAGCAGCTCGACCGAGCGCGGCCCTTGGATCGCGACCAGCGCGCGCTCGCCCGTGCAGGTTCGACAGCGTGACGTCGCCCGCGCGCTCGGCGTTCGATAACGCCCACATCTTGTCGGCGTTGCCGGCGTTGACCACCAGCAGCCAGCGCTCCTCGCCGAGGCGGTAGAAGATCACGTCGTCGTGCGCGCCGCCCTGCTCGTTGGTGAAGATGTTGTAGCGCGCCTGGCCGGGCTTCATGTTGGCGACCTTGTTGACGGTCAGCGACTCCGTCCAGGAGCCGACGTCGGCGCCGCCGAGCGCGAACTGCGCCATGTGCGAGAGGTCGAACAGCCCGGCGCGCTTGCGCACCGCGTCGTGCTCCTTGAGCACGCCGGCGTACTGCACCGGCATCTCGAACCCGGCGAACGGCACCATCCGCGCGCCCGGCGCCAGGTGGGCGTCGTGCAGCGCGGTCAGCCGCAGCGCGCCGGAAGCATCGGTCGTCATCGCATCGCTCGGGTGCTACGCGAAGACGTCGCCATCCTTCGCCAGCTCGCGGCGCAGGTAGAGCGGCAGCGCGAACAGCCGGCGGTGCGTCTCGGCGTCGTAGAACCAGTTCTCGCCGCCCAGCGATCGCACGTATTCGTCGATGCGCTGCTGGAGGCGTCGCGGCGACGTCGTGCTCGTCGCTGCAGGCGAGGAACGCCCAGTCGTTGTCGAAGGCCGGAACGTGGGTGTAGAAACTGCGCACGAAGCGGAACGACCCGCGTAGCGAGCGCGCCATCTTGGCGTGCAGCGCCATGTTGTGAAAGCCGGCCGTCGAGGCCTGCAGCACGTAGACGCCGCCCGGCGCGAGCCGTGCCTTGATGTCGCGAAACACCTCGCCGTTGAACAGCGGGAACGACGGCGAGTCGGGCAGCGGCTCGGTGAGATCGCTGATCACGACGTCGTACCGATCGCCGTCGTCTTTGAGGAAGCGCAGCGCGTCGCCGATGATCAGTCGCGCGCGCGCGGATCGTCGAACGCGCCGTCCGACCACTCGGGCAGGTAGCGTTTCGCGAGCTCGACCACGTCGCCGTCGATGTCGACCATCGTGCAGCGCCGCACTGCCGGCGTCGCGCAGCACCTCGCGCAGGGTCGCGCCCTCGCCGCCGCCCAGGATCAGCACCTCGGCGCGCTCGCCGGCCGCCGCCATCGCCGGATGGACCAGCGACTCGTGGTAGATCTTCTCGTCGGCCTGCGACGATTGCGTGTCGCCGTCGAGCACCAGCAGCTTGCCGAACATCGCGGTGCGCAGCACGGCGACCGACTGGAACGGCGTGCGCCCCGCGTAGTACGTCTCCTCGATCGCGTGCGCGTGCAGCTCGGTCGGCGCGAACTGCTCGGTGTACCACTGGTAGTGCTCGGTCTTCGGCATGGCGACGGTCCGGTTGGGCGGCCGGAGGCGATGCCCTTTTCGCCAGTCGTCGCGCGAAGAGAGAGCCCGCTGCGTCGCGCAGCGGGCTCGGATTCTCCCGTGTCTGTCCCGGATGCGGGTTCTAAGCCGTGGCCAAGAACTCGCGGGTGTCGTGCTCGGTCGTGACGACGTGGGTGAACCGGTTCGGACCGGATTCGACCCCGCGCTTCACTTCCGTGGTCAGCATGGTCGTGGCGCCCATCGCCTCTGCGGCGTACTCGCAGGCGGCCCAGGGATCGGTGTGGTCGCCGCACGTGTAGAAGTCCATCGCCGCGTAGCCGGTCTCCGGCCAGGTATGGATCGACAGGTGCGACTCTTGGATCACCACCACTCCGCTGACGCCTTGCGGCTGGAAGCGGTGGAAGGCCGTCTCGATGATCGTCGCGTTGGCCGCTCGCGCGGCGTTCTGCATCATCTCGCGGACCACGTCGACGTCGGTGAGCTTGGCTGCGTCACAGCCGGACAGCTCGCAGACGATGTGCGTGCCGAGTGCTTTCAATTGTTTTTCGACTCCTCGGGTTCGGTTGGGAGAATCCCACCTCCAGGCGTGTCGTCCGGCGTGTGCGGTACACCGTCTCGCCGTCGACCTATCAGCAGACTCTTGCCGGCACGGTCTCCCTCGGACCGAACGGACGTTCCGCTGCGATGGCGCGTAGGGCGCGCCGTCCCCTCATCCGACTGCCTCGGCCCCACGCTCTAAACGCGCATGGGGTCCGTGAAGTCCGTCGCAGATGGTACCCCCTCGGGGTCCCCTTGTAAATAGCTTTTCCCGGCCGGTGCGGAAAGGCGCGCCCGGCGGCCGAAGCATGGATCAAGATGCTACCCATAGCCTCGGCCTCACGCGGTCGCGACTTGGCACGCGCCGGACGCCTCGACGAGGCGCTCGCCGCGTTCCAAGCCGCCGCCGCGGCCGACGGCGCGGTCCTCGACGCGCACCTCGGCATCTACGAGGTGGCCCAGATCTTGCGGCGACCGGAGCTGGCCTTGGCTCACCAGCGAGCCGCCATCAGGCTGGCGCCGGTCCACTCGACCCCAGCCCACGAGCGCGAGGACTACGCGCTGCTGGTCCCGTGCGCACCCGGGCTCGTACGAGGCGAACACCCCGGTCGATCTGTTGTTCGACTCGCGGTACGTCACGCTTCACCGCTGGTACGTCGACCCCGCGCAGCCGATCCCGGCGCTGCCGCACCACGACGCCGCATTCGTCGCGATCGGCGAATCCGACGCGTCGCGCTCCCGCCTCACAGCGGTCGGCCGCTTCCTCGAGTCTTCGCTTCGGCCCGCACTCAACCGGCCGGCGGGAATCGCCCGCCTGGCTCGCGTGGCGCTGGCGGAGACGTTCGCGGCGGCGCGCCACGCCCGCGTGGTCTCGACCACCCGCGTCGAGCGCGCGCAATACGCTGCCGGCGGTTTCCCGTATCCGCACATCGTGCGGCCGGTCGGCTCGCACGGCGGCCACGGACTCGAGCGCATCGACGACGCCGCTGCGCACGCCGCCTATCTCGCCGGGCACGAGGACACGCAATTGTACGTCGCGCCGTTCGTCGACTATCCCAGCACCGACGGCCTGTTCCGCAAATACCGCATCGTGTTCGTCGACGGCGAGCCGCTGCCGTGCCACCTCGCGATCTCGCCGAACTGGATGGTGCACTACTACAACTCGCCGATGGCGGAGCACGCCTGGATGCGCGACGAAGAGCGCGCGTTCATGGCGGACATCGGCAGCGTCTTCGGCGGCGAGCTCGACGCGGCGCTGCGCGAGACGGCGCAGCTGCTGGCGCTCGACTACGTCGGAATCGACTGCGCGATCGACCGCGACGGCAAGCTGCTGATCTTCGAGGCCGACAACGCGCTGATCGTTCACCTGCTCGACGATCCGGCGATGTATCCGTACAAGCACCAGTACGTCCCGCGGATCTACGCCGCGCTCGACGCGCTGGTCCGACGCCGGATCGCGCACGGGACGGCGTGACGCGCGCGTCGCTCGATCCGAGCGACTGGGAGGCGTTTCGGCGCACGCTGCACGATGCCGTCGATGCGAGCGTCGACGAACTCGCTGCGGTGCGCGACGGGGCCGCATGGCGCCCGGTTCCCGACGCGGTCAAAGCGCAGCTGCGCGAGCCGCTGCCGCGCGGCGGTGAGCCGCTCGAAGCGACGTACGCGCGCTTCGACGAGCTCATCGCGCCGTACTCGACCGGCAACCGGCACCCGCGGTTTTTCGGCTGGGTCCACGGCGCGGGAACCCCGGCGGGCGTCCTGGCCGAGCTGCTCGCGGCGGCGATGAACGCCAACGTCGGCGGCCGCGAGCACGCGGCGGTATACGTCGAGCGCGCCGTCATCGCGTGGTTCGTCGAGCTGTTCGGCTTCCCCGAAGGCGCTAGCGGGATCCTCACCAGCGGCACGTCGATGGGCAACCTGCTCGCCGTCGTCGCCGCGCGTGACGCGGCGCTCGGCGCCGGCGCGCGCGCGACCGGTATCGGCGGCGCACGGCTGACGGCGTATGCCGGCGCCGGCGTGCACGACTCCGTGGCCAAAGCGATGCGGATCGCCGGGCTGGGTGAGGATGCGCTGCGGCTCGTGCCGCTCGACGACCGCCACGAGCTGGACGTCGAAGTCCTGCGCGCAATGCATCGCGGCCGACCGCGCGGTGGGAGCGCGACCGTTTCTCGTGATCGCGACCGCCGGCAGCGTCGACACCGGCGCCTTCGATCCGCTCGGCGCGCTGGCTGAGCTCTGCGCGGAGGAGCGTTTGTGGCTGCACGTCGACGGCGCGTTCGGCGCGCTGGCGATCGCGAGCCCCGCCCATGCCGGTCTCGTCGCCGGGATCGAGCGCGCCGACTCGCTGGCCTTCGACGTCCACAAGTGGCTGCACGCGCCCTACGCCGTCGGCTGCGTGCTGTTTCGCGACGAGCGCGCGCACCGCGCCGCGTTCGCCTCCGATCCGGCCTATCTCGCGCGCGCCGAGCGCGGCGCGGCCGCGGGCGCGCCGTGGTTCGCCGACTACGGCATCGAGCTCTCGCGCGAGTTTCGCGCGCTCAAAGTCTGGTTCACGCTGCGCCACTTCGGGCTCGACCGGCTGGGCGCATCGATCGCGCAAACCTGCGACCTGGCCACAGCGCTGGGCGAGCGCATCGAAGACGCCGACGATCTCGAGCTGTCGGCGCCGGTGACGTTGAACGTCGTGTGCTTTCGGTTCGTGTGCCCCGGTCTCGATGACGCGGCGCTCGATGCGCTCAACGACGCGATCGCGATCTCGGTACAGGAAAGCGGGGTCGCGGTGCCGAGCACCACTCGCGTCGCCGGCCGTCTGGCGCTGCGGGCGTGCATCGTCAACCACCGAACCGAAGAGATCGATATCGACATCCTGCTGACAGCCGTTCGAACCGCTGCCCGGATGCACGGCTCCGCGCCATGAGCACCGACGCCTCGCTGATCACTGCGGACGATGCCCGCGCCGCCGCCGCGAACGGCACGTTGCTCGACCTCGCGACTGCGACGCTCCCGCGCGCGCTGAGTTATGCGCGGACACCCATCTCGGACTTCCCCGTCGGCGCGGTTGCGGTCGGCGCGTCCGGTGCGCTGCATCTCGGGGCAAATCTCGAGTTTTCGGGCGCACCGCTCGGGAACAGCGTTCATGCTGAACAGGCGGCGGTGGCCAACGCGTGGGCGCACGGCGAACGGTCGGTGGCCGATCTTGTGGTGACCGCCGTGCCATGCGGCATGTGCCGTCAATTCCTCGCCGAGCTCACCAACGCCGATGTGCTGCGCGTGCGCGTGCGCGACGCGCCGCCCGTTGCGCTGACCGTCCTGCTGCCGCAGGCGTTCGGGCCGGGCGATCTGGGTCTGACTGCGGGCCTGCTCTCGACTGTCGCGCTCGGACTAGCCGTCGCCGAAGGCGCGGCAAACGATGTCCTCGTCGCAGCCGCGCTCGCTGCCGCCAGAGCGTCGTACGCTCCGTACAGTCACACCTTCGCCGGCGTCGCGCTCGAAACCGAGGACGGCGCGATTCACTCCGGCCGTTCCGCCGAGAACGCTGCATACAATCCTTCGCTCCCGCCACTCCAAGCCGCGCTGGTTCGCCGGCAGTTCAGCCCGTCCGCGGGCGCGCCGATTTTGCGCGCCGTACTGATCGAGACTCTCGGCCTCGTCAGCCACCGCTCGTCCTCGGCAGCACTCCTCGCCGCAATATCCCCGAGCGCTAGGCTCGCATATTTTCCGGCGATCGCTTCCTGAGGCCGCCGGCTCGAACTCTACGTGAGAAAGAAGACTGCTGCGAACGCGGAACCCGCGGCCCCGGCATCGAGGGCGAGGACCTTCAGCGCGGCCAGCGGGGCGCGCGGGAGCCACTTGAACGCGAAGAAGACGATCACCGGGACCTGCGCTACCATCAGGATCTGAAAGAGGTGGGCGGCCGTTCCCTCGTCAGCTTCGTGGGCCGTGCCATGGACGGCGGCATGCGCGAGAACCAAGGCCAAGGCGACCAAGGAAGCCGCCGGCGGAAAGATGAGACTGAACTGCCCGAGTCCGATCACGTTAGCTTTGTACTACAAAGCACGCCGGATAGCAAGCACCTCGGACCGCCGGCGCTTGACGGCGCGGGCGGCGCCACGATCGAGGAGTTCGGCGGGTTAGATAGTACAGATAGGTCTGCACTATCTTGACCGACCCGGTACGGGCCGATACGCTGGGAGACCGATGGCCGCCACGACCGATGCCCTGATCCAGGAATACCGACACGGATTCCACGATCCCGAAGACGCCTACGCGTTCAAGTCCGACAAGGGCCTGAACCGCGAGATCGTCGAGCGCATCTCGTCGATGAAGAACGAGCCCGCGTGGATGCGCGAGTTCCGCCTGCGCGCCTACGACGTCTTTCGCGCCAAGCCGATGCCGACGTGGGGCGACACCGCGCTGCTCAACGAGATCGACTTCGACAACATCCGGTACTTCGTCAAAGCCGGCGAGCGGACCGAGCAGAACTGGGACGACGTCCCCGACGACATCAAGCGCACCTTCGACCGGCTCGGGATCCCCGAGGCCGAGCGCAAGTTCTTGTCGGGCGTCTCGGCTCAGTACGAGTCGGAAGTCGTCTACCACTCCGTCATCGAGGAGCTCGAGAAGGACGGCGTGCTCTTCTGCGACATGGACACCGCGCTGCGCGAGCATCCGGAGATCGTCCAGAAGTACCTCTCGACGGTCATCCCGATTGCGGACAACAAGTTCGCCGCGCTCAACTCGGCGGTGTGGTCGGGCGGCTCGTTCGTGTACGTCCCCAAGGGCGTCGAAGTCAAGATGCCGCTGCAAGCCTATTTCCGGATCAACACCGAGAACATGGGCCAGTTCGAGCGCACGCTGATCATCGCCGACGAAGGCTCGAAGGTGCACTACATCGAGGGCTGCACCGCACCGCAGTTCTCGACCTCGTCGCTGCACTCGGCCGTGGTCGAGCTGATCGCGATGGAAGGCGCGTCGATCCGCTACACGACGATCCAGAACTGGTACCGCAACATCTTCAACCTCGTCACCAAGCGCGCCGTCGCGTACAAGAACGCGACCGTCGAGTGGGTCGACGGCAACATCGGGTCGCGGCTGACCATGAAGTACCCCGCCATCTACCTGATGGGCGAGGGCGCGCGGGGCGAGATCCTGTCGGCGGCGTTCGCCGGCGAAGGGCAGCACCAGGACGCGGGCGCGAAGGTGATCCACGCCGCGCCGAACACGACGTCGGTGGTCACGAACAAGTCGGTCACCGCGCACGGCGGCAAGACGACGTACCGCGGTCTGGTCGAGATCCACGGCGGCGCCGTCGGCGCGAAGACGCGCGTGAAGTGCGACGCGCTGATCATGGACGACAAGTCGTCGTCCGATACCAAGCCGACGATGAAGATCGACGAGCAACGCTCGACCGTCGAGCACGAGGCCTCGGTCTCGAAGATCGGCGAGGAGCAGCTGTTCTACGCGATGAGCCGCGGGCTGAGCGAAGCCGACGCGACGGCGATGATCGTCAACGGGTTCTTCGACTTCTTCGTCAAGGAGCTCCCGATGGAATACGCCGTCGAGCTCAACCGCCTGATCAAGTTGGAGATGGAGGGTTCGGTCGGCTAAACGCCGCCGCCCGCAGGTTTTGAATCCGGATGACGGCGAGACCGAACGCTGTTCTCAGGGGGTCGTGACTCGGTAGAGAGGGTCGGCGGTGTACGTTGCACGGTCGGCGGTGAACGTTGCGCGTTGCGCGTGGCCGTCGATGACGGCGTCGAAGCGCACACGTTGTGCACCCGCTGTCGCGCCGGCGCGGAACGAGCCGTCGCGGAGTGGGATCAGCGGGGTGCCGTCGTCGAGCACGAGTGCACCGTGAACGAACTGCACGCGAATCGATCCGTCGTACGGATGTCCGCCGAGGGTTCGATAGTGGCCCGGATACAGTTTCCACGCGGCGGGCGCGCGCGGCGCGCTCGGGCCGCGATAGGCTGCCGTCTGGTACCACCGGCCGTCGGCAACCAAAGCCGTCGCGCGGTGCGCCGCACGATCGGGCACGAAGCGCACGCCGCTGAGCTGCAGGCGCGGGACGTCGGTCCAGAAGATGCCGCCGCCGACGGGCAGCAGCGGATGCCGATCGCCGTTCATCACGAACGCCAGCCGATCGGCTCGCGGCGCGACGACGGTAAGCGCGGCTCCGTTCGCGGCACGGTACGTCCCGGCGTACGAGCGCGCTCGCTTCACCTGGGCCGGATCGGTCGCAGCGGGAAACTTCGGGAACGCCGCGCCGCGGCGCGCCGCGCGCAACACACGCAGCGCGTCCTCGACGATGTCGCACGGGCGATCGGCGATGTATCCGACGTTGGTCAGCGCGACCGCGGCCAAGCCTTGCGTGAGGTCGGCTTCCATGCAGGCGGTATACGGCGCCGTCCCGCCGGTGTGTCCGACGATGCGGTCACCGTCCAGCGTGTGCACGGCCAAGCCGTACGCGTAGCTCTCGTACAATCCCGGCACGCCGCCGGTGCCCGCCTTCGCGGCGGCGGTCGTCAGCAGCGCATACGAAGACGGTGAGATCACACGCGCGCCGCCGTCGACGACGCCCGCGCGCAAGATCATGCGCGCGTACTTCGCCATGTCACCCGCCGTCGACAGTACCGAGCCCGCGGCGTCGCTGAACTCGGTGAGCGGCACCGGTGCCAGATCCCAGGCGCGCGGATCGGGGACCCGATCGTCTTCGCGCGGGAGATAGCCGATCGCCGACGCGGCGAGCGTCGCATACGTCCAGTCGGTGGAGGTGGCGCTCATCCCGATCCGCGCCAGCACGCCGGAACGAACGGCGTCGCTCCACGGACGGTGATCGACCGCCGCGAGAATCTCGCCCAGCGTTTCGTAGCCGACGTTCGAATACGACCAGCGCTTGCCGGGCGGGAATCCCGTCTGCACGTCGCGCAACGCGAGGACATCGTACGGCGCGCCGGCGCCGAGCCCGCCGTCGGGTAGACCGCTGGTATGCGTGAGCAGATCGTGCGGCGTCAGCGCGCGCCAGCGGGTGTGCACCGAGAACCAGGGCAGATAGCGCGTGACCGGCACGCGCGGATTGAACGCGCCGCGGTCGCACGCTTCGAGCAGCGCGATCGAGACCATCGACTTGGTGATCGAGCCGATGCCGAAGCGCGTCTGCGGCGTGACGGGCTCGTTCCTCTCGACGTTCGCCGAGCCGAACGTCAGCACGGCGATCGTTCCGCGGCGGTCGGTCAACGCGAGGGCCATCCCCGGCGCATGCTGGCGCCGCATCGCTTCGGGCGCATCGGCGGCGATCCGCGCGACCGCCGCTTGGTAGCGGCTGCCCGGCGGCGCGGCGCTCGCCGCCGGCGCAGCGCTCGTCGCCGGCGTCGGGCTGCTCGACGGTTCGGGCGAAGCGCCCTGGGCTCCAGCGGCCGGCGCGAGCAGCGCGCAGGCGGTGAAGAACGCGCACCAGCGCGCGACGGCAACGCGAGTCGGCATGACGCGTCTTCGTACGGCGCGTGACCGCGAGGACCTACGGCGTTTTTGGGAAGACGAAGACGTGCGGCTCCGAGCGTTGCTCGTCTCAACCGGCGTGGTAGCCGTGACGCTGCTCGCGCCGACGCCGGTGCGCGCGGCGAAGATCTGCGCGTTCGCCGTGCCGGCCGTCATGGCCGAGAAGGTGTTTTCGGGGACGGCCAAAGCCGGCGAGCCCTTTCGCTTCAAAGTGTCGCAGGACGCGGCGCTCGACGACGGCACGCAAGTCCCGGAAGGGACGATCGGGTACGGGGTCATCAGCGAAGCGAGTGCCGCCAGTCGGGGCAACAAGGACGGGCTGATCGCACTGGAGCCGCGCTATCTCGTCGTACCGAAGCCCAAGGGCGGCTTCATGCGCGTGCAGGTCACCATGAACCCGACGTTGCCCGTCGTCTGGACGCCGAACGTGCCCCTGCTCAGGGCAGCGGCCAACGACCTCCCGATTCCGGGGATCATCATGACCGGCGTCAACTCGGTCCGCTGGGGCCGCAACATCACGCTCGGTCCGGGCTTCTCGTTCAGCGTGATCGCGGTCGACAACCTCGCCCGCGGGCCGGTCTGCTAGACGCTATTTGATGCCCAGCAGCTCGACGTCGAAATCCAGTGTGGCGTTGGGCGGGATCACGCCGCCCGCACCGCGTTCGCCGTAAGCCAGTGCCGGCGGACAGACCAGCTTGCGGCGGCCGCCGACGCGCATCGTCGCGACGCCTTCGTCCCAGCACGCGATCACCTTGTGCTCGCCGAGCGGAAACTCGAACGGCTGACCGCGGTCGCGCGAGCTGTCGAACTTCTTGCCGTCGGGAAACGTGCCGACGTAGTGCACGACCGCCGTTTGACCGGGCTTGGGCAGCGCGCCCTTGCCGACCTTGAGATCGGTGTACTGCAGTCCGTCGGGCAACGCGACGACCTTCGCCGGCATCGTCCTCATCGCACCGGCTTTATAGGTCGCGCTCGTTGCGGCTGCGACCGGGAGCGGCGCGGCCAGCAGCAGCGCGAGGACGAAGGGCATGGGTCGTTTCATGGCGCGGGCCTTCGCGCACGAGGCTGCGGTCCCCGGCCGGCGAACGATGCGGCGTGGCACGTGCGGTCGCGAAGCGCAGCGAGATCCCGTCCGGCTCGACCAAACGCGTGGTGGTCGACGGCACCGCGCTGTTGATCTGCAACGTCGACGGGGACTTCTTCGCGATCGAGGACGTGTGCACGCACGACGGCGGCCCGCTCGATCAGGGCGAGCTCGACGGGAACCGCATCATGTGTCCGCGCCACGGCGCGGTGTTCGACGTCACCAGCGGTGCGGCGCTGACGCCGCCGGCGGTCATCCCGCTCGAAACCTATCGGGTCAGCGCCGACGGAGAGGACGTTCTGGTCGAGCTGTAACGCCTCAGACGTGCTCGTCGGGGCCGGCGCGGTTCACGTCGCGCTGGTCGTCGCGATTCGGATCCTCGTCGGAGTCGGCATAGACGACCTCCGGGGTCGGCGAGATTCCGGCCGCGTCGGCCTCGCGCCGGGTCAGCGGCGCATCGTCGTCGGCCTGCGTGCGGAGCTGGCGAGGCATCCCGGAATCAGGGTGGTCGGTCACTTCGTCGGGCAGCGCGTTCTTGTAATCGCCCTGAGCCTCGGTATCCGTGCGGCGGTCCATGGTTTGCGCGTACCCACCAGCGGCGAACGCCACCCCGGCGCGGCGCACCGTTTGTCGAACGACGGCCGGCCGCATCCGCGCTAGGATCGAGGCATATGGCGCCTCGGTTCCTCGTCTGCCCGCCCGGCCAGTACGGCGTGCGCTACGCGATCAACCCGTGGATGACGCGCCATGTCGGCGATTCGGCGCCCGACGCCGAGCGGCAGTGGGACCGTTTCGTCGAGCTGATGGGCTGCATCAGCGACATCGAGCTCGTCACGCTCGACGCAGCGGCCCCGATGCCGGATCTGGTGTTCACCGCCAACGCCGCGCTGGCGATCGGCAACCTCGCGATCGTGTCGAGCTTCCGGCACGCCGAACGCCGCCGGGAGCAGCCCGTGTACCGCGCTGCGCTGGCGCGCGCCGGCTTCGCCACGACCTTCTTGCGCCAGACCTATTTCGAAGGCGCGGGCGACGCGCTGTTCGACCGCGTTCGCCCGCTGCTGTACGCCGGCTACGGCTGGCGCACCGAACGCGGCGCGACGCTGCAGCTGCAGGAGATCGTCGGCTGCCGCGTGCTGCCGCTGCTGCTGGTGGACGAACGCTTCTTCCACCTCGACTTGGCGCTGTGCCCGCTGTCGACCGGTCACGTGCTGGCCTACCTGGACGCCTTCAGCCCGCACGCGCAGACGATGCTGCGCCGCGCGATCGAACCCGGCTATCTCATCGAAGTCTCGGTCGACGACGCGCTGCGCTTCGCGTGCAACGCGGTCGAAGTTCGCGACGCGATCGTGATGCACGACTGCTCGCGCGCCCTGCGCGAACGGCTGCACGAGATCGGCTACCGCGTGTTCCGCACCGATCTGTCGGAGTTCCACAAAGCCGGCGGTTCGGCGAAATGCCTGACGCTGCGGCTCGACGACGGCCCGGCCGTCGCCCTGTCCGCCGCGACCGCTTAGCGCTCTCTACTTAGCTCTCTCCATCTCGGGCGGCGGCGGAGACCCGCCGACTTCGCGCGCGTGCCTCCGCCACCGCCCATCCGGCCCGCGTGTCGACGTCGGTCACGTGGGCGTCGTCGGTTTGCTCGATCGCGACCGTGCGCAGCCCTGCGTCGTCGCGAACTCGCGACGGTTGATCGTCGTCGCCCAGCGACGCGATGCGCGCGCGCGCTTTCGGCGACCAGAGTACCGGATGGCCGGGCGTCCCGGCGACGATCGGCCACGCGAGGTCCGCATCGTCGGCCACGCGCGCGACGAACGCGCGGACGCGCGCCGCGTCGAGGAACGGCAGATCGCCGGCGATGACCGCGAGGTGCATGTCCTCGTCGATTGCGGCGCTGGCTAGCGCCAGCGTCGCGCTCGGGCCGGCGGTCGGCGGCGTCTCGACGACGCGCACGCCGCGCAGATCGCGCAGCACCGCCGCGACCGCCGGCGTCGTCACGAACAGCGGTTCGAGCTCCTGCAGCGCCCGCGCGACGCGGCGCGCAAGGGGTTCGCCGTCGAACGGCGCGACGAGCTTGTCGAAACCCATGCGCTGCGAACGGCCGCCGCCGAGGACGACCGTTCGCACGCGCGCGATCTCCACGCGCTAGGCGCTCTGCGCCGCGCCGAGCAACCGTTCCGGCACGATCGGGACCTCGCGCACGCGCACGCCGGTCGCATGATACACCGCATTGGCGATCGCGGCCGCGACGCCGGTGATCCCGATCTCGCCCATCCCGCGGGCTCCCAGCGGGTTGAACGTGAGGTCGGGCTCTTCGATGAACAGCACCTCGATCGCGTGCACGTCGGCGTTGACCGGGACGTGATAGTCGGCCAGGTTGTTGGTGACCACCGCGCCGGCGCGCGGATCGCGCACGGTCTCCTCGAGCAATGCCATCCCGATCCCCCAGGTGATTCCGCCGAGCATCTGAGAGCGCGCCGTCTTCGGGTTGAGGACGCGCCCGCAGTCGAACACGCCGAGCGCGCGCGAGACGTGCAACCGCGCGAGCTCTTCGTCGAACCGCACCTCGACGAACTGCGCGCCGAAGGAATGGAACGAGGCGCGCTGTCCTTCGTCGCCGGGCGACGCGCTGCCGTTCGCCGTCAGCGAACCGCCGGGCGCCCAGCGCGCCACGTCGGCGTACGAGACCGCGCGCGACGCATCGGTCCCGGCGCGCAGCATCCCGTCGCGCGCTTCGACCTCGGCTTCGGGCACTCCGTACAGTGGCGAGGCGTCGGTCGAGGTGACCAGCGCGATCGCGTCGCGCACCGCCCGCCGCGCAGCGTCGGCGACGGCCGGCGCGACGCTGGCCGAGCTCATCGAGCCACCGGCGACCGGGGCATTGGGGAACGACGAGTCCCCGATGCGAATGGTGATGGCCCGCGGTTCGACGCCCAACGCGTCGGCCGCGACCTGTGCGAGGACCGTGTACATCCCGGTGCCGAGATCGTGCGTCGCGCTAGCCACCTCGAGCGCCCCGCCGGCGCCGATCGTCACCCGCGCTTCGGCCGGCGCGCGCATCGCCGGGTAGGTCGCAGTTGCGACGCCCCAGCCGACGAGCTCGTCGCCGTCGCGCGTCGAACGCGGCGCGCGCGCGCGCCGGTTCCAGCCGAACGCTTCGGCGCCGCGCTCGTAGCACTCCAGCAGGTGCTTCGAGGAGAACGGCAGCCCCGTCTCGCCGTCGACGGTCGCGTGGTTGCGGCGCAGCACGTCGAGCGGATCGAGGTTGCACGCGTACGCGAGCTCGTCGAGCGCGCACCCCAGCGCGTAGGTCCCCGGCGTCTCACCGGGCGCGCGCATCGCGGTCGAGCTGGGCACGTCGAGCCGCGCGAGCGCATGCGTGATCGCGACGTTTGGGATGTCGAACAGCATCGGGGTGACGCCGCCGGCCGCCTCGACGAACGTGCTCACCCGCGCCGTTTCGCCGCGGACGTCGTGCAGCACCGAGCGCAGCCGGCCGTCGCGCGACGCGCCGACGCGCAGCCGCTGGCGGGTCTGCGAGCGATGGCCGCACGAGGTGAACATCTGCTCGCGGGTCAGCACGAGCTTGACCGGCTTGGCCGTGACCTTGGCCGCCATTGCGGCGATGAGCAGGTGCGGCCACACGAAGCCCTTGCAACCGAAACCGCCGCCGATGAACGGTGCGATCACGTGCACCTTCTCCTCGGGCAGATCGAAGCAGCGCGCGAGCACGGCTCGCGTTCCGCGCACCCACTGCGTCGAGTCGTGCACGGTCAGCTCGCCGTCGCGCCACTGCGCGACCGTGACCGACGGCTCGAGCGGGTTGTGGTTCTCGTTGGGCGTCAGGTAGGTGACGTCGAGCCGCACCTCGCTGGCGTCGTACTCCGTTTCGGGCTCGCCGCGGCGCAGCTGGGCTTCGTGGCCGAAATACTGCTCGGGGTGATCGATGTCGCGGGCCGTCTCGGCGTCGAGCTCGGGCTGCTGCAGCTCGTCGTACGCGACCCGCAGCAGCAGCGCGCCTTCGCGCGCGGCCTCGAAGGTCGTGGCGATCACGGCGGCGACGTGCTGGCCGTCGTAGTGCACCTCGGTGCCCTGCAGCGGCGCGAGCTGTTCGCTCATCGGCGTGGCGAAGTCGAACGGCAGCGCGGGAACGTACGGCGCGTTGGCGTGGGTCAACACCTCGACCACGCCCGGAATCGCGCGGGCGGCCGTCTCTTCGATCGCGGCGATGCGGCCGCGAGCGATCGTCGACTGAACGATCACGGCGTGCAGCGGCGACTCGATGGCGGCATCGGCGGAGTAGGGTGCCGCGCCGGTCACTTTGGCGTGGCCGTCGACGCGGTCGACCGGGCTGCCGACGTAGGTCGCGGTGCGCGGACGCTCGATCGTCGTGCTCATGCCGCACCTCCGGCCGTCGCGCGCAGCGCGCGAACGATCGCGCGCTTCGCGAGCTCGACCTTGAACGCGTTGTGCTCGCGGGGCTGCGCGCCCTCCAGCGCGCGCTGTGCCGCCTCACGATACGTTGCGTTACCCGGTTCGCGGCCGGCGAGCAGCTCTTCGGCCGCCCGGGCGCGCCACGGCACCGTCGCGACGCCGCCCAGCGCGAGGCGCGCCTCGGCCACCTTGCCACCCTCGACCCGGAGCGCGCAGGCGACCGAGACGAGGGCGAACTCGTACGACGCGCGGTCGCGCACCTTGAGGTACGACGAGCGCGCGTAGAGCGGATCGACGCGCAGCTCGACCGCTGTGATCAGCTCTGCGTCGACCAGTGACGTCTCGCGCTCGGGCCGGTCGCCGGGCAGCCGGTAGAGCTCGCCCAGCGGGATCGTGCGCTCGCCGCCGTCGCCTTCGATGACGACCTGCGCGTCGAGCGCCGTCAGCGCGACGGCCAAGTCACCGGGATACGTCGCGATACAGGCTTCGCTCGTGCCGAGCACCGCGTGACCGCGGTTGAACCCGTCGAGCGCGTCGCAGCCGCTGCCCGGCTCGCGTTTGTTGCAATGCCAGCGCGTCTCGCGGAAGTACGAGCAGCGCGTGCGCTGCAGCAGGTTGCCGCCGATCGTGGCGGCGTTGCGAATCTGTCCGGAGGCGCCGCTGAGCAGCGCCTGCGCCACGGCCGGAAAGTGCTCTTCGACCAGCGGCGCGTAAGCGACGTCGCTGTTGCGCGCCAGCGCGCCGATCCGCACGGCGCCGCCCCGCCGCTCGACCGCGGTCAACGGCAGCCGTGAGATGTCGACGACGCGCGGCGGCCGTTCCACGTCGGCTTTCATCAGGTCGACCAGCGTGGTGCCGCCGGCGTAGAAGCGCGCGCCCGGCACCTCGCGTACCAGCGCGCGCGCATCCGCCGGCGAGTCGGCGACGACGAAATCGAACGCGCGCATCAGCCGGCGTCCCGCGCCGCGGCGATCGCGGCGACGATGTTCGGGTACGCGCCGCAGCGGCAGATGTTGCCGCTCATCGCTTCGCGGATCTCATCGTCGGAGCGCGCCCGGCCCTCGGCGATGAGCGCGACCGCCGACATGATCTGCCCGGGCGTGCAGAAGCCGCACTGGAACGCGTCGTGCTCGACGAAGGCGCGCTGGACGGGGTGCAGCTCGTCGCCCGCCGCGAGTCCCTCGACAGTAGTGATCTCGTCGCCGGCATGCGCCAGCGCCAGGGTCAGGCACGACAGCGTTCGGCGCCCGTTCACCAGCACGGTACAAGCGCCGCACTGGCCGCGGTCGCAGCCTTTCTTCGTGCCGGTCAGACCGGCGCGCTCGCGCAACAGGTCGAGCAGCGTCACCGCCGGCTCGACCGGATAGGTCGCCGCGCGGCCGTTCAGGGTGAAGGTGAGAATCTGCGGAGCACGGCCGGGAGCGGCCGCTCGCTGGGTGGTGGGCACGATAAACCTCGGGAACGCGGAGGAGGGTCCTACCATTCGAGGACCGCGACATCCCGCGTTGACGATCCCCCGGACGCATGATAAGGTTCCGAGGTTATGTACGCGATCGTCGAGACCGGCGGCAAGCAGTTCCGCGTGTCCGAGGGCGACGTCATTCGGACCGATCTCGTCGCGAGCGAAGTCGGCTCTTCGGTGACGTTCGATCGGGTGATCCTGGCCGCGAGCGGTGACGACGTGTCGATCGGCGCTCCGCTGGTGAGCGGCGCGACCGTCACCGGCACCGTGCTGCGCCAGGCGAAAGACAAGAAGATCCTGGTCTTCAAGTACAAGCCGAAGAAGCGCGTTCGCAAGCTCAACGGCCATCGCCAGCGCTTCGCCGAGGTCCGGATCGACAAGATCTCGCTCGCCTAGCCTGACCTGAGCTCGGCGAAGGACGATGCTCGAGGTTCGCTTCCGCAGAGACAGCCGCGACCGGCTGTCTTCTGTTTTTTCCAGCGGTCACGCCGAACACGGCGAGCCCGGCGAGGACATCGTCTGCGGCGCGGCGTCGGCGTTGTTGCAGGCGGCGTGGGCCGGGCTCACCGACGTCGCGCAGGTACCTGTGACGGGACACCGGCGCAAGGGAGATTTCCTGATGCGCTGGCCGGAGCAGTCGCGAGACCGCGACGATGTGCGCGCGATCGTCGCCACCGCCGAACTGGCGATCGAGCAGCTGGCCAAGCAGTATCGCGGCTTCGTCCGCTACGTTCGCGAAGCCGAGCGCGAGACTTCGTAACGCCGCAAGAGAATCAGGGTACACCGGCGTCGAAGGGGACCCTACGATGACCGACTCGAGCAACGCCATCAACGGCGAGATCCAGCCCAACCACGGCCCTGCGGACGCCGCAAACACCGATGCCGGCCGGACGATCCTCGTCGGCGTGCTCGGCGGCATCATCTCGGCTGCCGGCTATCTGGTCTATCAGCGCCTCCCCGACGAGCAGAAGGATCGCCTCCACCGGCAGGTCCGCGGGCTGGTCGAGACGCGCATCAACGAGCTGCGCAGCAACTTCAACATCTGAGCCGGCGCTAGACGGGACTTCCCGCGGGCACCGGCCGCTGTGTGCCCGCGTCTGTTTTCGCCTCGGCGCTCCTGGCCTACGCCGCGGCGCTGCGAGCGTTCGATCCCGGGCTCGACGGCGAGCAGGCGGTACGGCTCGCGGCCCGCGTCGTCGCGGAAGCCGACGCGGCGCACCTCGACGCGCGGCTCGTCGTCGCGCTGGTCGCCGTCGAGTCGTCATGGGATCCGCGCGCGGTCTCGCCGGCCGGGGCACGCGGCCTGGGCCAACTCATGCCGGCGACGGCGGCCCGACTGGGGGTCGATCCCGACGACGCCGAGGCCAACCTGCACGGAACCGTCGTCCATCTCGCCGGCCTCGTCGCGCGCTACGCGCGGTTTCCCGCCGCCCAGGCCTACGAGCGCGCGATCGCAGCCTATAACGCGGGAGCGGGCGCCGTCGACCGCTACGACGGCGTGCCGCCCTACCGCGAGACTCGGCTAGAGGTGCGGCGGGTGATCGGCCTCTGGCGGCGTCTGTGCGGCCGCTGACGGCGGCGCGCTGCGTCGCACCGGCGCTTCGGGATCGGGCGCCGGCGGCTCGTACGACGCGCCCGCGTGCGGCGCGCCGTTGCGGGACTCCGCGCGCGGCCGATCGGCCACATACGGCTCGACGTCGTACGGCGGCGACTCCGGCGCGCCGGTTCCGGCGTCGTCGCCCGGGCCGCCGTACGGAATAGGGTCGTAGGCGGCCGGCTCGTACGGCGGCGGCTCGGCCTTGGCCGTCGCCAGATCCTGCGCGTCGGCGGCCCGCTCCATCTCGCGGATGAACGACTGCGAGGTGTTCTGGATCTCCCGCATCACGTTGCCCGCCTTGCGCGCGACGCGCGGCAGCTGTTCGGGGCCGAAGAACAACAGGGCGGCCGCGCCCAGGATGGCCATGTCGGGGATCGAGAGCATCAGCTTGTCCTGAGTTCGTCGAAGGGCAGGGTTTCTTCCCGGTCACGTGCAACGCGTCATGCCCGCCTTTTGCATCTCGCGGTGGCCCTGCTCGTGCGGAAAGGCGGAGATCAACCGAAGGCCGGCCCTCTCGCCCTGAAGATCATCTACACTCGCGGCAACCGGACCGAGACCCTGGCGTCGATCGCGACGCTGCGCAAGATCCTCAACCGGTTCGTCGCGCACCGGGTCTTCTACGAAGTGAGCTCGCGCAACAAGCGAGGCCACGAGTTCTTCTCTGCCAAGAACACCTTCGTGGTGGGCTCGATCGAGATCGTCAACCGCGACTACCTCACCATCACGATCTTCGACGCGAACAACGCATCGCACTCGATCGAGATCCTCAATCCCGCCGCGATGCGCATCTACGACGACACGCTGGGCAAAGGCTTCGCCGTGTCGTTCTTGAGCGAAGGCACCGGCGGCGTGGAGTGCCGCTGTTACCTGCGTGATGAAGGCGAAGAAGGCGACGGCATCAAGGAGCGCGGCGCGCTCGAGAAGATCACCTTGCCGCAGCTCTTCGAGTATCTCGAAGACATCACGTCGGCCGACGTGATCGGCACCAAGACGATCTGACGCGCGCATGCGCGCGCGACGCTGCAGATCACCCTGGGATTCGGTCACCCTGAGCTTGTCGAAGGGCGCGCCGTGCCTTTGCGTTCGGCGACCCTGAGGTCCGTCGAAGGGTCGCTTACCCGAGGGCGTCGACGGCCTTGGTCACGGCCTGCGGATCGCCGCCGACGAGGTCGAGCAGGTCGCGTTCTTTGACGGCTTCGGCGGTGAGAGCGAACACCAGTTGCGTCGCGCGATACGTCCCGCTCGCGCGCCGCGCGCCTTCGACGAAGATGCGGAACGCGTCGGCGTCGAGGTACAGTGACGTCTCGCGATCGCGCGACAAGAACGCGATCGTGTCGTAGCGCACGAGCGGCGGTCGTTCGCCGTCGGACGGCCCGCCGTCAGCGACGTCGGCGACCTCGGTCGGCTCGTGCTGCGCCGCTCGGGCGGCTTCGCGCACGCGCTCGCGCGGGATCAGCCCTGCGATTGCCGGGCCGATGCGGGAGTCGGCGAGGAGTCCCAGCACGACGTGCGCGGGACCGACGAATCCCGCGCCGTTCTCGAGCGCACTCGTCACCGCGGCACGCATCACGCCGATCAGGTCGGTGTCGAGAACCAGCTGGTCGCCATCCATCACCGCGAGATGATGCGCCCCTCGAGCCGGCCCGCCTTCCGCAGCATGCGAACCGCCGCCCCGCGCTTGCCCGAGCGGTGCAGCGCGACGCCGAGATTGTGGTAGGCGGGCGCGTAGCGGTCGTCGATCATGAGCGCGTACTCGTAGTGCTCGATCGCCTCAGCCGTCTCGCCGTCTTCGAGCAGCAGATTCCCCACCGTCGTGATCGCCTCCGGCGACCGCGGGTCGACCTCGAGCGCCAGGATGAGCTGCTCGACCGCGCCTTCGCGGTCATGGCGGTGGACCGCGACAATAGCGAGCTTGTTGCGCACCGCCGCGGCTTGCCGGGCGGTGGTCGCCGTCCCCAGCGCCTCGCCCAATGCCGCCGCGGCGGCGTCGAGCCGGCCGCGTTCGAGCGCGCGGGTCGCGCGGACGAACGGATCGGCCGGCGGCCGGGCCGGGACCAGACGACGCAGTCGGTCGAACAACGCCACGTGGGAGTCTTGCACGTCGACGTCGTCTCGCTCTTCCCGGAGATGTTCGCGCCGGTCGTCGGCCTGTCGATCGTCGGCCGCGCGATGGAGGGCGGACTGGTCGAGTTTCGGCTGCACCATCTACTCGACGCGCTCGAGCCCGGGGAGCGCGCCGACGCGCGGCCCTACGGGGGCGGCCCCGGCATGGTGTTGCGCATCGAGCCGCTGGCGCGCACGCTCGATGCGATCCTGCGCGACGCTTCGCCCGAGGAGCGCCGCCACATCATCCTGACCTCGGCCAGCGGCCGCGTCTTCCGCCAAGCCGACGCGCGCGCATGGTCGGAGCTCGATCGCCTGGTGCTGATCTGCGGCCACTACGAAGGCGTCGACGAGCGCCTCGGCGCGCTCTATCCGATCGAAGAGATCTCGGTCGGCGAGTTCGTCTTGACCGGCGGCGAGATCGCCGCGATGGCGCTGCTCGACGCGACTGCGCGCATGGTTCCGGGCGTCATCGCTGCCGATTCCGCCGCGACCGAATCGTGGACCGACGGCGAGCTCGATCATCCCGCCTACACGCGCCCGCGGACGTTTCGAGGAATGGATGTCCCGCCCGTCTTGCTCAGCGGCGATCACACCAAGATCGCGGACTGGCGCCGCGAGCAATCGCGCGCCCGCACAACGGCTCGCCAAGCGGTCCGTTCCAACCAAGCCGAGCCCGCGAGCGACGAAAACTGACGTCACACGCGCGTTCACGACGGGGCGCGAAACATCAGCCGAGTGCCTCCGTGCGGGCGCCTGCGCTCCGCCATGAATCCTGGAGACGGCCACAGATCGGCGTTCGGGTGCGCGGCTCGGCGCACTCGACGGGAGCATATGAATCGTATATACTCTCGGTATGCCCCGGATCTCGATGCTGGTCTCCAATGAGGACCTTGCGATCATCGATGCCGCCGCTGCTCCAAACCGGACGGCCTTCATGGTCACGGCTGCCCGCGAAGCGGCGTTGCGCGTTCGGCGCTTCCGCGAGGACGCCGAGATCGAAGCGATCATGCGCGAGAACGCGGCTGACGATGCCGCCTTGGCCGCAGAGTTCGAGGGCACCCTAGAAGACGGCCTGTGACGGTCTCGCGGGGCGACCTTGTTCGCGTGCAGCTCGATCCAACGCGCGGCAGCGAGCTGAGAAAAACGCGCCGATGCGTCGTCGTGCAGCGTAACGCCGCGAATCGCGGCGGCAAAACGACGATCGTCTGCCCGCTCACCGACGCCATCGGGAAGCATCCCAGTTTACTGTTCGTCCCGGTTGCGTCTGGTAGCGGAGGAACTACCAAGAACAGCCTCATCGTGTGCAGCCAAATACGCACGATCGACGTCGTTCGCGTCGTGGAAAAGCTCGGCAAGTTGCCGGCCGACGTGATGCTGCGCCTCGACGCGGGCCTTCGCGCAATTCTGGACCTGTAGTTGGCGGTTTTTTCGTTTCGGGCGCGACCGAAAAGGATCTCTGACACGTCACCGTCGGAGCGCTTGGTGTGCGACGCCTCAAAGTTCGGGAGAGTATGTCGCGCACGAACGGGTAGAAGCGCTTGCGTGAAACGCATCATTCTCTCCGCGATCGTCACTGCGACGCTTGCGGTCATTCCCAGTATCGCCGCTGCGCAGTCTTCAGGTCCGATCGACGTGGCCGGCGGTCTCATGCATCTCAGCGACGGCACGAATGCCGGCGCCGCGGTCGTGTCGCTGCACGGTATCGGCATCAGCTTGCCCGGCGTGCATCCGCAGCTCAGCCTTGCCGCTCCGCTCACCAGCGGCGGCGGACGCTACGCGCTGACGGCAGAAGGCGCCGTCCACGTTCCGCTCAGTCACGTGTACGTCGGTGCCGGCATTGGCGCCGGACGCCTCGACGCTCCGTTGCGGACCGGCGTGCTCTACGACGCGTTCGCCGGCGCGGGCATCGCGAAGCACGTCGACGTCGTCGCGCGCTACTATTCCGGCCTGAACCACTTCGTCGGCCAGGGCGTCTTCGCCGGACTCTCGCTGCACCTCTGATCGCTGCGAGCTAGCGAGCACTAGCTTGCCTTCAAGCGATTGCTACCCCGGCAGGCCGATACGTGCGCAATTCGCCGGCAGCGGCCTTGTCGGGTTAGGGGGTCGGGTGATACACTACCGGGGTTGCCCGCGGCCCCGCGTGGCATTTCGCTGCGTCAGAGAGCTGTCATGAACGTACTCGACCTGATCCAGAAGGAACAGGAAAAGCCGTCCGTCCCTGCGTTTCGCCCGGGCGACACCGTCAAGGTCTACTCGAAGGTGGTCGAGGGCGGCAAGGAACGCGTCCAGATGTTCGAGGGCGTCGTGACGGTGCGCAGAGGCGGCGGTCTCGGCGAAGCGATCACGGTTCGGCGCGTCGCGCACGGCGTCGGCGTCGAGCGCACGTTCTTGCTGCACAGCCCGCGCGTCGAGCGGATCGAAGTCACGAAGCGCGGGATCGTGCGGCGGTCGCGGCTGTACTACTTGAGCGACAAGGTCGGGAAGGCGGCGCGCATCAAGGAGCGCAAGGTCGTCAAGTCGGAGCGCAAGTCCAGCCAGTAAGGCGGTTCCCGTGACACCGCTCGAACTGCTCGGGCTGATCGCAGTCTTCGCGATCGTGCGCGTGGCGATCAGCATTCGTCCCGGCGTTCCGGTCGTCGCCGGCGGCGAGACGCCGCCGCGGCCGTCGACGCGCACCGTGCTGCGCGAGTATCTCGACGCGTTCATCGTGGCCGGCCTAGTCGCACTGTTCCTGATCACGTTCGTCGTTCGGACGTTCTTCATCCCGAGCGGCTCGATGGAGCCGACGCTGCAGATCCACGACGTCCTGCTGGTCAACGAGTTCGAGTACCGCTTCACCAAGCCGCACGAGGGCGACATCGTCGTCTTCCCGCCGCCGCTGGTCACCTCGAACGATTTCATCAAACGCACGATCGGGCTGCCCGGCGATCAAATCCGCGTGCACAACGGCGTCGTGTACCGCAACGGCGTCGCGCTGGTCGAGCCGTACATCGCGGAGAAGCCCAACTACGAGCTGCAGGTTCGCGACTACGGCATCTACGTCGACGGCAACCCGCTCGACCCGGCCAACGCGAACATCCCGCCGCGCTCGATGTGGAGCGCTCCGGATCGCATCCCCAACAACTGCTACCTGATGTTCGGCGACAATCGCAACAACTCCGAGGACTCGCACGCCTGGGGCTTCGCGCAAGCCGGCGGCGTGTTCCAAACCGGACAGGTCAAAGGTCAGAAGGCCTCGTTCACCGGCCATGCGTTCTTGCTCTTCTGGCCGCTGAACCGGCTCCGCATCCTCCACTAGCGCGCGCGAGCGGGAGCGGCCGCGGCGCTGATGGAACAGCGGGGCGAATGGCGAAGGCGCGAACCGTCGTCTCGCTCTCCGTGCAGGTCGTGATCCTGGCTCTCATCGCGGCGGCGTTCTTCATGAGAACGTCGCCGGTCGACGGTCTGTCGATGGAGCCGCGCGTGCATGCCGGTGAGATCGTGCTGATCAACACGCTGGCGTATCGCTTCGGCGACATCGAGCGCGGCGACGTCATCGCCTTCCGTCACGACGCGCCCAATCCGGAAACGTACATCAAGCGCGTCGTTGGGCTGCCCGGCGAGCGGGTCGAGGTGCGCGACGGCGTGGTGCGCATCGACGGCCGTGTGCTGTCCGAACCGTACGTTCGCTTTCGGGACCGCCGCAGCGCGCCCGCGACCGTCGTTCCGCCGCGCGCCTATTACGTGCTGGGCGACAATCGCGCCGAGAGCGACGACTCGCGCAACTGGGGCGCGCTGCAGCGGCAGGACGTCGTCGGCAAGGCGCTGGTCGGCATCTGGCCGCCGCGCATGCTGTGATGCCCGACGAAGTGACGATTCAATGGTTTCCCGGCCACATGGCGCAAGCGATGCGCAAGCTGGGCGAGCGGCTGAGCATCGTCGACGTGGTGGTCGAGGTGCGCGACGCGCGCGTGCCGCGTTCGAGCGCAAACCCCGCGCTCGACGAGCTGGCCGGCCGCAAGCCCCGCATCATCGCGCTGGGGCGCGAAGACCTTGCCGATCCGCACGCGACGCGGGAATGGCTGGCGTGGTTTCGGCAACATGGGCCGCAACGCCGTGGCCGTCAACGGCAAGGATCCGGCATCGGTGAAGCGCATCGCCGCCGCGCTGGGCGCGCTCGCCGGCGCCGGCGCGACGCGGGCCATGGTCGTCGGCATCCCGAACACCGGCAAATCCTCGATCATCAACGGTCTGATCCGCCGCACGGCGGCGCGGACCGAGGACAAGGCCGGGGTCACTCGCTCGTTGCAATGGTTCCGCGTTGGACCGAAACTCGAAGTGATGGACACACCGGGAATCTTGGTGCCGAAGATCGCCACGCCGCAGGCGCAGTGGCAACTCGCTTTGACCGGCGCCTTACCGCGCGAACGGTTCGACGCCGAAGACGTCGTGTCGCGCTTCGCCTCCTGGGCGCGCGCCGAACGGCCGTCGCTCGACGTCCCCGATCTCGAGACGTTCGCTCGCGCGCGCGGTTTCGCGCGGCGCGGCGGCGAGCTCGACCTGCACAATGCGGCCGGCGCGTACCTCAAAGAGTTCGGCGAGGCGAGATTCGGCCGGCTCACTTTCGAACGGCCCGAGCCCGGCTGATGGCTTCCACCGAAGCGGCGCGGCGCAAGCGCCGTAACGCGGTCGAACGCGAACGCCGCCGCCTGATCCGCCTGCACCTGTACGAAGGGCGCGCGCAGGCGGCCGGGTTTCGCCTCGTCGGCGGCATCGACGAGGTCGGGCGCGGGCCGCTGGCCGGCCCGGTCGTGGCTGCCTGCGTCGTCGCCGCAGGACCCCTGCGGCTGCGCGGCCTCAACGATTCCAAGCAGGTGCTGCCCGAAGTGCGCGCGTCGCTGGCGGTCGAGATCAAGGCGGCCTGCGTCGCCTGGGCCGTCGGTGAGGCGAGCGTGGCCGAGATCGACCGGCTGAACATCTATTGGGCCAGCATCCTGGCGATGGAGCGCGCGCTCGCCGCGCTCGCCGTCGCGCCGGACTACTTGTTGACCGACGCCGTGCGGATCAAGTCGTGGAGCGGCGCGCAGGAGCCGGTGATCAAGGGCGACGCGAAGTGCGCCACGGTCGCCGCCGCGTCGATCATCGCGAAGGTCCATCGCGACGGGCTGCTGGTGGCGCTGCACGAGCACTATCCGCAGTACGGCTTCGCGCAGCACAAGGGCTACGCGTCGCCGCAGCACATCGCGGCGCTCAACGAGCACGGCCCGTGCGACCAGCACCGCCGCGCGTTCTGGCGTGTGCGCGCCGCTTGGGACGCGCTGCCCGGCATGGAACAGTTCGCCGCCGACGCGGCGGCCGCCGCGGCCGAGAGCCGCGAACCAGAAGCGGTTTTTCCGTGAACCGCGCAGAGCGCGGGCGGGCCGGCGAGGATGCCGCCGCCGCGCTGCTCGAGTCGGCCGGTTACCGCATCGTCGCGCGCAACGTCCGGCTGCCGGGCGGTGAGATCGACATCATCGCGCGCGACGGCGACGTCGTCGTCTTCGTCGAGGTCAAGGCGCGCGCGTCGCGTTCGTTCGGCAGCGCGGTCGCGGCGGTCGACGTTCGCAAGCGCGCGACGCTGCGCCGCATCGCCGGCGATTGGCTCCAAATCGCCGCGCCGCGGGCGCGGGCGCGGTTCGACGTCGTCACTTTCGACCGCGGCCGGCCGACGCTGCACCGCGGTGCGTTCGCGTGACGAGCCTCTCCGGCCAGACCTTCGCCGAGCGTTATCGCGTCGACGCGCTGATCGGCCGCGGCGGGATGGCCGACGTCTATCGCGGCAGCGACATCGTCCTCGACCGCGCGGTCGCGATCAAGGTGCTGACCGAGCGTGACGACGGCGAGCGCGACCGCTTCCTGCGCGAAGCGCGTTCGATGGCGCGGCTCAATCACCACAACATCGTCGCCGTCTACGACGCGGGGCGCGACGGCGGCTGGTCGTACATCGTGATGGAGCTCGTCGACGGGCGAACGCTGGGCTCGGTCCCGCCGCACGAGCTCACCGTGCATGCGGCGATCCGGCACTACGTCGAGATCCTCGAAGCGCTGGCGTTCGCCCACACGCAAGGCGTGATCCACCGCGACGTGAAGCCGGCCAACGTCATGCTGCTGCCCGGCGGCGCGGTCAAGGTGATGGACTTCGGCCTGGCGCGGCGGATGAGCGACATGTCGAGCGCGACGAGCGCCGGCGAGATCGTGGGCACGATCGCCTACCTGCCGCCCGAGCGGTTCTTGGGCAAAGCCGCCGACTCTCGCAGCGATCTGTATTCCATCGGCATCATGCTCTACGAGACGTTCACGGGCACGCTGCCGTTCAAGAGCGACTCCGACGACCTCGTCGCCGTTATCTTCGGCCACGTCAACGACCAGCCGCCCCCGCCGCGCTCGATCAATCGCGCGGTACCGGCGCAGATCGAGCGGATCATCCTCAAGCTGATCGAGAAGGAGCCCGACCGGCGCTACCAGACGGCCGACGAGGTCGCCAAGGAGCTGCGCGCGCTGATCACCGGGCCGGCCGAGGCCACCGACCCCGAGTTCGACGAGCCGACGGCACCGAAAGGCACCAAAGCCAAGAGCGCCGACGAAGCGTCGGTCGAGGCCGAGACGCGCGAGGTGCTGGCGCGGACGTTCGGCCGCTCCAAGGTGCTCGACAACGCGTACGCGCAGACGCTGGCCGGAATGCTCGCCACCCGCAAGCGCGACTACAGCGAAGCCGATCGCGCCTACCGCGCTGCGCTGGCCGGCTTCAACGAGGTGAAGAATGAGCTCGAGCACGCCAAGACCGCGCTGAAGTTCGCCACGATGGTGATGCAGCAGATCACCGAGCGCGAATCGGCGGGCGACCGCATCGACAAGCGCGAGCTCTCCGACGCGGTCGACATCCTCACCGACGCGATCCCGGCCTTCCGCGGGCGAGCGATGCTCAAGGAGCTCGAAGAAGCCGAACGCCTGCTCTACGCGCTCCAGCGGACCCTGATCCGCATTCGGTGACGTGACGCGACCGAAGCCCACGCTGCGACGTTCGGTCACGCCGTGGGGCTCGTTCTCGTGGGGCTACAGCGACGTCGGGGCCGACATCTTCGTCGGTTTGGGACTCGTGCTGGGCGCCGCCGGCGGCGGCTCCAGCGTGGCGTTCCTGTTCGCCGGGATCGTGTACGTTTGCATCGGACTCGCCTACACCGAGCTGGCCTCCACCTATCCGGTCGCCGGCGGCGGGCAGTACTTCGTGATGCGGGGCTTGGGCGACATCTTCGGGTTCATCGCCGGCTGGGCCGTGCTGCTCGACTTCACCATCGACATCACGTTGTTCGCCTGGTCGTCGGTCGACTATCTCGGCCAGCTCGCGCCGCTGCTGACGCTCACCCAGCACCCGTGGGTACACTTCCTGATCACCTTCGGGCTGATCGCCGGACTCTGTGCGCTCAACGTGGTCGGCGTGCGCGAGTCGACCACCTTCAACGGGATCGTCTCCGCGATCGACGTCGTGAGCGAGACGTCGATCCTGTTCTTCGGGTTCCTGTTCGCTTTCAACCCCGATCTGCTGGTCCACTCGATGACCTTCTACTGGCCGACCAACGAGCATTTGCTGCTCGGCGCGTCGCTGGCGATCATCTCGTTCGTCGGGCTGGAGTCGATCTCGCAGGCGGCCCAAGAGACGCAGCGCCCCGCCTCGATCATTCCGCGCACGTCGATCGGGCTGATCCTGACCATCCTGGTATACGCGCTGTCCTACGCGAACCTGGCACTTGGCATGACGCCCGCCCATCCGGTCCCGCTCGACGCGCAGGGGCACGCGCAGACGTTCTTCCAGTTCCTGGGCAGCACCGAGAACCAGGGCTCGGCGGTCGCCGTCCTGGCCGCGAACGTCCCCTACTTCGGAGCGCTCGCGGCACTGTACGTTCCCGTGTTGGGCGCCACGCTGCTGCTGATCTCGTCGAACTCGGGCGTGTTCGGCTCGTCGCGCATCGCCTACGCGATGAGCCGCTCGCGGCTGCTGCCGTCGGCCTTCGAGCGCGTGGATGCGCGTTATCGCACTCCGGTGGTCTCGATCCTGACCTTCTGCGGCGTCGCTATGGCGGTGCTCGTCTTCGCCGCGCTGCCGTCGCTCGACCACGGTGCGTATGCGACCTACAACCGCTTCTTCCACGGCGAGGCCGGACTCGACGTGCTGGCCGACCTGTATGCGTTCGGCGCCGCGACGAGCTACTCGTTCGTGTTCGTCGCGCTGATCGCGCTGCGTTTGAAGGACCCGCTGAGCCCGCGCAAGTTCCGCATCCCGCTCAACGTGCCGGTGCGCTTCCGCGGCGAAGCGACCGACTTCCCGATCGTCGGCGCGCTCGGCTTCGTGGGCATCTTCTCGATCCTCATCTTCACCATGCTCACCCACCCGATCGGCCGCGTCGCCGGGCCACTGTGGCTCGCCGGCGGGGTGGTGGTCTATCTGATCTATCGCCGGCGCAAATCGCTGCCGATGTTCGGATCGCGCCCGGTCGACTGGTGGCAGCAGCAGATCGGCATTCTCAAGGATGCCGGCGAGCTCGAGCTGATGGACGAGCTGGTCGAAAAGCTGCGCGCGCGCGGCAAGCTGCCGGACGGCAGTATCGCGGAGAGCGTCTGATGCGCGTCGACCGCAACAGCGTCTACCTGTTTCGCGCGCTGTTCGGCATCGGCTTCATCGTGCTCGGCACGGTGACGGCGTTTCGCGTCGCGATCGTGCCCGGGGCGGTCGGCACCAAGACGCTGGGTTTCCTGTTTGCGCTCGTGCTCATCGCGTTGGGCGGCGTGCGCATCGGCCAGTATGTGCGCGCGCGGCGCGGACCGCCGCCGTGACGTCCATTCCCGTCCATCCGGTCGGCGCGCTGATCGGCATCGCGATCGCCGTGGTGATCGTCGCGACGTTCTACTGGATGCTGCACCCGCCGGCCTCGCGCGCAGACGTCGTGGCGGAGCGCGCCGAACAGGCGCTCGAAGAGATGGTCGGCCGGATCATGGTCGTGTTCGCCGAGGAGATCCATTCCGAGCACATGATGGTGCTCGCCGGCCGGCTGGCGCGACGCGAGCGCGCCGAGCTGCTCGCCGTGTATCTGGTCGAGGTTCCGCTCATCCTGCCGCAGGCCGCCCAGATGCCCGACGAGGACCGCCGCGGCTACGACGCGCTCGCCACCGCCGAGGTCATCGCGCAACACACCGGCGTGAACATCCGCACCGAGCTCATGCATACCCGTCAGATCGCGCCGGCCGTGATCGAGCTGGCCAAGCGCGAGAGCGCCAACCTCATCGTGCTCGGCGCGTACCGGGAGGGGAAGTACACCGGCGCGCCATTGGGCCGCGCGATCGAGACGATCGCGTCGGGCGCGCTGTGCGACGTGCTGATCGGCGTACCCGGTCCGCAGGGCCGCATGCTGACCATCGAGCGCGTCGTAGGCGGCCTCGCCGCGACACCGCCGGCCTGAGCGGATGAGCTCGGCCGGCCCGGCCGCCCCGATCGACGCGATCGAGCACCGCGACGCGGGCGCGGCGCTGCGCCGTTTGGCGACGCCCAACGCGCTGGCACTGGTCAGCGATCAGCTGCTTGGCATCGTCGACACGATCGCGATCGGCGCGCTCGGCACGGCCGCGCTGGCCGCGATCACCGGCGCGGTGGGCGTGTTCATGGTGCTCGGGATCGGGCTGATCGCGTTCGGCAGCGGGCTGCGCATCGCCGGCGCGCAGGCGATCGGCGCGGGGCAGAGCGAGCGCTTCGGCGCGATCGTTCGGGCGGCGGCCGTCGTCCCGCTGGGCATCGCGATCGTCGCGGCGCTGGCGTCGGTGGCCGGCGCGCGGCCGCTCATGGCCGCGATCTTGCCGCACGGCGCGCCGCTCGACGCTGCGGCGCGGTATCTCATCCTGCGCAGCTTTTCGCTCGTACCGATGATCTGCAGCGGGATGCTCGCCGTGGCGTTCGCGACCGCCGGTGATGCGAAACCGATGCTGCGGCTGCTGCTGGTCATCAACGCGGTGCACGTGCCGCTGGTCTTCGTGCTCGCGCTGGGCGTCGGAACGGGACACGGGTTCGGGCTCACCGGGGCGGGTGTCTCGTCGCTCATCGCCGAGCTGGTCGGCCTCGCATACATGGTGCGCGAAACCCTGCGCCGGCCCGAGCTCGGCGTCTTCGCATCGCGCAGCTTCGACCGAACGCTGATCGGTTTGACCGCGTCGATCAGCTGGCCCGAGTTCGTTTTTCTCACGCTGCAGATCGCGCCCGAACCGGTGACGGTCGCGCTGCTCGCGCCGTACGGAACCGAATCGGTGGCCGGATTTCGCGCGCTCTCGCTGGTCAGCGACCTGACGTGGTCGCTGCCGGGGGCGCTCGGCGACGCCTCGGAGGTCGTGCTGGGGCAGCGAATCGGTGCCGCCGACTACGCCGGCGCGATCGCGTTCCAGCGCGCGGCGACGCGCCTCTCGGTCCTGCTGTGCGCCGGCGTCGGGGTGCTCTGCGCCGCGCTGGCCTGGCCGCTGGCGGCGATCTGCACTCTGAGTCCCGCGTTGGCATCGCTCGCCGCCGCGCCGCTCGCCGCGCACGTCGGCGTCACGCTGCCGCTCAAAGGCTACGCGATGACGGTGCTCGCGCCGATCCGCGGCGCCGGCGACACGCGCTTCGTCATGGTCATGGGGATCGTCACCACAACGATCGCGCTGACCGGCATCGCGACCGGCATCCGCGTGTGGCACTTCGGCTTGTGGGCGGTGCCCTTCGGCTGGACGATCGGCTGGCTCGTGCGCTGCGCGATCACCACCGTCCGCCTCAACGGCGGCGACTGGCGGCGCCGGCAGCTCAGCTCGTCAGAGCGGTAGGACTTTTCGCCGTTACGGATCGGGATATGTGGCGGCGTCGTCGGCTTCGAAGATTTCGAAGTAGTTCACCAGGTCCGGACGTTCTTCCATGATCGGATGGAAGGACTTGATCAGGGCGTGGTTCTCGGGCGAAAGCCGTTCGGTGTTCAGTCCTTCGAGCTTGCGGTTCGCCTCTTCGACGACCGCCGGATCGAGGCGCGCGTTGAGCCAGAGCTCGACCTCGTCCTCGTCGGCCGCGGCGACGACGATCGCGCGCAGTTCCTCCATCGGGATGCCGATGCGTTTGCACATGTAGTTGCTCACGCCGAACTCGGGATTGATGTACGGTCCGATCGTGCCGCCCGGAATTTCAGCCCGCAGCTTGTCGATCGTGCGCGGCATGAAGTACACGCCGGCCAGCTTCTCGCGCGGGCCGCGCGGGGGACGAAAGGTGAGATCGAGCGGCTGCACGTGGGCAATCCTTTCAACGCGCGGCGAGGTAGCGCTTGCGCAGCGCGTCGAGCACGAGCGCGAGCAGGATCACCACGCCGAGAACGATCTGTTGTGTGTACGATTCGATGACCAGCAGGTTCATCACGTTGTTGAGCACGCCGATCAGCAGCGCCCCGAAGAACGTGCCGACGATCGTGCCGCGGCCGCCCATCAGCGAGGTGCCGCCGACGACCACCGCGGCGATGCACTGCAGCTCGGCGCCCGTGCCGGCCTGCGGCGTGCCGGCCGAGAACTGCGCCATGAGCAGCAGCCCGCCCAGCCCCGCGCAGCCGCCGGAGATGACATAGACGAGCGTCTTGACCCGGCGCGTGTCGATTCCCGCCAGGCGCGCCGCCTCTTCGTTGCCGCCGACGGCCAGCACGTAGCGCCCGTACCCCGTTCGACCCAGCACGATCGCAAACACGACCGCGACGATCGCCATCACGAGCACCGACCACGGAATTCCGGGGAAGCCGGGAACGCCGCCGAAGATGTAGCCGCTGCCGAGCCAGTCGAACGGCCCGCTGTCGGCCAGCGGGATCGACTGGCCGTGGCCGAGGATGAACGCCAAGCCGCGCGCGACCTGCATCATCGCGAGCGTCGTGATGAAGGGCGGCAAGCCCAGACGGACGACCGGCTGCGCGTTGATCCAGCCCGCGCCGCAGCCTATCGCGAGCCCCACTACGAGCGTTACCAGAAACGTTCCCGGACCGCCCAGGTGCAGCGTGTTCGCCACCATCGCCATCACCATGCCGCACAGACCGACGACCGAGCCGACCGAGAGATCGATCCCGGCAGTGATGATGACGAACGTTTGCCCGACCCCCAGGATTGTGTTGACCACGATCTGCCGCAGCACGTGGCTGAAGTTGGCGGGTTCCAGAAAGTTGCCGTGAGCGAAGACGTTGACGACCAGCACCAGCACGACGAAGCCGGCGGCGAGCGAAGCGTTGCGGATCGTCGCCGCGCGGCGCCGCCGGGCGACTGCGTCGTCGGCGCGCGCATCCATGACGGCCTTGACGTCGCCGGTGGCCATTATCCGGGCGCCTGCGGAGCGGTCGCGGCGACGCCGGTCGCTGCGGCGATGACGTTGTCGGGCGTCGCGTCGGCACCCGAGAACTCGGCTCGAATCCTGCCGTCGCGCACGACCAGGACGCGATGCGACATCCCCAGCGCTTCGGGCAGCTCGCTCGACACCATCACGATCGCCGCACCGTTGCGCAGCAGCTCGACCATCAGGGCGTAGATCTCGGCTTTCGCGCCGACGTCGATGCCGCGCGTCGGCTCGTCGAACAAGAACACGCGCGCGTCACCGATGAGCCACTTGCCGAGCACGACCTTCTGCTGGTTGCCGCCCGAGAGATTGCGCACCGTCTGCTCGCTCGACGGCGTGCGGATGCGCAGCTCCGCGATCTCTTCGTTGGTGACCTTGATCTCGGCGAGCTTGTCGACGAACGCACCGCGCTCGAAGCGCTCGAGGTGGGCCAGCGTGGTGTTCTCGCGCACGGTCATCCCCAGCACGAGCCCTTGCGCTTTGCGGTCCTCGGTGATGAACGCGATGCCGGCCCGAATCGCGTCGTGCGGCGAACGGATCACGACCCGCGCGCCGGCGACGGCGATCTCGCCGGCGGTCGGAATATCCGCGCCGGCGATCGCGCGCACGATCTCGGTGCGCCCGGCGCCGACCAGCCCGGCGAGCCCGACGATCTCACCGCGGTGCACGTCGAACGACACGTCGTGCACCGGCACGAAGCCGGCCGCCGACAGGCCGCGCACGCCCAGCTCGACCCGCGCATCGGCGGCGACCGGCGGCAGCTCCGGGAAATGGCTCTCGAGCGGGCGCCCGACCATCAGCCGGATGACGTCGTCCGGCGGCATCTGCGCGATCGGGCGCGTCGCGACCGCCCTGCCGTCGCGCAGCACGGTGACGCGGTCGGCGATGCGCGGCAGCTCTTCGAGGCGGTGCGAGATGTACACGAACGCCACGCCCTGTGCCGCGAGCCGCCGGATCAGCGCGAACAGCGCGTCGATCTCGCGATCGGTCAGCGCCGCGGTCGGCTCGTCCATCACGATGAGCCGCGCGTGACGCACCAAGCACTTCGCGATCTCGGTGAGCTGCTGCTCCGCGACGGACAGGCGCCGCGCCGGCCGGTCGAGCGGCAGCGCGATGCCGAGCTCGCCGAGCACCTTGGCGACGTCGCCGCCGGCGGCGCGCCTGTCGAGGAACAGTCCGTGGCGCGGCTCGACCCCGAGCACGACGTTCTCGATCACGCCCAGATCCGGAACGAGATTGAACTCTTGGTAGATCATCCCGATGCCGAAGCGCTCGGCGGTGCGCGGTCCGTCGATGACGACCGGCTGTCCGTCGATCTCGATTCGACCGGAATCGGCCGTCAGCGCGCCGGCGAGGATCTTCATCAGCGTCGACTTGCCGGCGCCGTTCTCACCGACGAGCGCGTGGACTTCGCCGGCGTTCACGTCGAACGAAACGCTATCGAGCGCGCGAACCCCGGGGAAGGCCTTGGCGATCCCCCGCATGACGAGCAACGGCGCGTCCGGCGCCGCAGCGGTCACGTCGCTACTTGCCGGCGTTGGCCTTGGTGTAGACGCCCACCGCGACGGCGATGGTCGGCGGCGGCGTCTTGCCGTTGAAATAGTCGTGGATCGCGTCGATCGTCTTGGAGCCGATCTGGTCGGGATGCTGGATCGCGTCGCCGTACATCGATCCGTTGCCGATGGCGGTGCGCGCTTCGGGGTTCGCATCGTAACCGATCACGACGATCTGCCCTTGCTTGCCGGCGGCGGCGACGGCCTTGACCGCGCCCAGCGCCGAGTCGTCATTGATCCCGAAGACGCCCTTGAGGTCCTTGTGCGACTGCATGATGTCTTCCATCGACGAGTACGCCTTGGCGCGTTCGCCGCCGCCGTCGATGTCGGCCACGACCGTCACGCCCGGACAGGCCGCGATCGCCTGCTTGAAGCCCTTCACCCGGTCGAGGACCGAGGTCACCTCCGGCTCGTCGATGATCGCGATCGAGCCGACGTGGCCCGGCAGGCCCGCGCACATCAGCTTGCCGGCCTGAGCGCCGCCCTGGACGTTGTCGCTGGCGATGTGGGAGATGACCTTGCCGTCCTTGGACGCGTTGGCGATGTCGGCCGTGAAGACCGGGATGCCGGCCTTGTTGGCCTCGACGATCGCGCCGCCGATCGCGTGCGAGTCGTAGGGCGTCAGGACGATCGCGGCCACCTTCTGGGAGATGAAGTCCTCGACTTGGCTCTGCTGCTTGGAGCTGTCGCGTGCCGCGTCGACGACGTTGACCGTGTAGCCGTAGGTCGCGGCCTGCGACTTCATCCCGGCGGCCATGTCCTGGTAGAACGGCGCCTCGAGATTCTGGAGCGAGACGCCGATCGTCTTGGAGCCCGCGGTTCCCGCCGCCGGTCCGGCCGTGGCCGTGGCCGTGGTCGTCGACGTCGTCGTGTCGGCGGACTTCGCGCAGCCGCTCAGAGCGACGGCAAACGTGCATGCGAGAACGAGCGGCTTGTTCATAGCGACAAACCGGATGCGGGAGGCGCCGCGCGAACCCCTGCGAGCCCCCGGGAACGTCCGAATTGTGCCGTAGTTGAGAGCAACTCTCAACTACTGTGGGGCGCGGCCTCGGCAGGCACCGCGTCAGGCGTCGTTCCTCCACAGGGCGGCTCGCCAAAGGCTCGCGGCCGTGGCGAGCGAGTCGCGTTTGGCGGATTTAGCACCATTTTTACGATTGATTCGCTCGCTTGGCTGCTTGGACCGCGGTTGCCGCCGCTGCCGCCGATCGACGGAGAAAAGCGCCGGAACGGCGCGTTCGCAGCGCGCGCGAAGCCCGTCGCGCTGGGTGAAACGCCATTATCCACAGTATCGCGCGTCACAGCTGTGCACCGTGTGGACACCCGCAAAGCACGGAAAACGCCGCTCTTTCGGGTTCGGCCAATCGTGGCGTGCTCGCCGGAGGCCGGAGGTCACCCTGATGGCGGCCTCCCCCGAGCCGGAGCGGCCGCAGGACCTGCGCGACCGCCAACGACCTGCGCCGGCGTTCCCGAATAGCGCTCGAGCAAGCTCCGCGCACGGTCGCCGAACTCGCCCTTCCACGTCGCGTAGAACGGGCGCAGCATGTCGCGGAGCTGCACGGGCGGCCTAGCGCGCGTTGGAAGGCAACATTCTGCCCGCAGCGCGAACGCCGTCGGATCACGATGCAATCGACACTGCAACTACCGGATGCGGGCAACGATTCGCCGCAGCTCGCCGCGCTTGCTACGCGCTTCGTCGCCGACCGGTTCGCCGACGACCCGACGAGCGCGACGAACGCCGGTTTCCACACCTACGACGATCGTTTGCCCGACCTTGGCGCGCCCGCTTACGCTCGGCGCATCGCCAACGCCAAGCGGCGGCTGCGCGAGCTCGAGGAGCTCGACACGTCGCGCCTTTCGGCCGACGACCAGGCCGACGCCGGCATCATACGAGCTGCGCTCGAAACCGATCTGGCCATCGAGGAAGACCAGGAGCTGTGGCGTCACAGCCCGAGCCGGTACACGAGCATAGCATCGAGCGCCGTCTACGCGATCTTCTCGCGCGAGTTCGCGCCGCTGGCCGACCGCATGCGTTCGGCGATCGCGCGCGAGCGCGCCATCCCCGCGCTGCTCGAGGCCGGCCGCGCGAACACGACGACCGTCGACCCGATCACCGCGGAGCTCGCCATCACCAACATTCGCGGCGCGATCGCATTCTTCCGCACGGCCGTGCCGGCGGCGTTCGCCGGGGTCGCGGACCCGGCTCTGCAGGCCGAGTTCAAGACCGCGAACGACGCCGCGGTCGGCGCGCTCGAAGCGTACGCCGCCGCCATGGAGTCCGGTCCGCTCGCGCAGCCCGGCGGCACGTATGCGATCGGTCCGGCGCTCTTCGAGCGCCGGCTGGAGCTCCAGGAAGGACGCCCGATCGCGCTCGAGCACTACGAGAACGTCGGACTCGCCACGCTGGCCGCGACCCAAGCGAAGTTCGTCGAGGCCGCGCAGCAAATCGATGCGTCGAAGACGCCGCAAGAGGTCTACCGAGCTTTGGGGCGCGAGCATCCCGCCGCGGACGACCTCCTGTCGACGGCGCAGCAGCAACTCGCTTCGCTGCGCGCGTTCGTCGAGTCGCACCGGCTCATGACGCTGCCGGCCGAGAACGACGTGCGCGTCGTCGAGACGCCGACGTTCAACCGCCAGACGACGCTGGCCGCGATGAACACGCCGGGAGCGTTCGAGACGGTCGCGACGCAAGCATACTACTACGTGACGCCGGTCGAGCCGTCGTGGAGCGACGAGCAGAAAGCGCAGCATCTCGCGTTCTACAACCGGTACGCGTTTCCGATCATCAGCGCGCACGAAGTGGTGCCGGGGCACTACGTCAACTTCGTGCTGCACAAGACGCAGCAGCTCTCGCTGGTGCGCGCGCTGGCCGGCAGCGCTTCCTATACCGAAGGCTGGGCTCACTACTGCGAGCAGATGATGGTCGACGAAGGCCTCGGTGACCGTGATCCCAGGACCCGCTTGGCCCAGCTCGGCCTGGCCCTGCAGCGCGAGGCGCGATACATCGTCGGGCTGCGCGAGCACACGCAAGGCATGACCGTCGACGAGGGCACGAAGTTCTTCGTCGACAACGCTTATCTGCCCGAGGCGGTCGCGCGCCGCGAAGCGATGCGCGGGACGGCCGATCCCCTGTACGGCTGCTACACCTTGGGCAAGCTGGAGGTCCTCAAACTGCGCGAGGACTACCGCCGCAAACTCGGCAGCGCGTTCACGCTGCAGAGGTTCCACGACGCCTTCCTGGCCCACGGCAACGCCCCGATCGCAATCGTCCGGCGGTTCTTGCTCGGCGCGGACGACGACGGCCGGGTGCTCTAGCGCCGCTCGCGAACCACTGAGGTATCTCGTGACGAATTCAATGGATGTGCTCGCGCTCCGTGCGGCATTGGCCATGCTCGCATGTACGGCCGTCAGCGCTCCGTGCGGCGCGATGCCGACGAATCCGGACGTCGTGGTCCGAACGCTGGCCGGGTCCGGAGCGCTGGGGTTCGCCGACGGCGACGCGCTGCATGCGTCGTTCGTCATGCCGTTCGGCCTGGCATACGACTCCGACGGAACGTTGTACGTCAGCGACGCCGGCGCGCAGCGGATCCGCGCAGTCGATCCGTCCGGCAGGGTGCGGACGATCGCGGGCGGCGGGGACCTCGTTGCAAACGGCCTCTGGGTGGCGGGCGCCTATCGCGACGGAACAGGCGCTCAAGCGCGGTTCGACCGGCCGGCCGGAATTGCGTGGTACGGCGGCGCGCTCTACGTGGCGGATACGAACAATCATTGTATCCGAAAGGTCTTGCCGAACGGGATCGTGACGACGTTTGCGGGTTCGCCGCAGCGCGCCGGCCTGCAGGATGGTACGCTCGCGGAGGCGTCGTTCACCCGGCCGGTCGGGCTGGCCGTCGACGCCCAGGGCGTGCTGTACGTCGCCGATCCGGCCAGCGGCCTGCGCACGATCTCGCCGGACGGACGCGTCGGCCGAATATCGGAGCTCGGCGCGGGAACTCCGTACGGCGTTGCGGCGATCGGCACGCCGCGCGGGGTGGACCTCTTCGTCGCGGACCTGCTCGGCCTCGTCCATTGGAGTTCGAGTCACCCGCTCGAACGCTATGCCACGCCTGAAGCGTACGGCCGCGGGACTCGTCAGCTGCAGGGCCTCGCGCCTTTGGGCTATCCGTTCGCGGTCGCGGCGCTCGACGACAACAGCATCGCATACACCGACGTCCGCGGCAGCGCGGTGCGCTATCTCGGTTGGTATGCGGCGGCGCCGCAGGTGCTCGCGGGCATCGATGTCGTCGACGGCGCCGCGACCGGCGCCGGATACCGTGACGGTCTTGGGGATGTCGCGCGCTTCGACGAACCGATGGGGATCGCGATCGGGCCCTCAGGAGCGATCGTCGTCGCGGACTCGGGCAGCCGTCGGATTCGCACCATCGAGAATCTCGACCGGAAACACGATGATCCGCATCGTCAACGTCCTGCCGACGCCGCCGCCGCCGAACCCGCATGAATATCGCGTCGTGTTCGTCGGCGATTCCAACGTCTGGACGTATGTTCGCTGGAACGATTCGATGCCCGGTATCGTCGAAAAGGGCTTGACCGACGATCTTCGTCAGGCGTCGCGCGCGCTCGAGGTCAGTTCGATGGACTTGCCCGGTCCCGATCTGAGCGCCGACGTTTCGTACATCACCGAGATTCTCGCGCAGACCGAAGCCGCCGATCTCGTGGTCTTGGATATCAACCCGGTCGCGGTGAGCTACATCCAGAGCCTGGCCAAACCACCGGCAGTTCCGACCGCCGGCGCCTCGGCGGGATCGCAGGCCCTGATCCGCGAGCTCGACGACGTGCGCGCGTCGCTTCGCCAGCACGGCGCGAAGCTGGTCGTCGTCTCGTCGCCCATCGCGGAAGATCTGTCGCCCGCTGAGGGCGCATGGAACTCGCTCCTGAAGGGCACCGCCCCGAACCAACCCACCCCGCCCACCGAGGTCGGCGACGCGATGAACGCCGCGATCAAAGCCGCGGGCATACCATACCTCGACGGCTGGGCAGTATTCCGCGCCGAAACGCTGTCACCCGACCACGCCGCGCTCTTCGGAACGCAGGACTCGGAACATTTCTCGGTGCACGGCCGCGCCGTGATGGCGCAGGCACTCCTTACGTTCTTGAAAACGCTCAAGCCCTGGCAGTGAATGCTTTGCCAAATGCTTTCCTCACCGCCCAATGCGAGGAGACGATTCGGCGCATTGCGAACCTGATTTCATGAACAATGCGCTTCGCGCCGGCGCCGCCGCCCTCGTCGTCTCCGCGGCGGTCACCGGACTTCTGCTGAGCGGCGCCCGCGCCGCCATGATGCCGCACGTCGCCGCCGACGACCCGATTTCGGCGGGCCGGTTCCTGGTGAACTACGGCGGCTGCAATGACTGTCACACCGCCGGGCAGCTCGAGGGACAGCCGCTTCCCCCCGAAGCGGGACGGCTCGAAGGAAGCGCCGTGGGTTTCATGGGGCCGTGGGGCGTCTCGTATCCGCCCAACTTGCGCGTGGCGCTTTCGGCGATGACGCCCGCGCAGTTCACCGCTTTGATCGCGAACCCCGGTGCGCTGGGCAAACCGCCGATGCCGTGGTCGGCTTTGCAGTCGCTGTCGCAAGCCGACCAATTGGCGATCTACGCCTACATCCATAGCCTCGGCCCGGCGGGGTCGATGACGCCCGCCGACGTCCCGCCCGGGACCGAACCGACGTCGCCGTACATCCGCTTCACGCCGGTGATGCCCGGGTCGCACTGACGGGCGACGAATCCACGCTCTGGCCTCACATCAACGTGGCGGGCTGGGCGCCGACGAAGCGCAGCCTGCACTTGTGCGCGCAGATGCTCGGCAAGCTGCGGGTCGAGCTGTCGCCGCGGCAGCCGAACTGGATGTTCACGCTGCTGCACCTCGACGCGCGCGGGCTGACGACCGGCGCAATGCCGTACGACGGGACGTCGGTCGAAGGACTGCTCGACGTGTTCGCGTCGGAGATCATCCTTCGCCGCAGCACCGGCGACGAGCGGCACATCGCGCTCGTGCCGCCGCGAACCATCGCCGACGTCTATGCCGCGATCCACGCGGCGCTCGCGGAGCTGGACGTTGCGTGCACGCTGTGGCCGATCCCCCAGGAGATCCCGGACATTACGGCGCTCGACGAGGACACGCGCCCGGCGGCGTACGATCCGGTAGCGGTGCGGCGCTGGTTCGCCGCGACGACGAGCGTCGCCGGAGTCTTCGACCAGTGGCGCGAGCACTTCTTCGGCCGCTCCGGCGTGCAGCTGTGGTGGGGCGCGTTCGACATCGCAGTGATGTTGTTCAATGGCCGGCACGCGCCCGCGCCGCTCGACCGCGGGTACTTGATGAAGTACGACCTCGACGCCGAACTGATGAACGTCGGGCTGTACTACGGCGACGAGAAGACTCCGCCGTTCTTCTACGGCTACATCTTTCCGCAGCCGCCCGGCGCGGAGACCTTCGCGATGGCACCGGCGGGGGTAACGTGGTCGCCGGCGCTCAAGGAGTGGGTCCTGCCGTACGACACGGTTCGCCTAGCGGCTGACCCCGACGCCGAGCTGCGCGCGTTCCTCGACGCCGTCTACGCGCGCTGCATCTCCGACGGCGGCTGGGACCGCGCGGCACTTTCCTACGACGCCCCGCGCAAGCTCGTTCGGGACGCGTAAGCCGCTAGGGCGCGTTCTGGCCTAGCCGCCGCCGGCGGAGAGCGTGATGTGGGAGTGCATGCTCGCACTTGCGTTCTCCGCCGCGGTCGCCGGGATCGACGCGTACGTCGTCCGGGTCGAATCCGACTCGGCGGCGGGGTTGCCGAATTTCGCCATCGTCGGACTGGCCGACCGGACGCTGAACGAGTCGCGCGATCGGGTGCGGGCGGCGATCGTGAACTCGGGGTTCGGCTTTGCGCCGGGGCGGCTGCTGGTGAACCTGGCGCCGGCCGACATGCGCAAGACCGGGGTCGGCTTCGATCTGCCGATCGCGCTGGCGCTCCTCGCGACCGACGAGCAGCTGCCGCGCGAGCCGCTGTGCGATTATGTTGCCTGCGGCGAGCTCGCGCTCGACGGAAACCTGCGCGCCGTGCCGGGTGTGCTGGCGATGACCCTCGCGGCAAAGCAGGCCGGATTCGCGAGCATCATCGTGCCGACGGTCAACCGCGACGAGGCGGCCTTGGTCGACGGAATCGACGTGTACGCGGTGCCGTCACTGGTCGACGCGGTCGCCGTCGTGCTCGGCCACGGTGCGAAGTTCCGCCGCCGCGGCGCGACCGTGATCGACCCCAAGGATCGCAACGCGTGCGGCGATTTCGCCGACGTGCGCGGCCAGGCCGTGGCGAAGCGCGCGCTGGAGATCGCGGCCGCCGGCGCACACAACGTCGTCTTGGTCGGCCCGCCCGGCTGCGGCAAGACGATGCTCGCCGGCCGCGTTCCGTCGATCCTGCCGGCGATGACGACGGCCGAGGCGCTCGACGTCACCAAGGTCTACAGCGTCGCCGGGCTGCTCGGACCGCGTCCGCGCGTGATCGCAGCGCGGCCGTTTCGCGCACCGCATCACACCGCGAGCCGCATCTCGCTCGTCGGCGGCGGCACGATTCCGCGGCCGGGCGAGATCTCGCTGGCTCAGCACGGCGTGCTCTATCTGGACGAGCTCGGCGAGTTCCCGCGTGCGACGCTCGAAGTGCTGCGCCAGCCGATCGAGGACGGCTGCGTCACGATCGCGCGCGCCGCCGGGACGCTGACGTTCCCGGCCCGGTTCACGCTGGTCGCCTCGATGAACCCCTGCCCGTGCGGGTTCCGCGGCGTGCGCGGCAGCGACTGCCGCTGCGACGACGCAACGGTCCAGAAGTATCTCGGCAAGCTCTCCGGCCCCTTGCTCGACCGGATCGACCTCCACGTCGCGGTCTCGCGCGTCTCGTTCGACGAGCTCGTCGACCGCGGCTCGACCGAGACCTCGGCGACGGTCCGCGGGCGCGTCGAAGCCGCCCGCGCTCGCCAGTCCGCCCGTCTGCGCGGCGCCGGCGCCGTCACCAATGCTGCGATCTCCCCCGCCGACTTGCGCCGTCTGTGTCCACTCGGATCCGACAGCCTGGCGCTGCTCGAAGGCGCCGTCAGCCGCGGCACGATCAGCGCCCGCGCTTTCGACCGCATCACCCGTGTCGCGCAGACGATCGCCGATCTGGCTGGGGCGGACCGCATCGTACGCGAGCATGTCGCCGAAGCGCTGCTCTACCGGAGCGTCGACCGGACCGCCCGCAGCGGCTGAGAGACGCCACGCGCCACACGAGCGGGGCCCGTGCGCCTGAAGCAGAATCGAAGACGGATCGTCGCCCGAGAGCCAGTCGGCAGATCGGAGCCCGGAGATGCACCACCAGCACGGCACGTGGTCGTTCCGACAAGCCGTCTCCGCCGCCGGCGCGATCCTCGTCGCGAGCGCCTTGCTCGTCGCGTGCGGCGGCGGATCGTCCGGCAGCACGGTGCCGTCCGTCTTCGTGCCGTCGCCCTCGCCTTCGGGGACGCCGCTGCCGAGCGCGTCGCCGTATGACGCCGTCATTCAGCAATACTATGCCGGCGGTTGGGGCGTGGCGCTGGGCGTCTACAGGAACGGCGTCCCATTGTACACGCACGGGTACGGCTTCCGCGACCGCGGCCTTCCCGATACCTTCGCCGGGCCGAACTTCTGGAAGGTGCAACAGCCGGATCAGGTCTTCAATCTGACGCGCGGCGCGTTCGCAGCGGATGCGAACACGCTCTTCGAGCTCGCATCGGTCAGCAAGGAATTCACCGCGGGCGCCGTCCTCTTGTTGCAGCAAGACGGAAAGCTCTCGGTCAACGATCCGCTCTCGAAGTATTTTCCCGGCTTCCCGAACGGCGACACGATCCCGCTGCTGTACTTGCTGCAGCACCGCAGCGGTTTGCGTGAGTACAATAACTTCGGCGCCTTCCCTGACTTCACCGACGCATATACCGCGTTCATGGCGAGCGGACAGACGGACTACCAGCCCATCGTCGATCAGCTCGCGACGTTCGACCTGAAGTTCGCGCCCGGGCACCCAGTTCGACTATCGGAACACGAACTACGTGCTGCTGGGGATGATCGTCGCGAAGGTCAGCGGGGTCTCGCTGGGCACGTTTCTGCAGCAGCGGATCTTCGCGCCGCTCGGCATGACGCACACGGCGCAAGGATTTCCGCCGCCGCCGCTGGCCGACGTCGCACTGGGATACGAAGACGACGGCGCCGGGCCCGTGCGCGCCTGGCAATGGAACCTGAGGTGGCTCGCCGGCCCCGGCGGCATGACCTCGACGGTCGGCGATCTCGAGCTGTGGGACCGCGCCGTGCGCCAGCCTGGAATCTTCACCGCGAATTCGCTCGCGCAGATGTTCGCGCCCAGCCCATTCCCGCAATCCTACGGCACCTACGCCGACGGCTGGTTCATCGCGACCCTGCAAGGCCACCGCTACATCTGGCACGACGGCGCCTTCGGCGGCTATCAGACGATGAACGCGACATTCCCCGACGACGGCATCGATATCATCGTCCTCACCAACACCGGCACCGGAACCGACCCGTACTTCGCGATTCCCCAACTCTTTCCGATCGCGCTCGCCGGTAACGCGGCGTCCGCGGCGCACCGTCACCGGTGATGCGGCAGTACGCGAGCACGGTGCGGGAGCGCGATCCGGTCAACCGGTAACGATGTTGAAGACGGGGTGGACCTCCCACAACGATTTCGCGCAATGCCGGACGCCGCGACCGCCGCCCGGGTCGTTCTTCGTCGTATGCGTGGCGTCGTAGAAGAATTGCCCCGATACCGTGATTCGACTGCCCGCCACCAGCGTGCGCGCCATGGCTTGCGCCTTCGTCACGGCGGCGCGCAGCGTTTCGTCGCCGATATACGTCGGGTTCGGCACCTCGACGACCGCGCACGTGGCCCCACCGGCTTTGTCGCCGAGGTCGATGTGAAAGTCACCGTCATCGTGCTCACACGTGCTCGACAAGACGAAGCCGCTCACCGTGACCAGATCGCCCTCATGGTATTCCTCGGCCCCGATCGCCACCGGCTGCGGGATGCGAACGGGAGCGCTCAGGGCTGCGCTGTCGACCTGAAGATCGGGCGCCGAAATGAGCCCGTCGATGCCGAGCGTCGCCAGCTTCGACGGACTCTGATCCTGAGCGAGAGACGTCTTCACCGCCCAGCGCGCCTTCCCCGGACCGAACGGGCAGAGTTGGCCGGCCTGCGGGTTCGGATTGCTCGAAGCGGCCGGTGCCGTCGCTGGGACGATCTCCAACGTCGCGCACGCGAGCACGGCGACTGTACGCAGATGCCAATTTTTCATCGATGCCTCCACCCCGGTGTCTCGGCAGAGGTGCGTTTCAGCCGCACCTCTGCAGCGATCTTACGCTTGCCAGGCCGATCGCTGCAAGTGCCCAAGCTGCGACCTCCAGGGCGAGCCACGGTCCCTCGGTGTTCGACGGCGAAGGCGCTCTTCGTGCATCCAGAAGCGCAGCGGGTGATCGACGCCTACCGGCTGCAAACGCATCCTGAAGGCGGCTGGTACCGCGAGACCTATCGCAGCGCCGAGCGCGTGACGACCTCGCGCGGGACGATGCGCAGCGCAACGACGTCGATCTACTTTCTGCTCACGGCCCAAGTGTTCTCGGGTTTCCACCGGCTCTCGTCGGACGAGACGTGGCACTTCTACCGCGGCGATCCGGTGACCATCGAGGTCATCGATGCCAGCGGCGCGCATGAGACGCGGATCGTCGGCGCGGAGTCGCCGCAGGCCACGATCGCGGCGGGTGCGCACTTCGCAGCCCACGTCGACGCGCCGAACGGCTACGCGTTCGTCGGCTGTGACGTCGCGCCGGGATTCGAGTTCGCCGAATTCCAACTCACCACGCGCTCCATGCTGACAGCGGCCTATCCTCACCTCGGACCGCTGATCGCGCGCTACACGCGATGAGCGAGCGATGCTTCGCGGCGGCGAACGGGATCCGGCTGTGCTACGAGACCTTCGGCGATCGGTCGAAACCGCCGCTGCTGCTGATCATGGGTTTGGCGGCGCAGATGATCGTGTGGGACGACGAGTTCTGCATCCGGCTGGCCGAGCGCGGCTACTGGGTGATCCGGTTCGACAACCGCGACATCGGCGAGTCGACGCGCTTTGCGCAGGCGCGCGCGCCGCGCTTCGCGGAGCTGTTGTTCGCGCAGGCGACCGGGCTGCGCTTTCGCGTCCCGTACACGCTGCGCGAGATGGCCGACGACGCCGCCGGACTGCTCGACGCGCTGGGCGTCGCGCATGCGCACGTCGTCGGCGCGTCGATGGGCGGCGCGATCGCACAGGAGCTCGCGATGGAGCATCCGCAGCGCGTGCGCTCGCTCACGTCGATCATGTCGAGCACCGGCGATCCCAAGTTGCCCGGGCCGCGGCCCAAAGCCTTCGCGCGGCTGGCCAAGAAAGTTCCGCTCGACCGTCCGGGCTACGTGCGCGAGTACGTCACGACCTGGTCGGTGTTGGCCGGCGAGCACTTCCCGTTCGACGCCGAACGCACGGCGCGGCAAGGCGCCGCCGGCTACGACCGCGGCATCAATCCGGCGGGAGTGTCCCGCCAGATGATGGCGATCGTCGCGTCGGGGAACCGCACCCAGCGCCTGCGCCAGTTGCGCGTTCCGACGCTGGTGATCCACGGAACCGCCGATCCGCTCGTCCCGGCGCCCGCCGGCCGGGCGACGGCCGCGGCGATTCCCGGCGCGGAGCTGCTGCTGATCGAAGGAATGGGACACTCGTTTCCCCGAGAAGTGTGGCCCACCATCATCGACGCGATCGCCCGTCACGCCGCACAGGCCGGCGCATGACGAGCTGGGCCGAACCTCTGAACGGAGAGACCTGATGACGCAAACGCCGTGGATCACGTCGTACCCCGCGCCCGTCCGTTGGGACGCGCCGCTCGCGCTAGGACCCGTGGACGAACTCCTCGACGAGGCGGCGGCCACGTTCGGCGACCGGCCCGCAGTGGAGTTCATGGGCAAGCGTGCGACATATGCGCAGCTCCACGCGCTCGCGAACCGCGCCGCCAAGGGCTTTCAGCAGCTTGGTGTCGGACCGGGCGTGCACGTCGGGCTGTACTTGCCGAACACGCCGCACTATCTGGTCGCGTTCTACGGCGTGCTCAAAGCCGGTGGGACGATCGTGAACTACTCGCCGCTCGACGCCGCCCAAGTGCTGGCCCATAAGGTCGAGGACAGCGACACGTCGATCCTCGTCACGCTCGACGTACCCACCCTGCTGCCGCAGATGGAAGCGTTACTCGGCACAGCGGGCTTCAGTACGCTGGTCGTCGGCAGCCTCGACGATCTGCAAGGTTTTCCCGACTACGCGGATTTGGGCGAACGCGTCGCCGTCGCGCAAGAGGGCCGCGTCGCGTTTCGCACCCTGCTTGCCAATGACGGCAAGTACCAGCCGCATCCGATCGGTGATCCGCGCGAAGCGACCGCCGTACTGCAGTACACCGGCGGCACGACCGGTCTGCCGAAAGGCGCGATCCTCACCCACGCCAACCTGACTGCGGCGACGAGTCAGTACATGGAGACGACCAAGCTCGATCCGCCTGTGCTGATCCCGGGCGAAGAGCGCACGCTACTGGTGCTGCCGCTGTTCCACATCTACGCACTCACCGCGGCGATGCTACTATGCGTCCGGCTCGGCGCGGAGATCATCTTGCACCCGCGTTTCGAACTCGAAGCCGTCGTCAAAGACCTCGCCGGCAAGAAGGTGACGATCTTCTTCGGCGTGCCGACGATGTTCGCCGGCCTGTTGGCTTATCCGGGGCTCGGCGAGATCGATCTGACCTCGCTCAAATACTGCCTCTCCGGCGGCGCGCCGCTCCCGCTCGAGATCCAGGAACGGTTCCACGCAGTCACCGGCTGCAACGTCAACGAAGGCTGGGGGATGACCGAGACGTCGCCGGCCGGCACGTTCACCCCGATGTGCGGAATGCGCAAGGCCGGCTCGTGCGGCATACCGCTCCCGGGTGTGATGCTGCAATTCGCCGACGTCACCGACCCGACGAAGTACGTGCCGCTGGGCGAGCGGGGCGAGATCTGCATCAAAGGACCCAACGTCATGAAAGGCTACTGGAACAACCCCGAGGCGACCGCCGACGTGATGACCGCCGACGGTTACATGCGCACCGGGGACGTCGCCTACATGGACGAGGACGGTTTCGTGTTCATCGTCGACCGCATCAAGGACATGCTGCTGTGCGGCGGCTACAACGTCTACCCGCGCAACATCGAGGAAGCGATCTACACCCATCCGTCGGTCGCCGAAGTCTCGGTCATCGGCATCCCCGATGCGTACCGCGGCCAGTCGCCCAAGGCGTTCATCGCGCTCAAGAAAGGCGGGGATCCGTTCACCATCGACGAGCTCAGGGAGTTCCTCAAGGACAAGCTCGGCAAGCACGAGATGGTCGCACACATCGAGTTCCGCGATGCGCTCCCCAAGACCGCGGTCGGCAAAATCCTCAAGACCACGCTGCACGAGGAAGAAGCCAACAAGCGCGCGGCCGAGACGGCGCAGGTCTGACGATGCCGGACGGCAAGGACAACGATCCGCTCGCCGTGTGGCGCGACCTGCTCTCGCAGTGGGAGCAGAACGTCAACGCGATGGCCAACCGCACGATGGGCTCGGACGAGTACAGCAGCTCGATGAACGGCGCGATGGGTGCGACGCTCAAGCTGCAAGAGACGATGCGCCAGCTCATGGCCAGCTATCTCGCCAACGCGAACCTGCCCAGCCGCGCCGAGGTGCTCGCCATCGCCGAGCGGCTGGGCGGCGTCGAGTCGCGGCTCGACCGCATCGCGGCGTTGCTCGAGCGCGTCGCGGCGCAGCGTCCCGGCGAAGCGCCGGCAGCCCCGTCCGCGCAAGAACCGCCCCGCCTGCGCCCGCCGCGCACCAAGAAGCCCCCGAGCGCCGAGCCCAAGGCGTGAACCCGACCGCCGACCGGATCGCGAGCGAGGTCGAGCGCACGATCGCGCGCAGCCTCAAGGGTCTCGAGTATTTCGCTTCGCCCGCACCGGTGGTGGGCCATACGCCCAAGGACGTCATCTACGAGCAGGGTACGCTGCACCTCTATCACTACCATTCACAGGTCGCCGAGATCTACCGCGTGCCGATCCTCATCGTGATGGCGACCAGCAACCGCGGCTACATCCTCGACCTCGCACCCGGACAGAGCTTCGTCGAATACCTGCTGCGCCAAGGCTACGACGTCTATCTGATCGACTGGAGCGCGCCGGCCTCCGCCGACAGCGGGCTGACGTTCGCCGATTACGTGCTCCGCTTCATCCCCGACTGCGCGCAGCGCGTGCGCGACGACAGCGGCGAGAACGACGTCACGATCATCGGGTACTGCATGGGCGGCGTCCTGACGGTGATGTACGCGGCGCTGCACCCCCGCGACGTCACCAACCTCGTCTGCTTCACGACGCCGATCGACTTCTCCAAGATGGAGCTGTTCGCGAAGTGGGCCGACCGGCGCTACTTCGACGTCGACAAGCTCGTCGACGCGACCGGCAACGTGCCGTCCGAGCTGATCTTCACCGGCTTCGAGATGCTGCGTCCGGCGACGCGCATCGCCGGTCAGTTCACGCTGTGGGAGAACATGTGGGACGAGCGTTTCGTGCGCTCGTACCGGGCCTTCGAGCGCTGGTCGACCGATACGCTGCCGCTGGCCGGCGAGTACTTTCGCGAGACGGTCAAGGAGCTGATCTGGGAGAATCGCTTGCACCGCAACGAGCTCGCGATCGACGGGCGCCAGGTCGACTTGAAGGCGATCGAGGCGCCGATGCTGCACGCCATGGCCGAGCACGACCACATCGTGCCGTACGACGCCGCCAAGCCGTTGATCGATCACGTCGGCTCGACCGACAAGGAAGAGATCGTGCTCAAAGGCGGTCACGTCAGCTTGGTCGCCGGCCCGAACGCCGTCAAACGACTGTGGCCGCGGCTCGATGCGTGGCTCGCCGCGAGGTCGACATGAGCGCGAACGAGGTTCGTGCCTATCCGCATACGCTCGAGCTCGGCGACGGGCCGGTCGAGCTGCGGTTCATGCGCGCCGGTGACGAGGCCGCGGTCGCGGCGTTCGCGCGCGGGCTGCCGGCGCACGACCTCCTGTTCTTGCCGCGCGACATCACGCACGCCAAGGTCCTGGCGGCGTGGCTGCACGAGCTCGAGCGCGGTGCGCTGACCACGCTCTTGGCGCTTCGCGACGCCGGCGTGGTCGGTTGCGCGACGATCGTGCGCGATCCGCTGTCGTGGTCGCCGCACGTCGCCGAGCTGCGCGTCGTCGTCGCGACCGACGAGCGCGGCCGAGGTCTGGGCAGGGCGTTGAGCACTGCCGCCGGCGAGCTGGCAGTCGCGTCCGGCATCGAAAAGCTCGTCGCGCACATGACGCCCGACCAGGTCGGTGCGGTGACGGTCTTCGAGACGATGGGCTTTCGTGCCGAGGCGCTGCTGCGCGACCACGTTCGAGATGCCGGCGGCAGCAAGCACGACCTTGTCATTCTGAGTCTCGACGTCTAGCGGTTCCGAGTCAGAGCAGCGGCCTACGGCCTGTCGCCCGACCCGGCGTAGGAAGTACCGGGCAGTCTGCTTGGCGAATCCCGCACCGAGCATACTGCGGTTTGCAGCCCGTCGCACGGGGGAATACCATGCGGAGGAGGACGGTTCACTCATGACGACCGCCGATTGGGCTTGGTCCGGTTCGAGAGCCGGCGATGTTCGCGGGCTTCGCGCGCCCTCGCGGCTGCTGTGGCTGGCGGAATACCGCGCGCTGTGGGAGGCCGGCTTCTCGCTGAGCGCCTCGCCGTTGCTGCTCGCCGCGCCGCGCGGTGACGGCCATCCGGTCCTGGTGCTGCCGGGCTTTCTCGTGAGCGATCTGTCGACGACGATGATGCGCGGCTACTTGAAGCTGCTCGGTTACGAGACCCACGGCTGGGAGCTGGGGCGCAACTTCGGCGGCATCACGCGCATGCGCGCCAAGCTGCGCGAGCGGCTGCGCCAAATCTTCGAGCACAGCGGCACCAAAGTGAGCCTGGTAGGCTGGAGCCTCGGCGGCGTGTATGCACGCGATCTCGCGCTCGCGATGCCTGAAGCGGTGCGCTCCGTCATCACGCTCGGCAGCCCGTTCTCGCGCAGCCCCAACGCCAGCAACATCAGCGACGTCTATGAGTTCGTGAGCGGCGAGGGCCCGTGGGACAACGGCGAGCGGGTCGAGCACGAGTTCGACGCGATCGCCGGCAACCTGCCGATGCCCGCGACCTCGATCTGGTCGAAGGTCGACGGCGTCGTCACCTGGCGCTCGTCGGTGGTCGAAACCAACGCGCACGCCGAGAACATCGAAGTCATCGGTGCGAGCCACATCGGCCTGGGCGCCAATGCGGCCGTGCTATGGGCGGTCGCCGACCGGCTCGCGTTGCCCGACGGCACGTTCACGCCGTTTGCGCGCGGGGGTCCGTTCGCCATCGCTTACGGCTCCGCGCGCTGATCGAAGGCGCCCGATCAGGCGGCATGCGTCGCTACGAGCGCCCCGTGCAGCACGAGTCCCGCCAGACCGCCGACGAGGCTGCCGTTGAGCCGGATGAACTGCAGGTCGGGACCGAGTTCGGTTTCGATCTTCTCGGTGACTTCGGCGGCGTCCCAGCGCTGCACGATCTCGGTGATGAGCGAAGAGAATTGCTGTTGAAAGTGTGAGAGCACGGACTCGGCAGCCGCGCACACCCGCAGGTTGAGCCGCTCGACGACGTCGGGCTCGGCCAGCAGGTTGCGCGCCGCGCGCGCGGCGACGTCGGCGAAACGCAGGTTCACCGCGGTCGGTGAGGTGTCCGGCGGCCGCTCGAGCCGCGCTTTGAGCGCGCTCCAGCCTGCCGCCGCCAAGCCTTCGAGCTCGGGACCGTGCAGGATCGCGAGCTTCACCCGCTCGGCTTGCTCGCGCAGCTCCCGATCGTCGTGCAGGCGTACGGCAAGCGCCGCTATGTAGCCGTCGAACTCGCGCCGCATCGGATGCTCGGGATCGCGCGCGACCTCGTCGACGAGATCGATCATCCCGTCGACGAACCTGTTGACGATGTACGCGTCGACGAAGGCCGGCGTCAGCAGCGAGCGCTTCGCGAACCGGCGCTTGATCTCGGGGCGCCGGCCGTCGAGCCAACCCGCGACGAGCGGCAACAGCCGCGCCAGGATGCGCTGGTGCGCGCCGCCGGCGGTCACGATGGCGACTATCGAAGCGGCGGCCTCCGACAGATCGATCCGCTCGATCTCGTCGGCCACGATGCGCCGCACGACCGCCCCGATCTCGCCGTCGTCGAGCGCGTCGAACAGCTGCGGCACGGCCGTTCGCGCGCCGGCGAACAGCGACGCGCAGTTGGCCGGCACGGCCAGCCAGCGCAGCGCGCTGCCGGCCGGGTCGAGCTCGCGCAGCTTCGACGCCAGCAGCGACGGCGTGAGAAAGTTTTGCTCGACGAAGATGCCCAGTTCCGTCCCGATGCGATCCTTGTTCTGCGGCACGATCGCGGTATGCGGGAGCGGCACGCCGCCCGGATGGCGGAACAGCGCGACCACCGCGAACCAGTCGGCCAGCCCGCCGATCAGCGCAGCTTCGCTGAACGCCTCGAGCCACGCCAGCAACGGATACTCAGGCCGTAAGCGCGCCGAAACGACGAAGACGACCGCCATCACGCCGAGCAGCGCGGTAGCGATCGTCTTCATCCGCAGCAGGCGCGCGCGTTTTGCGCCCGCGCCCGCGAACGTCACCGGGTTAGTTCTTGGAGGCGGTTTCGGCGGTCTCGGCCGGCGTGGACTTCAGCACGGCGAGCAGCTGGTTCACGTAGTCGTTCTGCTGCTCGATGAGCTTGACCGCGAAGGTCGAGTTCAGCTCGCTGATCTGCGAGACGACGGTCGGGATGTTGCTGAAGGTCTGGGCGTTGGGCAGCTTGCTCGTGACGTTCGCGAACATCTCACGGAACGAGCTGACGGCGTTGAGCTGCGCGGCCTGGACTTGCTTGATGGCCTCGAGGCCTTGGGCCTGGAACTTCTCGATGGTGTCGACGTAGGTCTCGTTCATTGGGGTGCTCCTTGCGGGCAGCGGCGGGATCTGTGCTTCGTGCTAAGTATACCAAGCACCACGCTATCTCTGTCAAGCGACTTGTGTCGCAGCCTCCCACCGAGCGACTAAGCAAGCGGGCAGAGACCGCCGGCCCGCTTCGATGTCCCATTTGGCGTTACTGCCGTTGAATTGACAGTATATTGGCATGCAATGTACAATCGGTAGGCTATGGCTGAGTTGAAGTTCGACCTCGACGACGATCTGAGCGTGAGCGAACTTCGGAAGGTCGATACGTGGGCACCGCGCTTGTCCCAGATCGGAAAACTGCGGCTCCAACGGCGCGGTGAGGTTGTCGGCGTCCTTCTGTCGCCGAGCGCTTGGCGGGAGCTCACCGCCGAAAACGAACGATACGAACAAGCGCTGCGGCTCATCGAGAACGAGCATGACCGGAAGATGATCGCCGAGCGTGAGAGCGGCAAGCTTTTACGCGGAAAGCCGCTGCGCGATGCGCTCAGCCGGGAGTTGAAAGAGGCGGGTCTGCTCTAGGCCGTGGGAGCTCCGGCCGATGCAATTCGCGAACTTGTTCGGGCACTCGCGGCGCAACCGATGCAGCACAGCCCGCGCACGTGAGGGCCGATCTTGCGGACCTTCGGCGTACCTTCTCGCGAGACGACGAGTTCGCCCAAGCTGTACGATCGGTGACGCGGCGTTTAGGCGGTCTCGGTCCGGACGAAGGCGCAGAACTTGACCACGACCTGGCCGGGTGGTGGCGCATCAAGTTTTCTTCAGGAATCGACGAGCGTGCCGACCTTCGTATCATCTTTCGTCCGACAAGCGACGGATTCGAGCTGCGCGCGTTCGGTCACCGTCACGATCCCGCCTCGATCTACTTGAAATCCGTCGCGCGGTCCCGCCGGCGCTAGGTCGAGCCCCAGACGTCGAGGTTGTAGCGTTTGCTTGCCGTGAGCGCGTCGATCCAACCACGTGCGGCGACGGCGTCGGTGCCGGTCTTCTCGCGGTAGAGCGCGCACAGAGCGGCGCGGACATCGGGTTCCATGCGGCTGCCGTCGCCGCAGACGTAGACCACGCCACCTGACTCGAGCATCGACCAGACGGCCTCGCTCTGTTCGGTGATTCGGTGTTGGACGTAGACCTTCTCGGGACCGACTCGCGAGAAGGCGAGGTGCAGCTCGACGATGCCGTCGGCGTCGAACTGCTCGAGCTCCTCGCGGTACAGGTAGTCCTGATCCGGTTGGCGGCAGCCGAAGAACAGCAAGGCACGACCGAGCGTCACGCCGTCGCGGCGCAGCGCGTCGCGCTCGTGCAGGAAACCGCGGAACGGCGCGAGGCCCGTGCCGGGCCCGATCATGACGATCGGTACGGTCGGATCGTCCGGCAGGTGGAATACGCTCGTCGAGCGCTTCACGAAGGCGTCGACGGTCGTACCGCCGTCGTGACGCGCGAGGTACGTCGAACACACGCCTTCGAACGTGCCGCGTCCCGACCAGGCCGGCTCGCGCACCACCCCGACCGTGATGCTGCAGCGGTCGGCGGCAACGCGCGGTGACGACGAGATCGAGTAGTAACGGGGCGTCATCTGCGGCAGCATGTCGAGATACGCCTCGAACGGCAGCTCGCAGGCCGGGTGCTCTTCGAGCAGGTCGAGCACCGTGCGCCGCTTGCGCTTCACCTCGGTGCGATACGCGCCCGTCTCGTCATCGCCGGCCGTGAGCGCCAGCAGGTGCGGTTTCGTGTTCGGACACTGCGTGTGCTCGGCCAGCGTGGCGATCTGCTTGCGGGTCGCCGTGTGCTGCAGCTCGACGTGGTGCGCGAGCAGCCGCCCCAGCGCGACCGGGGTGTCGACCGGCAAGGTCGACGAGAGCGGCGAAACGGCTCGCAGCCGCACGTACGTGTCGTCGGCGAAGCCGAAACGCCTCAGGGCACGCGCGACCACCGCAGACGGGTTTTCCGCGACGACGCCCAGGTGATCGCCGATCTCGTACGCCGTGCCGGTCGGCAGGGCAATCTCGAGGTGCCGGGTCGAGCGTTCGTCGCCGCTTTGCAGCTCGCGGTTGACGGCGATGCGCATCGCGCTCGCGCCGTGAACGGCGGCGAGCGGATTGGCCTGTGGCCCTTCGACAACCTCGATCGCGTAGCGCGGCCGCGTGTCGGTCTCGGCGGCGGAATCGAACGCGACGCCGAGATCTTTGGCGACCGACTGCCACAGCGCGATGCGCCAAGCCCGGAACTGCCCGTCGAGGTCCTCTTGCGCGTCGCCCTCACCGCGTTCGAACAGCCGCTGCGCGCCGAACTGCGCCATCCGTTCGTCGATGAAGCGCGGTACGGCCTGATAGGTCGAGGCCCAGTTGCGGTTGCCGCAACCGAACACCGCATAGCGCACCCCGGCCAGCGCGTCGGGCGCCATGCCGTCGGCGAGCCACTGATAGAACGCCGCCGCGTTATCGGGCGGCGCACCGTTGTACGAAGCGCAGACGATGAGAACGCCGCCTTCGGCGGGCAGCTTCCCGGCGAAGTCGTCGAGCCACGCGACCCGGACCGCGAAGCCCTGCGCCGTTGCCAGGTCACCGACCCGCCGCGCCGCGTCTTCCGACGTACCGAGGTTCGAGCCGAACAGCACCAGCAGCGGCATCCCGTGCACGGCCGTCTGCGCCGGCGCAGCCGCCACCGGCGCGGCGCCGTTGCGCCGTGACGTCTCGGCCGGCGGCGCGATATGCTGGTGAACGCGCGGGCGCACCTTGATCTCGAGCCCCTCGGGCTTGATCGTCAGCGTCTCCTTGATGCGCAGCCTGTAGCGCTGATGGTCGATCAGCCGGAAGCGCTGCAGCATCATCCCGATGACCAGCGTCGCCTCCTGCATCGCGAACTGGCGCCCGATGCAGGCGCGCTGCCCGTTGCCGAACGGCTTGTAGGCGTTGGTCGGGCGCGCGCGCTCGCGCTCCGGCGCGAAGTTGTCGGGGTCGAAGATCTCGGCGCGTTCGCCCCAGACGCTGCGGTCGCGGTGGAGCGCCGGAAGCAGCACGACGATCTGCGAGCGCGCTTTGACCGCGTACTTGCCGCCGAGCACCTCGTCCTTGTAGGGCAGCAGCGCGAAGGCCGGTGCGGTCGGCCACAGCCGAAGCGCTTCCTTGAGCACCTGCTGCACGTAGGTCAGCGCGTTGACTTGGCGCATCGTCGGCTTCACCGTCAGGTCGGTGCCCAGCACGCGGTCGACCTCTTCGGCCGCGCGCGCCGCGACGTCGGGATTGGCCAACAGAAAATATGTCGCGAACGAGAGCAGACCGCTGGTGGTCTCGTGACCGGCGATCAAGAACGTGATGATCTGATACCGGATGTTCGTGTCGTCGAGCCGCTCGCCCGACTTGCGGTCGACGCCGGCGAGCATGTAGTCGAGCAGGTCGACCTTGGGCGCGTCGGCCGGCGCCGCGGCGCGCTGCTCCTTGCGTTCGCGCACGATGCGGTCGACCACGCCGTTGAGGTACTGAGCGTCGGCGGCCAGCCGCGCTTGGCGCGGCCGGGTGAAGATCTCTTCGAACGGCAGGCCGCGCTGGCTCATCGCGATCTCGAGCGCGTCGACCATCGCGTCGACGAACGGGTGGTTGTCCTCGCGGTAGAACGAGTTGAAGCGGTAGCCGAAACCGCAAATCCCGATCGTGTCGAGCGTCAGCGCCGTCATGTCGTGGACGACGTCGATCTCGTCGTCGGCGTTGAGCCGCTCCCACTTGAGCATCATTTGCTCGGCGACGTCGAGCATCATCGGATGGTAGCCCTGCATCGCGCGGTCGCCGAAGTTGGGCAACAGGATGTTGTGCGCGCGCGACCAGTTGGGCTCGGTCGTGTAGGCCGTGAACAGCCCGTCGCCCGAGATCGTGCGCACGCGGTGCAATGCGCCGCGCACCGACTTGTCGAAACGCGATTCGTCGAACAGCTCGTCGGCGAGCGCGAAGCCGGAGACCACGGTGATCGGCTTGCCCATCATGTCGAGCCGGAAGATCGGTCCGAGCTCGCGTGACAGCGCAAGGAGATCCTGGACCGGCGTCACCGCGCTGACGTCGAGCATGTTGCCGAGCACCGGCTTCTTGGGCGGGCCGGGGATCGGCTCGAGCTTCTCCGGAGCGATCATCCTCGCGCAGCGCTTAGGCGGCGGTGCCGTACGCGGCTTCGAGCTCGTTGAGCTCCTCGCACAGCATCGCAGCCAGCGGCTCGACGTCGGGTACCACGTTCGCCGCCGCCATCAACCCGAAATCGAGCCCGTCGACGTAGCCGTGCACGGTAACGTTCAGCGCCTGACCGTGGACCGGGATCGACATGGGAAAGACGTGCTCGATCTTCGCGCCCGCGATGTAGATGGGCAGGCGGGAGAAAACGATGTTCGAGACGACGACGTTCATCGGCGGCGGTACGCTGTTGGCCAGCCCGGAGCGGCCGTAAAAGACGGCCAGCAGCTGGAGCAGCATCGGCGTTCCGAAGGTCGGGATGTCGGCGAAGTGCGGGACGAGCGAACGAAACGGGTTCGCCAGCTCTTTGGACTTCGCGGCGCCCGCGACGATCGCTTCGAGTCGCGCTTTGGGATCGGCGAGGTCGGTCGCCAGCGGGACGACCATCCCGAACACCTGGTTCTTGAGCTCGGCATCGCCCTTCTCGCGCGCCGAGATCGGCACGAACGCGGTCAGCGACTTCTTCGGCAGCGCGCCGGCATCGGCGAGATACCGCCGCAGCATCCCGCTCGACAGCGCCAGTACGACGTCGTTCACCTTGCCGCCGGCGTTGGCCGCAATTGCCTTCACTCGCGCCATCGAGACCGTGACGCCGGTGAAGCTGCGCTCCGACGAGATCGCGGCGTTGAGCGGCGTCGCCGGCGCGGAGAGAAGATCGAGCGCCTTGAGCGACTCGGGCTTGAACGCGTTCGAAAGTGCGGCCGAGTACGCGGTCGCGATCTCGCCCAGGTTCGCGCTCACCCGCAGCGGCCACTCGATCTGATGAATCGCCGCGTCGAGGAGCACCGATCCGAGATCGGTGCCGCCGCTGCGCGGCAGCTCCAACTTGCCGAGCTTGCCCGGTTCGTACGGCGCCCGCCACAGGTCGGCGTAGGCCGCGAACATCGACGACGCGACGTCGCGCTCGTCGCGTCCTGTCGCGGCGGTGGGCGCGGGGACCGGCTCCGGCGGCGGGGCAGGCGCCGGGGTCGCAGACGTTTCGTACAAGATCTCGGTCAGCGCCGCGCCGGCGCCGCCGTCGATGAGCGCGTGATGCATCTTCGAGTAGATCGCAGCTTGGTTGTCCGGCATCCCGTCGAAGACGTACAGCTCCCACAACGGCCGCGCGCGGTTGAGCGTCTTGGCGTGCAGCCAGCCGGCGAGGCGTTCGGCGGTCGGAGCGTCGTGCGGCTCGGGCAGCGCGCCGCGCAGGACGTGGCGGTTGAGGTCGAACTGGCCGTCCTCGATCCAGCTCGGGCGGTCGATGTCGAACGGCGTCTGAGCAAGCTTCCAGCGCAGGCTGGGCGCGAGGTGCAGCCGCGATGCGATCCGCCCCTTGAAGTCCTCGTAGAAATCGCCGTCGTAGCCGTCGGGCAGCGTCACGATGGTCAAGCTGCCGACGTGCATCGGGCACTCCGCCGTTTCCGCGAACAGAAACGCCGAGTCGACCACGGAGAGTTTGCGAATCGTCTGGCTCATCGTCGCGCGCTTTCGGGCTGCCGAGCAGTCGTGGCCCCTTAGCGGCGCTTGGCGGAACTCCCTGGGCTTACTCCGCCGGGCGGCCGGCGCTCGCCCCGGTGTCCGGGCCGATCCAGACGGTCTGCACGTTGACGAACTCGCGGATCCCAAACTCAGAGAGCTCGCGGCCGATCCCGCTCTTCTTGACCCCGCCGAACGGCAGGCGCGGATCGGACGCGGTCATCCCGTTGACGAAGCAGTTGCCGGACTGCAGTTGCGCGGCGAGCTTCTCGGCCTGCGCGAGATCGCGCGTCCAGAGGTTGCCGCCGAGGCCGTAACGCGAGCCGTTGGCCAGCTCGACCGCGTGCGCGGCGTCGCGCGCGCGCATCATCGCCGCCGCGGGACCGAAGGTCTCTTCGGTTGCCATGCGCATCGACGGCGTCACGTCGCCGACGACGGTCGGCGCGAAGAACGCGCCGGGGCCGTCGATGGGTTTGCCGCCGAGCAGCAGCTTCGCACCCGCGGCGACGGTCGCGCGAACCTGCCCGACCAACGCGTCGCGCAGGTCGGTGCGGGCGAGCGGGCCGATCCGCGTTTCGCGCTGCATCGGGTCGCCGACCTCGAGCGCGCGCGTCTTCTCGACGAACGCGGTGACGTAGCGGTCGTAGATCGCGTCCTCGACGATGAAGCGCTTCGCCGCGATGCAACTCTGGCCGGTGTTCTGAAAGCGCGCCTTGACGCCGATCTCGACCGCGCGATCGAGGTCCGCATCGGCCAGCACGATGAAGTAGTCCGAGCCGCCGAGCTCGAGCACGGTCTTCTTGATCGCCTGGCCGGCGATCGCGCCGACCGACGATCCGGCCGCCTCGCTGCCGGTCAGCGTCACCGCCGCGACGCGCTCGTCGGCCACGATCGGCTCCATCTCTTTGCTGCCGACGAGCAGGGTGGTGAAAACGCCGGCCGGCATCCCGCTCTCGCGGAAGATCTTCTCGCATTCGAGCGAGACGCCGCTCACGTTCGCGGCGTGCTTGAGCACGAGCACGTTGCCGGCCGTGAGGGCGGGCACCGCGGCGCGGAACACCTGCCAGTACGGAAAGTTCCACGGCATGATCGCGAGCAGCACGCCCAGCGGTCGGAACGCCACGTAGCTGCGCGCCGCGTTCGACGCGATCTCCTCGTCGGCCAACAGCCGCGCGCCGTTGTCGGCGAACCACTCGCAGGTGACCGCGCACTTGTCGACCTCGGCCTCCGACTCGACGATCGGCTTGCCCATCTCACGCGTCGCCAGCTCGGCCAGCGCGGCCTGGTGCTCGCGCAGGTAGCGCGCCGCTGCGCGCAGCCGCTCGGCGCGTTCGTCGAACGCCGTGCCGCGCCAGCGCGCGGCCGCGGCAACGGCCGCGTCGAGCTTCGCGTCGACCTCCGCCTCGCCGTGCGGCTCGTAGCTGCGGATGGTCTCACCGGTAGCAGGATTCCGCGTCTCGATCGACACCGCGCGTTGGGCCGTCGTGCTCATGGAATCCCCTTTCCCACGCGCGTCGGCTTCACCGGGATGCCGCCGGATGCTCACTGAACAGGCCACGCAGCGGAGGCAGACCGAGTTGACGGTTGACTATACTTGGTGGAACGCGATCGTCTCGGCCGTGACGTTGTCACGTACGCGGGCCGAGAGCCGGAACCGAGCCCCGAGGCGGGCTAGGATCGCGGGCTCCTTCGGTCAAGGCAGACCGGGCGGGACCGTGTACGCGGCGACGCGGCCTTCGCGAAACGTCACGGTGTACGCGTCGCCCGGGCCGTCGTAGTACGTCCACACCGCCATGGCGTTGAGCGCGGCGGCGGTGAAATAGCCTTGCGGGTAACCGCGGCGCCGGGCGACGTCGGCGCGCGTCATCCCGACCGCGATCTTGAACTGGTCGTAGCCCGCCGGCAGCGGCGTTGGTTTCGCCGGCGTCAAGGTTACCTCGAGATGCCAGGGATCGGCCAGGAGAAACCCCGGGCACGGCGCGTCGCCGGCGGGCTGCGACGAGCCGCCCGTGCCGAAGGTCGGCGCAGACGGATAGCTCGCCCGCACTGCGAGCGGATCGACGGCGAAGAACGAGTACGCCGCGTCGTTGCCCCAGCTCGTCATCGCACCGGTCCACAGCCGCTGGATTTTGCCGTGGCGTCGTTCGACGTCTTTCACGGCGACGCCGACGTTGGCGAGGTACGATTTGAACGACGCGTCGCCGCAGCTCAGCACGACGCCGCCGTAGCCGTACACCGTGCGGCCTTCGATCGCGGCGCGCGCCGCGCGCAAGCCGGCGTCGTCGCCGCTCTCGTCGGGCCAGTACACGTTGGCGTGCGGAGCCCCCTCGACGCCGACCGACGAGCCGTCGTCGGCGCGAACGAACCCCGGCGACGTGACCAGCGCCACGTCGTACATCCCCGGCGCGGCGGGATGCGACGGGAACGCGACCGTCAGATGATACCAGCGCACCGCGCCGTCTGTCCCTTGATCGACGGTGCGGTCGAGCACCGGATCGCCCACCTCCGCGGTGAGCGCGGCGCCCGCTTCCTTCGCGTTCTCGCGCCGGATCGTGAAGCGCAGCTTGGCCGGATCGACGCTGAACTTCTTGCCGAAGCTCTCGACGATCACGAGAAATGCATCGTCCTGCGCGTCGAGGACGACGTTCGCGGTCTGGGCGCGGGCCGCCGCACGTCGCGGCAGCGATCCGGCGGATGCCGGCGTGAACGGGTGCGAGACGAACCCGCTAGGGGCGGGGCGAGGGGCGGGCGACTGCGAGCTGGTTGCGACGACGACCGCGAGCCCGAGCGCGAAGCGCCGAAGCACAGCCCTATGCCGAGACACGCGACCGCAATTCGCTGGTGTGTTCCTTATGGCACGGGAGGCACAGTGTCTCGAGGTTGTCGAGGTGATGAGCGCAGGACAACTGCGCGTGCTGCCCGGCGCACGGCTCGATGTGGTTGACCTCGAGCCGCGCGACCTTCTTCGCCGCGCGCCAGGCGCGCATGGCAGCCAGGTACGCGCGATGGGTCGCGTGCTTCGATTGCAACGGGCGTTTCGGCCCGCGCGAGCCGCACCTTCGGCAGCGGTAGCGGTCGCGCCGCTTCACCGCCGTCCGCGCGACCGACCACCAATGATTCGCCCAGAATGCGTCGCCGCAGCCGTCGCTGCACCACGAGCGCCGGCGCGGCGGCAACGTCGAGGCGCACCACAGGCATGCGCCCGATGCCGCCGGCGGTGCCATCGAGCACGCGGCGAGCAACGCGTCGCGCTTGGTCACGAGGCGTTGCGGCGCGCGCATACCTCCAGGCGCGTGCCGAGCGGGTCGGTGAAGAACACGGCCGGATAGCCTTCATCGTCTTCGCTGCGCTCGATCTCGCGCGCGCCCAGCGCGGGCAGCGCGCGCTCCCAGTCGTCGAGCGTCTCTTTTTCCACCGCGAACGCGATGCGGCCGCGCGATGGTTGCGCGCCGACCTCTTCGATGACCCCGAAGAACAGCGCGGGCCGCCCTTGCACGCCCTCTTCGTGGTACTCGACGGCGTTGTAGTTCTCGGCCGTTACTTGGTTCCACGACGCGCCGCCGAACTCGACGAGCGCGTGGGTCTTGCGGGTCAGGCCGAGCCGCGCGAAGAGCGCGTCGTAGAACGACTCGACGACGCCCAGCACCGGGATGCGCAGGTCGACGTGATCGATGCCGCGGAACGCCATCAGCGCGTCAGGGCCTCAGCGAGAAGCGCGGGCGACGCTTCGCCGGCCAGGAACACGCCGAGCTGCTCGACCGAAAACTGCATCCCGGTCCAGAACTCGCCGAACGCGGCGAAGCGCGCCGACGCCGCGTCGAACCGCATCGCATAGACGAGCTTCTTGAAGACGAGCGGATCGTCGGCGTACAGGTCGACCCCCCACTCCCAGTCGTCGAATCCGATCGAACCCGAGATCACTTGGGTGACGTGGCCGTGGAAAGAACGGCCGATCTTGCCGTGCTCGAGCATCATGCTCGCGCGCTCAGCGTACGGCGTCGAGTACCAGTTGTCGTTCCCGTCGCGCTTCTTGTTCATCGGGTAGAAGCACGCGTAGCGCCGGCGCGGGATGCGCGCCCAGAGCCGGGCGGCGTTGCGTGGCTCGGCGGCCGCTTCGGCCAGCATCGCATCGAACGTTGCGTTCCACTGCTCGGAATGCGGCTTGAGGCCGCGGTCGCGCAGCTCGGCGTGTATCTTGGCCGTGTGCTCGTACAGGCCGAGCTCGAGCACCGAGACGTACGAGCCGCGCGGCTGGAGGTAGTCGCACAGCGCCAGCTTGTCGACCCGCGCCTGCGCTTCGCCCAGCTCGTCGAACGAGCGCGCGTAGTGCGTGAGCATCAGGTCGCCCTTGTGACCGAGCAGCTGCACGAGGCCGAGATCGGTCTCGCCGTCGCCCGCCAGCTCGGCGAACAGCACGAGCGCTTCGCGCTCGACCGATGCCTTGCGTGCCGCGTCGAGCGCGTCGTACGCGCGCCGCTCGAGCCGGAACATGCGGTGCAGGATCGACCAGCTGTCGAGCGACTCGGGAACGTTCGGATTTCTCATGCGTTCGGACCCACCTCGGCGAGCAGCGCGGCCGGCCGCTCGCGATACTTCGCCCATAACTGCGGCATGTGCGCGATGTCGCTCACGATGCGCGCGTACGCGGTGTTCACGGGTGCCGGCACGCCGGCCTCCCGCGCCGCGCGCGCGACCGCGCCGTTGAGATGCTCCACCTCGGTGCGATGCTTGGCGCTGCGCAGGTCGAGCAGCAGCGAAGGCGGCTTCTCGCCGCGCGCCCCGGCGATGCGCGACGCGAGCAGCGGGCGCGAGACCGGACTCGGCAGGGTCGCGACGCGCTGCAGCGCGCGCACCGGATAGCGCGGCAGGTCGATCGGCGCGATGCCCATCGCCTTCATCGTCGCGCGGACTTCGCGGATCGCGTGGATCTCGAGCCGGAAGATCTCGTCCCAATGGACGAGCTGTACGGGGAGCACGTCGAGGATCGCGCACGACGCGTTGGCGACGACGTTCAGCGCGAGCTTCGACCACTTGAGCGCGCGGTAGTCCGTCACCGCGGACGTCGGCAAGGGCGTTGCGCCGAACGCCGCGAGCAGCCAGTTGTGCGCGTTCGACTCGCCGACCGGCGCGAATGCGATCCCGCCGCCCTTGGCGGCGACGCCCCGGCCGGCGGCGTCGCGCTCGACCGGTACGGTCAGCGCCGCGGCGACGACGTTCTCGGCGCCGAATGCGGCTGCCAAGAGCTCTTCGTTGCCGACGCCGTTCTGCGGCGTCACGATCGTCGTCGCGCTTGCATCGCGCAGAGCACGGCGCAGCGTCTCGATCGCGCCGGGGGTGTCATACGCCTTGACCGTGACCAGCGCGAGCTCGGCCTCGACCGGGTCCACCGCCGCGAGCTCGCGCGGCGCGTACACCACCTCGCTGCCGACGCCTCGCAAGAGCTCACCGAGGTACGTCCCGACGGCTCCGGCGCCGACCACATAGACGCGCACGCGGTGATCTTACGCGCCGGTGCTGCCGAAGCCGCCTTCGCCGCGCGACGTGACAGCCAGCGCCTCGACCTCGCGGAACGCCGCCCGCACGGCCGGAGCGACGACGAGCTGCGCGATGCGCTCGCCGCGCCGCACCACGAACGGCTCGCGGCCCAAGTTCACCAACACGACGCCGACCGGCCCGCGGTAGTCGCTGTCGATCGTGCCGGGACTGTTGAGGCAGGTCACGCCGTGCTTGGCCGCCAGCCCGCTGCGCGGGCGAATCTGCACCTCGTAGCCGGGCTGCACCTCGAGCGCGAAACCCGTCGGTACCACGGCGCGCTCGCCAGGCGCGAGTATCAGATCGCTCTCGACGGCGGCGACGACGTCGGCGCCGGCGGCGCCCTCCGACATATACGCCGGCAGCGGCAGCCCCTCGCCTTCGGGCAACCGCACGATCGCGATCTCAGGCCTCACTTCGCGAGCAGCCCTTCGAGCTCGGCGCGGAAGCTCGCGACGTCGCGGAAGTCACGGTAAACGCTGGCGAAGCGAACGTAGGCCACCTCGTCGAGCGACTTGAGCGCCTCCATCAGCTTCTCGCCGATCAGCGTTCCGGCGACTTCGCTTTCGCCCCGAGCGAAAAGCTCGCGCTCGATCGCCGCGACGACCTCTTCCATCTTGGCTTCCGGAACGGGCCGCTTTTCGCAGGCCCGGCGCAAACCGTTGAGCACCTTGTCGCGACTGTACTGCTCGCGGCGGCCGTCTTTCTTGACCACGAAGAGGCGCGGCGCTTCCATGCGCTCGTAGGTGGTAAAGCGATGCTTGCAGCCGAGGCACTCGCGCCGCCGTCGGACGGAATTGTCGTCGTCACGCGAATCGACGACGCGAGTCTCGTTCTTGCGACAGTGCGGGCAGAGCAGGTCGGGTGGGTCCTCTCAGGGGGCGCACCCCTACAGGTAGTGGTGCCCGTCCAGTATAGCCCGACTTCGCCCCAAACTCCAAAGCGCGGAGCGGTGTCCCAGGAGTTCGGCGGGCTCAGGCCCGACGGACGACGACGGGCGGATCGGTCTTCGCTTTGCGAAGGCCGAACGCGAGCGTCGGCGTCAGGCGACGCACTAGGACGCGGCCCCGATCTTGAACATCTTGGTGCCGCACACGGGGCACTTGCCCTCGGTGGCCGGGCGCCCGTTTTTCATCTGGATCTGCTGCGCGTCTTTGATCTCGCGCTTGGTCTTGCACTTCACGCAGTAGGCTTCGGCTGCCATGGTGGTTGCTCGCTCTCTCCTGTAATACGGGGCCGCCCTCCCGAGGCGGTGGATCGCACGGCCCGTTACGGAGGGCGCCGCGGGAATCCTTGGAGGTACGGGCGCTCCTTGCCGCCGGGCCGGCCAGCGTGAATGACGGGCGTGGAGTCCCTGGACCAGCTTTCCGATCGCTCGCTACGTCGTTGGGTGCCCAGACCGGAGCTCGACGACCTCTGCGGCGAGCGCCTCCGGGATGTCCTGCTGCCGGGCCTGTGGGTCGCGGGCGAGCTCGACGGTCTGCGCGCGCCGTGCGTGGCGCTGGTCGGGACGCGCGTCCCGTCGGACGCGGGCTTCCGGCGGGCCCGCCGGCTCGGTGAGGCGTTGGCCCGCCGCGGGGTGTGCGTGATCTCGGGGCTCGCGCTCGGGATCGACGGCGCGGCCCACGAGGGCGCTCTGGCTGCCGGAGCGCCCACGATCGGGGTGCTGGGCGGCGGACACGGCCACTTCTTCCCGCCCCGCAATCGCGAGCTCGGCACCCGGATGGTCGCCGGCGGCGGCGCGGTCGTGTCCCCGTACGAGCCCGAGAATCACCCCGAGCCGTGGCAGTTCCTGGCCCGCAACGCGGTCATCGCCGCACTCGCCGACGCGGTCGTGGTCATCGAAGCCGCGGCGCGCAGCGGCGCGCTCAACACCGCCGGCCACGCCGGGGAACGCGGAATACCGGTGCTGGCCTTTCCCGGCGACGTCGACCGCCCGAAAGCGGCCGGCTGCAACGCGCTCATCCGCGACGGCGCGACGCTGGTTCGCGATGCCGACGACGTACTCTGCGCGCTGCCCGGCGGGCATACGCGCCGAGCCGGACCGGTGCCGGCTCACGTTCCCATGGCGCTCGCGGAGCGTGACGACGACGCGCCCGACGTGCCTTTGGTCCTGCGCGCGCTTGCCGATCGCCCATGCGACGCGAGCTCGCTCGCCGACACGATCGACATCGAGCCCGCAACGCTTCTCGCGCTGCTCAGCGAGCTCGAGCTCGCGGGCCGCATCATTTACGGCCCCGACGGTTACGCGTTGTCACGGCCGTGACGAAGCACCGTGGCGATGGTCGCGAATGCAAGCAGCATGCACGTTCGGTTGATCGCGGTTGGAAAGGTGCGCGAGCGGTACATCGCCGAGGCGCTGGCCGGTTTTCGCGCGCGCTTGCGGCCGTACCATCGGTTCGAAGAGGTCGAGGTGCGGGCCGCGGACGGAACCGACGCTGAACGCGCGGTGCGCAGCGAAAGCGACGCGCTTCTACGGCTGATCGAGCCTGGCGATCACGTGTGGTTGCTGGAGCGGACGGGCGAGATGCTGTCGAGCGAGGAGCTGGCGCGCCGAATCGAGCGGTTACCGCACGAGGGGATCGCCCGGCTGACGGTCGTCGTCGCGGGGACGTACGGTGCCTCCGAGCAGCTGCTCGCGCGCGCCGACCTGCAGTGGTCGCTTTCCCGGCTGACCTTCCTCCACGAATGGGCGCGCCTGCTCGCGGTGGAGCAATTGTACCGCGCGTCGAAGATCGCGCGCGATGAACCCTACCACCACTGAGGAATCCGCGCTGCTGTCGCTCGACGAGCTCGCTGCCCGGTTCGCGGCGGCCGCGCGCGCCCTGTGGCCCGAGGTCGACCCGGTGGTGCAGTTCGAGCCCGCGCGGCGGGCCGAGTTCGGCGACGTCGCGACCAACGTGGCCTTCGGCTTGGCGCGCACGGCACGCAAGAAGCCGCAGGAGATCGGCAACGACATCATCGCCCGCGCGCTGGACGACGACGGCGTCCGCGCGACGGTCAGCAGGGCCGAGGCGGTCGCCGGCTTCATCAACCTCACCCTGCAGCCGGCCTTCTGGCAGCGTGTCGTCGGCGACGTCCTGCGCGATGGTGATGCATACGGCCGCGGCGCGCCGGTGAACGAACGCGTCTCGCTCGAGTTCGGCAGCGCGAACCCCACCGGGCCGCTGGTCGTCGTGCAGGGACGTACGCTGTCGATCGGCGACACGCTGGCGCGCACGATGCGCCACGCCGGCTACGAGGTGTTCACCGAGTGGATCATCAACGATGCCGGCTCGCAGCTCGACGCATTGGGTCGCTCGCTGTATGCGCGTTATCGACAGCTCTTCGACCCGGAGTATCCGTTTCCGGACGACGGTTATCCGGGCGACTATCTGATCCCGATCGCCGAACGACTGCGCGAGCGCGACGGCGACCGGTGGCTCGACGCCGGCGATGACGAGGCGGTGCGCGCCCTCGCGCGCGTCGCCCGCGACGAGATCGTCGCCGAGCAGCAGGCCGAGGCGCGCCGCTTCCGGGTCGAGTACGATCTGTGGCAGTCGGAACAGGCGCTGCACGACGCCGGCGCGATCGAAGGCGGGATCGCGCGCCTGCGCGAGTTGGGCTTGCTTTACGAAAAGGACGGCGCGACCTGGCTGCGGACGACCGCCGCCGGCGACGACGAGGACCGCGTCGTCGTGCGCAGCGACGGACGGCCGACGTACTTCGCCAACGACGTCGCCTACCATTACGAGAAGCTGCAGCGCGCCGACCATGTGATCGACTTCCTCGGCCCCGACCATCACGGGTACGTCAAGCGGCTCGACACGCTGGCGAACGCCTACGGCCGGCCCGGCGCGTTCGAAATCGTCATCGTGCAGCAGATCACCCTCAAGCGCGGGGACGAGATCCTCGCGATGTCCAAGCGCGCCGGTCAGCTGGTGACGCTCGACGAGGTGATCGACGAGGTCGGCGTCGATGCGGCGCGCTTCTTCTTCGTGATGCTGTCGACAGATCAACCGCTCACGTTCGACCTCGAGCTGGCCAAGAAGCAGTCCAACGAAAACCCCGTCTATTACGTGCAATACGGTCACGCGCGAATCGCGTCGGTGCTGCGGCGGGCGGGCGAGTCGCACGCCGATCAGCTCGCGGCAGCGCAGCGCGGCGAGCACCTTGCGGCGCTGACCCACTCCGCCGAGCTCGCGCTGGCGCGTCAGCTCGCCGAGTTCGGACCGACCGTCGCCGGCGTCGCGCGCGCCCGCGCCCCGCACCGGCTGACGAAGTACGCGCGCGACGTAGCGAGCGAGTTCCACCAGTTCTACGACGCCTGCCGCGTACTGACCGACGATCCCGTCACGACGACCGCGCGGCTGGGACTGGCGATCGCGACCAAGACGGTGCTTGCGACGACGCTCGGGCTGTGCGGCGTCAGCGCGCCCGACGCGATGTAGCCTTGCGCGTCCTCGTTCTCGGCGGCACGGTCTTCTTGGGTCGGCACGTCGTCGAGGCGCTCCTCGCGCGCGGACACGACGTCACGTTGTTCCACCGCGGCGAGCATGGCCGCGGCCTCTTCCCCGGTGTTGAGCGCGTGCTCGGCGATCGCGCGACCGACCTCGACCGTTTGCCGGCCGGGGCGACCTGGGAGGCGGTCGTCGACACCTCCGCGTACGTGCCGGCGGTGGCCGCCACGAGCGCGACCGCATTGCACGACCTTGTCGGCCGCTACGTGTTCATCTCGAGCATCTCGGTTTACGACGTGTCACAGGCACCGATCGACGAGTCGAGCCCGACCCCTGATCTGCCGCAGGACGCATCGCGCGACGTGATGGTCCCCGAGACGTACGGGCCGTTGAAGCTGCTGTGCGAGCGCGAGGTGAGCGCTGTTTTCGGCGACGATCGAACGCTGATCCTTCGGCCGGGATTGATCGTCGGCCCATGGGATCCGACCGATCGCTTCACCTACTGGCCGCTGCGCTTCGCGCGTGGCGGTGACGTGCTCGTCCCCGACGACCTCGATATGCACCCGCCGGTGATCGACGTCCGCGACCTCGCCGCGTTCATCGTCGACGCGATCGAAGCGGGCCGTAGCGGCGTCGCCAGCACCGCCGGCTCGCCGGCGATCACGCTGCGCGCGATGTTCGACGCCTGCGCCGCAGCGAGTGGCGTTCCGTCGCGCCTGGTTCCGATCGACGTTACAATGCTGCGCGAGTTGGGGGTCGAAGAGTGGAGTGATCTGCCCGCGTGGATCGCTCCGAACAACAGCCACGACGGCATGCGTGATGTCGATCCCTCCCGCGCGCTCGCAATGGGTCTCCGTCACCGCCCGCTCATCGAAACCGCCGCCGACACGCTCGACTGGGCACGCCGCGAACGGGGCACTGCATCCCTCAAGGCCGGCCTCACTCCCGAACGTGAAGCTGCGGCCCTTGCACGCGCCGTTCCCTCCTAGTCGTCGCTCGCACGCGAGCTCAAGGCGCGATCGAAACGACGACCGACTCTGACGGCCGAACGGCTTCCTCGCCGTCGGACCGTGGGAACGCTGTTTCGGGATTCGCGTTCGGGACCTCGACGTGGACGTCTACGGCGGCGGTTTGTTCGGACTGGATGCGGACGATGTAGGGGCGCACGAAGTAGCCGAGCACGACCTTGAGCAGCGCGGCAGCCGGGATGCCGAGGATCAGGCCGGGCAGCCCGAACAGCTCCCCGCCGGCGAAGACGGCGAACATGACGACGATCGGCGAGACGCCGACCGACTGCGCCATGATGCGCGGCACGAGTACGTTGTCGGCGACGCGCGAGATCACGAAGATCGCGACCGTCACCCAGATCACCATCCCGGTGCCTTGTGGGATCGCGAGCAGCGCCGCGACGATTTGGGCGACGATCATCCCGACGAACGGAATCGCGTAGCCGAGCGCGCAGATCACGGCGACCAGCAGCGCGAAGGCGAAGTGGCTCGGGAACAGCAGCACCCAGACGGCCGCGCCGACGATCGCGCACAGCAGCGCTTGACCGGCGACGAAGTGGCCGAAGACGCGCACGATCTCTTCGATCAGCGCGCTCACGCCGGCCCGGCGGCTCGGCGGGGTGAAGGCCAAGATGCTGTCCCGCACTTCGCCGCCGTGCAGCAGGAAGAACACCGACAGGATCAGCGCAGACGTCCCGACGATCAGCGCGGTGACGGCGCCGACGACGATCGCTCCGACGCTGGCGACGGCCGCCGTCAGGAATCCCGAGACGCGGTTGCCGACCTCGACCCGCACGTCGTCGTACGACGGCAGCGGCACGCGGTTGCCCAGCAGGTCGCGCAGCGTGCTCTCGGCGTGCGCGACGGCGCTCTGCGATGCGACCACGTACTCGGGCGCGTGGCCGACCAGCAGCAGCACTTGGCCGTAGGCGACCGGGACGATCACCAACGCCAGCACGATCAGCGCGCTGAGCAGGCCGGCATACACTGCACCGATCGCCGCGGGCCGGGGCATCCGCAGCTCGAGCGTTTTGACCAGTGGGTGCGCGCCGAATGCGACGAACGCCGCGATGAGGAAGATCGAAACGGTGCGCGGGATCCGGGCCGCGAGCAGCAGCGCGCCGATGACGATCACCGCGATCGTGACGCCGATGAGGATCCGCCGCAGCGCGAGCGAGGTCATAGCACCTTGGTCAGCATCCGGCGCTCGGTGACGAAACCGGCCCGGTCGTAGAGCGCGCGCGCGGGCGCGTTGTCGTCGGTCACCATCAGCGACAGGTAGCCCAGCCCCATCTTGCGCGCACGTTCTTCGGCCGCCTCGAGCATCGCGCGCCCGATGCCGCGCCCGCGCGACGCCGGTTCGACCGCCGTGTAGGCGACGAACGCCTGCGGCGTCAGCGTCACCTCATCGGGAACGTCGAACAGCAGCAGCAAGAACCCCACCGGGATGCCGCCGTCCTCGGCGATCAGCGCGTCGTGTCGGCGGCTGTAGACGAACTCCGCCAGCCGGTCGAACGACTCCAGCACGTCCTCGTGGCGCGCCTCGCGCACCGTGGAAACGCTGGTCTCGGCGCTGCGGTGCGCGAGGTCGCGCACGAAGCTGCGGTCCTCGTGAACGCCCAGCCGCACGACGACCGTCTGGTTCACGCGTGCGCCGGCGCGAGCGCGCCCAGTGCTTCGATCAGCAGCGCGTTCTCGCGCTCGGTTCCGATCGTGATTCGCAGCCGGCCCGGCATCCCGAGCGCGTCGCCGTTGCGCGTCACGATCCCGCGCGCGAGCAGCGTCTCGTACGCGTCGGTCGCGGTGCCGGGGACGGCGACCGCGAGGAAGTTCGCCGCCGTCGGATACGCGTGCATCCCCAACCGGTCCAGCTCCGGCAGCAGGTACGCTTTGCCCGCCTCGTTCGTCGCGAGCGCGCGCCGCACGAACTCGTGGTCGTCGAGCGCGGCCAGCGCCGCGACCGCGGCCGGGCGCGACACGTTGAACGGCAACCGCACGCGTTGCGCGTAACCGGTCAGCTCGCGGTCGCCCAGCGAGTAGCCGAAGCGCAGCGAGGCGAGACCATAGAGCTTTGAATGCGTGCGCAGCACGAACGTCGCCGGGCGGGAGCGGACGTAATCGGCGCCCTCGAGCGAGCCCGGCGGCATGTACTCACGGTAGGCCTGATCGATCACCAGGATCACGTCGGGGCGCAGCGCGCGGGCGAACCGGTCGAACGCGGACGGCTCGACGCGCGTCGAGGTCGGGTTGTTCGGATCGACGACGACGACGATCTTCGTCGCCGGCGTCACGGCGCCGAGCATCGCCTCGAGATCGTGAACCCCGTCGCGCAGTCGCACTCGCACCGGCACGGCGCCGAACAGGGTCGCGTCCTTGGGGAACAGCGAGAAAGTGGGATCGGCCATCACCACCTCGTCGCCGGCTCCGAGGAACGCGCTGAACAGCGTTCGCACGACGTCGTTCGATCCGTGGCCCACCAGGACGTGGTCGACACCGAGGCCGTACGGCGCCGCCAACCGTTCGCGCAGCTCGGCGTGATCGTCGTCGACGTACACTTGCAGATCGCCCATCGCGGCCAGCGCCGCCGCCGCTTTGGGCGACGCGCCGAGCGGGTTCTCGTTGGACGACAGCTTCACGAAGCTCTCGAGCCCGTACTTGCGCTTCGCCTGCGACACCGTCGTGCCGGGCGTATAGGGCTTCATCGAAGCGACTTGCGGGCGGACGAGCTTCGTGTAGTCCATGACCGTCCGGCGCTACTTCGTTTTCAGAAAGCGCGAACCCGGTTCGGCGACCGGATCGCCGGCCGCGCACTGCGGACAGCTCTCCGGATCGAACGAATCGATCGGAAGATCAAGCAGCGCCGTGGTCGGAACGCCGAAGTCGACCGCTGCCCGCCGCACGATCGCGCCGACCCCCGCGGCGACGGCGCCGTGCGCGCGCACGACCCCGAGCACCTCGCGGACCGAACCGCCGGTCGTGACGACGTCCTCGACGACGAAGGCCCGATCCTCGGCCCCGAGCGCGAACCCGCGCCGCAGCGTCGGCCGGCCGTCCTCCTTCTCGACGAAGATCGCATGGGTGCCGAGTTGGCGCGCCGTCTCATAGCCGAGCACGATGCCGCCGACCGCGGCGCTCACCACGATCGTCGGCCTCAGCGCGCGCGCCCGCGCCGCCAGCGCCGCGGCGACGCGCTCGACGAGCACCGGATCTTCGAGGATGCGGAACTTTTGCACGAACGCGTTGGAATGCCGGCCCGACGAGAGCCGAAAATGTCCCGACAGGATCGCGCCGCGCGCTTCCAGCTCGCGCAGCAAGTCCGCCGCGCCGGCGGCGATCGTCACCCGAGTTCCAGCAGGATCGCGCGGGCCGCGCCGACCGGATCGGCATCGTCGACGATCGGCCGGCCGACGACCGCGAAATCGGCGCCGGCTTCGCGCGCCTCGCGCGGCGTCGCAGCGCGCTTCTGATCGCCGTACGCGCTGCCGCCGGGACGAATCCCCGGACAGAACGTGCCGAACTCCGAGCCGAAGTACGCGCGCAGATCGGCGACCTCGTGCACGCTGCAGACGACGCCGGCGCAGCGCGCGTCGCGCGCCAGCGCCGCCAGGCGGATCGCGTTCTCACCCGGGCCGCCGATCAAGCCGAGCTCTCCCAGGTCCTCCGTGCCGATGCTGGTCAGGACCGTGACCGCATAGACACCGGGCGGCTCGATGCCGAGCTCGGCCGCGCGTTCGCGCGCCGCTTCGACGGCGGCGTCGAGCATCTGCGCGCCGCCCAGCGCATGGACCGTCAACAGCCGCACCCCCGGCGCCACGACGCTGCGCACCGCGGCGTGAACCGTCCGCGGAATGTCATGAAACTTTAAATCGAGCGCGTATTCCGCCCGGTTGGCGTCGAGCGCTGCACGGATCGCGTCGCCGTAACCGTAGAATGCCTCGTAGCCGACCTTGAAGAGCACGCCGAGGGGGGCGAGCGTTTCGACCAGCGCGACGGCGCGAGCGGGGCTGGGAACGTCGAGCGCGACGACGAGCCGAGGGGTGTGCACGACTTGTAATGCTTCGTTCATTCTGCTAGAAGAACATCGCGGAGTTGCCGAACGTTACGGATATACGGACGCCGGCAACGGCGACGGAAAGGAGAACGAGATGCCCGGAATCATGGTCTTCAAGACGCTAGCCGACGCGCTCCGAGCGGGCTACCAGGTCTACGACCGCACCGACCACGGCTATCTCGTCCGCACGCGAACCTCCGCCGGATGGGCCATGGCCATCGTGACCTGCCGGTAGCTCTTCGCCAGCGTACGACAGCAGGCGGGAACGAAAGAGGACGGGTCGCCCAGGCGACCCGTCCCTTTCTTTTCCGGCCGAACTCGACGATTCACCGAACGTCGGGCGGCTGCACCGGCTTGGAGAGCTCTTCGAAGTGCGGGCGCCCGGGCTGCTGCGCCCACGGCGGCGGCGCGTTTCCGTACCCGCCGGGCGGCGGGGGTTGCGGCGGCGGCATGCCGGGTCCCGGCGGCGGCGGGGCGATGAACGTGACCCGCGGCTGCATACCCAGCAACTGAGCGCCCGACAGCAGGGCGATGATGATCTGCGCGACCCCGACGAACATCGGGATCAAGCCGCCCAGGAGCACCGGGTTGCCGTGGTAGCCGAACGCATAGCCGAGTCCCATCGTGATCGCAAACCCGATCAGCGCGACGCGAATCCCCTTGAACAGGCTGCGCTGCGGATCGTCGTCAGCACCGCTCCAGCGCGGAGCCGCCGGCACCGGCTGTACCCACGGCGCCTGCTGCGGTGCGCCCGGCGGAGGCCACGGCGAGCCGGCGCGGCGCCAGGCGCGGTACGCGCGCTTGTCGCTGAACTCCGGCGGCGGGACCATACCGCGGCGAATCATCTCGATCCGTTCGTTGTGACGGAGGATCCGCGTAATGATGAACGCGGCCACCGGTAAACCGAAGATGAAGAAGATCGCGACGATCGGGACGGCGGGGTCGTCATGCATGAGTGTTGGCTCCGCGAGTGATGTTGATCGAACCGTCGGCCGTTGACACCTCGAAGTGTCCGCGCCCCGATCCGAGGTGAACGACGCTGCTGCTGCGGCTGTCGTCGGTGGTGGCGAGTCCATGGACGTGGACGTGGCCGTCGTCGGTCCGCGCGTCCACCGTTGAATCGCTGTCGCCGGTGAACGAGACGTTGACGTGACCGCTGCGGGTGGTCAGCGCGCCGTCGACGGCATAGAGGTCGACGGCTTCGATATAGTTGTCGATACTGCTCGCGTCCAGGCGGTCGGCGGCGACGCGGCGGAACAGCAGCCGCCCGTCGCGCGTGCTCGCCGCAATGTCGGTACCCTGAACGTTGGTCAGCACGATTCGTCCGTCCGTCGAGCTCAGGTCGAGATCGCCGCGGTGATCGCTCACGTAGATCGGGCCGCCGGGACTGTGCGCGACCAGCTTGGCGCGAAGCCCGCTAGCGTCGACGCGACCAGCGCTGCTGATCTCTACCAGCGCGGCAACCGGTACGGTGACGCGCAGCGTGCGGTCGAACTGGCCGAACGTCACGGTTTCCGACGACGCCGTCGTGTGGAAGCGCACGCCGTCGAGCGTCTGCTGCGCCGTCAGCTCGGGAACGGTCCCGCTGACGTAGCCGGTCTTCGTCACCGTCTCCACGGCGCGAACCGCCGGAACGCTGGACGTCTCGACCACCACGTCGATGTCGTGCACGTCGATGACGACGTGCGGCGCGAGCCCGGCGACGAATGTGCGGCTGAACGGCGTCGTCGATACGGCCGCCTGGCGGCCGAACGACGGCCAGCTCAGCGCGAAGGGGCCGCTCATGGCACCGCTCATCGGGCCGCCGACCAGCGCCGAGCCGGCCATTCCGATGATGGCAAGCTCGACCACAACCAAGGCGCCGATGAGGGTCGAGCGGGAAATCATGGTCCATGTACGATCCGGTCCCGACCGTGTTTCGTCTGCTGGACGCCGGCCGGGTCCGCCGCCGGCGAAACCACCCGGCCGCCGGCCCGTACATGAGGGCACGATGGGGCTTGCCCTCGCGGTGGAACCGCCCGTAACGGCGCCGGTCGTCGAGGACCAGGCGCTGATCGCGGCCGCCCAGGCGGGGCACGGGGAAGCCTTCGGCGAGCTCGTCACCCGTTACGAACGTGCCGTCTACAACCTGGCGCTGCGCACCCTGCGCGACCGGACCGAAGCCGAGGACGCCGCCCAGGAGGCATTCTTCAAGGCATACCGCGCTCTGGCGTCGTTCCGGCCGGGCGCCAAGTTCTCGACCTGGATCTTTACGATCTGCTATCGCGCCTGCTGCGACCGGCTGGCCAAGCGCAAGCGAATCTCGCCCGAGGAGCTTCCCGACCGGGCGGACCCGTCGGTCGGGCCGGAACTGCTGGCCGAGCGCAGCGACGAGGCGGCCCGGTTGAGGGCGGCCATTGACGCCCTGCCCGAGAAGTACCGGGCCGTCATCACGCTGTATCATCTCCAGGGGCTGCAGTACGAAGAGATTGCAAGCGTGTTAAGCCTTCCGTTGGGAACGGTGAAAACGCACTTGTTTCGAGCAAAAGAACAACTCCGCAAGGTGCTGACCGCATGACACACGACGACTTCGACGACCTCGACCGCGCCATCGCGGCGCTCCCACCCGAGGAGCCGCCTGCGGACCTCCACGCGCGCATCATGGCCGCGACCGTCTATCGGCCCGCGCCGGCGATTCGCGCTTGGGAGATCTGGCTGATGGGGACGCTGGTCGCCGTCGCCGCGTGGCTGTTGTGGACGGTGGCGAGCGCACCGCAGGCCGGCGAACGGCTCGTCGACGCGGTCACGCGTGCCGTGGCCGACTCCGGCCTCGTCTCGGACTACACGCTGCTGTGGATCGCGGTCGGCGCGTCGACCGCCTGGTGGATCTCGTTGCTGAGCATTCCGCCGTCGCGCGGCAAGCACATCGAGGCCCGGTGAACGCGACGCCGACGCCGTTGTCCGACGACCGCAAGTACAAGGTTCTCCTGATCGAGGACGACGCGCAGATCACAAGGGTCCTGCGCCTCGAGCTCGAGCACGAAGGTTACGAAGTCGAGACCGCCGCCGACGGGCTGGCCGGACTCGAGAAGGCTCTCAAAGAGCCCGACCTCGTCGTGCTCGACCTGATGCTGCCCAAGCTTGACGGGATGGAAGTCGCGGCGCGCGTGCGCGCCAAGTCGCGCGTCCCGATCATCATGCTCACCGCCAAGGACCGGATTCCCGATCGCGTCGCGGGTCTGGACCGCGGCGCCGACGATTACGTCGTCAAGCCCTTCTCCATCGAGGAGCTGCTGGCGCGGATCCGCGCGCGGTTGCGCGAGCGCGATCCGCATGAGAACGTGCTCGCCGCGAAGGACCTGGTGATGGACCGCGACCGCCACGAAGTGACGCGGGGCGGACAAGCGATCCATCTCACCGCCAAGGAGTACGCCCTGCTCGAGTACTTGCTGCTGCACCGCAACAAGGTCCACTCGCGCGACGAGCTGTTCAACGGCGTGTGGGGCAGCGACTTCCTGGGCGACTCGAACTTGATCGACGTCTACATCCGCTACCTGCGCGGCAAGATCGACGATCCGTTCGAGGACAAGCTCATCCAAACGGTGCGCGGCGTCGGCTACGCGCTCAAGGAATGACGGGCGGTTCGTACGCGTCCTGAAGCCTGAGCGGTGACCTCGCTCCGAACGCGCATCGCGCTGCTATACGCCGCGCTGATCGTCGTGGTGATCATCGTGGGCGCGCTGGCGATCGATTTTGCGTTTCGGTCGCTGTTGGTCGATCAGGCGCGGCTCACCCTGGCTGAGACCGCCGAGCAGGTCGAACGCGTCGCGGAGGAGGCATCGGCCTCGGCCTTGAGCGGCGAGGCGCCGGTCACGCTGGCACTCTCGAGCCCGTCGACGCTCGACCACTGGGCCTCGGCCAACCAGTACGTCCAACTCGACACCGTCGCCGGCCAGGTGCTCGGCAAGAGCACGAATCTCGGCGGCCTCACTTTCGCGCCGTGGGAGCCCGGCGGACGCGATCGTGCCTACGGTTTCGTGCACGTCGCCGGCAATCGAGCCGGCACCGTCCTGGTGCTCAACCGCGTCCTGGTCGACGAGAACGGACGGCCGCTGGCGATTGTCCACGTCGGCCAGCGCCTCGACAACGTCGACCAGCTGATCGCGACGGCGCGCGGCATCCTGTTGTGGATCACCGCCGCGGCGTTGATCGTCATCGTGCTCGCCTCGTACTTCGTCGCGGCATGGGCCATCGATCCGATCGAGCGGCTGACGTTCGCCATCGCGCAGATCGGCTCGGAACGGCTCGACCGCCGGCTGCGCTGGCAGCGGCGCGACGAAGTCGGACGCCTTGCCGCCGCGTTCGATGCGATGCTCGACCGGCTGCAATCGGCGTTCGCGCGCGAGCGCCAGTTCATCAGCGATGCGTCGCACGAGCTGCGCACGCCGCTGACGATCATCAACGCCAACGCGCAGATGCTGCAGCGCTGGGGCGACCGCGATCCCGAGGTGATGAAGACGTCGCTCGAAGCGATCTCGGAGGAGAGCGGCCGGCTCGCTGGGATGGTGTCGGGGATGCTGACGCTGTCGAAGGCCGAGGCCGGCGACGCGATCCCCAAGGAGCCGCTGATGCTCGAGCGCCTGGTCGACGACGTCGTCGCGCACGCACGCGAGCGCGCCGCGGCGAAGAACTTGGAGCTGACGGCGAAACATTCCGATGGAGCGAGCACGATCGTGATCGGCGACGCGGGCCTGCTGCGCCAGTTGATCGGCAACCTCGTCGACAATGCGATCAAGTTCACCCAGCACGGCGGCGTCGGCGTGTCGGTGCGCCGCGACGGCGACAGCGCGGTGATCGACGTCGCCGACAGCGGCAGCGGCATCGACGAACGCGACGCCGATCGGCTGTTCGACCGCTTCTTTCGCGGCGATCCCGCGCATGCGCGCGAAGCCGAAGGGACGGGGCTCGGGCTGGCAATCGTGCGCAGCATCGCACGCGTGCACGGCGGCACCGTGTCGGCGCATGCTCGGCCCGAAGGAGGCTCGATCTTCAGCGTGCGACTTCCGTCGGAGCCCGAATCCTTCACCACGGGTTCATGACGGTGCGCGGCCTCGGGCGTACGATACGGCCGTGGACGTCCGCCTAGCTCGAGCCCTGCGGGGGATCGCCGCGGGGCTGGGCGTGTTTCTCGCGTGGCTCTCGGTGCCGCCCGTTCCCGCGCCGGCGACGACGTCGGCGTTGGACGTCCGCGACCAAGCAGTCGTCCGTGTCTTCATGCGAGGCAAGGGCAACAACGTCGAGATAAGGGTGTGGGACCGCCCGACCGTCCAAATCGAAACGCCCGACTACAACGCGCCGCTGGTCGAGCGCAGCGTGGTCGGGTTCGGGACGCAGCGCAACCCGCTCTCGCAGCAGGTTCCAGCGCAGCTCTATGCCACGCACGAAAGCAACGGCATGACCGGGATCGGTCAGACGCTGCCGCCCGAAGAGTTTCCCTACCAGGGATTCCGCCCGGGCCTGCACGACGTCATTCGCATCAGCGCCGCCCTCGGCACACGCCTGATCGTGACGGTGCCGGCCACGACCGGCGTGCTCGACCTGCGGATCGGCGGCGGTCAGACGACGGTCGAAGGCTATCGCGGCGCGAACCTCTACGTGCTGCAGGGAACCGGGCGCGTGCAGCTCGAGGGCGCGACGACGACCGCCTTCGTGCAACTGAACTACGGGCTCTTCTACGCCGTCGACGGCACGTTCGATCGCATCCGCGTGCGCGGAATCGGCGCGCACGACGTCTTCGAGCACTGCCGCACCAAGCAGATCGAGGCCAGCAGCGTCAGCGGTACGATCGCGTACGACGGCGGCTCGTTCGACCCGGGCTTGGCTCGGTTCGAATCGCAGAGCGGCGACATCGCGCTCGGCGTCACGTCGCCCGCGCAGCTCATGGGCCGGTCCGACACCGGGCACGTCTACACGATGTTCGACCAGCGCGGCGGCGCCAGCGTCGATCAGCACGGCGATGGCGACGCGACGGCGAGCGTCGGCAGCGGCGGCCCGCTCGTCAACGCGTTGAGCGCGCACGGCAACGTGTTCCTCTACGACGGCACGATGGCCAACCGGCGTGCGGTGGCTCCCGAGTGGCGGCCGGTGCACCAGCTATTCATCCATCGCCTCCGCTCCGCTACGGCGAGAAGGTAGGTTGAAGCCCGGCGCCTGCGCTTCGCTCCGGCGCCGCCACCTCCGCTTCGCTACGGTGGGTCTCCGCGCGAAATTCCCAATGGGAATTTCACGCGGAGACTCGCCCGCAGGGCGACTCGCCGGCGCGCCAGCGACGGCGAGCATTCAACACTCCTTCTCGCCGTAGCGCAGCGGAGGCGATTGCGCTGCTGTGAAGGCGAAGACCTTAGAGCAAGAACTTTCGCAGCAGCGCGACGTCGAGCTTGAAGGTGTGCTGCGGGATCACGGCTTCGACGACGTAGCCGGCGGCGGTAAAGAACCGTTGCGCGTCGCCGTCGTGGAACACTTGGACGCTGACCTTGTGGCAGTTGTAGTAGTTCGCGATCTCCTCGGCGCGCGACACCAACAGGCGGCCGATGCCGCGCCGCCGGCGGTCCGGGACGACGTGCAGGGCTTCGAGGTGCGCCAGCGACGCGGCGATGCGCAGGCGCAGCGCGCCGTCGATCCGGCCGTCGTCGCGCGCGACCACGTCGTGTCTTTGCTCGTGCCACACGACGCGAAACTTCCAGAGCTCGCTGCGCCAATCGCGGTCGTACTGCTGCCAGAAAGCGTCGGCCGCGCCGGGCGGCGCGGACTGGATCTCAAGCGACATCGTAGATCCAGCCGTCGTAGGCCGCGAGCGTCTTGACGCCGGTCGCGTCCTCGAGCTCATAGGCCAGCCGGGCCGGGTCGCGTTCGAGCATCCGCGTCCCGAAGTGCGACATGATCGCGACGCCGGGGCGTATGCCGTCGATGAGCGTCCGCGCGTCGTCGATGGTCAGGTGGTCGACGTCCATCGTGTCGCGGAAGCGCAGGATGTTCATCACCAGAACGTCGGGCGCGTGCCGCTTGTAGTCGTCGACGATCGCGTCGAAATAGCGCGTGCACGGCAAGTACGAGACGCATGCCGACGCGGTCCGAAAGTGCAGCCCGTAGGCCTCGACCGGATGCTGCAGCCGCAGCGACGCGCTCAGCTCGACCGCCCCGATCGTGAACGGTCCGGCATGCGCTTCGACGATCCACTCGCGCGGCACGAACCGGCGCGCGTATGGGTACACAACCGGCTGCGAGCCTTCGTCGACTGCGTCGCGCGGGGCGCACAGCGCGCCGCGCGGCCGCCAGCCGCCCTGGCACATCGCCTCGATCATCGCGTTCACGTCGCCCGAGTGGTCGAGATGCTTGTGCGACAGCACGATGGCGTCGAGCGTGGCGGGATCGCAGGGCGGGAGCTGGGTCAGCGCGCGCACGAGGGCGCCGGGCCCAGGATCGACGTGGACGTTGGTGCCGTCGGCTTGCAGCCAGAAGCCGCCGGAGGAGCGGATCTGCTTGGCGACGACCCAGCGCGCCCCGCCGGTGCCCAAGAAGCGCAGCGAGATCACGCCCGGCCCGTTCGCGCGGCGAAAGGGATCGACCCCGGCTGCCGGTAATTAGGCTTCCCTAATTCAGTGATTAGGATGACCTACCTAGCGAATCTGGCTCGGCTCATTGCCGCCGCCGCCCTCGTGGCGAGCAGCGCGGGCGTCGCGCGCCCGGCGCAGGCCATCCCGCTCTTCGCGCACCGCTACGGCTTCACGTGTCAAGTGTGTCATACCGAGATCCCCCACCTCACCGCGTTCGGCGAGAAGTTCCTCGCCAACGGGTACCGCATCAAGGGGCTCGTCCCCAAGCCGGTCTTTCCGGTCGCCGTGCGCGTCGAGTCGACCTACGCGAGCGGCGGGGCGGCGGACCCCGACGAGTCGCCCTCCGGCTCGCTGCCGAAGACGATCGTGGACGAGGTCGAGTTCTTGACCGGCGGCGCGGTCGGCGCGCGCGGGTCGTACTGGGCCGAGGTGTATGCGGTCGACGGCGGCGAGCCGGGCCGGCCGCGCGACGTGTGGGGAGCTTGGCGCGCTACCCCGGACGGCGCCCGCATCCCGGTGACGCTGCGCGCCGGCGAGTTCACCCTGCCGCTTCCGCTCGACCCCGAGACGTTTCGCGAGACGACGCAACCCTATGCGATCTGGAACGAGACCGCCGGCGGCAACCCTTTCGACTTCTTCGATGTGAAGATCGGCGGTCAGGTCGTGTTCGGCGATCCCGGCCGCCAGATCGGCGGATCGGTGTCGTTCCTGCAAGGCCACGACACCGCATCGGGTCTGCCGGCGCACGGCGTCGACACGATGCTGACCGTGCAGCGCGACCTGGGCGACTTCACGCTGAGCGCGTACCGCTACGACGGTTCGCGCGAGATCCAAGGCAGGGGCCTCCAGAACGCGCAGACCTTCGACTACGGCGACCGCTTCTGGCGCAATGGGCTCGGCGTCGGCTGGGAACGCAACGGAACGCGCATCGACGCCGTGTATCAGACGGGCAACGACAGCGCGGCCGACGTCTACGGCGACGCGCTTCACACCAGCGGCGGCTTCGTGCAAGTGCGCCGTGAGCTGGGGCCGCGCGCGTTCGCGCTCGCGCGCTGGGACGCGACGCAGGGTGCGACCTTTGCGCGCTCGGTAACCTATGGCGCGGGCTACCGGTTCTCGCGCAACACGCGCCTGACGCTGTTCGATACCGGCGAGCACGATTACACCGGCCGGCTGATCCACGTCGTCTCGTCGGCGTTCCTGTTCGCGTTGTGAATAGGCGCTAACGGTGGCTCCCGGCGCGCTTGAGGAGCTCGCGGACGGCGGCGTCGAGCTGCGGATCGTCGCCGCGCTCGAACGCGCCCGGCGGGTTATCGGCGCGCACGTCGACGGGCCGCGAATGCAGCTCCAGGTTGACGCCGTCGGGACCGATCACGCTGGTGCTCGGCAACCGCAGCGTCGACCCGTCGAACAGGCTGACGCCGCTGGTGAAGATGATCCAGCCGGCCGTCGGCTCGCCGATCACCGGCCCGGCGTGGAGCACGCGATAGGCCTCGGTGAAGTTCTCGGCGTCCGACAGGCTGTGCTCGTTGGTGACCAGTGCGGTCGGCCGGTCGAGCGCGCGCTGACCCAGCGACGTGCGTTCGCCCGCGTCGGAGCCGAAACGCGAGCGAAAGGTCACGAACTCGCGCCGGACCAGGACGTCGACCGCGTACGGGTCGACGAAGCCGCCGGTATTGTTGCGCACGTCGACGATCACCGCCGCGCGCTCGCGGTTCTGCACGTCGAGATCCGCGTAGAACTTCTCGAGCGATTCCGAACCCATGTCGTAGAGGTGAACGTAACCGATCCGGCCGCCGCTGATTCGCTCGACGTACGCGCGCCGCGAAGCCACCCAGGCCAGATACCGCAGGTGCTCCTCGGTGCCGCGGCTCACCGGCAAGACGGGAACGTTGCGCGCCGCGGCGGCGTCGCCGCGCGGCGCGACGCGCAGCTCGGTGCGTTTGCCGATCGTATTGGCGAGCAGCGCGTCGACATCGGTCGTGCGGTCGATCGCGGTGCCGTTCACCGCAAGCAGCTCGTCGCCGGCCGCGATGTGACCGGCAATCGCGGCCGGGCCGAGCGGCACGACGTTCGCGATGCGCAGGCGGCCGGTGCGCTCGTAGAACGCGGCGTCCCAATCGACGCCCAGGCGGCCGGTGACGAACGGCGGCAGCCCCAACGGCCGAGGGACGTTGTACCCGCTGTGGGAGGAGTTCAGCTCGCCGATCATCAGCGAGACGACGCGGCCGAACTCTTGCGGCGTACGGGCCGACAGCGCGTAGGGTTCGTACTGCGCGCGCATCGCATTCCAATCGGTGCCGTGGAAGCCGGGGTCGGCGTACCAGCGGTCCAGGAGCGACCATGCCTGGTCGAACAGGACGCGCTTGTCGTGCGCGAAGTCGACGTCGAGCTCGGCGGCGACCGGCAGCGGTTTCGTACCCTTGCCCGTCAGGTCGACGCTCCAAATCCGGCCGGAGTCGAGGTAGACGGCGCTATGACCGTCCGGCGCGATTGCGACGCCGGTCTTGAAGCCCGGTGTGCTGGTGAGCTGCTTGGCGACCCGCGGTTCGGACGACGTCTCGTCGATCGAGAAACCGTACAGGTTCGTCTGGGCGGCGGCGTTCGCGACCAGCACCAGCATCTTGGAATCGGGCGTCACCGCGACGCGCCCGACGTCCAGGCCGGTCGGCAGGAAGGTCAAGCGATCGCGAATTCCGGCGAACTCGATCTCGGTGGCGCGTGTGCGCGGCGACGCGGACGGCGAAGCGGCAGGCGCCGGCGACGGTGCGCCGCTGGGCGCCGGCGTCGGAATCGTGCGCGAGGGAAGCTCGGGCCGAGTCGGCTCTTCCTGGAACAGCCGGCGAAACGTGTCTTCGCGGAACTGCGGCGCGCGCGGAACGAGGTCGACTTGCGCGATCTGCCCGTTCTCGGTGCGCTGCGACGTGACGAAGAACAGCCGCGTGCCGTCGGGCGCCCACGCCAGCGGCCCGGCGTTCGTGTTCGGCAGAAAGCTTAGCGCGCGCGCCGCGCCGCCGCTCGTTCGAACGACCGCCACGTTCGAGAATCCGCCGCGGTCGGTATCGACGTAGGCGAGCCAGTCGCCTGCCGGCGAGAACGCGATGTCGCCGAGATCGCCGAACGGGCGGCGATCCACGATCCCGCGCGCGACCACGCGATCGGTCCCGCCGGCGACGCTCCACAGATGCAGCTCGCGGCCGTCGCGGACGAACACGATCGACTTGCCGTCGGGCGACCAGCGCGGATAGTCGTCGTGATGGCCGGCCGGCGTGATCGTCCGCGCCGGCCCGTCGGGAAACTCGTAGGTCGCGATGCGCTGTTCGAGACCGCGGTCGGCGACGTACGCGATGCGGCGGCTGTCCGGAGCCCACACCGGGAGGTCGTACGACGATTCGTCGTTGCCGGTGACGAGCTGCGCGTTTCCGCCGTCGGACGCGCTCGCGGCGAAGACACGTCCGCGGGCGATGAAGGCGATCTTCTTGCCGTCTGGCGACATGCTCAGCGCGGTGAACCGGTTCGCGAGGCTGACGTGGTACTGCGTCACGACGTCGGGCAAGCCGCGCGGCAGGATCGACAGCTCGTGCGTCGCGCCGGACGCGGCGTCGCAGGTCCAGATCTTCATCGCCCGCTCGAACGCGATCAGCCGTCCGTCGCGGGAGATCGTCGGCCACAGGACGCGACCACCGTGCAGCGAGGTCAGCTGGCGCGGGCGGCCGTCGCCGCCGCGCGCCCACAGCTCGTCGCTGCCGCTGCGGTCGGAGACGAAGTACAGCGTGCCCGCGTCGGACGACCACATCGGCCACTGGTCCTTCGCGTCGCCGGTCGTGACGCTCTCGAAGGTCTTGGCCGCCGGACGAGCGACGACGATCTCGCTTTGGTCGATGTGGCTGTGGCCGCGCCGCCACCATTGGCCGAACCCGTTGCGCACGAACGCGATCGACGCGCCGTCAGGCGACGGTGCCGCCTCGAACTCGTTGACGTAGTCCTCGTGCAGCACTTGCATCGGCGTGCCGCCGTCAACCGCCACGCGAAAGACGTCGTCGAAATACGCGATGTTGCGCGAAGGGGCAGCGAAGTACACGTACCGGCCGTCGCTCGACCAGCCGCTCAGGTCGCCGACCTGGTCGTCGTGAGTGAGCCGGCGCAGCGAACCACCGTCGAGGGTGAGCACGTAAATGCCGTTTGCACCCGGGGTGGAGTCGACGAAAGCCAGCTGCTTGCCGTCGGGCGAGTACATCGGCCGGTGCGCGTTGCCGCCGGCGGCGGCCAGCAGCCGGGCCGTCCCGCCGGTCGACGGAACGCTCCAGATGTCGCCGCCCGAAACGAAGGCAATCTCGGCGTGGTCCGGCGACACGGCCGGTTCGGCGAAGGCGGGCGCGGCGGCCGACGCGACATCGGCGGCGGCGGTCGAGACCGGTGTCGCCGAGGTCACGAGCATGGCCACCGCGGCCGCAGTAAGGAAGCCGCGAGCGAGCATCCGGCGAGGATTCGCAGCCGCCGGCGCGTCGCCTCCGGATTCTTACGGCGACGTCAGCGAGGAACCTGAACGGCTGCGCGAAAGCATGGCTGCCGCCGGTGAGGGCGCGCGGGCTGGATCGTTGAGGTGAGGGTTTCTTGAGCTTTGGCCGGAGGGACCGGGCGGTGCGCGCAAGCCTGACGGCGCTCGCATTCTTCGCGTTCGGCTCCCTGCTGAGCGCCGATCGCGCGGCGGGTCAGCCCGCCGCGCGGAACGCGCCGGCGCAGGCAGCCGCCCCCAATGCCGCTTTCGACCCCGGTTTCGATCCGACCGCGGGCGTCGTGCCGTCGGCGACGCGACGGATGCGTTACGTCACGAGTATCCGCGGCGACATCTCGCCCAAGTCCGTGGATTCCTCGCAGACCGGCAGGTTCTTCGCGCAGAACATGATGTACCGGCACACGGTTACCGTGTACGACCGGCGCTTCCGGCTCGTGAAGACGATCCCCGACACCGTCCGACTGGCAGATTTCGGCTTTCCGCAATACCGCGGCGTGGCGCACGGAGCTCCGGTCGAGGCGGCCTTCAACTCGGACGGCACTCAAGTGTATGTCTCGAACTACTCGATGTACGGTGCCGGCTTTCGGCGTGAGGGGCACGACGATTGTTCGCCCTCCAACGGGTACGACCGCAGCTTCGTGTACCGCATCGGCGTCCAGTCGCTCACCGTCAACGAGGCGATCGAGGTCGGCAGCGTCCCGAAATACGTCGCGGTGACTCCGGACGATCGCTACGTGCTGGTGACCAACTGGTGCTCGTACACGCTCTCGGTGATCGACGTCGCGACGCACAAGGTGGTCCGCTCGCTGTACCTCGGACCCTATCCGCGCGGAATCGTGGTCGATCCCGACTCACGTTACGCTTACGTCGCCGTCATGGGTTCGTACGATATCGCGAAGGTCGACCTGTCCGATTTCAGCCTCTCCTGGATCCGCGGCGTCGGCCACTCGCCGCGCCACTTGGTCATCGATCCCGCCGGAACGTTTCTCTACGCGACGCTCAACGGCGAAGGCGCGGTGGCGAAGATCGACCTCGAGAGCATGCAGGTCCAGAAAGTCTACACCGGCTCGCAGCCGCGCAGCATGTCCATCTCGAGCGACGGTACGGCGCTCTACGTCGTCAACTACAGCTCCAACTCGGTCAGCAAGATCGACACCGAAACGATGAACGTGATCCAGCACGTGCGCGCACACGAACTCCCGATCGGCATCACCTACGACGACGCCACCCGCGAGATCTGGGTCTCCTGCTACTCCGGCACCATCATGGTCTTCAAAGACGTCTGATCGCCTCACCGGACGCGATCGGCCATCAACGCGGCCCACGACGGGTACATCCGGCCCGCGCCCAGCCGTGGGAGCGCCGCCGTCCGTCGCAGCGTGCAGCTGCCCACTGGCCCACGCCGGCCGTTCACGAACGCCGCCGCCTGCACCGTGACGGCTTCGCCGCGCACGAGCCGGATCGTAACCGGCGCGGCGTATCTCCGCGCGCGCGCGTTCGGGGCCGTTCCGTCGGTGGTAAAACGAATCTCACCCGTCACCGGAGCGGCGAGCGCGAGCCGAACCAAACGCGAGCCGGTGAACGCAAGGGCGGACTGCACGCTGTCGCCGTTGGCCGCAAAGCGGACCGGACCGCCGGAGAATCCGAACGCGACGTCCGGAATGCGAAACGGATAACCGCGGGCCGAAAGCCAGCGCAGTTGGGCCGGCAGTCGTCGCTCGAAGTCGGACCATCGTGCGGCGTTCGGCCTGGCCCAGGCGACCTCGGCAAGTGCGAGCTCGCGCGGAAGCAGCATGTAGAAAAGGTGACCGGGCGTACGGATCTGCTCGGTCCAGACGTTGCCCTGCATCCCGATGACGCCGTGACGTCGGGGCGCGCCGGATCTCGGCGGAGGCGGCCGGTAGCTGTACACCTGTTGCAGCGTCACGCGCGCCGGCTTCGCCGCGGGCTCTTGCCCGAGATCGGCTTGATACCCGTCGAAATAGAGCGACCCTTCGGGCACCGCGACGACGTCGCGTCCTCGCGCCACGGCCGCTCGCACCGCCGACTCTCCGCGCCAGGCCATCACGACGACGTTGGACGAAACCGCACCGCTCGCTGCATCGTCCCAGATGACGGCGCGCCGGCCGCGATGCTCGAGATATGCCTCCAGCCGATTGGTGAAGTAAGCTTGGACTCGGGCGTAGCTCGTCCACCGGTTGCGGCGCACGAGGCGAGCGACCTCGCCGCTGAAGCGCCAGCTCCGCGTCGACACCTCGTCTCCGCCGATGTGGACGAACGGTCCCGGAAACAGCTGCACGACCTCACCGAGCACGTCGTGGAGGAAGTCGAACGTCTTCTCGGTGGGGCACAGCACGCTGGTATCGGTGCCCCCCTCGCAGGCGAGGCCGGGATACGCTCGCGTCGCCGCGCTCGAATGCGCGGGTACGTCGATCTCGGGAACGACGACCACGTTGCGCTCTCGCGCGTAGGCCACGAACTTGCGAATCTGTGCCTGGGTGTAGAACGCGCACCGGCGATGGGCCGGCGTGCACGCACCGATCTCGGTGAGCAGCGGCCGGCTCTTGATCTCGATGCGCCACGCATCGTCGTCGGTCAAGTGCCAGTGAAAAACGTTGAGCTTGTAACGCTCCGCCAGATCGACGTACCGCTCGAGCGTCGCGAGCGGAAAGAAGTGGCGGCTGACGTCGAGGTGGATGCCGCGCCAGCGATACGCCGGCCAGTCCCGAACCGTGACGGCGCGGGTCGCGAAACGCCTCGACGGCGCGCGCTCGGTGAGCTGCGCGAGCGTTTGCACCGCATAGTCGAACCCCGCCGCGCCGTTGGCGCCGATCGAAATGCCGTTCGGCCGCACGGCCAGGCGATAACCCTCGGAGCCCAGCGCGGCGTCCGGCGGCCGCGGGCTCTCGAACACGATGTCGGCGCGCGCCCGGTCCGCCGTCGCGGTCAGCCTGATGCCGGCGGTGCGCGCGAAGCGCGCCAACGCGTGGAAACCGATCAGCTCCGTGCGCGAGCGGGCTGCGACGCTGACGGACACAGGCCACGCGAACGTTCCGTCGCCGAGCACGAGATGCTTGGGCAGTGGAACGATCGACGGCGCGAACGATCCTGCGCGGTGCGGCGTCGCTGCGCTCGCCGACGGGCGCATCGGCGACACCGCGCCTAGGTGATGCTGGGCGGAGCTGCCGGCGGCGCAGGCGGAGATCGCGATGACCGCGACCGCCGGCGCGAGAAGAACGGCCGCGCGAGTTCTTCCCATTTCAGTTCACGGAAACACCACGCGCGACAGCCAGAGCGCGGCCAGCGCCGGTTTGGGCGCGTCGCGCAGCTCGACTTCGACGCGCCAGGTGATCTGAGCACCGCCGCCCGCGGCCGGCTGCACGTCCTCCACGAAAAAGGTTCCACGGATTTGCGCGCCGGCCGGGACCGGCGAGACGAAGCGAACGCGATCGAAGCCGTAGTTGAGGCTCATGAGCGCGCCCTCCATGCGCACGCACTCGCCGATCAGTTTCGACAGGAGGCTCAAGGTGAGAAAGCCGTGCGCGATCGTCGTGCCGAGCGGCGACTCGCGCCGCGCGCGCTCTCGATCGACGTGGATCCATTGATGGTCGCCGGTCACCCGTGCGAACTCGTCGATCAGCTCCTGCGTGATGGTGAACCAGGTGCTGGTGCCGACGCACTCCCCGCGGACGCGCTCGATGTCGTCGATGCTGGAAAAGACGGTTCGCTCCACCCGTTTTCTTTTGCGCGACGAGGAACGCCGCGTCCCGCTTCGCAAACACGGCGGATGCAAGCCATCGTGTGCCGAGCCTACGGGCCGCCGAAGGACCTGGTGCTCGCCGAGGTGCCGGACCCCGTCGCCGGCCCCGGCCAGGTACTGATCGACGTGCACGCCGCGGGAGTGAACTTTCCCGATGTCCTGCTGGTGCAGGGCCTGTATCAGGTGAAACCGCCGCTGCCGTTCACGCCCGGCGTGGAAGCGGCCGGTATCGTCACTGCCGTCGGCGAGGGCGTGACGGAGCCGCGGATCGGCGATCGCGTGGCAACCGGCCTAAGCGGCGGTGGCGGGGGCGGCTTTGCCGAGCGTGCCGTCGCGCGCGCCGACGGCGTGATCCCGCTGCCCGACACGATCGACTTCGTGACCGCCGCCGGAATGCTCGTCACCTACGGTACGGTGTACCACGCGCTGGTCGACCGGGCCAAGCTGCGGCCCGGCGAATGGCTCTATGTCAGTGGCGCAGGCGGCGGCGTCGGCACCGCGGCGATTCGGGTGGCCAAGGCGCTGGGCGCGCACGCGATCGGCGCAGCCGCTTCGGAGGCGAAGCGCACCGCCGCGCGGCGCGCAGGAGCCGACGTCGTGGTCGACGCCGGATCACCGACGCTCGCCGACGACATCAAGGGCGCCACGTACGGCGGCATCCACGTCGCGATCGACAGCGTCGGCGGCGAGCAGTTCGACGCCGCGCTGCGCGCCGCGTTGCGCGACGCGCGAATCTTGGTCGTCGGGTTCGCCGGCGGAACGATCCCCCAGATCCCTGCGAATCGCATCCTGCTCAAAGAGCTCGACGTGCTGGGCGTCTACTGGGGCGACTGGGCCGCGCGCAATCCGCTGCGCGACCGTGCCAACTTCAACGCGCTGTTCGATCTGATCGCCGAGGGGAAGCTGCATCCGCTCGTCGACGCCACCTATGCGCTCGCCGATGCACCCCAAGCTGTCGCCGATCTCCACGAAAGGCGGCTGGTCGGCAAGGCCGTCGTGCGAGTGCGCTGAGCTCGCCGGAGCCCGAAGGCACGCGGGGCGGATCAGGCCGGACTTTGCCGCGCGCCGTGAGCCACGACGAGGGGGTAGGAGACGCGCACGAGCAGCTTGTCAATGATGACGCGGGTAGCCTCGCGCTCGTGTCCGCCTTTCACGCCCACCAGTGCGATGTCGGGCCGGTCGCCATCGGTGAGCCGCAGGATCGCCTCGACGGGATCGCCCTCCCCGACGATCGTACGGACGTTCGCGTCGGGCGCAAAGTAACCGCGCAGCGTGGCGCCGGGAACCGCCAGCGCAACGGCTCGCCGTCCGGGCGCATCGGTCCACTGCGCGAGCGCAGCTTTGGGCAACGGTGAGTCGATGACGTCGTCCGAGTGCAGCGTGACGACCGGCTTCGCCGCGCTCGCGACCATGAGGATGACGATCGCCACGCAACAGTGCGAAACCGTGGCCGCAGCGGCGATACGACCGGCTCGCATTATTTCGCGGGGCCGAGACGTTGGGCGAGAAAATCGGCCGTCGCTTCGTATAACCGCACTTGGTGCGCGTAGACCAAGTTCTCGTGCGTTTCGTCCGGGAACACGATCGTCTGCACGTCGACGCCGCGGTCGAGCAGCGCCTGCACGAGGTCGAGTCCTTGCGCGAACGGCACGTTTCGATCGTCGTCGCCCTGCGAGGCGAGGACCGGCGAGCGCCACGTGTTCACGGCCGCCATCGGCGACGCCGCGTAGGCGACGGCCCGCTGCGAACGCGAGCCCATGGGATGGCCGAACATCGAATCGATCCAGGTGCTCCAATCGTGAACGCCGGCCATGTCGACGCCGGCTTTGAACGTGGACGAGTCGCGGCCCAGAGCGAGCGCGGTGAGGTATCCGCCGTACGAAAGACCGTAGATGCCCAACCGCTGCCGATCGACGTCGCGGCGCGCCTGAAGAAAGCGCGCGCCCGCGAGAACGTCGCCGTACTCGCTCGCACCGAAGAGGCCGCGCTTTGGCGCATCGCGGAAGTCGTGCCCGAACATGATCCCACCGCGGTAGTTCACGGACAGCACGACGAAACCACGATTCGTCAAGGCCTCGTTGAGCTCGTAGAGGTCGCTGTACGCCTCGAAGTAGTGGAAACCGGGCAGCATCTGGCGGATCGGGCCGCCGTGTACGTAGATCAGCGCCGGATGCCGTGACGCGCCGTCACGAGGCACGAACAGCTGGCCGTGGATCGTCAGACCGTCGGCCGCGCGGAACGTAACCGTCTGCGGCGCGACGAATCGCTGCTCGAGGTGGGCGCGCGCGGCGGCATCGGCGTCGACGGTTTGCAGCTTGCCGTTCGCGGCCAGCGTCACCGTCGGCGGATCCGCCCAGCCCGCATCGACGTATGCGATCGTGCCGTCGCTCATCCCGATCGGAGACCACTGGCTGTGTGCGCCCGAGCTGACGCGCATCGGTCGTGCCCCGTCGAGGCCGACCCGCCACACGTGACGGCGGTCGACGTCGGCTTGGTTCGAGGTGAACAGGATCGCGCTGCGGTCCGCCGTCACGACGTCCTGTTCGACCTCGAAGCGGCCCGGCGTCAGCAGCCAGGCGCGGCCGCCGCCGGCGGCGACGGCGTAGAGATGACGCCAGCCGTCGCGTTCCCAGACGAAGACGAGGTCGTCGCCGCGCGTCCACAGGAGCGGTGTCCCGCCGTCGGCGACCGAGAACACGTGTCCCATTCCGCGCTCGGCGCGCCACACCACGCGTCCGGCGCCGGTCGCAGCGTCGGCGACGACGATCGACCACGGCTCACGCGCCGGCAGCGCGCTATAGAAATCTTCGTGCGGATCGTCGTATGGCGTCCACGACGTGGTCAGCGCCGGCGTGCGCACGAACGCGACGCGCCGCCCGTCGGGCGACCACACCGGCGAGCCGTCGTTCGCGAACGCGGGCGCCGCGAGCGTGACCACCGCCGCGCCGAGCGTGTAGATCGCGACGAACGCATGGTTCGTGCGATCGTCGCTGACCGCCATACGCGTGCCGTCGGGCGACCAGGCCGGCGACGACGCCGTTCCCCGCAGGGCGAACAGCGGCTCGGCCTTCCCGACCGCCGGCGCACCGTTGCCCGCGATCGCGCCGAGCGTCGCGGTGACGACCTTGCCGTCGGATATCCACGCGACGCGGTCGCCCTTCGGCGAGACCGCCGGCTGACGCCCGTCGCCCAGCTCGACCGTCGGACCGTCGATCACGGTCAGCATGATCTTGCGCGGAGCGCGCACCGCGCGCGAGAGCGGATTTGGGTTGTCGCCGCCGCCGTTGTCGCTCGCCCCGCCGCGCTCGTACACGACGGCGCGTCCATCCGGGGTGAGCTGCGCGTCCTCGATCTCGGCACCGTCGTCTTCGGTGAACGCGGTAACGATACGCGCGCGCCCGTCCTTCCATACCGCAACGTTGCGCGATCCGCGATAGTGCACCGTCCAGACCAGCGCCTTCCGGTCGGGCGACGCCGTCAGCGCGTCGACGAACGGAACGCTCAACGCGTCGTCCATCGAAAAGCGCGGGATGGCGTTGTCTGCGCCAGCCGCAATCGGTGCTGCGCCGACGACCAACGTAACCAGCACCAGCAGAGCGGATCGAAACGACATCACCCACCCTGCGCTCGACGCGGCGCTTGCTCCTGTTGCGCGAGGACCGGCTCGGTGGTCCGCGCTTATATTGCGGATCGTCCGTAAGCTCTTCTTGTCTCCGTCCTACCTGGGACGCCGGCGAGGGCGGCACCTTCGACACGATCCCATCACAACGAAGCCTAGCCGGCGACCATCTTAGGACCCTTGCCGAAGCCACGTCTACGCTCGCCAACGGCGGTCCTAGGTTTAAGCGTGCGCGAGCTTGTGTCCGGTTACCTCGGGAGCGATTTGAACGACCTCAACCTCTCCGTTCAGGAATCGTGCGAAAATTTGCAACTCTCCGCCCATCGCCTCGACGTATCGCCTGAGCGTATTCACATACAGATCAGTGCGGTGCTCGACCTTCGAGACCTCGGACTGCGACATCCCAAGCGTTTCGGCAAGAGTCTCTTGCGTTAGCTGTCGCGCGCCGCAATTCACCCAGCAGCGCTGCACGCTTCTTCAGACGCGTATTTGCGCGATCGACAACGCCTGGCTTCGAGCGTGTGGCTCGAATCTCGCTCCACTTTTTCGCATTCGGCATCAGAGTAGGCCCTCAGATTTCAGCTCTTCGAGGTAAGCGGCTTGAGACGATCAGCTTGCGGAATCATCCGGTCATAGAAACGGCCATCCCCCGTTTTGTCGCCGCCAATCAAGAGAATCGCCGTACGCCGGGGATCGAAGGCAAAGAAAGTCCGGAAGGGATCGCCCCTAAATTGGGTGCGCGGTTCCTTCATGTTGGCATACCGGGACTACCGAACGGTATCGGCATGTGGCCGCCCCGAGCGCCGGTCCCGACTCTTCAAGGCGCTCGATCGATTCGTTGATCGCGTCCTGCTCGTCCGATTCAAGAGACGCGTACCATTCCGCGAATTCAGATGTACCCTCGACCTCCCAGGCCATGGTACAGCCTATTTTGCCGTTAAGTGACTATTCTGTCAGGGGCTTGCTGAGGGTTGAGCATCGTGGTGGCGAGCGAAGGGCTGAGCTTAAGCGAGGGCGCTAAGCGTCGGAAAGCCGGCGCCGACGATAGCGGTCGAGGGGCGGCCGAGCCAGCGTTCGATGACGGTGGCGTAAACCGAACGGAAGTCGGTCGAGAACGGCAGGTTGCCCATGTTGAGCTGGGCGAGGTCGGGATGGTTGCCGTAGAGGCCGCCCTTCACGCCGCCGCCGATGAGGAACACCGGTGCGGCTTCGCCGTGATCGGTGCCGCGGCTCGCGTTTTCGCCGACCCGGCGGCCGAACTCGCTGAACGTCATCGTCAGGACACGGCCGTCGTTGCCGTGCGCGGCGAGGTCGGTGTAGAACGCGTCGATCGCGTTGGCGAAATCGGCCAGCAGCCGGTCCTGGGTCTGCTTCTGCGTCACGTGCGTGTCGAACGAGCCGTGCTGGATGTAGAGCACGCGCGTGCCGAGCTTCGAGCCGACGATCTGCGCCGCGAGGGCGAGGCTGCGGCCGAGTGCGGTGGTCGGATACGTCGCCTGCCCCTTGTAGCCGGCGACGAGCTTGGGCAGCTCTTCGGCGCCGCGCTGGGCGTGGTCTTCGATCTCGGCGACCTGCGTCAGGAACGGCGAGCGGAACGGCACGGTCGTGTCGCGCACGAACGCGTGGAACGCTTCGCGGTTGCTCGCCGAGCTGTCGCTGCGCAGACCGTAGCCGCGCAGCGCGTCGATCGCCGGCACGTCGGTCGTCCTCGAGATCATGAGCTCGGGCAGCACGTTGTTGAGCGCGACCGCGTTGAACAGGTTGTCCTTCGGCAGCCCGGCGGAGTCGAGATAGCGTCCGACCCAGCCGGTCGACTCGTAACCCTTGGGCTGCGCGGTCTGCCAGATCTCGGTCGAGCGGAAGTGCGAGTGATCGGGATCGGGGTAGCCGACGCCCTGCACGATTGCAACCTTGCCGGCGTCGTACATCTTCTTGAACGGACCGAGCACGGGGTTGAGCCCGACGACGTCGTCGATGCGCAGCACCTCGGATTGGGGGATGCCCAGCGACGGACGATAGCGGTAGTAATCGCCCATGCCGTACGGCACGACGGTGTTGAGCCCGTCGTTGCCGCCTTGGAAGTTGATCACCAGCAGCACGCGATCGCTCGAGCCCGGCAGTCCCGGCAGCACCGTCTGTGCGAGCGCCCTCGAGAACACCGTTTCGGTGTTGGCGACCACGGCGAGCCCGGAAACCGCTCCGAGCAAGAATCCCGTCCGTTTCATGATGACTCTTCCTTATGATCCCGGCGTGCTCGAAGGGCTATGCCAGTTGGTAGGCGGGCATCGCCATGGTGAGATAGGCTGCGCTGCGGACGCGTTGGTCGACATTCTCCGGTGAGAGCTGGGCCAGCGCGGCTTGTCCGCTGCCGCCCAGGTACGCGACCAACTGCGCGAGCGCGGCCGGTGAGACGTCGTTCTGCAGCATCGTGCCGGTGAGCGTCGTTGCGACCTGGTGCGGGTCCATCGAACGCATCGCCGGGTCGAGCCAGCTCGCGCCAGCCATCACCTTGGGGTTCTGCGCGACGCCGTTGGCGAAGTTCTCGCGGGTCAGGATCGTCTGGCTGTTGAGCCACGCGGCGCCGCCGTCCCAGCCCTTGACGTTGGGCGGATAGAACAGCACTTGGCCCATCTGACGCAAGGTGGCGAGCTCGACCGGGACGACCTCCGCGACGCCGAAGAGCTGGTGGGTACCGACCACGAACTCGACCGGCGACTTCACCAGCGCGCGATAGGCGCGGTCGCTGAAGAAGACGTTGCTGCGCAGCACGGTCGACATCACCGGCGCGACCTCGAAGTTGTTCTTGCGCAGCAGGGCCGCGACCTGATCGATCAGCTGCGGCTCGGGGTCCTCGTACACGAAGAACGCCAGCAGCTTGGCGGCGAAGAAGCGGGCGGCCGCGGGCTGCACGAAGATGGTGTTGATGACGTCGGCGCCGGTGAAGTTGCCGGTCCGACCGAGGAACGTCTTGGCGCCGTCGTCGTGCTGGCGCGCGTTGTCGACGAAGTAACCCGTGCCGTCGGGGTTGCGGCGGAACGTCCAGCCGGTGAACGCTCGCGCCGACTCGCGAATGTCCTGCTCGCTGTAGTTGCCGATGCCCAGCGTGAAGAGCTCCATGAGCTCCCGGGCGAAGTTCTCGTTGGGGTGCGCTTTGACGTTGACGTTGTTGTCGAGGTAGCGCAGCATCGCCGGGTCCTGCGCGACGTGCAGGGTGAGGTCGCGCACGTTGCCCAGCGCGTACTCGCGGAAGAGCTGGTTCTGCATCAGCAGCTCTTGCGCCGTCGTGCCCTTCTCCGGCGAGCTGGTGAAGTGGCCGTGCCAGAACAGCGTCATCTTCTCTTGCAGCGGCGCCGGCGACGCGATCATGCGCTCCAGCCACCAGGTCTGCATCGCGATGAGGTTCTGACGCCGGATCCGGTTGTTCTCCATCTGAAACGCCTTGCGCGTCTCGGCCATCGCCGGATCGGCGGCCATTCCCGCCTGGAGCGCGCCGCGCAGACCGAACGGCGGAACCGGCGGGTCTTGCAGCGCGGGGCGCGCGAGGACCGCAGAGGTGTCGGGGAAGCGGATCAGCGCGTCGACCGCGCTTTGCGAAGACATCGACGCGAAGCGGTCGACGTCGGCCGGCGAGCCGCCGAAGCCGGCCCGGCGCAACAGGTGCGCCGCCAGACGGCGGTTCCACGGACCGGCGTACGGCAGCAGCGCCCTCGACGCGTCGAGGGTTCCGGCCGGGCGGTAGGAGGTCGGCGCGCTGGAGCTCATAGCCACAATGCGATCATAACGCGAAACCGGTCAATGTGCTCCCAGGATGGAATATTCTCACACGGGCTTAAAACGTAGGCCGTGAGCCTGCTCGCCTCCCGCGTCGACGACCGCTCCGACGAGTTCCGCCGCAACGCCGACGCGATGACGGTCCTCGCGGCCGAGCTGAGAGAGCACCTCGCGCGTGCCCGCGGCGGCGGCGGAACGGCCGCCGTCGAGCGGCATCGCAAGCGCGGCAAGCTGACCGCGCGGGACCGCATCGACCGGCTGGTCGACCCCGGCTCGGCATTCCTCGAGCTCTCCGCGCTCGCCGCCAACGGGATGTATCGCGACGACGCGCCCGGCGCCGGCATCGTCACCGGGATCGCCACCGTCGCGGAAATCGCGTGCATGATCGTCGCCAACGACGCGACCGTCAAGGGCGGCACGTACTACCCGATGACCGTCAAGAAGCATCTGCGCGCGCAGGAGATCGCCGAGCAGAACGGCCTGCCGTGCGTCTATCTGGTCGACTCGGGCGGCGCGTTCTTGCCGCTGCAGGCCGACGTGTTTCCCGACCGCGATCATTTCGGGCGCATCTTCTACAACCAGGCGCGCATGTCGGCGCAAGGGATCCCGCAGATTGCGGCGGTTCTCGGCTCGTCGACCGCCGGCGGCGCGTACGTGCCGGCGATGGCCGACGAATCGATCATCGTGCGCGAGCAGGGAACGATCTTTCTGGGCGGGCCGCCGCTGGTGCAGGCCGCGACGGGTGAGGTGGTCACCGCCGAAGAGCTCGGCGGCGCCGACGTGCACACGCGCATCAGCGGCGTGGCCGACCACTACGCGGTCGACGACGAGCACGCGCTGGGGCTCGTGCGCCAAGTCGTCGAGCACCTCGACCGCCGGCCGTACGATCCGTGGCCGATGCGCGAGCCGCGTCCGCCGGCCCGCGATCCGCGCGACCTCTACGGGATCGTTCCGGCCGATCCGCGCCAGTCGTACGACGTGCGCGAGATCATCGCGCGCATCGTCGACGGCTCCGACTTCGCCGAGTTCAAGGCGCGTTACGGCAACACGCTGGTGTGCGGGTTCGCCCACCTCGAAGGTCATCCGGTCGGCATTCTGGCCAACAACGGGATCCTGTTCAGCGAGTCGGCGCTCAAGGGCGCGCACTTCATCGAGCTGTGCTGTCAGCGCGGCGTCCCGCTGCTGTTCCTGCAGAACATCACCGGCTTCATGATCGGGCGCGAGTACGAACGCCGCGGGATCGCCAAAGACGGTGCGAAGCTGGTCACGGCCGTCGCGTGCGCGGAAGTGCCCAAGTTCACCGTCGTTATCGGCGGCAGCTTCGGCGCCGGCAACTACGGGATGAGCGGACGCGCCTACGCGCCGCGACAGCTGTGGATGTGGCCCAACGCGCGCATCAGCGTCATGGGCGGACAACAAGCCGCCTCGACGCTGCTCACCGTGCGCATGAACGCCGATGCTGAGAAGAAGCACGCCGCGCTATCGCCCGACGAGCAAGCGGCGTTCAAACAGCCGATCCTCGACAAGTACGAGACCGAAGGCAACCCGTACTATTCGACCGCGCGCATCTGGGACGACGGGATCATCGATCCGCTCGACACGCGCCAGGTTCTGGCCATCGGCCTGCACGCCGCCCGTTACAAGGCGCCCAAGGAGACCAAGTTTGGCGTTTTTCGGATGTAGCCGGCACGGCACCGCGCTGGTCTCATCCGCTTCTCATCCCGGTACAAGGCGCAGCGGGCGTGAAGTCTCTATGATGATGGAAACGGAGACTTTGGGAGCAAGATCGATCATGATCCTCAAGAATCGCATCCTTGCCGCGACCCTGGCGGCGGTCGCCGCGCTGACCGTTCCGCTCGGCGTTTCGGCACAGGCCGCGGGCCCGATGCCGTCGTATGCCCACGCCTTCGCGCGCGACCCCTTCCCGTACGCTAAGCGGGTTGCGGTCGCTCCGGTCCGTCACCATTGGCGCCACGCGGCGGCGTACCGTTATCCCGCCTACGCGTACGGCGCATACGGTTACCCCGTCTACCCGTACCCTGCGTACGGCTATCCCGCCTACGGTTACGGCTACCCCGGCTGGTACGGCCCGGCCTTCAGCGTCGGCATCGGATTCCGCTTCGGCGGCTGCTGTTACGCGCGCGTCGGCGGCCGCTGGCGCTGACCGCCGGTCAGCGCCCCATCAGCCGCTCGACCATCTTGTAGACGATCGAGATCTGCGTGCCGCTCTTGGTCGCGTAGTTGGGATCGTCGTAGCCCCACCAGTCCCAGCAGCCTTGCGGGTTGTAGGGCACCGTCGACGACTTGATCGCGTACGGGTAGAGCACGATGACGCCGTTGTCGTCGGCCCACTCGTCGATCCCCGACTCGGTGACGAACTTGGTGCCGATGTCGGCCTGCGTCTGCAGGCAGCCGTGGAGGGCGAGGACGAGCCCGCAGCGGCGGCCTTGCGCGCACTCGCGCGGAACGAACACGTAGCCGTTGGTGTCCATCGAGTTGGTCGCTGCGGCTCCGAACTCGGTCTGATCGAAGTTGATCAGTTGGCCTTGCAGCCGGCCGGCGTCGCGCGCGCGCAGCGGGCCGAAGAACGCGCTCAGCCAGGTCCGCTCGGAGTCGTACGGCCCCGCGCCTTGATCGCACACGATCATGTACGGCTCGGCGGCCGTGCCGCAGGCCAGCTCACCGTCAGGCGACTCCCAGCCGTGCTCGGCCGGGAACGCGTTGTCGTACTTGAACACGTTCGCGCCGTAGTGTCCGTACTCGGTCTGCAGGTCGTTCATCTCCGCCTGCTTGACGATGGTGTCGGCGGTCCCGGACCAGAGGTACACCGGCGCACGCCGCAGATTGCGCTCGTTGTCGATCGTCCCGGCCGACGATTGCCGATCGAGATAGGCCTCCGACTCGGCCAGCGTGCTCGCGTAGAGTCCTTCGCCGCCGCATGCGACGAGCGCCGTCACGACGTTGTCGAGCGCGCAGTAGTACACGCCGCCGGCGTAGATTGCCGCGCCTCTGAACGTCGCCGAGTGCGCGACGTGCATCTGCACGCCGAAAAACCCGCCGGCCGAGATGCCGGCGACGAACACCTTCTGCGGGTCGACCTCGTACCTGCGGAGCCGCTGAAGGCGGGTCGGGAGCACCGACGACGCGGCTCGCTGATCGCCCTGCGGTGCACCGGCGGCCGGCGGGAACGACGGCGCCGTCGCGCCGCCGCCATGGCAGCCGGCGGCGCAAACACCGGCCGCGAGACCAACGACCAGCCCGAACGTGGTCACCGAACGCATGCGAGCACCTCCGACGACGAAACGCGCCTATTCTGCCCGAGAAACCGAGAGCTAATCAGCTTTACAAGCAGCCGGTTCCCGCACGGGAGCGCTTGTCGCCGGAGGCGAATCGCCCAAAGGTGCACCGTCGACTGCTCGGGCCGTGGTCGATCTACGCCGGTTTGATGATTCCGATCGGCCTGTTCGGTCACGTCCTGTTCGAGCAGGTTGGCGGCGTGATCGCGCGGCGCGGCAGCCTCGAAGCGGATCACCTCGTGCTGCTCGCCGTCGCGGCGGCGATCGCGCTCGGCGCGATCTTCGCGCTGCGCCGCGGCACCAGCCGCGACCGCCGCCGGCGGCTGGCGATCGTGCGCAGCACGCTTCCGGTCGGACGAGGCTTGCTCGCACTGGGGGCGGGCATTCAACTGTCCGTCGCCGCGGCGAGCCTGATCGCCGAAGGCGTGCACGTCGAACCGGCTCGGCTCGCGGTCGCGGTAGCGGTAGCGGTGGTCGGCATCCTGGTGGGCTGTCTCGTCTTTCAGGCCGTCCGCGACGACGTTCTCACGATCGCCGCGGCTCTGGTCGCTCCGGCCCGCGACAGCGGCGTCGCGGTGTTGCGCCACGTCGCCGCCGCGACGCCCGGCCGGCTCACGACCCGCGCCTTCCGGCTCGACGCCGGCCGCGCTCCGCCAGTTTCCTTCGCCTGAACGCTCGTCCGCGCAGTCAGCGCGGACTCTCTGCTTCACGTCACGCGAAGGATTCAACTCGTGCCATTCCGGCATTCATTTCGTGCTCATCTCGCGGCACTCGCGCTCTGCTTGTCGCTCTTGCTCAACGCCGCGCCGGCGTTCGCCCAAGCCTCGACGTCGCTGTCGGGCACGGTGGTGATCCAAAGCCGTCCGGTTTCCAACGCCGTCGTCACGCTCACCGGCAGCAATTTGACCCTGCACGCTACGACCGACGCGCAGGGGCACTTCACGTTCAACGCGCTCACCATCGGAACGTACGACGTCGCGGTCGCCGGGGCCAACGGCCCGGTGTCGATGCACGTCGATCTCACTTCGGCCGGAGCCTCCGTCACGCTCGATACGTCGCCGCTCAAGCAGATCGGCCGGGTGACCGTCGCGCGGTCGCCGGTCACCCGAGCGTCGGGGACGGACGTCGTGATCAATACGCAGCAGCTCACCCGATCGGCCGACGCCAACAGCCTGCCGGACATCCTGGTGCAGATTCCGTCGGCGGCGCGCGGCAGCAACGGACAGATCCACATCAACGGCGACCACAACGGCATCAACTACGTCGTCGACGGCGTGCAGATCCCCGAAGGGCTCAACCGGGTGCTCGGCGACGAGATCGAGCCGGCCAACATCGGGTTCGCAGAGATCCTCGAAGGAGCGTACCCCGCGCAGTACGGCGACAAGTTCGCCGCAGTGCTGAACATCTCGACCAAATCGCAAACCGGGCCGCCCGGCGCCAACGTCGATCTGCGCGGCGGGTCGTACTCGCTCTTCGACGCCGTCATCAGCGCGCACGCGCCGATCGGTAACGGGGGCTCGCTCTTCGTCGGAACGCGCTCGTTCCGCGACGGCCGCGCGCTCGATCCTCCGGTCCCCGACCCGGTGCACGACTCCGGCAGCACGGAGTCGCAGTTCCTGCGGCTGAGCTTGCCGGTGCACACGACCGACACGCTGACGTTCGACCTCACCCACAGCTTGCAGACGTATCAGGTGCCGCCCGACACGTCGAGCGGCACGCCGGCGGTGACCGACGACAATGAGATCCAGGACGACACCTTCGCCTCGCTGACCTATCGTCACGCGATCGGCGACCGCGGCGTGCTGTCGTTCGGGCCGTCGTACAAGCGCTCGCGCATCCTCGACACCAACGACCCGGCCGACGATCTCGCCGGCCAGGTCGCCGGGCCCGACGCCGGGGCCTGCAGCTCGTTCGCCGACTGCTCGTTCTTCTCGGTGTTCGCCAACCGCGTCGACCTCAATTACCGGTTCAACGCCGACTACGTGTTGCGCGCGGGCGCGCACGAGATCCGAGCCGGCGGGATCTACGGGGCGGAAACGTTGCAGAAGGACTACGTGATGACGGTTCCGGCCACCAATCCCGCCGGCACCGCCCTCGCGCCGTTCACCGTTACCGATACCGCGCCCAACGTCGAACACACCGAAGAGGCGTACGTTCAAGACGGGTGGCAGATCGATCCGCGGTGGCGCCTGGACTACGGCCTGCGCGCCGACGCCTTTGCGCTGTTCTCGACCGGCTTCGACAACGGCTTCTCGCAGGTGAGCCCGCGCGCGAAGCTCACGCGCATCTTCAGCCCGCGCGCGAACGTCTACGCGTACTTCGGCCGGCTGTTCGTGCCGTTCTCGCTCGAGAGCGTCTCGCCGGCGGCGTCGGCCGCGCTCTTCGGCACCGCCGTCGCGCCGGGCACGACGAACGACCTCAAGCCGCAGCGCGACTCGCTCTACGAGATCGGCGGACATCTGCCGCTCGGTCCGGGCGACCTGGGGGTGCGCATCTCGCACAAGGTGTCGACCGACTGGCTCGACGACACGCAAGTCGGGGCGACCAACCTGCACCAGGACATCAACTTCCCGCGGGGCCGGGTCGACTCGCAAAACTTCGCCTACAACCAGCCGCTGGCGCGCAATGGCCGGTTCTACGCGAGCGTATCGCACAGCATCGCGGTCAACAGCCTGAACTGCGAGACGCAGCTGCTGCAGAACTGCGCGGCGTCCGGGCGACCCGGCGGCGACTTCGTGCAGGCCGACCACGACCAGCACTGGGATCTCGCCAGCGGCATGGTGTTCAACGACCGGCACAACGGCTGGTTTTCGTTCGACGGCGAGTACGGGAGCGGCTTGTCGCTCGGCGACACGACGCTCTGCCCGCCGTTCCCACGGGGCGACGCGGTCAACTGCAAAGTTCCGCCCCACCTGACCTTCGACGTTGCGAAGGGCGTGTCGATCGGCAACCACTCGCAGCTCGCGTTCGCGATTCGCAACCTGTTCGACGACCGGTACGCGATCGTGCTCAACAACTCGCTGCAGGGGACGCACTACGCACGTCCCCGCACGTTCGAGGTTCGCCTCTACCTCGGGGGATCGTAACCGCCGGAGCACCGTTCCGGCGGGTCGCAGCCGCGGCGGCACCGGCATGGCCGGCGCCGCCGCTCGTCGCACTCATCCCGCATGGAACGCGAGCCGAGCCGGCCGTCGATCGCGACCCGCGCCGCTCACGCCGGCGGCGGGCCGCACGGCGAGGCGCGGTCGCTCGCTCCGCCGATCGATCTGTCGACGACGTTCGCGCGCGACGCGGCCGGCGAGCACTCGGGCGGCTACGTCTATTCGCGCGAGGACAACCCGAACCGGCGCGCGCTCGAGCGCGCGCTGGCCGATCTCGAAGGCGGCGCGGAAGCCGCGGCGTTCGCCAGCGGCAGCGCCGCCGCGATGACCGTGTTCCAGGCGCTCCGCCCGGGCGATCACGTCGTTGCGGCGCACGACTCATACTACAGCATCCGGCAGATGCTCGACGAGGTGTTCGTGCCGTGGGGCTTGGCGGTGACGTATGCCGACTGTTCCGATCTCGCCGCGCTGTCCGCGGCGTTGCGCCCGGCGACGCGCGTCGTGTTCGTTGAGACGCCGTCGAACCCGATGCTGCGGGTGACCGACATCGCCGCGGCCGCGGAGCTCGCGCACGCGAACGGTGCGCGGCTCGTGTGCGACAACACGCTGCCGACGCCCGTGCTGCAGCGCCCGCTCGAGCACGGCGCCGACGTCGTCATGCACGCGACGACCAAGTACCTCGCCGGCAACCACGATGCGATGGGCGGCGCGCTGGCCGCCGCGCGCGACGACGAGCTCTGGGGACGAATCCGGTCGCAGCAGAAGCTGTGCGGCGCGGTCCCGTCGCCGTTCGCATCGTGGCTCACGTTGCGCGGGGTGACCTCGCTCGTTCCGCGCGTGCTGCGGCAGAATGAGAGCGCACTCGCCGTCGCCCGCGCGCTCTCGTCCCACGACGCCGTCAGCGAGGTCCTCTATCCCGAGCTGCCGTCACATCCCGGGCACACGGTTGCCGCGAAGCAGTCTTCCGGCTCGGGCGGGGTGCTCTCGATCCGCGTGCGCGAGGGACGCGAGACAGCGCTGCGGGTGGCTTCTCGGCTACGGCTGTTCCGCAACGCGACGAGCTTCGGCGGCCCCGAAAGCCTGGTCGAGCACCGCGCGTCCGTCGAAGGAACGGCGTCGCAAACCCCCGACGACCTGCTGCGTCTCGCGATCGGCCTGGAAGATCCCGGCGATTTGATCGCCGACCTCGCCGCAGCGCTTGAGCGCGGCCGCGAATAGCCGGCGACCGGCTCGGCGCATCGCGCTATCGCCCGAGGCTACGTTTTCGCGTAGTAACCATCGAACAACGGTGCCCAGCCGGTGCCGTGGTCGTGCGAGACTTCCATGTACTGGCGAACGCGACCGTCCGCAAGCGGCGAGAACCGCATCCGGTACAGCAGCGGCTTGCCCGCGGCGTCGGCAGTGGGCGCGGTCATGACGATGTCGCGGCCCTCGACGTTGCCGACGTAATCGGTGAGTCGGCCGTTCCAGGCGATCCAATGCTGGCGCCAGGTCTTGGTGAGCGGATCGAACGAGGTCAGGCTTTCGCCGGTCCCGCCGTTGGACGCAAACCAGTGCTCGTGCACGGCGCAGCCGCCGAGGATCGAGTCGACCCGGCTGCGTCCGACCTCCGCGCCGCTGGGGTCGCGGACGACCCACTCACCGACCCAAAAATCCAGCGCGTGGAAGACGGCGTCCGCGCACGGTCGAGACGGTGGAGTTTGCGCCTGCGCCCGATCGACGGACGCGAAAAGAACGAGTGCGAAGGCGAGGACGACGGCAAATCGCATCCGCTTCGATTCGGTTCCAGGGCGACCGGCACCGGCCGGAGGGCAGTTGTGCGTCAGTTTGGCCACCCCCGGTTCGCATCGCACGCGGGGAGAAGCAGTTGCGCCGCGTCCGCCCGGTTAGCGCGCTCGGGCCGACGCCGGCGGCGTCAGATTCCGGCGTACCACTCGTAGCCCTGGTCTTCCCAGTAGCCGCCGGAACCGCCGGCGATCGGGCCAAGGTCGGCGACGAGCTCGATTCGCTGCACCCATTTGGCGCTCTTGTAGCCGAGCTGGGTCGGGATCTTCAGCCGCACCGGCGCGCCGTGGTCGTCGTCGAGCGGCTTGTCGTTGAGGTCGAGCGCTAAGATCGTCTGCGGGTGCGCGGCTTCGTGCAAGTCCAGCGACTCGTAGTAGTGCTCGCCGCTCTGATCGACGTCGGAGCAGTGGAACACGCAGTAGCGCGCGCCTGGCTTGGGCCGTGCCATGGCGACGACCGTGCCGAGCGGGACGCCGCGCCACTTCCCGATGGCGCTCCAGCCTTCGACGCAGTCGTGGCGGGTGATCTGCGTGCGCTCGCCGGTCGCGCGCAGTTCGCCCAGGGCGAGTTTCTGCGGCCGATCGACGAGCCCGTCAACGATCAGCCGGTAGTCGCGGAACCGGTCTTTCGCCAACGCCGAGTAGGCGGCGTCGCTGGGCGTGTCGAGACCGTTGACGCGAAAGACGCGGTCGACGTCGGACTCGCGGTACTCGCGGGCGAGGCCGTGCGTGCCGATCACGCCGTGGTCGAGCTTCTCGGTCGACAGCAGCACGCGACGGAACGGACCATTGGTCAGCGACTCTTTGACCGGCCCGCATGCCGCGAGCCCGAGCGCCGACAGCGACGACGCGAGGAAGAGCCGGCGCTTCATGGTCCGACCCCGTCGTGCTCGCCCAAGACGAACCAGCCGGTGATCATCGAGCGCATGTTGTTCCAGACGCCGGTGCTGAGCACCAGCACGAGATGCGTCGCGAAGTAGCCGATCAGCAGCGCCATGAGCGTGAAGTGCCAAGTGCGCGCGAACTGCCGTCCGCCCAGCACCTGCGTCAGCCACGGCAATGCGGCATCGACGCCGGGCGAGAGCGCGAGCCCGGTGACGATGATCAGCGGAAACATCACGAACAGCACGACGTTGTAGGTCAGTTTTTGGAGCGGATTGTACGTGCCGTGCGGCGGCGGATCTTTGCGCAGGCGCACGTAATAGAGCTGCATCGGCAGCAGCTTGCGGAAATCGGCCGGACGCATCACCAGGTCGCGCAGCTTCCCGCGCAGCGCCGCCGAGACCAGATAGGTCGCCCATGCGATGAACAGCGCCCACGCGAACAGGAGGTGCCAACGACGGCCGTCGGCGAGGTCCTGCGGGCCCGGCAGGGTGAGCCAGCCCGGAAACGCGCGCCCGTCTTCTCCACCCATCCCGTCGTCGGTGTAGCCGAACAGGTGGGTGGTGGCGAAGGTGTGGCCGAGCACCGTCGTCATCCCGACCGGCCGGCCGTCGACCTGGCGCGCATCGAACGCGAGGACGCGCCGGGCGGGGTTGCTCTTGTCCGATGCGTCGAGGTACGGCGCGGCGTTGAAGATCTGCAGCCCGCTCATCACGAGCACCAGCATCGCGAGCGCCCACAGCCAGTGGGCCGCGCGCGCGACCACGTCGTGCCGATAGATCTTCTCCCCCGTCGCCTCCGCCCTCCGAGTCGAGAACGTTGCGACGGGTGCTTCGGACGTCACCGCCGCTCCGCGACCAGCGAGCGGACCGACTGCTCGACCTGCGCGTCGTTGCCCTCGCCGACGTAAGTCGCGCGGAGCTTTCCGTGCCGGTCGAACACCAGCTGCGTGGGCCACGCCGTGACGCCGTACGCGTTCCAGATGCGGAAGTTGTCGTCGTACACGACCGGCCAGGTGATGTCCTGATCGCGCAGCGCCTGCACCACGTTCGCGTGAACGTGCTCTTCGGGCAGCTCGGGCGCGTGGACGCCCAGGATCGCGAGATCGCGCGAGCCGTACGCCGCGCGCAGCCGCCTCAGCTCGGGCGTCACGTGCTTGCAGTTGATGCAGTCGAAGGTGAACACGTCGACGATCGTGACGCGGCCGGCGGTGCTCGGCGGCCCGGGTGCGTTGGCCCACGGCGTCGCGCCGAGCACGGGCGCCAGCGACATCGCCGCGGCGAGCAAGGCGGTGACGATCACGAGGTCTCCTCGGCCGGAACGACGACGGCTCGTTTGTGCAGCCGCAGCCGGCCCGCTTCGACGAGCTTGGCGATCTCGGCGCTGACCGTCTCGCGCGTGCTGCCCACCAGCGACGCGACGTCGGCGTGCGTCAGCCGCAGCTCGACGCGCGTCCCGCCAGCCACCGGAACGCCGTGTTCGAGCGCGAGCTTGCGATAGAGGTGCAGGATGCGGTCACCGACCCGCGCGTAGGCGAGGTCTTCCATCGTGGCGCGCGCGTCGTCGAGCCGCCCGCTGAGCAGCTTGGCGACGTTGAGCGCGAGCTGCGGATCGCGCGACAGCAGCGCGAACAGGTCCTCGGCGCGCGCGGTGCACAGCAGCGCGTCTTCGACGACCACCGCGACGGTCGCGCGCGGCGCGCCGTCGAACATCGTCTCCTCGCCGAACAGGTCGCCGGCGCCGAGCAGCGCGACGGTGACGTCTTTGCCATCGGGCGTCTCGCGTGCGATGCGGACCGCGCCGCGCTTGACGAGGTAGACCACCCGCGTCGTGTCGCCCAAATCGAACACCCGCGTTCCGCGCGGCATCTCGCACATCGTGAAGATGCTTTGGCTGTCCGAGACCTCGGTATCCGTCGCCTCAGCGAACAAGCGGTTCTGCCGCAGGTACCAGACCTTGTTCGCATCGTCGTCGGGGGTCCGCTCCATCCGCATCGCGGCGAACTGCTCGATCGCCGATCCTAGGCCGCTCATGCTCGCATGCTACCACGGCGGGGGGCGTCCGGGCGTAAGCGGTCTTACCGGGCTACTTGCCGGCCGGGCCTTCAACGATCCTGGCCAGGTCGTTGGGGCGAATCCACTTGGCGAACGCCGCCCGCACCTGGTCGGGGGTCGCCGCGAGTTGGGCCCGGGCCTCGATCGCGTCCTCGTCGAGCGGCCGATCGGTCGACGCGTAGGTCAGCAACTGCTGAGCGAGGCCGTCGTAGGACTCCTTGCGCACCGGCAGCTCGCCCACGATCAGCGCCTTGGCGCGGGTCAGCCGCTCGGTCGAGATCGGCTTGACTTGCAGCGCGTCGAGGTCGTCGATGACCAGCTTGCGGGCCCGCGCGACGTTCTGCGGATCGGCACCGTAGGTGACCGTGAACGTGCTGCGGTTGTGGCCGGGCGAGAGGCTCGAGTCGACGCTGTAGACGTAACCGTGCAGCTCGCGCAGATCGTGAAACAGCAGCGAGGCGTAGAATCCGCCGGTCAGCACGGTGTTCGCCAGTTGGATCAGCGCGTAGTCGGGATCCTTGTAGGTCAGGGGCAGCGCCTCGGTGAGGTGCACCTCGGACTGGATTCGACCGGTCGCCGGCACGTCGGCCGACGACGTCTTGTTCGGCGGTATCGCCGGCGGAAAGACGTCGGGGGTCGGCCCGTCGTTCTTCCAGCCGCCGAACGCGCTCTGGATCGCGCTGCGCGCGTGCTCGGGCGTGACATCGCCGATCACGAGGATCGTCGTGAGGTCGGGCCGGTACTTCGACGCGAAGTACGTTTTCACGTCGCCGAGCGCGATCGCGCCGACGGTCTCCGGCGTCGGGGCGCGCCGCGCCGGATCGCCGGGCGGGTAGAGCGCCTCGGCGATCGCCCGATTCACTTTGTAGCCGGGGCTCTTGATCTCTCCGGTCAGTGCGCCGACCGTCTGCTGCTTGACGATCTGGAACGCCTGATCGGGAAACGCCGGATGCAGCTCGTCGTCGGCGAGCAGCGTCACGCCACGATCGAAATCTGCCGACGGAATGTCGAGCGAGAACTCGTGACCGGCACTGACGTTGGCCGCGATCTTGTCGAGCTCGGTCTGGTACGCGATGCGGTCGTAGGTCGTGGTTCCGTACGAGAACAGCCCGTCGACGATCGCGTCGATGCCGTCCTTGCCCGGCGGGTCCTCGACGCCGGCGTTGTTGAGAATCTCGCCGCGCACGACGACGGTCTTCGAGATCTGCGACGGTACCACGACCAGCTTGAGCCCGTTGGGCAGCGTTTGCTGAACCGGATGGACGGTCTGCTCGGGGACGCGCATGTTGTCGAGCACGTGGCGCGCGAACGCCGGCAGCGGCTTGTGCTCGGTCGGGACGACCGTATTGTCCTCGCCGGCGCGGCCGCCGAACGCCGAGCCGGCGGCTTCCTTCGGCGTCGCGATGGCGACGGTCGCGGTCGAGTTGTCGAGATAGGTGCGCAGCACGCGGTTGACGTCGTCGACGGTCACCTTCTCCAACCCGGCGAGGTCCTCGTCGGGCGTGCGATGCTCGACCGCCAGGGACTCGCTCCAGGTCGAGGCCAGCCCGTTGATCGAGTTGGCATCGAACTGCGCCTGCGCGACCTCGCGCCGCTTCGCGACCTCGACCAGATCGGGCGGCAATCCGGTCTTCTTGTAGCCGTCGATCACGGCTTTGAGGTCGGCGACCGCGGTGTCGCCACTGGTCGTCACCGGAACCGCCGCGCCGACCAGCGTCAGCCCCGCGTCCGGCGAGGTGACGGCCTGCGCGAACGTGGCGAGCGCCTTTCCCGACGCTTGCAGCTCGAACAGCGCGCCGCGCTGGCTGTTGAGGACGTCGTTGAGGATCTCGGTCGCGAAGTAGTCGGGACTCTTGTAGCCCGGGACACGGTAGGCCAGAAATGCGATGACGATCGGATCAGAGCTGTTGTCGCGCAAGGTGATCGGCGTGAGCGGCTGCAGCTTCACCGGCCGGCGCGCGGGCAGTTTCACCGCCGGCAGGCCGGCATAGAGCGCGCGCACCTTCGCGATCACGGCCTGCGGATCGACGTTGCCGGCGATGACGTAGATCGCGTTGTTCGGATGATACCACTTCTTGTAAAACGCCATGAGGTCGGGCGCTTGGATCCGCCTGAAGCCGTCGACGGTCCCCAGTCCGGCATCGGCGTAGGGTGTCCCGGCGAACACGTGCTGGACCGCCTTCGAGAACAGCCGGTAGGTAGCGCTCGAGTTGTCGCTGGTGACTTCTTGGGTGATCGCGCCGCGCTCTTGGTCCCACAGCTTCTGCGCGTCGAGCGCACCCGAAGCGCGCGACCGTTCCAAGTTGAGCGCGATGTCGAGATCTTGCGACGGCATCTCGAAGTAGTACTGGGTGAGCTGGCCCTGCGTGTCGGCGTTGAACGTGCCGCCGGTGATCGCCAGCGTGTCGTGGAACTGCGATGCGCTCAGCGTCTTGCTGCCGCGGAAGAGCATGTGCTCTTGCGCGTGCGCGAGACCAACCATCGGCTCTTCGTCCGACCCGGCCAGGTAGTTCATCCAGGTTGCGACGACCGGCGCGAGTGTATCGCGCAGCACGACCACCAGCATCCCGTCGGGGAGCGTCGCGCGGGTGACCTCGACGGTATGGACCGCCGGGCCTTGCGCGCGAACCGGCGCGAGAGGCAGCAGAAACGCCGCGCTGACCGCGGCGCAGGCGAGCCGGCGAAAACGCATGAATGCGGAGTTCCGGGCGGCGGACCGAACCCCTGGGCGGCGCGGGGAGGGCTGCGCAGGACCGTGGAACGACCGTGCCCGTGCCCGACCCCGTCCTGCGAATCGAGCGCGAGGGAACGCGCGCCCGCGTCGTCCTCGCCCGCCCGGCCGTCCGCAACGCGTTCAACGCCGAGCTGATCGCACGGCTCCATCAGAGCTTCGTCGAGCTCGCTGACGATACGAGCGTTGCGGTCATCGTGCTGCAGGGCGAGGGCAAAGCGTTCTGCGGCGGCGCCGACATCAACTGGATGCGCGACGCGCTCGCCTTGTCGGAGGACGAGAACCTGCGCGACGCGGCGGCGATGTCCGACATGCTGCGCGCGATCGACGGCTGCCCCAAACCGGTCATCGCGCGCGTTCACGGCGCGGCGCTGGCCGGCGGCGCGGGCCTGTGCGCGGTCGCCGACGCGGTCGTCGCCGACGAGACGACGATCTTCGGGTTCACCGAGACGAAGCTCGGGCTTATCCCGGCGGTCATCACGCCGTTCGTGCTGGCCAAGATCGGCCGGTCGCACGCGCGGCGGTACTTCCTCACCGGCGAGCGCTTCGGCGCGCCGCGCGCGCAGGCGATCGGTCTCGTTCACGAGGTCGTCCCCGCCGATGCCCTCGATGCGGCCGTCGACGCGATCGCGCGCGAGTTCGACGACGCGGGCCCCGAAGCGATTTCCGCCGCCAAAGCGCTGATCCAGGAGGTGAGCGCCACGAGCTACGCCGACTCGCGCGACCTCACCGCGCGCGCGATCGCGCGGCGCCGCACCACCGCCGAAGCCCAAGAAGGCTTCCGCGCCTTCCTCGAACGCCGCCCCACCACATGGTCGCGCCGTTGATTCGGATCTTTGGCGGCGGGCGATTTACTTCAACCGATTTCGCAACCGACGACGCTTTGCGGAGCTTCGGATTCGCTGTCCCGAACCGTTTGAAGCCAGCCCGCCATTCGACTGACCGAAACCCGCTCGACGACTATGCCACGCTGCGTGGGTCGCAATGCGACGCGCTCGCCGCGCCGAAAGCCCAATTGGTCCGCCAAGGCGGGCGGGAGAAGAATCGCGAGACCGGAACCGGAACGCACGATCTTCGAATACCACACTCTGCATTCGAGCTTATACACGCTCTGTACGCAGTCGTCTACCTCTCGGGGCCGGTACGTTCATGATCCGGCGGCTGTTGGTTGCCAATCGAGGCGAAATCGCGGTGCGGATCGCGCGCGGTGCGCGCGAGCTCGGGATCTCGCCGGTCGGCGTCTATTCGGATGCGGATGAGCAGGCGCTGTTTCGGCGTGCGATGGATGCGTCGGCGCGGATCGGACCGGGACCGGCGACCGAGTCATACCTCGACGGCGAGCGGATCGTCGCCGCCGCGAAGACGTTGGGCGCCGACGCGATCCATCCGGGTTACGGATTTCTTTCTGAACGCGCGCCCTTCGCGCAGCTCGTCCTCGATGCGGGGCTGACGTTCGTCGGGCCGACGCCGGACGCGATCGCGGCGATGGGCTCGAAGATCGACGCCAAGCGGCGCGTGCGCGAGTTCGGCGTGCCGGTCGTGCCGGGTTACGACGGCGACGATCAAAGCGTCGAGCGCTTGCGCGCCGAGGCTGCGGCGATCGGCATGCCGGTGCTGATCAAAGCCAGCGCCGGCGGCGGCGGACGCGGGATGCGCGTCGTCGACGATCCGGCCCGATTCGGCGAGTCATTGGCCAGCGCGAAGCGCGAGGCGAAGGCGGCATTCGGCGACGACGCCGTGCTGCTGGAACGCTACCTGCGCCGGCCGCGCCACATCGAGTTTCAAATTCTCGCCGACGAGCACGGCACCATGCTGCACCTCGGGGAGCGCGAGTGCTCGATTCAGCGCCGCCATCAGAAGGTGATCGAGGAGGCGCCCAGCGTCGCGCTCGACCCGGAATTGCGTGCGCGCATGGGACAGGCCGCGGTCGAGGCGGCGCGCAGCGTCGGCTACACGAACGCCGGCACCGTCGAGTTCATGCTCGATGAGGACGGCGCGTTCTATTTCCTCGAAATGAACGCGCGGCTGCAGGTCGAGCATCCGGTGACCGAGCTGGTCTATGGTGTCGACCTGGTGCACGAGCAGCTGCGCGTCGCCGCCGGCGAGCCACTGCGCTTGCGCCAAGAGGGCCTCATGCCCCGCGGCTGGGCGATCGAAGCCCGGCTCAACGCCGAGGATGCAGCCCACGACTACCTGCCGCAGTCCGGCACGGTCGGCGCGTTCGACGTGCCGCGCGCGCCCGGCGTGCGGCTCGACGCCGGCGTCGAAGCGGGCAGCGTCGTTTCGGTGTACTACGACTCGATGCTGGCCAAGATCATCGTCTGGGGCGCCGACCGCCCCGCCGCGATCGCGCGGATGAACGAGACGCTGCGCGAGACGACGGTCGCCGGGATCGCAACGAATCTGCCGCTGCTGCGCGCCATCGTCGCCGACGACGCCTTTCGCGCCGGCGACACGACGACGCGCTTTCTGGAAGAGCGTGCGCCGTCGTTCGCGCTCGGCACGACCGCGCTGACCGACGCCGCGAAGCGGCGCGTCGCGGCCGCGATCCTGGCGCGCGGCGGCAGCTGGCGGCTCGGGAGTGTCGGCGTGCCGATCGCGTTCGTCGCCGACGGTACGACCGTCGCCGTGTGCGCGACCGCAGGTGCCGGCGGCTGGATGCTCAGCGGCGACCTCGACGGCACGCTTCAGCCCGACGACCGCGGCGTGATCTACGACGGCGGCGCGGGCGGAAACGTCGACGTTGACGGAACGGTCGTGCGCTGGCGTCTGCTCGAGCCGCCGAGCGCCGACGCCGAGCACTCCGCGCACGCCGGAGCGTCGGGCGACGTCACGGCGCCGATGCCGGGCAAGATCGTGAGCGTCGCGGTCACGCCGGGCGCATCCGTCGAGCAGCACGCGCTGCTGATCGTGCTCGAAGCGATGAAGATGGAACACCGGATCGAAGCCCCGGTCGCCGGAGTCGTGCGCGACGTGCGCGTCGCGCCCGGCGAGCTGGTCGCCGGCGGCGCGACGCTGGTGACGATCGGCGCCGCGTAGTGCCGCCGCCGACCCGCGTCGTGCTCGTCCCCGGTTGGAACGAGCAGGCGACGCTCATGCGCGTCTTCATCGACGGCCGCCGCGGCAAGGACGGCTTGGCCGCGTTCGGCTTCGACTGCACGATCTTTCCTACCAATGATGAGCCGCTGCGCGAGCAGACCGAACGCTTCGCCTCCTTCGTCGACCGGCTGCGCACGCGCGAGCCCGAGGCGTTTCCCATCGCGACGCTCGGCTACAGCGCGGGCGGCCTGATCAACCGCGGCTTCTTGCGCGCCTATCCTGAACGCGCGCTCGAGATCGCGGCGACGGTGCAGGTCGCCGCTCCGAACGGCGGTCTCATCACCAACTACGCGGCCGGGACGTTGCGCCTCGCCCGGATGCCGACCAAAGTGCTGCACGACATGGACGTCGCCGACCCGTTCATGACCTGGCTCAACGGGACATCCGGCCACTGGATCCCCGATCCGGACAACCCGCGCAAGCAGCGCTGGAGGCTCGACGGCGAGCCGTGGGTCAAGCCCGACGGGCACCGGCTGCTGCACGTCGTCGGCCGCATGCCCAAGTACCACTTGCAGAGCGACGGCGTGGTGATGATCGAGTCGGCGACGCTCGACGGCGCGATGCCGGTGACGACCATCGACAGCGACGAAGCCAACCACCTCAACCTCGGCGGCGTGTCGAACGTCTTCGCGACGCTGCTGCGCCGGTTCGCGCACGACGACACGGTGTGGCCGCAGGCGGTCGAGTTGACGGCGCGCTTCTTGCGCGAAGAACCGATCGCGTCGAGTCCGGTCAGCGCGACCTGACGAAACGGGCCGGCCGGCAGCACCGGCGGAAGGCCGACTCCGTCCTCGCTGCGTAGCAGCAGACGATGCGCCTCGCGATTCGAACCGGGCAGCTCTACGACGGCACCGCCGCCGCTCCGCGATCGAACGTGACGGTCGTCGTCGACGGCGGCCGGATCGAGCAGATCGCCGCCGGCGGCACGGAGACGGACGCCGAGCGCAGGTTCGAAACGGCGTGCGTCGTTCCCGGGCTCATCAACTGTCATGCGCACCTCGAGATGAACGGTCAGCCCGACACGATGTCGGTGTACCTCGTGCGCACGCCGATCGAGCGCACCCTCGACGTCGCCCTCAACGCGCGGCTTTCGCTCGAGGCCGGCGTGACGACCGTGCGCGACCTCGGCGGTGCGGAGGCGAGCGCGATTGTGCTGCGCGACGCGATCGCGCGCGGCGAGCACTCGGGGCCGACGATCGTTCCGGCCGGGCGCGCCATCTGCATGACCGGCGGGCACGGTTTCTTCGTCGGCCGCGAGACCGACGGTCCGTGGGACGCGCGCAAAGCCGTGCGCGAGCAGCGCAAGGCCGGCGCCGGCTGCATTAAGCTGATCGCGACCGGCGGCGTGCTCACCAAGGGCGCCGTCCCCGGTCAGGACCAGCTCAGCGAGGAAGAGATGCGCGCCGCGATCGACGAGGCGCGCACGCACGGAATGCGCGTCGCGGCCCATGCGATCGGCACCAATGGGATCAAGAACGCCTTGCGCGCCGGCGTGAACTCGGTCGAGCACGGCCACCTGCTCGACGACGAAGCGATCGAACTCTTCAAGGAGCGCGGCACGTACCTCGTGCCGACCCTGGCGGCGGTGTGGCGCATCTACGAGAACATCGCCGGCGGAGCGCAGCCGGACTACGTCGTGCGCAAAGCCACCGAGATCTACGAGCACGCCGGTGACAACATCCGCAAGGCGTGGCAGGCGGGCGTCACGATCGCCGGCGGTTCCGACGCCGGCACGCCGTACAACCGGCACGAGGACTACGCCTACGAGGTCGAGCTGATGTCCACCGTGCTCGGGATGACGCCGCAGCAAGCGCTGACGGCGGCGACCGCGACGGCCGCAGAGCTCATCGGCGTCGACGCCGGCGTGCTGGCCGAAGGCCGGCCCGCCGATCTGCTGCTGCTCGACCGCGACGCCGGCGCCGACGTGCGCGCGCTGCGCGAGCCGCGAGTGGTGATCAAAGGCGGCGCGGTCGCGCACGAACGCGCTTGACCGAGCTGCGCGGGCTGCGGGTCGCCGTGCTCGGCGCGATCTCGTGGCGCACCCCGCCGCCGGGCTACGGTCCCTACGAGCAGGTCGCGTACAACATCGCGCGCGGGCTGGTCGCGAGCGGCGCCGACGTCACGCTCTTCGCGACCGCCGACTCGACGAGCCCCGGACAGCTAGCCGCCGTGGTACCCATGGCGTTGAACGAGGACCCCGCGCTCGACGGCGAACTATGCACCGAACTGCACGTCGCGTCGTGCTTCGCGCGCGCCGGCGAGTTCGATCTGATCCACAACAACCTGGACTGGAAGCCGCTGCTGTACGCGCTCGCGACGGACGCGCCGCCGATGGTGACCACGGTGCACGGCTTTTCGTCGCCGAACGTCTTGGGCGCGTACTACGCCGGCGCGTCGCGCTCGTTCTACTGCTCGATCAGCGACGCCGACCGCGATCCGGGATTGGACTACCTCGCCACCACCTACAACGGGATCGATCCCAACGCGTGGACGTATCGCGAGACGCCGGGCGACTATCTGGTGTTCTACGGCCGCTTCCATCCCGAGAAGGGAACGCACCTCGCGATCGAGGTCGCGCGGCGCGCCGGCGTCCGCATCAAGCTGGCCGGCATCCCCCACGACGCGGCCTACTTCGACGAGCAGGTGGCACCGCATATCGACGGCGATGCGGTGGAGTTTCTCGGTCACGTGCAGGGCGCCGCGCGCGACGAGCTGCTCGGCGGCGCACTCGCGCTCGTGCACATCACGACGCGGCCCGAACGGTTCGGTCTCACGCTGGTGGAGGCGATGGCGTGCGGCACGCCGGTGCTCGGCGCGCGGATGGGCTCAGTGCCCGAGATCGTCGTCGACGGCGTGACGGGGTTCGTGTGCGACGATGCCGCCGCCGCCGCGGCGGCCGTGCCGCGATTGCACGCTCTGTCGCGCGCCGCCTGCCGCGAACGCGTTGAGACGACGTTCTCGCTCGACCGCATGGTCGAGCGCTACGCCGCTGCCTACGCGACCGCGCTGCGCCTGCGAGTACCGCCGGCGCCGACCGACGAGCAGTTGGCCTGGCGGCGCCACGACTGGTGGGACCGCCCGATGGCGTTCACCGACATCCCGCCGCGCCCGCAGCACCCGCTCGACATCGAACGGATTACGGCCCGACTCCCGAGCCCTTGAGCTCGACGATTCGCTTGGCGGGTGCGTCGCGATCGGGCGCTTCGGGCGTCATCCGACGGCTGCCGCCCGATTGTCGATCCACCGCAGTGTACTGCGTCCGCGCTCGGCCTTCTGCAGCGCTTCGTCGATCGTGTCGCCCAGCACGGTGAAGTGGCCCATCTTGCGGCGCAGCGCGGCGTGCGCCTTGCCGTAGACGTGGAGCTTGAGGTCGCGCTCGCGCAGCAGCTCGTCGATCCCGCCCAGCGTGTCGCCTGCGCCTTCACCGAGGATGTTGACCATCACCGCCGGCCGGAACAGCCGCGGCTCGACTAGCGGCAGCCCGCAGATCGCCCGCACGTGCATCTCGTATTGGCTGATCTGGGTCGCATCGAGCGAGTAGTGGCCGCTGTTGTGGACGCGCGGCGCGATCTCGTTGACCAACAGGTCGCCGCCGGTCTGGAAGAACTCGACGCAGAACGTGCCGACGATCGCCAGCCGCTCGGCGATCGTCGTGGCGAACCCCCGCGCGCGCTCGGCGACGGCTGCGCCGGCGCGACCGGGAACGATCGTCGTCGCGAGCACACCGTGATCGTGCTGGTTCTCCGACGCCGGAAACGCGAAGATCTGGCCGCGCTCGTTGCGCGCGGCGATGATCGAAAGCTCGCGGTCGAAGGCGATCCAGCGTTCCCAAATCAGCGCCGCGCCGCGCGCCCGGCTCCAGGCGGCGTCGGCGTCCTGGCGCGAGTGGACGACCCACTGGCTCTTGCCGTCGTAGCCGCCGAGCGTGGTCTTGAGCACGCCCGGATAGCCGATCGCGCGTTCGGCGGCGTCGAGCTCGGCCGGCATGCGCACCGCCGCGAAGTCGGCGGTCGGAATGCCGCAGTCGCGCACGAAGGTCTTCTCGAGGATCCGGTCCTGGGTGATGCGCAGCGCCGTCGAACCGGGATGGACCACGCGACGGTCCGCTTCGAGCGCGAGCACCGACTCGAGCGGGATGTTCTCGAACTCGTAGGTGACGACGTCGCTGCGCGCGCCGAGCTCGCCGATCGCGCGTAGATCGTCGTAGGCCGCGACGATCTGCTCGTCGGCGACCTGACCCGTCGGCGAGTCGGGCAGCGGCTCCAGCGTCACGGCGCGAAAGCCCATCCGTTTGGCTTCGAGGGTCAGCATCCGCCCGAGCTGTCCGCCGCCGAGGATCCCGATCGTGCGGATCACAGCTCGGTCGCTTCGACGTCGGCCGCGATGCGAGCGCTGCGTTCGGCCAGCCGGCGCGCGAGCTCGTCGTCGCGCAGCGCCAAGACGCGCGCCGCGAACAGCGCCGCATTCGCCGCGCCGCCGATCGCCATCGTCGCGACCGGCACGCCGGCCGGCATCTGCGCGATCGACAGCAACGAGTCCAAGCCCCCCAGCGACTTCGACTGCACCGGGACGCCGATCACCGGCAGCGTGGTCTTGCTCGCCACCATGCCGGGCAGGTGCGCGGCGCCGCCCGCGCCGGCGATGATGATCTCGATCCCGCGCGACGCCGCCTCGCCGGCGTAGCGAAACATCAGGTCGGGCGTCCGATGCGCCGACACGACGCGCAGCTCGAACGGGATGTCGAGCTCCTGCAGCGCGGTGGCGGCCGCCCGCATCGTCTCCAGATCGGATCGCGAGCCCATGATGATCCCGACCCGCGGCGTGACGCTCATCGCAGCCGGGCGTTCGGGCCCCCCGCGCCGGCGCCCTGGAGTGACGGTCCCAGCCGGTTGTCAGACGCTGCCCGTAGCATCCGCGTGCGTGCAGGAACGTCAAATCCTCGGTCCGTGGGCATCGCGCTGGGTAGCTCAGACCGATCGGTTGCGCGCCGTCGAGGAACAGCTCGAACGCGACGCCGACGCCGAGGTCGGGCTGTGGTTCGAACGCGCCCGTCTGCTCGACGCGCTCGGGCTGCGCGAGGACGCCAAACGCGCGTACTTTGACGTGCTCGCGCGCGACCGCAACCACTGCGAGTCGATGATCTCGCTCGGCCGGCTGCTGGCCGCGACGGGCGACACGAAGACCGCGCGCGTCTTCTTCGCCGAGGCGGCGCTGCGGTATCCGCACAACGCCGCGGCGCACGTACGGCTCGGCGAAGCGCTGCTCGAAGACGACGAGCTCGAGACGGCGTCCGCCTGTTTCGAGGACGCGCTGCGGCTAGAGCCCGACCTGCGCGAAGCGCACCGCGGCTTCGCCACGGCGCTCGAACGCAGCGGCCGGCGCGACGAAGCCGAGCGCGAGTGGCGCAAGGCGTTTCCCGACGGCTCGATCGAAATCGCGCCGTACCGCGGCGCCGTCGAACCGATCCGCGTGCTGCTGCTATCGTCGGCGTGCGGCGGCAACATTCCGATCAAGCACCTGCTCGACGACCAGGTCTTCGAGGTCGCTACCCTGATCGCCGAGTCGTATCCCGATGCGACCGCGCTGCCGCCGCACGGCGTCGTGCTCAACGCGATCGGTGAAGCCGACCGCTGCGAGCGCGCGTTGAACATCGTCGAGGGCGCGCTCGCTCATGGCGAGTCGGCGATCGTCAACCATCCGGCGGCCGTGCGCGCGACCGGACGGGTCGAGAACGCGCAGCGGCTGGCCGAGATCGCCGGCGTGGTGACGCCGCGCATGGCGCGCGTCGCGCGCAAGGAGCTGACGGCCCCCGACGGCGCGGCGTTGCTCGCCGCGCTCGACTTCGAGTGGCCGGTGTTGCTGCGCAGCCCCGGCTATCACACCGGCGAGCACTTCGTGCTGATCGAGCACGCCGCGCGGCTGCAGCAAGTCGCCGCGTCGCTGCCGGGGCCTGACCTGCTCGCGATCTCCTACATCGACACGCGGCGCAATGACGGTACCTGGCGGAAATACCGCGTGATGTTCGTCGACGGCCGGCCGTACCCGCTGCACCTCGCGATCTCGAACCATTGGAAGGTGCACTACTTCTCCGCCGCCATGGCCGAGCGGGCCGACTATCGCGAGGAGGAGCGAGCGTTCCTCGAAGACATGCCGGGCGTGCTGGGCGCGAACGCCTCCGACGTCCTGCACCGCATCGCCGCGGTGCTCGGCCTCGACTACGGCGGGATCGACTTCGCGCTCGATCCCCAGGGTCGCGTCGTCGTGTTCGAAGCCAACGCGACGATGGTGATCGCGCCGGTCGCCGACGACGAGCGCTGGGCCTACCGGCGCGCCGCGCTCAACCGCGCCTCTGACGCGGTTCGTGCGATGCTGATCGAGCGCGCGCAAGCCTGAGGTCGACGCGCACCCGCGCGATCTTCGCGTCGGCCGCCCCATAGTAGACGTCGTAGCTGAGCTCCCCGCGAGGGTCGATGCCCGTGGGAAAGACGACATCGTTCACGACGCCGTGCCGTTCATCGAGCGTCTCCGGCTCGAGAAACGGGAGCGGCGACCGGTAGCGAATCCGGTCCGGGCGGTCGGCGTCATGAATGACGATCCCGGCTCGATACAGCAGCGTCGGTCCGCCGGCGCCCCTCAGCGCATCGGTGCCGTGGAAGAACGACAGCCATCCGGCCGGCGTACTCACCGGAGGCGTTCCGGCGCCGTTCTTGAGCACGCCCCATGCGTCGCCGACCGGCAACACGCGCACGCTCTCGCGGGCGAAGCACAGCGATCCGGCATCGCGCAGCGCATCGGCGACCGGGACGTAGGCGATGCACGTCACCTCGCGCCGTTCCGGCGGCAGCGACAGGATCAATCCGATCGGCGCCTGGCCGTTCCGGCTCTCGCGCAGCATCGGCCGGTGATAGAGAGCGAACGAACGAACGCCGCTCGGCGAAATCACGGGCTCCGGAAAGAAGGCGGCGTCCTTGTTCGGGACGTGGTTGAGCCCTTCGGACTCGAAACGCAGCGGACCGAGCCGCTTCCAACGATACGCGTCGGACGAGATCGCCAGCGCGATGCGCGGACCGTGCGGACCGAACGCCGTATACGCCATCAAGTACGCGTCGAGCAGCGCCACGAAGGTCACGCGCGGATCCTCGCAACCGTATCCGCCCGGCAGATCCCGCAGCTCGTACTCCGCTTCGGGCTCCAGCAGGACCTCGGGCGGCGCGAATGCTACGCCGTCGTCGGTCGCATCGCCGACCATCAGACCAATGCGCGAGACGTTGCCGGCCGCGACCATGCGAGGATACATGAGCAGCCGTCCCGCCCGGTCGCGCGCAACGGCCGGGTTGAGCAGACCCTCGGCATCCAAGGATGACCCGGTCGGAGCTGCGACGCGGCCGAGACGCAGCGCGGAGACCTCGAACGCCGGCTCGTCGTGTTGTTCCTCGATCATAGGATCAGCTGCGGACCCCGATGGGGTGATCGCCGCGCACCGCGAACGCCGCATGACCTTGCGCACGTAGCCGACCAGGATCGCAACGGGACTTCTTCCGACGTGGCTCGGGCGCGAACCTCTATGGCGGTCGCAAATGAATACGACGTGCTGTACGACCGGCGACCGAGGCTGTGGCGGCGAGCGTCCATTCCGCGGGCGCACGCGAGGCTATCGAGCGCGCGCAAGGCTACGTTTCGGTCGCCGCGCCCTCGCCACCGGCGCCGGCGCCAAAGGTGATCTCCCTTGGCTCGGTCCATGTCTGCCCATCCGCATCCCGAGCGATGTGGTATATGCTCCGGCCCGAGCGCACGACGATATTGAACCCCTGCCCATCGACCGTCGCAGCGACCGCATCAACGGGCAACTGTTTCGCGAAGCTACCATGAGCCGTCCACTTCGCGGAATGTTCGACGAACGTCCAATGTTGCACGCCCCGCTCCATCGGCACAAAGAACGCGAATTCTGGCGGGCCGCCTTGCGGCGTTGGTCCGTCGTTGCGGACCACGGCGGGAAGCCGGCCTCGCTGGACGGGCGGCGTGTTGGGCAGGGTCTTCGACTGCCCCCAAATGTAGGACATTCGGTGAATCGAAACAATGGATTGGTCGTCGACCGCAAACACCTGGAGATTGCTGACCTTCGAATCCTGTTCGATCGTCTCGAACAGCCCGATCGGCTCCAGACCCGGGCGCTCAATTGCGAACGGCTCAGGATCTCCCCACTGCCGGTCGCTTTGCGTATTGTCGCGCCAGTAGTGCGACAGGCCGCCTTTTGTGCGGGGGGCAACCAGCTCGAAATTGCCGTTCTCCCGTATTGCGCTTTGAATGACGACCGCGCTCCCCGGCGCGAAAATGTTCAAATCGTCCGGCCAGGTCCACTGTGCGTCGTCCCTCGCGGGATGGTAGAAGAAAAGCAGCTCATTACGCCGGTGCGCGAATAATTCGAGGTTTCCCTTCGTATAGTCGCTTTGGAACAGGGCCGCGCCGTCGAACATGCTCTTGTCCGGTAAGAGGTGCGCGACGTGGAGCCAGTGCGGCGTTTCGGCGCTGCGATCAAGGCGAAAGTGCGCAAGCCCACCGCGGTCGAGCGGCACAATTAGCTCCAATGCGCCTCGGTGCCAGGTGCGGCTGTTGCTGATAATCGACGGAACGCCGACCGCATCGACCGGCGACTTCAGATCGAGAGGGCCCTCGACCACTTGCGCCGGCCTAGGCTTGGCAAGGTTGATCCGCGTGGACGGAGCGATGTCGATCAGCGCCGCAACGTCGACTTCCTCGAGACTGAAGATGTATGCGCGCTCTTCGGCCGACCACTCAACTTCCGGAAACCCTGCGTTGCGAATGTCGCTGAGGAAGTCTCGCAGTATCAAGTCGTCTCGCCATGCCTCGGGCACGAAGCGGTTCACTCTGTCGGAACGCTTCAACGCAAGCCGCTGGAGCTCGCTGAGCATGGACGGGTGGTCCTCGAGCGCCTCGACGAAGCGCGGCCAGCGAAGCGTGATGGCGAGAAAGCGCCCAAGCTTCTCGATCGTCATTTCACCGATCCCCGGCATGAGGTCGTGAGAAATCGTAGTGAGACGAAGCCTCCCCGTCTTCCAGAAGATATACGCGTTGAGTCTGAAGACGTTGATGAACTGCTTCACGCGCCGGGGGTTGTAATCAAGCAAACGCGCTGCGCTCAAAATTACTTGCCGGACCCGATATGAGTCGACGACCGGCCCCTCGCTCGCGCTCGCACCCGCACCGTCGCGCCGGGCTGTCTTTGACGCATCTGCCGGCCCGTTTCTCGATGTCGCGACCTCATCGGAATCGTCCGGCACATCCGTCTGACCGTCGGGCTCGGCCGTTCCGGATTTCGGTTTTCCCGAATGGTCGAGCAGCCGGGAGATGTATTCATGTCGGGCGCGGGGTACGCGAAAGGGCAGTTGCACGAACTTGTCCATGAACGCGTAACCGAAGTTGAGCGCACTGTCCGAATTGACACGTGCGGCTCCGGAGGTCGGCGGGCTCGGGTCAAGGTATGGCAAGAACGATTCATACTTCGCGGCAAGCGAGGCAGCGACGATTCTCCGGTCCATGCCGATGACAAAAACCGGACCGACCACGTCGGACGACGTCAACATGTTAATCGCCTGCATGAGCTCGGCCGCGCGCGGTACGTCGCACCGATCGAGGTCGTCTATGAAGATGAACAGCTTGTCGTTGCCGACGTAGTGCTTGAGAACACGAGCGAAATCTTCGTGAAAGCTCTCGATGAACGCAACGCGTGACGCATAATCCGGCTCGGCGATATATCGTCGAAGTTTGATCTCAAAAGGGTCCCCGACGAGCTCGATTGCCTTTTTCACCACCGTGAAGAGCACGAACGCGGCTCCTACGATACCGCCAAAGCCGGTCACCATGAGGATCAACGCCTCGGTTCCGGACGAAGCCGCGGCCTCAGCAGGCTTCAACGACCCCGCCCTGAGGAACATGACGGTGATCACCAGAACGAAGACAAGCGCGACGAGCCGGAGCGCGAGAGTGACGAGGTCCGGCATCGCGGCTCGCCAGTCGAAACGCGCGAACAGCAGGCCGAAGTCGCCGAGGAATTTGCGCACCGGCCGCTGGAACTTTCGGAGATCCCGAATGCAGACGAGCGCAAAAGCTGCCCACAGAGACTCGTTGCTATCGTGGCGCCATGCGTTGAAGAAGACCGTTGGGCGTGGTGGATCCGCTTTTTCGAGCCGGCTTTTCAACTGCAGCAGGAACGATGTCTTTCCGGTTCCCCATTCGCCTTCGACCGACATCGTGAGCGGCGTCTTGGTATCCAGATTCAAGAGGAACAATTCAACGGCATCGAGATAAGCCTCGAAGCCCAACGTGTCGTCGTTCGAATCGCGAACCGGCTTGTCGTCGCTGACGTACGTCTTGACGAACGCCTCGACGGTCGGGCCCGCTGCTCGGGACGATTCGGCGCTGCTGCTCACCCTGCACCCTCCGCTGGATCGCTCGCCAGGACTCACAAGATAGCATAGCTCGAGTGACCCTTCAAGGGAGGGCCATGTTCCCTCGCGCAATAAGCGACCCGCGTGCGGTTCTCCGTCGGAGTCAATTACTGGCCGCGACGCACAGCAATGGCGATGTGGCGGCGCTTCGATCCCGGCGAGATTCGTGATGACTTCGCGCGCGTCGCCGAGCTCGGTCTCGATGCGGTGCGCTTCTTTCTGCGCTGGGACGACTTTCAGCCGCTCGCCGATACGATCGACCCGACGATGCTCGCGCGGCTCGAAGCGGTCGCCGACATCGCGGCGCAGGCGGGGCTGCGCACGATGCCGACGCTGTTCTGCGGACACATGAGCGGCGTCAACTGGCTGCCGGCCTGGACACTGGATCCGAGCTCGCCGCGCGGACGGTTTCGCACGCTCGCCGGCGATGGGGAATCGCCGTACGGGATCGGCGACTTCTACACGGGCGCGCTCCTCGACGCGCAGGTGCTGTTCGCTCGCACGGTCGGCGAGCGCTTGCGCGCGCATCCGGCAGTGCTCGCGTGGGATCTAGGCAACGAGTTCACCAACCTGCGCGAGCCGGCGAGCGAGCACGATGCCGCCGAATGGAGCCGGCGGCTCAGCGCCGTGCTCGAGGAGGCGTCGGGAATTGCGGTGACGGCGGGCGCGCACGGCGAGGATCTCACCCGCGACCGCAACCTGCGGTTGTCCTCGCTGTGCGCGCCGTTCGCGTTCGCGACAATGCACGGCTACCCGGTGTACAGCGGCTTCTCGCGCGGCCGCTTCGATCCCGAGGTCGTGCCGTTCTTGGCGCTGCTGACGGCAGCGTTCTCGCACAAACCGGTGCTGTTCAGCGAGCTGGGAAATCCGACGTGTCCGCCCGGCAAGCTGTCGCCGTTCGAGCGCGTCGCGCTGCCCGACGAGCGGCCGAACCCGACCATCTCGCCCGACGACCCCGTGCTCGCGCAGTACGCATGCCTGAGCGAGGACGAGATGGCATCGTACTGCACCAACGTGCTCGAACGGCTGCATGCCGACGGACGGCTGGGCGCCTACTGGTGGTGCTGGGCCGACTACGCCGAGGAGCTGCACGGCGAGCCGCCATTCGATCGCGCGCCGCATGAGCTGGCCTTCGGGATCGTGCGCAGTGACGGCAGCCCGAAACCGGTCGCCGCCGCGCTGGCGGCCTTCGCCGCGCAGCAGCGCAGCGTGCTGGCGCCGCGCGACATGCCGCTCATCGCGGAGGTCTATTACTATCGCACCTTGCCGCGCAGCATGATGACGCTCTATGACGCCTTCGTCGGCTCGGTCGAGGAACGGCGCGCCGAGGCGCGGTAAGCCGACTCGATGCGCGAAAACACCCTCAAGCGCCGGATGCTGGCCGGTGAAACGGTCCTCGGCTCGTGGCTGTCGCTGCCCGACGCCGTCGCGGCCGAGGCGATGGCGCACGTCGGCTTCGACTGGCTGCTGATCGACATGGAGCACGGTCCGGCGGCGCTCAACGAGGCGGCCGCGATGCTGACCGCGCTGCGCACGACCGGCGTGACCGGGATCATCCGCGCGGCCTGGAACGAGTCGTCGCAGATTCAGCGCGCGCTCGATCTCGGCTGCGCCGGCCTCCTGGTGCCGGTGATCAATACCGCCGAAGACGCGCGGCGGGTGGTGCAGGACGCGCGCTTTCCGCCGCTGGGCGAGCGCAGCCGCGGCGGCGTGCGCACCAACCTCGCCTTCGCGACCGACGCGATGACCTATTTCGAGCGCGCCAATGACGAGGTGCTGGTGCTCGTCCAGATCGAGACCGAGCTCGCGGTGCGGAACGTCGACGAAGTGTTGGCAGTCGAGGGGATCGACGGCGTGTTCGTGGGTCCGAACGACTTGGCGGCATCCGGCCTGAAGCGCTGGCCCGACGTCTGGATCACCGATGAGGCGTACATGGCGCTCGTGCGCCGCGTCGCGACGACCGCGCGCGGTGCCGGCAAGGTTGCCGGGTTTCTCGCGCGCGATGCCAAGATGGCCGTCGATGTGGACCGGCTCGGTTACAACTTCGTCGGTATCTCAGGCGACGTCAACCTCATGACGGGGGCCGCGAAGCGTGCGCTCGACGATGCGCGCGACGGATTGCGGCGTTGAGCGTCATCGTCGTCACCGGCGCGTCGAGCGGGATCGGGCGCGCGCTCGCACTGCGCGCCGGACGCGCCGGCTACGACGTCGTGGCGATCGCGCGCAACGGCGCCGCGCTCCACGACGTCGCGGCGCGGGTGCAAGCGGAAGGCGGCCGCATCGTGACCGCCGTGCACGACGTCGCCGATCCGGGCAACGCGCCGGTGATCGTCGAGCTCGCGCGTGCCAGTTTCGGCCGGCTCGACGTGCTGGTCAACAATGCGGGCCATGTCGCCGTCGGCCCGCTCTCCGAGCAGACCGACGACGCGCTGCGAGCGCAGTTCGGCGTTCACGTCATCGGCTCGCTCGCGCTCGTGCGTGAAGCACTGCCGCTGTTGCGCACCGCTCGCGGCCACGTGTTCATGGTCGGCAGCGGCGTCGCGCGCGTGCCGGTCGGCGGTCTGGGCGCCTACCCGCCGGCCAAGGCCGCGGTACGTTCCGCCGCCGCGGTGCTGCGCCGCGAGCTGCACCCGCAGGGCGTCGCCGTCACCTACGTCGACCCCGGCGCGGTCGACACCGCCTTCATGTCGCGCGCGGGCCTGCCGGGCGCGCCGTCCGCCTTTCTCGCCGCACCCGAAGCGGTCGCGCGCAAGATCCTCGTCGCGGTCGGCACGCGCCCGCCCGTGCTCAACGCGGTTCCGTGGCAAGCCGCCGCCGTCGCGCTGGGCGAAGCGTTTCCGGGCATCACCGAGACCGTGCTCGCCCACAGCCCCGGTCTGACCGGCACGTCCGGCGCCGCGCCGCCGGCCGCCCCACGGTCGGAACCCGAGGTCGAGAGCGCCGCGCCCGAGATTGCGGCCGATGAGCCGCCGCCCTCCACGACGAGCGACGCATTCGACGACGCGCTCGTGCCCGTCCGGCGCCGGATGGAGCGCGTGCGGCTGCGGGAAGCCTTCGTGCGCGATCTGCTGCGCGCCGGCGCGCTGCTCGACCCCAACGACGTCGCGTTGCAGTGGGCCGGGATGCCGAACAAGAACGAGCGCGCGGTGACGTCCGAGGTGCTCGACGCGCTGGTCACGGCCGCGTTTCTGGGCCGCGAGGGCGAGCTCTACCGCGTGCTCCGCGTCCCCGAATAGCATGACGGCGCTTCCGTCGTCGATGCGCGCCGCAGTGCTCGATCGCTCCGCCGGCGCGCTGCGCGTCGTCGAACGCCCGCTGCCCGTGCCGGGCGACGGCGAGCTGCTGCTGCGCGTCCGCGCCTGCGGCGTCTGCCGCACCGACCTGCACATCGCCGACGGCGATCTGCCGCCGCACGCCGATCCGATCGTTCCCGGCCATCAGATCGTCGGCGACGTCGTCGCGGGAGCGACCGCCGACCGCCCGGCCGGATCGCGAGTCGGCGTCTCGTGGATCGCGTCGACCGACGGAACGTGTCCGTTCTGCCGCCGACGCGACGAGAACCTGTGCGACGCGCTGCGCTTCACCGGCTATGACGTCGACGGCGGATACGCCGAGTACGCGGTCGCGCGCGCCGCGTTCACCTATCCGCTGCCCGATGCGCTCGACGACACGGACGCCGCGCCGCTGCTGTGCGCGGGGATCATCGGCTTTCGTGCGCTGCGCGTCGCCGGCGTCGAGCGCGGCGAACGGGTCGGCCTGTATGGTTTCGGGGCTTCGGCGCACTTGATGGTCGCGGTGCTGCGCTCGTGGGACTGCGAAGTCTACGTGAGCACGCGCGGCCGGTCGCACCGCGCCTTCGCGCGCTCGCTCGGCGTCGACTGGGTCGGTGACGCCCTCGAACGGCCACCGGTCCCGCTCGACCGAGCGGTGACGTTCGCGCCGTCGGGCGACGTCGTGATCGCCGCGCTCGGCGCGCTGCGCAAGGGTGGGATCGTCGGGATCAACGCGATCCATCTCGACCGCATCCCGCAGTTCGACTACGACTCGCTGCTGTGGGGCGAACGGCAAATACGATCGGTGGCCAATATGACGCGCAGCGACGCCCGCGACTTTCTCAATCTTGCGGCGCGGATCGAATTGCGGCCCAAGGCGACGGCGTTCGCGCTCGACCGCATCGACGACGCGATCGACGCCGTGCGCGGCGACGCGATCGACGGCGCCGCCGTCGTCGTGCCGGGGAAAAGCGCGTGAACGAGCGCGAGACTGCGGAGCTGCGGGCGCGGCTGGTGAGCGAGCTGCGCGCCCGCGGCGACGTGCGGACGCCGCGCGTCGCGAGCGCCTTCGGGCGCGTGCCGCGCCACCTGTTCGTCACCGGCGCGGCGCCGGCCGAGGTCTACGCCGACCGCTCGATCACGATCAAGCTCGACGACGGCGTGCCGATCAGCTCGTCGTCGCAGCCGGCGATCATGGCGCAGATGATCGAGCTGCTGGGTCTGCGTTGCGGGGAACGCGTGCTCGAGATCGGCACCGGTAGCGGTTACAACGCCGCGCTGCTCGCCGAGCTGGTCGGAGAGCAGGGCGCGGTGACCACGATCGACATCGACCCCGAACTGGTCGCCGCTGCGCGGCGGCAGCTCGACGCCGCGGGGTATGCGAACGTTCGCGCGGTCGTCGCCGACGGTGCCGGCGGCGATTCGAGCGGTGCGCCGTTCGACGCCATCGTGGCGACGGTTGGCGTCGAGCAGATCCCGGCCGCCTGGATCGCGCAGCTGCGCCCCGGTGGGCGGCTGGTCGCGCCGCTGACGATCCGCTCGATGCAGAAGGTGGTCGCGTTCGAACGCACCGCGCGCGGGCTGGAGAGCGACGCGGTGATCGACGCGGCCTTCATCATGCTGCGCGGACCGTCGGCGACGCAGCACGGCCGCACGATCGCGCTGGGCGATCCGTCGACGACCCTGCACGTGTTCGCGGCGAACGCCCCGTCGCTCGACGCCGACGCCCTCGTGCGCGCGCTGCGCGGTGCCGCCCACGACGAGCACCCGGTGCGCCACCTCGACGTGCGCGACGCGTGGGAAGGTTTCACGATGTGGCTCGCGCTGCACGACGACGCGTTCTGCCGGCTGACCGCGCAGGGCGCGAACGCGACGACCGGACGCGTCCCGAACCTCGTCCCCGGCGGCGCGACCCCGTACGGCGTCGCCTCCACCTTCGGGCTCGCGTCAGGCGGCGAGCTCCTGCTGCTGGCGGCCCGGGGTCCGGGCGACCTGATGTTGCGCCGTTTCGGCGGCGGCGCGGGGCTGACCGATCGCATGCAGACCGCCGTGGCCGGCTGGGACGTTGCCGGCCGGCCCGGCAACGCCGCGCTGCGCATCGCCGTCGACGACGATGGTCATACGCGCGTCACCGTTCGGCCGCGCTGAACAGCCTCGTTACCAGTACGCGACGTCTTTTTGCTGGGTGTCCTTGAACTTGCCGAACGTCGCCGGATCGTTGTGGAACTCGTTGACGAGATCGTCGATGCGCGCTTGGTCGAGCGGGTGATCGCGCAGCCAGAAGTTCGCGCCTGGACCGTACGACGCGGTCATGATCTGGAAGAACCAGACCATCCCCCAGGGATTGAACTGTCCGGTCGCGGCCATGATCCGCGCGCCCTCCTCGTCGGCCTGGGCTTCGATGTGGCGCGACTGCGCGGCGTCGCTCCCCGCGACGGCATACTGCGAGCCGTAGTCGACCGCCGCCCCGGCCAGCGGGCCGAGCACGATCTGCGCCAGGATCGAACCGATCTGCGCGGCCGTGCTCTTCTTCTGCAGCGCGTCCATGTGCTTGGCGACGTGGTGCAGCACCATGTGGCCGGTCTCGTGCGCCAGTACGCCGGCCAGCTCGTCGCGGTTCTTCGCCAGGCGGAGCAGCGGCTCGTTGACGTAGATGTTGCCGCCCGGCACCGAGAACGCGTTGGCGGAATCGCCGCGCACGATGTAGTAGCGGATCGGATAGGGATACCGCGAAGCGACCGTCTGAGAGATCACCGAACCGATCTCGTTGAGGTGTTCGTAGTACTCGGAGTCGAACAGCAGCTCGCCGTCTTCTCGAAGCTGCGCGAAGACCTCGTGGCCGACGGAAGGCTCGTCGATTGCGGCCGCTGCCGGAGCGATGTGCGCCAGCTCGACGGCTCCGACGCCGGCGATGAGACTGCGGATGAACGCGGTGCGTTGCATTCCTGGGATCCCCTCGGAAAGGACGCGGTTGACCAAAAAACGCTTTCCCCGGACGTTCGGTTGCGCGGTCTTGGCGGTAGCCCTCTCGGCGTCTTCCCAGAATGCGGGCGCCGCGAGCTCGCGCGTCTCCGTGCCGCTCGGCGCCCTGGCCGGCCTTCACGACGCCGGTCCGGCCGACCCCAAGACCGTGCTCCACCTGGCGGTCGAGCTGCAGCCCAAAGCCGACCTGGACGGGCTGGCCGCACAAATGAGCGATCCAACCAATCCGGCGCACCGCCAGGTGCTCTCGCTGCAGGCATTTCTCGACCGCTTCGGACGGGTGCAGGACGACCGCGCGGTCGGCGCGCTGCTGCGCGCGCACGGGGGAACCGACGTCGAGATCGCCGGTGACGGACTCGTGTCGGGCGCGCTGCTGCGCATCTCCGAGGCCGAGCGGCTCTTCGGCGTGCGCTGGGAGAAGTGGACCGACGGCACGCGCACCGTGCTCGCGCCCAGCGGGCCGCTCAACGTCCCGATCGCCGGCGTGCGCGACGTGCGCGGCGTCGTCGTCGCGACGTCCCCACGGCTGGCCGACACGCGACCGTCGTTCACCTATTTTCGCGGCGACTGGTACGAGCCGTCACGCTTTCGCTCGATGACCGATGCGGTCGACAACGGGGGGGGCGGTCAGCGCATCGTGATCGTCGAGGACGCGTCGGATCAGTTCGAGGTCAACGACATCCGCAAGTTCCTCATCTCGGAGGGCGCGCCGCCCGGCGCCGAGATGGCGCGCATCAGCGAGCGCAGCTTCATGTTCAAGAACGCGTCGACCGAGTGCGGCCGCGACGATCGCGGCCAAGAGGGCGGCCTCGATGTCAGCTCCGCGGTGACGATGGCGCCGCTGGCCGAGATCATCGCCGACTACGACGACGTGTGCGGCGCCGGCAACGACGGCACGCTCGCGCTCTCGCGCGCTATGGACCTCGATCCGACCGTGATCGTGTTCCCGATCGTCGTCGGCCCGGTCGACACGACGATCGCGGCGCGTTACGGTCTCACGCCGCTGCCGCAGCTCGAAGCGGTCGTGCGCGGCATTCCGCTCGTCGTACCGGCCGGTGACGACGGCGCGTACGGCTACAAGGAGAACGGGATCGACCGGCCGCGGGTGGCTTGGCCGTGCGTGTCGACCTACGTCATCTGCGTCGGCGGCACGCAGCTCGGCGACCGCGACGGCGTCGCCGACGAGGGTCCATGGAACGATCTCGCCCACGCGGGCGGCGGCGGGATCTCGGCCGAGCCGCGTCCGGCGTGGCAGGACGCGCCGGGTGACTTTCTGTTCTCGACGCGCTACGTGCACAACCGCATCGTCCCCGACGTCGCCGCCGACGCGGCGGGTCATCTGCGCGTGTACTGGCACGGCTACGGCCTCGGCGGCGTGGGCGGCACCAGCGAGAGCGCGTCGATCGTCGGCGCCGAGCTGGCCGCGATCAACAGCCTCGTCGGCCCGGCGCACCGACTGCTGACCGTCGCCGATCTGTACGCGCTGTCGCACACATCGCCGCAGGCGTTCCGCGACGTGAGCCGCGAGAACGACCGCGGCTGGAAGGACAACACGCTGCGCCCGAGGCGCGCGCCGCTGCCCAAGAACTTCAAGGGAATATTGCCTTCACCGCCGCCGCTGGTGAAAGGCTGTTCAGATCAACAGCCCGACGGCTGCACCGTAACGACCGGCTTCGACGCGGTCACGGGCATCGGATCGCTCAAAGAACGAGCCGCCGTCGACGCGTTGCGTTGATCGCAGCGCCGTAAAGAAGATCAGCGTCGCGAGCAGCACGATCGTGGCGCCTGATGACGCGTGCAGCTCGTAGGATGCGTAGAGCCCGCCGATCGCCGCGACGATTCCGCACCGCTCGGTAGGAGGATCATCGGAAGGAACGCGTCGCTAGCCATGCCTTAGGCAGAAGCCCTCCGTTGCGCTCGGGCTCTGCGCCTCGCTCGAATAGCAGCCGCCTTGTCATGCAATCTCACGAGGACGATGTCTCTGTTATTCACACCATCGCAGTTGCTTTCCCTAGTCAAAACGCTCGACAATCGTTGGTTCCATCTCCGGCCCTTGACACGCGGCGAATAAGAGCCTTAGGGTTATTTTGGGGCTAGTTTGGCGCGCGTAGCTGCTGTAGGCGTGAAGGTGATCATTACGTCGTTTACGTTAGCAATGCCAATAAACAGTCTGGGATCTCAACACGCCGTGGCGCGTTGAAGATCAGACTGAGGTGGTCGAACATCGCTGGGACGCAAATGGTGGGGAGCGGGATCCACGCGGCGAGTGTCGCTGAGCCTTGCGAACAAATTGAAGGTGCGAAAAGACTTGCACAATGTGTGCCATTTGCCGTACAATGTGGTCGTGGCATTTTCGTCGAGGGCTGAGCAAGCAAGGGTCGATTTTCGCGTTCCGGCGAGTGTGAAAGCGCGCTTCCAGGAGGCTGCTGCTTTCGAGACGGGTGGAGATCTGTCGGCCTTCTTGGTGGCAGCCGCGCTAGAGCGCGCGGATCGGGTTCTGGCACAGCGCGAGACGTTGCATCTCGATGACACGACCCGTGAACGCTTTTATTCCGTCATGCGCGCGAAGCCGATTCCCAGCGCTCGGTTGCGGCAACTCCTCAACGAGGATGACAGGCGCATCAAGCTCGTTGAGTAGACCTGCGCCCGAAGTTCGCCTGGAGCCCCTCGCGCGCCACCACGAAAGAGGGGCTTTCGATTGCGGCGAACCTTCGGTAACGAACTATCTTCGCCAGGTCGCGCTTCAGGCTCAAGAGACGATGCGTGCCGCCACGAAGGTTGCCGTCGAACCCGCTGCTCCGACGCGCATTCTCGGGTACTTCACGCTCGTCGGCATAAAGATCATCGATGCCGAGCTACCGGCGGACCTCGCCAAGCGCTTCAAGGTTCGAAACCTCGAGAGCGGCGCGCCCGCGGTATTGCTCGCGCAGCTTGGCGTCGATCGCGACACGAGCAAAATCGGGCTCGGCACCTTTCTCCTACGTCACGCGCTACGTCACGCGCTAAGAGGTGCGATGGAGATCGGCGGGGTCGCGCTCATCGTCGATGCCGTCAGCGCAAGGGTCGCCACCTGGTATGTGAAACGGGTGCCCGATTTTCGTCCGCTTACGGCTGACGGTCTTCGGCTCATTCTCCCAATGACGACGCTAGCAGCCGCCTTAGAGTAGAGCGGCCGTTGAGATGAAAAAATCAAAGAATGAGCCGCCGTCGACGCGTTGCGTTGATCGCTAGCGCCGCGAAGAAGATCAGCGTCGCGAGCAGCACGATCGTCGCACCCGAAGATGCGTGCAGCTCGTACGAGGCGTAGAGGCCGCCGATCGCCGAGACGATTCCGAACGCGCACGACAGCAGCATCATGGGGACGAATCGCTGGGTGAGCTGCGCCGCGGCGGCGGCCGGCGTCACCAGCAGCGCGGCAACGAGCACGATCCCGACCAGCTGGACCGACACGATGATCGTCAGCGCCAGGAGACCAGCAGCGCGTAGTCGATGAACCAACGCGGATCCCCGCCGCCTCCGCGACGATCGGGTCGAACGAGGTGTAGAGCAGCGGCCGCCACAGCGCGGCGACGAGGACCGCGACCCGAGGCCCAGCCCGACGACGACCGCGACGTCCGACGACGACACGCCCAGGATATTGCCGAACAGATAGCTCGAGAGGTCGACGGTCGCGCGCGGTCGAGCGCGACATCAGGAAGATTCCGAGCGCGAACGCCGCCGGTGAACAGCACGCCGATCGAGGTGTCGAGCGAGACCCGGCCGCGCCGGTGGACGAACCCGATCGCCAGCGCCGTGACGATCGTCGCGATCGCGGCGCCGGCATAGAAGTTCGCGCCGCGCAGATACGCGATCACGATGCCGGCGAACGACGCGTGGGCGAGCCCGTCGCCGATGAACGACAGCTTGCGCAAGACGACGTAGGTCCCCATGCGTCGAGCACAGCACGCCGACGACCAGCGCCGCGACGAAGGCCCGCTGCATGAAGTCGTACTGGAACGGCGCGAGAGAGGTCGATCACAGCGGCGCATACGGGGGTCGGGCGGATCGCGGCGATGCCCGTGCGTGTGCGTGTGCTCGCGAATCCCGGCGTACGCACCGGACTCGAGCACGGCGGTCGGCGGGCCGTCGGCGAGGAACGCGCGGTCGACGACCATCAGCCGGTCGAACCACTCCGCCGCGCGGTCGAGGTCGTGGGTGGTCATCAGCACCGGCAGGCCGTCGCGCACGAGACCGCGCACGAGCTGCAGCAGCGCGTCTTCGGTCGCGGCGTCGACGCCGGTCGTCGGCTCGTCGAGCAGCAGCACCGACGGCTCTTGGGCGATCGCGCGCGCGACGAACGTGCGCTGCTGCTGGCCGCCCGACAGCGCGCTGATGTGCCGGTCGGCCAGATCACCAAGTCGAGTGCGTCGATCGCGCTCGTCGATCGCCGCGCGGTCGTGCGCCGAGAACGGCCGGAACGGCGCGGCGCGCGGGAAGCGTCCCATCGCCACCACGTCGCGCACGCTGACCGGGAAGTTCCAGTCGACGTCTTCGATCTGCGGCACATAGCCGATCGTCCCGGGCGGCAGCTCCCGCGGCGGACGGCCCTGGACGCGCACGCTCCCTTCCGTCGGCCGGATGAGGCCCGCCACCGCTTTGAGCAGCGTCGACTTGCCCGAGCCGTTCGGCCCGACGATCCCGAGCGCCGTGCCGCGCGGCAAGTCGAAGTCGACGCCCCGCAGCGCTTCGACGCGCTCGTAGCGGACGTGCAGGTCGCGCACTTCGACCGCGTCTTGGCTCACCGTGGCTCTCTCGACGTAGGGATATCCTTACTCCTGTGCTCGCGCGTGGCGTGCCTATCATGGTGCGTCACTCGTCTCCGCGATCCTGAGCCCGAGGCCTACGCACCGAGGCGGCGATCACCGCAGCGTGCTCACGATGGTGTCGGTGTCGGCATCGATCATTCCGGCGTAGGTGTTCACCGGCGGGCCGGTGCCCAGCGAGTCGTCGTACAAAAAGGCGACCTTCAGGCCGCCGGCCGCGGCGGCGAGGGTGAGCGCGAGCTTGTCGCTGTACTCGTGTTCGGCGAATACACCGCGCACGTGCAGCGCTCGTGCCTGCCGGATGAGATCCGCCAAGTGCGCCGGGTTGGGCTCGGCGCCGGGAACCGGCTCTATCGCCCCGACGATGCGCAACCCGAAGCGGCGGGCGTAATAGTCGAACGCCTCGTGAAACACGATCATCGTGCGCTGCGCCGGCGGAATGGTGGCGATCTTGCGCTGCGTGCGCGCACGCAGAGCGTCGAGCTGCGCGTCGTAGGCGGCCGTCGCGCTGCGGTACGCCGCGGCATGCACAGCGTCGGCCGCGATCAGCGCGTCACGGATCTTGTCGACGTAGGCGCGCGCGAAGACCGGGTCCATCCATAGGTGCGGATTCCCGCCGACGACCGGCAACCCGTCGGCGCACACGACGATCCGGAGGTGCGGATTGCCGGCGTTGTGGATCGTCGGCTCGAGCCAACCCTCGAGCCCGGCGCCGTTCTCCACCAGCACGTCGGCGTCGCTCAGCGCGGCGATCGAGTCCGGCGAGGGCTGGAAGTCCTCAGGCGAAACGCCGACAGGAACGAGCGAACGGACGTCCGCACCAAGCCCGGCCGCGCCCGTTGCGAGCGACGCAAGCGTGGTGGTGGTCGCCACGATCCGCAACGGCCCGGCGCGCCGCTCGGACGGCCCGCGCGCGCACGCAGCCACGACCAGCGCAAGCACGGCAGCCGCCAAGCGGGGAAGCAGCATCGGGCTCTCTCTCGGCGAACCGAGGCACGGTCCCTTTGACAGCCCAGCCGCCCGGGGTATTATCGCCTTCGTCCCCGTGGGGGGTGTAGCTCAGCTGGTAGAGCACTTGCTTCGCATGTAAGGGGTCAGCGGTTCGAGTCCGCTCACCTCCACCACGACCGGGCCCGCTACGGCGGGCTTTTTCTTTGTTCGCAAACGCGATGAAGGGCGCGCCGGACGTTGTGACGGTTCGGCGGCCAGGTGCGGCCGGGCGTCGCTCACACCGCGAGGCTGTGCTACATCGTCCCGACTGCCGTCAATGATTCGACGATCGTCCGGGCTTCGGTGTCGGTGATGCCGATACCCAAGAAGTGGTGAACGCGCCCGAGATTCGCAGGGCACGCGACAAGATGACTCCAGCCGGTGAAGTCTTTGCGGACGTCGGTACCGGAAGCCGCCGCCACTCGCATCCGCTTATCGACCATCCAATCGCTCAGATAGTAGACATCCGGAGTGGCGTTCGCCATGACGTGCGGATTGTAGACGTTGATGACGTACCGCCCGAGCGCGTTCGACATGCCTTGCAGCCTGCGGGCAATATCGCCGACGGAGTCCCCGATGCCACTGCAGTCTCCGTCGATCTGAAAACACTGGTTCTTTCGGTCGCAATACTTGATGTTGTACCCGTACGGCGGCTGGCCGGACGCTCTCAACGGGGCGCGTTCGCGAAACGTCTGCACCGAAGTGAAGTGGAAGCGGCGGGGAATCCGAGCCGGGTAGAATGCGTAGCCACCGATCATCTGCAGTCGACGACGCGCAGCCGCCGAAGGTTCGCCACTCCCGTACGCGCTCGTACTCGCAACGGCAATCGATGAGCGCGACAGGGCGGTCACCGCATCGGCCCGCGCTACGGTAACGGCCATCACGATAGCGAGAACCAGCGTCGCGCGAGCAAGCCGCCGCGACATACCTCGCGGACCCTCACCGCCCGAACCACGCTCGGCTGCCGGCACGCACGTCGACGACGGTTTGCAACTTGCACGCATGGCAACCATCGAGGCTAGGGCGCTTCCCACTGGAAGCACAGACCGAAGCCGTCGGGATCCGTGACGTACAGCTGCTTCATGCCGTAGTGCGTCGTGCTGGGAGGCTTCACGTCGAGGCCGTTATCGCACAGGTGCTCGTAGACCGCGTCCACGTCGGGGCAGCCGATGAACAGACACGTATCGCCGTGCGCGGCGACCCGCGGCGCTTCGGCCTGCGACGGTCGAACGTCGTCCGGATCGTAGGCGGTGTTGAGCATGATCTCGGTGTCGCCGTTCCGGAGCCATGCCCAGCCGAAACGATCGCCGGTGCCGCCGGGTGGTGCAGAATCCGATGATCTCGAAACCGAGCGTGTCGCGATAGAACACGAGCAAGCCGGCATGTCGAAGACTTGCAACAGCGGGCACACGCCGCGCAGGTCGAGTTTCTCGGCTCCTACGGTGGATCGCGACATGCACGCTGGTTCGCTCGCGATGATCGCGACCCTCCGGAGACGCCGGCCCAGCGGCCCCGGCCGGCGGACAGGCTCGTGATCTACACGCGGGTCAGGTTCGCGCGCTGATGACGAAGCGCGCGACGTCGATGCCGCCCGCGCCGCGAAATTGGAACCACAACACGTAGGTGCCGGCTCTAGTCAGCGCGACGCGCAGATCCATGCGAGGACCGACGTGAGCGCTGTCGGGCAAGCTCTCCATCGTCATCCCGCTGTCCATTGCGGACATGCCGGACATGCCGGACATGCGGCTCATCCCGGCCATCGAGCCCGGCGGCATCGGATGAACGTGCACGTACGCGAGGTCGGACGCGTTCACGAAGACGGCGTGGGCGAGCCCGCCGAGATACGGATGAAGGTCTGACGCCGGACGTCCGTTCTCCGTGACGGTGACCGCGATCGAAGCCGGTTTTCCGGCGAGCACCGAGCTTCGGTCCAGCGCGACCTCGTAGGGGCCGGCGCGTGCGACTCGCGCTCCGCGCAGCCGGTCGAGCGCGTCACGTTTCATCGTTGCAGCACCGAACGGGACGTCGAAGCGGAACACCTGGTGTCCGTATCCGTGCGGGACCGCGTCGGCATAGATGTGATAGAGTCCCGGCCGCGGCACCGTCACGCCGATGCGAAATGTCCCGCCGATCGTCGAGCACCGGATGCACGTGGAGAAACGTGCGCAAATCGTCGCCGACGACGATGAGGTGCATGCGCTTCGTCATGTCCACGTCATAGTCGCGAATGCGCTGCTTCCGTACCGACTCGCGCAACGCGAGGCGCGCCGTCAGCGACCCGACCGGCACGACGTCGAGCGCAGCCTCGACGTCGGCCTGCTGCGCCGGCAGCGCCGGAATTCCCTCGACCTTGGACGCCTGGGCCGGGACCACCGACGATATGAAGGCGATCAGACCGCCGATCGCAAGCAAGCGAACGCGCATGAGCTCTTTTTCGCCGAGCGCCACCGGCATCCCGCGGGTCGAGTCAACCCGTACAGTGGGTCGCCTAGAACGCAACACACCCTCTCAGTTGGAGGACTGACCGAGCATCTGTGCCGATTGAGTCAGCTCATGTTTCGTGACGAACAAAAAGCGCTGATCCGCGCACTGATCTACCCGATTCAATTCGAACACGATCCGCGCGACGGGATCGATCGCGTTCTCGACATCATCGTCGGCGGCCGCGCGCTGGGCGCCGAGCAGCGAAGATTACGCGGCTGCAGTCGATGCCGCGTTGAGCAGCGGCGAACCGCTAGCGGCCCTTATCCCGCAGCCGCATCCCGAAGCGACGATCCGAGCCTACCTCACCGAACTCCGGCCGCGCCTCGACGGCCGGCCGTTCCAGGCTCAGTAGTCGCGGAGTCGGCCGCCGCTACGCGCCCGCGGATCGGCGGATCGCGCGATATGCGCGTTGCGCGCGCAAAACGATGACGACCGACGGTGGTGAGCCGTGGGGGGCGAGCTGAGGTCGGTCGAGCCCGACGTTCTGGTCGCGACCGGAGACGTCAGGCTGCGACGAGCGCGCGGCCGGTGGTCGGAAGCTGCGCGAAGAGCTCGGGCGAGACGGGCTTGGAGAACAAGTAGCCTTGGCCGAAGTCGCTTTCGAGCGCGATCAGCGCGGCGAGCTGTTCCGCGGTCTCGATACCTTCGGCGACGACCCGGGCGCCGAGCGAGTGGGCCGCGGTGATCACCGCCGACGCGATCGCGCGGTCGACCGGGTTCGCCGTGATGTCGGTGACGAAGCAGCGGTCGAGCTTGAGCGTGTCGACCTCGTACCAGCGCAGCGTCGCCAGCGAGTTGTAGCCGGTCCCGAAATCGTCGACGGCGATGCGCACGCCGAGCGCGCGAAGCTCGCTCACCACGGCGGCGATCCGGTCGACGTTGGCGTTGATCGCGGTCTCGGTGAGCTCGAGCTCGAGCAACGCGGGATCGAGGCCGGACTCGCGCAGCGCCGATTGTACGATCTGTACGAAGTTGAGGTCGCCGATCTGCTTGGTCGAGACGTTGACGCTGACGACGATCTTCGATCCCGTGCGGCACCACTCGGCGTTCTGAGCACACGCCGTGCGCAGGACCCACGCGCCGATCGGCACGATCAGCCCGGACTCCTCCGCGAACGGGATGAAGTCGTTGGGCTGCACGACGGAGCCGTCCGGCTGAATCCAGCGCAACAGCGCCTCGCGCGCCGTGCAGCGGCCCGCCCAAGTCGTAGATCGGCTGGTAGAGCAGCCTGAAGGCGCCGTCGTCGAGGGCGCGCGCGCAGCTGCTCCTCGAGGTGGTCGAGCGCCGCGTCGTAGAGGACGCAGCCTCCGCCGCCGCGCTTGGCCGCGTACATGGCGACGTCGGCCTTGCGCAGCAGCGTCGCCGGGCTCGGCCCGTGCAGCGGCGACACGGCAAGGCCGATGCTTCCGCCGACGTCGACCGCACGGCCGCCGACCACCGACGGCAACGCCAGCGCCTCGGTGAGCCGGCGCGCGATCGCCCGCGCGTCCGCTTCGCCCGTGTTGGGCAGCAGCACCGCGAACTCGTCGCCGCCGAAGCGCGCGACGAGGTCCCACTCGCGCAGCACGCCGCGCAGCCGCGTCGCGATGTCCTGCAGAACGGCATCGCCGACGTGGTGGCCCATCGTATCGTTGACGTCCTTGAAGCGGTCCAGGTCGATCAGCGCCAGCGCAACGGGCTGGCCGCTGCGCGAGGCTGCTTCCATCACCTCGGTCAGCCGCTCGTTGAGAAAAGCCCGGTTCGGCAGGCCGGTCAGCGCGTCGTGCAGCGCCTGATGCTGCAGCGCGACCTCAGCGCGGTGCCGCTCGGTGACGTCGGTCGCCACCGCGACGACGCTGTCGACGCTGCCGCCGGCGAACACCGGGGTCCAGTGGGTCTCCAAGATGATGCCGTCCAGCGTGCTCAACGCCGTGTGCTCCTCGCCCCGAAGCGCGCGGCGCGCCTGTTCGGCCAGCACCGGTACGTCGCTGTAGACGTCGAAGAACGAATGGCCGATCATCGATTCCGCCGTGTGGCGCAGCGCCGAGAGGTGACGTCCTTCGACGATCGTGATGATGCCGGCCCCGTCGAAGGCGAACAGCACCACCGGAGCGTTCGAGACGACCATGCTGAGCCGCCGCTGGCTCTGCGCGAGAGCCGAATCCTGCGCAGCGAAGCGCCGGTCGATGACCGCGAGCAGCGCGGCGATGCCGCTGACGAGCAGGGTGATGAACGCGATCGCACCGATGCCGACGGCGTCGCTGCTCAAGCGCAGGCCCGGGCTCGGCGCGGTCGTCGCGCTCAGAAACGTCGCGGCGGCCATTCCGGTGTAGTGCATGCTCGCGATCGCCGAGCCCATGACGCAGGCCGCGACGACGCGATGCCACCCGAACCGTTTCCCTGACGCGGCGCCGAGCTGGATGCTCAAGCGCAGCGCGACGAACGACAGCACGACCGCGACCGCCACCGACAGCGCGACGACGTTCAGATTCCATTCCATCATCGCGGGCATGCGCATCGCGAACATCCCGATGTAGTGCATGCCGCCGATGCCCGAGCCCATCGCCACCGCGGCGACGATCGACGACAACCACGTCACCCGCCGGCGCGCGATCGCGTACAACGCGACCGCCGCGGCCGCCATGGCCGCGAACAGCGAGACGACGACCAGGGGCACGTCGTAGTTCACGATGATCGGCAGCCGCAGCGCGAGCATCCCGGTGAAGTGCATCGCCCATACGGCGCCCCCGAAGGCGAACGCGCCGCCGGCAAGCCAGAGATGCCGGACCAGACCGTTGTGCTTGGCGACGCGCTCGCTTAGCGTGAGGGCGACGTAGGCGCCGACGATCGCGATCAGCACCGACAGGGCGACCAGCCACGGGTCATACCCGCTGGCCAGCGGCCGATCGGCCGCCATCGTCATTCCGGCTTGCATCAGCTCGCTCGCCGGCAGGCGGGCGCCGATTCAGGGAACGCGCCGAAGCAGCAGTGGTGGGCGCTCTGCACGTCCCCAGGTTACAGCGCCACGGTAACGGCGCGCGGTCTCCTGCTCGGCCGAACGCGCGAGCGCCTACCCGAGAGAGCGCCAGCTAGGTACGTTGCAGGCTGATCGTGCCGCCGTAGTCTAGGTCGCGCCAGACCATCGTGTCGGACCCGGTGAACGTGATCTTGAACAGCCCGCCCGGCGGCTTCGCGTTGTTCTCGAAATGGCCCGAGCCGACTTGCGCGCCGACCACGTAGCGCTGGCGCGGCGCCCAGTTGATGACGGTGAACCCGATCTGATTGTTCGGGAAAATCTTGTACGTGCCGGATTGCTGCGTCATCACGATGCCGCAGCGCGCCGTTTGCACGTAGCTGCCGTTCGGCGCCAAGGTCACTTCGATCGTGCAGCGCTGCCCGTTGATCGCCAGGGCGCCGTGCCAGGTTCCGGTGAACGACGCGGCCGTCGCCGTCAACGGCGCGGCGATGAGCCCGATCGAGAGTGCGGTGGTGCGTAGTGCGGCTCGCAACATGCCCGACCTCCAACGACGATGTGGCTGGGCTCGTACCGCGACGGGCGGCAGCGCTCCTGTGCCGCCGCCGAACCCTACGAGCTCTGCGCCGCGGGCGCGGGCCGCGAGCGGCGTCCGAGACTTGCGATGCCGCCGGCGATCATCCCGCAGGCGTACCCGGCGTGCACCAGCGGGAAGTAGGCCAGCGATGCGGCGGTGACGGCGGCCGGCTGTCCGGGCGGCCGGAGCATCACCGTCATCACCTCATACACCGCCGCCAGCGGAACGAGGGCGATCCGCGCGGGGCTGATCGCGAGCGCAACCGCGCCGGCCAGCGCGACCGGTGGAACGACGTGGCGCAGCCGAACGCTGCGCGGATGCGCGGCGATCGTCTGCGCGCGCCAGTAGCCGTAGCGCGTCCACTGCTCGAGCGCGGCGCGCGCGCCGCGGGTGAGGATCTTACGGCTGTGCGCCGGGACGCGCACGACGCTTCCGCCGGCTTCGCGCACCCGCTCGGCCAGCTCAGCGTCCTCGTTGGCGCGCCAGCGCTCGTCGTAACCGGCGAGTTGGCGCAGCACGCCCGGCCGCCAGGCGCCGAGGTACACGCTGGTCACCGGACGGACGTCCTCGAACCTGCGGTAGTCGGCCGGGCCGAAGCCCATCGGGCTGGAGAACAGCGCCGCGTGCAGCGCGCGGCCGAAGCTCGTCGGCTCGGTGAGCTCGTGGTTCCCGCCGACGCACCACACGTCGGCCGGCAAGGTCGCGAACGCGCCCAGGATCGTCGCCACGTAGTCGGGTGCATACACCGTGTGCGCGTCGACGCGGATCACGAACGCGTCGTCGGGAACGCGCGAGAGGCCGCGATTGAGCGCTGCGGCGATGTTGCGCGCGTCGAACGGCACGACGCTGCCGGCCCAGCCCGACTCCGCAAGCCAGCGCTGCACGATCGCGGCGCCGTCGTCGGTCGAGCGATCGTCGACCGCGATCAGGGTGAGGCGCAGCGGTCGCCCCGAGCCGTCGGTCTGCGCGGCGAGGCTGGCCAGAACCGCCGGGAGATGCGCCGCCTCGTTGTGGAAGGGCATGACGAGACAGACGGGCGCTCCCGGGTACATGGATTCCAGTGTACCCCAAGGGAGCGTGCGTAACGTCGCATGCAGCGACAAGGAAGTACCGTTTGCGGGTCGTCCAGCTCATTCCGAACCTCGTCGGCGGCGGCGCCGAGGCCGTCGTCCGCACGCTGGGCCCGGGACTCGCCGCCGCCGGCATCGACCTGACGATCGTCTCGATCTACCCGTCGGGACTCGACGAAGCTGAGCTGCGGAACCTGGGCGTGCCGGTCGTCGACCTGGGCCGCAGCGGGCGCGGCGATCGCGGCTATTTTCCCCGCCTGGTTCGCACGCTGCGCGAGCTGCGGCCCGACGTCGTCCATGCGCACCTGCACACCGGTCAGTACGGCGGCCGCGCCGCGGCGCTGCTCGCCCGGGTCCCGGCGATCGTCTTACCGTCCACGGCGAGGAGCCGGGCGGCCCGGTGCGCTGGGCTGCCGACCGCGTGCTGCACGCGGGAACGTCGCGGTTCGTCGTCTTCACCGAGGCGCAGCGGCAGCGCTTAGCGGCCCACGAGAAGATCGCGCCCGCGCGGATCGCGGTCATTCCGAACGGCGTCGCCACGACATCCGGCGCATCACGCGACGCGCTGCGCGCGCAGCTGCGGCTCGGTTCCGACGCGTTCGCGCTCTACAACGCCGGGCGACTGGCGCCCCAGAAGAACCAGCATCTCGCGATCGAGGCGCTCGCGCTCGCGCGCAGTTCGGGTGCGCGCCGGATGCGGCTCGTCGTGGCCGGCGACGGGCCGTTGGCCGCCGACCTGCGCGCGCTTGCCGACGCGCGCGGGCTGCACGAACACGTCGATTTTCTGGGTTACCGGCCCGACGCGCCGACGCTCGCGGCAGCGATGGATCTGTTCGTGTTTCCGTCGCTGTGGGAGTACATGCCGCTCGCGCTCGGCGAAGCGATGATGGCCGGGCTGGCGCCAGCGATCACGCCGTGGGAGGGTTACGACGACTTCGTGCGCGACGGCGAGACGGGCTTCGTCGCGGCCGGCTTCGACGCCGCGGCGCTGGCCGACGCGATCCTGCGCGCCTACGCTGACGACCCGGCACGGGCCGCGATCGCGCAGCGTGCGCAGGCCGCGGCCCGGGCCCAGTTCGACGTCGGCACGATGGTGCGCGCGCATGTCGACCTGTATGATTCGCTCCGCCGAGGACGCAGCGCGTGAAGCTGGCCTACGTGACCGCGCTGTTTCCGTGCGCACCGGCCGAGCAGTTCTTCGAGGCCGAGGTGCGCTCGATCGCACGGCAGATGCAGATCGTTCTGATCCCCACGCGTCCGCCCTCGGCGAAGGTCTGTTACGCGCAGTTGGGGGCCGAGGTGCTGGCGCTGCCGCTGTTCGATCTCCGCGTCGCGGCGCTGGGCTTGCGGCAAGCGGTAAAGACGCCGCGGCGCGCGCTGTCCGCGTTGTTGCAGATCGCATTCGGCCCGAGCAGCCTGCGCGCGCGGGCGGTGAATGTGCTGGCGTTTCCGAAGGCGCTGGCCGTCGCCCACGAGGTGCGCCGGCTGGGAGTCGATCACGTGCACGCCGCATGGCTCACGACGCCCGCGACCATCGCGTGGGTCGTTCACCGGGTGACCGGGATCCCGTTTAGCATCACGGCGCACCAGCACGACATCTTCTCGGGCAACCTGCTCGAGTCGAAGCTGAACGAAGCGCGCTTCACACGCGTCATTTCGGAACGCAATCGCCGCAAGCTGCTCGACCAGCTGCACCCCGCGTTCGCGGAGAAGTGCGTGACGCTGCATCTTGGGGTCGAGGTCCCGCCGCTGCCGCCGGCCGCCGCCCGAGCGCACGCCGCGCATTCTGTGCGCCGCGCGCCTGTGCGAGTGGAAAGGTCATCGGTATCTGCTCGAAGCGCTCGCGCTGCTGCGCGATCGCGGGATTGCTTTCAGCTGCGATCTCGCCGGCGACGGTGAGCTGCGCGCGGAGATCACGCAGATGGTCGAACGGTTCGCACTGGGCGACCGCGTGCGCATGCTCGGCAACGTTCCGCACGCCGGCGTCGTGCGCGGGCTGGCGCAGGGCGACTACGACCTGTTCGTGCTGGCCAGCACCGAGCGCGAAAGCGAGCACGAGGGTATTCCGGTTGCGGCGATGGAGGCCATGGCCGCCTGCGTTCCGGTGGTCTCGACCACGACCGGCAGCTTAGCGGAGCTGGTCGCGCCCGGCGAAGGGCTCTTGGTGCCCCAGCGCGACCCGGTCGCGCTGGCGGAGGCCATCGCCGCCATGCTGTCCGACCCGGAAGAGCGGCGGCTGAGCGGTGCGCGCTCGCGCGCGCACGTCGAAACCTCCTTCGAGACGACGGTGACCACGGCGGCGCTGCTCGCCCGGATCGCCGACACCCGTGACGGTCAGTTGCGGGCCAGCACCACGGTGTTGGCGGTCTGATCGGCCTGATAGGCCACCTGAGCGAGGTCGGCGCCGAGGGTCAGGATGCCGACGACCACGACGGCGCCGGCCAGGAAGGTGCGGATCACGACGAAGGTCCTTTCAACTATTTTGGTAGGTGCTCGATGTACGGAGCATACCGCCCACTTGTTTCAAAGTCAACTAAAATCTTAGTTAGAGGCCCTCATCGCCGGTCCGCCGGCATCACGAGAAGAGCGGCAGCCGCAGCTCCGCCGGGTCGGGGATGTCGGCTTCGGCAGCCTCCTTGAAGGCGCAGAAGGTCGCGACCGCCCGCAACTGCTCGACCGTCGTGCAGCGCGCCGCCAGGAGCTTGGGCGAGCAGACCAGCACCGCCAACGCCCGGCCGCGCGACAGTGCGACGTTGAAGCGGTTCTCCTCGAATAGGAAGTCCGCGCCGCGCGGCGCGTCCTCGACGCTCGACGCCGCCAGCGAGTAGATCACGGCCGGCGCCTCCTGGCCTTGGAACTTGTCGACCGTGCCGACCCGGATCGCGTCGCCGAAGCGCGCGCGCAGCACGCGCTTGAGGAGCTGCACCTGCGCATTGTACGGCGACACCACCAACACGTCGGCGACACGGAGCGTCCGCGTCGCGCCGAAACGATCGGTGAACGTTCCGCCGACTAAACCATCGACGATGCGGGCGACCTCCTCGGCCTCCTCCGGCGACGCCTTGCCATTGAGTTCGTGCGTCACCGGAACGTAGCGCAGACCGGCGCCGCTGAACCACGGCGCGTCGATCCGCTGGCGCTCGCACGACGCTGCGGCGTGCAGCCGCCCCTCGTACACCATCGCCGACAGAAAGTCGCACAGCGCGGGATGCATGCGGAACGTTCGGTCGAGAAACACGCCGCGGTCCGGCAGGATCGTTCCGCGCACGACGTCGTCGCCGGCTGCCAGCAAGTGCTCGAGCACCGACGCGCCCGCGCCGCAGGCATGGATTCCGACCGAGACGTGCGCGAGCTGGAGCGGATCGCCGAGCAGGAGTACATTGCGGGCGCTCGTCGCCATCGCGAGGACGTCGGCCAGCGCGACCTGACCGGCCTCGTCCACGACCAGGTAGTCGACGGTCGCCAGCTCTTCGCGCGAGAACAGCCACGCAGTTCCAGCGACGAGATCGTATTCGCCGAACGACGCATTCTTGTCGGTGCTGCCGATCAGCGGGGCGGGAAGCGCCGACACGTAGCGGCTCTCCTCGTTCTTCGTGTCGTGCTTCTTCACGCCGCGGAACGTATAGCCGTCCTCAACCACCGCGGCTTCGACCGCGTGCAGCAGATTGTGGATCGCCTTGTGGCCGGTCGACGTCACGCCGACCCGCTTGCCGGCGCGCAGCAGCGCGACGATGACGTGCGCGCCGGTATGCGTCTTGCCGGTGCCGGGCGGCCCTTGGACGGCCAGCGCACTCTCGTCGAGCCGGAGCGCGAGCTCAGCAACGTCCGACGGGATGATTGCCTCGTTGCCGGGATGGACCGCGGGCTGGACAACCGCGCCTTCGTGGAGTCCCGTGATTCGCGGCCGCGCGCGCGTCAGGATGCTCCACGCCGCGCCGTAGCGACGCTCGACCGCGCCGTCGAGGACTGCCTCCGCGAACCGGCGCAGCGCGCCGCGCTGTTCCTTGGTTTGGATCGGATCGCCGGGGATCAGCGCCCGCGGGTGCGGCGCCGACGACGACTTCTTGATGCGGACCTCGAGTGCGTCGTCGTCGATCGGCAGCAACAGCTCGCCAAGCAGCGGACGACGCGCGTGCGGATCGTGCGGCTTCTTGCCGAGCTTGTGCTGCTGCGGCGGGAAGCGGTACGTGTAGACCAGGTTGCGATCGTTCGGCGCGTTGAGATACGGCGCCACGTCCTCAGCGAGGACGAGCCCGCCGAGCGCTTCATGATCGTCGTCGATGAAGTCGGAGTCGCGCTCGTAGCGGTCGAACAGCGCCCACCAGACCGGTTTCTCCTCGCGCCGGTGATAGCCGAGCACGTGTGCCAAGAGCGCGCGCGGCGAACCGTCGGCGGCACCGTCGAGCAACGCGCGCTGTTGGTCGTCGCGGACCGCTTCGAGGGCCAGCTCCTCCTCGCTGCGCTCACGCGGGTCGCGCTGCGGGCGAAACGACAGCTCGACGCCCTGCGCGGCTTGAGCCTCGTCTCGCAGCAGGAGCAGCCAGCGGTGCAGCCGGTGGGTCGAGACGCAGTCCTCCTCGTTGTAGCGGATGATGTCGTCCTTACGGACCGGATCGCGGGCCGGGTCGAGCAGGTACTCTTCGAATGCGACGATCGACTGGTCGCCCTTACGCACGTCGGCGGAGCGCACGAAGTCGTAGAACGCCTCTAGTTTCTTGATCGAATAACCGTCCTGCGACTGCGCGAGCGCCGCGCGCACGACCGCCAACAGGTCGACCAGCACCTCGCCGCGGAGCAGGTCGTCGACTTGGTCCTCGCGTGTGCCGTGCCGCATCGCGAGCTTGCGCAGCGCCGTCTTCTCGTACGCAGCGTAATGGTAGACGTGGGTTTGCGGGTGGCGATTGCGGTGTTCGACGAGCCAGTCGACGAACTGCTCGAACGCATGCTTCTCTTGGTCGGGCGTCTCGCCCCAGAACGGCCGGTAGATGCCGCCGCCGTCGTCCGCGATGTACGCGCCGAACAGGTACTCGAGCCCGCGACCCGCCTCGTACAGCGGATCGCCTTCCATATCGAAGTAGACGTCGCCGTCGGCCGGCTGAGGCAGCGCGGCGAACCCGTGCTGCTCGCTCAGCGGGAGCAGCTCGTAGCGGTGCTCGCCGGTCGTGCGCTGCTGCAGTTGGAGCGATGCCTGCCGGCGCAGCGTCGTGAATGTCGGGACGACCACCGTCGCCGGGCGCGCGTCATCGCCGGCCGCCGCCAGCCCGGCGAGCGTGACGATTCCGCCGGTGCTGAGCCGCTTGATCTGATCGCGCCGAATCCCGGCGATCAGCGACAGGTGATCGACGGCGCGGCGGGCGCGGTCGCAGCGCTCGATCCAGGCGCACTCGTCGCAGGCCGTGATCCGCTCGGGAATCGCATCGGCGTCGAGCGGCTCGACCGCTTCGACGAAGCGCCGCTGCGCGTCTCGAACGAACGCCACGTAGCGAGCCGGATCGTACGACGTCTCGTTGGAGTCGCCGAAGATCGCGCGTACGCTGCGCGGGAGCACGCCCTGAACGGCCGCGACGAACTGTGCATAGGTGCACAGCTGAATGAGGAAGCGCGGCTTCTCGTAGAGCGCGAGCTTGGTGTCGGCGACGTCGTACGACCACGTGCCGAGCGTGCTCGGCTCGTCGACGCGCAACAGGAAGTCGGCGCGCCCCATCCACGCGCCGTCGAGGAACGCAGCTTGATAGATCGCCTCGGCCCCGCTGCGCATCGCCGCCCGCGTCATCTCGACCCCGCGCATTAGCGCGGCTATCGTACCGTCGCCCTCGGGGATCCGTACAACGGCGACGCTGTCGGCTTCGAGCCGTTCGAGAACGCGGCGCTCGTGCTCGCGCCCCTTGCGCTTGATGATCTCGAGAGTCGGGTCGTCGGGTGGAGGGCGCTCGCCCAGAAGCAGCGCGCGCCGATTCAGCGCCACCCGATGCGGACAGGCCAAGTAATCGTTCAGATCCGAGGCCGCATAGACGACCCGGCCGTCAACGAGGCGCACGCTTCACCATCAGTGCCAACATACGACGAACGTACGCCGGTCCCGTGCCAAGCGGGTGGCAGAGTGGGTCGGCAGAAGCGCCCGAAATGAGCACCGAGCCCCGCTGGAAGTACGACGGCGTGCGGTAGCGGAGCCGCTCGAGTGTGCCCTGGTGCGAAGCGGGCAGGAGCCGGTCGTCATCAACCTCGACATTCCGGTCGCCGAGTGGCCCGAGCAGGTGCGCTGGATCGACGACATCCAGCGGTCGTAAAGCTCCGGCCAACTTTCGGTCAGGAGTCGTCAAAAGCAAGCGGGACCCACCGGACGGAGGTCCGAAGGGGGCTTCGATGACCCGGTTCTGCTTGCTGCGTCTCGCCGCGGCGCTCTTCAGTTTTTGCCTTTGCGGCTTCGCCGCCGCTCCGGCCAGCGCGGCGGGCACGCATCCCGTCGCCGCGCCCACCGAGTCGGCCTACGCGGCCGTGCTGCGCACGATCAATCCGAAGCTGCCGTTCGGAAAGGCCCGCGCCTACGCGCGTTCGGTGATGGCCGACGCGTGGCGCACCCATCTCGATCCACGCTTCATCATGTCGATCGTCACGGTCGAGTCGGCCTGGCGCTCGAACGCAGTGTCGCGTGTCGGCGCGCGCGGCTTGGGGCAGCTGATGCCGCGCACCGCGGCGGTGCTGGGCGTGAACGCATGGAACCCGGCCGAGAACCTGCGCGGCACGTCATCATATCTGAAGACGCTGATGAACCATTTCGCCGGACGGCCCAACGCGACGAAGCTGGCGATCGCCGGTTACAACGCGGGACCCAAAGCGGTCGAACGCTATCACGGCGTTCCGCCGTACGCGGAGACGCAACGGTATGTCGTGCGCGTGCTGCACGTCTGGAAGCAGCTCGACGCGCGCGTCGGCCGAGCGTTCGCCCCGGCGCCCATGGTCACGATCGCAGCTCGGCCCCGTGCGCTCCCCGACGAGCGCCAGTGGCTGAGCGATGTCAACGAAGTGCGGCCGGCGACGGCCGCGGCGATCGAATCGGCGCCAAATCCCGCGCTCTCCGCCGACACCGACGCCCGCGCGGCGACGATCGTCGCGCCGGTCGGCTCGGAACCCGGCCGCTGATCCCGACCTGCGGGCCTCGCACCGCCCGCTGACGCAACCGGCACCTTCTCGCGGCCGGTCAGGACGCGCATGAAGGTGGACGGCGCGGTTCCGGCCACGATGCAGGCAATGGTGATCGACGCGTTCGGTGGTCCCGAACGACTGGTCGTTCGCGACGTTCCCGTGCCGGCGCTCGGCGCCGGCGACGTACTGCTTCGCGTCGACACCGCCGGCGTCGGCGTCTGGGACGCCAAGGCGCGCCGCGGCCTGTGGGCGACCGGCCACGAGCAATTTCCGCTCGTACTGGGCGCCGAAGGTTCGGGCACGATCGCGGCGTTGGGCGACGCGGTCCAGGGGCTGCACCTCGGTGACGCTGTCTATGGTTACGCGTACGGCGACACGAAGGGTGGCTTCTACGCCGAGTACGTCGCGTTGGCCGCCGCACACGTCGCACCGTTTCCGGCCGCGCTGGACTTTCGGGAAGCCGGCGCCGTTCCGGTCACCGGGCTCACGGCACTGGCCGGGATCGACGACGTGCTGCAATTGCGGCCCGGACAGACGGTGCTGATCCACGGCGCGAGCGGCGGCGTCGGCATGCTGGCGGTGCAGTTCGCCAAGCAGCGCGGCGCGCGCGTGATCGCCACGGCGCAGGGTCGCGACGCGCGCGAGTTCCTGCGCGGGCTGCACGTCGACGAAGCGGTCGACACCGAGCAAGACGATGTGCTCGCCGCCGCGCGGCGGTTCGCGCCCGGCGGGCTCGACGCGCTGCTCGCGCTCGCCGGCGGACCCGCACTCGAGCGCGCGCTCGGCGCGCTGCGCGGCGGGGCGACGATCGCCCATCCCAACGGCGTCGACATGCCGCCGAACGCGCGGGCGATCGCCTTCGACGGTGTTCCCAACCCGGCCGCGTTCGCCCGTCTGAGCGGGGTGTTCGACGCCGCAACGATCGAGATACCGATCGGCGCGACCTATGGGCTCATCGCCGCCGACGAAGCGCATCGCCGGCTCGAGCGCGGCCACCTGCTCGGAAAGATCATCCTCGTCGTCGACGCCACCGAAGACGTCGTCGAAAAAGTCGCTTGATCTTCAGATCAAGGCGGATCGGTCCGAGGTCGTCGAAGGACCGAACGCGAGCGTTGGCGCGTTAGCGCCAACACACTAAGGAGATTTCGCCGGCGTGGGCGCCGATGACGGCGCCGCGGCCGCCGGCGCGCTCGAAGCGCTTGCGCCGCCGGAGGTGCGCGTCGTCGTGGTGACCGTGCCGGATGCTTTGGGCCCCGGCGTGGACACGTGCGGCAACGCATAGAGCGCGAACACGGCCGGGCGATTCGCAACCAGCTTGAGCGTCGTCGCGGTGCCCGCGAAGAGCAGGCGTTCGGGCGGCAAGGTGGGCGCCGCCGACGGTGCAATCGTGGCGCCCGGCGACGCGCCGGGAACGGCCGGTAGGTTGAAGCCGAACGTGCGCGGCGTGCTGCTCGCGCCCGGCGACGGCGCGGCCGACGAGACGACTTTCGCAGACGGAACAGGCGTCGCGAGCTGATGCACGGCCATCGGCGGCGGCGTCGCGGTCGTGTCGAGCTCGGCGACCGCGAGCCGGTACTTGCTGTCCTTCTCGCCCGAGTTCCAGAGCGCCAGGCCGAACTCGCCGTCGCGATACTGCGTAGCGACTTCGCGCGGGACCTCGATCGTAAAGCGCGGATAGCTCGACAGCGTCACGTCGTGCGTCGGCAGCAGCTCGATGTACGCCAACGCGCGCGCCGGCAGCTCGCGCGACTTGCGGTGCTTGCCCTTCCCCGACTCGAAGTTGAGATCGGGACCGTCTTGCGGCTTCACGACCGAGAGGGTCGCGCCGATCGCGATCGAGACCGGGGTCGGAGCCGGCACGGGCGTGGCATTCTTGCCCTTGGGCGACGGCACGGCAGTCGGCGCGGCTGCCTTCGGGAACGCGACCGAGCCGCCGTAGCCGCCCACCTCGGTCAGCGGCTGAAACGCCGTCGACTCCCCGTAGGTGAGTACGACGCTCGCGGCGCTCGGCGACGGCAACGGAGTCGCCGGACCGCCGAAGCTCGGCGACGCCATCGTGTTCGGCATCCCCGTGCCCGAACCGAAGGAGCCCGAGCACGCGGCCCCGGCCGCACCGAGCACGATGCAAGCGGAAACTGCGGAGAACACGCGCGCGAAGGTCATCGCGCGAAACTTCGATGCCGGGGCAGCCCGATCCGTCACGCCTCGCAGCGAACCCGATCCTGGGATGCGGCTGCGCTCTCAGCCGGCTTCGACGTAGATCTCGGCGCCTTTCTCGCGAAACTCGGCTGACTTCTCGGCCATCCCGGACGCCGCGTACTCGCGCACGTCCTGGGTGATCTTCATCGAGCAGAAATGCGGACCGCACATCGAGCAGAAGTGGGCGACCTTCGCGCCTTGCGCCGGCAGCGTCTCGTCGTGGAACTGCTGCGCGGTGTCGGGGTCGAGGCTGAGATTGAACTGGTCCTGCCAGCGGAACTCGAAGCGCGCCTTCGACAGCACGTCGTCGCGATGGCGCGCACCCGCATGGCCTTTGGCCAAGTCGGCGGCGTGCGCGGCGAGCTTGTAGGTGATCACGCCGACCTTCACGTCGTCCTTGTCGGGCAGGCCGAGGTGCTCCTTGGGCGTCACGTAGCAAAGCATCGCGGTGCCCATCCAACCGATCATCGCCGCACCGATCCCGCTGGTGATGTGGTCGTAGCCCGGCGCGATGTCGGTCACCAGCGGCCCGAGGGTGTAGAACGGCGCCTCATGACAGACGGCCAGCTGGCGGTCCATGTTCTCCTTGATCTTGTCCATCGCGACGTGACCGGGTCCTTCGACCATCACCTGGACGTCGTGCTTCCAGGCGATATCGGTGAGCTCGCCGAGCGTGTCGAGCTCGCCGAACTGCGCTTCGTCGTTGGCGTCGGCAGTGCAGCCGGGCCGCAGGCCGTCGCCCAGCGAGAACGTCACGTCGTACGCCTTCATGATCTCGCAGATCTCGTCGAAGTGCGTGTACAGGAAGTTCTCCTGGTGGTGCGCGAGGCACCATTTGGCCAGGATCGAGCCGCCGCGGGAGACGATCCCGGTGACGCGGTTGGCAGTCAGCGGAACGTAGCGCAGCAGCACGCCGGCGTGCACGGTGAAGTAGTCGACGCCCTGCTCCGCCTGCTCGATGAGCGTGTCGCGGTAGATCTCCCAGCTGAGCTCTTCGGCTTTGCCGCCGACCTTCTCGAGCGCCTGATAGATGGGCACGGTGCCGATCGGCACGGGGCTGTTGCGCACGATCCACTCGCGCGTCTCGTGGATGTTCTTGCCGGTCGACAGGTCCATCACGGTGTCGGCGCCCCAGCGCGCGGCCCAGACCATCTTCTCGACCTCCTCCTCGATCGACGAGCCGATCGCCGAGTTGCCGATGTTGGCATTGATCTTCACCAAGAAGTTGCGCCCGATGATCGTCGGCTCGAGCTCGAGGTGGTTCACGTTGGCCGGGATCACGGCGCGGCCGCGCGCCACCTCGCTGCGCACGTGCTCGGGCTCGCAGCCCTCGCGGATCGCGACGAACTCCATCTCCGGCGTGATCTCGCCGCGGCGCGCGTAGTGCAGCTGCGAGACATTGCCGCCCGCCTTCGCGCGCCGAATCGGACGCGGCGTCGGGAAGCGGATCTCGTCGAGCTCGCGCATCGCCTGGCGGCCGAGCCGGTAGACCGACGACGCCTTCGACAGCGTCTCGGTATCGGCGCGGCGCGCGATCCACGGCTCGCGCAGTTGCGCGATCCCCGCCCGCAGGTCGATGCCCACGTCGGGATCGGTGAACGGCCCCGACGTGTCGGTGACGGTGTGCACCGTGCCGTCGGTCAGCTCGATCGCGCGAAACGGAACGCGGATACTCGGATCGCTGCCCTGCGCGTAGACTTTGGTCGAGGCCGGGAACGGCTCGCGCGAGACGGCCTCGTTGGACGGCGGGAGCATGGTCGCCATCGTGTGCACTCCTCTTCGCCGGTATGACCCGGATCAGGTGGTAACGGTCGACGGCCGGAACCGGCCGCCCTCTCAGCCCTCGCGGGCTCCCGTAGCGTACTGACGACGGTATGCCGAAGAACGCGCGGTGTCAAGGACGCACCGCGCGCTGTTGCTCGTCGCGCTGGCTCAGTTCGCGATCGGTGCCGCCGCCGTCTTCGCGCGCTTCGCGCTGACCGCGTCGGGACCGCTGGCCGTGTCGGCCGCGCGGCTCACCATCGGTGCGCTCCCGTTGGTCGTGCTGGCCGCGTCGCGCGGGCGGCTACGACCCGTCGACGGCCCGACCGAGCGGCGCCTCGCCGTCGCCGGACTCTTGCTCGCCGCGCACTTCGCGTGCTGGATCGCCTCGCTCGACTTCGCGTCGGTCGCGCTTTCCACGCTGCTCGTCTGCTCCTCGGCGATCTGGACCGAAGCCTACGCGGTGTTGCGGCGCGGGCGCATCGACCCGTACGCGGCGACCAGCGTCGCCGGCGCGCTGGCCGGCGTCGCGATCGTCGTGGGCGCGCCCGATCGCGTCAACACGCCGCTCGGCCTGGGCCTGGCGATCGCCGGCACGGTCGCGATCGCGGCGTACTTGATCGTCGTGCGCGACACCGATCCGCGCTACGACACGCTGGCCGTCACCTCGCGCACGTACAGCTACGCCGCAATCGCGCTCACGGCCGCGGCGCTGATCGCGCACGACCATCTGCCGCCCACCAATGACCTGGGCGCATGGGGCGGCATCCTGGCGATGGCGCTGCTCTCGCAACTGTTCGGACACACCGGCGCTCAACGCCGCGGTGCGCGTGCTCAGCGCCACTTTCGTCTCGACCACGACGTTGCTCGAGCCGGTCATCGCCGCCGCGCTCGCCGCGTGGCTGTTCGGCGAACGCCTCGGCCCCACGACCGCGGTCGGCGCCTTCGTCATCCTCGCGGCGATCGCCGTCGCGCTGCGCGGCGAAACTCGCGCTGAGGCGAGGACGAAGCGATGAGGCGACGCCGGCGATGCCGGGCTTCGCGCCCGACATCGCGGCTGCTGCGCTATTGTCTGGTGCACGTCTCCGTGGAGGTGAGCTTCTTTCCGTTGCTCGACGTCCAGCTGCTGCTCGACGAATAGCCGTTGTCGGCCGTCTTCTTGAAGGCGGCTGAGCCGTGCACCGTGCTCGGGAAGGCGACGGTCCAGGTCGAACCGTTGAGCGCCGGTGAGCTGCTCGTCTCGACTTCGCTGAAGCCGCGGGAATCGATGGTGATGAGCACCCATTGCGCGTGCTGAGCATTGTACGCGAGGTACAGATCCTGCTGCGAGCCGGTTTGGCCGGCCTGCATGATCGTCTGCTTCGCGTGCAGCCACTGCGGACCGTTCGCGGTCACGACTTGGGTCTCCGACATCGTCGCCGCCTTCGGCACGCCGGCGACCGAGATCGTGCGCGTGCAGCTCCACGTCCCGAGCAGAAACTTGAAGCTTGCCGCTCGATCGGCGGCAGTACCCGGCGCGGGCGCGCCGATCGCGGGATTTGCGCCCGTCAGCGCGAGGGCGAGCGCGAAGCCAACCGTTCTCATGTACACGTTCGTTCTCTCCGCGCGTCAGTTGCAGACGTAGACGTAGCGATACGCGTACACGCACCGGCCGCCGCTGCAGACATAGGCATACCGGTAGACGTAATAGCAGACCGGGACGAAGGCGACTTGCGGCGACGGGGACGCGATGCCCAGCAGCTGCGCCGCGCGCGACGTGTCGGCCGCGGAGACGTTCACCGCCCCCGCCGGGACGACGTCGAGGTGCACCACCGCCGCGGCGCCGGTGCTCGCCGGGGAGTCCGGCCGGGCCAGCGCCGAGCTCGTGCCCGCCGCGATGAGAGCGCAGCACGCCATGAGCGCTGCGACGAAGCGAGGATATGGCAAAGGATTCCTCATTTCTGAGAACACACCCGATGGGATGCCCCCAGGCTAGCACCCTTGCGGTGCCCTGCACATGGGGGATTACCCTACCTTTTGCCGCTGCGCCGCTCAGACGTGATGGGTGAGGACGCCGACCAGCATCACACCGGCGGCGAACAGTCCGGCCGCCGCACGGCGCACGCTCGATCGCAGGGATACCGTCGTCTTGTCCATGCGAACCTTCTCTCGCCCGTATATACGCGCCCCGGCCACGCGGTGTTTCAGCGCGCCGTCAGGTGACCTCGTGCGGCACGAACAGCGGGATCCACTGTTCGTTCTCGGCGCCGCCCTGCCAGGGATACGTGATCACCACGTTGCCGGGGTTGTAGGGACCGGCGCCGGAGACGTTGAGGACGAGCTGTGCCTGGCCGGCCGAGTACACCACCGACGCGCCGGCGTCGGGTCCGGGACCGACCGTCCACGCCGACCATGCGTCGACATCCGAAGGGTCGGCGCAGAACACGGCGCCGCCGCCGGGCGTCGTGCGCAGCGCCATGCTGAGCTCTTCGTTGATGAACATCGCGCCCAACGGCGTGATCCCGTCGATCCAGTATTCGGCCGACCACAGCTGCGTCGGGGCCGGCGTGACATCCGGACCTTCCGGGACCTGGATCGTGAGCTGTCCGCCGGAATCGTCGGCATTCGCGGTGAGGAAGGTGTTCTGATTGCATTCCGGCGTGAACGCATAATCCCACGGAAAGCCGCCGAAACCGATCGACTTGAACGTCCAGAATCTCGTTCGGTTGCCCGCCGCCCCACCCGTCGTAGCCGATCACCGGGTTGCCGGGCTGGTACGGTCCGCTTCCCTCGACCTTGAGGTTGATCGAGGTGCTCAGCGCCGGTCGTACGGCCAGCGCCGCGCCGCCCGGCGCGACGTCCCACGTCGAGCCCGGTGGGAGACCGCCCTCGAACGAGCTGAGCTGCAGCGGCGACGTTCCGCCGCCGGTGTTCGTCAGCGCGAGCACCATCGGCGTGCCCGAGTCAAGGCTGCCCTGGTTCACCATCGCAAAGTTGCCGCTTTGCACGTCGTAGACGAGCGACCAAACCAGATTCAGCGTCTCCTCGCCGGGATCTTGAACGCTGATCGAACCGTCGTCCGCTGCGGCCAGCGCCAAGGGCTGCCCGTTCGGCTGCGTCGCGCCCGACATGATGACGTAATTCAAGACCTCACCTCCCGAATGCGAAGCCGCGTCGTTCCCCAGTTGCGCACGCCCAACAGGAAACCTTGCGGCCGTCCGGCGACAGGTACGAGCATGAACCGGAACCCCGAGCGTGCGCGGATCGAAGCCGCCGCGCGGCGCGACGAGCACTGGTGGCGCTGGGGACCATATCTGAGCGACCGCCAGTGGGGAACCGTTCGGGAAGACTACAGTGCCGGCGGATCCGCCTGGGACTACTTTCCGTTCGAGATGGCGCGTCTGCGCGCGTACCGCTGGGGCGAGGACGGCATCCTCGGCATCTGCGACAACCACCAGCGGCTGTGCTTCGCGCCGGCCTTCTGGAACGAGCGCGACGAGATCATCAAGGAGCGCCTCTTCGGGCTGAGCGGGCCTCAGGGCAACCACGGCGAGGACGTCAAGGAATACTGGTGGTACCTCGACGCCCTTCCGTCGAGCGCGTATCTCAAAGCGCTGTACCGGTATCCGCACCAAGCCTTCCCGTATGCGCGCTTGCGCGACGAGAACGCGCGCCGCGGCCGCAGCGAGCGCGAGTTCGAGCTGGTCGACACCGGCATCTTCGACGACGGCGCGTTCTTCGACGTCACCGTCGAGTACGCGAAGCGCGACATCGACGACCTTCTGGTCCGCATCACGGCGACCAACCACGGACTCCAGAGCGCGCCGCTGCACCTCTTGCCGCAGCTGTGGTTTCGCAACGAGTGGTCGTGGAAGGCCGGGATCGCGAAACCGTCGATCGCGCCCGCGGCTGGCCCGTCGCCGCTCGAGCACAGCGCAACGCTGGTCGCCCGGCACGCGACGCTCGGCGCGCGCTGGATCTTCAGCAGCGCCGGCGCGACCGAGACGCTGTTTTGCGACAACGAGACCGACTTCGAGCGCGCCTTCGGCGTGCCGTCTCCGAGCCCGTACGTCAAGAGCGGAATCGACCGCGCCGTGCGCGGCGAAGGCCGCGACGGCGTCAATCCGGCCGGCGTCGGCTCCAAAGCCGCGCTGCACTACAGCTGGCTGATCGAGCCGGGCGCGACGCGCACGGTCCGGCTGCGCATCTCGGACGACGCGCGCTGCGGCGGAATCGATACCGAATTCGACGTCACGTTCGATCGCCGGGCGGACGAGGCCGACCGCTTCTACGGCTCGCTGCCGCGCGACGAAGGCGACCCCGAGGCGTCAACGATCCAGCGGCGCGCGTTCGCCGGACTCATCTGGTCGAAACAGTTCTACAACTACGTCGTGCGCGATTGGCTCGAAGGCGACCCGCTCACGCCGCCGCCGCCGCCGCAGCGCAAACACGGCCGCAACGCCGGCTGGACGCACGTCTACAATGATGACGTGCTCGCGATGCCCGACTCGTGGGAGTACCCGTGGTACGCCGCGTGGGATCTCGCCTTTCACGTCGTCGCGTTCGCGCTGATCGAACCGGCCTTCGCAAAGAATCAGCTCACCCGGCTCACCCGCGAATGGTACATGCACCCCAGCGGTCAGCTGCCGGCGTACGAGTGGTCGTTCGACGACGTGAACCCGCCGGTCCACGCCTGGGCGGCGCTGCGCATCTACCGGATCGAAGCCAAGCGCAACGACGGCGTCGGCGACTACCGCTTCCTGGAATCGATCTTTCAAAAGCTGCTGATGAACTTCACCTGGTGGGTGAACCGCAAAGACGTCGCCGGCCGCAACGTCTTTCAAGGCGGGTTCCTCGGACTCGACAACATCGGGCCGTTCGACCGCGGCAGCAAGCTGCCCGAAGGGGCCTACCTCGCCCAAAGCGACGGCACGTCGTGGATGGCCGTCTACGCGCTCAACATGCTGGCCATCGCGATCGAGCTGGCCAAGGTCGAGACCATCTACGAGGACGTGGCGTCGAAGTTCTTCGAGCACTTTCTGATCATCGCCGACGCGATGAACTCACTGCGCGAAGACGAGGAAGGGCTGTGGGACCCCGACGACCGGTTCTACTACGACCAAGTGTACCTCTCCGACGGCGAGCGCATCCCGGTCAAGGTGCGCAGCGTGGTCGGCATCGTTCCGCTGTTCGCGGTCGAGACGCTCGGTGCCGAGACCCTCGAGCGGCTGCCGAATTTCAAGCGGCGCGTCGAATGGTTTCTCACCAACCGCGCCGAGCTGGCCGAGAACGTGGCCCGCATCGACGTCGGCGGAATGCACGACCGCCGCCTGCTGGCGATCTGCAACCCGTCGCGGCTGCGCGAGATCCTGCGCCGCGTCTTCGACGAAGACGAGTTCCTGTCGCCGCACGGCGTCCGAATGCTCTCCCGCTACCATCGCGACTACCCGTTCGTGCTGCGCTTGGGCGCTCAGGAGTTTCGGGTCGACTACGAACCGGCCGAGTCGACCAGCGGGCTGTTCGGCGGCAACTCCAACTGGCGAGGTCCGGTCTGGTTTCCGCTCAACTTCCTGCTCGTCGAGGCGCTGCAGAAGTTCCACTACTATTTGGGCGAAGACTTCACGGTCGAGTTCCCGACCGGTTCGGGCCGCATGCTCAGCCTGTGGGACATCTCGCTCGAGCTCTCGCGCCGCCTCGTCGGCTTGTTTCGCCGCGACGAGAACGGGCGGCGGCCGTTCAACGGCGACGTCGCGGTGTTCCAGACCGATCCCCGCTGGCGCGACCACCTGCTGTTCCACGAATACTTCAACGGTGACACCGGCGAAGGTCTGGGCGCCTCGCACCAAACCGGTTGGACCGCGCTCGTCGCCAAGTTGATCGACCAGCTCGCGCGATACGGCCCGCACGCGCACGCCAAAGTCGCCGCCGACACCGCCGTCAAGCCGCGCAGAGACGACTGACGCCCGGAGAATAGCCGCCGAGGACGAACCGGCCCGGACGATGCGATACGATCTGGCGGTCATCGGCACGGGACAGGGCGGCGTTCCGCTGGCGCTGGATTTTGCCAAGCGCGGGAAGCGCGTCGTCGTATTCGAGCGCGGCCGGCTGGGCGGGTGCTGCGTGAACGTCGGCTGCACGCCGTCGAAAGCGTTCCTCGCCTCGGCGCACGCGGCCGGACGCGCGCGGCGCGCGTCCGACGTTCACGTGCACTGCGACGTGCGGGTCGATGTGCCGTCGGTGATGCGGCGCGTGCGCGAGGTCGTCGGAGAGTGGCATGACGGCGTCGAGCGCAAGTTCGCGCGAAGCTCGGTCGAGCTGGTGCGTGCCGAGGCGTCGTTCGACGCGCCGCACGTGCTGCGCGCCGGCGGCGAGACGTACGAAGCCGCCGTCGTCGTGCTCGACACCGGCGGCCACGCGAGCGTTCCGCCGGTCGACGGCCTGGCCGGAACGCCGTTCCTGACCAACGAGAACTTCTTCTTGCAAGAGAGGCTCCCGCACGAGCTGATCGTGCTCGGCTCGGGCTACATCGGGCTCGAGCTCGGGCAAGGCGCGGCGCGGCTGGGCAGCACGGTCACGCTCGTGACGCCCGACGACCGCATCATCGCGCGCGAGGAGCGCGACGTGTGCAGCGTCCTGTCGCGCTCGTTCGCGCGCGACGGCATCGACGTTCGTCTGGAGCGACGCGCGACGAAGGTGGCGCACGACGGCGCGACCTTCACCGTCACGCTCGACGACGGGACGACGCTCGAGGGCGACGGGCTGCTGGTCGCGGTCGGCCGCCGGCCCAACATCCCCGCCGGCACCACCGAGCGCGCCGGCATCGCGCTCGACCAGCGCGGCAACGTGCGCTGCGACGAACACCTGCAAGCGTCGGTCGCCGATCACTATGCACTGGGCGACGTGGCCGGTCAGCCGCAGTTCACCCACGTGTCGTGGGAAGATTTCCGCCGCCTCAAGGCGATCGTCGGCGGCGACCGCTCGCGCACGCGCGATGACCGCGTGCTGGCCTATGCGATGTACACCGAGCCGCAGGTCGGCCGGGTCGGCTTGTCCGCGGATCAGGCGCGCGAGCGCGGGATCCCCCATCGCGAGGTCACCCTCCAGCTGGCCGACGTGGCGCGCGGCGCCGAGTGGAGCCTCGAAGACGGCTTCTTTCGCTTGGTGGTCGACCCCGACAGCGATGCCATCCTGGGCGCCACGTTCGTCGGGTACGAGGCTGGGGAATTGATCCACGTGATCCTCGCCCACATGGAAGCGCGCTCGACCTGGCGCGTGCTCGAACGCTCGGTCCACGTGCACCCGACCTTCGCGGAAGGACTGCCCTCGCTCGCCCGGCTGCTGCTGTGATCGATCCCGGCCGCTTGGCGGACCTCGAGCACGCGCGCGAGGGCGATCCGTTCGCTGTGCTCGGACCGCACGAGCTCGGCACCGGAACGATCGTGCGCGCGTTCGCTCCCGGCGCGCGCGCGGTGACCGTCGTCGACGAGAACGGTGAACCGCTGGCCACGGCCGAGCCGGTCGGCGACGCCGGCCTGTTCGAGGCGCTGGTGCTCGAGAAGCCGCGGCGCTACCGGCTGCGGATCGAGGACGCGCGCGGTACGCGCACGATCGAGGATCCGTACCGTTTCGGGCCGCTGCTAGGCGAGCTCGACGCGTGGCTGCTGGCGGAGGGCAATCATCTCGAGCTGCACCGCGCGCTCGGCGCGCATCCCGATCTGATCGACGGCGTGCGCGGCACGCGGTTCGCCGTGTGGGCACCCAACGCGCGGCGCGTCAGCGTCGTCGGCGACTGGAACCTCTGGGACGGACGCGTCCACCCGATGCGCCTGCGGCGCGAGGCCGGCGTCTGGGAGCTGTTCGTTCCGGGCGTCGGGCCCGGCGCGCGCTACAAGTACGAGCTGATCGGACCGCGCGGCGAGCTGCTCCCCCTGCGCGCCGACCCGGTTGCATTTCGCAGCGAGGTTCGGCCCGGCAACGCGTCGGTCATCACCGCGCCGTCGTCGTACGAATGGCGCGACGCGGCTTGGCTCGAAGCGCGCGGCGCGAAGCAGCGGCGCGACGCGCCGATCTCGATCTACGAAGTGCATCTGGGCTCGTGGCGGCGCGTCCCCGAACAGGACGATCGCTTCCTGACGTACCGCGAGCTGGCCGAGCAGCTGATTCCGTACGTGGTGGAGATGGGCTTCACCCACATCGAACTGCTGCCGGTCACCGAGCACCCGTTCGACCTGAGCTGGGGCTATCAGACCACCGGCTGGTTCGCGCCGACCAGCCGCTTCGGCGAAGCCGATGACTTTCGCGCGTTCGTCGACGCGGCGCACGCCGCCGGGCTCGCGGTGATCCTGGATTGGGTGCCCGGGCATTTCCCGACCGATGCGCACGGGCTGGGAAACTTCGACGGCACGCCGCTCTACGAGCACGCCGACCAGCGTGAGGGATTCCACGCCGAGTGGGGCACCTACGTCTTCAACCTCGGCCGCAGCGAGGTGGCGAACTTCCTGATCGCGTCGGCGCTCTACTGGCTGCGCGAGTTCCACCTCGACGGCCTGCGCGTCGACGCCGTCGCGTCGCTGCTCTACCGCGATTACAGCCGCAAGCCGGGCGAGTGGGTTCCCAACGCCTACGGCGGCCGGGAGAACCTCGAAGCGGTGGCGTTCCTGCGGCGGCTCAACACGACGCTATACGGCTTGGTACCGGGGATTGCGACGTTCGCCGAGGAGTCGACGGCGTGGCCCGGCGTCACGGCGCCGGCCGATGTCGGCGGCCTGGGCTTCGGCTACAAGTGGAACATGGGCTGGATGCACGACACGCTCAAGTTCCTCGAGCGCGATCCGCTGTTTCGCGGGCATCATCTCAACGAGATCTCGTTCGGTCTCATCTACGCGTTCAGCGAGAACTTCGTGCTGCCGCTCTCGCACGACGAGGTGGTGCACGGAAAGCGTTCGCTGCTCGGCCGCATGCCGGGCGGCGACCGCGAGCAATTCGCCAGCGTGCGTCTACTCTATGCGCACATGTGGGCCCACCCCGGCAAGAAGCTGCTCTTCGCCGGCGGCGAGTTCGCGCAGCGCGGCGAGTGGCGCGCCCAGGCGTCGCTGGACTGGCACATCGTATACGGCGCGCACAAGGGCGTGCAGACGCTGGTCAAGGACGTCAACCGCATCGGCCGGGCGACGGCGGCGCTGCACGAACGGGACTGCGAGCCGATCGGCTTCGAATGGATCTCGTACGACGATGCGCGCAACGGCGTCATTGCCTACATTCGCTGGGACGCCGCGCACGACGGCCACCTGATCTGCGTGGTCAACTTCAGCGGCGCGCAGCACACCGGTTACCGGATCGGCGTGCCGCGCGGCACGACCTACCGTGAGGTGCTCAACACCGACGCCGCGGCGTACGGTGGTTCCGGCCTGGGTAACCATGGCTCCGTGACCGCGTCCGACCAGCCTTCGCACGGCCGTCCGTTCTCGCTGACCCTCACCCTTCCGGCGCTCGCGGCGATCTGGCTGACCCCGTGATCGCGGCCAAGCCGCGAGTCGAGCCCGGACTGCCGTACCCGCTCGGCGCGACGTGGGACGGCAAGGGGGTGAACTTCGCGCTGTTCAGCGCCAACGCCGAGAAGGTCGAGCTGTGCATCTTCGACGCTCGCGGCCGGCGCGAGCTGGCGCGCATCGCGCTGCCCGAGTACACCGACGAGGTCTGGCACGGTTACCTTCCCGACGCGCGACCGTTGACGCGGTACGGCTATCGGGTCTACGGTCCATACGACCCGCCGCGCGGTCACCGCTTCAACCACCACAAGCTGCTGCTCGACCCGTACGCCAAGGCGCTGGCCGGGAAGCTGCGCTGGACCGACGCGCACTACGGCTACCGGATCGGCTCGCACCGCGAGGATCTGGCGATGGACAGGCGCGATAATGCGGGCGCGATGCCGAAGTGCGTCGTGGTCGAGAGCGCGTTCACCTGGGGCGAGGATCACCGGCCGTCGGTGCCGTGGACCGATACCGTGTTCTACGAGCTGCACGTCAAAGGGTTCACCGTGCAGCATCCCGCCGTCGCGCCGTCGCTGCGCGGGACGTACTCGGGCCTCGCCGCACCGGCGGTGATCGAATACCTCCACGAGCTCGGCGTCACCACGCTCGAGCTGCTGCCCGTGCACGCCTTCGTCGACGACCGCCGGCTGGTCGAAGCGAAGCTGCGCAACTACTGGGGCTACAACTCGATCGGGTTCTTCGCGCCCGAGCCGCGGTATCTGCTCGCCGGCGACCCCAACGAGTTCAAGACGATGGTCAAGCACCTGCACCAGGCCGGGATCGAAGTCGTGCTCGATGTCGTGTACAACCACACCGCCGAGGGAAACCATCTCGGCCCCACCTTCTCGTTCAAGGGGATCGACAACGCCTCGTATTACCGGCTGACGAGCGACGCGCGCTACTATGAAGACGTCACCGGGACCGGCAACACGCTCGATCTTCGGCGTCCGCGCGTCCTGCAGATGGTGATGGACTCGCTGCGCTACTGGGCGGAGGAGATGCACGTCGACGGGTTCCGGTTCGACCTCGCGCCGGCCCTCGCGCGCGAGGGCGACAATGGCGGATTCCGCCGTGACGCCGCGTTCTTCAAGGCAATCCAGCAAGACCCGGTGCTGTCGCGCGTCAAGATGATCGCCGAACCGTGGGACGTCGGAATCGGCGGCTACCAGCTGGGCAACTTTGCACCCGGCTGGTCGGAGTGGAACGGAAAGTACCGCGATGCGGTGCGCCGGTTCTGGCGCGGCGACGAGGGTGTGCTGCCCGAGCTCGTCACGCGGCTCGCCGGTTCGTCCGACGCGTTCGCGCACAACGGCCGCCATCCGCGGGCCAGCGTCAACTTCGTCACGGTGCACGACGGCTTCACGCTCGACGACCTCGTGTCGTACGACCACAAGCACAACGAAGCCAACCACGAGCACAACCACGACGGTGCCGGCGACAACCTCAGCTGGAACTGCGGGGTCGAAGGCCCGACCGACGACCGCGAGATCGTCAACCTGCGCGAGCGCCAAAAGCGCAACTTCTTCGCCACCCTGTTGCTGTCGCTGGGCACGCCGCTGATCCTGGCCGGCGACGAGCATGGCCGCACGCAGCGCGGCAACAACAACGCGTACTGCCAGGACAGCGGGATCTCGTGGCTCGACTGGACCGATCTGAGCTCGCGCGATCTGGCGCTCGAGGAGTTCGTCAAAATGATGCTGCGCGTGCGGCGCGAGCATCCGGCGTTCAAGCGCGACGCCTTCTACCGCGGCGAGCCGATCGAGCCCGGCGGTCGCAAGGACATCGCCTGGATGCGTCCCGACGCCAGGGAGATGGCCCCCGACGACTGGCTGCCCGAGCGCCGTACGATCGGATTCTTCCTGGGCGCGCGCCCGACGCTGTTCGTGGCGATGAACGCCGCGCCTGAGGACGTCGACTTCGCGCTGCCCGACACCGCGCAGCTGTCGTGGTCGCTCGTGCTGGATACCGCCATGGAAGGCGGCGCGCGGCGCGAGCTGCCGGCCGACCGCGTTTCGGTGTACCGCATGATCTCGCGCTCGCTGGCGGTCTTCGCCGGTCACGAGCGATGATCGAGCGAGTCGCGCGGTCGTACGTCGACGCGCTCGGTCAGGAACGCCGCGCTTCGCCCGAGACCGTCGCGCGGTTCGAGGCGCTCATCGCCGAGGACCACCATCACTTCACGGCGCCGGCACGCGTCGTGCGCGAGAACGAACCGCTCGCGCTCGACCTCACGCTGCCGGCAATGAGCTGGCCCGAGAGCCTGCGCTGGTCGCTCGTGCGCGAGGACGGCAGCGTCGAAGAAGGGACGCTGCCGCTTCGCGAAGCGCCGGTCGTGCACGCAGATCACCGGCCCGAGTCCACCTACGACACGCGGCGCGTCGTGTTCGCCGGCCCGCAGCCGATCGGCGTTCACCGCGTCGCGCTCGAGGTCGCCGCCTACGGGCGCGCGCTCGTGCACGTTGCCGTCGTACCGCCGCGCGCCTATGCTCCGCACGGGCGCACCTGGGGGATCGCCGTGCAGATCTACACGCTGCGCAGCGCGCGCAACGCCGGGATCGGCGACTTCGCCGACCTGCGCGCGATCTGCCGGCTGCTCGGCCGGCGCGGCGCTTCGTACGTCGGGATCAACCCGCTGCACGCGCCGTTCCGCGGCGACCCCGAAGCCGCCAGCCCCTACGCCGCGTCCTCGCGGCGCTGGCTCAATTGGCTCTACATCGCGCTCGATGACGTTCCGGAGCGCGCCGATCCCGGCGTGCGCGCCGTCATGAAGCGTCGCGGTCGCAGGGCGGCGATCGAAGCGCTGCGCGCGAAGGACGTCGTCGACTACGCCGGCGTCGCCGCAGCGAAGGACGAGGTGCTGCGCGCGTGTGCGGCCGCGCTCGAGCGCGACGGGGCGCGGCGCAGCACGTTCGATGCGTGGTGCGCGGCGCAGGGCGAGCCGCTGCTCCGTTTCGCGACGTTCGAGGCGCTCGTCGCGCGCTTCGGCCGCGACCTCAGCGCGTGGCCGGCGACCTTCCGGACGCCGTCGTCGCCCGACATCGCGCTGTTCGCCGCCGCCGAGCACTTGGAGATTCGCTACGCGATGTATCTGCAATGGCTCGCCGCCGAGCAGTTGCACGGGCTGGCCGAAGATGCGGCCCGTCACGGCGTGAGGCTCTATCGCGATCTGGCGGTCGGCGTCGATGCGAACGCCGCCGACGTGTGGGCGGACGCCAAGGCCTATGTCGCCGAAGTCTCGGTCGGCGCACCTCCCGACGTGCTCAACACGCAAGGTCAAGACTGGGGCTTACCGCCGCTCGACCCGCGCGGGCTGAGCCGCGAAGGCTATGCCGAGCTGCTCGCCGTGGTGCAATCGAATTGCCGTGACGCCGGCGCGCTGCGCATCGATCACGCCTTCTCACTGGCGCGGTTGTACTGGATACCGCGCGGCGCCGACCCGCGCAGCGGAACCTACGTGACCTATCCGGTCGACGAGCTGAGCGGGATCGTCGCGCTGGCCAGCGTCCGCGAGCGCTGCGTGGTGATCGGTGAGGATCTCGGGACCATGCCCGACGGCTTTCGGGAACGCATGGCGGGGATGGGGATCCTGTCGTACCGCATCTTGTTCTTCGAGCGCCGGCTCGACGGAACGTTCGTCCCGCCCGAGGAGTACCCCGCGCTCGCGTTGGCCACGTCGGGAACGCACGACCTGCCGACGATCGCCGCTTGGCTGCGGGCCGAAGACGTCGCGCTGCGCGCGCGGCTCGGCCTGCTCGAGACCGAGCCGAGCGCGGCGGTGGCGGAGCGCGAGCAGGAGCGGCGGCTGCTGATCGACACGCTGATCGCCCACGGCGACCTCACCCCGGACGGGCGCGACGACGACACGGCCGTCGTGATCGCCGCCAACCGTTATCTGGCGGCGACGCCGTGCGCGATCGTGATGGCTCAACTGGACGACATCCTGGCCGAACGCGCGCCGGTCAACGTCCCGGGAACATCGGTGCAGTACCCGAATTGGCGGCGAAAGCTGGGTACGGACGTCGATGCGCTCGCATCGGACCAACGGCTCGCCCGGCTGTGCGCCGCGCTCAACGACATCCGCCCCGGAGCAACGCCGTGAAAGCTGTCCTGATGGCCGGGGGCGAGGGTTCCCGGCTTCGCCCGCTCACCTCGCGCCGGCCCAAGCCGCTCGCGCCGGTCGCCGGCAAACCGGTGATGGAGCTGATCGTCGAGCTGCTGCGCGCGCACGGCTTCGACGAGGTCGTCGCGACGCTGCACTATCTCGCCGACGAGATCGAAGCGTACTTCGGCGAAGGCGAGGCGCAGGGCGTCAAGATGCACTACGTCGTCGAGGACACGCCGCTCGGCACCGCCGGCGCGGTGAAGATGGCCCACGATCTGTTGGCCGGCGAGACGTTCCTGGTGATCAGCGGCGACGCACTGACCGACGTCGATCTGTCGGCGATCGTGCGCCATCACCAGGAGCAGGGCAATGATGTCACGATCGCGCTGCAGCGCGTGACCAACCCGCTCGAGTTCGGCGTCGTGGTGACCGACGAGCAGGGGCGCATCGTGCGCTTCCTCGAGAAGCCGTCGTGGGGCGAGGTGTTCTCCGACACGATCAACACCGGCATCTACGTGCTCGAGCCGGGCATCCTCGACCGCATGCAGCGCGGTCGCGTCTACGACTTCTCCAAAGACCTGTTCCCCGAGATGCTGCGCGAGGGCGCCAAGCTCGGCGGCTACGTGATCGACGCGTACTGGACCGACATCGGCAACCTCGAGCAGTACCAGCAGGCCAACTACGACGCCGTCGAACGCAAGGTGGCGGTCCGGTTCGCGGGCCAGGAGGTCGCGCCGGGGGTGTTCGCCGGTCCCGGCACGCGCATCGATCCGTCGGCGACGATCGAAGGGCCGGTCGTGCTCGGGCGCGACGTGCGCATCGGCGCGGGCGCGTCGATCGTCGGGCCGGCGGTGATCGGCGACCGCAGCATCGTCGAGCGCGGCGCGACCGTCTGTCGCAGCGTCGCGTGGGAAGACGTGTACGTCGGCGAGGAGGCGTCGCTCAACGACTGCACCGTCGCCGACCGCAACACGATCCAAAAGCGCGCCAAGGTCAACGAGAACACGGTGATCGGGCGCGGCTGCACGATCGGCGCCGGCGCCAACGTGAACGCTCACCTCAAGCTGTGGCCCGACAAATGGGTCACCGCCGGCTCGATCGTCTCGATGTCGCTGATCTACGGCCAGAAATGGCCCGGCTCGCTGTTCGGGTCGGGCGGCATCAGCGGGCTGGCGAACCTCGAGATTACACCCGAGTTCGCCCTCAAGCTGGGCCAGGCGTTCGGCACCTGGCTGCGGCCCGAACAGACGGTGATGACCAGCCGCGACACGCACCCGGCGTCGCGCGTGATGAACCGCTGCATCATCTCGGGTCTGCTCAGCGTCGGTGTGCACGTGCTCGACCTGCGCTCCTACCCGCTGCCGCTGGCGCACTATGCCGTTCGCGCGGGCAGCGACGGCGGGGTGCACGTGCGCGTCGCGTCGGACGATCCCAACGCGCTGTTGTTCGAGTTCTTCGACCACACCGGGATCGGGATCGACAAAGGCGCCGAGCGCAAGATCGAAAACCTGTTCTTCCGCGAGGACTTCCGGCGCACGCCGATGGACGAGGTCGGGCGACTCGACTTCCCGTCGCGCGCGCTCGAGCGCTACTCCGGCGCGTTCATCAGCGCGCTCGGCGCGAGCGCGATCAAAGAGGCGAACTTCCGGGTCGTGATCGACTACGCGTTCGGCAACGCCTCGATCGTGCTGCCGCAGATTCTCGGCACGCTGGGCGTCGAGCAGATCGCGATCAACGCTTACTTCGATGCGGCCAAAGTCCGCACGTTCCGCGAGGACCGCGAGCGCCATCTCCAGCAGCTCACCTCGGTGGTGACCTCGCTCGAAGCGAACCTCGGCGTGTTGATCGACGCCGACGGCGAGACCCTCACGCTCGTCGACGACGCGGGCAGGATCGTCGGCCGCAACCGGCTCATGGCGCTGCTCACGCTGCTCGTCGCACGCGCGAAGCCCGGCGCGCGGATCGGAATGCCGGTCACCGTCCCCAGCGTCGTCGAGCGCATCGCGCACGACAACGGGGCGGAGATCGTGCGCACCCGCAGCGACCGCCGTTCGCTCATGGCCCTGGCCGAGAAAGAAGGCAACGCGCTGGCCTTCGCCGGCGGGATGAACTACGAGCTGATCTTCCCCGAGTTCCAGCCCGCGTTCGACGGCATCTACGCGACCGCGAAGATCATGGAGCTGCTGGCCGCCGAGCACCGCAAGCTCTCCGAGCTCGCCGCGATGCTGCCGAACTGGCACATCGCCGGCCGCGTCGTACCGTGCCCGTGGGACCGCAAGGGCGCGGTGATGCGGTCGCTGCACGATGAGGCCGCGCACGGCGGCAACGGCAAGGTCGACACCCTCGACGGCATCCGCGTGGCGCGCGGCGACGGCTGGGTGCTCGTCCTCCCCGACGCCACCGAAGCCTCGGTCAACGTCTGGGCCGAAGCCAACTCCGACGACGAGGCCTCGCGCTACGCCGACGAGATCGTCGAACGCGTCAAAGCGATCGCCGCCGCCTGACGTCAAGCCATCGCCGCGCCCTACCGCAAGCCATCGCCGCGCCCCGATTTCCGAGGGGCAACTATCACTATGTCACCCTGAGCTTGTCGAAGGGCGAACGATCGAGCCTCGGCAACACTCCAGCGTGCCGCGCTCCGATCTGGCTGTCGGCCTGAGCTCAGCGAAGGGCGACCGCGACAAAGGTTGAGCCCAAGCTCTGTCGAGCGGGACTCTTCGTTCTCGTGCGCGACCTCGCGGTAATCTCCGTCACCCTTCGCCTGGCTCAGGTGACATCGGGATGAGCGCGCGTCATCGTTTACGCTGGCACGCCGACATCGTTCGCCCTTCGACAGGCTCAGGGTGACATTGCGGTTGACTCCAAAGGAAGGCCTTGTCCGGCGGGTAACCGCCGGGGCATGCGTCGGTCGCCGGTGGCTCGTGTTGTCGTTCTCGGCGCCGCGGTTGCGTTGCTGGCAGCCTCGGCGATTCCGCCGGCGCCGGCACCGCCGGTGGTGCGCACGGTGACCGAGACGCATTTCGGCGTTACGGTCGGCGACCCGTACCGCTACTTCGAGGACCCCAAAGATCCCGGGCTGGCGAACTATTTCCGCGCGCAGAGCACGTACACGCGCGCCGTGCTCGACGCGATTCCGGGCCGGCCCGCGCTGGCGGCGCGCATCGCGCAGCTCGACAACGTCAGCGAAGCGGTCACCGACGTCGATCCGGTCGGCGGAACATATTTCTACGAGAAGCGGCCGGCCGGCGTGAACACCACGCGCATCTACGTGCGGCCGATCGTCGGCGGCGCCGAGCGCCTCGTGTTCGATCCGGACCGCTTCGCTCGCTCCAAGAACCAGCACTACTCGATCGACTACTATTCGCCGTCCGACGACGGCCGCTACGTCGCCGTCGGGATCTCGGAAGGCGGCTCCGAGGAAACCGTCATGCACGTGGTCGACGTCCGCAGCGGGCAGCTGCTGAGCGACGCGATCTCGCGCGCCATGTACATCGCGCCGTCGTGGCGTGACGACGGCCGCTCGTTCTACTATTTCCGGACGCCGCCGGCTCGGCCGAATCAGCCGCAGAGCGAGAAGGACACCAAGGGCGTCGCGCGCCTGCACGTGCTCGGGCGCGATCCCGACCGCGATCCAGCGATCGTCGGATACGGACTCGATCCGCGCGTCCCGTTCGCGCCCGAGGACGCGGCCGTCATCTCGGTCTCGCCACGCACGCGCTGGGCAATCGCAACGGTCGCCCGCGGCGTGCAAAACGAGGCAACGGTGTATGTTGCTCCGGCCGCGAGCGCAATCGGACCGCGCGCGCCGTGGCGCAAGGTCGCCGGCTACGCGGACGACGTGCTCGAAGCGGTCGCGGTCAACGATACGCTCTACCTGCTCGCCCATCACGGCGCCTCGCGGCATCACATCCTCGCCCTCGACCTGCGCAACGGGACGCTGCAGTCGGCGCGCTCGGTCGTGCCGGAGTCGGCGCGGGTCATCGAAGACTTCCAGCTTGCCGGCGACGGTTTGTACCTGCGCGATCTCGAAGGCGGGCTGTCGAACCTTCGCCGATTGGCGCTGCACCGGGACGGTACCCCCGGCGCCATCGACGAGATCGGCTTGCCGTTCAGCGGCGCGATCGCGCAAGTTGCAACCGATCCGATGATCCCGGGCGTCACTTTCGGGCTCCAGTCGTGGACCGAGTCGCCGCGCATCTATCACACCGGCCTGAACCTGCCGCTCACCGACACGGGCTTGCGCAAACCGGCTGCCGTCGACTATTCGGCGATCGTGTCGCGCGAAGTCCTGGCGACCAGCGCCGACGGAACGAAGGTGCCGCTGTCGATCGTGATGCAGAAGACGGCCGCGCTCGACGGATCGCATCCGACCCTGCTCGACGGTTACGGTGCCTACGGGATCGTGATCCGTCCGTCGTTCTCGGCGACGCGGCTGGCCTGGCTCGAGCGCGGCGGGATCTTCGCCGAGTGCCATCCGCGCGGCGGCGGTGAGTACGGCGAGGACTGGCACTACGGCGCGCACATCGCGACCAAACAGCGCACCGTCGACGACTTCATCGGCTGCGCCCAGTACCTGATCGCCGAGCACTACACCTCGGTGCCGAAGCTGGCCGGGACGGGCACCAGCGCCGGCGGCGTCACGATCGGCAACGCGATCGTGCAGCACCCCGAGCTGTTCGCCGCCGCGATCGACGACGTCGGCGACACGAACCCCGTCCGCGACGAGTTCGCCGAAGGCGGACCGGCCAACATCCCCGAGTTCGGCACGATCGCCAACCAGGTAGGCTGGAACGCGCTCTACTCGACCGATCCCTACGTCCACATCAAGGACGGCGTCGCCTATCCGGCCGTGCTCGCCGTCACCGGCGCGAACGATCCGCGCGTGGCGCCCTGGATCGTCGCCAAGTTCGCCGCGCGGCTGCAGGCGGCAACGTCGAGCGGCAAGCCGGTGCTGCTGCGCGTCGACTACGACGCCGGTCACGGCTTCCTGGGCAGCTCCCGCGCCCAAGCTCAGTCGCTCACCACCGACCTCGACACGTTCCTCTTCTGGCAGCTCGGCGATCCGGCGTTCGCGCTAGCGTGGCCGCAGACGCCGTCCGCATTCCCGTCACCGGCGACCCGCTGACCGGCGGCCCTTCGCGCCGAGATCAGGCGCTCATCCGCATTTGTTATGGGCAGGAGAGAAACGTCGCCGCTCATTGTCTTTGAACGTGAGGGCTCCGCGACGAGACGCCGCGCTCGCGCCGCACGACGATACCTGCGAGCACCATCGACGCGGCCGTGCAGACGGCGACCGCGATGAGCGACGCTTCGGGGCCGAACGCGCCGCCGGTCAGCAGCGGCGCACCGCGCAGCTCGCCGTGCAGCAGGGCGTGCGCGGTCGCGCCGCCCGAGATTCTGCGTCCCGAAGATCGGCCCCTCGGCAAAGTTCCAGCCGAAGTGGATGCCGATGGGCAGCCACAGCCGGTTCGTCGCCGCGTAGGCGAGTGCGAGCAGCACGCCGGCCTCGAGCGCGATCGCGACGCTGCTGGTGACCGACGCGCCTGGGTTGAAGGCGTGCAGCGAGCCAAAGACGACGGCCGACACCGCGACGGCAAGCCACGTGCCACCCAGCTCACGGACGGTGCGAAAGAGAAATCCGCGAAAGATGATCTCTTCGGAAACCGCGACCGCAAACCCGATGAGGGCCGCCGGCGCGAGGCCGGCCCAGTCGCCGAAGCCGCCGACGCTGTAGGCACGCAATAGCGCGAGCACACCGATCGTGAGACACATAAGCAGGAGGCCGCCGGCAGTGCCGGCGGCTGTTTCCGGAATCGCGGCGGCGGGAGCGAGCTCGTCGGCGCGGCGGCGTTCGGCGAATCGCACCCACAGGACATAGAGCGCCAGGCACAGCGGCGTCAGCACGATACCAGCGACGGCGTCCGGAACGCCGGCACGGTGCATCGGCGTCTGCACGACGCCGAGCACGACCACGAACGCAATGACGCCGAGCAGCATCAAGCCGAGCCGCGTGAGAACACGCTTGAGCGACATGCCGTACCTACGGCGCTACAGCCGTGAGGGTTTCGCCGCGGCTCGGCGCGGCTCTCAGGTGCGCGGCAGCTTCACCGTCAGCGGACCGGAGGTTCAAACCGCACGATGTTGCGGCGGTAGTCGAGGACGAGGTTGTAGCGTCGCAGGACGCGGTCGCCGACGTTGGCGGCGACGGTGGGATTCGCTTCGGCGCCGGCCGTTGCGTCGGTGAGCAGCAGCGGTACGTCCTGGAACCGGACTGCGCCCAGTCGCAGCTCTTCGGCGCGCGCCACGTACGCGTGCACTTGGCCGCCGACGCCGCCGATCGGAAAGCCCGAGTCGACCGCGTGATACTTGGTGCGCAGGTCGTGCGCCGCGACGAAGGGCGCATTGACGTCGAGCACGCTGGCGCTGCCGGTGTCGATCGTCATCGCACCCGGGATCCCGTCGAGCGACCCGGCGATTTGCGGCTGGCGGTCGTCGAACACCATCGCGACGTCCGTCCCGGGCTGTTCGCCGAGCGCGCGTGCGTCGGCCGCGATCGCATAGCGTTCGTGCACGAAGTCGAGCCGCACCGCGAAGCGCGCCAGCAGCTCGTAGCCGATGATGCCGTCGAACGGGATGTTCTTGCCGAGGTCGAGCACGAGAAACGGCTGGTCGCGCATCTGCGCGCTGCCGATCGCGACGCTGCGCGCCCAGGCGTACTGGATGTTGGCCAATCCGGCGCCCGCGCCGCCGACCGTTCCGTTGCCGACGATTTGCATTCCGAGGCGGCGCGCCGCATCCGGCGCGATCACGTTCTGACCGCCGGTGTCGAGCGCGAAGCGGAGCGGCGGGCCGCCGTTCACCGAGACCGCGATGGTCGGGATCGGCGACGGCCCGAGCAGCGCACCGGTCACCACGCCGTCGATGGCGGCGTCGTGCGGATCGGGCGGCGGCGCAAACGTGCCCGGCGCGATCGCGGCCGGCGTGTCGACCGCGCGAACGTGCGCTTCCCAGGTGCCGTTCTCCGAGGTGTCGATCAGCGTGTGCGGCACGATGAAGCCGCCGTCGCGCCGATAGTCCGCGAAGGTCGTACGCTCCGTCTGCTCGCTCACGTGCCGAACGACCGCGGTCGCCAGGCCGGTCGACGGTGCGACGGTGATGTCGGGCGCGCGCGACCCGCAGACGGCGCACGGCTCGTCATCTCGGGCCGGTGCCAGCAATCGCGACCACACGACGATCGCGCCGCGCTCGTCGACGTTGCCTTCGACGCGCGCCATCCCGGTCGCGTCGGCACGCCACGCGTGGACGCCGTCCCAACCTTCGCGCTCGGAGACCGGGCCGGCGTCGAACCGCCGCACGAACTCGCCCGTCGAGCGATCGACCACGATCGCGCCGTGTCCCGTCACACCGTACACGGTCACGTCGAAGCTCAGCCGAACGTAGCGAGCCGCGGAGCCCGAGTTTGCGGCCGGCCGAATCACCGGCACACCGGCGAGGGACGCGGCGATGGCGAGCTGGGCGATCATGCGCTCAAGATGTACCCGAACCCGCGAAGTAGCCGGGAACCGCGCTCGCGTGCGACGTTGAAGCGGGGTGTGCGAGCGCGGCCGTGACGGCCACGGGGGCCGTCACAGGGCGCGTTTAAACGAGAAGGGTCAGCGTCCCCGCCGGTTGCGGCTTCGCGCGCCGCCGTTGTAGCTGGTGGGCGTCGAACCGCCATGCGCGTTGCGAGGTGAAGAGCGGTGCGGCTGCGGCACCGGGCTCCGCTGCGCGTGCGCCGGCACGGCAACGGGTTCCGGCAACACGGGCACCTTCGACCGGTCGATGCGGCGTCCGACCGCCTTCTCGATGTCGCGGAACAGCCGCTCTTCCTCGTGAGAAATGAAGGTGATCGCGTCCCCGGTCTGCTCGGCGCGCGCGGTGCGGCCGACGCGGTGCACGTAGTCCTCGGGGGCCATCGGGACGTCGAAGTTCACCACGTGCCCGAGGTCGGCGACGTCGATTCCGCGCGCGGCGAGGTCGGTCGCGACGAGCACCCGCAGCTTGCCGCGTTTGAAGTCGGCCAGCGCGCGCGTGCGCTGCCCCTGCGAGCGGTCGCCGTGGATCCGTTCGGCCGCGACGTTGTGCTTGGCCAGCGCCAGCGCCAGCCGGTTGGCGCGTGCCTTGGTGCGCGTGAACGCGATCGCGCTGTAGATGCTGTTGTCCTTGAGCAGCTCGACGAGCAGATCGGTCTTGCTCTGCTGCGGCACGGTGTAGGCGGTATGCGTGATGCCGGCCGCGGTCGTCGCGTTGCTGCGCGGGGTGATCTCGACCCGCACCGCATCGCGCAGCAGGTCGCGCGTGAGCTGCAGCACTTCGGGCGCGATGGTGGCCGAAAAGAACAGGGTCTGCTTGCGCGCCGGCAGTTTGGCGACGATGCGCTTGACGGCGGGCAGGAAGCCCATGTCGAGCATGCGATCGGCCTCATCGAGGACGAGCACGGAGACGTCGTCGAGCCGCGCGGCGCCTTGCCCCATGAGGTCCATCAGCCGGCCCGGCGTGGCGACGATGATCTCGGTACCCCGCGCGAAGGCGGCGATCTGGCCGCCGAAGCCGACGCCGCCGAAGATCGCGGCGATGCGCAGGTCGGTGCCTTTGGCGAACGCGGTGAAATGCGCCGCGATCTGCGCCGCGAGCTCACGCGTCGGCGCCAGGATCAGCGCGCGCGTCTTGCGGCGCGGAAGCGCGGCGAGGCGCTCGAGGATCGGCAGCGCGAACGCCGCCGTCTTGCCGGTGCCCGTTTGGGCGCTGGCCAGAACGTCCTTGCCCGCCAGCGCCGGCGGAATCGCGGCAGCTTGCACGGGAGTAGGAACGGTGAAGCCGAGCTCACGCACGGCACGAAGGGACGCCGGGCCGAGGCCCAACGCGTCAAAAGTCGGTTGCATCGATTCTTTCGAAAAGCGAGCGCGCGAGGTCGATCGTCGGCATTTTTCGAAAGATCGCGCAAGGGTGGACGTCACACGAGGTGACGCCTAAGTATATCATGCCGAGGATCGTCGCGAAGCGCGCATGGTCGCAGGCGACCGGCCCCTCTGCCGTCAGGGCCCGACTAGCGGCCGCCGCCTACGTCGAGGATCGCGCCGCTGACGTACGAGGCGGCCGGCGAGACGATCCAGAGAATGGCCGCGGCGACTTCTTCAGGCGTTCCGGGCCGTTCCATCGGGATGACCGCGGCGATCTTCTCGAGGCGCTCCGGACGCCCGGCGCGGGCGTGAATCTCGGTTGCGATCAGTCCCGGCGAGATCGCGTTGACCCGCACGCCCTCGCGCGCGACCTCTTTGGCCAAGCCGATCGTCAGCGTGTTGACCGCACCCTTGGAGGCGGCGTAGTGCACGTACTCGCCCGGCGAGCCGAGGCTCGCGGCGCGCGATGACACGAGCACGATCGCGCCGCCGCGACCGCCGTGCGCCGTCGACATGCGCCGCACCGCTTCGCGCGCACAGACGAACGCGCCGGTGACGTTGACCGCCAGCACGCGCTCGAGCATCGCGACGTCGAGCTCGTCGACGCGATTGAACGTTCCGGTGATCCCAGCGTTGAGCACGACCGCGTCGAGCCCACCGAACGCATCGTCGGCCGACGCGAAGGCGGCGACGACGTCGGCCTCACGCGCGACGTCGCAGCGTACCGCCAAGGCGCGGCGGCCGCGCGCTTCGATCTCGGTCGCGACGCCGCGCGCCGCCGCGGCGTCGCCGGCGTAGGTGAGCGCGACGTCGTAGCCGACGGCCGCGGCACCGCGGGCGACGGCCGCGCCGATTCCGCGGCTGCCGCCGGTCACCAGCAGCACCGGCACGCTACTTTGCGATCGCTTCGACGTACGCGATCTTGCGGCCGAGCGACTCGAGCACGTTCGACCAGGTGTAGCGCGCGGCGGTCTGCGCGCCGTTCGCGCGCAACTCTTCGCCCAGCCGCTCGTCGTCGGAGAGCGCGCGCAGGTACGTCGCGAGCTCGCGTCCGTCCCCCGTGTCGCACACGATCGCGTTGACGAACGGCTCGGCGTACTCCTCACCGGTCGCGCCGCAGACGACGATGCCGCCGGCCGCCATCACTTCGAGGCCCACCAGGCCGAACGGCTCCTTGCCGCTGTTGGCCAGCACGACGTCGGACGCCGCGTAGAGCGCGTAGAGCGTCGCCTCGTCGAGGAACGCGCGCACGTGCACCACCGGCGAGTCGACGACGGACAGGCGCTGCGCGAGCTCGGCCCAGTCCGAACCTTCGTAGTCGAGCCGGCAGACCTCGAGCTGCCGGTCGCGCGCGCGCCCGAAAACGACGTCGCCGTACGGTTCTTTTCCGCCGCGCACGATGAGGCGCGCGTCGATCCCGCCGGCGCGAACCTCGGCCAGCGCGTCGATCGCCTGCAGCCAGTTCTTGTCGGGATCGAAGCGGCCGACTTTCACGTACGTCGGGCGTTCGCCGAACGCGGCACGCAGGGCGGCGGTGCGCTCGGGATCGGCACCCTCGAGCAGCGCCTGGTCGATCCCGTTGGGGATCACCAGCGCGTGCACGCTCCACTGCGCCAGCTCGAACTTCATGTACTTGCTCACCGCTGTTATCGCGGCGGCGCGGCTGAGCGTGGGCCAGTGGATCTTTTCGAAGCCGTAGGTGTTGTTGGCGTTCCACAACAGCGTGAGCGCGCCGCGCACGCCGCGCTCGCGCGCGGTGCGGTCGATCGCGATCGCAACGTTGGCGGTCTGCCACTCCTCGCAGATCACTAGCACCCGCTCGCCCTCGGCCTGCGCGGGGACGAGCAGCCGGTCGACGATCCACGGCGGCAGGCTGATCTCCCAGTCGTGGATCTTGGCCGTCTCACCGTCGTACGCGTTGCGCGGGTGCTCGCTCGAGATCCACTGCGACCAGCGCCGCAGCGTCACCCCGGGATCGGATCGCTCGACCGGCTCGGCGTGCGGGTCACCGGCGAAGAACAGCTCGACGTCATGGCCCGCCGCGCCCAGCGCGCGCGCGAGCTGGGTGACTCGCGTGGCGAGCCCGCCGATCGACGCATAGCGATCCGGCCCCTCGAACGAGAGAATGGCGACGTGGCGCGGGATCATCGACGCGTCATACCCGAGAATCGGCCCGGTGACGTCAGGAGCCGTGAATTTCGGGCGGCGCGCCGCAGTTCGACGGCGCCGGTGCGCCGGCGAACCGCGCGCGTATCCAAACCAGGGCGTCGTTCGTGGCGGGCGGGACGACTTGGCGGTGCGTAAGCCCAGTGTACACGTCGTAATGCACGGTCGCTCCGCTCGCGCACAGCGCGAGGTCGAGCGCGTCGCTGGACGCCTTCGGCACGGTCGTATCCGCCGAACCCTGCAGGATCAACAGCGGCAATCCGATGCGCATCTGGGCAGCGTCGTTCGCCGCGGCAACGTGCATGAGCGGACCCAGATCCGCGTCGCTGCGGAACGCCGCGGCGGGAACCACGCCGCCGAACGAGTCGGCGCCGTACAGCCCGATCGAGCAACGCGTCTGCGTTTGCCGCAGCAGCGCCAGTGTCGCGGGGGTCAGCACGCGGTCGAGCTGCACGTGCGAATCGGCGGCCGCGGCGGCTTCCATGAACAGTGCCGCGAAGGCGAACGCCGGCGTCGCGGCCTGCGCTTTGGTCATCGACTGAATGAAGGGCGAGATGAACGCGCCCGGTGCTTCGGCGACGCCGCCCAGCAGTTGCAGCTCCGGCGCCCACCCGCGCGCGGTGGCGAGCGTGAACAGCACGGCGTGACCGCCCTGCGAGTGCCCCATGACGACCCAGCGCGACGACAGCCGCGGCTCGAGCTGGCGCGCGGCGCGCACCATGTCGATCGTGTCGCGCGCTTCCGGGACGCCGATGAGGTACGGCTGGATGCCGGGCGTCCCCTGGCCCTCGTAATCGGTCTGCACCACCGCGAAACCGGCGGCGACGAGCCGGTCGAGCACCGGCCAGATCGGACCGAGGTACTCGTGCTCGGGTGCGTTGGGCCCGTCGACCGACGGCGTGCAGTCCGGCGCGTCGCCGGTCGTGCCGTGCGCCCAGCTGATCACCGGCCAGCCGCCGGGCGGCGGAGAGCCCGGCGGGATGGCGACCATGCCCGAGACGGCGCGGTCGCTGCCGTCGAGCGCGGTCGTGTGATAGAGCACCAGCGTGTTGCTCGCCGCCGATGGCAGGACGGCGCCGCCGGTCAACGGCCGCGCCCAGATGACGTCGCCGTGGCTACCCGGCGGCAACGGGCTGGGCGGAGTGTAGAAGGCGGTGCCCGCGGGCCCGGTCGCGATCGAGACGGCGAACGCGGCGGCGGCGAGAATCGATGGAGCCGGCATGGCCGACCCTTCAGCGCGCGGCGGCGCCCTCTTGCCGGCCGGCCAGTAAGGGCGCGAAGATCGCCGCGTCGACGTTGCCGCCCGACAAGATCGCCGCCACCCGTTTGCCGCGCAGCCGCTCGTACTCGGCGGCGACCGCCGCGACCGGCGCCGCCCCCGCGCCCTCGGCGACGTTGTGCGTGTCGGTGAAGATCCAGCGCATCGCGTCTTCGATCGCATCCTCCGAGACCGTGACGACGCGGGCCGCGCCGGCCAGCACGATCGGCAGCGAGGTCGGGTCGGTGACGCGGCAAGCCATTCCGTCGGCGATCGACGACGACGGCGGCGTCTCGGCCGCGGCGCGCGATGCGAAGGCCCGTGCCCAGACGGGGAACCGTTCGGGAACGACGCCGACGATCTCGGTGTCGAGACCGAGCAGATCGCGCACCGCGATCGTGCCGCTGAGCCCCGAGCCCAACCCGATCGGAACGTAGACGACGTCGAACGTGCCGGCAGCGAACAGCTCGCGCGCATAACTGGCGACGCCGACGACGAGATCGCGATGGTACGGCGGGACGAGGTGCGCGGTCGGATCGGACGCGACGATCCGATCGGCGTGCGCGCGCGCCGCTTCGTAGTCGCCGCCGTGCACGACGAGATCCGCGCCGAGCGCGCGCATCGCCGCGTTCTTCTCGGTCGAGTTTCCCTCGGGCACGACGAGCGTCGCGCGCAAACCGGCGCGCGCCGCCGCGAACGCGACGCTCTGGCCGTGGTTGCCGCGCGTCGCGCTGACGAGCCGCCGCACGCGCGGAGCCCGGCGCAGCAGCGCATCGACGTACGTGATCCCGCCGCGCATCTTGAACGCGCCCAGCGGCGTATGGTTCTCATGCTTGAGCGTCAGCTCGACGCCGAGCCGCTCGCACAGCAGCGGCCAGCGGTACGCCGGCGTCGGCGGCACCGCCGCGTGCACCAGCTTCGCGGCGCGATCGATCTCCTCGAGCGTGAGATCCAGCGGCGCGGCAAGCGTAGCCATGTCGGGCAGTTTGACACGTCCGCGCTCGGCGGAGAAGTGCCACTTGGGTCGTTCCGCCTCGACCACTTCGCCGCCGGCGAGAACGCCGTCGGCCGAAAGATACGTGCGCGTCTTGCCCGGCGAAGGAGGGTGGCCCCCCATACTGCGCCGCGCACGGCCGGCCCATGATCTCACTAAGCTCGTCGACAAAGGGGCCGCCAATGACGCTACGGCGCAGGTTTCTCGTGTTTGCTCTGGCCGGGGCTCTCGCCGGCTGCGGCGGCGCTCGGTCGGCGGCCATTCCGCACGCGCCCGGGGCCATGCCGACCCCGACGCCGTTGCCGGGAGGCCCCACGCCGGAGGCGGTGCCGGCGCTGCAAAGCGCCCAAACGATCTACCAGAGCTTACCGCACACGAGCGTGCTGAGCGACCTCAACGCGCTGGCGGCGAAGATGGTGTCGTCAGGAACGTTCAAGACCGCGACGGTCGTCCCGGGCGGCATCTCGGCGACGCTCCCCGACGGAACGCCGACGCTCGTTTTCGCCGACCGCGTCGAGAATCTTGGCGGCGCGACCGCGTCGTTGCGCCGGGCCGCGCCGTCGGGCGTCGGCCGGCACGTCCGCGGGCTCGGTCCGGCGAACACGCACGAGGTCGCGTTTCTGATCAACACGGTCCCGCAACGGGCGTTCAAGCCGGCCCGCCAACAAGCTTTTGCGGATGCCTTCTCCGCCGCGCTCGGCGCGGCGCCGGGATACGCTGCCGACGATATCGATGTCAGCTTGGACAACATCGTCGCGCTCGGCACGGGCCATCCGCTCGACTTTCTCGATGTGGCTACGCACGGCATCATCGGCGGCGCGTCGCCCAATATCGAATACTATTGGCTTTCCACGACGCCGGACGACGCCGCCTCGGAGAAGACGTACGCGGCCGACATCTCCGCGCGCCGCGTCGTGTCGGGGATCGCACTCACCGTGAGTCAAGGCCAGGCCTTAGTGCTGCCTTCGCTGGCGTTTACGCCGAACTTTTTGACGGCACACGTTACGTTCAACCCCGGGGCCATCGTCGACAACGAGTCGTGTTTCGGCCAAAGCCCGTTGATCGCGGTCAACGTGCAAGGCATCTTGCAGGCGGCAGGCGTCGGGCGGTATTACGGCTGGACGAAGGAGGTCGACGGAGACGACGCCGACGAGACCGATGCGTTCATCTTCGACCGGTTGCTCGGCGAGCAGTCACCCGGCGTCACGGGCCTCGACACGTACGTGACCCAGTTCACGCCGCCGCAGCGGCCGTTCCCGCTCGATCAGATCGACGGCGTCCTGGCGTCGGAGAAGCGCAGCACCAAGATCCAGACCGCACAAAACGAGTCGTACCTCGTCTCCGACAAGGGATTTTCCATCAACCTGGGCGCGCCGCCGATCGGCGACAAGACGGCGGCGAAGATGATCATCACCGACTTCGGCGGCGAGAACCTCGCCAACGCGCCCATCGAATATGGGTTGCCCTCGATCGCGCAAATGCAGGTCGCCGAAACGCCGAGCGCCGGGACGCTCATCATCCTGGGCACGTTTCCGACGGCCGAGGGGACCGTGCAAATCACCGACGCGAAGGGCGTGCACGCACTCCCGGTCACGACGTGGGCGACGAACAACGTCGTTGCGACCTTGCCCGCAGGCGGGAGCGGTTCCGCCGGCGCGGTCGAAGTCCTCAGCGCCGGCGGTCAGGTCAGCAATGCCGTGCCGCTCACGCAGTGGAGCGGGCAGCTGACCTACACCGAGAACGACTCGATTCCGGACCTGTCGGGACAGTCCGGCACCGGGAGCGGGACGATCCAGGCGGTTTACAACCTGGTGTTCAGGTCCGACGTGCATCCCACCGTCAACGCGATCGACACGCCCGCGCAACCGCAGAGCCTCTACTTCAACGGACCGCAGGGCATCTCGATCGGTCACGTGACCGCGTTCACGGGCACGTTCACGACCGACGACGGAACGAAGTCGGCGACGTTCTCCACCGATGCCAACGCTCCGCCGCTGACCGTCGGCGTCCCGCCGTTGCCTGCCTCGACATTCGACATCGGTGCCATCACCGGTCAGCCGGCCTCGTGCAACAACGCTTCCCCGGGACCGCAGAGCGGTCCGACCAACGTTTTTTGCCCGGCGACCGGCTTCGTCTCGCAGAATGCCGGGACGTGCACGGATACCGACGGGACGCTGTGTCCGTCGGGTTCGCTCTCGTCGTTCGGGTCGCCGAAGGTCAACTTCAGCTATCCCGGCAAGAGCGAAGGCGGGCTACTCATGCTGACGATGAATCCGAGTACCTACGCGATCTCGGTCACGTCCGTGCCGGGGAACTTCGTCGGTGGACACTTCGGAGGCCAGGACCGTCCTTCGACGGCATCGATGAGCGGCACCATCGATGCTCCCATGTCGCCGCCAACCGCGACCACGCCCGCATCTCGTCGCAGGGCGCCGCGCTCAGCGCTACGATGAAAGCGGAAGGGCTCAACCGCCAGCCAGTTGGCGCAGCACGTACTGCAGGATGCCGCCGTGGCGGTAGTATTCGGCTTCGTCGGGCGTATCGATGCGCACCAGCGCGTCGAACGACCGCCAGCCGCCGGTGGGCGACTGCGCCGTGACATGGACGGTCATGCCGGGTTCGAGCTTCGCGGCAATCCCTTCGATCGTGAAGATCTCTTCGCCGGTGAGGTGCAGCGCCTCGCGCGTCGCGCCGTCGACGTACTGCAGAGGGAGAATCCCCATCCCGATGAGGTTCGAGCGGTGGATGCGCTCGAACGACTCGGCGATCGCGGCTTTGATGCCCAGCAGATACGGACCCTTCGCCGCCCAGTCGCGCGACGAGCCCGAGCCGTACTCTTTGCCCGCCAGCACGATCAGCGGCGTGCCGTCGGCGCGGTAGCGCTCCGACGCGTCGAAGATCGACATCTGCTCGTTCGTCGGCAGGTAGCGCGTCACACCGCCCTCGACGCCGGGGACGAGCAGGTTGCGCAGGCGGATGTTGGCAAACGTGCCGCGCACCATCACTTCGTGATTGCCGCGCCGCGCGCCGTACGAGTTGAAGTCGGCCGGCTCGACGCCTTTGCTCATCAGGTATTTCGCGGCCGGCGAGCTGCGCGCGATGTTGCCGGCCGGTGAGATGTGGTCGGTCGTCACCGAATCGCCGACCATCGCGACCACCCGCGCGCCGGTGATGTCGCGCAGTGCCGCCGGCTGCTTGGGCATACCGTCGAAGTACGGCGGGCGCTTCACGTACTCGGACTGCTCGTCCCAGGCGTAGCGCTCGCCGGCCGGCACGTTCATCGACGACCAGCGCCGGTCGCCGTTGAAGACATCGCCGTAGCGCGTGCGGAACAGCTCTTCGGAGACCGCCGACGCCATCGCCGCGTTGATCTCGGCGCTGCTGGGCCACACGTCATGAAGGTACACGTCCTGTCCGGTGGCGCTGCGGCCCAGCGGCTCGGTGGTGAGGTCGACGTCCATGCGGCCGGCCAGCGCGTAGGCGACGACCAATGGCGGTGAGGCCAGGTAGTTCGCGCGCACCTGCGGGTGGATGCGTCCTTCGAAGTTGCGGTTGCCCGACAGCACCGCCGCGACGATCATGTCGTGCTCGGCGACGGCGCGCGCGACGTCCTCGCCGAGCGGCCCGCTGTTGCCGATGCAGGTGGTGCAGCCGTAGCCGACCAGGTTGAAGCCGAGCCGGTCGAGGTACGGCGTGAGGCCCGCGCGCAGCAGGTAGTCGGTCACGACCTTCGAGCCCGGCGCGAGCGACGTCTTCACCCAGGGCGCGGTCGACAGGCCTCGTTCGATCGCATTCTTCGCGAGCAGTCCGGCTGCGATCATCAGCGCCGGGTTCGAAGTGTTCGTGCACGACGTGATCGCGGCGATCACCACCGCGCCGTCGGAAACCTCGGTGCGGGGCTGCGCGGCGACGGCGGTGCCGCCGCCCTCGCCTTCGAAGCGCTCGAGCGCTTTGGCCGAGCCGTTGCGCGCGCTCTGCCATTCCTCGAGCGCGACGGCGAACGTGCTCTTCACCTGGGAGAGCGGAACGCGGTCCTGCGGGCGGCGCGGACCGGCGAGGTTCGGTTCGACGTCGTCGAGATCGAGCGCCAGCGTATCGGTGAAGCGCGGCTCGGGCGAGTCGTCGGTGCGGAACATCCCTTGCGCTTTGGCATACGCTTCGACCAGCGCGATCTGGTCGGCCGAGCGTCCGGTCAAGCGCAGGTAGGCGAGGGTAAGCGCGTCGATCGGGAAGATCGCGACGGTCGAGCCGTACTCGGGCGACATGTTGCCGATCACGGTGCGGTCGGCGACCTGCAGCGACGACAGCCCGGCGCCGAAGAACTCGACGAACTTGCCGACCACGCCTTTTTGGCGCAGCATCTGCGTGATCTGCAGCGCGAGGTCGGTCGCGGTCACACCTTCGCGCAGCTTGCCGGTGAGCTTGAACCCGATGACGTCCGGGATCAGCATCGTCACCGGCTGGCCGAGCATCGCGGCCTCGGCCTCGATCCCGCCGACGCCCCAGGCCAGCACGCCCAGGCCGTTGGCCATCGTCGTGTGCGAGTCGGTGCCGACAACCGTGTCGGGATAGGCCACGGTGAGGCCGCTGGGCGCAGGCTCGCCCGCGCCGCCGGCGCCGAACACGACGCGCGCCAAGAACTCGATGTTGACTTGGTGCACGATCCCGGTGTCGGGCGGAACCGCGCGGAAGCCGTCGAGCGACGACTGTCCCCACTTGAGGAACGCGTAACGCTCGCCGTTGCGCGCGAACTCGAGGTCGGCGTTGCGCTCGAATGCATCGGGTGACGCCCACGCGTCGACCTGCACCGAGTGGTCGATCACCAGCTCGACCGGCTGCAATGGGTTGATCCGCTTGGGATCGCCGCCGAAGGTGGCGATCGCGTCGCGCATCGCGGCCAGATCGACCACGCACGGAACGCCGGTGAAGTCTTGCAGCAGCACGCGCGCCGGGCGATAGGCGATCTCTTTCGACGAACGCACACCCGGCTGCCAACCCGCCAGCGCTGCGACGTCCTCGCATGTCACCGAGCGTCCATCCTCGAAGCGCAACAGGTTCTCGAGCAGGATCTTCAATGAGTATGGGAGCGTCGCCAGGTCTTCGCGGCCGACCGCACCGAGGCGGAAGTAGGCGTAGTCGCGGGGCGGTCCCGAGCTCGCCGAAGGGTCCGCTACGCGCAGCGTGTCGCGCGCCGAGAAGCTGTCCGGATGCGTCATGACGGGAGTGGCGTTCGGCGCAGAAGGCCCGGCCCGCTCCCCTCCGGCGTCCCATTCCGTCGACGGCCCGTGCCCACTTTTCAGAGCAGTGTCGGCGTGCGCTCGCCTACTACATTGCCAACCCTCGACCTCTCGAATCGGGCGGTTCTTGGCGCGCTTCCGATGAAGTTCGGTTGCCGCCGGGGAATCTTCGGCCCAAGGTACGCACCCCGTCGACGGAGTAAGCAACCTACTGTGACCGAACGCACTCGCCTTTCGTTCCTGACCGGCGTGATTGCCGCCATGGCCCTGCTGATCGGCCCCGCGACGGCCCCGGCGCTCGCCGCCGACGAGGACCCCAACGTCGCGCGATTGATGGCGCCCTGCTACCAGGCACTGCGCGCCGAGGAGCGTGTTCGGCCGAAGATCTACGCCCGGTCGCCGGGTTTGGCCGCCGCGCACCAGACCATCCTCAACGCCATCGAGACGAACTCGCGCTGCAGCGCAACCTTGAGCCCGATGGCGTCGATGCACCTCGCCACCGATGCGTTTTTGTGGTCGCTGCTGGCCGAGGACGAGCAACTGCTCAACAACCCGAACTGGCACCACAGCCTCGACGTCGCCGACCGGCTGCTCTCGCGCTGCGCGAGCTCACCCGAGCTGGTGAAACAAGGCGTCGGCTCGCGTTGCCAAAACCAGCGCTCGTTCAACGTCGCGTTCGCGCGCGAACCGTACGCCAACGATCCGTGCTTCCGAGCCCGGCGCGCCGAGGCGACGGCTTCGGACGAGCTGAGCGGCGCCGACATCGATCAAACGCGCAGTCAAGCCGCGTTCAAGGCCGCCAACGACGGTCTGAGCGCCGTCGAAGGGTGCCAGTCTCCCCCGATGCGCTTGGTCACCAAAGCCTATTTGCTCTCGCTGCGGGCCGAGGCCGAGCACGACCTCGACATTCCGGGCTGGGACCGCAGCTTCCACGAGGCCAACGATCTCCTGACGCAGTGCTCGGCAGCACTCATGCGCCTGCCGAACGACGTCGCGAAGAACTGCCTGACCCAGCGCAGCGCGAACGAAACCCTCGCGAAGGAATATCGCGAGACGGCGACTCCCGCACCCGGCACGACCGCACCGGTCTCGTACACGCCGATGCCCTGGACGTATCCGATCAAAGCCGGGTTCAACCCCAGTACCCTGTCGAGCAACGATCCCTTCGCGACGACCGTCGGCTACGACACGTATGCCGCCATCGGCAGCGTCCCCGATCTCACGACGATGTTCGACTTCGGTTCGGCCGGGCCGCCCGCGAATCTCGACAACAAGTTCTTCCGCTCGAATATGCTGCTGTTCGTCGTATCGCAGCGGACGGACCAACTGTGCGCCTCACGGGCGCAGGACGTCCATCAGTTCGTTCCGGCGAGCGCAGCCGGGCCGACGATCGTGCCGGTCATCGTGGTCGACTATGCGCTGACGTGTCAGCCGCCGACGACAATGGCGCAACCGGTCGCCGTCCTCGCGCTGCAAGTGTCACGCCCGACCCCCACCAACACCCGCGGTCAGGTGGAGTTCATCGAGAACGGCGTGCACCGCCGCACGCACTACTACGTGCCGGCGCCGCCGAGAACCTGACGCCCGAAGCGCTCGACGGTTTCGGACTCTAGACGCTCGAAGGCGGTGCGCGGGTCACCGTCCAGGTAGCCGCGCACGCGCAGCGCCGAATCGCCCGACAAGAGCTCCCACAACGGCGGCACGACCAGCTCGCGGCGCCACGACGTCAGGTTCACCACGTCGCCGAGCGTCTCGGGACTCTGCGGCGCCGCGCGCGCGATTCGCTCCAGCGCGGCGCGCGGCAGCAAGAGCGTCGTCGGCAGGTCGTGCTCGGCAGCCAGCGCGCTCACCAGCACGGCCATCGTCGAGACGAGCGCTTCGCGCTGGGCGCCCAGCGGCTTGGGGGCGCGCGGCGGCAGCGCGTCTTCGGGCAGCTCTTCTCCGCGCCGCACGGCCTCGACGATCCGCTCGCCCAAGTTGCGGCGCGTGCCCGTATCGATCCGGCGCAGCTGCGACAGCTCGTCGATCGATCTCGGGCGCAGCTGAACCAAGCCCACCATCACGTCGTCGGGAAGCACGTACTTGAGCGGGATGTTGCGCTCGCGCGCGTAGCGGTCGCGCAGGTTCGCCAACTCGTTGAGGATGGCGAGCTCGCGGCGGTTCATGCGCGCGTTGCCGGAGACGCGCAGGTACAAGCGGCGCGCATCGGCGCGATACGTGGTCAGCTCGGAGAGCGCCGGCATCTCCTGCTCGGCCCACGCTTCGCGGCCGCGCGTGACAAGCCGATCGCGCAGTCGGTCCTCCAAGTCGAACAAGTGGCGGACGTCGTCGACCAGATACTCGACCTGCTTGGCGGTGAACGGCCGCGTGCTCCAATCGCTGACCGTCTGCGATTTTCGCAGCGTCACGCCGCACAGGTCGCGCACGAGATCGAGCAGCGAGATCGACAGACCGTAGCCCACGAACGCGGCGGCGACCTGCGTATCGAAGATCTCACGCGGCAGCTCGCCGTATGCGTCGGCCAAGATGCGCAGATCGGACGACAAGGCGTGCCCGATCACGCGCGCGCCGGCCAGCGCGTCGATCAACGGCCGCAGATCGGGCAGCGCGAGCGGGTCGACGAGCGCCACGCCGTCGTCGAGCAGCAGCTGCACGACCATCAAGTGCGGCGTGTAGGATTTCTCGGTGTGAAACTCGGTGTCGAGCCCGACCCGCGAAGAGCGCGCGATCCGTTCGCAGGTCAGCGCGAGCGTCTCGGGGGTGTCGGCCAGCGCGACTGCTTGGCCGGCATCGTTGGACGGCGTCACATCCGGCCCGGCCGGTCGGGATGATGGGTCGGGAACGGATTGAGCGGGTTGAACGTCACGTGCGGCCGCGGCCGCCGCCGGTAGGGGAAGTGAATGTGATGTCTCTCTCCGTAGGCTTGCACGGGCGCGACGACGTGGTCCTGGAAATAGTCCGACGCCACGTCGCCGAATACCGCCAAGACCGTGCAGATCGGCACCGCTACCGCGCACATCGTATAGATCTGCACGAAGATCGGGACGCGCAGCGCCGCGGCGGTCTGGGTGGCGATCGTTCCGCCGAGTCCGGGGATGATGCGCACGGCGATGAGGAACATCGGTGAGCCGATTCGGAAGTGCCTCGCCCAGCGCGGCAGCCGCTCGACGTTCGCCCGCACGTCGAAGGCGCTCGAGGTGCGCAGCGCCACCAGATAGCCGATGACGGCCGCGAGCACGAGCCCGACCGCGTTGACGATCGAGCCGGCGACCGGCCCGAACAGCACGCCGTTCATGATCGCCAAAGCGTCGGTCACCGAGAACGGCGCCGACGCGACGATCGCGAAGACCAGGACCGCCAAGGGCATGCCGAACGGCCCGAGCTGACCGAGCGCATACTCGACCCACGGGCGATGCGAGACGACGTAGGCAGCAAGCGCGAAGGACGCCGTCAAGATGGCAACCGCCTCCACGCGGCGCAGCACTCGACCGATTCGGGAACCCACCTCGCAGGTTCTTTGCGGGCTGGGACTCTTCGCCTCCGCCGAATGCGGGGTTGACCCGGGTCCCGGGCAGCGGTACGATGGTGGTACCTCGAGGTAGTTTTTTCGAAGCGTACGGGAGGGCGGCTTGACGTCGCAAGATCCACCCGGGTCCGAGACACCGACCGGCTGATTGCGCACCGGTTGGTGGGAAGACGACAACGATCTACCACAGCGCGAAACGCATCCAAGGACAGGAGGGCGGCATCAGCTCGATGACCGAGAATCCACCGAAGGACGAGCAGTCGTAGCGGCCGGGTCGGCCGATTGCGACGACGAACAAAGAAGAAACGAAGGGCCACGCCGTCAGGCGTGGTCCTTCGTCACCTCGTCGCTGAGGCTCCGCGCGACTGCGCGAACGCCGTTAGTGGTAGGCGGCCAATTTCACGCTCGTCGCGCCCAGCGCTTGCGCCAGGTCGTAGTGCGCTTGGTCGGCGATGCGGTGATAGTTGCCGTCGGCCGCAGCGCCGAACTTCTGGTCGATGTCGTTCATGACTTTCTCGTGGATCGTATGGGTCACGATGTGGTCCAGCTGCGTGCCCTCGTAGTACGTGCCGTCGACGAGCCCGAGGCCGACGACCCGCTTGGCGAGCACGGCGCCGTGCAGCATCGGCTGGGGAAACTTCACGCCTGCAGCCGTCGCGATCTTGACCGCGTCGTTCACGGCGAAGTTCTGCACCGCGACGAACGAGGCGACTTTCCCTGCACCGTACTGCTTGGTGAGCTTGGCGACTTCCGCGTTGGCGGTCTTCGCGCCGGCAAGGGACGTGAGGGCTTTGACGATCGAGAAATTGCCCGGCGCGCCGCCGGCGGTGACGAGCGAGATCGTCGCCTGGAGATCGGGGGCGCCGGTGTAGGTGACGCCGTCGCCGCCGGCCTTGCCGATCGGCATCCCGTGTTCCATCGCGCCGGACATCATGCCGCCCGACATCGATTGCATCGGAGCCGGCGACGACATCGTCTGCGCCAACGCCGGGGTGAGGGTGAGGGCGGCCAGCGCCGCGCCGGCCGCGACGGCCGAGAGTCGTTTGATCACATGAGCCTCCTGGAGTGATTCCACGGAGCCAACGGACGGGACGTCAGCGCGGATTGAGGGCCTCCAGCCTTTCGATCGAGGAACGATCGTCCGGTTCGCGGCTGGGGGCCGTGGCCAGAAAGGCGGCCAGAATCTCCAGCCCGACCGCGGAGCTGGTCGAGCGGAGGCTGAGCGCCAAGACGTTGGCGTCGTTCCAGCGGCGTGCCCCCTCGGCCGTCGGCGCGTCGCAGCACAGCGCCGCGCGCACGCCGCGTACCTTGTTCGCCGCGATCGAGATCCCGGTTCCGGTGTAGCAGCAAACGACGCCGAAGTCGGCTCGCCCGCCCGCGACCGCTTCGCCCACCGCTCGGCCGATCGACGCCCACTCGCGGTCGTCGCCTGGTGCGGCGCCCGCAGCGCGCAGCGAGCCGAAGCACTCGGCCGCGATACCGCGGCGTTTCAGCTCGCCCAGCAGGGCGACGGTCAGCGGGCCGGTGTCGTCGGCACCGATCGCACAGCGCATCGTGCGGCCGCTACGGCGAAACGGTGATGGTGTCCGCCTCGATCGTCCCGTCGGGGTCGGCGTGGCCGTTCACGTCGACCGTCGTGCCGACCCCCGGCGTCGCGCCGCGCGGGTTGATCACCGTTCCGGGGTGCAGCCGGACGTTGCGGAAGCAGTTGCCGCCGCAGCGCACCTGCAGGTCGAAGCGCCGGAAGTACGACACGGTCCCGTGAGCGTTGTTGCGCGCGTTCATCAGCTGGCGCTGCAGGATCTCCGCGCCGATCCCGATCGCGGCACGGATGAGCGCGTCGTTGGGCCCGGCCGGGGGCAGCGTGGCGACCGGTATCGGCGTCGGCGCCGGCGGCGACGGCGTGGACTGCGCGACGGCGAACGGTGTGGCGGCGAGCGCGAGGAGCAGGCCGGCCGGAACCATCATAGGGAGACGCATGCAGGCAGACAACGTGCTCGGACGACGGCACGGTTCCGATGGCTGACCCGCGCGACGAGGTTCGTGACGCGGCGACCGTCATCGTCGGACGCGACACGAGCGAGGGCTTGGAGGTATTCATGGTGCGGCGCCACGCGGGCGCGGCATTTCTGCCGGATCGCTACGTCTTTCCGGGCGGCCGAGTCGACGACGCGGACCACGACGGGGCGACGCGCCGGCTTCGCGGCTCCGCCGGCGACGTCGATGCGGCCTACGCGATGACCGCGGCCCGCGAGACGTTCGAAGAGGTCGGGCTGCTGTTCGCCGGCACGCCGGTCGATCTCCACGCGCTGCCCGAGCTGCGCCGCGAGATGAACGCCGGCCGGCTCGCGTTCGGCCAGGTCCTCGAACGACTCGACACGTCGATCGATGCGGCGCAGTTGCGCTATTTTTCGCGCTGGATCACGCCTAAAGCCGAGATCGCGACGCGCCGGTTCGACACGCGTTTCTTCGTCGCGCGCGCGCCGCACGATCAAATCGCCGAGGCCGACGCGGCCGAGGTGCGCGACGGCCGGTGGTTCACGGCGCCGGCCGCGCTCGCCGCCAACGCACGCGGCGAGATCAACCTGATCTTTCCGACCATCAAGCACCTCGAGCGCATCGCGCCGTACCGCACCGTCGGCGAGCTGCTGGACTTCGCCGCTTCGAAGACGATCGTCACGGTCACGCCGGAGGTACAGCCGGGACCGACCTTCGTCATGATCTCGGAGCTCGAAAACGCATGGTGACGCTCAGCCCGCGGGTCACGCGGCTGCGCGCGAACAACCCGTCGCCGCTGACGCTCGACGGCACCAACGGCTACGTCGTGCGCGTCGGCCCGCGCTCGCTCGTCGCGATCGATCCCGGACCGGTCGACGACCGCCAACGCGACGCGTTTCTCACGGCGGCGCGTGAAGCCGGCGCGACGTACGCCGCCATCCTCGTCACGCACGGCCATCCCGATCACTATCCGGGCGCCGCGCCGCTCGCCGCCGCAACGGGCGCGCCGGTATACGCGCACCCTGCCGCTCGGTTTCCGCACGACCGCGAGGTCGCTGACGGCGAGCGGCTGACATTCGCGGACGATGCCGCATCCGCGCCGGGCGACCGCGGGACGAGCGCGAGCAGCGGCGCCGCGTTCACGGTCCTGCATGGGCCAGGGCATGCGCCGGATCATCTGGTGTTCGTGCTCGAAGACGAACGCGCGCTGTTCACCGGCGACATCGTGCTCGGCATCGGAACCGTCGTCGTCGCGCCGCCGAGCGGTGACATGCGCGCCTATCAGCGGGCCTTGCATCGCCTGCGCGACGAGTACGGCGACGCCTCGGCGATCTACGGCGGCCACGGACGCGAGGTGCGCGACGTGCGCGCCAAGCTCGACGAGTACATCGCGCATCGCGAAGCCCGCGAGCGCGCGATCCTCGATGCACTCGGTCCGCGAGACGCGGCGCTTGACGGCGCTTCCCGACGGCCATCCGCGGACGGCGTCACGATCCCGGCGATCGTCGAGCGCGTCTACGCCGACGTCGACCGCCGCCTGTGGCCGGCCGCGGCGCGCCAGGTGCTGGCCCACCTGATCGCGCTCGAACACGAAGGCCGCGTGCGCGCCGAAGCGCTCGACCGCGAACCGACCGCCGTCGAGGCCGCGCTCCTCAATCCCGATCTTTCGCGCCTCGGCGAAAACCTCGGCGCCGACGTCATCCGCGCCGAGCTCGGCTATGACACGCACGAGCCGCTCCGGCGCTACGTACCAACCTGATGTCACGCTGAGCACTGCCTTACGAAATCGCGAGTACTGCCTTACGAAATCGCAAGCACGACCTTGCCGAACTGGGAGCCCTTGTCGACCGACTCGGCGGCGGTTGCCACATCATCCATCGCGTAGACCTTGTCGACGGCGGGTTTGAGCGAGCCATCGAAGAGCGCGAGCATCTCGGCGAAGTCGCGCGGCGAGCCCATCGACGAGCCCATGACGTCGAGCTGCTTCCAAAACACCGAGAACGGACGAATCGTGGCGTCGCCCAGCGTCCCGCCGTAGATCACGACGCGACCGCCGTAGCGTGTGACGTTGATCGCCTTGGCAAGCGTGTCGCCGCCTGCCGAATCAATCACCAGGCTCGGGCCCCCGTCAACGGCGGCGACGTCCTTCTCCCATTTCTCGCTGGTCTTGTAGTTGATCGCGACGTCGGCACCCATCGCTTTGGCGCGCTCGAGCTTCTCGTCGCTCGACGACGTGACGATCACCTTCGCACCGATCTGCTTGGCGAACAACAGCACGAACGTCTGGACGCCGCTGCCTACACCGGGGATGAGCACGACGTCGTCCTTCGTGCAGCCGCCCCGCGAGACGAGCGCGCGGTAGCCGGTGACGCCGGCCAGCGGAATCGCGGCAGCTTCGTCGTCGCTCAGCGAGGCCGGCGCGGGATGAACGTTTTCAGCCGGCACGGCGATGTACCGCGCGAACGTCCCCTGGTGCGGCATGCCGAGCACCTGCGCGGTGCGCCGCCAGATGCGCTGGTCGGGTCCCCAGCCCAGCGTCGGATCGATGACGACGCGCGTCCCGACCGGCGGGCCTTGGGCGTCCTCGCCGTGCGCGGCGACGGTTCCCATGCCGTCCGAGCCCGGTATGCACGGCAGCTGTATCCCCGGATACAGGCCTTGGCTGATGAACACGTCGCGCCGGTTGAACGCCGCTCGCGCGATCTCGACCAGTGTCTCCCCCTGGCCCGGCGCCGGATCGTCGACCTGCTCGACGAGGAAGTTCCGTGGACCGTTCTCGCGGTCGATCTCGTGGAGTCGGACGGCGCGCATTCGGGCTGCTACGCGCCTAGCACCGGGAGCGCCTACCGCGCATCGTGAACAACGCGGGGAATTGGATTTTCCGTCCGTGAGCTTGGGGCCGCCGATCGCCAAACGGTTGTCCCCGCTCGACGTCCAGATCGAGGCGAACCGCTGCCTCAATTGCTACGATGCGCCGTGCACGCGCGCGTGCCCGACCGCGATCGACGTCCCGCGCTTCATCGGCCGCATCGCCACCGGCGACCTGGCCGGCAGCGCGCGCACGATCATGGACGCCAATCCCGTCGGCGCAAGCTGCGCGCGCGTCTGCCCGACCGACCAGCTGTGCGAGGGTGCCTGCGTCTACAACGCCGATCACAACCCGATCCGGATCGGCGACCTGCAGCGCTACGCCACCGACTGGGCGATCCGCGAGAAGCCCGTCCTGTTCGAGGCCGGTCCGCCGACCGGCAAGCGCGTCGCAATCGTCGGCGCGGGCCCGGCGGGCCTGGCCGCCGCGCGCGAGCTGGCCCGCTGGGGCCACCTGGTGACGGTCTACGAACGGGACGACGCGGCCGGCGGCCTCGACACCTACGGGATCGTTCCGTTCCGGCTGCCGGCCGAGATCCCGCTGTGGGAGGCCGAACAGGTCCGCGCCCTCGGCGTGCGGATTCAAACCGGCGTCACCGTCGGGCGTGACGTCGACGCCGAGTCGCTGCTGGTCGGTTACGACGCGGTGCTGCTCGCGGTGGGGATGGGCGCGGTGCCGCGCCTCGGGATCGAAGGCGAGGATGCGCCGGGCGTGTGGGACGCGCTCGACTTCATTCGCGTCGTGAAGTGCGGCGGCGACGTCGGCGCGCTCGGCGCGCGCGTCGCGATCGTGGGCGGCGGGAACACCGCGATCGACGCCGCGACCTGCTCGCGCCGTCTGGCCCTTCGACGAGCTCAGGGTGACACGTCGGTGACGATGTACTACCGGCGCGGCGCCGAGCGCATGTCGGCCTACGACTTCGAGATCGAGTTCGCGCAGGTCGAAGGCGTCGAGTTTCGCACCTTCGTGATCCCCAGGCGGATCGTGGTCGAGAACGGCCGCGTCACCGGGCTCGAGCTGCTGGCGACCGATCCGGGCGGGACGGCGCGGCCGCTGCCGGGGACCGAGCACGTCGTCGCCGCCGACACGGTGATTCTCGCGATCGGGCAGCAGCGTCACGTCGACCTGTTCGACGCGTTCGGCGTGGCGCACGACGTCAACGGGATCGCGACCGTCGACGACACGATGCGCACCAACGTTCCGCGCGTGTTCGCCGCCGGCGACTGCACGTTCCAGCCCGGCGGGATCGACGCGATGGTGGTCGAGGCCGCGCAGCGCGGCAAGGGCGCGGCGCGCAGCATCGACGTGCTGCTGCGCGCGGAGGTGCGCTGATGGCCGACCTGTCGATCGACCTGGCCGGTATCCGCAGCCCGAATCCGTTCTGGCTGGCGTCGGCGCCGCCGACCAACTCCGGTTACCAAGTGATGCGCGCCTTCGCCGCCGGCTGGGGCGGCGCGGTGTGGAAGACCCTCGCGCTCGAGCCGATCGTCAACGTCACCTCGCGTTTCGCCGGCCAAAACATCGGCGCGTACCGGATGGCGGGGATGAACAACATCGAGCTGATCACCGATCGGCCGCTCGACGACAACCTGCGCGAGATCGCGGAGTGCAAGGCCGCCTATCCCGATCGCGCGATCGTCGTCTCGCTGATGACCGAGTGCACCCGCGAGAGCTGGCACGAGCTGGTGCGCCGCTGCGAGACCGTGCCCATCGACGGCTTCGAGCTCAACTTCGGCTGCCCGCACGGGATGTCGGAGCGCGGTCAGGGCGCGGCGGTCGGCCAGGATCCCGAGCTGATCACGATGGTCACCCGCTGGGTCAAGGAGGCCGCCCACGTTCCGGTGATCGTGAAGCTCACTCCCAACGTCACCGACGTGCGTTACCCGGCGCGTGCGGCGGCGCAGGGCGGCGCCGACGCGATCAGCCTGATCAACACGATCAACTCGCTGATGGGCGTCGACCTCGACACCTGGTTGCCGATCCCGCACGTCGACGGGCAGTCGTCGCACGGCGGGTTCTGCGGACCGTCGGTGAAGCCGATCGCGCTCAACATGGTCGGCACCTGCGCCAAGGACGCACAGGTCCGCATCCCGATCTCGGGGATCGGCGGGATCGCCGACTGGCGCGACGCGGTCGAGTTCATGCTGATGGGCGCGACAAGCGTGCAGGTCTGCACGGCCGTGATGCACCACGGCTTCCGGATCGTCGCCGACATGATCGAGGGCCTCAACAACTACCTCGACGCGCGCGGGATCGCGTCGGTGCGCGAGATCGTCGCCAAGACGGTCCCGCGCATCGTCGACTGGAACGACCTCAACCTCGACTACAAGATCGTGGCGCGGATCGATCCCGAGCTCTGCATCCGCTGCAACAAGTGCTACATCGCCTGCGAGGACGCGGCGCACCAGTGCATCGATCGCCCCGCCGATCCGCGCCTCGCGCCGGTCGTCGACGAAGAGCACTGCGTGGGCTGCAACCTGTGCCAGATGGTGTGCCCCGTCGTCGACTGCATCGAGATGGTGCGCGTCGATGCCGGCGACACCGTCCACACCTGGAGAGAGAAACTCACATCGGTACCATCGTAAAGGGCGGGACGGTCGTCACCGCGACCGACCAGTTCTCCGCCGACATCCTCGTCGAGAACGGGACGGTCGCCGCGATCGCGCGCTTGATTCCCGGCCTCGGGCACGAGACGGTCGACGCCTCGGGCAGCTACGTGTTCCCGGGGTTCATCGACCCGCATACGCACCTCGACATGCCGTTCGGCGGGACGACGACGATCGACGACTTCGCCAGCGGGACGGTCGCGGCGGCGCTGGGCGGAACGACCACGATCGTCGACTTCGCGCTGCACACCAAGGGCGACTCGCTGGCGAACGCGCTGCGGACCTGGCACGGCAAAGCCGGCGGCAAGGCCGCGATCGACTACGCGTTTCACCTGACCATCGCCGACGGCCGCCCCGAGACGCTCGAAGAGATCCCCCGCATGATCGAGCGCGAGGGCGTCAACTCGTTCAAGGTGTTCATGGCCTACAAACACGTGCTGCAAGTCGACGACGAGACGATCTTCAAGGTGCTCAAGGCGGCGGCGCAGTTCGGCGGCCTGGTCCAGGTGCACGCCGAGAACGGCGACGTCATCGAGGTCACCGTCAAGGAAGCGCTGGCGGCCGGCGAGACCGCGCCCAAGTACCACGCCCTGACCCGGCCGGTCGAGCTCGAGGCCGAGGCGACATCGAGAGCGATCCGGCTGGCCGAGGTCGCCGGCGCGCCGCTGTACGTCGTGCACGTCTCGAGCGCGATGGCGGCCGATGCGATCAGCGACGGGCGCAAGCGCGGGCTGCCGATCTACGGCGAGACCTGCCCGCAGTATCTCGTCTGCGACACCAGCGACTACGACCGGCCGGACTTCGCCGGCGCGAACTACGTCATGTCGCCGCCGCTGCGCGAGAAGCGCGATCAGGCCGTGCTGCTGCGCAAGCTCAAGAACGGCGAGCTGCACGCCTTCGGCTCGGACCACTGCTCGTTCAACAACTGCGGCCAGAAGGAGCTCGGCCGCAACGATTTCTCGAAGATCCCCAACGGCGCGCCGACGATCGAGGACCGCGTCGCGATCCTGTACGAGCACGGCGTCAACCGGGGCGTGATCGGGCTCAACCAACTCGTCGCGCTGGCCTCGACGAACCCCGCCAAGCTGTTCGGTCTGTTTCCGCGCAAGGGAACGATCGCGGTCGGCAGCGACGCCGACCTCGTCGTGTGGGATCCGAACGCGACTCGCACCATCTCGGCCAAGACGCATCACATGAAGGCCGACAACAACATCTTCGAGGGAATGTCGGTCCGCGGCCGGCCGCGCTATGTGTTCTCACGCGGCCGCAAGATCGTCGACGGCCAGAGCTTCACCGGCGCTCCCGGTCAGGGGATCCACCAGAAGTCCGCGCCTTTCCGTCCCGTCCAGCTGTGACGGCTTCACCTCCGGTGACGCCGCGGCTGCGGCCGAAACCTTAAAGGAAAGTTGAAGGAACCGTGAACGACGTCGTCACCATCGGGCTGATTCAAGCGCACCACGACACCGACGGCACGGAGCCGGTCGAGGTCCACAAGCGCGAGGCGATCGCCAAGCACGAGCGGCTCATCCGCGAGGCGGCGCAGCGCGGCGCGCAGATCGTCTGCCTGCAGGAACTGTTCTACGGGCCGTACTTCTGCACCGAGCAGAGCCCGAAGTGGTACGAGGCGACCGAAGAGATCCCCGCCGGCCCGACGACGCGCCGGATGCAAGACCTCGCCAATGAGCTGGGAGTCGCGCTGGTCGTGCCGATGTACGAGCGCACGATCAGCGGCGTGTACTACAACACCGCGGCCGTGATCGATGCCGACGGCTCGTTCCTGGGCATCTATCGCAAGCACCACCTGCCGCAGGTGGCGGCAGGCCCGGCGCCGTGCGGCTTCTGGGAGAAGTACTACTTCAAGCCCGGTAACGCCGGGTATCCGACGTTCCAAACGCGCTTCGCGCGCATCGGCGTCTACATCTGTTACGACCGCCACTTCCCGGAAGGCGCGCGGCTGCTGGGCCTCAACGGGGCCGAGATCGTGTTCAACCCGTCGGCGACCGTCGCCGGGCTGTCCGAGTACCTGTGGAAGCTCGAGCAGCCGGCGCACGCGGTCGCCAACGGCTACTACGTCGGCGCGATCAATCGCGTCGGCGTCGAGTCGCCGTGGAACATGGGCGAGTTCTACGGGCAGTCCTATTTGGTCGACCCGCGCGGTCAGTTCGTCGCGGTCGGCTCGCGCGACAAGGACGAGGTCGTGATCGGCGACATGGACCGACGCGTGATCGAGGAGGTCCGCAACACCTGGCAGTTCTACCGCGACCGCCGTCCCGAAACGTACGGCGCGATGGTCGAGGTTTGATGGTTTCGCAGATCGAGCGGGACGGGATCGTCACGCTGGCGGACGAGGCGGCGCGCCGCGCGTCGACCAACTGGGATCTGTGGAACGACGACCTGCGGCCGTGCATGCGCGCGGAGCACTCCTGGGCGGGATCCCGCTTTGCGAGCCTGTGGATCGGGATGTGCTTGTGCATTCCGACCTACTCGCTCGCCAGCGGGATGATCTCGCTGGGGATGAACTGGTGGGAAGCCGTCCTGACGATCTTTGCCGGGAGCTGCATCGTGCTGATCCCGATCCTGCTCGTCGCGCACGCCGGCACGCGCTACGGCATTCCCTATCCGGTGTTCGCGCGGTTGTGGTTCGGCACGCGCGGCGCCCACGTCCCCGCGTTGGCGCGGGCAATCATCGGCGCCGGCTGGTTCGGCATCAACTCATGGTTCGGCGGCTTGGCGCTCGACGCGATCGCGTCGCGCTTGGCGCCGAAATGGGCGATGCTCGGTCCGCACCTCTTCGTCGCGTTCGGAGCGTTCTGGCTGCTCAACGTCGGCATCGCGATGCGTGGGCCGCAGGCCATCGGCCGTCTGGCGGCATTCGCCGCGCCGACGCTCGGCCTGGCGGCGATCGCGCTGTTCGCCTGGGGTCTGACGGCGGCCGGCGGCGTCGGACCGATGCTGGCGGCTCCCGCGACCCTGCACGGCGGCGCGTTCTGGACGGCGTTCTTTCCGTCGGTCATCGGCGTGGTCGCCTTCTGGGCGACGCTCGCGCTCAACATCCCCGACTACTCGCGCTACGCGCGTTCGCAGACGGCACAGCTGCGAGGCCAGCTGGTGATGCCGTTCGTGATGGCGATCTTCGCCTTCGTCGGGATCGCCGTGACCTCGGCGACGGTGGCGCTCTACCACCAAGCACTGTGGAATCCGGTCGAGCTGATCGTCAAGTTTCCGACCGCCGTGGTGGTGATCGGCGGAATCGTCGTGATCCTGTCGTCGATCACGATCAACGTCGGCGCCAACGTGATGGCGCCGGCGCGCGCGTTCGAGAACCTGTGGCCGAAGATGATCACCTTCGCCGGCGGCGCGGTGCTGACCGGGCTGCTCTCGCTGCTGATGCAGCCCTGGTACGTGCTGTCGACTTTCGCGACGTACGTGTTCACCTGGCTGGGCACGTACGGCACGCTGCTCGGGCCGTTCGACGGGATCGCGATCGCCGACTACTGGCTGGTGCGCGAGCTGCGGCTGGACCTGTTCCAGCTCTACTCGCACGACGGCCGCTACGACTATGCCGGCGGGTGGAACCTGCGCGCGATCGGCGCGCTCGTCGTCGGCTGGATCCCGCCGCTGATCGGCCTATGGTTCGCACCGCTGCACTTCTTATGGTCGGGCGGCTGGCTGTTCAGCATCATCGTTGCCGCGCTCGCGTACGCCGCGTTCATGCGCACCGACCCGTCGCGCATCACCGAAACCGAGTACGAAGCGATCACCGACGTCCAGCCCTCCGCCGTCACGGGCTTCGCCCGCTTCGGTCAGCCCGCGCAGCGCTGACGGAGCTTAGCGTGACGGCGAGGTCGCGCAGGCCTCGGCCAGCTCGCCGACCGCGGCTCCGATCGTTGCTACGGCCTCGTCGAGCTGCTCGTCGCTTATCGTAAGCGGCGGCGCGATGTGGAGGACGTTGTAGCGCCCGAACGCGTACGCGCCGCGTTTTTTCATCGCCGCGAAGAGCGTCGGCATCGGGCCGAGCGACTTGCCCTGCCACGGCACGAGCGGCTCCCGCGTCGCGCGGTTCGCGACGAACTCGAGCGCGAAGAACGCGCCGACGCCGCGGACCTCGCCGACGATCTCGTATTGGTCGCGGATGCGCTCGAGGCCGGCGCGCAGGCGCGGCTCGATTCCGTTCTTGGCGCGCGCGTACAGGTCGTCGTCGGCGTAGGCCTGCAACGCCGCGACGCCGGTTGCCATCGCCAGCGGATGACCGGAATAGGTATGACCGGCCGGGACGGGTTTCTCGTCGAACCGCGCGGCGTATTTTTCGCGCACCAGCACGCCGCCCAGCGGAACGTAGCCCGAGGTGACGCCCTTGGCGAAGGTCAGCATGTCGGGCTCGACGCCGAACCGCTCGCCGCCGAACGCCGCGCCGGTGCGGCCGAACCCGGTCATCACCTCGTCGAAGATCAGCAGGATGCCGTGCGCGTCGCACAGCGCGCGCAAACCGGCGAGGTAGCCGGGCGGGAACACGATGACGCCGTTCGAGCCGATCACCGGCTCGATGAGGATCGCGGCGACCGAGTCGGGGTTCTCCGCCGCGACGACGTCGGCGACGTGCGCGAGCGCGCGCTTCGTCTCCTCGGCCGGATCGGCGCTGAAGAACGGACTGCGATACGGATACGCGGCCCAGAAGTGCACCACGCCCGACATGATGCTCGCAGGCTCGTTAAACCAGCGGCGGTTCTCGCCGGTGAGCGACGCCGAGCCGGCGCCCGAACCGTGGAACGACCGGTAGCCGGCCAACACCTTGTTCCGCCCGGTGATCGCGCGCGCGAACTTGACCGCGTCCTCGTTCGCCGCCGCACCCGAGGTGGTGAAGAACACGCGTCCGCCTTCGTCGCCCCACGGCGCCAATTGCACGAGCGCTTCGGCGAGCTCGGCGCGCGCGTCGTTGAACCAGCTCGGCGGGCTGAAGCACAGCCGGTCGACCTGCGCATGCATTGCGGCGCGCACCGCCGGATGGCCGTGCCCCAAGTTGACGGCGATCAGTCCGGAGGTCAGATCGGCGTAGCGGTTGCCGTCGGCGTCGTAGAGGTAGATCCCCTCGCCCCGCACGATCACCGGCGGCCGCAGGTTGCCCTGCGCCATCCACGGCGTGAGAACGAAGCGTGCGTGCTTGGTTGCGAGCGCGTCACCGGTTGCGATCATCGGACCATCCTCCCGGCCTTCGCGTACGCCACCGGCCGCGGCGAGTCCGCCTAGCGGGGCCGCTCGAGGACGGCGAACAGGGCGGGCAGAGCGAGCGAGAAACCCGGCAGCGCCGCGACGTACGCAACGTCGGGGACGACGGGCCGGCGCACCTCGCCCGGCGGCGCGATCCGGAAGCGCCACTGTGTCCCGACGTCGCCGCGGCCTTTCGCCCACTGGGCGAGGTGCTCACTGAACTCGCCCTGCAGCAGCGCGTGCGTGCGACGTGGGCTCACTTTGCGCACGGCGCGGCCGAGGATCCATTCGGTCTCGGGCTTGGTGATCGGCAGGACGATCTCGTGTATCGACATCGGCTCACGCATTGCTATCACGCGTTCGCGTCAAAGCAATACCGCAGTCGCTACGAGTAACGCGCTCCGCCGCCGGCTGTACCGGCGCCGCCGCTGCCACCGGCCCGGCCGAGGAGTGACTGGAGGTCGGACCAGATGTGAGCAATCAGTGGAGGCACGAACTCGCCGAAGGCGATGATCGACGCCAGCGTGCGCTCCGTCCCGGCCAGGATGAACGGGATGCCGCACAGCACGAGGATCAAGCTCCAGCCGATCACCGGCGCGAACGTGCGCAGCGGGTTCGGCCCGACGACGGTGCCGCCGGCGTAGTCGCCGATGCGCCGGTGCGCGGGGAGCATCGCCATCACCCCACCGACGAGCAGTGCGTCGAGCGGGCGCAGAAGTCCGCGCAGGAAGGCGCGGCCCAAACCGACGCGGCCGCCGCGCACGGAGTACACGTGCAAGCCGAAGGCCAACTTCCAGATCGTGGTGCCGAAGAACGCTTCCGCCATCCACACGTAGACGAGCGCGATCGCGATGCCGATCGCCAGCGTCGCCTCGAAGCCGCGCTGCGTGTTCGTCGGCAGACCGGTGACGGGGTTGATCGCGATCAGCGAGTACATCAGCGAGGTCGCGACGCCGCCGGCGAGCACGACGTCGAGCACGAACGCGAACAAACGCGCGCACAGGTAGCCGAACGGGTTTCCGACGATCGGCCGGGTCGTGACGGTCGCGGCGCGCTGGGGCGAGATCACCGTGCCGCTGACCGGGCCGGCCCATGGCGAGCTTGGCGGCACGGGGCTCACCCGCGGCTGCGGTTGCGGGCGGGGCGGGGGTTCCGGGCGCGGCGGCGGGGGCCGGTCGACGACGGCGTCGGGGATCTTGCGCGGGCCGGGCGGCGGCGGCGGCTTCACACGCGGCATCGCGACGGTCGTGTCGAGATCGTCGGGCGGGGGCTGCATCGTCAGCCGGCCGTTCGCTGGAAGTCCATGCGCCTCGAATCTACCGCGGCGAGCCGTGCGGCGTTTCAGCCGCGCCCGACCTCACGCCGGCCGCCTTAGACGAAGCCGCTGGCCGCGGTGGCGCCCTTGCGGCGCAGCTCGGCCTGGCGCAGCTCGACCCGCCGGATCTTGCCCGAGCGCGTCTTGGGCAGCTCGGTGACGAACTCGATCTCGCGCGGGTACTTGTACGGCGCAGTGACGCGCTTGCAGTGCTCCTGCAGCTCGCGGACCAGCGCGTCCGTTCCCTCGTTTCCCGGCCGCAGCACGACGAACGCCTTGACGACGTTGCCGCGGTCGGGATCGGGCGAGCCGACCACCGCCGACTCCAGCACCGCCGGATGCTCGAGCAGCGCGCTCTCGACCTCGAACGGCCCGATGCGATAGGCACCCGACGAGATCACGTCGTCGGCCCGGCCGACGAACCAGAAGTAGCCGTCCTCGTCCACCTGCGCGCGGTCGCCGGTGATGTGCCACTCACCGCGCCGCGTCGCTTGCGTCTCCTCGGCGTTCTTGTAGTAGCCCTGGTAGAGCGACGGAGCGTCGGCGCGCAGCGCGATGTCGCCGACCTCGCCGGGCGCGCACACGTTGTTGTCTTCGTCGATCACGGCGACGACGTAGCCCGGCGTCGGTTTGCCCATCGAACCGGCGCGCACCGGCTGACCGACGAGGTTCGCGACGATCAGCGAGTTCTCGGTCTGGCCGTAACCATCGAGAATCGTAATGCCGAACGCCTTGCGCCAGACCTCGATCACCTCGGGGTTCAGCGGCTCGCCGGCGCTGTTGCACTGGCGCAGCTTCGGCAGCTTCCAGCGTTCGCCGAGATCGGTGAGCTTCGCTTCGATGCGGTACTCCGTCGGAGCTTGGCACAGCACGGTGACACCGAGATCGCGAATCATGTTCATCCGCTGCTCGGGGACGAACGCACCTTCGTGCAGCACGACCGGCGCACCGCACGACCACGGCCCGATCAGCACGTTCCACAGCGATTTCGCCCAGCCGGTTCCGGCGACGCACCACACCAGATCGTCGGGTTTGACGTCGAGCCAGCTCTCGGCTTGAATGCGCGTCGCCCACGTCCACGAGACGGCGTGCACGACGCCTTTGGGATCCTTGGTCGTGCCGCTGGTATAGACGATGAGGGCCATGTCGTCGGCCTTCGTCGGCGCACCGTCCCACGGCGTCGCGCGCTCGACCAGCGGATCGACCGACGTCCAGCCGTCGCGCTCGCCGCCGGCCAGCAGCCACGTCCCGACGGTGGTCGCGTCGGCCCGCATCGCGTCGAACTCGTCGGCGTTGGCCGCGTGAGCGACGACGGTCGTCGCACCGCTGTGGTTGGCGCGGTACAAGAGGTCCTTCGCGCGCAGCTGCTCGGCACTCGGCACGGCGACGGCCCCGATCCGCAGCGCGGCGACCATGCAGAACAGCCAGTCGGGGATCTTGGGCAACACCACGACGACACGGTCGCCTTTGCGCAGGCCGGCGTCGCGCAGCACCGCGGCCCAACGGCGCGAAGCATCGGCGATCTGCGCGAACGTGTAGTCACGCTGCGCTCCGGCCGCGTCGACGAACAACAGCCCGCGCCGGTCTTCCTGCGCGAGCTTGTCGACCACGTCGCGCGCGAAGTTGAAATTCGCCGGGATATCCCAGGCGAACGCGTCGGTCGAGCGAGCTGCGTCGGGCATCCCCGAGGATTCGCAGCGTGCCCCGGCGCACCCGCCCCGTATGCCGCCGTTCGACCCCGCCCGTGTCCTGCGCGCCTCGAGCCTGCGCTACGGGAAGTTCCGCGCGCGGGGCGTGCCGGCGATCTTGCTCGGCGCCAGCGCGATCGTGCTCGCCGCCGGGACGGTGCGTGCCCTGACGGCGGCGGCGCCCTCGCTGGCCGAGGTCGTCCGCGAGACCACGAAGCTCGTCCTGGCCGCGCGCAACGACCGCGATCAGCCCCGCCTCACCGCCTGACGCACGCCCACTGATTCCGGCACCTTACTCGGGCGAGCAGAGGCGGCTTCGGTGAGCGGCGCAAGGGGGTGCGCCGCCGGCCGGGGTCGTAATCCGGCCGCTCGTGATCGACGCAACGATAACCGAACTGCTGCGGCAGACAATGCCCGACGCCGAGGTCCGAGTCTTCGACATGACCGGCACCAGCGACCACCTCGACGTGTTCGTACGGTCGAAGGCGTTCGCCGGCGTCGCTCCGCTCGACCGGCACCGGATGGTCGAACGGGCGCTCGCCCCGGCCCGCGCCGACGGGAGCATCCACGCACTTCAGATCCACACCGCCACCCCTGAGGACACCCATGGCTGACCTGCAAGACGAGATCAAGCGCGAGCTCGCGGAAAATCCGATCCTCGTCTACGGCAAAGGAACCAAAGACGCGCCGCGCTGCGGTTTCACGCTCGAGACGATCCAGTTCTTCAGCACGTTCGGCTACCCGTTCGAGGTGATCGACGTGCTCGAGAACATGCCCAAACGCGAGGCGCTCTCCGAGCTGACCGACTGGCAGACGCTGCCCAAGGTCTTCATCGACGGGCAGTTCTACGGCGATACCGACATCTTGGGGCCGATGGCTCAGAGCGGCGAGCTGGCCAAGCTCCTCGAGAAGACGTTCGCCGGCAAAGGCGTGACGCCGACCATTCAGCTGCGCTGACGCAGCCGTCGGACTCGGGTGCGCGTGTCAGAAAAAAGGAGCGAAGCCGAGGCTTCGCTCCTTTTGGTCGTTCGCATCGTTACGCGAGCGGCTTGGAGTCAGCGGCCGAAACTGTGCGAGAGCTGGAACCTGAACTGGCGCGGTCCGTAGTTCTTGAGCGTCGTCGCATAGAACTGGCCGGTGGCAAACGGGACTTGCGTGCCTGCGAAGTTGATCGGGAAGAGATAGCTGTCCGTGTTGAACAGGTTGTCGACCGAGACTTGGAAGGTCGTGTACTTGTCGTGGATCGGGAACCGCACCGTCGCGTTCCAGAACCACGTCGCGGGGATGTCGAAGTCGTTGTTGTTGCCGTAATACGTGGCGCCGAGCAGGAGCAGCGCGTTGCTGGCCGTCCGGTAGTTGAGCTCGGCGTAGCCTTGGGCGTACGGAATCGCCTGGTTCGAGACCGACTGATCGGTGAAGTTCGCGTTGCTGACGATACCGGGCTTGCCGGGATAGCCGCCGGGCGGTACGCCGAGCGCATAGCCACGGAGCACCGCGAACTGCGCGACGTAGCCGAGACCGACGATAGGCGCCCGGTTGAGACCGAGCTCGAACCCTTCGTACCGCGCGCGGGACAGGTTGCCGTACGCGTTGACGTACAGCGGGTAGGTACCTGCCGGCGCAGCACCGAGCGCCGGGACCGCCGCGCTGCCGTTGATGAACTCGGACTTCACGAATTGGTCGAACAAGTTTTCCGCGTACACGTCGAAGGTGAGCACGGTCGCCGGATCGTGCGCGAAGCGGTAGTCGCCGCCCAGATCGAACCCGATCGAGCTCTCGGGCTGAACGCCCGCTCCGGTGATCGATGCGACAGCCGCCGTACCAGCTCCCACGCCGGGGGGACACGCCGGTGACGTCGCTTGTCCCGGAACGCCGCAGATCGTCGCCGGCTTTTGCGGCGTCGACAAGATCGCCAAGTAAGGAGGTGAGACGGCCGACCCCGCGGCCAGTCTGAGGCTGAGGTCACGTGACGCGCGGTAGTTCAAACCGATGCGAGCGTCATTGTGATAGAAGTTCTGCTCGCCGAAGGCGAGAGTTGCCGTCGCCGCCCCCGCCGTCGCGGTGGGATACATCCCGAAGCCGAAGTGCGACCGGAAGTCGGTCAGATAATATGCGATCGTCGAGCCGAGCCGTTCGTTGATCTGGAATTGCCCGCGCAGCATGTAGGTGGTGACGTCTTGCGTCGAACCGAGCGGTACGGTCGCAGTGGCCTCGGTGCCGAACGGATTATAGGAGTGGCCGGCCGTGTGGTTGGTGTCGGCGGTGAACGTCAGCAGGCTGCCGCCGTCGCCGAGCGGATGGTCGTATTCGAACGAGTAGCCGGACAGCTTGTCCTCCTCGTTCGAGGCGAAGGTCCAGCCCGACGTCTCCTGCGCCGTGTAGGGTTTCCCGGTCGGATCGAGGCCGTTGAGCGCTGCGCCGGTCGAGGTCGTCCCATACAGCAGGACGTTCCAGACGGGACTCGCCTGAGTGGCAAAGTGCCCCCCGTTGGACTGATCCCGGATGATCGCGGCGTGATAGTACCGCGCCAGGATGGTGTCGTTCTTGAACGACGTGCGGAACTCGGCCTGGAAAATCGGCTCGTTGTCGAGCTCCCACTCGTCGCCGTATCCGAACGGATTCTTATAGACCGTCGTCGGACCGGTCGGGTACGGCCCGGTGTACGCGGCTCCCGGCGTAAAGATCGTCGGAACGTCGTCGCCGTTGTTGCCGTTCTGGTCGGACCAGCCTTGTTCGCCCAGATATGACGCCGTTATCGACGAGGCCGGCGAGAGGTTATAACGGAGCTTCACCAGCTCGTTGTGCGTCGTGAACGTATCGGGCGCCAACGCGCCGTAAGCGAGAACGGGCACCACGGCATTGCCGTTCTGGTTGTTCTGTCCGGGCACGGTCGGCTGCGCCGGTTTCGGCGCGAGCTTGATCAGGTTGCCCTGCGAGTCGTGATACACCGAGAACGAATCGGGCAGCGAATACACCTTATAGTTGGTGGAGCCCGGCGGACCCGGGGTACCCTCCACCGCGTACACGACGGCGAAGCCGAGCTTGCCGTTGAGCACGGTGTCGGTTAGCCGCAGGGTCGTGTACGAACCGCCGAAACTGTCGATCCCGTACGTGATGTCGCCGGCCGGCTTCGCGGTCGGGCTCAGCGTCCGGAAGTTGACCGTGCCGCCGATCGCGCGCTGGATCTCGGGCGCGGCGGCGCCGGGTCCCTTGATGATCTCGACGTCGCTGAACACGGCCGGGTTGAGGAAGGTCGTCACGAAGTCGCCGAAGTCGGAGACCGCGAGTGGATGACCGTCGATCAGCGCGGCCGTTTCGAAGGACAGCGAGCCGCGGATGTTCGGGAACGTGATTGCGCCCGGCGAAGCCGGGTTTACCGCGGGCGGTAGGGCACTGATGATGCCGGGCGTCTGATTGAGCTGATTGCGCAGCTGCAGCGAGGCATTGTCCTGGAACACCTGATTGGAGATGTTCTCCTGCGACGCGGGCGTCGCATTGAAGGTCGACCTCGCCCCGGTGGTGGCGCGCGTCGTCGTACGGCCGATCACTTGTAGCGTCTCGAACGTCGTCGCCTGCAGGCGCACGTCGGCGTTGAACGTGCCGCCTTGCGTCGTGGCGATGTCATTCTGCGCGGACTGATAGCCCCCGTGGCTGACGGTGACGGTATACAAACCCGGCGGGACCGTGATCGAGAACGAGCCGTCCGACGACGTGGACGTCGTATAGGTCTTGCCCCCGCCCTCGACGGCGACCGTCGCGGCCGACACCGGGGCGCCGCTGGTACTGGTGACATGGCCGGAGATCGTACTCTGTGCCGCGGGCGCTTGCGCAAGGGTCGTCGGGCTCGCCACCGCACTCGTGGGACTGACGAGCCAACCGATCAAAGCGAAGAGCACCCCGGCACCAGACAGAGTGCGCACGAAGCTTCCTTTCTGATGACGGGTTCGGGTTCCATCGGGACCCCGGACGAGCCTATCTTCCGGCGGTTAGTGCTGCATTATCCTTCCGTTTCGCGCAGCGCCGCTGTCCGATTGTGGAGAGGCGCTCCTGATCTGTGGACAACACGCTCGCCGCGATTGTCCGCGGTGCCGGGGCTTCAGCAGGCTGGGGCGCGCCGGCCGAAAAAACTACGCCGCATCCTCCTTCCGAAAGGTGGTCTCGTGCGCACTCTTTATCGTGTGGCCGCGTTTCTTGCGTTGGCATGCTTCGGTCTCGTCGTCGGACCCGTCAGCGCGGCGACGACGTCTCCGAAGACGGTCGCGCAAGCACCGGCCGGTCAAAGCAGCCTTACCGGCCACGTCACCGACAGTCGCGGAACGCCGCTCGCCGGCGCGACGGTCTCGGCCGAAGGCGGCGGTCACACCTACACGGCCGTCACCGCGAACGACGGCTCCTTCTCGATCGCTCTTCCGGGCGGCATCTACGCCGTCACGATCAATCACGGCGGTTTCCAGACCGCCCAAAACGACGTAGCCATCCCGGCCGGCGGCAACGTGACGGTCAACGTGCCGCTCGCGGAACAGAGCCTGCAGAGCCTGCAGGTGATCGGCCGCACGAGCACGAGCTATAGCCGCACGCCGTTCAACATCTCGGAGTCTCCCGTGTCGACGCTGCCGTCGCTCGAGATCTCCGTGCGTGAGAACAACAACCTGACCGACACGGTCGGAACGATGCCCGGCGTGGTCGCGCAGCGGACCTTTTCCGCCACGCCCAACACGAACTTCGACGTGCGTGGGCTCGGCCTCCAGACGCGCGTCACCATCGACGGCCATCCGGTGAGCTCGGGCATCTCCGGCCAATGGAACACGAACTACTCGGCGTCGGGGATCTTCCAGGACGTCGAGGTCGTCAAGGGCGCCGGCCTCAACGGTTCGATCGCCGGTGAGTCGGCCGTCGGCACCGTCAACTTGCGGACCCGCGACTTCACCCGCAACAACGCGGCATACTTTCAACTCGGCTCCGACACCTATACCGGCGGCTTCTACAACACGTGGGCCGACGTGAACTTTCTGCCGGGGAATCGCGCCAGCCTGATCGTCGCGAAGTCGTTCGTCGGCTACAACGGTCCGTGGAACAATTACTTCGGCGACCGCGCCGGGGCCGTCAACACGTCGACGCTGCCGACCGCGACGGGACAGGCACCCAACCTGATCGGACTCGACCAGTGGCAGGGTGACTTCTCGAACCGCTACTCACTCGACGCCGAACTGGTGAAGCTGCGCTACCGGTTCAGCGAGTCGACGTCGGTCACCGTCGAGTATCTCGGCCTGCAGGGCCAGTACACGCCGCAGGGCGGCGTCGTACGCCACCTACCTCGGTCCGATGACGCTGCAGGCCTGCCAGAACGGCGCGGCATTCCAGCCGACGCTGGCGACCTGCACGTCGCAGTCGACCTACACCGCGCCGTACACCTTCGGCAAGATCGGCAACACGGTGCAGGCGTACACCTGGTTCCCGAACTCATACATCCAGAACAACGAGCCGCAAGTCGCCGCCGAGTTCCGGACCTCGCTCAAGAACGACACCATCCTGCTCCGGCCGTACACGCACCTCATCAACCGCTACATCAGCGGCGTCGCCGAGAACCACTACCCCGGCAACGGCGGCGGCTGGTACGCGGTGACCAACGCGGCGAATTGCCAGCCGCTCTTCCTCGCGCCGGGTGCGGCGCGCGCGGTCCGGCGACCGGCGCGGCCGGGCCGTGCTTCCCGCGCGACCACCGGGCCGAACCAGCCCGCCTACGTCGGCGCGGGCGGTCTGCCCGTGCAGTTCAAGACGACGCCGAGTGCGCCGATGTGCTCGCCGACGCCGCCCTTCACGTGCTTCACCACCAAGACCGGATTGCAGAACGACGGCACGGTCGGGTTCTCGACGCCGTTCAGCCAGCCCGAGCTCGACCGGTTGCAACGGCTACACCTTCAGCTACATCCATCCGGTCGCGAACAACGTGTACAACTTCAGCTACGACTACCGCAAGGACTTCTCGCAGTCGCAGAGCAGCGACACCAGCGCCGCGGCAGCCGGCTGCGGGTTCGTCATCGGTTCGGCGACGGGCGCCAACTCGATCATCAAGAACGACGTGCCCGCCTACGGGCTCGTCAAGGGCAACGCGTATCAGCCGACCTGTTCGACGGCGATGTTCGCGGCGCCGTACACGAGCTACAACCAGCTGCCGCGCTCGTCGATCGGCACGCCGCCCACCGTCTCGCAGTACCAGGACTTCGCGCTCACCGGCAGCTTCCAGCTCAGCGAGAAGCTGCGCTCGCGCTCGGCAACTACTTCGAGATCTATCGGCTCAACGCGCAGATCGAAGATCCGAACGTGCTGGCGGCGTACGCGTCCGCCGGAAACTCGGCCGCGGCGCCGGTCGCGCTGGTCATCGCGCTCGCAGAAGTACAGCCACTACGATCCGCACCTCGGCCTGGAGTTCCGGGTCAACCGCAACCTGAGCTTGCGCGCGAGCGCCGGTTCGTCGATCACGCAGCCGTACCCGGCGCTGGTCTCGGGTTTCGGCTCGATCACGATCCCGAACGCGGCGCAGCCGCAACTACGTCAACACGATCCCGAACTTCAGCCTCAAACCGGAGACGACGGTCGCATACGACCTCGGTTTCGACCAGCGGCTGCACGACGGCGGCGTACTGTCGATGGACGTCTACGACGACACCGTGCACGACGTGTTCCTGGCGAACACCACGAACGCTGGGCTCGATCCCGAGCATCTGCGGTCCGGGCCAGAACGCCGCCGTTCCCGAACGCGCTGTGCCTGCAGACGAACCAGATCAACGGCCCGATCCAGCGCGGCCTACGGCGTCGAACTGCAGCTGACGAAGAATCCGGCCAACGGCCTCGGATACTACATCGTCCGGCACGCTCGAGCGGACGTACCTCGACCAGCTGCCGCTGAGCATCTACTTCTCGAACACGTCGGCCGACCAACGGCAACTTCAACGTCAGCGGCGCTCAGCTGTTCGGCTTCCCGTTCTTCAAGGCGTACGGCCAGCTGTTCTACAGCGATGCGACGCGGCAACACGTGGAGTTCGGCGCCGACTACGAAGGCAGCAACAACTTCACGTTCGGCCCGCCGTACACGATCTGGGACGCGTCGGCGCGGATTCCGATCGCGCCGAAGCGGCTGCGCCTGCAGATCTCGAGCCAGAACCTGTTCAACCTCAACACCGGCACGCAGCTCGGACGCAGCCTGAGCAACCAGGGCAACATCGAGCCGACGCGTTTGGTACAACCAGACGACGCACCAGCTGCTGCCGGGCAACAGCTCGGTGTACAACCGCAACGGCGACGACGAACCTCAACGCGCTGCCGCCGCGCACGTTCCGCTTCTCGCTCGACTATCGCGATCTGATCGCTACCCGTCGAGAGGCGCCTCGAAGGGAGCCCGCCGCGACCCGCGGCGGGCTCCCTTCGCTTCGCGGCGAATCCTCGCGCCGTGCCGCGGCATTGGCTGTTCAAGACCGAGCCGGACGGCTTCTCGATCGACGACCTCGCACGCGTGCAAGCGCAGAAGAATGGTCCGGCGTGCGCAGCTTTCAAGCGCGCAATCTCATGCGCGAGATGAGACTCGGCGACCTCGGCTTCTTCTACCACTCGAGCGTTCAGCCGCCCGGGATCGTCGGCATCTGCGAGGTGGTCGCCGAGGCGCACCCCGACTCCACCCAGTTCGACCGCAAGAGCGAGTACTGGGATCCGAGCTCCGGCCGCGCCGACCCGAAATGGTGGTGCGTCGACGTCGGCTTCGTGCGCAAGCTTCCGCGCATGATTCCGCTCGACGAGCTGCGCCGAACCCCGGAGCTCGCCTACATGCCGCTGCTGCGCCGCGGCCAGCGCCTGTCGGTGCAGCCGGTCACGCCGCAAGAGTGGAAGCGGATCCTCGAGCTGCTGTTCAGACCGTCTGATAACGCTTGAGGAAGATCTGCTGCGCGTCGATGCGCTGCTTCGCCGGGGAGGACGCGACGGCGCTCGTAGCTGCCGTCGGAGCGGAGCACGCGCGCCTTCACGTTGTCGGCGAACACCACGTCGAGGATGTCGGCGCAGATGAACTCGCCCAGCACCGGATCGAGCACCGGCACGCACCGTCTCGACGCGCCGGTCGAGGTTGCGGCCCATCCAATCGGCGCTGCCGATGTAGACTTCGCGCCGGCCGCCGTTGGCGAACACGAACATGCGGGAGTGCTCGAGGAAACGGCCGACGATGCTGCGCACGCGGATCGTCTCGCTCACGCCGGGAACCCGGGGCGCAGCACGCACATTCCGCGCACGATGAGGTCGATCGGGACGCCGGCGCGCGACGCGCGATAGAGCGCCTGCACGATACCGGCGTCGCTGATCGGCGTTGAGCTTGGCCACGATGCGGCTGGGCCGGCCGGCCTCGGCATGCGCGGTCTCGCGATCGATCAGCTCTTCGAACCCGCTGCGCAGTCCGAACGGCGCGACCATCAGCTGCTCGTAGCTGTCGGCTTTCGAGAAGCCGGTCAGCGCGTTGAAGAGCTGCGTCGCGTCGGCGCCCAGATCGGCGCGGCACGTGAACAGCGAAAGGTCGGTGTAGATGCGCGCCGTCCGGTCGTTGTAGTTGCCGGTGCCGAAGTGCATGTAGCGGCGGATGCCGTCGGGCTCGTCGCGCACGACCAGCGTCACCTTCGCGTGCGTCTTGAGCCCGGCCAAGCCGTAGACGACGTGCACGCCGACGCGCTCGAGCATGCGCGCCCAGTGGATGTTGTTCTCTTCGTCGAAGCGCGCCTTGAGCTCGATCAGCGCGGCGACTTGCTTGCCGTTCTCGGCGGCGTCGACCAGCGCGCCGACGACCGGTGAGTTGCCGGAGGTGCGGTACAGCGTCTGCTTGATCGCCAGCACGTTGGGATCGCTCGGCAGCCTGCTGCACGAACTGCACGACCGGGTCGAACGACTCGTACGGGTGATGCAGGAGCAGATCGCCTTCGCGGATCGCCGCGAACATGTCGGTCTGACCGATCAGGCGCTTGGGAATCGACGGCGTGAACGGCGGGTCGTGCAGATCGGGCTCGTCGAGGTTCACCAGCGTCCACAGGCTCTCCGTCCCCAGCATGCCGTCGACTTCGTAGCAGTCGCTCATGTCGAGCTCGAGCGCCTCGAGCAGCTTGCGCCGGAGGTCGTCGGGCATGGCCGGCTCGACTTCGAGCCGCACCGGCTCACCGAAGCGCCGCTTGCGCAGCTCCGACTCGATCGCGCGCAGCAAGTCGTCGGCTTCGTCTTCTTGCAAATCGAGGTCGGCGTCGCGCGTGACGCGGAACAAGTACGACGCCGTCACGCGCAAGCCGGGAAACAGCGCTTCGAGGTTGTGCGCGATGACGTCTTCGAGCATCACGAACCAGCGCTGACCGCGACGGCGCTGAGTCGATCGGCACGAACCGCGGCAGCGAACCCGGGACCTTGACGCGCGCGAAATAGTGGACGGGGCCTTCGGGCGTCGTCTCCTCGAGCTCGACCGCGAGCGAGATCGACAGGTTCGAGATGTACGGGAAACGGATGACCCTTGTCGATCGCCAGCGGCGTGAGCACCGGGAAGACGCGGTCTTCGAAATAGCGCCGCAGCGTCCGTGTCGTCGGCGTGTCGAGCTGGTCGAGCCGCAGGATGCGGATGCCGTGGCGTTCCAGCGACGGGAACAGCTGGTGCGTGCAGGCAGTCGGTCATGCGCGCCAGCGAACGGCGCAGATGGCGGCTGACGAGCTCCAGCTGCTCTTCGGGGGTGTGCCCGTCGTCGGAACGCTTGTGCACCTCGGCGGCGAGCTGCTGCATGAGTCCGGCGATGCGGATCATGAAGAACTCGTCGAGGTTGGTGCCGTAGATCGCGATGAACTTGAGCCGCTCGAGCAGCGGGTTGCGCTCGTCGAGCGCCTCCTCGAGCACGCGGTCGTTGAACTCGAGCCACGACGTTTCGCGATTGATGTACAGCGAGGGGTCGTCGAGGGCGATCGGTCCGGCAGCCTCCGCCGGGCGGAGCTCCGAGGCGATCTGCGAACCGGTGACCATGTCATGGAAGTGTTCGGCAGATGAGTGAGGACTTCATCGCTCACCTCGGCGCGCACGTCGCGCTGGCCGGTTCCGCGCTCGCGGTCGCGCTGGTGATCGGCATACCGCTTGCCGGCCTGTGCGCCGACCGGCGGCTGCCGCGCGGACTGCTGCTGGCGCTGGCCGGCGGCTTCCGGGTGGTCCCGTCACTGGCGGTGCTGACGCTCGCGCTGCCGCTGCTGGGCCTGGGTTTTCGGCCGGCGCTGCTCGCCTTGGTGGTTCTCGCGCTGCCGCCGATTCTCGTCAATACCGACGTCGGGCTGCGGTCGGTCCCGCGCGCGACGCTCGAAGCGGCGCGCGGCACCGGCATGACGCCGCCGCAGATCGGGCTGCGCGTGCGCTGGCCGCTGGCGCTGCCGGTGGTCGCGGTCGGCGTGCGGACGGCGGCCGTCGAGGTGATCGCATCGGCGACGCTGGCCACGTTCATCGGCGGCGGCGGGCTGGGCGACTACATCAACGCCGGGCTGCAGACCGACAACATCCCGGAGCTCGTGCTCGGCGCCGTTTCGGTCGCGGCGCTCGCCCTCCTCGCCGACGCCGCGCTGGGTTACGCGCAGCGTCGTCTCGCCGTGTGAATCGAGGCTCATGCTGCTCGCTCGCGCTCGCGCGCTCGTTCTGCTCGCATCGCTCCCGCTGGCCGCGTCGTGCGGCCGGCGTTCGGGTGGTCTCACGGTCGGCTCGAAGAACTTCACCGAGGAGCTGATCCTCGGCGAGCTGTACGCGCAATCGTTGGAACATGCCGGCATCGGTGTCACGCGCCGGCTCGATCTCGGTACGACCGACATCGCGATGGCGGCGCTGCGGCGCGGCGAGATCGATCTCTACCCCGAGTACACGGGAACCGCGCTGCTCAACGTGCTGCACTTGGCGCCCGACAGCAACCCGGCGCGGTCGTACCGCACGGTGAAGGACGCCTACGCTCGCTTCGGTCTGGTCTGGCTCGCACCGGCGCCGATGAACGACACGCAGGCGCTCGCGACGACCCAAGCCGTCGCCGGACAGTACTCGCTCGGCACGCTGAGCGATCTCGCTCCCAAAGCCGCGTCGCTGCGGCTGGGCGCCGTGCCGGAGTTCCTGAGCCGCAGCGACGGCCTGCCGGGTCTTCGCAAGCGCTACGGCGGGTATGCGTTCAAGCAGGTCAAGATCGTCGACAACGGCCTGAAGTACCAGGCGCTCGAGCACGGCGACGTCGACGTCGTCGTCGCGTTCTCGACCGAAGGCCAGCTCAAGGCCGAAAACCTGGTCGTGCTCGAGGACGACAAACACTTCTTTCCGGCGTATCAGGTCGCGCCGGTCGTGCGCAAACCGGCGCTTGACGCGAACCCGGCGGCCGCGAAGGCGCTCGACAAGCTCGCCCCGCTGCTGACCGACGACGTGATGCAAAACCTCAACCTGCAAGTCGACGGGCCGCAGAAACGCGAGCCCGCCGACGTCGCGCACGACTTCCTGCAGCAGAACGGCTTGGCGTAGTGTCGGACGGCGGGCGGGTCGAGCTCCGCGGCGTCAGCGTGCGGTACGCGAGTGCCGTCCAGCCGGCGGTGCACGCCGTCGATCTCATCGTCGAAGCCGGCGAGTTCGCCGTGCTGCTGGGGCCGTCGGGCTGCGGCAAGAGCACGCTGGTGCGCACCATCAACCGGCTGGTCGAGCCGAGCGGCGGCAGCGTCGTCATCGACGGCGTCGACGTCCGCCGGCGCGACGCGAACGAGTTGCGGCGCGGCATCGGCTACGTGATCCAGGCGGTGGGCCTGTTTCCGCACTATACCGTCGCGCAGAACGTCGCGATCGTCCCCGCGCTGCTGGGCTGGGACCGGCCGCGCATCGACGCGCGCGTCGACGAGCTGCTCGGGCTCGTGCGGCTCGACCCCGCGCAGTACCGCGACCGCAAGCCGCGCCAACTCTCCGGTGGTGAGGCGCAGCGGGTCGGCGTCGCCCGCGCGCTGGCGGCGGAGCCGCGCGTGCTGCTGATGGACGAGCCGTTCGCCGCGGTCGACGCGATCGTGCGCGCCTCGCTGCAAGACGAGATCGCGCGCGTCCACCGCGAGCTCGGCACGACGATCGTGTTCGTCACCCACGACGTCGACGAGGCGCTGCGCCTGGCCGACCGGGTGGTGGTGATGAACGCCGGCTGCGTCGTGCAAGCGGACCGCCCCGACCGGCTGCTCGAGCACCCGGCCGACGACTTCGTCCGCGATCTCGTCGGCGTCGACGCCGCGACGCGGCGGCTCGCGCTCGAGCGCCCGCTCATCGAACGATGAGCTCGCGATGACCTACCTGTTCGCGCACTGGCCGCGTGTCGCGGGACTGATCGGACAGCACGTCGTGCTGGTCGGCGTCGCGCTGGCGGTCGCGCTGCTCGTCGCGCTGCCGCTGGGCGTGCTGGCGACGCGCAACGCGCGCGCCGGCGCAGCGATCCTGGCGGTGACGGGGACGATCTACACGATCCCGAGCCTCGCGCTGCTCGCGCTCTTGGTCGCCGCGATCGGACTCGGACAGCTCACCGCGACCGTCGCGCTGGTCGCCTACGCGCAGATGATCCTGACCCGCGGCGTGGTGGCCGGGCTCGGCGGGGTCGATGCGGCGCTGATCGACGCGGCGCGCGGCCTGGGGCTCACGGCAGGCCAGAGGCTGCTGCGGGTCGAGTTCCCGGCCGCGTTGCCGGTGATTCTCGGCGGCATTCGGGTCGCGACCGTCTCGCTGATCGCGCTGGCCACGGTGGCCGCGTGGATCAACGCGGGTGGACTGGGCGTGCTGCTGTTCGAGGGGATCGGCACCAACAATCCCGACAAGATCGTCGCCGGCGCACTCGCCGCGGCCGGGCTGGCGATCAGCGCCGACCTGCTGCTGCGCGGCGCGGAGCGCGCCGTTCGAACGTGACTTTAGGCGACGGTGAAGAGCGAGAGCGCGTAGCGCCCGGCGGCGTCGCTGTAGGTCCTGCGTTCGGCGTAGCCGCAGCCTCGCGCGAGCTCGACGATCTCCTCGCGGCTGAACTTGTAGGACGACTCGGTGTGGATCGTGTCGCCGGGCCGGAAATCGACCGTGAGGCCGGCGAGCGGGATGCGGACGCACAACTCGGCGTCCGCGACGAGGTACGACAGAATCGCGCCGCGCGCTTCGTCCCACTGCGCGCGGAACCGAAAGGCCGGCAGGTCGAAGTCAGCGCCCAGCTCGCGGTTCATCCGGCCGAGCAGGTTCTTGTTGAAGGCGGCCGTGACACCGGTCGGGTCGTCGTAGGCCAGCTCGAGGATCGACGGATCTTTCTTGAGGTCGTAGCCGATGAGCACGCCGTCGCCCGGTCGCAGCGCGCGCGCCAGCAGCGTGAGCAGCTCGCGCCCGTCGTCGGGTTCGAAGTTGCCGATGTTCGAACCGAGGAACAGCGCCAGCACGCGGTCGCGCGTCAGCATGCGCTTCTCGCGCAGCAGCGGAAAGTAATCGCCCGCATACGCAACGATGCGCAGCCGCTCGTACGCTGCGACGAGCGCGAGCGACGATTCCGTGAGCGCCTCGGCCGAGATGTCGATCGGATGGAAGGTCAACTGCGGCTGCTGTTCGAGGATCGCGTCGATCAGCAGCCGGGTCTTCACCGCACTGCCGCTGCCCAGCTCGACCAGCTCGACCGGCGTGCCGAGCGCGCCCGCGATCTCCCGGCCGTACGTCGCCAGCAGATCCCGTTCGACGCGCGTGAGGTAGTACTCCGGGAGCCGGGTGATCGCTTCGAACAGCGCCGAGCCGAGGTCGTCATAGAAATACTTCGGCGACAGGCTCATCGGGGCGGTCCCAAGACCGGCGCGGACGTCCTCGGCGAATGTCCGGACGTGCACCGGATGCGGATCGCGATGCAGGGCGAACCGGTCGGCCAGCCCCGGCTGCGTCGTCGGACACATCGTGGGACGCCTAACCCTCGTCCGCCCGCCCGGTTTGCATGCCGGCCGGGCCTATACCCGGCCAGGGACCCGAATAGACTTTCCCGGCCGCCGGCCTGGCGCGTCTAGCGGCCGACGATGCGCGACCACCGGTCGCGCACGTCGATGATGTATTCGCGCGTTTCCGCATACGGCGGCACGCCGTGATACGCCGCGACCGCGCCGGGTCCCGCGTCGTAGGCGGCCAGCGCGAGCGCGTACGGATCGTCATCGCCGCCGCGATAACGTGTCACGTACGCCGCGAGCAGCCGGCCCGCGCCGCCGATCGCGTCGCGCGGCTCCCACGGGTCGACGCCGTACTCCGCCGCGGTCGGCGCGGTGAACTGCGCGATGCCGACCGCGCCGGCGGACGACACGGCGCCGGGATCGAAGGCCGACTCCTGCAGCAGCGTCGCGGCCAGAAACGGCGGCGACAGGTCGTTCGCGCGCGCAGCTTCCAGCACGTCGGCCCCGAGCAGCAGCGCGTCGGCGGCCCCCAGGCGCGGATTGGTGCGCATCGCTTCGCGTCCGATCTTGGCACCGAGCGGCGCCTTGCGGCCGGCATCCATCACCAGCCGCAGCCCTCGCATGGTGGCGACCGGCGAGGGTATATGCCACGACAGCGCGGCATCCCGCAGGCCGTCGATTCGTACACCGGAGCCTGGGAAGGTCGAGCACCGCCGCCACGAATGCGGCCGCGAGAGGGTTTCCAGAGGTCGGGACCAAGTCCGCGGTCAGTCCTCTTCAGTCACAAGGATCAGCGTGAACACGATCTCGTTGGGCTCGCCGATACTCTCGGCGGTCGAGGCGATGGCGATCGTCCTGCTCGTAGGCGATTTCGCCTCGACGTTCTTCTATCATGTGCCGCAGCACGTGTGGGGGAAGCTGCACCTTCGCACCCACCACGACCGGCGTCGGTCCTACTGGGACCACGCGGTACTCTCGCGCGACCCGGCCGTCCTGCTCGACGGACTGCTCGGCGCGCTGCCGTACATCGCGCTCGCGATCGTCTGTGTCGCACGATCTCGGTCTACGGCGCGCTCGCCGGGCTGCTGCTCGGCCAGTTGCACGTCTGGTGGCGCCACACGACCGAGCTGGGCTGGCGCACGCCGGGCTGGGGCGTGCGGCTGGCCGCGGGTCTTCGGAGTCGTCCTGCCCGAGGATCACGACGGTCATCACCGGAACCCGGAGAGCGAGTTCGGCGACATCTTCCGCTTCTACGACGCCCCGGCTCGCGCGACGATCGCGTTCTGCCGCAGCCTCGATCCCAAGCGAAGAGCCGCCGCGCTTCGGCGCGCCGCCATTGCGCGCCGCCGCGAAGCAGCGGCCGCGATGAAGCGCCGCAAGATGGTCAAGCAGACCAGCTGAGGTGGGATGACCAAACGCGTCCTCTTTCTGATCTCCGACACGGGCGGCGGGCACCGCGCCGGCGCACAGGCCGTCGGCGCCGCGCTCGACGAGATCGACGGGGCGACGCGCTTCGAGTGGCGCATCGACGACATCGCCACTCACTGCACGTTTCCGCTCTCCAAGCTGGGGCCGGCGTACAGCGCGGCCCTTCGCTATGCGCCGCCGATCTACGGCGCGCTCTATCACGTCACCAACGGACGGCGCCGCTACAAGACGATCGTCCGTTTTTGCGAGCCGCTCTACCGCGAGCGCCTGCGTGAGGTGTTCACGCAGTACCAGCCGGACGTGATCGTGTCGGTGCACCCGCTGCTCAATCACGCCGCGCTGCGCGCCCGCGCCGACGCCGGGATGCAGCAGGTTCCGATTGTCACGGTGATCACCGATCTGGGCCGCGTCCACGAAGGCTGGCTGCTGCCCGAAGCCGACTTGACCGTCGTGCCGGCGCGCGAAGTGTACCAGCGCGCGATCGAACGCGGTGTGCCGCCCGAGCGGCTGCGGCTGCTCGGCCATCCGATCCACCCGCGGTTCGAAGACGTCCGCGGTTCGAAGGCGGAGCACCGCAAGAAGCTCGGTCTGCCGGAGCACGCCACGATCGCCTTGCTGATGGCGGGCGGCGAGGGCGGCGGCAAGCTGCTGCCGACGACGTTGGGCTTGGCCCGCGCCGGGCTCGACTTCCATCTCGTCGTCGTCACCGGGCGCAACGCCGCGCTGCGCCAGAAGCTCGAAGAACTGGCGCCGTCGCTGCCGACGCCGATGACGGTCCTCGGCTTCCGCAACGACGTCCCCGAGCTGATGCGCGCCGCCGACCTGCTCGTCACCAAGGCCGGCCCGGGGACGATCGCGGAAGCGTCGGTCGCCGAGGTCCCGGTCGTCGTGTACGACTACGTGCCGGGACAGGAACGCGGCAACCTCGACTACGTGCGCACCAACGGCATCGGCGTCGTAGCGCTGAGCACCGCCGAGGTCGATCTCGTCGGTCGCCCGCATCGTGCACAACCAAGACCGCTTGGCGAAAATGCGCTCGCAGCAGACGGCGATCGCGCCGCGCGGCAGCTCGCGCCGCATCGCCGAGCTGATCGCGCAGATCGCCGCCAAAGGCCGCCGGCCCATCATCCCCGCCGCCGTTTGATGTGACGGTTACCGTACCGCCGGACGTCGTCGACGAGGTCGTCGCGACGCGGCGCGACTTGCACGTGCATCCGGAGCTCGGCTTCGAGGAACACCGCACGTCGGCGCTGGTCGCCGAACGACTCGGGGTGCTGGGCTTCGACGTGCACACCGGCATCGGCCGAACCGGCGTCGTCGGCGTGCTGCGCGGGACGCGGCCGGGCAAGACGATCATGCTGCGCGCCGACATGGACGCGCTGCCGATCGACGAGGAGAACGCCGTCCCGTACCGCTCTGCGACGCCGGTGCACATGCACGCCTGCGGCCACGACGGTCACGTCGCGATGCTGCTCGGCGCCGCGCGCGTCGTGATGAGCCGCCGCGATGAGATCGCCGGCACGGTCTGCTTTCTGTTCCAGCCCGCCGAGGAAGGAAAGGGCGGAGCGAAGGCGATGGTCGACGACGGCGTCCTCGAGCGCTTCGGGATCGAACGCGCCTACGGGCTGCACCTCGCGTCGTCGCATCCGGTGGGGCAGGTCGGTTTGCGCGAAGGACCCTTCTACGCGTCGAGTGACTCGATCGAGATCACGATCGAAGGCAAGGGCGGTCACGGCGCCGCACCGCACCTGTCGGTCGACCCGGTGTACGTCGCGTCGCAGTTCGTCGTCGCGGTGCAACAGGTCGTGTCGCGGCAGATCGATCCGATCGAGCCGGCGGTCGTCACGATCGGCGCGATCAACGGCGGCACGACCCACAACGTCATCCCGAGCCGCGTGCGGCTGCTCGGCACCGTGCGCGCGTTCGACGCCGAGGTTCGCGCGCGCATGTCGGGCCGCATCGAGCGCGTATTGCGCGGCGTGTGCGAGAGCTCGGGCGCGACGTATGATTTCACCTACCTGTGGCGTTATCCGGTGACGTCGAACGACGCCGAGCAGACGCGCTACGCGCGCGCGCTGGCCGAGCGCATCGTTGACCGCGAACGGGTGGCCGAGGTGCCGAAGCTGATGGGCGCCGAGGACTTCTCGTTCTTCGCCGAGCGCGTGCCGGCGTGTTTCTTCACCATCGGCAGCAACGGCGGGCCGAACAGCGCGTTTCCGCACCACCACGCGCGCTTCGACATCGACGAGTCCGCGCTAGAGACCGGCGTGCGGATGATGACCGCGCTCGCGCTCGACGCGCCGGCGAACGCTCCTTAGGGAAAAACCGCGGCTCTGCCGGACCGTCCGGGTCCGTCAGACGCCGCGGGTTTCCCGCACCGTAACTGCCGTCCGCCTAATTGATCGAGGCGCGAGCGCGCTCGAGCAGCTCGTTCGGCTGGTGGCGTGGATAGCGCGCCCCAAGGATCTCCCGCAGCGTCGTAGCGCACCCGCACGTACGCGAAGGCGTGCCGCGCCCGAGCAGTAGGGCTCGGCAGCCTTCCAGGTGATGCAATGAAGCCCGGTGACCGCAGTCGTCGCAGATCGGCGGCAGCAGTGCCGGGATGTCGCGCTCGCTCACGGCCCTAGTCTCGCACGGCGCACTTACGGCGCGCTTACGGCCGCTTACGGTCAGGCCACGCCGACGGGGACCTGCGCGATCAAGCCGCCGCGCATCGCGGCGGTCGCGGCGCCGACCGCGCCGGCGTCGTTGCCCAGCGTCGCCCGCACGATCCGGGTCGTACCGCGCGGCACCATCGTGGTACGCAGGTCGACCAGCGGCTTGACCCGCTCGATCATGAAGTCGCCGGCGCTCGAGACGCCGCCGCCCAGCGCGATCACCTCGGGATTGACGAAGGCGATCACGTTGGCCAGCCCCAGCGCCAGATCGTCGCAGTAGGCGCTCCAGGTCGCCAGCGCGTGCGCGTCGCCGGCTTGGGCGGCCTTGCGGATCGCCTTGGAGCCGAGCCGATCGCGCGGCACGTCGAGCAGTCCGCTGCGCGGGAACGACGGCACCAGGCGCAGGGCGTGACGGATCAGTCCCGTTCCCGACGCCTGAGCCTCGAAGCAGCCGACTTTCCCGCAGCCGCAGATGAAGCCGCCGTCGGGGCGGATCTGATGGTGACCGAACTCGCCCGCGCCCATCTGGCTGCCCAGCGCGAGGACGCCGGCGGTGACGATCCCGCCGCCGATCCCCGTCCCCAGCGTCAGCAGCACGAAGTCTTGGGTTCCCTGACCGACGCCGTGCACGTACTCGCCCAGCGTCGCGCAGCGGGCGTCGTTGGCGACGAACACGCGGTGCTTGGGGAACTGGTCGCGCACGCGCTGACCCAGCGGTACGTTCTCCCAACCGAAGTTGGGCGAATAACGGATCGTTCCGCTGGCCGGGTCGATGTTGCCCGGCGAGCCGATCCCGATGCCGACGATGTCGTGCTTGGCGCTATCGATTGCGAGCTTGACCACCGACGCGAGCGCCGCGACGACGGCGCTCGGCGCGTGATCCTCGATGTCGAGCTCGTGCTTGGAGTGGATCTTGCCCGCTTCGTCGACGACGGCTGCCATCACGTGCGAGCCGCCCAAGTCGACGCCGATCGTCGCGCGGTCGCTCACTTCGCACCGCCCTTGCCGGCCAGCTGCGGAACGATCACGACGTTGGAAGGATCGTCGTAGCGCGAAAAGCTCATCATGAGACCGGGATTCGAGCACTGCCCGATCCGAAACGACGTCTTGTCGTAAGTGCAGGTCAACTGCTGATCCTTCTCCGGCCCGCCGGAGCTCGTTGTGAACTGGCCCCACGTCTTGCCGCCCGCGGTCTTGTCGGGCAGCAAACGCTCGACCGGGATAGCGCGCAGTTCGGCTTGCCCGGCGACCATCTCGGCGGGCGGCTCGAACTTGTGATACGTCTGCCCGTCGTCTTCGCTCACGTAGCCGGTCGACCCGACCAGGATCACGTCGCGTCGCGTCCGGTTGTAGACGACCGCGCTGTGATACAGATTCGGCGCGACGAACGTCATCGAGCCCGTCATCCCGGTCGCCGCGCTGGTCGTGACGATGAACGACTTGGCGGCCGTCATTGCGGCCGCGACCCTGGCCCGAACGGTGTCGACGTCGTCGGCCTGCGCCGGGACGGCCGTGGCCGCCAGCAGGGCAGCCAAAGCGAGCGGGAGCCGACGACGGCGGAACATGGGCCGGGCTTTCTCCGAACCGCCGGGTTCGCCCGCCGTCGGCCACGAATCACCGCGGCATGCAGGAGACGATCGATCTCATCGCCCACCGCGAGCTGCGCAATCTGCGGCGCTTCACGCGGGAGACCGGGCAGCCGGCGCAGCTCACCGGCCTCGATCTCGGCGAGATGACCCACGTGCAGTCGATCGAGATCGACGAAGAGCACGTTACGATCAAGTACAACACGAAGACGGTGCGCAAGTACAACGCCAACGAGATCTCGCACAAGGAGTGGGTGTACAAGTACAACGACAATCCCGATTTCGTCGCGGCGGTGCGCGGCGTGATCGAGCTCTCGCGCAAGCACCTGTACGAGCTGCCGGAGAACCTCGCGTGCCCGCCGGGTTGCGCCGAGTGCTGCAGCGGCTACGAGCCGTTCGTCAGCCGCGCCGACGTGCAGCGGATCGCCGACCGGCTGGGGATGACCTACGACGAGGTGATGGCGGAATACGTCGTTGCGCGCGAGTCGGCCGACGGTTACGTGGTCGGCTGGTTGCGCAAGGTCGACGAGAAGGGCGAACGCAGCGAACAGGCCGAGCACAAGTGCGTGTTCCTGATGGGATCGCGTTCGGGACGCTATTACTGCGGGATCTACGAGTCGCGCCCCAGCGATTGCGCGGAGTTCACGCCGATCGGCTGCGACGACGTCGACACGGACCTGGCGCGCGGCGGCGCCTACAAGGTGGGCCGGCCGTTCGAGCCGCGTCACAAGGGCCGGCGCACGGTACCGAGCAGCAACGGGCGGCGCATGCCGCAGTGACCTACGACGCCATCGTCATCGGCGGCGGCCACAACGGGTTGGTGACCGCCTGCTATTTGGCGCGCGCGAAGTGGAAGGTGCTCGTCCTGGAACGGCGCTCCGTCGTCGGCGGTGCGTGCGTGACCGACGAAACGACGTTTCCGGGCTTCAAGGTCTCGACGGCGGCATACGTCAACAGCCTGTTCCGCCCCGAGATCGTCCGCGACCTGGGACTGCGCAGCTACGGCTTCGAGCTGATCGAGCGCAACCCGTCGTCGTTCTCGCCGTTTCCCGACGGCCGCTATCTCATGCTCGGCGCCGACGGCGACTTCAACGCGCGAGAGATCGGCAAGTTCAGTTCGAGCGACGCGCAGCGGTATCCGCGCTACCTCGAGATGCTCGAACGCGTCGCGGCGGTGATCGAGCCGACGCTGCTGCAGATTCCGCCCGATCCGGTGCGGCCGGGCTGGTCGGACCTGATGTCGCTCGGACGGCTCGGCCTCAGCGTGAAGCGTCTCGACGGCTCGATGGGCGAAGCGGTCGAGATCCTGACCGGCGCCGCGCGGCCGATCCTCGACCGCTGGTTCGAATCCGAACAGCTCAAGGCGACGCTGGCAACCGACGCGATCATCGGCGCCTTCGCCGCGCCGTCGATGCCCGGCACGGCCTACGTGCTCTTCCATCACGTCATGGGCGAGACCAACGGCGCGCGCGGCGTCTGGAGCTACGTCAAAGGGGGGATGGGCGGGCTCACCCAAGCGCTGGCCAAAGCGGCGACCGACCTCGGGGTCGAGATTCGCACCGAGGCCGAAGTTCGCCGCATCCTGGTCGAGCACGGCAAGGCCGTCGGCGTCGTGCTCGCCGGCGGCGACGAGCTGCGGGCGCGGCGCGTCGCCAGCAACGTCGACTGCAAGCTCACCTTCGAGACCTTCCTCGACGCCGCACAGCTGCCGCCCGATTTCGTCGCGGAAATCCGGCGCATCGACTACAGCAGCGCGTCGGCGAAGATCAACGTCGCGCTCGCCGCACTGCCGAACTTCACCGCTTGTCCGGGAATCGAAGCGGGGCCGCAGCACCGCGGCACCGTGCACCTGTGTCCCGACCAGGACTACATCGAGCGCGGTTACGACGACGCGAAGTACGGACGCGCTTCGGCCGAGCCCGTGGTCGAGTGCACGATCCCGTCGTCGGTCGACCCGACGGTCGCGCCGCCAGGGCGCCACGTGATGTCGATGTTCTGCCAGTACGCGCCGTACCGTCTCGCCGCCGGGCCCTGGGACGAGTCGGCGAAGAACGCCTTCGCCGACCGCTGCTTCGCGATGGTCGAGCGCTACGCGCCGGGCTTCACCGCCTCGGTGATCGATCGGCAGGTGCTCACCCCGGTCGACATCGAGGCGACCTTCGGACTGACCGGCGGGAACATCTTTCAGGGTGCGATGAGCTTGAACAAGCTGTTCATGTTCCGGCCGGCGCCCGGCTGGGCGAGGTACCGGACGCCGATCCGGCATCTCTACCTGTGCGGCGCGGCGGCGCACCCCGGCGGCGGGGTGATGGGTGCCCCGGGCTGGAACGCCGCGCGCGAGATGCTCAAGGCCGGCTGACGCCTTTCAGGGCTGCTTCATGCTTGCGGCGCAGGCTAGGGTGGGCGAGCCTAGAAGGGTCGCCAACTCGCTTCTGGGAGGTCTTTGCTTGCTGAAGTTCGTTACCACGGCGCTGCTGGGCGGCGCGCTCATCGCTGCCGCGACCGCGCAGACGATGGCTCCGATGTCCAACATGGCTGGGTCCAAGACGCTGCAGATCAAGTTGCTGCCGCTGAACAATTCCGGCGAATCGGGTACCGCGACTCTCATGGACGGCGAGAAGGGCCTGATCGTCAAGCTCCACATGACGCCGGCTGCCGAGGCCGACCAGCCCGCGCACATTCACAAGGGGACCTGTGAAAAGCTCGATCCCAAGCCGACGTATCCGCTCAAGACGCTGAGCAAGGGTGAGTCCGAGACCACTGTCCCCGACGTGACGATCGCGATGCTCGAGAAAGCGCCGTTCGCAATCAACGTCCACAAATCGACGACGGAGCTACCGGTCTATGTCTCCTGCGGGAACGTCGTCGCGCCCAAGTAGTCATCCACCGTTCAACGAAGGCGCCGCGCACAACGCGGCGCCTTCACGTTTCGGCGCCCCGTCGCTCGCCGAGATGCCCGAGGACATTCGCGCGATCTGCGAGGAGACGCGCGCGAAGATCGGCTTCATCCCGAACGTCTTTTTGGCCTACGCGCGGCGCCCCGAGCACTTCCGCGCGTTCATGCACTATCACGACCTGCTGATGAAAGGGCCCGGCGGATTGTCGCGCGCCGAGCGCGAGGCGATCGTCGTCGCCGTCTCGGCCGAGAACGACTGTCTCTACTGCGTCACCGCGCACGGCGCGGCGCTGCGCATCCTCGGCAAGGACGCGATCGTCGCCGACCAGATCGCGATCAATTGGCACACGGCCGACCTCGCGCCGCGCCTGCGCGCAATCCTCACCTTCGCCTCGCGGGTGAACGAGCCGGGCTTCGCGGCGAGCGACAAGGAGCTCGCCGAGCTCAAGGCCGTCGGCCTGTCCGACGACGACACGTGGGACATCGCCGCCGTCGCCGCGTTCTTCGGTTTCTCCAACCGCATGGCCGGCCTCATGGACATGCGCCCCAACCCCGGTTTCTACGAGATGGGCCGCCAACCGAAATAGCGCCGGGCGTCTGCGAGTGGAGCGGCGCCGAACTGATCAGGTCCGGCTGCCGCTCGCCGCTGCCTTGCGAACCCCGACATGGCGTCGCCGGCAGACGATCGCGGTGAAGAATATCACCGCACTGACACCGCCCGTTTTCGCACGCCGGCAGTTCGAGGTGTCGGGGCTCGAAGCTAGCCTGCCCGGTCGGCCCAGCACACCCTAATCACGCGGATGCATCCGACTCTCTAAATCCGGCGTTGCTCAGGGTCACACGGACGCGGAGAAGGCCCGCGATCCAGAGACGAGCCGCGCTACGGGACGATGACGCTCGCCGGTATGCCGATCAAGAGCAACGGGCACGGGTTCCCGACTCCGCGCTTGATACGATCGTGGAGCTTGCGCCAATGGGTTGTCGACTCACCGAATTTGTCCGACACGAACGACTCGGACCAAGCCGCCGAAAACTCTCTCCCGGGCCGCTTCAAACGCTTTGCCACCTCAAGGTTCTGGCGCGTGGTTCTTTCCAGCCCGAATGCGACGACATCTTCGAATGAGTCGAGACCATGCGCCTTTGCAAATGCTGCAATGACCGATACCATGCCCTTCTGAAGAGTCTCCCCGCGCGTGATGATGATCCCGACAGAGATCGCAGCTTCTGCATGGAGTCGCTTGAAGTTTTCGAGATCGCGGTCGAAGAATCGATCCTTATTATTCCACTCGATCTCCATCGCCACTTTGCCGTCGTCGAAGACTCTTACGTGGTCGACCTCGTGGCTGATCGACTCGCGCTCAACGCCGTCGATGTACTTTTTGATTTCGAAGTTCCGCTTGCGCCAATGGAGGTCAGCGAAGGCGACACGCATCCACTGGGTGATGTCGGTCTCGCCGCCACCTCCTCGCACCAGCGTCTCCGCAGGTATGCGAAGCCTCTCGAGGACGCTCTCGACTTCGCGGAGCGCTTCTGGAAAGTCGATATTGAGAATCGCCTTTGCATGGCTGTGGAATTCCACCTGAAAGCCTTGACGCACGAGACCGTCGAGACCGTTTAGCGCTAGCGCGTCGTCAGCTGCCATGATAACTGCGACACGTGATATGCCAGGCATCTGGCACACTGGAGGCGTAACAATAGGATTGTGCCGTCCCGCTGCCCATATCGACCATTCCGCCGGCCCTGAGGATAGCGGCTCTTGTCAAACTCTCTTGGCCCCCGCCGTTCGAAGCGCACTGACACGCCGATCGCAGCCAAACGCCAGGCGAGTCTCTTCTGGAGCTCGCTGCCGGTAGGAAGTTTGGGACCGTCTACGCAGACCCTCCTTGGAGATTCTCTAACCGGACCGGCAAGATGGCACCCGAGCACCGCCGCCTTACGCGCTACGATACGATGACCTTGCAGGACATCATGGAGCTGCCGGTCGCGCAAGTCGCCGCTCCGGAATCTCACTTATACCTCTGGGTACCTAACGCGCTCATTCGTGAAGGTCTCGCTGTGATGGAGCGGTGGGGGTTCACCTATAAGACGAACTTGGTGTGGTACAAAATCCGCAAAGACCAAGGCCCAGACGGCCGGGGAGTCGGTTTCTATTTTCGAAATGTTACCGAACTCGTTCTCTTCGGCATTCGCGGAAAGATGAGAACCCTGAAGCCGGGCCGCACTCAGGTCAATCTGCTCGGCACGCGGAAGCGGCGGCACTCGCAGAAGCCCGACGAGATGTGGGACATCATCGAGCGCTGTAGTCCGGCGCCCCGGGTCGAACTCTTCGCGCGCCACTACCGTCCCCACTGGATGCAGTGGGGAGACGAAGTGGAACCAGCACCGTTGCGGCTGATCAAACCTTAGGCACGTCGACGCCCCGGAGCGTCGGCACGCTCCGCGCCAGCCCAACGCGGCGGTTACCAACTTCGAAACGCCGCTTTTTGTCGACGCGCAGGTCGCGCATAAGCGTGGTTCGCGGCGTCTTTCGAGTCTCCGACACCGCCGTGAGCTCAGGACAATCCCGCCGTAGACCGTTCCAAAGCTCATCGCTTGAAACCGATGTCGTCGGAGCGTGGCGCTTCAACCAATCATAAGCTGCGTCGGACAATCGCGACATGCGCCCATCTGATATCTCTCGGCTGACAGAGCTCCTGCCGGCCCGGATACGCCAAACGGTTCGCCTCGTGGGTTCGGTCCGGATGTCACAGAGAACGAGAGGAACTCGCCCAGCCCGAGCCTTCGGCTGGTCTGTCAGCCGCGCGACGGTCAACCCCGGTTTTTTGCGAGATAGGCCCTCCAACCGAAAGAGGCGGAACCTCAATTCGTTCGGCGACGGCGGTCGAGGTGTGATCGGCATCGCCGGAACGGCGATTCAAACGCCCCAATTCTGCGGGGTGAGACGCGTTCGTGGGGCGGGTAGTCGCCATGTATGCGAAAACAGACGGCAGCGATCGCAGTAACTCTGGCGACTCTCGGCGCGGCCGCACCGGCGCTGGCGGTCGTCAATCCCTTGGTCGCTCAAATCGTGCCCCTCGGCGGGTCCAGTGTGCGCGGCAACGCGACGTTCTTTCAACTCGGGTCGAACATCGAAGTCGGGTTGAACTTCACCGGCAACGCCGCGACCGGAGCCGCCGACATCCGCAAAGGCACGTGCAAGTCGTACGCCGGCACCGCGACGATGCCGCTGGGCGTCGCTCAAGACACGCGCTTGTCGAACATCAAGCTCGAACAACTCAACGGCAACGTTCTCTTGATCCACAAGACCGCGAGCGTCACGTCGGCGCCGGTCGGCTGCGCCGAGATCAAAGGCTGAACGTCAGAGCCGGAGCAGACGCCGGCCGATCAGTCCGGCGCCTGCGTGAACGGCAACCGCGGCAGGCCCCGACATGGCCTACAGCAGCGGGAGTCGCACCCGGCAGGGACGGGGCTTCGTGCGAGGTGTCGGGGCTCGCGCGACGTTCACGTCCCGCGCGGGCCCTTCACGCATGGCGCTGTCAAAGCCTACCAGCGCGCACCACAACGTTCACATTCGTCGGGTATGAGCGCACGATTCCCTTTTCAGAGACCGATGAGGGACCATACTAGCGCGACGTACGCGGTTTCGGAACATCGGCGGACGGATGCGGGACATCCGGAATCGGTGGCTGCGGCCGCCTGGGAGGCTGCGTGAACGGAACGGCCGGTTCCCTCTGATGCAATTCCCAGCCATAGTGGGAGCGGCCGCCCTTACACGATGCACTCCGCAAACCTCGTCGCGTCGACGTTGCCGCCGCTGAGGACGATGCCGGTGCGGGCTCCGCGCGGATCGATCTTCTGCGACAGCAGCGCGGCGAGGGCGGAGGCGCCGCTGGGTTCGAGGACGAGCTTGAGGCGCTCGAAGGCGAAGCGCATCGCGCGCCGGATCTCGTCGTCGCTGACGGTGACGATGCCGGTCGCCAGCCGGCGCACGATCGGCCAGGTGAGCTCGCCCGGCGCCTGCGTCTGCTGGCCGTCGGCGATCGTCTTGGGCACCGGGATCGACACGATGCGGTCGGCTCTCCACGAGCGTACCCAGTCGTCGCCGGCCTGCGGCTCGACGCCGAAGATGCGCACGCCGGCCGACAGCGCCGCCGCCGCCAGCGAACAGCCCGACAGCAAACCGCCGCCGCCCAGCGGCACCAGCAGCAGATCGAGCTTTCCGGCGTCGGACAGCAGCTCCAACGCGACGGTGCCCTGACCGGCGATGATGGCGGGATCGTCGTACGGCGGCACCAGCGTCGCGCCGCGTTCGGCGGCGATCGACGCGGCGAGCTCGGCGCGGTTCATGCGCTCCCGGTCATAGCTCACGACCTCGGCGCCGTAGCCGCGCGTCGCGGCGAGCTTGAGCGCGGGCGCGTCGGACGGCATCACGATCACCGCCGGAACGTCGAGCAGCCGCGCTGCGAGCGCGACGCCTTGCGCGTGGTTGCCGCTCGAGAACGCGACCACGCCGCGCCGTCGCTGCTCGGCGCCCAGCTGGGCGATCGCGTTGTACGCGCCGCGAAATTTGAACGCGCCGATCCGCTGCAGGTTCTCGGCCTTGAGGTAAACGCGCGCGCCCGTGCGCTCGTCGAGCGTCTTGGAGGTGATCACCGGCGTGCGGTGCGCGATGCCGCGCAGCCGCTCCGCCGCCGCGCACACATCGTCGAAAGAAACAGCGAGCCCAGTGCGTTCGATCACGTCGAATGTTTGGTGACGTTGTACCCGAAGTGGAACACCTTGTCGTCGGGGTCGAAGGTGATCGTCTCGTGCGCCGCGCCCTTCTCGAACGTGACGTCGAACTCGCGCTCGCGCGGCGCGTCGCCGGCCGGCGTGACGTCCTTGACGCTGCGCACTTTCCCCAGCGGCGCCAGCACGTCGGCCGCGTGCCCCAATCGGCCGTGACCCATCTCGGCGGCGGTCTCGGAGTTCTCCAGCTTCGAGACCGCAGTGTAGTCGTTGCTCTGCACGGCCTCGGTCAGCTCGCGCGAGATGTGCTCGAACTTGCTTTCGTGTCCCGAGCACGCCCGCACGAGGACGACGAACAGGACCACGATGATCGCCAGCACGATCAGCTGATTCTGGCGCGCCTTGGGCGGCATCACCGTGCGAGGCTGGGGCGGCGTGACGTTCATGCCGGTATCTCCCGGGCCAAATCACTCGCTCCGAACGGTTCGAAGCGCAGGCTGGGATTCCACTGCCGCGCGAGATCGATGCTCCACTCGCTCTCGAACAGCGCGAGCGGATTACCGTCCCAGTCCTCGACGAGCCGCGCGCTCGAGCCGAGCGTCGGCCGGCCCGTCGACCCTGAGCCCCTCGAAGGGCCTACGACGCGCCGCGCCGTGCCGTAGGGCAGTGTCTGAAAGACCGTCTTCACGTTGTACTCCGACTCCAAGCGATACTTCACGACCTCGAACTGCAGCGCTCCGACCGCGGCCAGGATCGGCTCGATCCGCGTTTGGCCGAACGGGTAGAAGACCTGGATCGCTCCCTCCTCGCGGAGCTGCGCGATCCCTTTTTGAAACGATTTGTAGCTCGCCGTGTCGGTACTGCGCACCAGCGCGAAATGTTCCGGCTCGAACGCCGGGATCGGGTCGAACTGCACCCCTTGTCCTTCGGCCAGCGTATCGCCGATCGCGAACACGCCGGGATTGGCCAGGCCGACGACGTCACCCGCGAACGCGACGTCGACCGACTCGCGCTCGGCGGCGAACAGCCGCATAGCGCGGGTCAGGCGCACGTCCTTGCCGGTGCGCATGTTGCGCACCGTCATGTCGCGCTCGAACGTTCCGCTGCAGACGCGCAGAAACGCGACCCGGTCGCGATGGCGGGGATCCATGTTGGCCTGGATCTTGAAGACGAAGCCGGAGAACCGTGAATCGGTCGGCTCGACGACGTGCTTTCCCGCATCGACGCGCGGCGCCGGCGGCGGGCCGAGCCGCACGAACGCGTCGAGGAAGAGCTCGACGCCGAAGTTCGTCACCGCGCTGCCGAAGAACACCGGCGAGACGTCGCCGCGCAGCATCGCGCCGCGATCGAAAGCGGCACCCGCGCCCTCGAGCAGCTCGAGCTGATCGAGAAACTCGTGATAGGTCCGGTCGTCGACGAGCGCCGCGATCTTCGGATCGCGCGGGTCGCCGGCCGTGACCGGCGCGCGCTTGGACCCGTGCTGCGTGCGCTCGAACACGTGCACCTCGGCGCTGTTGCGGTCGTACACGCCGCGGAACGTCTCGCCGTTGCCCAGCGGCCAGTTCATCGGATACGCGCCGATCCCCAGCACGTGCTCGAGCTCGTCGAGCAGCTCGAGCGGTTCGCGCGACGGCCGGTCCATCTTGTTGATGAAGGTGAATAGCGGGATCCGCCGCGCCCGGCAGATCGCGAACAGCTTCTTGGTCTGCGGCTCGACCCCGCGGGCGGCGTCGATCAGCATCACGGCCGAGTCCGCGGCGAGCAGCGTGCGGTACGTGTCCTCGCCGAAGTCCTGATGGCCCGGCGTGTCGAGCAGATTCATCGTATGGCCGTCGTACGGAAACTGCAGCACCGTCGACGTGATCGAGATCCCGCGCTCGCGCTCGAGCTCCATCCAGTCCGAGGTCGCCGCGCGCGCGCGCCGCCGCGCCGCGACCTGGCCGGCCGTCACGATCGCCCCGCCGTACAGCAGGAGCTTCTCGGTGAGGGTCGTCTTGCCGGCGTCGGGGTGCGAGATGATCGCAAACGTGCGCCGCTTGGCGACTTCCTCCCGGATCTCCATCGAATCGGCCCGTTCGACATTATCCTGGGCGAGACTTGCGGCCAACGTTCGCGGCGCGGCTGGGCGGCGGGACGATCAGTAGACGCGAATCTCGGTGTAGTCGCCGCGCCGGTAGACCAGCGTGAGGCCCGGCGGGGTCGCGTAGAGCTGCGCGTCGGGTGGGACGCGCAGGCGGTCGCGGCCGCGCGTCACCAAAATGTCGTCGTCGCGAACGTCGACCGTGCAGTTGCCGCGGCGCAGCGTCGTACCCGGTACGATCCGCGAGCGCTGCGGCGGGATGTCGCGCGCGAGCAGCGGCGTCGGACCCTCCTTCGCGGATTGCTGGGTGAAGCACGACGGCAGCGCGCTGAGCACCCAGCTGCCCTGCCCGACGAACGACGGCGCGGGCGTCATGTCGAAACCCGAATTGCCGTTGCCGTACGCGGTCGGACGCGTGACCTTGGTGTCGGGATGCAGCTTCCAGCCGGTGGTCGCGATGCGGTGCGCGAACGCGATGGTGCCGATCGCGAACACGATCACGGTCGCGACGGCGTAGAACCGCCACATCCCGCCTATGCGGCCGGCTCCTCGACGGCACCGTTCGGCGCGGCGAGCTCCACGCGCGCGCGTCCGATCCGCGCGTCGGCCATGCCGTAGTAGATGTCGTACGAGCGCTCGCGCAGCTCGCAGATCGCGGTCGGAAACACGACGTTGTTCACGATGCCGTGCGTCTCGTCGATCCCTTCGGGCACCATGACCGGCTCCGGCGACCGGTACCGCACGACGTGCGGGCGTTCGATGTCGTGCACGACGAAGCCGGCGCTGTACCGCATGGCGTACTTGCCGGGCGCGATCTCGTGCGCGTCGACGCCGTGGAAGAGCGAGAACCAGCCCTCGGCAATGCGCACCGGCGGCGTTCCCGCGCCGGTCTTGATGCTGCACCACGGGTCGTCGGGAACGAGCACCAGCACGCTTTCGGTCACCTGCAGCAACGCGTTGATGTCGCGCTGCACGGCATCGAGCGGCACGTAGCCGATGCGCGTGCACTCGCGCTCCTGCGGCGGCAGCGCCAGCAGCGTCGAGACGGCGCCGCGGCCGTCCATCGTGGAAAGCCGCAACATCGGGCGATGGTAGAGCGCCAGCGACCGGACACCGTTGGGCGACAGCACCGGCTCGGGAAAGAACACGCCGTCCTTGTCGTCGCCCTGCTGCAGCCCGGCGGCGAACGACATCACACCCAGCCGTTCCCAGCGGTAGCCGTCGGAGGACTGCGCCACCGCGATGCGCGGACCGTCCGGCCCGAACGCCGTGTACGCCATCAGGTAACGGTCGAGCACGGGGACGAAAGTCACGCGCGGATCCTCGCAGCCCATCCCGCCCGGTAAGCTGCGGATCTCGTACGGCGCGCTCGGTTCGAGCGCGAATCCCAATCGTTCGAAGCGGACGTCGTCGCCGCTGCGCACGCCGCGGCACAGCTCCAAGCGCGACACGTTCCCGGCCGCGACCGCCCGCGGATAGAGCAGTAGCGTGCCGTCGCGCGCCACCGCGCTGGCCGGATTGAGCACGCCCTCGACCTCGGCCGGTGAATCGTCCGGACTCAGCACGACGCCTAGCCGGGCGATCGTCGCATCGAAGCGTTCGAGCGTATCGACGGCGGTCATAGCCGGGTTCCGACCGATCCGAGCGCGTGCAAACCGGGACCGGCGCTCGCCGCCGGCCGGCCGACGTCGTCCTCTCGTGTCGAGCTCTGCATGCCTACCGACTGAATATCGACACCATCGACGATTTTCTTGGGGAGCGGGTCACCGTAAGCGGAACGTACGAGAGCGACGGATCGATCTGCCGGGGACGGGGTCTGCCTCCGAATGCGTGAGCGACCGAGCGTCGGTCCGCTCCGGCCGCCGGCCGAATACCGCATCATCGCAACATCGTCGAGGCGATGGACTCGCCCGACGGTGAGACGACCTCGACCTTGGCACCGGCGCGGTAAGCGGCGTTCGGCACGATCCAGATCGTGTACGTACGGTACTCGCGCTGCGCCGGCTCGCCGCCGTCGAGCGCCCCGCGCTCGAACGCGACGATCCGCACGCGGTCGGTATTGGCGCGGATCGACTCGACGATTTGGCTCCAGCCGGTCTCCCTGTGCGGGCCCATCAGCAGCACGACCGCGAACTCATGGCGGAAGTCGACCGGTCCGGGGACGCCCAGAGCTTCGAGGGCCCGCCGGTCGCGAACCACGACGACTTCCCGGCCGCCCGTGCCCGGGGTCGTCCCGGACCGTTGCTGATTGACCCGCACCTCGCGGCAGCCGGCCAGCACGGCGGCCATCACGAGGGCGGCGAGGACGCGCCGCATCGGCGTCGGTCGTTCGACAGTTTGTACCGAGGATACCCCGCGCCTCCGACGGAAGTCGCACGACCTCATGCTGATCCTCTTGCCGATGGTCTTCGCGCTCGCGACCGATCCCGGCCCCGCGGCCAGCAGCGCACCTCGCCCCACCCCGCTCACCGAGATCGGACGCGTTCGCGCACTCCCGGCCTGCGTGCCGATCGTCGCCCACGCGAACGGCGCGATCACCCAGGCGCTCGACAACGATCGCACGCTCGCGATCATCTCGAACAACGCGCACAACACCGACTTCGACAAGCTGAACTCGCTGCAGCGCTTCAACACCATCGAAGGGCTGATGAAGCAGGCCGAGGTGATTCGCGTCGCGTCGTCATCGGGCGACGTCGAGATCAAGAAGCTGCGCGAGTACGCCGCCGCCGCCAGCGACCCGCAACGCAAAGCCGAGCTCAAGGCCTTCGCCGACGCGCTCGGCGGCGCGCTGTACCGCCAAAAGAAAGCGGCGGTCGAGTTCATGCGCGACGTGACGATCATGCGTGGCCGGGAGGATTCGGCCGAGGCCCACGAGCTGATGGCGAAAGATAACCCCGCGCCGCCGAGCGGACAAACGCAGATGGGCAGTCAGCCGTCGATTCTCGCCGGCGTACCGGAGAGCTATAACCGGCAGTTCAAGCACATCGGCGACGATATCGACGCCGACATCCTGGGCGTGCAGTTCGACGAAGGCTCCGCCGCCGACCACAGCATCGCGGCGACGTCGGGCTGCTGACGACTGCATAGGAAACCGATGGTTGGCCGTCGCCTTCCGCGGCGCGCGCTCGCATGCGCTCTCGCGCTCTGCACCTTCGCCGCGGGAGCCCGCGTGAGCCGCGCGGCGGAGCCGGCGGCCGCGACGTTCGAGCGCATCGGCACCGACGCGCTGGCGACGCAGAAGGCGCCCGGCTTCTCGTTCGCCGTCGTGCACGGCGGCACTGTCGTGTTCGCGCGCGGTTTCGGGCTGGCGGACGTCGAGCGCAAGGTCCCGGTGCAGGCGCAGACGCGCTTCGCGATCGGCTCGATGACCAAGCAGTTCACCGCGGCATCGATCCTCCTGCTCGCGCAACGCGGCGCGCTCGGCCTCGACGACCCGTTGTCGAAGTATCTGAGCGCGTTCCCGAACGCGCGCGCGATCACGCTGCGCATGCTGCTCAACCAAACCTCGGGGCTGCACGATTATCCGCTGCTCACCGAGCACCCGTGGCCGACGCAGGGACCGATCGCGGTCGACGCCGTGGTCGCGATCTTGGCGACCGACAACCCCGACTTCGCGCCCGGCGCGCAATGGGAGTACAGCAACGCGAACTATGCGCTGCTCGCGGCGGTCATCGGCAAGGCCGCCGGCCTCGACGAGGCGGCGTTCCTGCGGCGCAACGTCTTCGATCCGCTCAAGATGAACGCGTCCGGCTACGGTTACGCGGCGCAAGGCCAACCCGGGCTGGCGAAGGCGTATGCGGGCCGAGCGCCGTTCGAAGCGCAGTCACCGATCAGCCTCGATCTGTTCAGCGGCGCGGGCGCGGTCGTCTCCAACGCCGTCGACGTTGCCGCTTGGGACGTCGCGCTGATGCGCGGCACGCTGCTCGACGCGGTCTCGATGCGCGAGCTGTGGACCGCCGGGAAGCTCGCGACGGGCGCTCCCGTACCGTACGCGATGGGCTTCGTTCCGAGCACGCTGGCCGGGCATCGCGAAGTGTGGCACAACGGTCTGGCGCCGGGAGCGGGCGGGTATTGCTTCAACGCCGTCTTCCCCGACGACAAGCTCGCCGTGATCGTGCTCAGCAACGGCGCGGGCTTCGACGGCGTCCCGGAGCAGATCGTCGGGCGCGTGCTGGCGGCGTACGATCCGAACGCCGCTTCGGCCATCGCCGCGGGCGCACCGCCGGCACCGGCGGCGGGTGAGAACGCGGCAGTTACCGCTCGGGCCAAAGACTGGTGGCAGCGCTTGCAGACCGGGACGGTCGATCTCTCGCAGGTCGACGCTCCGTTCGCGCAACGTCTCACGCCGCAGTTCCTCGCCCAGGTCAAAACCGGACTCGCGCCGCTAGGCGCGCCGACCGATTGGATCTATCAGGGGTCGCAGAGCGTTCCCGGCGGCGTTGTCTATCACTACTGGATCCGACTCGATGGCGTGCCGCACATCTGGAGCATCGTTCTCACCCGCGACAACAAGATCGCCGGCTCTCAGCTCCAGTAGACGCTACCTGCTCGGGACGAAGAGCTTGCGCACCAGACGGTACGCGAGATAGGCCAGCGCGCCGAGGACGACGATCGCCACGGCGAGGTCGGCGAGTCCGGAGAAGCCGGCCACGCTGCTGCCGAACAACGCGATGGCCTGCGCCGACAGCCAGAGGTTCAAGCGCTGCAGCGGATTGTTCGCCAACCCGTTCTCGGCGTCGATTTCGGCGACGATCTCGTCCGGCAGCCACGTCGCGTCGCTCACCATGCGGCGAATGCGGCCGTCGGGCCCGACGATGACGGTGTTCTCCGAGTGGATGATCCCGCTCTTGGGATCGGGGAATGCCGCAATGCCGAACTGCGCGGCGAAGTTCATCGTCGGCTCGGCGTCGCCGACGACGAGGCTCCAGCGCTTGGGATCGGCGCCGAACGTGCGACCGTAGCGCGCCAGCACCGGCGGCCGGTCGTAGGTGGGATCGAGCGTCACCTCGACGAGGTGCAGCGGCCGCGCCCCGGCTCGTTGCTGGATCTGCCGGAACTTCGCGCTGATCAGCGGGCACATCCGCGCATCCTGACAGCGCGTGTAGATGAACGACAGCACGGCGTTCTTACCGCGCAGCTGGGAGAAGCGAAACGGCTTGCCGGTCTGGTCGACGAACGGCGTGTCGGGGACCGCGTCGCCCAGCTTGAGCGGGGTCACCCGCCGCAGCGGCACGCCTTCGCTAGTGAGCGATTGAGCGCTGGTGCTGGTCACGTTGCGCAGCGTCCACGGCTCGGTCTTGGTGTCGACGTCGGCGTCGATCGAGGCGCCGGGCTGCAATTGCGCGGCTCGCTCGCGGGGAACGATGCGAAACGGCATCGTCATCGCCGGCATCGAGCCGAACGCGTCGTGGCGAACGATCGCCTCACCGGTCTTGGGCGTCACCGCCAGGACGATACCGTGCAGCCGCGGCGCCGCGCTCGCCGGTCCCGCGAACAGCAGCGCGAGCGACACCACGACGATCATCGACAAGGGGTTCTTCGGGCGGCTGAGCATCGCGGTCGAGCCCATGCCGTGCGGTTTGGCGTTCGACATCATCACGTTCGGTACGGTCATGTGTTCCGACCGGCTCGGCGGGCTACCTCGCGCGCGGCGCGGCGCCGGCGAAGCGGCGCACCTGCTGGTCGAGGTTGGTGATCGCCGTGCCGACCACCACGGCCGCCGCGCCGGCGGCGAACGCGGCGCTCAGATCGGCGGGCGAAGCGACGCCGCCCTCGCAGACCGCAAACGCCCCGCTCGCCGCGCACGCGCGCACGACGTCGAACGCAGGCAGCGGCGTGCCGCGCGTCGCTTCGGTGTAGCCGCACAGCGTCGTCGCCACGATGTCGGCGCCCGCGCGGCCAGCGCGCTCGGCGTCGGCGGCGGTCGCGCAGTCCGCCATTGCGAGCGCGCCGCGCGCGTGAATCGCTGTCACGACGCCGGCGACGTCGCGTCCATCGGGCCGCGGACGCCCGGTCGCATCGAACGCGACGATCGACGCCCCGGCCGCCGCCGCTTCGGCGATCTCGCGCTCGCTGGGCGTGATGTACGGTTCGAAGCCCGGGTAGGCGCGCTTCACGATCCCGATCAGCGGGACGCTCGTCGCGCGGCGCACCGCGGCGATGCGGGAGAGTCCTTCGATCCGCAGGCCGACCGCACCGTTGTCGACGGCCGTCCGCGCCAGCAGCACGATCGTTTCGAGTCCGCCGAGGGGTGATCCGGCCTCTGCTTGGACCGAGACGATCAGCCCGCCGCTCAGCGCGTCGAGCAGCGCGGCGCGGTCCGCGTTGCGGTGTGCCGTCATCGTTCGACGATGCGCTCAGGAACGGGCAGCTCGCCGTCGCGAAAGGCGAGCAGCGCCGCACCGATCGCCGGCTCGTAGCGGGGCGTCACCGCCAGCGCGTTGGGCGCCAGGACTCCGAGGCGCTCGCGCGTTCGCGCCATGAAGCCTTCGTTGAGGAACGCACCGCCCGCGAAAGCGACCGGGATCGGGCTCTCGCTGCAGTTCAAGCGCGCGATCGCGACGGTCGCCAGCGCCGCCAGCGCGGACGCGGCTTCGGCGACAATCGCCGACGCGCCGGGATCGCCCAGCCGCGCGGCGTCGAGCACGACGCGGGCGAACGAGGCCAGCTCGCTGCGCGGGATCCGTCCCAGCAGCGCCGCCGTCGCGAGCTCGCGCAAGTCGCCGCGGTCGAAGTACGCCAGCGCGGCGTCGCCCAGCGGGCTGCGCAGCGCGCGGTCGTCTTCGGCCATCGCGCCGGCGAGCGCGTCGCGCGCGATCGCGAAGGCGCTGCCTTCGTCACCGAACAGATAGCCCCAGCCGCCGACGCGAACCGACGTCCCGTCGGCGATCTCACCATACGCGACGGAGCCCGTACCGGCGATGACGACGATCGCCGGCCGCGCCTGCACCGCCCCGGCCAGCGCGATCGGCGCGTCGTGCTGCAGCCGCGTGACGCGTGCGGTGAAGGCCGGCCGGTGTCCGTCGAACTGCTCGTCGTAGCCGGACAACCCGACGTGCACGGACTCGAAGACGGAGGCGCGCGGCAGCTCGGCCGCCTCGAGCGCGCGCATCAGCGCCGTCGTGCACGCATCGGCGCACTTGCGCGAACCGACCGGCTCGTCGACGTGATCGGCCGGGCCGGCGCTGCCGCGTCCGCGCAGCGTGCCGCCTTCGTCGATCACGACGGCGGTCGTCGACGTCTGCCCGGCGTCGATGCCCGCGACCAACCGCATCAGCGCACGCCGGTAAGCGCGTCGGCGAACGCGTCGGCGGCGCGCTCGCGGTTCTGGCGCCGCGGCAGCCGTGCGATCTCGCCGATCGCTTCGCGATGATGGTACAGCTCGTGGGCGATCGCGTGGTCGACGTCGATGCGCGCGAGCGTCGCGCGCGGTCGACGCGAATCGCCGGGCCGCGCGGATCGTATTCGGCGATCAGCCGCGCCGGAGACCAATCGCCGAGATCGGCCAGACGCGACCCGCAGACCGTACGCCGCCGCGAGCGCGCGCACGTCCGGCGCTGCGTTCAGGAGGCGCTCGTTTCGGTTCGGCGCAGGTCGACGCCGTCGCGGATCAGGCGCTCGCGCAGCAGCGCGGTATCGAGCGTCCGCGGCGTGACGCGCTCGCGCAGCGAGAGCGCCGCCGCGGTGCCGGCAGCTTGTCCGAGCGTCATGACGGTCGGCGTCAAGCCGCGTCGACGCGAGCGCCTCGTGCGTCGTCGAGATGCAGCGCCCGGCGACCAGCAGGTCGTCGACTCAGTACGCGGCACGAGGCAGCGGTACGGGATCTCGTACGAGCGCCGGGCGGCAGCCGCTGCGTCGACGTGCCGCTGCCGCCGGGATTGTGGATGTCGATCGGATACGCGCTGCGCGCGACCGCGTCGTGGAATGCGCGCGCGGCGAGCACGTCCTCGGCGGTCAGCGTGTACTCGCCGACGATGCGGCGCGACTCGCGCACGCCGATCTGCGTCGCGGTCGCGGCGATGCGCGCCTGCGCGAAACCCGGCACGTCGCGGCGGAAGAACGCCAGCAGCTGCATCACCTGCCCGCGGGCCTCCACTTCGGCGCGGGTGAGGTCGTCGGGATCGAGCGGGTCGACCTCGATCACGCGCGACATGTTCACCGTCACCTCGTCGGCGTACGGTGTGGCGAAGAACGAGACGAGCTCGCGCGGCACGTCCACGTCGCCGCGCGCCCGCGCCGTGTCCCACAGCTCGTACAGGCCGGCGACGGCGGTCAAAGATTCGGGCGTGCGCTCGTGCGTCTTGAGCGAGCTGCGCATCTGTTCGGGCTGTTGGCGCACGTACGCCGAGAGCGCCGCCAAGTCGACGTGCGAGAGGCGGAACATCAGCGACGCGGGCTGCACGCGGCCGCGCGCGTCGCCCTGCTGGGTCGGAACGCCGGCGCTCGCGGCGACGTACGCGTCGGCGGTGGCGTCGATCGTGCGCCGCGCCCGCACCTCGACGATTCCCCCGACGGTGGCGAAACGCGACGCCGCGATTGTCCGTCGACGACCGACGCGTCAAGAAACCAGGCATGCAGCAACAGCCGCACGCTGTTCTCGGCCATCATCTCGAACAGCAGCGCCTTGTGCGATCTCCGGATCGAACGGCGTGATCGTCGGGACGTAGTCCGAGGCGTCGTGCAGGTGCCCGGGCGAGCCGCCGCGCGCGACGAGCCGCTCGACCATTTCTTGGGCGATCCCGCCGACGATCCGGTCGTCGCCCGAGTGGAAGGTCATCCACGGGCCGACCATCGACGCCGTCGCGGTTCCGCCCAAGAAGCCGTAGCGCTCGACCAGCAGGACCCGCGCCCCGTTGCGCGCCGCGGCCAGTGCGGCCGCGCAGCCCGCATTCCCGCCGCCGACCACCAGCACGTCGTACTCGCGCATCGGTTGACACTTCGCTGCGCACATCCCGTTCCACCGCCCGAGGGGGAGCCAGGCAGGCCAAGAATACGAAAAAAATAGGCCGTAACGTATATATCACCCTACTCTTATGTACTTTTATATATAAAATGCATGCTTGCTTTTCAAGGTATTTAAGTATATAATCTCCAGGTGATAGATACTATATTATCTTCACTCGCAGAACGTCGTCGGACCCTAGGACTGACCCAGTCCGAGGTAGCCAAGCGAGCCGGTATGTCTCAAACGCACTATTCCAGAGATCGAGCAAGGCAAAATCGATCCACGCCTTACCACGGTCCAAGATGTAGCGCGCGCTTTGTCGGCCGAGGTCCTCATTATTCCGACTGAACTTGTAAATACGGTGAATTCCATGGCGCGCCGAGATCCTTCGACCGATAAAAAGCCGCTGTTCTTCGCGAAGCCCGACTAATGCAACACGCTCTGGACATCTTCATCAATGACCGCCGCGTCGGGACGATAACGAATCTCGGCAGCGATCATAATGCGTTCGTTTTTGATCAAACATACGTTACGGATCAGAACCGACCGGTTGTCAGTCTTGGATTTCTCGACGCAGATCAGGACCTTTTGGAACCCGGGCGCCCTCCGCAGGTCAAACTGCTTCCTTTCTTCGCAAATCTTTTGCCCGAAGGGCACCTGCGGAAATACTTAGCGCAGCGCGCGCATGTCAATCCGACTCGAGACTTTCCACTCCTCTGGCTGCTCGGTGAAGATCTTCCCGGGGCTCTCGTTGCGCGCCATCCCAGTGGTAACGCGATGCCTCCTGCCGACGATGACGATGACGATGTCATTGGCCAACAGGTCGAAGCTGACCCAAGTGTCCTAAAATTCTTCCTGGCCGGCGTTCAGTTGAAGTTCAGCGCAATTCGCGAATCGGAAGGTAGTCTGACAATTCCGGTCCATGGCCGCGGCGGTACATGGATTGCAAAGCTACCCTCCTCGACGTATCCGCTCGTTCCACAGAACGAGTACACAATGTTAACCTTTGCCCGACGTGTAGGCATTGACGTCCCCGAAATCGGCCTCATCGATTCCGCTGACATCTCCAACATGCCACCCGAGGTACGAACTGATCTCGGCAAAGCGATGTATATCGAGCGATTCGATCGCGACGGTGATCGCCGAATTCATATCGAGGATTTCGCGCAGATCTTTCGCCAGTATCCCGCCGATAAGTACAAGTATGTCAGCTATGGAAACATGCTTAGCGGCATCTGGCAGAAAATGGGGCAGGACGAAACCGCAGAATTCGTTCGACGACTCGTTTTTTCAATGGCAATTGGCAACGCCGATATGCATCTAAAGAATTGGAGCGTCATCTATCCGGACGGCCGAACGCCAAGACTAGCGCCCGCCTACGACTACGTTTCGACGATCGCTTATATCCCCGATGACAGGCTCGCTTTAACGATTGCGCGAACTAAGGAATGGCGGGATGTCTCCGAGGACCGCCTCGAGCGATTTGCGCGGCGCGCCGCCGTCCCGCGCGGTGTCGTGCTCGGTGCTGCACGCGAGATGGTTGACCGCGTTCGCACCGAGCTACCGTATTTGAATGATGCGGGGCTCTTACCGAGACGGTTCGCCGACACGATCGAAGCACATATCGCGCAGATTCCGCTCTTCTCGAACCGCGTGATTGCTACCGGGATAGAGCCGGCGAATGAGTCACCCGCCCCCTCACCAGTCGAGATCTCCTGAACCTTACATCACGCGCGCTTCGGAACGGCTAGAAACACGATTGGCTCGTCGCCGTCGACGCCGGCGAGCTCTTCGCCGATGAGGCCGGCGATCTGCGCGGCTTCGGCCATGCCGGCGAACTCGGCGATCCGGCTGCCGCGCAGCAAGAATACGTCGGGCAAGCTGCGGCCGACGTCACCGAACGTCGTGTGCGCGTCGAGCGCTTTGGCGAGGGCGCGTTCGACCGCACCGGCGCGCACCGGATAGGCGAACGCGCGCGGCAGCACGAGCCGCACGACGCCGCGCTCATCGACGACCGCAGTCTCCCGCTCCGACGCGGCGACGAGCAGGGCGCCGGTATGCGCGACAATGCGCGCGTCGCCGGGGGTCGCGCGCAGCTGCGTGGCCGCGGCGGCGAGCTGCTGCGCTTCGCTCGCGACCGCGGTTTGCTGCGCGCCTTCGACGAGCGCGGTCGCTCCCGAAGCGGTCGCGCGCACGCGGTTGCGCGCGGTGTCGACTTCCATGACCACCTCGACGCGGTCGGGCGCGGCGCCCGACGCGACTGCCGCATCGATCGCCTCGCGCCGGATGCGCGCGAGATCGGCGGCCGACGGGTCGACGATCGTGCGTTCGACGACGTCGCGCACCAGCGCCAGCGCGACCCCGAGCGGCGAGATCACCTGCGCGTCGCGTGCGATGCGGTGGTCGAAGCCGAGCCGCTGCGCCGCGAACGGGACGAGGGCCGCCGCGCCGCCGCCGCCGCCGACCAGCACCACCGTCGCACGGTCGAGCGCGTAATCGGCGATGAGCCGGTCGAGCGTCGCGCGCAGCCGTTCGGTCGCGCGCTCGAGGATCGCGCGGGCCAGCTCGTCGGCCTCGAGCCCGAGCGCGGCGCCGACCCGTTCGCAGGCTAGCCGCGCCGCGACGGCATCGCCCGCGGCGAATGCGCCGGGCGGCACGACACCGAGCACGTTGGCCGCGCAGGTCGGCGTGATCGCGATGCGTCGTCCATCGGCGGCGATGAGTCCGGCGACGCCGGCCGACAGATCGGCCCGCGCGCCCGTCATGACGGCCCGATCCGTGAACGCGGCGTACCGGTAGCCGGCGATGTGCGCCGAGCGCGGACCGACGTCGGCGACGCGTTGGTTCGCGATGCGGGCCAGCGAGCCGCCGGCGACCGCGATCGTGCGCACGTCGAGCGTGCGCAGGAGCGTGCGATGCCCGCCGATGAGCGCCGGCCGCATCTGGGGCTGACCGCGCCGGATCACCGAGCAGTCGGCGCTCGTCCCGCCTACCTCGACGAAGATTCCGTCGGTGACGTTTTCGTGGAACAGCGCGCCGGCGATCCCGGCCGCCGGGCCCGACAACATGGTGAGGATCGGCCGGCGCTCGACCTCGGCGACATCCATCACGCCGCCGTCGCTGCGCATGATCATCAGCGGCGCGGGGATGCGCGCGCCGGCGACGGCGCGCGCCGTGACCCGCGCGGTGCGCAGCATGCGCGGCAGGATCGCCGCATTGAGCGCCGCCGTGCGCGTGCGCGCGCGCAAGCCGTACTGCGTCGATACCTCGGCGCCGCTGGTCGCGGCCAGGCCCGATGCGCGCGCCGCCCCGACTAGCGCGGCCTCGCGGCGCGGGCGATCGACCGCGAACGGCTCGCTGACCGCGACCGATTCGACGCCGGCCGCGCGCAGCGCCTCGAGCACGGCCGGGTCGCGGCCGTCGAACCAGCTCGGCGCGAAGCGTATCCCGTCGGCCAGCGCGAACGGCGCGAACCGCGCGAAGGCGCGCGCCAGCGGCCCGCCCAGCGTAACGACGCCGACCCTAGAGACGTCGCCTTCGAGCAGCGCATTGGTCGCCTGCGTGGTCGAGTGCGCGATGAACGCGATCGCGCCGGGATCGATCGCGTGGTCGCCCAGCAGCCGCTCGAGCCCGGCGACGATCCCGCTGGCCACGCCGTCGGGATGGTCGTGCGTCGTCGGCACCTTCACCGAAGCGATCATCTCACGCGTGCACGCATCGACCGCGACGACGTCGGTGAACGTCCCGCCGACGTCGATTCCGATCCGCAGCCACCCCTTGCCGGCCGCGGCGCCCGCAGCCGCCGTCAACCGATCAGTTCGTCGACGGTGAACGTCTCGTCCGCAAACGCTGCGAACCAAACGTTCGAACCTCGCCGAAACGTTCGTGCAGAATCATAGGCTCCCCCGTTTGGTCCGCGGTGCACGATCACGACGCTGCGACGAACGTCGACGATCCAATATTCCGTATGAGCTCGATCCGCTCGTCGGCCGCGAAAATGCCCACCTCCGCCATCTTGTTATACTCGTCGACGCTAAACCGGCGTCGCAACACTTCAAGGAGTGCCATATCACTCATCGAGTTCACCTCATCGGGATAGCGCGGACGCTGCGGCGTCATTGCCATGACTAGCCGGCGCCGACGTCGCCGGTGACGACGATCGTGCTCAGCGCCATCGTGACGCGACCGCGCTGCGCGTGCTGCGCGAAGAGCGCTTCGATCGCGGCGTGCAGCTCGCCGGCGGCGGGACCGGAGGCGGGCAGATACGAGGTGCTGCGCGCGCGCGCCAGGACGCCGGCGGCGTCGAGCGACTGGCCGTTGCGCAGCTCGACGCGGCGTTTGACGACCCAGCCTTCGAACGCTTCGAACGCGGCCAGCCCGTCGGCGCGCCGGCGCTCGGTCTGGTCGGTTTGGTACTTGCGCACGAGCCCGCCGTATGCGGCGGTGAACGGATCGCTCTCGTCGCGCTCGTTGTAGACGACGGCGGCGCGGCCGCCCGGGCGCAGGATGCGCACGATCTCGTCGAGCGCTTTCGCGTGATCGAACCAGTGAAACGCCTGAAATGCGGTGACGAGGTCGACGCCGGCCTCTTCGATTCCGGTGGCCTCGGCGGTGCCGGCCCGCCACTCGACGTTCGGATCGGGTCCGGCGGCGGCGCGCATCGCGTTCGTTCGGCTCGATCGCGATGACGTGCGCGCCGCGCGCGGCGAGCAGCCGCGACGAGATGCCGGTTCCGGCGCCCAGATCGGCGACGACGACGTCACGCGGATCGCCCAGCCCGTCGAAGAGCGCGTCGATCGCCGCGTCGGGATACGACGGCCGCCCCGCGGCGTAGTCGGACGCGCGCTCGGAGAAGCGTTCGGTGTGGCTCATGCCAGCGCGTCCGCCAGCTCGTCGTAGAGATACGTCATCGTCTCGATCCCGCCGTAGAACTGCGCCAGGTCGAACTTCTCGTTGGGCGCATGGATCGCGTCGTCGGGCAGACCGACGCCGATCAGCACCTGCGGCAGGTGCAGGATGCGGTCGAACGACGAGACCGGGCCGATCGTTCCGCCGGTTCCGATGAAGACCGGCGCCTTGCCGAAGCCCAGCTCCATCGCGCGCGCCGCCGCCGCGACCGCCGGATGGTCGCGCGAGGTCTCGACCGCGCGCACGTCGCCGTGCGACTCGACCTCGACACGCACGCCTTTGGGCGCGACGCGCTGCACGAACGTCGTCACCGCGTGCTTCACCTGCTCGGGATCCTGGTGCGCCACGAGCCGGGCCGACACTTTGGCCCGGGCGAACGACGGGATGATCGTCTTCGCGCCCGCACCTTGGTAGCCGCCGTAGATCCCGTTGAGCTCGAGCGTCGGCCGGAACCACATGCGTTCCAGCGGCAGCCGTGACGCTTCGCCGGCCAGCTCGGGAACGCCGAGTCCGTGCGCCTCGCGGGCCGGATCGAACGGCAGCGCGGCGATCTCGGCCCGCTCGTGCGGTGACAGCTCGCGCACGCCTTCGTAGAAGCCCGGGACGGCGACGCGGCCGTGCGCGTCCTTGAGCGCCGCGAGAATCTGCGCGAGCGCTTCGAGCGGGTTCTTCACGATCCCGCCGTAGTAACCCGAGTGCAGGTCGCTGGTCGGTCCGTGCACGGTGATCTCCCAGTGCACCAAGCCGCGCAGCGAGGTGGTGAGCGACGGAACGTCTTCGGCGAAGACGGCCGTGTCGGAGACGACGACCACGTCGCAAGCCAGCCGCTCGCTCTCGCGCGCCAGGAACGCCTCGAAGCTCGGCGAGCCGATCTCTTCCTCGCCCTCGATCGCGACCTTGACGTTGATCGGCAGCTTGCCGTTGACGGTGAGGTGCGCTTCGATTGCAGCGAGGTGCATCAGACACTGGCCCTTGTCGTCGGCCGCCCCGCGCCCGAACAGCTTGCGGTCGCGCACCGCGGCCTCGAACGGCGGCGACGTCCACAGCTCGAGCGGATCGACGGGCTGCACGTCGTGATGGCCGTAGATGAGCACGGTCGGCGCGCCTTTCGCGCCGAGCCACGCGCCGTACGCGACCGGGTTGCCGTCGGTCTCGAGCACCTGGGCCGTCAAGCCGGCTTGGCGCATGCGCTCGGCGGCGTGCTCGGCCGACCGCCGAACGTCGGCGACGTGATCCGGTTGCGCCGAGATCGACGGCACGGCGATCCATGCCTTGAGCTCGTCGACGTAGCGTTCGCGGTTGGCGCGAACGTGCGCGATGAGGGCGTCGGCATGCGGGGCGATCATGTCGCTCCCTTCGCCGACGCCCTCACCGGATGCTGCGTCGGGGCTGCGCGCGATCCGCCGTCAGCCCGATCCGCCGCTGCCCCAGGTCGGCACGCGCAGTGTTTCGGGCGCCCGGGAAGCTGCCGCCGGCGATGGGGGCGGCGTCTCAGACAGCTCGCTCTCGCGCGGTTCGTCGACGTCGATGCGCACCCGCAGGCGCCAGCTACCGAGCACGACAGCGAAGTGCGTCGCCATGATCGTCATCGTTCACACCTCCCGCGTCGACCAGAGCCGCACCGTCGCCACGAGGGTGACGACGACGAAGCACCAGGCGATCAGGGTAAGCAGGTTCGGATCGAGATTGAGGACTTGCTTCGCGGCATGTTGCTCGTTCGAGAAGTTGTTGAAGTAGGTCAACGGGTTGAAGTAATCCAGTACGGTGATCAGGCCGTGGAGTACCGGCGGAAACGGCGCCGCCCACAGGCCGCCGACCATCATGAAGGCCGGCCAGCTCAGTCCCGAGATGACGTTGCCGCGGCCGTCCATGCGCGCCGTCACCACGATCACCAGCCCGTACCACATCAGCGCGACGCCCATGACGTTGAGCAGCGCGGCCGGCACCGCCGAGTCGAACGTGAGCCGCCCGAGCGAGCCGAACAGTGCCAGGAACGCGAGGACGACGGCCAGCATGAAGACGGCCGCGAACAAAATCGCTGCGAGGTCGACCGCCATGTAGCGCCAAGCGATCGTCGCGCGCCGCACCGGCCGCGTCCAGGTGATCGCCAGCGTGCTCGACTCCGCGTTGAGCCCCGGCGCCATGCACGTCGCCACGATGATCGCGCCCAAGGCGCATATCCGAATCAGGTCGCTCAGCGCCTGAGGCGGCGAGCCGCTGCCCGAGATCTGGGCGTGACCCGAATAGAAGCTGATCGCGGTGACCACGAACACGGCCAACAGCGTGCTGCAGTACCAGGTCAGGCAGCGCCGCGCGCGCAGCATCTCGACATATTGCATCAGAGCGTTCCTCCGTCGTCACCGACGGCATCCAGGAAGAGATCTTCGAGCGAGCGGTCGAGGACGCGCACGCCAACCGCGCCGAGCGCGCCGCAGCGGGCAGCGACTGCGTCCGCACGCCCGTTGGCGTGCAGCCGGACGCTCTTGCCGGAGCGCTCGACGCGCATCTCGTCGGCCAGCGAACCGAGGTCGGGGATCGCGAACTCGAAGGTGGCCTCGACGACGCGCGACGCTTCGCGCAGCGCGTCGATCTCGCCGGAAACGACGACCTTGCCGTCGCGCATGATCACCACGCGGTCGGCAGCGCGATCGATCTGGCCGATTTGGTGCGACGACAGCATGATCGTCGCGCCGCTCGTCGCGGCGTCGATCAAGATGTCGAGCACGACCCGCTGCATCACCGGGTCGAGGCCGCTGGCCGGCTCGTCGAGGATGAGCAGCGACGGGTTGCCCGACAGCGCCAGGATCAATCCCAGTGCCGTCTGCTGACCCTTCGAGAGACGTTTGACGCGCTTGCGCCCGTCGAGCCGGAACGTCGCCAGCAGCTCGCGCGTGCGAGAGTCGTCGTAGCGCGGCTGCGACCGGCGCGCAAGCTCGAGGTGGTTTGCCACCGTCATCCAGCCGTAGAGCGACGGACGTTCCGGCGCGTAGCCGAGCTTCTCGAACGTCTTGGGCGACAGCGGCTCCCCGTCGAACCGGACTTCGCCGGACTGCGGCCGCGCGAAGCCCATCATGCACTTGAAGGTCGTCGTCTTGCCCGCGCCGTTGCGTCCCAGCAGTCCGCAGACCGAGCCGGTCGGGACCTCGAACGATGCGTCGTCGACGGCAAGGACGTCTTTGTAGCGTTTGGTCAGACCGCTGATCGCGATCACTTCTCTTCCTCCGGGTACCAGCGTCCGATCGACGTGTCGGCGATCGTGCGCACGTCTTCGTGCTTGACTCCCAGCGAACGCGCTTCGCGCACCGCTTCGTCCATGGCGCGCGTCGCGACGTCGAGCGCGACTCGGCGGGCGCTGTCGAGGGCCCCGTTCTCGTTCACGAACGAGCCGCGGCCGGGGGCGGTGGCGATCACGCCTTCACGCTCCAATTCTCGATAGACACGCGCAACCGTGTTGGCATTGAGCTTGAGCTCGTGCGCGAGGCCTTTCACCGTCGGCAAGCGCTCGCCGGGGACGAGCGAACCGACGGCGATAGCGCGCTTGATCTGCTCGGACAGCTGAAGGTACAGCGGCGCGCCGCCGTACGGATCGACGGAGAAGAAGGCCGGCAACGGCTTTTAGAGCGTGAGGCCCCAGCCGCGGAACAGGCTGGAATCCGGCACGGTGCGGACGAGGGTCGCGGCGGGCGCCGGACGGGGCTGCGAAATGACGGGGCGGACGGTCTTGGGGTTCATGTTTTTGCGCTCCAGGGGTCTGTCTGGCTTGTACCAGTCGGGCTAGTACAATAGTTGTACCATTACGTTTGGTACAAGTCAACACCCCCCGGGAAAAGTTTCAGCCGGTGAACGGGGCGCCGAGCTGGACGTGGCCCGGAGGACCGCCGACCTTGCCGCGCTCGACATCGAAATCGTGTGGTAGGCCGTCGTAGGCGCGCAACTCCGTTTGGTAGGTCCCATACTCCCACCAAAACTTGCCGTCGAGCTTGTCGATCACGTCGCCGGTGCGCAGCCCCGCCGCATAGGCCGGACCGCCCGGCCGGACGATCGCGCGCATGTATCCGTCGCTCGGCTTGAACAAGACGTAGAAGTAGGTCGGCCTGGGCGCGCTCGGGTCGAACGCGAGGCCGCGCTCGAACACCTCGCCGGCCAACGCCGGATGGTCGCGCGTCCAGGCGCGCAGCCGAAACAGCACGTCGAGCGCGGCCTGGCCAACCGGTTCCTGTGCGTGCCACTGCTCGACGCTCCAGCCGGCGCAGTCGAGCAGCTCGAGGCCGGTGTCGCGGCCGTCGCTGCCCAATGGCGTGACGGTCAGCTTGAGCGCGGCGGCGTACGGCTTGGCGGCGCAATCCGACGCCGACGGATCGCCGCGCGCACTGACGACGCGAAAGCCGGACCAGCCGCGCGCCACTGCCGCGGTGACTTCCTGCGCCGCGCGCGCGCCGTCGGGCGACCCGTCGTCGAGGACCGCCACCGCATGCGCCGCCGACGGCGGCGCGAACAAGCCGGGCTCGGCGATCGTCGCCGCCGACGCGGCGTGCATCGCGAACGGCGCCGCACCGAACAGCGCGCCGCCGGCGACGACCGCCGCGATCGTCCCTGCCGTCGCGACGCCGACCTGCCACGGCAGCGTGAGCCGCGTGATGCGCTCGACGCCGATGCCGGTGAAGTTGGCGACCCAGACGTTCTGGGTGTTGGTCGGATCGCACACGTTCTGCACTTGCACCACGGCCATCACCGCGGCGACCAGCGCGACGGCCGGCACGACGTGCAGCGTGGCGAGCACGGTGTAGACGCCGATTCCGACGCCGTATGGGTTGAGCGGGCCGCGGTACAGCGCGAGCGGCGAGAGCAAACCGAACAGCACGACGTAGGCGAGCGGCGAACGCGGCGCGACGGCGGCGACGAGCGGGCTGACGGCGGCCTGCACCTCCGGCGTCTGGGCCGCGACGAGCAGCATCCCGATCCCGATCATGAGGATCGTCGCCGGTGCGACATCCTCGATCCCGCGAATCCACGCCGCGACCAGCGTCTGCACCGCGCGCCGCGGTACGGTCACCAGGACGCCGTACAGCGCGGCGATCGCGAATGCGACGATCGCGTCCAAGCCCAAGCCGATCAGCAGCACCAGCGGCAGCACCGGGGTGACCAGCGCGAGCGGCCCGACTCGCCGGCGCGGCTCCTCGCCGTCGTCCTGAGGCTCGCGCAGGACTTTGGTCGCGTAGTCGCGCGTCGCGCGAGCGCGCACGAGGGCGAACGCGACCAGCGCCACGGCCTGCAGCGCGAACAGCACCAGCGCGTAGCTTTGAAACGCGCCGCGCTCGACGCCGAACACCGAGCTGTAGAACCGCCACTGCGCGATGTTGAGAACGTAGCCCAGACCGAACGCGAGCAGAAACAACGTCGCCGACGTGGCGCGCGGCACGCCGACGGTCATCAGCACCGGCAGCACGATCGTCCCGACCATGATGATCGCCCCGAGGCCCGTCACGGTCGTGAACAGGATCGCCACGACCGCGCACAGCAGCAGCGAGAGCACCAGCGGACGGTCGCCGCCGAACTCGGCCGCATAGGCGACGAGCGTCTCGGCGATCCCGGTCGACAGGACGACGCGGCTGAGCAGCGCGCCGAAAAACAGCGTCGCGTAGACCGGCGCGAGCTTGACCGCGCCGAGCGTCACGATCGCGCCGAGACCGTGCACGCCGGCGAGCGCCGCGGTGGCCAGCGCCATCGCCGGAACGGCCAGCAGCGCCGGCAGACGGCGCGCGATCATCAGCGCAGCCAGCGCGACGAAGACGACGACGATCGCGACGCCGCTCAGTGACCCGATCTCATCACCTCGCCCCACGCCGGCACGGTGGCGCGGCGCAGGTAGTCTTCGCGCGTGACGGCGTCGATGCGGTCGGCGCAGCGCTGCGCGTCGTCCTCGGCGAGGCGGTAGCGCGTGACGACATGCTGAACGCCGGGTTCGGTGCTCTCGTAGCGCCAGGCGCCGACGTAGAGCGGGACGACGTTGGAAAGACCGTCACGCAGCTCCCAGCAGAGATACTTCGCGACGTTGAGGCTGCGGTACACCTTAGGGTCGTCGGGCTTTTCGGCGTGCGCGCGCGCGTCCTCGTATGCCTCGCGCGCCTCCCGGCCGATCTGCAGCCGCCGTGCCAGTAGGTCGTAGCGCATTGCGGCGAGCTTCATGACGCCGGCCGCTTCGGCGTGCAGCGGCGGGTGCAGCGACCAAAGGTGGGCCAGCACTCGCTCGGCGCGCTCGCGAACGCCGGCGAGATCGAGCGTTTTCGCGCGCTCCTGCAGCGCCGGGTCGAACGGGTCGTGCCAGAACACGTAATCGGGCGGATCCGACGGAGTCGTGCGCAACGCGCGCGGCATCGCTTCGAGCGCGCTGATGTCACCGCCGTAACCGGAATCGTCGCTGCCGAAGAACGCGCGAGCGAAGGTCGAGTTCCACGTCGAGTCGTCGACGGGTTTGCTCTGCCAGGCCGTCGCAGCCGCGTAGGCGACGGCCGGCCAGGTGGCCTCGAACAGCGTTTCGCCGTCGTCGTGCCAAACCGTCATGAACATCCCCAGCATGCCGTGCGCGCCCTTGGCTTCGCCGACGAAGCGCGCGACGTTCGCGTACGAGCTGGCCAAGTCGGGATAGATTTCGTTCCAGTTCGATGCGCCCGGCGCGACCATCTGATCGAGACCGGCGTCGGCGACCGCGTCGATGTACGGCCGGTACGTCGTCTCGACGCCGTAGTGAAAGCTGACGACGACGGTGTTGCGCGGCAGCAAACCGAGGATCGCGTGATCCTGCTGGATCGCGTCGTCCCAGATCATCGGCCGCGCGCCGCTGCCGGCCAGCGCCGCCGCCGCGTGGATCACGTGGTCGGCGAACACCTGCGCGGTGCGCGGCGTGCGTCCCCGGCCCAGGTCGACCGGCTCGTCGGCGCCGAGGTGCACGAACGGCACGGGTTTGACCGCCGCGACGACGCTGCGCAGCAGCGGTTCGAGATAGCGGTACGTCAGCGGATCGCTCTCCGCCATCAGATAGCCGTGCGGGAGCTCGCCCAGCGGCGCCAGCGCCTGCCACTTGAGGACCTCGTGCATGTGCGCGAAGGTCTGCTGCTCGGGGATCAGGGTTACGTGGAAGCGCCGCGCGTACGTCGCGAGCTCGTGCAGCTGCGCCGTCGTCCAGCCGCTCGGCCAGGCGACGAACGGATAGCGCGGGTCGACGACGACTTGCTCCATGTAGGGCGACCAGCCGTTGATCTTGAGCGCCGCCAGCCCGCGGACGCGTTCCTTGGCATAGTCCATCGTCGGAAACGGTCCGCGCGAGACGTCGTCGGAGACGATGCGCCAGCGCATCGCCGGCGCATCGTCGACGTGCACGCACGGCAGCACCCAGTTCGCTCCGTTCCTCTCCGGAAGCTGCGCGAGCGTCGCGAGCGCGTCGAAGAATCCGTCGCCGGAACGGTCGCCGTAGCGCTCGTGCACCTCGATCCGCGACGAGATGTCGAAGTGGTATTCGGGAGGCGGCAGCGATCCGCCGCGCGGGATGACCGTGTCGAAGGCGTCCTCGTCGAACTCGACGTCCGCCGGCGCCCGGCCTCGGACGATGACCGGCGCCGGGATTCCCAGCGCCGTCCAGCGCGCGCTCAACAGCTCGAAGCCGCCGGGATCGGTCTGGGGCGGAAACCGCAGCGGCGCGGTGAGCGCGAAGGCGTGCTTGCACGCCAGCGGCTTCACGCTGCGCGGCTGGGGCACGAGCGCCGCAGCCGCGGGTGCGGCCGGCGCCTCGGCTGGCTGCGCGACGGCGGCCCCCGACGCCGGCACCGCCGACGAAAACAGCGCGGCCGAGATAGCCGCCGCGAGGAACGAGCGCACCACGCGCGCTACACCAGGGCGTGCGCCGTCTCCTCGCAGCCCCGCGGCCGTCATGATCGCGCTGCTCGCCGCGCTGGTCGTGACCGCGGTGGCCGGCGGCAGCGACGACGCGGTCGTCGCCCGTCTGCACGTTCGAATCGACGCGCGCGACGTGCGGGTGTCCTCCTGCCGCGACGTCATCGACGAGCCGGAGGCGGGACTGGCGACGATCGGCTTCCGTTTCCAGGTCAGCGACGCGCGGGCGTCCGCGAACGGCGGCCGGTACACCGGGACGGTCGTCTTCGATCTCGGCGAGATCGTGGTCTTGGTGCCGAAGTCGATCAGCTGGCCCGAGATGAGTGACGCCGATCGTGCACGCGTCGAAGCGCTGCGCCGCGCGATCTTCCACCACGAGATCGGTCACGTGCGCGTGGCCGAAGCCGTGCGCGAGTCGCTCAACGCCGCGCGCACGCCGATCGTCGCGCCTGACGTCTTCGCCTTTCGCGCCCAGGCCGACGACGTCGGACGCACCGGCTTCGAGCGCTTCAAGCGCGAAGAGCTCGAGTACGACGAGCTGACCGATCACGGCCGCCGCCAGCAAAACGCGCCGGGCGCGCTCGGCGGGCCCAACACCGCGCTGCACTGCGACACGCCGGGATGACCCGCGGCGCCGGGCGAACGGGGGCGGCGAGATGGCGCTGAGCCCGTTGGACATCGCGGTCGTGGCCGTGTTCTTCGCGATCAACCTCGGCATCGGGCTGTGGTACGCCCGCGGCAGCGGCAAGAACATCGGCGAGTACTTCTTGTCCGGCCGCAGCGCGCCGTGGTGGCTCACCGGCACGTCGATGGTCGCCACGACGTTCGCGGTCGACACGCCGCTCGCGGTGACGGGCTTCGTCGCGCAGAACGGGATCGCCGGGAACTGGTTGTGGTGGAACATGGCGGCCAGCGGAATCCTGACCGTGTTCTTCTTCGCCGCCTTGTGGCGCCGCTCGGGCGTGCTCACCGACGTCGAGTTCATCGAGCTGCGCTACGGCGGAGCGCCGGCTTCCGCGCTGCGCGGCGTGCGCGCCGTCTACCAGGGCGTGCTGGTCAACACGATCATCATGGGCTGGGTCAACCTGGCGATGGTGAAGATCCTGTCGCTCACGCTGCACGTGCCGACGTTGCCGGCGCTCTATGTATGCTTAGGGCTCACCGCGCTGTACGTCACGATCGGCGGTTTCTGGTCGGTGCTGGTCACCGACTTCCTGCAGTTCATCGTGAAGATGACGATGGCGGTCGTCCTGGCGATCGCAGCGGTCGCGGCGGTCGGCGGGATCGCCGCGCTCGAGCGCGGCTTGTCGGCGATCGACGCGCAGCGCGGCAGCGGTTCGGTGCTGGCGTTCACGCCGTTCGGCGGCGACGCGAGCTGGATGCCGCTCACCACGTTCCTGGTGTTCGTCGGCGTGAGCTGGTGGGCGTCGTCCTATCCCGGCGCCGAGCCGGGCGGCGGCTCGTACATCGCGCAGCGGATCTTCGCCTCGCGCAGCGAGAAGGACGCCGTCTACGCGACGCTGTTCTTCAACGTCGCGCACTACGCGCTGCGGCCCTGGCCGTGGATCCTCGTCGCGCTCGCGGCGCTCGTGCTCTATCCGCACGGCGTGATCGGCGCGAACGGCCGGCCCGATCCCGAGCTCGGTTACGTGCAGACGCTGGTCGATCATCTGCCGGTCGCGCTGCGCGGGCTCATGATGGCCGGCTTCTTGGCCGCCTACATGTCGACGATCGGAACGCAGCTGAACCTCGGCGCGTCGTACCTCACCAACGATCTCTACCGGCGGTTCGTGAACCGCCGCGCAAGCGACGCGCACTACGTCGTCGTCTCGCGCTGGATGACCGTCGTGGCGATGATCCTCGCCGCGGTGCTCACGCTGTTCATGACCTCGGTCGGCGAAGCGTGGAAGTATATGCTCACGCTCACTGCGGGCGTCGGATTGGTGATGATCCTGCGCTGGTACTGGTGGCGGATCAACGCGTGGAGCGAGATCTCGGCGCTGGCCGCGTCGGCCGTCGTCGGAAGCTGGTGCTACCTGAGCGGGATCGTGGCGGGCGACGATCCCAACGCGACCGCGAAGCGGCTGCTGATCACGGTCGCGGCGACGACCGTGGTATGGCTGGTCGTCACGTTCGTCACCAAGCCGGAGACCGAAGCGACGCTGACGCGCTTCTACGAGCGCGTGCGGCCGGCCGGCGGCGGCTGGGGCCCGATCGCGCGGCTCGTTCCGGGCGGCTCCGAAGACCGGCTCGGCATCGCGCTGCTGGACTGGGTGGCCGGGCTGGGACTCGTCTACGGCGCGCTCTTCGGGATCGGCCGGCTCGTGCTGGGCGACGTGCCGCAGGGACTGCTGTGGTGTCTGCTGGCGCTGGTGTGCGGCACCGTCATCGCGCGGACGCTCAGCGCCGCGGCCGCTCCGCCGGCGCGCCCGACCGTGATCGAACCTCCGGCGTAGCGGTCGCGGCTACGAGGTCGCCTCGTCGGCGATCGCGCCGAAGCGCTCGTCGAGAATGCGCGCCGCGTCGTCGAGGGCCGCCGACAGGTCGTCTTCGGAGCTCGCCGCGCGGATGCGGTCGGCGGTCTCCACCATCTCGCGGTCGAGCTGATGGACGCGGTCGACCAGCTCGGGACCGAAGCGCGCATGGTCGGCCGCGCGGATCACGCGCTGGTCGGAGAACTCACAGCGCAGCAGCAGCCCGTCGGCCCGTTCCCCGAGCGCCCCACCCGGGGCGAGCCGCTCGCGCGCTGCGGAGAGCGCTTCGCCCAGCCAGGCCCGGATCTGCTTGTCGACCTGGTGGCGGGCCGCCTCGTTCGCGTAGTCAGCGTAGGCCGCGATCCTGCTCTGGAGGTACTCGAGGTCGGTCATAGCGCGGGTTACGGCGGCTTCCGGCCGATCACCCGGGTATGGCCTTTCTCGTCGGCCTTTTCGTCGTGGCCGCGATCGCCGGCTGCGCGGCGGTCTGGCGGCGCTGGCATGCCGAGCGCCGCGAGCTCGCGCGCGTGCGCGCGACCTTCGCGCGCTACGTCGCGCCGTCGGTCGTCGAGTTGTTGCTGGCGCGCAAGGACGAGCGGCTGTTCACCGGCCGCGCCGTGCGCGCGACGGTCCTCGTGTGCCGCATCCGCGACTTCGCGCGCTTCATCGAACCACTCACGCCCGAACAAACGCTGCGCTATCTCAACGAGTTCTACGGTCTGACGGGAACCGCCATCCAGCGCCACCGCGGCATCATCGACACGCTGCTGGGCGACGGGATCGTCGCGCTGTTCGGCGTGCCGCTCGACAACCCGACCCAAGAGGACGACGCGCTGCAGGCAGCGCTCGACGTGGTGCGCCACGTGGTCGCGATGCGCGACCGCTGGGCCAAGCAGGACCGCAAGCCGTTCACCGTCGGAATCGGTATCAACACCGGCGAGGTGATCGCGGGCGACGCCGGCTTCCGCGACCGGCGTGAGTTCACCGTGGTCGGCAGCGAAGCGACGTTCGCGCACCGGCTGCAGGAAGCGGCGTTCGACCTCAACGCGTTCATCGTCGCGTCGCGCTCAACGTGCGCGTCGCTGGCCGACGAGTACCAGCTCGTGCCGGTCGCCAAGATTCCGCTGTCGGGGATGCGCCGGCTGCTCGACGCGTTCGTGGTGCGCGGCCGCAAGCGCGGCATCGAGCACTTCACCGTCCCGACCGACGCGCTGATCGAAACGACGATCGAACCCACCGCGCCATCCGCATCCGACGCCGCACCCGCACGCGAATCGTAGCCGTGTTCGCGAACGGCCAAGCCGTCGCGGATCGGTCTCCGCTCGCGCGGCCGCGACCGCGGGCCGCCGTCGTTCCACCGCCGCCCGCGCCGGAGTTCGGCGCGGCGGCCTTCGGCCGCGGTTGGACGTTCCCCGAAGACGACGAGGAGCCGATCGTCCCCGAACCCCCGCCGCCACGCGCCACCTACGAAGACCGCACCGGTCCGCCGCTGGATCTGTGACAAGTCGGCGTCATCCTGAGATTTTCGTTTGTCATCCTGAGCTTGTCGAAGGACGACGCCTGTTGGCGCGGCAACCCTCGAAGGCTCCCTGCCGTCACGTCGCCGTCGTGCTGAGCTACGTCGAAGCACGACCGCCACGCATCTCAACGCGCGCATCGTAACGAGGACCCGCTCGTGAGAGAGCTCGGGTCATCCTTTCCGGCGGTCGTCCTTCGACGCGGCTCAGGACGACGGCACGATTATCGCATATCGCGCCTGGGCGCGGGCGAGCCACGACAGTTCGTCCTTCGACAAGCTCAGGATGACAACCGACAAAAGCTCAGGATGACAGCCGACAAGCTCAGGATGACAACCGACAAAAAGCTCAGGATGACAGCCGACAAGCTCAGGATGACAACCGATAAAAGCTCAGGATGACAGCCGACAAGCTCAGGATGACAACCGACAAAAGCTCAGGATGATAGCCGACAACCTCGGGGTGACATGCGGATGACGTCACGATGACGTCGCGATGGCGATTGCGGTGAGTTCGAAGCGGGCTCCGAACAGCAGCGGGCCGGAGCCGATGAACGCGCGTGCGGGCAGCGGGCCGGTGAAATACGAGAGATACACGGCGTTGAACGCGGCGAAGTGTGCGACGTCGGGCGCGAAGATCGTCACCATCACCAGATCGTCGCAGGTCAGACCGGCGGCGGTGAGTACGGCGCGCAGATCGTCCATGAGGGCACGCGCTTCGTCTTCGACCGCGGCCGGCGGCCGGCGCGTCGCGGGATCGAGCCCGAGGCGGCCCGAGACATAGAGCGTCTCGCCGGCGCGTACGGCGTCGCTGAACGGCCAGCGCGTCATCCCGCGCGGCAACTGTTTTCCCGGTAAGTCGATGTGCGTTGGTTCCATGCGTTGCGACTAGGCGACGAGCTACGGCAGCACCTCCGATGGAACGGAGGCGCGGGGCGACCGATACTCCGCGCCGCCGGTCAGGCCTCGACGGCGCGCTCCTGGCCGTACAAGCGGCCCAGCAGGAGCTCGAGCGGCGCGCCCTGGACGACGACCGTGACCAGCACGACCGCGAACGTCGCGTCGATGATCTGCGGCCGGTACGGGAGCTCGGCCGGAAGCGAGAGCGCCAGCGCGAGCGGCAATGCGCCGCGCATCCCGGCCAGAAACATCACGATCCGGCCGCGCCGCGAGCGCGCGGACAGCACCGCCAGCAGGATGCGCGCCGCGAGCACCGCGGCGATCGCGCCTGCGACGAGTCCCGGCTCGTGCAAGATGCGCGCCGGCTCGATCGTGAGGCCGGTCGCCGTGAAGACCGCCGCGTTCGCGATGAACGCGAGCGCGTTCCAGACGCGATCGACGTCGTCGGCGTTGCTGATCGTGTGCGGCGCCCTCCGCAGCAGCGCCCGCAGCACGATCGCGCCCGCCATCGTGGCGAAGATCCCCGACGCGTGCAACGCGGTCGCCGCGATATACGACAGATAGGCCAGCACGATCGTTACGGTGACCTCGTGCTCGGCCGCGGCGGCGACGCGCAACATGCCGGCGCAGATCAGCGCGGCTGCTGTCCCGATCGCGACCCCCGCGACGGTCTCGACCGCGCCGCCGATCACGTCGCCGGCGACTGACAGGCTCTGGCCCGACGCGAGCGCGACCGCGAAGCCGAACAGCACCAGCGCGACGCCGTCGTTCGACAGCGACTCGCCTTCGACGAGCGTGCGCAGGTCGACCGGTACGCGCACGCGCCGAAACGCGGCGACGACGGCGACCGGGTCGGTCGCGGCGACGATCGCTCCGAACAGCACTGCCGGAGCCAACGGCAGGCCGCCGCCGAGCATCGCGCCGGCGGCGACGACGGCCGCCGTCACGAGCGTGCCGGGAACGGCGAGCAGCGCGATGCGCCATGCCATCCGGCGCAGCGAATCGAGATCGAGGTTCCACGACGCTTCGAAAATCAGCGGCGGCAGGAAGACGAACAGCAGCGTGTCGCCGAAGGCGAACGGCGGCGGCAGGTGGACCAACGCCGCGATGCCGACCAGCGCGACGGCGGCCGGGATGCGAACGCGCTCGGCCAGGATCGCGACGATGACCGCCGCGCCGATGAGGCCGACGAAAGCGCCGACCCCCTGCGCGACGTCGCTCACCGCACGAGGCCCGGCAAGACGGCCGAGGCGCGCGCGCGGATCGAGCGGTCGACCAGCTCGCTGAGCGCGGTCTGTTCGGGGTTGATCTCGACGACATACGCGCCGGTGTTGCGCTTGGCGGCCAGCGACGCCGCCGGCTGCACGACCCCCGACGTGCCGACCACCAGCATGAGGTCTGCGCGGCGCGCGGCGACGAACGCGGCTTCGAGCGCCTCGCGCGGCAGCGCTTCGCCGAACCAGACGATGTCGGGCCGCCACATCCCGCCGCAGTCGTGATCGATCGCATCGAGGTCGAACGCGTCGTCGAACGGGCGGCGCGCGTCGCAGCGCGTGCACTTCGCTTCGCGCAGCTTGCCGTGCAGCTCGAGCACGTTGCGCGAGCCGGCCCGCAGGTGCAGCGAGTCGACGTTCTGGGTCGCCAGGGTGAAGTCGGCGGCGCGCTGTTCGATGCGCGCGAGCGCGACGTGCGCCGCCGACGGCTCGACGCCGCGATGCGCGCGGCGGCGTTCGTCGTACCACGTCCAGACCAGTTGCGGATCGCGCAGGAAGCCGGCCGGCGACGCGAGCTCTTCGACGCGATGGGTGCGCCACAGCCCACCGACGCCGCGAAACGTCGGCAGCCCGCTTTCGGCCGAGATGCCCGAGCCGGTCAGCACGAAGATCGAACGCGCCGCCGCGACTCGTTCGGCCAGGTCGCCGACCGCAGCCGGTTGCTGCGCCGGTTCGTCGGACTTCATCGGATCTTCACAGGAGGCACGGGCAGGTCGGCATCCGTTCGGCGGACCCGGCCGTTACCCCGGCGAGGTGACCGCTACGACGACGCGAAGGCCCGCCCGATGGATCCGGGGGTCCGCTTGATGGAGAGAGTCCGGGCGCGCGATGCCGCTGCGTTCGAATCGCTCTACGACGGTTACCACCGGCTCGTCTTCGGGATCGGCCTGCGCATACTGGGCGACCCGACGATGGCCGAAGACTTGACGCAGAACGTGTTCCTCAAAGTTTGGACGGCGCCCGAAGCGTTTCGCGGCGGCTCGTTCGTGGCGTGGGTGTCGCGCGTCGCGCGCAACCGCGCGCTCGACGTGCTGCGTGCGAAGTCGGTGCGGCCGGAGACCGAGATTCCGGCCGATCTGCCGTTGCAAGGTTCGCTCGATGACGACCTGCTCGCCAAGCTCGACGCGCAGCGCGTGCGCGACGCGCTCGCGCAACTGCCGGCCGAGCAGCGCGGCTTGATCGAGATGGGCTTCTTCGGCGGCATCACCCATCAAGAGCTCGCGCGCCGAACCGATACGCCATTGGGCACGGTCAAGACGCGCATCCGCACCGGGCTGCGCCGGCTGCGCGAATCGCTGTCGGAGCAGGCGCCGCGATGATCGACGATTCGATGCGCGAGTCGATGCTCGAGTCGGTCGCGCTGTACGCGCTCGGCGTGCTGCCGCCCGAAGATGCGGCGCTGGTCGCCGCGTTCATCGCCGGCGACGAACAAGCGCGGCGCGAGTACCACGATGTGCGCGCCGCGGTGACCGCGCTCGCGCACACCGCCGACGAGCCGGTCGACTCGGCGCGCTCCGCGCGGCTCAAGGAACGGCTGATGTCGCGCGTGCGCGCGGACGCCGCGGCGGGCAGGCTGACCGCCGGCCGCGTCTCGCCCGCCTATCCGGCGTGGCTGTGGGGCACCGGCTTGGCCGCCGCCGCGGCGGTCGTGTTCTCGGTGGTTACCGTCGTGCAGGACGTCAATACGCGCGGCGAGCTGGCGGCGGCGCAGCGCCGCGCCGCGACGCTGCAGACCGAGCTGGCCGAAAGCCAGCGTTCGTCGGCCGCCGAGAGCCGCACGCTGACGGATCTGCTGGCGCCCGACGCGCGGCGGTACCCGGTCGCCGCCGGCACCGTCGTCGTGCGCCGCGACCACGTCTACTTCGCGCTCTCGAAGCTCGCCGCGCTGCCCAAGGGCCGCGTCTACCAGGCCTGGACGGCCGCCAGGGGATCGGCCGCGATGGCGCCCAGTGTCACCTTCACGCCCAACTCCGACGGCGTGGCGATCGTGGCGCTGCCCGTCGACGCGACGCGGGTCGGGACCGTGGCGGTCAGCGTCGAACCGGAAGGCGGAAGCAAAGCGCCCACCACGACGCCGACCTTCGTTCGCCCGCTGAGCTGACTACGAGAACCGAACGCACCCTGCTCGAGCCCGTCACCCCCGCGACGCGCCGCGACGCGATCCGCTACGCAGCGCAGCGCCCGTACGAGAACGTCTTTCTCCAGTGGGTGCTCGAGGGCGGCCACGGCCCCGGCGCGCCCGACGAGGTCGCGCTCTCGCGTGACGCCGCCGGCCGCGTGAACGGTTTGGCGTACTTCGGCGCGCAGGTCGTGATCGCGGCCGACGAAGACGCCGCGGTCGAGGCGATCGCGGCCGAGCTGCGCAAGCACCGCGGGCCGCGCAGCTTCGTCGGCCCCCAGGCCGCGGTCGACGCGCTGTGGCGGCACGTGCGCGGCTGGCATGCGCCGCCGACGATCGTGCGGGCCGCGCAGCCGGTGTACGCGCTCAGACCGGACCGGTTGCGCTCCGGCGCCGACGACGCCGGCGTGCGGCGCGCCCGCGACGAGGACGCCGCGGTGATCGCCGAGCACAGCGCTCGCATGATCCTGGGCGAGCTGGGCTACGACCCGAGGGCCAACCGGGCGGCGTTCGGCGCCGCGGTTCGCCAAGCGATCGCACTGGGGCTGTGGTGGGTCTGGATCGTCGACGGCCGGCTGCGCTTCCAGCTCAACGTCGGTCCCCGGACCGGATCGACCGCGCAGCTGCAAGGCGTCTGGACGCCGCCCGAGCAACGCGGGAACGGGTACGCGACGCGGGCGCTGGCCGGCGTCGCGCGCCGCCTGTTCGCCACGGAGGCCAGCCTCTCGCTGTACGTAAACGACTTCAACCAGCCGGCGATCGCGCTGTACGAACGGCTCGGCTTTTCGCGCGTCGGGACGTTCTCGACGCTGCTGTTCTCGTGAAAGATCGCCGCTTGCGGCCGCGCCGCAGCTCGCTCGCGCTCGGTCTCGACGTGCTGGCGATCGTGCTGGCCGTGGCCGTGGTCAAGATGCCGATACCGCGCGACTGGATCGAGCACGGCTACGCCAACGCCTTCTTCGCCTTACTCAATCGCGCGACCGTTCCGGTCACGAATCTGGCGCCGTTCTCGTGGGGCGACGTCGAGCTGGCGATCGTGCTGATCGCGGTCGTCGCGTGGTGGGGCCGCACGGTGAGCCGCACGCCGCCGCCGCGTCGAGCGCGCGTCGCGATTCGCCTGGCCGCACACCTGATCGGATATGCGGCCCTGGGCATCGTGCTGTTCGAGCTGCTGTGGGGGCTGAACTATCGCCGCGCACCGGTGGTCGCGCGGATCGACTATCGCAGCGCGCGTGTCACTGAGGCCGCGGTGTCGGCGTTCAGCGATCGAATCGTCGGCATCCTCAACTCCAACGTGGCCGCGGCGCACGCCGAGACGCTCGACGAGGCGAAGCTCGAAGCGGCCTTCGAGCCCGTGGTGCGGCGACTCGGTGACAACTGGGACGTCGCGGTGACGCGGCCCAAGTTCACCATCCTGCAGCCGTACTACGACGCGGCCGGGATCGGCGGTCAGTACTCTCCGTTCTCGTTCGAGACGCTGCTGAACGCGGAGTTCTTGCCGTTCGAGGCGCCGCGCGCGCTCGCGCACGAGTGGGCGCACGCCGGGGGCTTCACGGACGAAGGCGACGCGAACTACATCGGGACGGTCGCGTGCCTGCGCTCGAAGGATCCGCTGATCCGCTATTCGGGCGCGTTCTGGACCTATGGCGAGCTGCCGGAAAAGGATCGCCGCCGCCTGCGCCTCGACCGGCGGGTGATCGCCGACTTCAAAGCCAGCCGAGAACGGTTCTTGCGTCACTATCAGCCCAAGCTGTTCGCGTTCCAGTGGCGCTTCTACGACCGCTACCTGCGCAGCAACGGCGTCAAGGCCGGCATCGCGTCGTACGGCTTCTTTCTCCGCCTGCTGGTCGGAACGCCGCTGGACGCGGACGGCCTTCCGGTAGTACGATCCACACGATGATCGCTCGAATGTCGTCCCACTGGTGGCTGTTCCTGATCCGCGGCCTGCTGGCGCTCGCGCTGGGGATCCTGTTCGCGCTCTTCCCGGGCGCCGCCATCTTCACGCTCGCGATCCTGTTCGGCGCGTACGCGTTCGTCGACGGCATCGTCGCGATCGCCGCCGCCGTTCGGATGAACCATGCCGACTACAACTGGATCTGGCTGCTGCTCGAAGGCGTGCTCGGTATCATCGTCGGCATCATCACGTTCGCTTATCCGACGATCACCGCGCTGTGGCTGATCTACCTGTTCGGCGCGTGGGCCGTTCTGAGCGGCATCTTCGCGATCGCGTCGGCGTTCCGGATTCGCCAAGCGATCGCCAACGAGATCCTGATGATTCTGTTGGGCGTCATCTCCGTCGCGGCGGGGATCGTCATCTTCTTCGTGCCGGTCATCGGGTTGTTCGCGCTCGTGTGGACGATCAGCATCTACGCGATCTTGGCGGGGATCTTCTTGATCGGGCTGGCCTTCCGGCTGCGGCGTCTGCACACGCCGGCCACCGGCGCGCCGGCCTAGCGTCTCACCGGGTCAGGCGAAGGCGGGCGTCAGCCGGCGCGCGTTCTCGCTGGTGATCGCATGCAGCGTCGGTTGGTCGAGACCGAGCGCGCGCAGGCCGCGCAGCTCGCCGTCGTACGCGTACGGCATGTTCGGCCAGTCGGTGCCGTAGACGATCTGGCGCGCGCCGCGCTCGATGTCGCCGCGCTTCGCCTCGACGCGCATCGGCGATTCGGGCGCGAACGCCATCGTCGTGTCGAGGAACAGCCGCGGATAGCGCGGCATGAGGTCGAGATAGCGCAGGTAGTCCGGCGCGCCGAAGTGCGCGACGACGACGCGCAAGGCCGGATGCGCGTCGAGCACGCGCGCGATGCGCGCCGGACCGTCGTTGGTGTCGGTCGACCACGGAATCGCGCCGACGTGCACCAGCACGAACCCGTCGGCCTCCGCGACCGCGTCGAGCGCGCCGGCCAGCCGCGGATGATCGAGCCCGAACCGCTGCACGTTCTCGTGCACCTTGAGGCCGATGCAGCCGTCGCGCAGCGCGTCGCGCATGTCGCCGGCGGGATCGTCATCTTGGATGTGCACGGTGCCGAGCGCGAACGCTCCGGCGCCCAGATCGCGCGCCGTCTGCGCCAGCCAGCCGTTGAGCTCGCGCGCCATCGCGGGTTTGTGCGCGTACGAGCAGAAGGCGAACTTCTCGACACCGTGCTCGCGCATGATCCGGGCCACTTCGGCGGGCTCCGTCGGGTGCTCGAGCACCCAAGGGCTGCGCTCGGCGAACCAGCGCCGGATCGCGGCGAACAGCCGCGGCGGGTGCAAGTGGGTGTGGACGTCGATCATGCGTCAGGCTGCGGCCGCTTGCATCGACGCCCATGAGGCATGGTGCAAAGGCGGAGTTGCGCCGATACCTGGGGTGATGTGAGGAACCGTAACCTTAACCCCCAGGCCGCTCGGGACGCCAGGAGTCCTGGGTCAAAGGGCGCACCTCCTAAGGCTATGCAAACCGCTACCGCCAAGCGGCGGGTCCCGCGCTGGGTGACGTTCACCGCCCTGTTCGTCGTCCATTTGGGGGCGCTGTGCGCCTTCATCCCCGGGACGTTCCACTGGAGCGCGCTCGTCGTGCTCGCGGTGCTGTATTACGCCACCGGCGCGTGGGGGATCTGCCTGGGCTATCACCGGCTGCTCACGCACCGCAGCCTCAAGGTCGCCAAGCCGATCGAGTGGCTGACGACGATTCTCGGCGTCCTCGCGCTGCAAGGCGGGCCGATCGAATGGATCTCGACCCACCGCGCGCACCACGCCCACACCGACAAGGAAGGCGATCCGCACGACATCCATCGCGGCGTGCTGTGGGCGCACATGGAGTGGCTCTACAAGCGCAACGAAGCGATGCTGTCACCCGACGAGCAGATGCGCTACGCGCCCGACCTCGCCAACGACCGCTTCTATCAGTTCATGGAAGTCTCGGCCGTGTGGTGGTCGATCGGGCTGGGGGTCTTGCTGTTCGCGCTCGGCGGCTGGTCATGGCTGATCTGGGGTCTGTTCGTGCGCATCGTGGTGACCTACCACATCACTTGGCTGGTCAACAGCGCCGCGCACTACAGCGGCTATCAGAGCTTCCGCACCGGCGACCGCTCGATGAACAACTGGCTCGTCGCGTTCCTGGCCTGGGGCGAAGGCTGGCACAACAACCACCACGCCTTCCCGTTCAGCGCCCGCCACGGCCTGCGCTGGTTCGAGTTCGACATCACCTGGCTGACGATCAAAGTGCTCGCCTGGATGAGGCTCGCCCGCGACATCAAGCTGCCCACACCGGCAATGCTTCAACGGCTTGCGGTCACTCCGCGACGAGTCCAGCGCGAACGGGCTTAAGCACCGCCCTGCGCAGCGAGGGGCGGAAAGAGACCGCCTCGCATAGTATGCGTAGCCGACTTGACGGCAGAGCGGCATCGTAACGCGCGACCAGAGCCACTGGCCGTGGCACACGAGAAAGCCGCCCGCCGCGCGGCTTCGCCTTGATGCTGTCACGACTGTGTGTACTTCTTTGCCTTGGAAGAATCGCGAAAGACGGCACGTTGTCCTACTCGGCCCACCAGTGCACCCAAAGTGCCGATCAAGACGGCGAGGCAGACGGTAATTGCGAACGCCAACGCCGATACGGTTATGCTGCTTGGCGGTAAACGACCAGGGCCAATCCAGGCGGCAATTCGCGAACCAAAGATTCCTTCGACCGATGACGCAGCGAGAAGGATTGCCACTGTCGCAAGCGACGATGCCGCGCGGCGACTGAGTACAAAGCCGATTGCGCAATACATTAGGGCCTGCGGTATCGCGAAGATAAGATATGAAATAGAGAGCCACCGCGCCAAAGAGGCCGTTACGGCGTCGAATAGCAGCACCGCAATCAAACAAGCTGTTAGCGACGAGCGGAAGGAGCGCGGTGTCATAAGTGGCTTCGGCCACGCCGCGATCTGACTCTGAACTCTCCTATCACGCGAGTAGCTCGGCGTATGGTCTTTGGACGCCCAGGTTCCGGCTTTGCCGGCAAAGAGGGCTTTCGCATCGGACACCTTCATTCGCTTCAGCGGTGTTCAGCTCCCGAGGGGGTCACATCACCATCACCCTTCTATGGTATCATTGCCGTTTGCGTCAGCGACGTGACCCCGCACTGAGAATTCGGCGAACCATGCGACCTTGGCGTCGAGATCGGAGATTGACATGGGCTTTAGCGCTCGCCTGATGCATTCATAGTGAGGTTTATTTCTGTCCATAAACAGTGCTTCGATGAAGTCGATTGAGAAGGCGTCAACGCGACTTGGGTGGGTAGACGTCAACCCGGCCTCCACAACTTCGGCGATCCGTCGTACGATGTCGAAGTCACCCGAGCTGCACGCGCTCGCCGCGAATTCATACAACGCTGCCACGATAAAGTAATCGGATTCCTCAAGAAAGTTCGCCCCGAGAGATTCCACCCTTTGGTTGAACTCAGGAATAGCGGCTACGACTTGCTGCCAAAACGGACTCTCCACCCTACTTCGTCCCAGGGGCAGGCTGCGGTCGGTTGTTGCCGATATACCGCTCAGGATCCTGCCCACCGTATGCATCTTGCAGATCCTTCAACCACTTTTCAGCCTGCTCACGTTCGGCCTGCGGCGCTTGCGGATTTTGGACGAGCCGATTCTTCGATGCCCGAATGCTGGTAGCTCCCTTATCTAGATGATACCTGCCTCCAACCGGATTTCCAGTCTCGAGCTCATAACGAATGGCGCCGGGGGTGCCGCCGGGCACGGCTTGCGGTCCCGACCGGAACAGCGCTTTTCCGAGTCTGCCAGTTTGTCGGAAGCCGCGACTTGGCGCATTGAAAGGCGCAACTGAGCACGTTCCAACGCCCGTCAGCCGCTTGACTTCGCGACGCAGCCGTGTGAGCTCAGAACGCTCGTCGGTGGTCAGGCCGTCCGTGCGACGGCCTGAGTCGCGTTCATGCTGCTTGAGCCAGTTCGTGATCGTCGGCCGACTAACGTTGAACCGTCGGGCGACGGTGTTTCCGCTCTCTCCCAACCGGATGAGCTCGAGGATCTTCTGCCGGAATTCAGGCGGGTAGACCTTGGGTGGCTTTGCCATGGTGGACTCTTTCTATGCCAGTGAGAAAGTGTCCACGGAACCTCGCCACGGAACCTCGCCAGCTTCACGGCCTTGAAGCATACTGCCTGTCACTGCCCGCCCGCATCGCTTTCGTGCCACACACGATTCGTCTTCTCCTCGAAAGCATACCCTGGCGGCAGGCCAAGATATCGCGCAACGTCGCAGCCGTTCCCGTCGGACAGAGCACGATAGCGCTATCGCTCACAGCGAGCCGCTCGGACGGTGCATCCGCGACGATCTCGATCCCAGTCAGCGCGGCACCGTAGTTCCGCAAAATCGGTGCCTTCGATTGGGACAATCCCGATCAAGTACACCCGTTCGTCGTTGAGTTGTTGCGGCATCGGAACCTATCTATACGGGCGGCGACTCTATGAGACGATGGCCGGTATACGAGGCGGTGCTCCTTAAGGAACCAGATGACTTCGGAGGCCTGAATCGGTGCGTACGGGAACGTATCGCGTGCCGCAGTGCGGCGCTAACATTGGAGACCATGGAGATCACCGAACACGCGCGGCGGAATCGCGCGCACTGGGACGCGCAGAGCGACGACTACGAGGCGCGGCATGCCGCGCAGCTCGGTCGCGCGCCGTGCGCGTGGGGCGTGTGGTCGATCCCTGAGTCGGAGCTCGACGTCCTTGGCGCCGTCGACGGCAAAGACGTCCTCGAGCTCGGCTGCGGCGCCGCACGGTGGTCGATCGCGCTGGCGAAGGCGGGCGCGCGCTGTGTGGGTCTCGACAACTCGGCGCGCCAGTTGGATCACGCGACGCGGCTGATGACCGAGGCCGGCGCCGATTTTCCGCTCGTCTATGCGAGCGCCGAGTCCATCCCGCTTCCCGACGCTTCGTTCGACGTCGTCTTCTGCGACCACGGCGCCATGTCGTTCACCGATCCGCGACGCACGGTCCCGGAGGTCGCACGCGTCTTACGGCCCGGCGGTCTCTTCGCGTTCAGCGGCGAGACGCCGCTGCATTTCATCTGCTGGGACGACGCCGCGAATGCCGTCAGCGAGCAGCTCCGGTCGAACTATTTCGAGCGCACCAGCGCCGACGACGGCGACGCCATCGCCTTCTCGCTGCCCTACGGCGAATGGATCGCGCTGTTCCGGCGCACCGGGTTCTCCGTCGAGGATCTCATCGAGCTGCGTCCGCCGGCGGGCTCCGTGTCGACGTACCGCGACTACGTGTCATACGATTGGGCGCGGCAGTGGCCGGCGGAACAGATCTGGCGGCTCCGCCGGTTGTGAGCGGCGTGCCGGAAGCACGATCCTGGCTCAAACTTGACGTTCGCCTCACGGTACAGAGTAGGCGACCGTCGAAACGCCGCCGTCGTGGAGGAGCGACGAAAGGAAGACCGCCGCAAACTTTATGGGCGGCAGTATCTCGCCATGCTGATCGGCGTTCTGCCGGAGGACCGCCGCAAGGGCGAACGCCGCAAGCAGCAGACGTCATTGGAGCACCTTGCGCGCCCGGATGGTTCGAACGCGGCCGACGAGAACGCGGCAAGCTGAGCGCCGAATCCCGTCGAGGAAACCGCGCGCCGTGAGCTTCATCGTCAGGGTTTTTCTCGTCGCCGCCCTAGCCGGAGGCGCGATCTTGAACACCGGCGCGAGGCCGGCGAAAGCGGCCGACTTTTCCGGACGATGGAACCTCCGCGGCTCGATCGGCATCATCTCGGCCAACGGCTTCTGCTCGTTCCGGCAAACCGGCAAGGCACTGAGCGGATATTGCTTCAGCCTGGGCAGCCGCGCGGTCGCGCGCGGATCGGTCAACGGCTCGCGCATCGCGTGGCGAGTGCGAAATCCGTCGACGCGTGGCGCGTTTTTCGGCACGCTCGTCGGCCCCGGCGTCATTCGCGGCTCGTGGACGACGTCGCTCGCACCCGGCGTCGGAGCGTTCGTCGCGACGCGCGGCTGAGCGCGACCGGCGGGAACGTGTCGGAATCGAACCGACCAGCCGCCCTGCGACGGCCTCACCGGTTTTGAAGACCGGGCGGGCCACCAGACCCGTACGCTCCCACGACGGGGAACGGCCGAGCGGCTGAGTTCGTCGGCTAGACGGGTTGCGCGATGAAGCGGCGCTGCTCCTCGTAGCATTCGCACGCGACCGGCAGCAGCTTGTTGCGGTCGAGCACCTGCAGCTCCTCGTTCTTGTAGCGCACCGCGCGTACGCGGTTCAACGGCGCGGCGGCCTCGAGCACCGCCGGCGCCGGCAACCCCAGCATCATGCCCAGAAACTCGGCACGGAGGTTGAACGCTTCGCGGCCGACCTCGTCGATCAGCATCAGGATCCAGCGCGCGCAACGCTGGGTGGTGTCGTGCGCGAAGTTGCACGCGACGAACTGCTCGGCCATATAGAGCCGGTTCAAAAGATAACGCTGCAGCGCACCGGACAATCGCCGGCTTTCGTCGACGCAGCCGAGGAAAACATCGCGCTCTATCTGCGCCGCTCGACCGCTCACTTGCACCATCACCGATCGCGGCGCGGCGGTGATACCGGCGACAACCTCGGCGCCGATGATCCCCTGACGCCCAGCAGCCGCGACCTCGTATGCGTCGCCGCGCTTCAAGTCGGCGGTAATCGAGAACACGGCATCGATTGGGAACAGCACGTGCTCGATCTCCTCGCCGCGCATCAGCACGCAACTCGGCACCGAGAGCTCGATCACGTCGAGGTGCGCGACCACGAGTTTTCGCTCCGCCGCGGGGAGCGAGTCGAGCCAAAGGTTCCCGCCGCCGTACGATTGAGACGCTTGCTTCTCGACAGTGTCCGCCATGAGACATAGTCTACCCCGCCGCGGACGCGCCGCTCACGTCGGCATCGGTACGCTAACGTACCGAACTCGACACTTTGCGCGTGCGGACCGGAATCCGTCGCAGAAGCGAGAATGACATCGGACTTGGCCTTTCCACCCGGGAACCGAATTCTCGACAGCTTGTCGAAGCCAGATGCGCACCGGCTCTCCGAGGTGGGTCGAATCGTCACGCTCCGGCGCGGCGATCGCACCGCCATCGACGGCCGCGTCATGATGAACGTCGACTTCCCGCTCAGCGCGCTGATGTCGGTGATGGGACTCCTGCAGAGCGGCCTCACCTACGAGGTCGCCAGCGTGGGGACCGAAGGCTTCGTCGAAGTCGACGCGGCGCTCGAATCCGACGTCGCACTGCGCAGTGCCTCCTGCCAGTTCCCCGGTGACGTCGTTCGCATGTCGCTGAGCAACTTCCAGCACGCGCTCACCTGGAGCCGAACGTTCGCGATCGGCGTGCGGCGCGCCGTGCGCGCCCGCATCTTCATCACCGAGCAGACGCAGATCTGCAACCTCCGGCACACCGTGCCCCAGCGGCTCTCGCGCTGGCTGCTCGTCGCGTCAGAGCGGCTATCGCGCGAGGAGTTCTCGGTGACCCATGAGTTCCTCGCCACGATCCTCGGCGTGCGGCGGGCCGGCGTCACGATCGCGCTCGCGCAACTCCAGAGCGCCGGCGCGATCGCACAGCGGCGCGGGATCATCGCGATTCGTGACGCCGGCCGACTCGCCGCGATCACGTGCGAGTGCTACGAAGAGTGCAGGACCGCGATCGACGATAGTCTGGGGCCGAATATCGAGTCCGTGGGCTGAGCTAGGATGAATCGGCGCGCGGCGGCGAAACCAGCCGCGCGATGAGGCGGCTGCTGCCGGCGGCGCTCGGGCTCGTGTTCTTCGCGGTCCCGCTCTATCCGGCGTTCATCACTTTGACCGGCGTGCGGGTCCCGGGCGTCTCGCTCGTTCCCGTTCCGCTGACGCTCGCGCTGTTGGCCGCGGCGACGCTGGTCGTCGCGTACATCGCAGCCGTCCTGCTCACGACGCCCGGGCCGCCGGTCCCGACCGCGACGGCGTTCGCCGCGTTGCCGGCCGCTGCGATGCTGGCTGCGGCGCTCGGCTTTGATCCGAGCGCCGGCGCGATCTTCATCACGATCGCCGTCTTCGGTGTGGTGCTGCACGCGGCGATCGTGCGCTTCCACCGAGACCCGCACGTCGCGACGGCGATCGCGGTAGGTTTCGTCGTCTCGGGCGCGATCGCCGCAGCCGTCGCGATCGCGCTCGTCTTCGTGCAATCGCCGCCCGATCTCTATACGGTCGGCCACGGCCGCGCGATCGGCACGTTCATCTTGCCGGGCGAGCTGGCCGGATATCTCGTCATGTACGTGCCGTTCTCGTATGCGGTGGCGTGCGTCGCGGCGCGGCGCGAGCTGCGCGTCGCCGCCGCCGCGGGTGCGATCGTCGGCGCGGTCGCGCTCGTGCTGACGTTCTCGCGCGCGGGCTGGATCGGCATGGCCGCCGCGATCGCGTTCTTGGTCTACACGCAGCGCCGGCGCCGTCGCATCCGCGTCGCGGCGGTCGTGGTCGGCGTAGCGATTCTCGCCGTCGGCCTGGTATTCAACGCCCATCACGATCCGTCGGAGAACTTCACCCGCATCTCGATCTGGCGGGCAGCATCCGACATGATCGCGCGCTTCCCGCTCAGCGGCGTCGGACCGTTCGACTTCGCCACGATCTACCGCTGGGTGCGCCTGCCCGACGGCGAACCGACGGCGTTCCACGCGCACAGCTTCCTGCTCTCCGTTGCTGCCGAGCTCGGTCTCATCGGCGTCGCCGCGGTGTGCTTGGGCTGGTGGCGTTTCGTCGTGGCGCTGCGCGGGCGGCTTCGCGGCGCGCCGTCGCCGCAGACGCTCGCCGTCGCCATCGTCGCCGGACTGGTGGGGACCTGGGTGCAGAGCCTGATCGATACGGTGTCTGTGGTCGTATTCGCGATCTGGCCGCTGTTCACGGCGCTGGCGTTGGTCAGCGTGCGGGCCCCCGCAACCGAGAACGATGCCGCATCCGGCAGTGAGGAGTCGCTGCCGCGGCTGCCGCGCGCGGTCGTGGCGAGCGCGGGGCTGCTGCTCGCCGCCTGCGCGTTCGTGCAACTCGCCTCCGATGCGGTGTTCGCGCGTGCCGGCGCGACGCTGTCGCTGCCGGGCCGGCTCGATCCGTCCCTCGGCGCGTCACTGTACCGCTCGATCGAGCGCGTCGCGGCGCTGCCGTTCGTCGAAGCGACGCTGGCGGATGCGGCGCTGCGCGACGGCGACCTCGACGCCGCGTCGGCGCACGCCTACCGGCTGCCCGCCGGATCGCTGCGCACCGAGCTCTTGGGCCGCGTCGCGGAAGCGCGCGGCGATACGGCGGCCGCGATGGAACAGTTTCTCGACGCGGGCGACGATCAAGCGCTGCAGCGCCACGTCAATCGGCTCAGCGCCGCGGGCCGTTACCGCGAGGCGTACGACTTCGAGGCGCGCGTTCGCGACCGCCTCGAAGCCGCGCCGACCCGGCCCAATGCGGCCGCCGACAGCTGGTGGCGGCTGGGACGGCTCGCGGTGCGCCTCCACCGCGGCGGCGAAGCGAAGCTCGACTTCGCGCGTGCCGATGCGGTCGCGCCGCTGAACACCAAGTATCTGATCGACGCGGGGATCCTGGCGCTCGAGCAACGCGACGCGCCGACCGCGACCGCAGCGTTCGCGAAGACGCGCCAAATCGATCCCGCCAGCGCCGACGCGGCCGCCGGCCTCGGCCTCGCCGCGCTGCTCGGCGGCGACGTCGAGCAGGCGCGCCGCTACTCCGAGCTGGCGAACCAGCTTCGGCCGCGCGCGCCGTTGACGGTCCGCCTGCGCCGCGCGCTGCTGCAAGCGGGGCCGCCGTGATCGCGCTGCGCGCGCAGCGCCGCGCCGTCACCATGGCCGCATTCGTGCTGACCGCCGGAATGTGGGCGGCCTGCGCACCCAGTGCCGCGGGAGTCGGATCGTCGCGCGTCTTTACCGTCGCGGAGCAGCGCGAGCCCTCGTCGCTCAACCCGGCGCTCGAGAACGGCGTCTCGTCGACCGAATGGGGCGAGCTGCTGTTTCAGTACCTCGTGAAGTACGACGATCGCGGCCGGCTCGTCGGCGACGCCGCGACCGAAGCGCCGACGCTGCGCAACGGCGGGATCAGCCGCGACGGATTGACGATCACCTATCATCTGCGGCACGGACTGCGGTTCGCCGACGGTACGCGACTGACCGCGAAGGACTGCGCGTACTCGGTCGACGCGATCGACGACCCCGCCAACTCGCCGCAGTCGCGCTACGGCTACGACGTGGTGCGCCGCGCCGAGGCGCGCGGCGACGACACGCTGGTGCTGCACCTCCGGCGCCCGTTCGCGCCGCTGCTCACCGTTGTGCTCGCGCCGCAAGGCTTCCCAATCCTGCCCGCCCACATCCTGGCGCGCCTGCACGACTTCAATCGCATCCCGTTCGACGCGGCGCCGATCGGCTCTGGCCCGTATGTCGCGATGCGCTGGATCCACGGCGACCGCGTCGAGCTGCGCGCGAACCCATACTACTACCGTGGGCCGCCGGCGATCGGGCGGCTCGACATCCGGTTCGTTCCCGATCCCAACACCGCCGTCAACCTGCTGCGCACCAAAGAAATCGACGGCTACTTCTCCGACGCCGACTATGGCAACTACCCGATCCTGACGGCGATCGACGGGATACGCGTCACCATCACGCCCACGAACGCGGTCGGCGCGCTCATCTTCAACACGCAGGATCCGGTCACACGCGATCCGCGGGTCCGGCGCGCGCTCGCGGTCGCGATCGACATCCCGGCGACGATGCGCAAGACCTACCGCGGCGCGGTGAGCGCGCGCGACGCCGGCCGGGGCCTGTTCATCTGGGCGTTCGACCGCCGCGCGTATCCGGATGTTGCGTACGATCCGGCTCAGGCGCGCGCGCTGCTCGACCGCGCGGGCTGGACGCTGGGCGCCGACGGCGTGCGCCACAAGGGCGGCAAGCCGCTCGACGTGCTCTTCATCCTCCAGGCCGCCACTCCCGGCGACGCCGTCATCGGTGCCGCCGTCGCTCAGTACGAGAAAGCCGTCGGAGTGCAGGTCACGCTCAAGGCCTTCAACATCACGCAGTTCGTCGCGCCCGCCGGCGCCGGCGGGCCCGTCTACGGCGGGAAGTTCGCGATCGCGCTGTATCCGTTCGTCAACGGCGACGACCCCGACACGACCGACCAGTTCGCGTGCAAGAACCTGCCGCCGCGCGGGTACAACAAGTCACGCATCTGCGATCCGACGCTCGACCGGCTGCTCGCGCAGGGGCGGAGCACGTACGACGTCGAGCGCCGCAAGGCGATCTACGCGCGGGCCGAAGCGCTGCTGCGCGACGAGCTGCCGATCGTGCTGCTGTACCAGCGCCCGGAACTCGACGCGTTCACCGACCGGTTGCGGGGGCGCACGACGTCGCTCTCGACGACGTGGTGGAACGTCGCCGCCTGGACGCTGTCGCCCTGAGGAACGCTCAGCTCTCGTCTTCGTGCTCTGGCGGGTCCTCGAGCGTGAGCGGACCGTCGAGGACCTCGAGCACCTCACTGCCGGCGATCACGACCGCGTCGCGCTCTTTGTCGACGATCGCTTCGCTCGCCTCGATCCACGCGATCGGGCCCTCGTCCTCGTCGTCGTCGGACGGGGCGAGGTAGGCGAATTCCAGCAGCCCCGACGCGGCGAACGCGTCGACGATCGCCGCCGCCGGGCCGAGCGCCTCGGAGCGCGCGGCCTCTTCGTTGTCGTCGATGCGCCGCAGGACGGCGCGCAACTGCTCGGAGAGGTGCGCGGCGACGTCGGGATGGTCGAGCGGATTGGTCTGCGTTTGCGGGTCGTCGTGGTTCACCACGCTTGCTTCGACGCGCCGCGAAGCATCCCATCGCACGCCGAGCACCCGCTCGTCCTGCCGTTGTGCCCGGCGCGGATATGGCCTACCATCGCCGCAGGTTCCGCGCGGAACGCGCGGACGAATCCACGCGTTCTCCCCGCAGGTGCTCACGATGATGCTCGCACGTCAACCGCGCGCGCCGCTCGCTGCGCTCGCACTGCTTGCGATCGTGGTGTGCGCCGTCGTTCCGGCTGCCTCGGCGACGCCGAGCAAGAGAACCGCGGTGCTCGCCAACGGCGCGCAGCGCAAGAAGCCGGCCGCGAAGAAACCCGCCGGATATCATCCGCGCAACGGCCTGGCGCCGGCGGACGAGTATTTCGGCCGCTTGGGGATGAGCGTGCTCGGCGTGCGCAGCAAGGTGAAGGATCTCGGGCTCGACGCCGAGCTGCACCCCGAGCACGATCAAGCGATCCTCAACAACGCGCTGTGGGTCGAAGACGCGATGCGCGACTGGGCCAAGAAGTACCCGTTCGACCGTTGGCTGCCGCGCTACGCGTACGCGCTCGAGCAAATGTACGAAGAAATCCCCGGCGGGGTCGCGCACAAGCGCGCCGTCAAGCAGATCAGCTACATCACGGCCTACTTTCCGCAGACGGTGTACGGGCGCATCGGTCGCGCGAAGCTCGCCCAAGGCGTGCCGATGCCCGACCCGGCCGACCCGCCGGTGTTCGTCGACGAGCTCCAGCATCTGGCCCTGCTCGACGGCAAGGTCACGCCGACGATGCCGCCGCTGCCGGCGCCGTCCGCCGCACCGACCCCGCCGGCAGCGCCGCCGAGCGAAACGCCCGCGCCGTTGCAGGCCGCCCCCGTCCACTGATCGCCCGGGAGGACTATCTTTGCGGGGCAGAGTATTGCACCCGGGACCTGCCTTGCATCGGAGCACCCTGTGGACGTCACCCGCGCGATCGCCGACCTCGATGAAGTCCGCACCCGCCTGGCCTCCGTTCAACGCTTTCGCGGCCTGTCGGGCCAAGCGGCGCTGGCCAGCGGCCTCGGCGCGCTGGGCAGCGGCGCCGTTCAGCTGCTGGTCGTCCCGGCGCCGCGCGGCCCCGACGACGCGGCCCGGTACGTCGCGATCTGGATCGCCTGCCTGGCGTTCGCGCTGGCCCTCAACTACGGCGCGGTCGCGATGTGGCTGGCCCGTCACTGGTCGTCGCGAACGCGCACCGAGCTGCGCACCGCCGCGCTCTCGATCGTCCCGTCGGTCGCGGCGGGCGGCGCGTTTACCGCAGCATTACTGGCGCGCGGAGAAGTCGGGCTGTTGCCCGGAACGTGGGCGCTCTGCTACGGCCTCGGTTTGCTGTCGGCGCGCTCGATGCTGCCGCGCGGCGTCGCGGCGATCGCGCTGGGTTTCGCGGCCGCCGGCGTGGCGCTGCTGTTCGCCGCCGGAACCAACGCGCTCATCTGGTGGGTGATGCCGCTGACCTTCGGCATCGGCCAGGTCGCGATCGGGATCTCGATCCTGCGCGACGAGGCCGTTCGCAGCGCGGAGGCGACGGCATGAACGACGCACCGTTCGCATTCCCCGGACTCGAGCGCATCTTCCACGAGCGCGGCCGATTGGCCGTCTGCGCGTGTTTGGTCGCCAATCCAGACGGGATGCGCTTCACCGAGCTGCAAGAAGCGTGCGGGCTGACCGACGGCAACCTCAACCGTCACCTCCACGCGCTGGCCGAAGTCGGCGTGGTGACCAGCGAGCGCGTTCGCGGACACGGACGCCCGACGACGATCGTGCGCATCACGGAACCTGGTCGCACGCGTTTCTTGTCGTACGTCGACGAGCTCGAAAGCGTCGTGCGCGGCGTTCAGCGCCGTGGCGACGGCGCGGCCTCGTCACGGCTGGCGGCACAGTCGTGATCGAACGCGCTCCGGTCGTCACCGGCATACCGCGACACGTCGCGATCATCATGGACGGCAACCGCCGCTGGGCGCGCGCGCACGGACTTCCGGCGTTGGAAGGACATCGCCGCGGGATGGACGCGCTCGAGCGCGCGGTCGACGCCGCGCAGCGGATGGGAATCGAGCTGCTCACCGTGTACGCGTTCAGCGAAGAGAACTGGACGCGCGAGCACCGCGAGGTGTTCGGCCTGTTCGGACTCGCCGAGGCCTTCGCGCGCGACAAGGCGGCCGCGCTGGCGGCGCGCGGCGTGCGCGTGCGCCTCATCGGCCGGCGCGACCGGTTGCCGCGCGGCGTGGTCGAGGCGTTTCGCATCCTCGAGGAGCGGACCGCGCGCGAACGCGCGATGCTGCTGACGATCGCCGTGGACTACGGTGCGCGCACCGAGCTGCGCGACGCGTGCCGCGCGCTGGCGCGCGAGATCGCCCACGGACAACTCGTTCCCGAACAGATCGACGAGGCGTCGATCGCGGCAAAGCTGTGGACCGCCGGGCTCCCCGATCCCGACCTCGTGGTGCGCACCGGCGGGGAGCTGCGGCTGTCGAACTTTCTGCTCTACCAGTGCGCGTATGCGGAGCTCTGGTCGACCATCGAACCGTGGCCCGACTTCGACGGCGCGACGCTCGGCCGCGCGGTCGAAGCGTACGCCGCCCGCGAACGCCGCTTCGGGAGCTAGGGACCCTAGCAACCGCCGAGCGGCTTGCCTTGCTCGGCCCCGACGTTGATTGCAGACGGTGTGCTGCGTTCGTGATATCATAAACACTTATGGCCCATGTCCGGACGCGGCCCGACATCCGCAACGTCGCGATCATCGCCCACGTCGACCACGGCAAGACGACCCTGGTCGACGCGATGTTTCGCCAAAGCGGCATCTACCGCGAAGGTCAGCACACCGAAGCGCGCGCGATGGACACCAACCCGCTCGAGCGCGAGCGTGGGATCACGATCCTGGCGAAGAACACGGCGATCGACCACAACGGGGTCAAGTTCAACATCGTCGATACGCCCGGTCACGCCGACTTCGGCGGTGAGGTGGAGCGCGTGCTACAGATGGTGCAGGGGGTGGTGCTGCTGGTCGACGCCGCCGAAGGCGTGATGCCGCAGACGCGCTTCGTGCTGCGCAAGGCGCTCGAGCTCGACCTGCGCGCGATCTGCGTGATCAACAAAATCGACCGGCGCGACGCGCGGCCGGTCGAGGTCGTCGACGAGGTATTCGACCTGTTCATCGAGCTGGGCGCGTCCGACGAGCAGGCCGACTTCCCGGTCGTCTACGCGAACGGCAAGGCCGGAATCGCCAAGTACGAGCTCGTCGACGAGAGCACGGACCTCGAGCCGCTGTTCGACACGATCGTCAAGCACGTGCCCGAGGCGCCGGCCGAGGACGGCGGCTTCCAGATGCTGGTCTCGGCGATCGACCACAACCGCTACGTCGGCCGGATCGGGATCGGGCGCATCTTTCGCGGCTCGTCGAAGGTGAACGCGCCGATCGTCAAGGTCGCGCGCGACGGCACCGTCACCTCGGGACTGCGGCTCACCAAGATGCTGGCCTTCCACGGGCTCGAGCGCATCGAGATCGAGGAGGCGTCGGCCGGCGACATCATCTGCGTCTCGGGGATCGAGGGTCTGAACATCGGCGACACGATCGCCGACGCCGCGCAGCCCGAAGGGATCGCCGCGACCGCGGTCGACGAGCCGACCGTCTCGATGTACTTCATGGTCAACGCGTCGCCGTTCGCGGGCCGCGAGGGCAAGTACCTCACCTCGCGCCAGATACGAGACCGGCTGATGCGCGAGCTCGAGTCGAACGTCGCGCTGCGCGTCGAGGACACCGACTCGGCCGACACGTTCGAGGTCCGGGGCCGCGGCGAGCTGCACCTCTCGATCCTGATCGAGACGATGCGCCGCGAGGGCTACGAGATGGCGGTCAGTAAGCCCCGCGTGATCATCACCGAACGCGACGGCGTGAAGATGGAGCCGGTCGAGTACGTCGTGATCGACGTGCGCGAAGAGCACGCCGGCGCGGTCATCGAGTCGGTCGGACGCCGCCGCGCGCAGATGTCGAACATGGTCACCGTCGGCGAGACGCGCCGGCTCGAGTACACGATGCCGACCCGCGCCATCTTCGGCCTGCGCGGCGAGCTGATGACGCTCTCGCGCGGGACGGCGGTGATGTCGCACGTCTACTACACGCACCAGCCGCTGGCCGGTGAGATTCCGGGCCGTTCCAACGGCGCGCTGGTCACCAGCGACACCGGCACCGTCACGGCGTACGCGCTGATGGGACTCGAGCAGCGCGGGCGCTTCTTCGTCGATCCCGGCACCGAGGTGTACGAAGGGATGATCGTCGGCCGCGCCAACGACGACAAGGACGTCGCGCTCAACGCCGTGCGCGCGAAGAAGCTCACCAACATGCGCGCCGCCGGCACCGACGAGAACTTCAAGATGCCGCCGGCCGAGGAGATGTCGCTCGAGCGCGCGATTGAGTTCATCGAAGACGACGAGCTGGTCGAGGTGACGCCCAAGTCGATCCGGCTGCGCAAGCGGCTGCTCGATGAAGGCGACCGCATCAAGTCGCGCAAGCGCGAGAAGGCGTTCGCGGGCTGAGCCGGCCCGGCGGGCGGTGCCCGCCGCCGAGAGCGCGAACGGCGGCGGCGTGAAACGACTAGCGCTCTTCGCCCTATCCGTGCTGATCGGTGCGGCGGGCTGCACCCGCGTCGACACGACCGCCGCCGGTTCGGGCGGCCGGCACTCGTGGACCAAGCCCGGTATCCTGCGGCTCGCGAGCATCAACGATCCCGACACGCTCAGCCCGCTGGTCGGCAACTATCAGGTCGACACGGACCTGTCGATGTTCTGGGCCGGCTACCTGTTCAACTACAGCGACGCCAACGAGATGGTGCCGGAGCTCGCGACCGTCGTGCCGAGCCTGTCGAACGGCGGGATCTCGCGCGACGGCCGCACGATCACCTATCATCTGCGCAAGGGCGTGACCTGGCAGGACGGCGCGCCGTTCGACGCGCGCGACGTCGTGTTCACCTGGCAAGCCGTGATGAACCCGAGCAACAACGTGGGCAGCCGTCAGGGCTACGCCGACGTCGAGCGGATCGACACCCCGAACCCGTTCACCGCGGTCGTGCACCTCAAGCGGCCGTTCGCCCCGTTCGTCAGCACGTTCTTCACGATGGCGGCGACGGCGTATCCCGTCTATCCGCGCCATTTGCTGGCGCAGTACCACGACCTCAACCGCGTCGCGTACAACAGCGCGCCGGTCGGCACGGGACCGTTCAAGGTGCAGCGAGTGGCATCGCGGTCAGATGCTGCGCATGGTCGCCAACCCGCACTACTGGCGCGGGGCGCCGAAGCTCGCCGAGGTCGACTACTCGGTGATCCCCGACGAAAACACGCTGCTCACCGCCATCCAGTCGCACACGATCGATCTGTGGTACAACGCCCCGTCGACGCTCTACGGCGCGGCCTCGAAGGTTCCGGGCACGCACGCGGTGCTCACGCCGTTCACCCAGTACTCGCAGATCGACTTCAACACCGCGCGCCCGATCGTCTCCGACGTCGACGTCCGACGCGCGCTCGCCATGGCGACCGACCGCGCGCACTTCATCGACGTGATCACCTACGGCGTGAACGTCCTCAACGAAGGCAATCAGCCGAAGTTCTCGTGGGCGTACGACCCCAACCTCAAGCCGGTGCCCTACGACCTCGCCGCGGCCAACGCGCTGCTCGATCGCGACGGTTGGCGGCGCGGCAGCGACGGGATCCGCGTGAAAGACGGCCGGCGGCTGCGCATCGAGACCGCGACGATCACCGGCAGCGCGGTCGGCAACCGGCTGGCGGTGCTGCTCCAGGCGGCATGGCGTTCGATCGGCGTCGACCTGGAGATCAAGCAGTACACGTCGTCATTGATGTTGGCCAGCTACGGGGCGGGCGGCATCGTGCAGACCGGCAAGTTCGACATCAGCTTCTACTCCTGGATAAACGGGATCGATCCCGACGACTCGGCCAACGTCATGTGCGACCAGATCCCGCCGCACGGACAGAACACGTACTGGTTCTGCAGCCGCGAGGTCGACGCGCAAGAGCGCACCGCGCTCGCCTACTACGACCAGTCGACGCGCAGGCGCGCCTATGCGCGGATCCAGCAGATCCTCGTCGACCGAGTGCCGTTTCTCACCATGTGGTTCGCGCGCCGCTTCGACGTGGTCAGCGACGACGTCCACGGCTACAAACCCGCCCACGCCGTCACGACGTTCTGGAACACCTGGGAATACTCGATCTAAGAGCCGCGACATCGCGATCATGATGTCATGCTGAGCCAGCCTGTCCTGAGCTTGTCGAAGCACGACCGCCGCGAAGGTTGAGGAGCGCTGCTTCGACCGAGCGGCGCAACTTTTTTCTCAGTTGCCCTTCGACTCCGCTCAGGGCGACATCGCGATTCCGGCTAGCCACGATTTGGAATCGTCGCAGGGCGCGATCGTTCGCCCTTCGACAAGCTCAGGATGACATCGCGACTGGGGGTGACATCGCGACTGGGGTGACATCGCGACTGGGGGTGACATCGCGACTGGGGTGACATCGCGACTGGGGTGACACCGCGATCACGTCGAGACGGGAATGACGTCAACACCGGAGAGTTCGCGCACGCCGGCGGGGTCGGCGACGAGGACGACGTCGGTAAGGGTCGCGGCGAAGAGACCGGTGGCGACGACGCCGTGGAGGGCGCGCAGGGACGCGTCGAGCGCGACGGGGTCGCCGATCGGGCCGAACGCGCAATCGAGGATCGCGTTGCCGTTGTCGGTGACGTACGGCGTGTCGGCGCCGCGACGGCGAATGCGGGCGCCGGGATACGAGGCCTCGATCGCGGCGGCGACGACGTCGACGCTGAACGGCACGACCTCGACCGGCGTCGGGAACGCGCCGAGCATCTCGACGAGCTTGTCCGGCGTGACGATCACGACGAACGTGCCGGCCGTCAGCGCGACGGCCTTCTCGCGGAACATCGCGCCGCCGCCGCCCTTGGTCAGCGCCCAGTCCGGCGCAACCTCGTCGGCACCGTCGATCGCGACGTCGATCTCGCGCGCGCCCAGCGCGATCAGCGGAACGTCGAGCTTGCGGCAGAGCGTCTCGGTCGCGGCGGAGGTCGCGACGGCGACGATGCGCTCGCCTTGCGCGATGCGCTGTCCGACGCGCTCGATCGCCCAGTGCGCGGTCGTCCCCGTTCCGAGTCCGATGCAGCTGCCGTCGCGCACGAACCGGTCGACGGCCGCGTATCCGACCGCGCGCTTCGCTTCATCCGCCGGTGGCATCTCGCCGCCTTCGCGTGGCCGGCACGCGGTTACTGTGCGCCTCGACGGAGCGCCGGCGACAAGAAAAGAAGCCCCACCGAGGTGGGGCTTCGCGATTTGCGGGGACTGCGGTCAGCGGTCGGAGCGGCAGTGACCGGGGATCCAGCGCCCCTGACGGTTGCGGTGTCCGGCCACCCAATGGGAACCGTGCGGGCAACGATGATGGTACATGGGCTGGGCCGACGCCGGGCCGACGACGAAACCGAACGTCGACACGAGGAAGCCCAGAGCCAGCGCGATGCTGAGTTTACGCAAGGAGAGAATCCTCCGAAACGAGTGCAAGAAAAGCGCGACTCCGTGGGCCTGCAGGCAGGACCTAGCGCAGCCCCGCGTGACTTTGGCAACGCTCGGGGCGGCGGTTCGAGTTCCGCTTCCTATCGGAAGGCGGGCAGATCGGGCAGCGGTTCGACGACCTTGAACGTCAGCTCGGCGCGGTCGGGTTCGAAGCCGATGCGAACCGTGTCGCCGTCGCGCACTTCGCCGGCGAGAATCTTGCGCCCGAGCGGTGTCTCGACCTCACGTTGGATAGCTCGCTTGAGCGGGCGTGCGCCGTAAGCAGGTTCGTAACCCGTTCGCACGAGATGGGTCTTCGCGCCGTCGGTGATCTCCAACGTGATGCGCCGGTCGCGCAGCCGAGCGCGAACGCGGTCGAGCTGAATCTCGACGATTTCCTTGAGCTGCTCTTCACTCAGTTTGTGGAACACCACGATCTCGTCGATGCGGTTGAGGAACTCGGGCCGGAAGCGCTGGCGCAGCTCGTCGAGCACCGTCGCGCGCATCACGGCGTAGTCCGCGCCGCCGAGCTCGCCGGCGTCGAGGATGCGGTGCGAGCCGATGTTCGACGTCATGATCACGATCGTGTTCTTGAAGTCGACCGTGCGCCCCTGACCGTCGGTCAGCCGGCCGTCGTCGAGGATCTGCAGGAACACGTTGAACACGTCGGCGTGCGCCTTCTCGATCTCGTCGAACAGCAGCACCGAGAACGGTCGCCGCCGCACGGCTTCGGTGAGCTGGCCGCCCTCGTCGTACCCGACGTAGCCGGGCGGTGCGCCGAGCAGCCGCGCGACGCTGTGCTTTTCACCGTACTCCGACATGTCGATGCGCACCATCGCGCGTTCGTCATCGAACAAGAAGCCGGCCAGCGCGCGCGCCAGCTCGGTCTTGCCGACGCCGGTCGGCCCGAGGAATAGGAACGAACCCAGCGGGCGGTTCGGATCGCCCAGACCCGACCGCGCGCGCACGATCGCCTCCGCGACCGCGGTGACCGCTTCGTCCTGGCCGATAACGCGTTTGTGCAGCTCTTCTTCGAGGTGCAGCAACTTCTGGAGCTCGCCTTCGAGCAGCTTCGAGACGGGGATGCCCGTCCAGCGGCTCACGATGGCGGCAATGTCTTCTTCGTCGACCTCTTCCTTGAGCATGCGAGCGTGACCGCCGGTCAGCGCCGTCTCCTTGGCGTGGAGCTGTCGCTCGAGCTCGGGCAGACGCCCGTACTTGAGCTCGCCGGCCCGGCCGAGATCGTAGCTCTGCGAGGCGCGGTCGATCTCCGCTTTGGTCGCTTCGATCTGCTCGCGCAGCTCGCGCGTCTGCACGACCGCGTCCTTCTCGGACTGCCAGCGCGCGCGCAGCGCGTCGTTGTGCTCGCGCAGCTCGCCCAGCTCGTGCTCGATCTTCTCGAGCCGCTGCTTGGAGGCGTCGTCCGTCTCCTTGAGCAGCGCCTGCTTCTCGATCTCGAGCTGCATCATGCGGCGTGACGCTTCGTCGAGCTCGGCCGGCATCGAGTCGATCTCGGTGCGCAGCTTCGCGGCCGCTTCGTCGATCAGATCGATCGCCTTGTCGGGCAAAAAACGGTCGGCGATGTAGCGGTTCGACAGCACGGCGGCCGCGACCAGCGCCGCGTCCTTGATCCGCACGCCGTGATGTACTTCGTAGCGCTCGCGCAACCCGCGCAGGATCGAGATCGTGTCCTCGACCGAGGGCTGGTCGACGAACACCGGCTGGAAGCGGCGCTCGAGCGCGGCGTCCTTCTCGATGTACTTCCGGTACTCGTCGAGCGTCGTCGCGCCGATCATGTGCAGCTCGCCGCGCGCGAGCAGCGGCTTGAGCAGGTTGCCGGCGTCCATCGAGCCTTCGGTCTTGCCGGCGCCGACCACGGTGTGCAGCTCGTCGACGAACAGCAGCACGCGGCCTTCGGCGCTGGTGACTTCCTTGAGCACGGCTTTGAGCCGCTCTTCGAACTCGCCGCGGTACTTGGCGCCCGCGATGAGCGCGCCCATGTCGAGCGAGATCAGCCGCTTGTCCTTGAGCCCTTCGGGGACGTCGCCGCGGACGATCCGCTGCGCGAGGCCTTCGACGATCGCGGTCTTGCCCACGCCCGGCTCGCCGATGAGCACGGGGTTGTTCTTGGTGCGGCGCGACAGCACTTGGATGACGCGCCGAATCTCTTCGTCGCGCCCGATCACCGGATCGAGCTGACCGGCCTGCGCCGCTTTGGTGAGATCGCGCCCGTAGCGCTCGAGCGACTGATACGTGCCTTCGGGATTCTGGGTCGTGACGCGCTGGTTGCCGCGCACGTCGCGCAGGGCGGCGAGCAGCTTCTCGCGCGCCAGCCCGCGCTCGCGGAACAACTTGCCGACCGCACCGGCGTCGGACGTCATCGCGAGCAACAGGTGTTCGACCGAGACGTAGTCGTCGTTGAGCGACTTCGCTTCGTTGTCGGCGGCGGCGAGCAGACGCGACAAGCCCGGCGACACGGTCACCTGGCTTTGGTCGGCCGAAGCACCCTGCAGGCGGGGCAGCGCCGCGATCAGCCGGGTCGCCTGCTGGTCGAGGTCGCGCGGGTCGAGTCCGGCCTTCTCGAGGATCGGCGCGGCCACGCCGCTGGACTGATCCAGGACCGCGGCCAGCAGATGCTCGGGCGTCGTCTGCGTGTTGTGCTCCGAGAGCGCCCGGGTGTACGCCGCATTCAGCGCCTCCTGGACGCGCTGGGTCATGCGTTCGACGTTCATTTTCGCACTCTATAACCCAGAGTGCTAACCGCTGGTTACAGCAGCCTCCTTGCCTGACAAGCCGCTTGGGTGATATCGTGAAATCGTGATATCATTCCTTCGCGGCCCGACACAAATCATGTACCCTTCGGCCGCGTTCGGTCCCAACGTCCCTCGAAAGGTGGCGCACCCATGACGCAGCGTGAACGGACGGAGAACGACGTGGAAGCAACTCCCGTTGCGTCTCGATCGCGAATTGTTATCAGGAGCTCAGTCGTCGCTCGACCATCGAGATACAGGTCGATGTCGGACATCGTGCGGGACGCGTCTGCGTTCCCACTTCACTGCCGTACGCATCACGAAGCCACAGCTTTACGCTGCCTATCGAACGAATCGCTCACGAAGACGCGGAGATCCTCGAAGCCCTCGGACGCGGGCCACAGGAGAACAGTGAATGGAGTTCCCGACCGTCTACCTGGAGATCGATGATGTTCTGGAGATCTTCGAGGCGCTGATCGGCCCGTAGCATCGCTTCTTCGTTCGCCGGCGCTGCTCGAATCGGCAGTGCTTGCGCCGCAGCAGTCCGCGTTCGGACAAGACGCCTATCCCACGGTCGGCCGCAAAGCGTGGGCGTACCTGCGCGGCTTGTGCCAAAACCACGCATTCATCGACGGCAACAAGCGGATAGCGTGGGCAACGACCCGTGCTTTCCTTTTAGCAAACGTGATCGGGAGCCGCCTCAACCGCGGTTGCCTCCGAGGACCTTGTCGTGCGACTCGCCGCGGGTTGCGGCCACCGAAGCCGAGGTCCTCGCCTTTTTCGAGAGCTACGGGCACATTACCGAAGCCGTGAGGTCGATCAGCACAGGCCGGGTCGGCGATCAGCCCGCATAGCTCTAATCCGCCGGCGGCTGGTGCCGGGCGAGGGCACGTGTACCGCAAGGCTGCGACCACCACGACGCGAGAAATCTGGCGTCATCGAGGCTGAAACGGGCGCCGGCTCGCTGGATGCGGCCCGGACCTTAAGCGCGACGGCGTCGGCGACTTGATAGTCGTTCGCACCAACCGCGATGCGAAACGCTTCGTGCTTCCTGTTGGCGGGTAGCAGCACGATCTTCGCGGGCACGAAGTCGGTGGGGACCTGGAGCGCGACCTGTCCGCCAGCCGCGCCCGGCGCGATACCGTACACGCCCTCGACCGGTAAAAGCTTGTCGGGCTGCGCCGCGTACGACTCACCGTCCGCATTCACGATCGAAGCGACGAACTGCGACATGTCCAGCGGCTTCGTCGTGCCGTTCGCTGCGGTCGCTTGAAAGATAGCCACTGCTGCCCGCTCGGGGCAGTGAAGCCGTCGGACGCGGTCGCGTCGCGCAGGGTGCGCGGCGTCAGCCTCACCGCGCCGTTGAATGACGCCTTTCCGAACATCGTCGGGACGCCTGCGGCCTGATTCGCGCCGCCGGGTACCGGCGTCGGCGCGGCCGTCGCTGTCCGCCGGACGCGAGCGCGAAGATGACAGCGAGCGCGGGCACCAGGCGCAAGAAGACCCTCCTCACAGTACGGAAGGCCGTCACCTCGCCGACCGCAACGAACGTCGACGGGTCGACGAGTAAGGGAGTTACAGCGCTTGGATCCGCCAGCCGCGAGCACGACCGCGAGTGCTCCGGCGAATCGGCGTAACGAAGCGGGCAGATGCGGCGACGACCATACGATCAGCCCCGCAATCGTTCGTCACGGACGCGGCGGGATTTGAGATCGGTTCGGGCGATCGCGCCGCCCTGCACGAAGGCGAGCTCGGCGCGGATGCCGAGCTTGCGCTTGAGCTGTGCGCCGATGCGCGCGCGAAGATCGGCCTCTTCGCACGGGCCTGCGAGCTCGGCGCGGACGGTCAGCTCGTCGAGCGACGCCGGGCGTGAGACGACGATCTCGAACTCGGTGCCGAGCTCGGGGAACGCGCGCAGCACGTCCTCGATCGCGCTGGGGTAGATGTTTTCACCGCGCACGACGAGCATGTCGTCGATGCGGCCGATGATCCCGCGCGGGAAGCGCGGATACGTCCGACCGCACGGACAAGGTTCGTCGGTCCACTCGGCGAGGTCGCCCGACACGAGGCGAATCATCGGCTGCCCGCGCCGTTCGAGCTGCGTGTACACCGGGGTCCCGGTCGCGCCGTACGGCAGCGGGCGCATCGTCGCGGGGTCGAGCAGCTCGCCGTAGACGATGTCCTGCCATAGGTGCATCCCGGTGCGGTGCGCGCACTCGGCGATGTTCATCCAGGGCGTCACCTCGCCCATGCTGCCGCTGTCGATGCAGATCGCCCCGAACGTCTCCTCGATCAGCTTCTTGGTCGCCGGGATGCCGGCGCCGGGCTCGCCCGAGAAGAACATGATGCGCAAACCGAACGAGCGCGGATCGATCCCTTCGGCGCGCGCCGTCTCGGCCACGCGCAGCGCGTACGACGGCGTGCCGTAGAACGCGGTCGGCTTCATCTGCTGCATCCACGAGACCGCTTGCAGCGTCATCCCCGGGACGCCGGCGCCGAACGGGAACGCGGCGGCGCCGAGCCGCTCGATTCCCGCCAGCGCTCCCCACGAGCCGACGTACAGCGAGAAGATCGAGCCGACGAACACGAGGTCGTGCGGCCGCAGCCCGAAGCTCCACATGATGCGCGCGTGCGCTTCGGCGATCCGCTCGAAGTCGTCGCGGCTCCAGGCGAATGCCGTCGGACGTCCGCTGGTGCCCGAGGTTCCGTGCACGCGCGCGATCTCGCTCGGCTCGACGCACAGGTACGACCCGAACGGCGGGTGCGCGGTCTGGTCGGCGCGCAGGTCGGCCTTGGTGATCGTCGGCACGCGCGCGAAGTCCTCGAGCGACTTGACGTCGCCCGGCAGCAATCCCGCCGCGTCCCAGCGCGCGCGGTAGAACGGCGCGCGCTCGTAGGCCCACGTCATCAGCGCTTGGACTTTGCGCAGGATGACGTCCGCGCGCTCGTCGGCCGACATCGTCTCGCGCGCACGGTCCCAAAACGGCGCATCGTCGGGCGGCCGGTAGCTGCGATCGTAGACCGGCGGCCAAACCGTCGTGGCCGTCTCGGCCATCCGCATCATCGCGCCTGAACGGCCGCAGCCTGGGCTGAGCCGGCCGAAGCACGGCGGGTGCGGTCCCGGCCGTACTCGGCCACGATGCGCTCGATCCCGTCGATGAGATCCTGGGTCGAAGCCTCCGCGTTGAAGACCTCGCGCACGCCGAGCGCTTTGAGCTTGGGGACATCGTCTTCTTGGATCACGCCGCCGCCGACGACGCAGATATCGTCGACGCCTTGCTCGGCCAGCAGCTGCATGACCTTGGGAAAGATCGTCATGTGCGCGCCCGACAGGATACTCACGCCGACGACGTCGACGTCCTCCTGCACGGCGGCGTTGACGATCATCTCGGGCGTCTGGTGCAGTCCCGTGTAGACGACCTCCATCCCGGCATCGCGCAGCGCGCGCGCGACGATCTTCGCGCCGCGGTCGTGGCCGTCGAGTCCGGGCTTGGCAACCAGCACTTTAATAGGCATGAACCGGTCCTTCCGAGAGCGCGACCAACGCGTCGATCGCATCGTTGCGGGTGATATCGCGAGCGCGCAGGCGTTCGAACACGCCCGCGCCGTCCGCCGAGTCGAGTCGCGCCAGCGCCGCCGCGACGGCGCGGTCGCGCGCGCGGCGCACGACCTCGAAGCGCACCGCGCGCACGGCGTTCGAGTCGTCGCCGTGGCGGCGCGCCGCGATCGCTTCGAGCAGCGCCGGCAAACCCGTGCCGTCCTGCGCGATCGTCTGCAGCACCGGGATGTCGCGCCGGCCTTCGTGCACCATGTGCTTGAGGTCGAGCGCCGTCCGGTTCGCACCGGGGCGATCGGCCATGTTGACCACGAAGATGTCGGCGATCTCGGTCAGCCCGGCCTTGATGGTCTGCACGCCGTCACCCAGCGCGGGGACGGTCACGACCAGGATGAGATCGGCGACCGCGACGACCTCGAGCTCGACTTGACCGACCCCGACCGTCTCGACGATCACGACGTCGAAGCCGGCCGCCTCGGCCAAACGCACCGCGTCGCGGGTGGCGGGCGCGAGTCCGCCGCCACCTTCGCGCGACGCCATGCTGCGGATGAACACGCCGCGATCGCCGGCGTGGCGCTGCATGCGCACGCGGTCGCCGAGCACCGCGCCTCGGGTGAAAGGCGACGACGGATCGACCGCGATGACGGCGACGCTCTCGCCGGCGGCACGCAAGCCTTCGATCAGGCGGTCGACCAGCGTCGACTTGCCGGCGCCCGGCGGCCCCGTGACGCCGATGACGTCGGCATGGCCGGCCGCCGCGTGATGCCCGTGCGCGGCGAGCTGCACGAGCGCGGCGGGCAGATCGCTGATGCGATTCTCGACCGCCGAGATCGCCCGCGCCAGATCGCGGCTGACGTTGGCGGCGATCAAAAGACCGGCTTCTCCACGTACGTCCCGAACACGGGGCGCAGCACGTTGATGATCTCGCCGCCGGTCGCCCGCGCCTTGACCGCCGCGATGGTCGCCGGCATGATGTTCTCGTCGGTCTTGGCGACCCGCACCAGCTCGTCGAGCGTGCGCCGGACGGCCTCGCCGTCTCGCGACGCCCGGGTCTTGGCCAGCCGGTCGAGCTGGCGCTGCGATGCCGCTTCGTCGACGTGGTGCAGCTCGACGTGCGGGTTCGGGCTGTCGTCGCGGTATTTGGTCACGCCGACGATCTGACGTTCGCCGGCGTCCTTGCGGCGATGCAGGTCGTAGGCCGCGTCGGCCAGCTCGAGCTGGAAGAAGTTGTCCTCGATGCAGGCGATCACGCCGCCGCGCTTGTCGATCTCGGCGAAGTAGTCGAAGCAGGCCTGCTCGATGTCGGACGTCAGCCGCTCGAGCGCGTACGAGCCGCCCAGCGGGTCGATGGTCCCGACGACGCCGACCTCTTCGGCGACGATCTGCTGCGTGCGCAGCGCGATCTTCATCGCCGCCTCGCTCGGGATCGACAGCGCCTCGTCGTAGCCGTTGGTGTGCAGCGACTGCGCGCCGCCGCAGACGGCGGCCAGCGCCTCGATCGCGGTGCGCGCAATGTTGTTGAGCGGCTCGCGCGCGGTGCACGACACGCCGGCGGTCTGGCAGTGGAAGCGCAGCCGCATCGACTCGGGCTTGCGGGCGCCGAAACGCTCCTTCATCACCCGCGCCCAGACGCGGCGCGCGGCGCGGAACTTGGCAACCTCTTCCAAGAAGTCGATCTGGGAGACGAAGAAGAACGACAGCCGCGGCGCGAACTCGTCGACGTCGATCCCGGCCTTGACGACCTCGTCGACGTACGCGATCCCGGCGGCCAGCGTGAACGCCACCTCTTGGATCGCGGTGCTGCCCGCTTCGCGGGTGTGGTAGCCGCTGACGTTGACCGGGTTGTAGCGCGGCAGGTGTTCGGCGGAATAGGTGATCGTGTCGCGCACGATGCGCATCGCCGGGCGCGGCGGGTAGACCCACTCCTTCTGCGCGACGTACTCTTTGATGATGTCGTTCTGGATCGTCCCCGACAGCTTCTTGCGGTCGAAGCCGCGCTCTTCGGCGACGACGAGATACATCGCGAACAGGATGAACGCCGATGGGTTGATCGTCATCGAGACGCTGATCTGCTCGAGGTCGATCCCGGCGTAGAGGTCGAGCATGTCGTCGACGCTGTCGATCGCGACACCCTCGCGCCCGACCTCACCTTCGCTGCGCGCGTCGTCCGAGTCATAACCCATCAGGGTGGGCATGTCGAAGTCGGTCGAGATTCCGGTCTGGCCCTGCGCGATGAGGTAGCGAAAGCGCGCGTTGGTGTCGTCGGCGGTGCCGAAGCCGGCGATCTGCCGCATGGTCCACGGCTGCGCGCGGTACATCGTCGGGTACGGGCCGCGCGTGTACGGGAACTGGCCCGGGAACCCGAGGTCGCGGGCGTAGTCGACGTCGCCGACGTGCGCCGGCGTGTATATCCGCTCGAGGACGGCGCCGCCCTGGGTGCGGAACGCCTCGCGCGACTCCGGGCGGCGCTCGGTGAACGGCAGCAGGGTCAGCTGCTCCCACTCGCGCTGCTGGTCGGCGATCGGCGTTTCGGTCGTCTGCACGGTCGGGTCCTCCGGGGCGCTCAGGAGACTCAGGATCGGCGGTTTCGGCGGAGCGGGGACGCTCAGATTGTATACAATAATATCGCGGAGCAGGTCCATCCGACAACCATCAGCTCGTCGCGTCGCTCGGTGCGCTGTGGTCGCAGATCATGCGCATGATGCACGCCTACTTCGAAGCCGGCGGACTATCCGGTCGACACCTGGAACGACCACGAGGCGATCGCCTCCGCGATCGCGCACGCCGAAGCCGACCGCGCCGTCGAGCGACTGACTTCGCACCTCACCAGCAGCCGCGACCGCATCCTCACCAGCCTTCGCGCCAAGGGTGATCGCGACTAAGCTCGAGGCTCAGCCTTTATCGTTGATCGCTGCGCGCGGTCGTTCGTCCTCCGACCAGCTCAGGATGACACGACTGGGCCGCGACTCATGCTAGCCGGCCTTTCAGCACGGCGCGGGCGTGGGCGCCGCCGTCGGGGCAGCGCGTGACGGCGAACTCTTCGGCGATCGTCGAGACGATGAACAAGCCGCGGCCGCTCTCGGCCAGCGCGTCGGCCGGCAGCCGCGCGTTGTGCTGGAAGCCGCTACCGCGGTCGATGACGTGCAGCACGGCCGCCTCGCCGCTGAGGTCGAGCGCGAGATCGACGACGCCGGGCGCGTAACGCTTGGCGTTGCCGACCAGCTCGGCAACGACGAGCTCCGAGATCGTGCGGTCGGGCCGGTTGACGCCGCGCCGCTCGAGCGCGGCGACGAGCTCGCGCCGCACCTTGCCGGCGGCGCGGCCGTCGCGCGCGTCGAACACCCAGCGCCGCGCGCAGTGATCGCCGCCGATCTCGAGCAGCGAGCGCCGAAAGGCGACCATCAGCATCGCGACGTCGTCGCTGGCCGCGCCGCCGTGCAATACGGCGTCGTGAATTGCCTGCGCCGGCGCGGCAGCGAGGTCGGCGCCGCGCAGCGCTTCGACGAGCGCGGCTTCGCCGGCAACGACGTCGCGATCGGCTTCGACCAGCCCGTCGGTGTACAGCAGCAGCGTGACGTCGTCGGCGAGGTCGGCGTGACGCGTCACGTCCTGGCCGCGCTCGCGCAAACCCAGCGGCAGCCCGGCCGCGTCGACGCGTGACACGCGCGCGTCGCCCGTGCGCAGCAGCGGCGAGGGGTGACCGGCGCCGGCGAACGCCAGGGTCGCCCAGACCGGATCGATCACGCCGACCCACGCGGTGACGAAGCGGTCCGGCGCTTGCGAGCGCAGCACGCGATCGGCGGCGTCTAGCATCACCGACGGATCGGGATTGATCGCCGCGGCACCGCGCAGGCTTTGGCGGATCGCGGCCATCGTGGCGGCAGCGTCGAGCCCGCTGCCCGCGACGTCGCCGACCGAGACGACGACGCGGCCGTCGGGGACGCGAAACGCGTCGTACCAGTCGCCGCCGATGAGCGCTTCGCTGCGTCCGGCTTCGTAGAGCGCATCGAACGACATCCCCGGCAGCCGCGGCAGATCGGTCGTCAGCGCCGCGGCCTGAAAAGTGTGCGCGACGCGCCGCTCGCGCTCGTACGCTTCGGCGTTCGCAATCGCCGGCGCGAGCCGGCGCGCGACCTCGGTCGCGAAGCGCAGGTCGCGCTGGTCGTAGCGCCGGTTCGACGTCGCGTCGTACACGATCGCCAGCGTGCCGCGCACCGATCCGCCGTAGGCGATCGGCACGATTGCGGCCGAGACCGCCCCCAGGCCGCGGATCGTCTCGCGGTATGGCGCGCTCACGCCGCCGAGCGCGTTCTCGGGCAGATCGCCGTAGACTGCCGGCTTCTTGGTGCGCACGACGGCCGGCGAGCCGATCGCGGCGTCGTGGAGGAAGTAGCGCGCGTCGATCAGCTCATTTGCGCGAGCGGCGAGCTCGGGATCGCGGTGGTGCGACGCGGCCAGGAACAGCTGGCCGTTCTCGTCGACGAGGTTGACCGTCGCCCAGTCCGCGAACAGCGGCACGAGCAGCCGCGTCGCAGCCTGCAGCGTGTCGCGCAGATCGAGCGTCTCGGCCAGCGATTCGCCGAGCCGCGCGTAGAACGCCTCGCTGGCTGCAATCCGGCGCTGCGCCTCAGCCGCGTCGCGCGCTTCGCGGAACAACCGCGCGTTCTCGAGTGCGGCGCTGATGCGGCGCGCCAGGTTCTCGGCGGTGGCCAAGTCGGCGTCGCCGTAGTTGGGCGACGCGCCGATGCGGCAGAAGGTCAGCGCGCCGTAGCGCCGGCCACGGGCCGTCATCAGCACGGTGATGAGCGACGAGAGTGCTTCGTCACGCATCCGGGCATAGTGCGCGTCATCGGCAGCGGCGCGCTTCCACCACGTCTCGTCGATGCGCGGTACGATCACGCTCTCGCCGCTTCGCCACGCGACCGCGATCGGGTGGACCGGATGCGCGACGGGCGCCGTCTGACCGACCGAGCGTTCGAACGGGGCGCGATGCGCCGGATCGCGGTGCGCCACCGCGAAACGGCGCAGCGTTCCGTCTTCGGCGGTGAGATCGAACAGCGCGTAGTCCGCGAACGACTCGACGGCCGCCGCCACCACCGCGTGCACGATCGCTTCGTGATCGAGCTCGGCGGCGAACAGCTCGTCGGCCCGCGCCAAGAACGCGTCGCGCGCGGCGGCGCCGTGCAGCTCGTTGATGTCGGCGCCCGTGCCGTACCAGTGCGCCACCGTGCCGGACGAGCCGCGCAGCGGAGTCGCCCGCACGAGAAACCAGCGCGAGGCGCCGTCGCGGCCGGCGATGCGGCACTGCAGATCGAGCGGCTCGTCGTCTCGCAGAGCGGCGTCCCAAGCCGCCGCGACGCGCGCGCGGTCGTCGGGATGAACCGCGCCGATCCACGCGCGCCCCAGCGACTCCGCGGCGGTCAAGCCGGTGTACTCGTACCAGCGGCGGCTGAAAAAATCGATCTCGCCGGCGGGCGTCGCGCGCCACACGATCTGCGGCAGCGCTTCGACGAACGACTGCAGGTCGCCGTCGAATGCCGGCGCGTCCAGCGCGTTCGTCCTCCCCATTCGCGATCGGCTCGCCATCGCTCAGCGCTGCCGCAAGCTGCGGAGGTCGCCGTCGCGCACCGTCACGCCGGTCGCGTCGAACCACTCCATCAGCGGAACGGCGTGCTTGCGCGTCGTGCCGACCGCGTCGCGAAAGCGCGCCATCGTGATCGGCCCGTCGCGCCGGATCGACGTCTCGAGCCGCCGCCGGATCTCGGCGATCTGCGTGCCGCGATAGACACCCGCGCCGACCCTGACCAGCGCGCCCGACGCGAGCAGCGTGTCGAACGCCTGCGGCAGGCCGGTGATGCGCGCGGGCCGCAGCTCGGCGAGTAGCGCGTCGAGCGGGGCCGGGACCAGCGGCTGCTCGGGGTCGATCGCGACCGTGCGCTCGAAGAACGCGCGCTGCTCCGGGGTGAGAAGTGCTTGGTGGGCGACGGTCGCGTAGTATCCGGCGCGGCCCGCGATGCGTCCCTCGTCTATCTCCGAGGCGAGGAAGCGCATCAGCAGCGGTTCGTCGACGGCCAGCTCGCGCGCGAGCGCGAGCGACGTCGTGCCGAGCATCCACGGCGCTTCGGCCTCGCGGCGCGCGAGCACCGCGGCGACGCGCTCCGACAACGCCTCGGCCGCCGCGCCGCCGATCCAGGCCGCCGGCTTGTGCAGCGCGCGGGCGACGCCGCGCGCCGACAGAGTGTCCGCGATCTCCACCGCGCGCTCCTCGCGCACGTTCGCCTCGGCGGCGAGCTCGGCGGCCGCGCGCGGCGCGGTTCCCCAGGCGGCCAGCACGCGCGCCACCGCGTCGAGGTCGGGCTCCTCGGCATCGTCCTGCGGCTCGGCCGCCGCCAAGCCGACCGTACCGCCGCCGAGCAGCACCTTCGGCGAGACGGTGCGCAGCACGAACGCTTCGCCCGCGTACGCGATCGTTGCGCGCCGCAGGTGCAGCGTCGCGTCGACCGGCTCGAGCTCCGCCGGCGGACCGCCGTCGAGCACGAGCGTGCCGAGGATCTCGGCGGCACCGAGGTAGGCGCGCACCGGCGTGCGCCGCCGCAGCCACGGCCGCGCTTCGCGCAGCGACCGAAAGCGAACGCGCAGCGCCGCGGTCGGAACGAAGGTCGCGTCGGCGAGGACCGCGCCGCGCCGCGACTCGCTCGTATCGACGCCGGGGATGCTCGCCGCCACTCGCGCGCCGCCGGTCACGGCCGTTCGTGATTCGCCGAAGGCCTGCAGCGAGCGCACGCGCACGCCGCGGCCCGGCGGATCGAGCCGCAGCGAATCACCGGCGCGCAGCGTTCCCTGCATCAGCGTCCCGGTCACGATCGTGCCGTGGCCGGGCAGCGCGAAGACGCGGTCGACCGGCAAGAACGCAGGCGCGTCGTGCGCCCGCGCCGGCAGTGCGACCAGCGCGTCGTGGATCGCGCGCCGCAGCTCGTCGAGCCCGGCACCGGTGACGATCGAAACCGCGAACGCCGGCGCGCCGCCGGCGAACGTGCCGCGCGTAGCGCCGGCGACGGCCTGCGCAACGTTCGCGATCGCGTCGTCGTCGACCAGATCGGATTTGGTGATCGCGACGATCGTGCGGCGCACGTTGAGGAAATCGAGGATCGCCAAGTGCTCGAGCGTCTGCGGCCGGACGCCTTCGTTCGCCGCGACGACCAGCAGCAACAGCTCCATGCCGGCGGCGCCGGCCAGCATGTTGTGCAGAAAGCGCTCGTGGCCCGGGACGTCGACGATACCGGCCTCGACGCCGTCGTCGAATCGCAAGTGCGCGAACCCGAGGTCGAGCGTCATCCCGCGCAGCTTCTCTTCGATCCAGCGGTCGGGGTCGGTTCCCGTCAGCGCGCGAACCAGCGCGGATTTTCCGTGATCGACGTGGCCCGCGGTCCCGACGACGTGCATCAGCTCGCGGCTTCGAGCGCCGCCGCGAGGTCTCCGTCGCGCTGGGGCGGGATCGTGCGCAGGTCGATCAGCACTCGGTCGCCTTCCACGCGTGCCACGACCGGCGGTGCCCCGAGCCGCAAGCGTGCCGCCGCCGCATCGACGCCGCCGCGCGGCGCGTGCCAGGCCAGCGCGACCGAAGCGAGCGCCGCGGTGGGCAGCGCACCGCCGCCGACATAGCCGTCCGCGCGCTCGGCGCGCAGATCGAGCCCGGCGAGCCGCCCGGCGAGTTCCGCGGCGCGCGCGTTCAGCTCGCCGAGCGGCGTCGCGAGCATCCGATAGAACGGGATCCGTTCGCGCGCGGCCGGATCGAGCTGCAACCGCAGCGTCGCGCCCAATGCGGCGAGGGTGACGACGCCGACGCGCAGCGCGCGCAGCAGCGGGTTGGCGCGCAGACGTTTGACCAGCGCGGCGCGGCCGGCGACGATTCCCGCTTGCGGGCCGCCCAGCAGCTTGTCGCCCGAGAATGCGACCAGATCGATACCGTCGGCGATCGCGTCCTGCACCGTGCGCTCGCGCGGCAGACCGTAATCGCGCAGGTCGACCAGCGCACCGCTGCCCAGATCCTCGACCACCGGAACGCCGGCGCGCGCGCCGAGCGCGGCGAGTTCGCTCCCCGAGACGTCGGCGGTGAAACCTTCGATGCGATAGTTCGACGCGTGCGCGCGCAAGAGCAGCGCGGTGCGCGGCGTCAGCGCATGCGCATAGTCGGCGGCGTAGACCTTGTTCGTCGCGCCGACCTCGACCAGCATCGCGCCGCTGCGCGCCAGCACGTCGGGCAAACGAAACCCGCCGCCGATCTCCACGAGCTGGTTGCGCGCGACGATCACCTCGCGTCCGGTTCCGTCCGGTGCGCGCGCGAAAGTGTCGAGCACCAGCAGCACCGCCGCCGCGCCGTTGTTGACGACGAGCGCGTCCTCGGCGTCAGTCGCGGCGCGCAGCAGCGCAGCCAATCGGTCGTAGCGCGAGCCGCGCCGGCCGGTCGACAGATCGTATTCGAGATTCGACGCGCCGCCGGCGGCGTCGCCGATCGCGTCGAGCGCTTCGCGCGCCAGCGGCGCGCGGCCGAGGTTGGTGTGCAGCAGGATCCCGCTGCCGTTGAGCACGCCGATCAGGCCGGCGCGGGACGCCTCGGCGAGCCGTGCCAGCACGTCATCGACGACGGCGGCCGGCTCGGGCGTCACGTCCGCGTCGCGTGCGCGCGCGAGCGCCGCGGCGACCTGTTCCTTGACGGCCGGTGCGCCGAGAAGAACGACGAACCGCGCAACGCGCGGTTCGTCGAGGATGCGATGGACCGCCGGGAGGCGGTTCAGCTCACGCGTCAGGCGGCCGCGAGATGCTTGTCGAGCATCTGGCGGATGTGCTGCTCGGGGACGAACCCCACGATTCGGTCGACCGCTTTGCCGCCCTTGAACAGGATCAGGCACGGGATTCCGGAGACTTGATAGTCACCGGCGATCTGCGGGTTCTCATCGGTGTTGAGCTTGACGAAGTCGACGCGATCGCCCAGTTGCCCCGCGACCTTCTCGACGACCGGCGAGAGCATCCGGCACGGACCGCACCAGGGTGCCCAGAAATCGACCAGTACGGGCTTGTCGGCCCCCAGCACCTGGGTCGAAAAGGTGCTCTGCGTGACGTCGGCGAGTGCGCTCATGGGTGTGGTCTTCGTTCCTCCGGATGCTTCGACCCGGCCGTAGGAGCGACAGTTTCGGCCCGGAACACCGCGACGTGCGCCCGCTTCCTGCCGCGATCGTCGCGCTCGCCGTCGCCGCAGCGGCGGCGGTGCCGGCCGGCGGCGCGCCGCTCCGCGCCGCGCCCGTGACGACCGTGGTCTTGGTCGCCGCCCCAGTCGGCGAAGGCGCGCAGCAGATGATGCCCGCCGCGCTCTGGCTGCGGCTGGTGAGACAGTACGTCGCACCGGCGAAGATCGTCGCCGACGTCATGGCCACGATGCCCGACCAGGAGCGCTGCCGCGCGGCGCATGCGGCCTTCGCGCTGCTGGCGACGTTCGACCGCATCCCGCGGCTGCCGGGCACGGCCCAGGACACCGACCGCGCGTACGCGGTCGCGCGCTTCACCATACGCAACTGCGCGACCGGCGAGGTGATGCCGACCAAGATCGTGCGGCTGGAGAGCGACCCCGCCGGCGAAGCGGATCGCGCCGGCGACGAAGCCGGCGCGGAGCGCCGCTGGGCACGCCCGGTGCAGGCGACGCTGGCGCACAATCCGCTGCCGCTCCTCACCCCGCCGAAGGTGGTGGCGACGCAGGCTTCGGCGCCGGCGGTCGCACCGGCGCGCGTCTCGCGCGTGCGCGAAGGGATCGTGTTCCTCGACGGTGCGGCGGGGTTCTCGCTCAACGAGGTGCTGATCGATTACGCGGACGCGACCGGAAAGCTCCATGCGCCCGTGGAGCTCGTCATCACCGCCGTCGAACGCAAGTACGCGATCGCCGCGGTGATGGGCGTCGGGACCGCGCACACCGGCGATCTCGTCGCTATGCCGACCCCGACACCGACATCGACCCTGACGCCGACGTCGACGCCGACACCGACATCGACGCCGACACCGACACCGACATCGGCTCCGGCGCCGACGTTGGAACCTGTGCCGAGCCCGACACCGGCGCCGGAGTCGTCGCCGGCGCCGGAGTCGTCGCCGTCGCCGGCTCCTACGGTTTCGCCGGCTCCTCGCCGGTGATGTCGGCGACGCGCTTGGACTGTTGACCCAGATTCGCGATCGCGATCACCTCGTCGCCCTCGTCGAGCCGCTGCAGCCGCACGCCTTTGGTCGAACGGCCGGCGCGCCGGATCTGCGCGACCGGGATGCGGATCACCTGATTCCCCGAGGTGATCATCAGCAGCTCGTCGTCGGGCGAGACGAGGATCTGATCGACGACGTAGCCGATCTCTTTCTCCTTGGCGAACGCCTTGACGCCCTTGCCGCCGCGCGTGATGTGGCGGTACTCGTCGATCGGCGTGCGCTTTCCGAACGCTTTGGAGGTGACGATCAGCACTTCGTTGCGATCGTCTTCCATCACGTCCATCGCGACGACCTCGTCGCCTTTGGCCAGCGTCATCGCCTTCACGCCGCGCGCCGGCCGGCCCATCGGGCGGACGTCGCGCTCGTTGAAGTGGATCGCCATCCCGTCGTGCGTCGCCAGGATGATGTCGCGGTCCCCGCTGCTCAAGTCGACCGCCAGCAGCTCGTCGCCTTCGTCGAGCCCGATCGCGATCAACCCATTGCGCCGGACGTTCTCGAAGTCGGCCAGCTTGGTCTTCTTGATGATGCCGCGGCGCGTCACCATCACGAGGTACTCGTCAGTGTCGAACTGGCGCACCGGAAAGACCGCGGTGACCAGCTCGCCGGGCGGGAGCTGCAGCAGGTTGACCAGCGCCGTCCCGCGCGCTTGGCGCGTCGAGTCCGGGATCTCGTACGCCCGCAGCCGGAACGCGCGGCCCTTGTTGGTGAAGAACAGGACGTACTGATGCGTCGTCGCGACGAAGAAGTTGCGAACGACGTCTTCCTTCTTGAGGTTGGCGATCCCGATCACGCCGCGCCCGCCGCGGTTCTGGGCCCGGAACGTGTCGACCGAGACGCGCTTGATGTAGCCGCCGACGGTGGCGGTCACCACGACGTCGGTGTCGGCGATGATGTCCTCGATCGACAGCTCGCCTTCGAGCGCTTCGACCGGCGTGCGGCGCTTGTCGCCCAGCCGCTTGCCGACGTCGAGCGTCTCCTCGCGCACGACCTCGAGCATGCGCGCCTTCGAGGTGAGCAGGCTCTTGAGGTCGGCGATTGCCGCCAGCAGCTCCCCGTACTCGTCCTCGATCTTCCGGCGTTCCAGCCCGACCAGCGTGCGCAGGCGCATGTCGACGATGGCGGCGGCCTGGACCTCGTCGAGGCCGCGCGCGATCTCGTCGTTGAGATCGACGGGATCGCTGTTCGAGTCGACGCCTTCCGGAACGGGGAAGCGTGCGATGAGGTTGGCCTTGGCCTCGTCGACCGTCGCGCTCGCGCGAACGATCGAGATGACCTCGTCGATGTTGTCGAGCGCGATGCGAAAGCCGCGCAGGATCTTGGCGCGGTCGCGAGCCTTGGCCAGATCGTATTCAGCGCGGCGGCGGACGACGTCGCGGCGGTGGGCGATGAAGTGCTCGAGCAATTCGCGCAGCGAGAGCACCTTGGGCTCGAGCGGCGCCGAGGCTCCGGTCGCCAGCGGCATCTTTCCCGTGCGATCGACCGGTACGAGCGCGAGCATGTTGAAGGCGAAGCTCGACTGCAGCGGCGTCTGCTTGTAGAGCTGGTTCAGCACGACTTGCGGTGTGGCGCTGCGCGCCAGCTCCACCACGATCCGCATCCCCTTGCGGTTCGACTCGTTGTGCAGCGCGGTGATCCCGGTGATCCGTTTGTCCTGATACGCGTCGGTGATCGACTCGAGGATGCGGTTGACCGAGACTTGGAACGGAACCTCGCTGATGATGATGCGATGCCGGCCGCGATCCTCGACGATCTCGGCTTTCCCGCGCAAGGTGACCGAACCGCGGCCGCTCTTGTAGGCCTGCCGGATCGCCTCGCGCCCGAGCAGCGTGCCGCCGGTCGGGAAATCGGGCCCGTGCACGATGTCCGCCAGCCCGTTGTCGATCGCGTCGATGGTGAGGTCGCTGCCCTCGACCTCGAGCCGAATGAGGTACTCGACCGCGGCACAGATCTCGCCGACGTTGTGCGGCGGAATGTTGGTCGCCATCCCGACCGCGATCCCCGAGCTGCCGTTGACCAGCAGCTGCGGCAGCCGGGCCGGCAGCACGACCGGCTCTTCGGTCTGGTTGTCGAAGTTGGGCACGAAGTCGACGGTGTTCTTGTCGATGTCGGCCAGCATATCGAGCGCGGCGCGCGCGAGCCGCGCCTCGGTGTAACGGTATGCCGCCGGCGGGTCGGGATCGATCGAGCCAAAGTTCCCGTGGCCGTCGACGAGCGGGTAACGCAGCGTGAAGTCCTGTGCCATGCGGACCAGCGCGTCGTACACCGAGCTGTCGCCGTGCGGGTGAAAGCTCTTGAGCACCTCGCCGATGACGCCGGCGCACTTGCGGTGTTGCTTGGACGGGTCCAGCCCCATCTCGCGCATCGCATACAGGATGCGGCGCTGCACGGGCTTGAGGCCGTCGCGCACGTCGGGCAGTGCCCGCGACGCGATGACCGACATCGCATACGAGAGGTAGCTCTCCCGCATCTCGTCTTCGACGGCGATTGCGGACAGCCGGGAGTCGTTGTTCACTGATGCTTTCTAGGGGTCAGATGGGAGCTCCGTCGCGGCGCGCGTCGCCGGGTCGGCGAGCGCGTCGGCGTCGCGCTTCGCCGCGGCTTGCAGCTCGGCGGCGTTCTTGCGCAGGGCGGCCAGGTGCATCTCGTAGCGCGTTTCCAGCTCGGCCAGATGCCGGGCGGCCGCAGGGCTGCCGGTGCCCCGTTCTCCGTCGGTCGATTCGGTCACGGATGGGGCGCCGGATCGCGCTGCTTGAACAGCGCGCCGACCAAGAAACCGACGATTCCGCCCAGCACCGCGCCCAGGACGGCGATGATCAGCAGCTTGCTGCCCAGCCCGCCGCCGATGCGGCCCAGCGAGAAGAAGCGCAAGGTGAGGATCGAGGCCTCGAAGGCCGCCGCGAACACCGAACAGACGGCGCCGGCGATGATTCCGACGAGGACGTCACTCATGCGCAGACGCACCAAACACCATTCTGACTTCTAAGGATGACGTCCTCGACGATCGGGCCGCGTTCGAGGCGTTCGCGGCCGAGCTGGCCCGGACGCTGCGCGCCGGCGACGTGGTGGCGCTGCGCGGCCCGCTCGGATCGGGCAAGACGACCTTCGTGCGCGCGGTCGTGCGGGCGCTGCACGGCTCGGACGAGGCGGTGAGCAGCCCGACCTTCGTCTTCCGCCAGCGCTACGACGGCGCGCCGCCGGTCGAGCACGTCGACCTGTACCGCATCGACGACCCGGTCGCCGAGCCCGCCGAGCTGGGCCTCGACGAGGCCTTCGCGGCCGACCGGATCGTCCTGGTGGAGTGGCCCGAGCGGGGCGGCGACTGGCTCCCGCCGGGGCGGATCGAGATCGAGATCGACGGCGTCGGTGACGGACCGCGCCGCGTCCGCGTCTGCCGGCCGGGGTGAAGATTTTGGCGCTCGACGCCGCGCTGGGCGGGTTCTCGGCTGCGGTCGACGCCGGCAACCGGGTCGAGGCCGAGGCGACGGGCCGCCACGACGCGCTCGAGGCCGGGCTCGGCCGGATCGCAGCGCTGCTCGAGCGCGCGGGGCTGCGGCTGGCGCAGCTCGATCGCGTCGCCGTCGGCCTCGGCCCGGGTTCGTTCACCGGCGTGCGGATCGCGCTCGCGTACGCCAAGGCGCTGGCCTACGGCGCCGGCCTCCCGCTGGTCGGCATCTCTTCGTACGACGCGATCGAGCCGCCCGACCCGCCGCTCCCCGTGCTGGTCGTCGTCCGCGGCCGGCGCGGCGTCGTCTGCGCGCGACTGCGCGACGGCGACACCGCCGCGACGGCATGCGGTCCGACGAACGAGGTGCTCGACCGGCTGCTGGACGGGCCACCGCGCGCCGTCAGCATCGCCGGGAATACGGAGGACGTGCTCTCGCAGATCGCCGAACGCGGCTGGACCGTGCGAGCCGTCTCGGCCCGGTCCAGCGTGCCAGCAGTCGCGATCGCCCAGCTCGCCCGCACCCGCGCGCCGAGCGCGTCGGCGCACGCGCTCGCGCCGGATTACGGTGAAGCGCCGGTCGTCACGCAACGCCTGTCACCGTGAAGGCCGAGTTGTTCCCGCCGGGTGCCGGCGCCCCGCGCGGGATGCAGATCGAAACGATGGTCGCCGCCGACCTCCCGGCGGTGCTGCGGATCGAAGGTCTGTCGTTCAGCACGACCTGGCCGATGAACGCGTTCGCGAACGAGATCCGCGACAACAAGCTCGCGCACTATTTCGTCGGCCGGCTCGACGGTCAGATCGTGGCGTACGGCGGCATCTGGGTCATCCTGGAGGACTCGCACATCACCACCATCGCGGTGCACCCGGACCACCGGCGGCTCAAGCTGGGTGAAGAGATGCTGCTGCGGCTGCTCGACCGCGCGATCGCTCAGGGCGCGTCGTGGATCACGCTCGAGGTGCGCGAGTCGAACGACGGTGCGCAGAAGCTCTACCGCAAATACGGCTTCACGACCGTCTCGACCCGGCGCGGCTACTACAGCGACAACGGCGAGAACGCGCTGGTGATGTGGGCCGGCAACCTCAAAGGCGAATTGTACGCCGCGCGCTTGCGCGTGCTGCGTGCCGCGCTCGACGACGAGATCGAGCGGCGGCCGCCGGCGGACGCGGGCTGATGCTGCCGCCGGCCGCCGATCTGCTGCACCGCCCGCTCGCCGCGCTCGTGCGCGCATACGGGCCGCCGTCGTCGGTCGCGTCGCGCGACGACGGTCAGCACATCGTTTTCGCCGGCGGCGGCGCGAGCGTGACCGCGATCGTCGACGACGACGCGACGATCCACGCGATCGACTTGGCGTTTCCGGCCGGAACGACCTACGCCCTCGACGTCGACGGCGCGACGCACCGCTTCACGTTCGGTGCGACGACCTCGCTCGGAGCGCGCGACGAGCTCGCCACCGACGCCGAGACCGAAGGCGCGAACTTCCGCGTCTTCCGGCGCGGCGAGGACGAGGCGTTCGTGCTGACGTTCGACCCCAGCACGTCGACGCTCGCACAGGTGATCGTCGGCGACCGCGCGACGCTGCTGCGGCTGGGCTACGTGCGCGACCCGGTGCCGAACCAACCGCATTTCCCGTTCGTCGCGCCGGTGCTCAAGCGCAGCGCGGTCGCCGACGGCAGCGGTCCCAAAGCGACGGTGCTGCGGATCGACCTCGACCGCGCGGGCGTCGTTCGCAACGTCGCGCTGATCGTCGCCAGCGACGATCCGCCGTTCGATCAGCAGCTCCTCGCTCGAGTCGGCCACGACTACTACGCGCCGGCCAAGCTCGGCGGGCGCGCGATCGGCTCCAGCGTGTTTCGCGAGATCCGCCACTGAAGCGCGGAGTCGACGCGTTCGCGGGTGATGGTCTCGCGTTCGTGCGCGCGGCGCGCGCGGTGCGCACCGAGCTCGACCAGCGCTACCGGTTCGCCCACGTCCTGCGCGTCGCCCGCTTGGCCGAGCGGCTCGCGATCGCGCACGGCGTCGACCCGTTGCGCGCGCGTCTGGCGGGCCTGCTGCACGATCTGGCGCGGCTGTATCCGGCCGAGCGCGTCCTGCGCGAATGCGAGCGGCGCGGCATGGAGATCGACGCCTTCGAGCGCGCGAACCCGATCGTGCTGCACGCACGGCTGGGCGCCGAGCTGGCGCGCGAACGCTTCGGCGTCGAGGACCCCGGCGTTTTGTCGGCGATCCGCAAACACACGGTCGCCGACGGGGTCATGACTCCGTTGGACGCGGTGGTCTACTTGGCCGACGGCCTCGAGCCCGGACGGACGTTTCCGGAGCGACCGGCGCTCGCCGCGCTGGCCTTTCGCGATCTCGATGCAGCGATGCGCGCCGTGCTCGCCTCATCGGTCGCCTACCTCGCTGCGCGCGGTCTCACGATCGCGCCGCAAACGCTGGCCGCCGCTCGGCGGTACGGAACACCCCTGTCCGCCAAGGAGAGAAGCCCTGCCTGAGATCGATCTGGTCGCGCTCGTGCGCGACGCCGCCGAGGAGAAGAAAGGCGAAGACATTGCCGTGCTCGACCTCACCGGGCGCACGATCGTCGCCGACGCGTTCGTGATCGTCACCGGCCGCTCGACGATTCAGACCCGCTCGGTGGCCGACGCGATCGTCGAGAAAGCCGAGGCGGCGGGGCTGCGGCCGCGGCTCGAGGGTCACCGCGACGGCGGTTGGATTCTGATCGATCTCGGACACGTCGTGGCTCACGTTTTCACCCCGGAGCAACGCCAGTTCTACAATCTTGAGCGGCTGTGGGGGCGGGTAGCCGAAGTCCGGGCGGAGGCCCGGTGAGGCCGAAGCCGTACCGCCGCTCGCGCGGCCCCGGCAAGGTCCTGGTGAAGGCCTTCGTCTGGGTCGTGCTGGGGATCTTCGTGCTGACTTCGGTCGGCGTCGCGCTGGTCGTCGTTCAACCGCATTAGCGGTGCGTTCGGCCCACGGCCGATCCGCTCGCAACTTCCCGGACGGTTCCGGGTACGTCGGGTCGGAGGACTCCTAGCGATGAAACCGCCGGCAGCGTTCGCTGCCCTTGCCGCCCTCGCCGTCGCCGTCGCCGTCGCGATCGCTCCCGCGTCCGCGGCGCGCAGCAGCTACGTCGTCGACGACGCGCACATGCTCTCGGCAAGCGCGATCGCGCAGATCGATGGTCAAGTCAGCGCGCTCTTCGCGCAGACCGGCAAGGAAGTCGTCGTCGTGACCGTTCCGTCGCTCAACGGAGCCGATGCCAACACCGCGATCGAGCAGAGTTTCGCGCAGCAGCAAGTCAACGGCGTCGAGATCTACATCGCGAAGGCCGAGCACGTGATTCGCATCGCTGGCGATCGCGCGTCGCAGCAGTTCTTTCCGTCGGGCTCGTTTCAACCTATCGCGGACACGATGCGCGCTTCGTTCAGATCCAACGACTTCGACGGCGGCGTCGAGAACGCGGTCGCGGTGATCGTCAACACGTATCGCGGTCACGAGTCGTCGCTGAGCAACGGGCGCCGGCCGGTCGGTTCGACGCCGTCCTACGTGCGGCGCAGCTATTCGGGAGGTCGGAGCTTGGGCTGGATCTGGTGGATCATCATCCTGGCGGTCATCTTCTTCATCATCCGCGGCATCTTCCGGGCGATTGCGGGACCGCGCATGTACGGTCCGGGACCGGGCTACGGCGGGCCGGGCTACGGTGGACCCGGCTACGGCGGGCCGGGCTATGGTTACGGCGGCGGCGGAGGCTTCTGGAGCGGCCTGCTCGGCGGGCTCGGCGGCGCGTTCCTGGGCAACGAGCTGTTCGGCAACCGCGGCGGCTTCGGCGGCGGATATGTCGATCCGACGAGCTCCGGCGGGACGGGCGGCGACGCCAACTCGAGCGACGCCGGCGGGTGGCAGAGCGACGCCGGCCAGATCGACAGCTCGAACATCGGCGGCGCGTCGTGGGGAGACTCCGGCGGCGGTGACTCCGGCGGCGGCTGGGGCGGCGGCGATTCCGGCGGCGGCGGCGGTGGTGATTCCGGCGGCGGTTGGTAGCAGCTAAGGCTTGACGGAGGCCGCCGGAGCGGAACTCGCGGAAGGGGCGGCACTCGGGGCCGGTACGGCGCTCGCGACCGGCGGTGTGACGCTCGCCGGGGCCGACGGCACTATCGAGGGCGTTGCCTGCGGTGCGTACGGGCTCGGCGTCGGTGAGACCGCCGGCTCGGCGTGCAGCGCCGGAAAGCCTTGCTGCAGTCGCAAGCGCGCGAAGTGCGCTTCTTTGCTGTTCGGAAAGCTCGCCGCCAGGAACTGATACATCGAGCGCGCGTGATCCCGCGCGTCGGCCGTCTGCACTTCCTGGTAGAGCTGGGCGAGATGATACGCCGTCGGCGCGAGCCAGCGATCCTTCGGATAGCGCTGCGCCCAGACACGCAGCGACGATTCGACCAAGCCCGCATCGTGAACGATCGACGCGTCGTCCTCCCAGCGCTCGCTGTAGGCTCGGCCGAGCGCGTTGATCTTGGTCCGAACCGAGATCGCGCTGTACTTGAACGGCCCGAAGTACTCGTCGGCCGGGGCCTCGGTGGAGATCCCCGCGGCGGCCAAGCTGGTCGACGCGGTTGCCACACAGGCCACGGCGATGAGGAAAGCGCGAATCATCGTCAGCTTCCCTACCCGAGAAGTCGCCGAGCCTCTCGTCGCCGAAACGACCCGCCTCGGCCGGTTGTGCGCGGTATCGTTCGGAGCGCCAGTTCGCATCAACGCGCGACGACGTACGGAATGAGCGCTTCGAGGCGACGGTCCGTGATGCCGGAGACGTCGAGCAGCTCGTCGACCGTCGCGAACGGGCCGTTCGCGGCGCGGAACGCGACGATGCGCTCGGCCAAACCGGCGCCGATGCCCGGGACGGTCGCGAGCACGGCGGCGTCGGCGGTGTTGATGTCGACTTGGGTCGCGGGTGCGACGCCGTCGCCGGACGATCGCGCGCCGGCGGAACGCGAGCGTTTGTGACGCCCCGACCGGCGCGGTCCTTTGCCGCGGTGCGGGCTCTGCGCTGCGCGGATGCCGCCGGCCGAACCGGCCGAGCGCCGGCGCCGGCCGGTGGTGAGCTCGGCACCTTTCACCGGGACGACGACCTCGTCGCCGTCGGCGAGGTGCGCGGCGAGGTTCACCGCGACCAGGTCGGCGTCGGACCGCGCGCCGCCGGCCAGCGCGAGCGCATCGGCGACGCGGGCCTCTGCGCCGACCGGATACACGCCGGGCTTGGCGACGTCGCCCGCCACGTACACGAGCGCACGAGCGGACACGCTCGTCCGTCCGCCGTCGGGGTGACCGGCGGCGGCGGGCCGGGCGGCGGCCTCGAAGCCGGGCGACCAGGTCGCGGCGGGAGCGGCCGGCGGCGGGGCGGGGTGCAACAGGACCAACGCGCCGACGGCAACGACGGCCAGGGCGACGAGCACGCGCTTCATGCCCGTCCATCACGCTCTCAGCGGCCACGACTAGGGGTGCATGGTTCGGCGGATCGGTCCGAAAGACCGAACAGCCTGTCCTGAGCTCAGCCTGTCCTGAGCCTGTCGAAGGATCGAAGGGCGAGCGTCGGCGCCAGCCGACGCACTAGGGCTCCGGGGCGCCGTGGTGTAGACTCAAGGCTCATGCCCGAGGAGAGAACGTACGACTTTCGCGCCGTCGAGCGGGCCTGGCAGCAGCGCTGGGAGCGGGACGAGATCTACGTCGCGCGCGACGACGATCCGCGGCCGAAGTACTACGTCCTCGAGATGCTGCCGTACCCGTCGGGCGATCTGCACGTCGGACACGCCAAGAATTACACCCTCGGCGACGCGATCGCGCGCATCCATCGGATGCGCGGGGAGAACGTCGTCCACCCGATGGGCTGGGACGCCTTCGGACTGCCGGCCGAGAATGCCGCGATCCAGCGCGGGATCCACCCGGAGACGTGGACGCGCGACAACATCCGCAACTTCCAGCGCCAGATCCGCCTGATCGGGACGAGCTACGACTGGACGCGCGAGATCGCGTCGTGCGACCCCGAGTACTACCGCTGGAACCAGTGGTTCTTCATCCGCATGTTCGAGCGCGGGCTGGCATACAAGCGCGAAGCGCCGGTGAACTGGTGTCCGGTCGACCGCACGGTGCTGGCCAACGAGCAGGTGGAGAACGGCCGCTGCTGGCGCTGCGGCGCCGCAGTCGAACGACGCAGCCTCGCTCAGTGGTTCTTCAAGATCACCGACTACGTCGAACGGCTGCTCGCGGGTCTGGAACGCCTGCCGGGCTGGCCGGAGCGCATCCGCACGATGCAGCGCAACTGGATCGGCAAGAGCGAGGGCGTGACGTTCGGGTTCGAGGTCGAGAACGTCGAGGCGCAGATCGAGGTCTTTACGACCCGCATCGACACGGTCTTCGGCGCGACGTTCGTCGCGGTGGCGCCCGAGCATCCGGTCGTCGCCAAGATCCTCGAGAAGACACCGAAGTCACGACGGCGGGTGGAAGAGTTCGCCGCGTCGCTGCAGAGCAAGAGCGAGCTCGAGCGCACGCAGCTGATGGAGAAGACCGGCGTGCCGACCGGCGCGTACGCGATCAACCCGCTGTCGCGCGAGCGGATCCCGATCTGGGTCACGAACTACGTGCTGGCCGAGTACGGCACCGGCGCGGTGATGGGCGTACCGGCCCACGACGAGCGGGACTTCGATTTCGCCCGCAAGCACGGGCTGCCGATCGCGCAAGTGATCACGACACCCGACGGTTCGCTGCACGCCCCGCTCGCCGAGGCGTACGTCGAGGACGGCAAGCTCATCGCATCGGGCGAGTACATCGGGATGAAGTCGGCGACGGCGCGGCGCGCGATCGGTGCGCGACTCGAAGCGATGGGCCGCGGCAAGGTCACGACCAACTACCGCATCCGCGACTGGCTGCTGTCGCGCCAGCGCTACTGGGGCACGCCGATCCCGATCGTCTACTGTGAGACCGACGGAACCGTTCCGGTCGCCGACGACCAGTTGCCGGTGCTGCTGCCCCACGACGTACAGTTCACCGGCCAGGGCTCGCCGCTCGCCAACGACGCGGCGTTCATCGAGACGACGTGCCCGCGCTGCGGCGGCCCGGCCAAACGCGATCCCGATACGATGGACACCTTCGTCGACTCGGCGTGGTACTATGTGCGCTACCTCGACGCTCGCAACGACACGGCGCCGTTCGACGGCCGGCGGGTGTCGCCGTGGTTGCCGGTCGATCAGTACATCGGCGGTGCGGAGCATGCCGTACTGCACCTGCTCTACGCGCGCTTCTTCTACAAGTTCATGGTCGATGCGGGATACGTGACCGGCGACGACGAGCCGTTCACCCGGTTGTTCAACCAGGGTTTGCTGATCGTCAACGGTGAAAAGATGTCGAAGTCGCGCGGCAACGTCGTCGGTATCGACGACACGGTCGAGCGCTACGGCGTCGACGCGATGCGCCTGTTTTTGCTCAAAGCCGCGCCGCCCGAGGACACGATGGACTGGACCGAAGAAGGCATCATCGGCCGGGTGCGCTTCGTGCAGCGCGTGTGGCGCGCCGTCGAACCGCTGGCCGCGACCTCGCGTCAGGTTCCGCTCGACCGCCTGCCGCCGATCGGCGGCGAGATGCAGCGCGAGCTCGTGCGCGCGCTGCACGTGGCGCTCGAGTCCGGTCTCAACGAGACCGCGACCTACCGCTTCCACTACAACGTCACCACCGCGAAGCTGGACGAGCTGGTCAACCTGCTCGCCGCGGCGCTGCGCGAGCCCCGCAGCGCCGATGACCCGGCCGTGCGCTACGTCGCGCACGCGCTCCCGATCGTACTGGCGCCGTTCGCTCCGCACCTCGCCGACGAGCTATGGTCGAAGCTGGGCTACGCGGACAGCGTCCACACCGCGCGCTGGATCGAGCCCGATCCGGCGGCGCTGGCCGTCGACGAGATCACGCTGGTCGTCCAGGTGAACGGCAAGGTCCGCGCGCGCGTCCAGGCCGCACCCGGGATCGCCGAAGACGCCGCCTTCGAGCTGGCGATGCGCGAGCCGACCGTCACCGCCCAGATCGACGGCAAGCAGGTCCGCAAGCGCATCTTCGTCCCCGACAAGCTCCTCAACATCGTGGCCGCTTAGTCTTTGCGAGGACATCGAGCATGACGTATGCGATCCAACCCGACGACGCGCTGGTCGTCGTCGACGCGCAGCATGATTTTCTGCCGGGCGGCGCGCTGGGCGTCGCCGAGGGCGAGCGCATCTTCGGGCCGATCGACGCGCTCGCGCCGCGCTTCGCACGGGTGTACGCCACGCGCGACTGGCATCCGCCGGATCACTCGTCGTTCGCGGCGCAGGGCGGGCCCTGGCCGGTGCACTGCGTGGCGAACAGTCACGGCGCAGCGTTCGACCGGCGCCTCGATCTGGGCAAGGTCGACGTGGTCGTCGACAAGGGAACCGCGGTCGAGACCGACGGCTACAGCGGCTTCGCGGCGACGACGCTCGCCGCCGATCTGCGCGAGCACGGCGTCAAGCGCGTGTTCGTCTGCGGTTTGGCAACGGACTACTGCGTCAAGGCGACCGCGCTCGACGCCGTGCACGACGGCTTCGAGGCGGTCGTCCTCGACGACGCGTCGGCAGCCGTCAACATCGATCCCGGTGACGAGCGGCGCGCGCTCGACGACCTGCGCGCCGCGGGCGTCGGGATCGCGCACAGCACCGACCTTGCGGGCGCTGCCGAGCACGTACGGCGCTAGCGTCGTCGCGGTCGAGCCGCACGGGCTCGACGCGATCGGCGCAGCCGAACGCCACGGACGGCCGAGCGATCTGTTCCGGCTGTGGTTCGCCGCCAACGCCGAGACGGCAACCTTCGCCGTCGGCATCCTCACCACGGCGCTGTTCGGCACGTCGTTCGCCGGCGCGGCGCTGGGCATCGTGTGCGGCAACCTGCTGGCTTATGCGATCGTCGGATTGCTCTCGCGCGCCGGACCGCGCTTCGGCGTGCCGCAGATGGTCGTCTCGCGGCGTGCCTTCGGGCGCGACGGCAACGTCCTGCCGGCGGTGCTCGCGTTTCTGGCCGGCGTCGGCTGGTTCGCGATCGACAGTGTGTTCGGTGCGCAGGCGCTGGCCGCGCTCGCGCACGTCGGTTACCCTCTCGCGCTCGGCATCGTGCTCGCCGGCCAGATCCTGCTGGCGGTGTACGGCTACAACGCGATCCACGCGTTCGAGCGCTATGCCGGGATCGCGCTGGCCGCCGGCTTCACCGTAATCGCGCTCGGCACGCTGTCGCGCGCGCACCTCGGCGCGCCGTTCGATCCGCACGCGCCGGCCGCCGCCGGCGGCGAGGTCGCCGGAATCATCTTCTCGGCGGCGATCGCGTTTTCGTACGCGGTCGGGTGGGGACCGGCCGCGTCCGACTACGCGCGCTACTTGCCCGCCGACAGCTCGCCGCGCGCAGTGAGCGCGTGGGCCGCGCTCGGCGGCTTCCTCCCGTCGACGCTGCTCGAGCTGCTCGGCGCGGCCGCCGTAACGGCTGTGCGCACCCCGGGGATCGCGGTCGCGACGCCGGCCGACACGATCGTGCTGCTGTTCGGCGGCGGGCCTGCGGCGGCGATCGGCCTGCTCACCGTGCTGATCGGCACGCTGAGCGCCAACTGCTTGAACCTCTATTCGGGCGCGCTGTCGGCGCTCGTCGCCTGGGACGCGCGGCGGCGCAGCGGTTTCGCCGTCGCTACCGGCGGGCTGATCGCGCTGCTGGCGGTCGTCCTGCTGCTCGCGGCGCGCGCGAACGATCCGACCGCGCGCTTCGCACCGCCGACGATCGTTGCGGTGGCGCTGGCCGTCGGCGCGCTCGCCGCCGCCGCGGTGCGCTGGACCCTGTTGCGCTGGCAATCGGCACTGGCCGTCGGGCTGCTCGGCGGCGCGCTGGCGATCGCCGGCAGCGATCCGATCGCGAGCGCGCACATCTACACGAACTTCCTCTCACTGCTCTCGGTCTGGGCGGCGCCGTGGGCCGCGGTACTGCTCGCGACACGCGACGCGACGCCGTCGGCGACGAACGGGCGCGCCGTCTTCGCCTGGGTCGCCGGCATCGCCGCGTCGCTCCCGTTCTGGCAGCAATCCTGGTTCACCGGACCGGTCGCGGCCGCGCATCCGCAGCTCGGCGACGTCAGCTACTTCGTCGCGTTCGGGGTCGCGTACGCGCTCGCGTCGGTCCGGGCAAAGGGAAGCGGCCAGCCGGTCGCGCAAACCGCGGCATGAACCACCAGGCTCTTCGCACCGCAGCCGTCGCCGCGCTCGCTTTCGCGACGGGCTTGGCGGTCGCACACTTCCCGCAGCGCGCGAACGCGCAGCCTGCCCCTTTGCAGCCCGCCGTGATCGACTTGCTGGCGATGGGGCCGGCCGACCTCCCGTCGCCGACCCCGGTGTTCCCGAACCTGCGCAGCAAGACGCTCATCGCGACGCCGGGGACCACCGCGGCGTTTCAAGTCGGAACCGTTCTTAAGCACTACCACGCCGACGCGAACGAGATCCAGATCATCGTCGGCGGGAGCGGCACCGAGTGGCTGGGCGACAAGCAGATTCCGCTGCGCCCGGGTCTGATGCTGGTGATCCCGGCCGGCACGGCGCACGGCGGCACCAACGATCCGAACCTGCGCGTCCTCTCCTTCAAGACGCCGCCGCAAGCACCGACGGACGTCCATCCGATGCCGTGATCTCGATTCTTATTTGACGGGGATCGTCAGCTTCTCGCGATCGCGGAAGTAGTCGTAGGTTCGGCGCATCCCGTCGATGAGCGCGACCTGGGCTTCCCAGCTCAGTTCGCGCTTGGCCTTGGCGGGGTTGAAGTAAACCTCGCGCGCATCGCCGGGCCGGCGCGGCGCGCGCTCGATCGGCGCTTCGAAGCCGGTCACCTCGACGATTGCCGCATAGACCTGGTTGACCGAGGTCTGCCGGCCCGAGCCGATCACGTACACCTCGCCGGAGCCTTGTTCGAGCGCCGCAACGTTCGCGCGCACGACGTCACCGACGTACACGTAGTCGCGCGTCTGCTCCCCGTCCCAGTCGATGCGCACGCCTTGTTTCTGCAAGAACTTCCCCAGGAAGATCGCGATGACGCCGGCTTCGCCGTTGGGATCCTGGCGCGGGCCGTAGACGTTGCCGTAGCGCAGCACGGTGAAGTCGAGCTCGTGATCCGCCCGGAAGAACCGCAGGTAGTGCTCGGTCACCATCTTGGTGATGCCGTAGGGTGACACGGGGCGCTGCGGCGACGTCTCGTCGACCGGCATCGCGCCCACGTCGCCGTAGGTCGCGGCGCTCGAGGCGAAGATCACCTTGCGCGTCCCCGCTTTGACCGCGGCGTCGAGCACGTTGAGCATCCCGATGACGTTCACGTTCGCGTCGAGCTTCGGATCGCGCGCGCCGATCGCGACCGAGTGTTGCGCCGCGTGATGGCAGACGATCTCGGGCTTGAACTCGCTGAAGATCCGGCCGATGCCGTCGTCGCGAATGTCCATGTGGACGAAGCTGACGCCGTCGGGGATGTTTTCGCGCCGGCCGCCCCCGTGGGACCACAGGCTGTCGACGACGACCACTTCGTGGCCTTCGTCGCAAAAAGCGTCGACGATGTGCGACCCGATGAACCCGGCTCCCCCGGTGACGACGATACGCATGCGAGCACCCACCGTTCGGCCTTCCGGCACGCTCTCCCCTGGACGCCGGGTAGCCGAGCCGGGGCGCTTGCCAGCCGCCCTCGTTCGCGCTACAAGAGTGCCATGGGTGACGAGGCGCCAGAACCGACCGCTTCCCGACCGTCGTGGTTCGGCGCGTTCTTCGCGCAATACGCCGCGCCGACGGTCATCGCGAGCCTGATCGCCACCGGAGTCTCCGTGTTCACCGCGGTCGGCACTGCCCAGCAGAATCAACGCGCGTACAACACGAAGTTCGAGCAGCTGCTCGTCGCGCCGGAGATCGCGTCGGCGTTCGGCGGATCGTACGTCGACCCGTCGCCGAAAACCGTGAAGCACGACGCGGCCAAAGAGTCGTTCCTGCAGGGCGTGCGCGAGCAGCGCGCGACGGCGGCGCTCCTGTCGCTGCAATCGGTCGCGGAATCCGAGACCCAGCGCCGCACGGTGCTGCTCATCGGCGCACGCCTGCTCAACGCCGATCCGGGTTTTACCGGGACGGGCGGTTCGGCCGCCCGGCTCCTCACCGTGCTGATCGACGAGGCCGACACCGGCCGCCACTCCCTCGACCCGTGGGAACGCGCGAAGAACGCGGGGCTGTGGAAAACGATCAACAGCCAGGCGTTCCGCGATCTTGTGACGGCGGGATACTCGAGCGACTACTACAACGACGACTTCAACGATCAGAACATGTGGCCGTATTCGCCGACGCTCGACGGTGACGCGCCGATCACGACCGATCCGAAGTTCCAAATCCTGCGCAAGCTCACGCCGGAACGGTACGAAGGCTGGGTGCACCTCGCGACGTTCGCGTACCACTTCCCGCGCGACGAGCGGCCGCGTAGCCTGCGCGGCTCACCGTCGATCTCCCAGCCGCGCGTTCCCCCGCGGGTCGCGGCGCAGTTCTTGAACGAGATGACCGACGTCGCGATCCGCCGCAATGCGGCGAACATCGGTCCGGTGCTGGCGCAATACGCCATCGCGGACTCGCGCCGTGACTTTCACGGCAGCCTCGAGTTCATCGCGCGCAACCTCATCGCGACCAACACGGAGCCGACCGCGATCGTCATGCTGCGGCACCGGCTGCTGCGCAGCCGGCCGCCGGTCGTGTACATCGATCCCGACGGCACGTTTCGCCGCGGCACGCTGGGCAAGATCCTCGGCGCGGTTCCGGCCGGCTCGTGCGTGACCGTGCTGGAGCCGTTCTTGCCGGTGCTCGTATTCGTCCCGAGCTCGCTGGTCGCGCCGAAGCCGCGGCCACCCGCCAAAGATGCGACCGCGCTGAGCGGCTTGGTGCACATGTGGGCGCACGTGCGAGGCTCGAACGTCTCCGAAGACTGCTTGTCGGTGGTGAACGCACCGCCGTCCTAGCTACGGGCCCGGCGATGGCGTTACCGGCGGCGCCGGTGGGGGAGTGCTCGCCGGTGCAGGGCTCGGCGACGCGACGCACATCGGCTTCGACGGCAGCGGCAGCGGCCTATCGAGCGATAGCCCCAACTCGACCGGATAGGTCGAACCGCCGTCGGTCATGTAGTCGCCGTTGACTACCAGCGGCGGCCCGCCGTTCGTCGGCGGCACGACGAACGCGCGCAGCAGGTACCGCTCGCTGAACGCCGGCGCTGCGCTCGATGCCTGCAGGCACACGGTCTCGAAGGCTTTCGCCCGGCCGTCCGCGGTCAGCCCATCGCCGTCGAAGATCAGCGACGTCGTCGCGCCGGCTGCCGAGGGGGCGACGTACAAGTAGATCGTGCCCGGCTGGTCGGTGACGTTGGTCATGGTCAGCATGAAGCGCCGCGCGACGCCGTAGTCGCCGCCGAGATAGCGCCGGCCGAGCGTCGGCGGCAGCGCCCACGATCCGACCGTAGCGAACGTGCCCACCTCGTGCGGGCGGCGATACGCCGCCGTGATGCTGGCCGACAGCGAGATCGGCGGGATCGGGCCTAGCGGATAGACGCCCGCGCGGTCGTGCCCGTCTTTCTGGGGCGCAGCCGACGGCGGCGCGCCGATCAGCGCGACGGGCGTCGGATCGCCCGCTGCGAAGCCCGCCACGAGGTAGACGTCGACCGGCGCGCCGTCGAGCAGGCGCAGATCGAAGATGCCGGTGACGAGCCGCCGCGCTTCGCTTGCGCCGCCGATGGCGAGCACCATCGGATTCGCGTCCACGGCAGCGACCGCGCTGCGCTGCAGCCGTCGCACTTGCAGGAAGCGCACCGACATCACGTGACCGGTGTAGGTCGTGTAACTCGGCCCGGCGCTGTCGCCGACGACCTGCACGTGGCTCGTTCCGGCCGAGGCGAGGACGAGATAGAGCTGCCGTCCTGCCGTTTCGAACTCGTGATACGCGAACACGCGCGCGGTCGGCGTCGACGCGCCGAGAGTTCCGTGGAACACCACGCCGGCCTGATCTCCGAGGACCGTCTCGGGATCGTCGCTGTCGAACAGCAGCGCCGGATCCAGCCACGGCAGTGAGGCGATCTGCACCTGCACCGGAACGTCGCCGGTGACGTCGCGCCAGCGGCCGGCTCCGGACAGCGTGACCGCGATCGGCGCCGCCCACGGTGCGCCGCTCGGCGCGGTTATCGATAACCTGCGCGGGTCGATCGGGGCCACGCTTGCACCCGGTCGGAGGCTCGCGGTGCGGGCGAGTTGGTTCGCGATCGCTGCGCTTTGAAAGTCCGGCGTCAATCCGCCGCCCGCAAGCTGCAGGCTGACCGCGGCGGGAAGGACCCCGGCGTCGGGCGCGACGAGCACCGGCACGGGCGCCGTCGCGCCGCTCGCGTCGACGATCGCGATCGTGTCGCTGCCGTCGTGCACCGCGAGCGCGAGCACGGATCCGTCCGGCTGCAAGCTGACCGTGACCGCACCCGACACGACCGACGCGGCGAACGGCGGAATGCCGCCGGTGATCCCGACCCGCGCGCACATCCCGGCGTTGAGCTGCAGGCTTCTCGGACTCACGCGCAGCGGAGCGGTCGGGCGCGGCGCAGCGCTCGGCGCCGGCGCGGCCGAGGCGCTCGGCGTCGGACTCGGGCTCGGGCTGGGGCAGGCGACGATGGCGGTCGGCACGCCGTTCTGCGCGCGCAACGGCGTCGCCGTCGCCAGGAGCGCACCGGCCAGCACGACGGCCGAAACGGCGCGGTTGCCATTCACGACGGTGTGCGTTCTCGACATCGCCGCGACCGCCCTCGACGAGACTTGTCGCCGGCACCGCGCGCGTGAAGGTTCGGCGTGGCTCGTTCTCCGCTGCTGCCGCTCGCCGTCGCATTCGTCGGCGCGATCGCCGCCGAAGCGCACGGCTGCGCGGCCTTCGTCGTCGCGGCGGCGTTCGGCGGCCTCATCTTTGCGCGCACGCGCACCGCGGCGTGCGTCGCGGTCGCCGGGGTCGTGGTCGCTGCCCGCCTCGGGCATCCACCGATGCTCACCGAGGAGTCGCACACCGGCCGCTTCTCCGGCACGGTCGTCGGCGACGTTCGTACGAGCGAGAATGCAGTCGTCTTTCCGCTGGCGCTGGACAGCGGCATCGTCGTTCAGGCGCGCGTGTTCTCCGGCGCCGCGGTTGCGGGCGAACGGCTGATGCTGCGCGGCCGCCTCGTGCCGTTCGACGAGTCGCGTAATCCCGGCGAACCGTCGCGCCGCGCGATCGCGCTCGCCGAAGGCGTCGCCGGTGAGCTCCTCGCGGAGCGAATTCTGGCGCGCGCACCGGCCGATCCGCGTGACGCGCGCACATGGTCGGCGCGGGCGCGGGCCGCGCTATCTGCCCGGTTGCGCGGCGCGCTGCGCGAGCCGGAGGCGACCGTCATCGCGGGCGCGCTGTGGGGCGAACGCGGACGGCTGTCCGACGCGTTGCGTGACGAGTTTCAAGCGACGGGGACGGTGCACGTCCTGGTCACGGCGGGGCTGCACCTCGGCGTGATCGCCGCGCTCGTCTTCTGGATATTGCGGCGGTGCGGACTGCGGCGCGCCGGCGCGGCGCTGGCGTCGATCCCGTGCGTGATCGCCTACGCCTGGCTCAGCGGCGCGCATCTGCCGTCGCAGCGCGCCGCCGCGATGGTCTCGGTCGCGTTGCTGGCGCGCGCCTGCGGTGCGCGAGCGGCGTCGTGGAACGCGCTGGCGGTCGCCGCAATCGTGGTGGCGGCGCTGTGGCCCGTCGCGGTCGGCTCGGTCTCGTTCGCGTTGTCCTTCTCGTGCGTGGGCGCGATTTTGCTGTTTGCCGACCCGATCGGCCGCGCGCTCGAGCGCTGGGCGCTCCCGGAGCGCGTGCGCGAAGCGCTCGCGCTCACGATCGCGACGCAGCTCGGCGTGTGGCCGCTCAGCGCCGCCACGTTCGGGCTCGTCGCGCCGTACGCCATTGTGGCCAACGCGATCGTCGTGCCCGCCACCGCGCTCGGGATGCTAGCCGGCATCGCCGCACTCGCCCTCGCTTCGCTGCCGTTGCTCGGCCGCGCCGCCGCGACGCTCGCGACCTGGGACGTCGACGCGATCCTGCGCGCCGTCGGCACGGTCGCCGGGTTGCCGGGTGCGCACCTGCACGTCGCGCCGCCGCCGGCACTCGCCATCGTCGCGTACGATGCGGCGGCGGTCGGCGCGGCGATGCTGCTGCGACGCGACCAGCGAATCGCCGCCGCGCTGCTGGCGCTTGCGACCGCCGTCGTCTTCGCCACGACGCTGCGGCTGCCCGACGGGCGGCTCAGCGTGACGGTGCTCGACGTCGGTCAGGGTGACGGGATCGTGATTCGCACGCCGCGCGGTCACACCATCCTGATCGACACCGGCGGCCGGCTCGAACACGGCGCTCGCGCCGGCGGCAAGTCGCCGGCGGAAATCGTCGGCGAACGCATCGTGCTGGGATACTTGCTGCGCGAGGGGATTCGCCACGTCGATCTGCTGGTGATCACTCACCCGCACGGCGACCACGTCGGCGGGTGCGCCCCGATCGTCGACGCGCTGCCGGTGGAGACCCTGTTGGATTCCGGCCAATCGTACGGCGGCCGCGCCTACCGTGACTGTGTCGCGGCGGCGCATGCGCGCCGCGTCCCGATCGCGATCGGACGGCGCGGGATGCACTGGACGTCGGGCGACGGCGTGACGCTCGACATCTTGGCGCCGTCGCTGCCGTTTTTGGCCGACACGGGCGACGACGTCAACGAAAACAGCATCGTGCTGCGGCTCTCGTACCGCCTGCGCGACGGGCGCACGTTCCGCGCGCTGTTCACGGGCGATGCCGGCGAAGGCAGCGAGGCGCGCCTGCTGGCGCACCGCGTCGACCTGCGAGCGGACCTGCTCAAAGTCGGCCACCACGGCTCGCGCTGGGCGACGACGACCGACTTTCTCGCCGCCGTGCGACCGCGCGTCGCGCTGATCTCGGTCGGCCGGCACAACAGCTTCGGCCACCCGTCACCCGAGACGCTGGCGCGATTGAACGCCGCGGGCGTGAAGGTTTACCGTACCGACCGCTGCGGCGCAATCACGCTGCCGATCGACGCGACGCTCGTGACGACGATGCTCCCGTGCGATTGAGCGGCCAGCGAAAAAGGGGCGGCTCTTCGTCACGGTACACCGTTTACCGACTCTCTTCGGTAGCCACACGCGCTACAACCTGCTACAATGGGAGCATTTCAGGTGCCCTTGCCCCGAAGAAAACCGCGCGCGATTACCTTCGAGAGCTCGAACGAACGCAGCCCGAAGAGATCGAGAAGGCTGAACGCGTTGTAGGCAAGCCGAGTTCGGGATCAGCACCCATCTCCGTCCGCCTCAGCAGGCCTCTCCTAGAACGACTGGACCGTATCGCCGCGCGCGAACACCGGACCCGCGCCAATCTCATCCAACACATACTCTGGATCTATGTGCACCGATCCAAAGATGCGCGGAAAAGTCAGCAATGAGGAGAAGTATGCGCTGATCTGAACGCGGCCTCGGTCCTGTGACGGGCGCCCGTAGACCGGCTCAGCCGGGTCGGTCGGGGACCTCGATGACGCTGACGTCGTCGAACAGCGCCGCAACGCCGGCGGCGACCTGGATCTTCACGCGGGCCGGATACGCCGCGGCGGCCGGGCCTCGTCCGACCGCGAAGAGGTACTCCCATTCGCCGCTGCCCGAGTGCGCGGCACTCGCGAAGTCGGTCCACGTGTCGGTCGTTTGCAGCCGGATCGTGGCGCCCGGGTCGCTCGATTTTGCCCAACACCCGGCGCCGTAGGTCGTATTCGCCTCGCACGTCAAGCCCGGCGCGCCGATCCAGGTCTCACCGTTCGACGCATCGACGCTTGCGTTGAAATTTCCGCCGCCGCCGGTATAGCGCATCTGGTTCTCGCTAGCGTCGGCGTCGGCGTCCTGCGCCGAAACCGTGCCGGCGCCGTCGAGCGTCCAGCCGGTGGGGAGACCATCCGACCAATCCTCGAAGCCCGGATTCGGCACCGAGAGCTGTGGCGGCCGATCGCGGGAGAGCGCATCGAGCAAGCTGCGCGTAACGCGTTCGACCGGTGCCGCCGCGTCCGCGTTCAGCCCACCTGCCCAGTTGACGGTGCCGGCAGTAAAAACGATGCCGTTGCGGTGATAGAGACCCATCGTCGCGTGTCCGGCCTGGCTCGCCCAATCGCGCAAATCGGCCGCCGCGAGCACCACGAAGCTCATCGGCGTGCCGTCGGTGCCGAGCACCTGCGGCGGAGTCGCGCCGTTCGTGAGCGCGGCATCGGTCTCGTAGCCCAGGACCGTGTCGTCGACGCTGGTTCCGGCGCCGAATGTGTCACCGTCGGACAGCCCGGTTCCGTCGAACACCCAATGCGATGCGTTGGTGACGGTGTAGCCGCGAAAGCGGTTCTGGTTGATCGGAGCGGGATCCCACCAACCCGCGCCGTTGCGAAAGGCCACGCCGGTCATCGAATTCTCGGGCCGGTTGACGGGCTGTTTGCTCCACTCGGTCGTGACCCGTCGCGGGTCGTCCCGCTGCGGATCGGGCGGATGGCCGGCTTCGGATTCCTTCGAGCAAAACATGATACGGCGGCCGTCGTCGAGGTCGAGACGGATCTGCCAGAAGCACGTGTTTCCGCTGAAGAAGCAAACGTTGTAGCCGCCCGCGATGAACGCTTCGACCTGATCGCGCATCTCCAGCGACCAGTACTCGTCGTGCCCGATGCTCACCAAGAGGTGATACGGGTAGAGCATCCGAGGGTCGGTGTGCAGATCGAGGCTCGAGCAGAAGTCGACCGTGATGCCGTTCCGCTCGAGCCAGCGGATGAACTGAAGCTGATAGATCTCGTAGAGGCCTTGCACGTCGTTGTACGGGCGATCGAACGAGATGCTCGGCGAGAACGGCGTCTCGTACAGCCCGCGTCCTCCCCAATTGGTATACGCCTGCGACGTCGTGTCGCTCAGCTTGACGAGTATTCTCGACGTCGTTCCGGGCGTCGCCGACCGCACGATGAACGGGATCTCCGTGCCTGCGCCGTCCCCGCTGAGCTTCGCGACGTAGTAGCCGCTCTTCCAGTCAGCCGGGATCACGACGCGACAGCTCTCGACCGCCGGCCAGTCGCAGCCGTTGATCGCGAGATTCGCATCGTCTTGTGGCCCGGGAACGAAGGCATCACCCTCCGCGCTCGTCAGCGACGTGTCATCGATCCCGCGCCGGACGATCTCCATGGTGAAACGACTCGGCGCCGTGTCCGAACGGACGTGGAAGTCGACCGTGTCTCCTGGGGCCGCCGACGCCACGGACGCATACCCCTCGATTGTTGCCATCGCTCACCTTTCCCGAAAATAACGTATCGCTATTCCCCCGACGATCCCGCTCCGGCAAGCCCGCGGCGCGACATCCTCGCCCCGGGCAGTTTCGTCCATCACCGCGTCCGCCTTTTCCGCTCAGTTACCGGCCGCAACGTCGCGGGAAAACTCCGGCAGCGCGTCGATCCGACCGTTCCATCGCAGCTCGTCGACGTCGTCGAACAACGTGATGTCGCTGTTGAGCGTCGCGAGTGTTCGGAACAGCATCGCGCGTTCGCGATCGCGCTCCAACGTTTGGGCCAGCCTCGCCGCGCCGCCCACGTTGACGGTCCACTGGCGTGAATTGTAGGGTATCGCTTCGAGGTGGCCGTATCGCGCGAGCACGGCGGCGGCCGACTTCGCGCCCCAGCCGGGCAATCCCGGAAAACCGTCGGCGGCATCGCCGACCAGCGCCAGATAGTCGGGGATGCTCGCGGGCGGAACGCCGAACTTCGCCGTCACGCCGGCTTCGTCGAACACCGTGCGCGTGCGACGGTTCAACTGTACGACGCGGGTGCCGCGGACGCTCTGCGCGAGATCCTTGTCGGGCGTGCAGATCATCACGCGCTCGACGCGCGGATCGGCCGCGGCGGCCGCAGCGGCGGACGCCAGCGCGTCATCCGCCTCGAACTCGACCATCGGCCAGACGGTGATCCCCACCGCGGTCAGCGCCTCCTCGAGCAGCGGGAACTGCGCGAGCAGGTCGGGATCGATGCCTTCGCCCGTCTTGTAGCCGGCCCACAGGGCGTTGCGGAACGACTCGATGACGTGATCGGTCGCGACCCCGACGTGCGTCGCGCCGTCGCGGAACAAGCTGCGGATCGACGCGAGCACACCGCGCACCGCGGCGATCTCCCGGCCATCTTCGTCACGCGCGGACGGCAGCGCGTAGTAGTGGCGAAACAACTCGTACGTGCCGTCGACGACGTGAACGATCACGACAGCTCAGGCGCCGGCCAGAAGGGCACGAGCACGCTATTCGAAGCACCGTCGCGAAGGCCTATTCCCTTGCACGCTGCACGGTCCGCCGCATCGGCGGGCGAGGTTTGCGCGCGGACGCGGCGGAACGGCTGCTACCGTGGCGTGGCGAGATCGGCTGAGGCCTCCGGCATGAAACGCGCGGCGTTCGTTCGCAGCGCCGGTGCCGCGCTGGCCGTCGCGGGCGTGGTCGGGAGACCGCTGCGCGCGGTCGCCGACACGGCCCGCGCGCTCGTTCCGGTCGCGGTGTCGCTCGACCGGGTGACGCGGACCACGGTCGGGCTGCGGCCGTATCGCGCGGGCGGGTTCGTGCTGCGGGCCGAGGCCCACGACGGGAAAACGATCGTGCACGATTACGGACACGGCGGCGGCGGGATGTCGCTGTCGTGGGGGACGGCGCTGCTCGCCGCCGACTTGGCGCTGCAAACGGAGAAGCGCCGCGCGGCGGTCGTCGGCTGCGGTGTCATCGGCCTGTCGACGGCGCGCGTGCTGCAAGATGCCGGTTTCGCGGTGACGATCTACGCTCGCGACGTGCCGCCCGACACGACGTCGAACGTGTCGGGCGCGCAGTGGACGCCGACCTCGGTCTTCGACGACGCGCGGATCGACGCGGCGTTTCGGGCGCAGTACGTCCGCGCGGCGGAACTCGCGCACCGGCGGTACCAGACTTTGCTCGGCGACGACTACGGCGTGCGCTGGATCGAGAACTACGACTGCCGCGACGAGCCCGCCGGCGGTTTCCTCGCCACGCCGGCGACCCGCTTGCTGTCGCATCTCTATCCCGACGTGCACGTCTACGGTCCCGGCGAGCACCCGTTTCCCACCCGCTACGCCACGCGGTTGCTCACCATGCTGATCGAACCCAACCGCTACCTGCGCGCGCTGCAGCGCGACTATCTGCTGCGCGGCGGCCGGGTCGTCAACCGCGCGTTCGGCTCGCTCGGCGAGCTGCTGGCCCTCGACGAACCGCTGCTCATGAACTGCACCGGGCTGGGCGCGAAGGCGCTCATCGGCGACGACCAGCTCGAGCCCGTGCGCGGTCAGCTGTCGGTGCTGGCACCGCAGCCGGCGGTCGACTACATCACCCTGCACGGGAACCGCTACATGTTTCCGCGCAGCGACGGGGTCGTACTGGGCGGGACGTTCCAGCACGGCGACGCCGACCTCGCGCCCGACGATGCCACGGTCCGGCGCGTCGTCGCCGACCACGCGAGCTTCTTCGACGCGATGCGCGCGACTGTGGTTCGCGCGGCCCCTTGACGGCGGCTTCAACGTAAGATATAGTTGGCGAAACAGATGCATCCACCGTGGATGCATCCAGGAGGGGTATGTCAAGCGACGTTTCCGTGCCTCTGCCGACCGCATCGTTCCACATTCTGGTCGCCCTGGCGAGCGGCGAACGTCACGGCTACAGCATCGCGAAGGACGTCGAGCGGTCGACGGAGGGCGCGGTTCGGCTTCCGCCCGGCACGCTGTACCGCACCGTCAAAGCGATGCTGGCCGACGGCTGGATCGCCGAGGTCGCCCAGGCCGACGATGAGCGCCGGCGCGTCTACCGGCTCACGCCGGTCGGCCGGCGGATCGCCGTCGCCGAGGCGCGTCGTCTCGAGCGCCTAGTTCTCGCCGCACGTGCGGCGCGGCTCCTGCCGTCATGATCTCCGAGGCGCTCTATCGCCTCGCATGCTCGCTCGCTCCGCGCGCTTTTCGCGACGTCTACGGAAAGCAGATGCTCCTCGACTTTCGCGAGCGCATCGCCGAGGAGCGGCAACGCGGCGTCGCGACCGCCGCGTGGTACGCCGTCGCCGCGACCGCGGACGCCGTCGGCGCCGCGCTTTCCGAGCACATCTCGGACGTCCGTCGCGACCTCTCGTTCGCCGTGCGCTCGCTCAGCAAGACGCCCGTGTTCTCGCTCGTGGTGGTTGCGACGCTCGCGCTGGGAATCGGCGCGGTGGTGGCGGTGTTCAGCGTCGTCGACGCGGTGCTGCTCGCCCCGCTGCCGTATCCCGCGAGCGACCGGCTCGTGTCGATCTCGCGGCTGAACCTCGCGAGCCCGCACGTCGACGACGTCATGTCGTTCGAAGATGCCCAGGACATCGCACGTTCGGCGCCGGCGGTCGCGTCGCTGGGCGTCTTCGCGCACACGCAAGGCGCGATCTCGACGTCGGGAGTGGCGGTCTATCCGTTCTCGGGGCTCGCGTCGGTTCCGTCGCTGCTGACGACCCTGGCGGTCGTGCCGGAGCTCGGTCGAAACCTCACCAGCGCCGACCTCCGCCCGGGATCGCCGCGCGTCGTCCTTCTCTCGGACGCCTTCTGGCACGCTCATTTCGGCGGCGACCCGCACGTGATCGGAACCCGGATCTTCGTCGCCGATCGCCGGACGACCGTGGTCGGCATTTTGCCGGCCGGTTTTCTTGCGCCGGAGACGTATCGCTTCGGCCGGCCGACCGACGTCCTGCTCCCGCTCAGACTTGCGACGTCCGATCGCGGCGCGCGATATCTGGAAGTCGTCGCACGCCTGCGCGGCGGCTACGGCGCCGCCGCGCTGCGCTCGGAAACGACGCTGATCGCGCGACGTCTCGCGGCCGCCTATCCCGCCAGCAACAAAGGCGTCGAGTTCGGCGTGCGTTCCTTGGGCGTCGCCGTCGCCGGTTCGACGGCGCCGGTTCTGCGCGTCCTGATGCTGGCCGTCGCGGCGTTGCTGCTCATCGCGTGCGCGAACGTCGCGAACATGCTGCTCGCGCGCGCGGCGTCGCGCGAACGTGAAATCGCCGTCCGCTTGGCGCTCGGTGCGCCGCGCCGGCGCATCGTCGCGCAACTCATGACGGAGACCGCGCTGCTGGGCATCGTCGGCGGAATGCTCGGGACGGCGCTCGGCGCCGCGGCGGTACGCGCCTTCGCCGTCCTCGCTCCAGCCCAGATTCCGCGGCTCAACGACGTGCGCATCGACGGCGCCGTGATCGCCGTCGCGCTGGCCGCCACCGGGTCGGCCGTGCTGCTGGCCGGTCTCGTCCCGTCGTTGGCGCTGGCGAGCTCCGATCTGGTCCGCGCGCTCAAGGACGGCGAACGCGGTGCGGGCGGCGCGCGCGGCCGCCTCTTGCGCGACGGATTCGTCGTCCTTCAGATCGCGCTCGCGCTCGCGCTCGTGACGGACTCGAGCCTGCTCGCCAGGAGCTTCGGCGCGATGGTCGCAACCGACCCGGGTTTTCGAACCGATCATCTCTTCGTCGTCACCGATACCGGCTTGTCTCGCGCCCGCTATTCCGATGTCTCGTCACGCGTCCGGTTCTACGACCGCGTCGCGGTCGAGCTCGCGACGGTGCCGGGCATCGAAGCAGCGGGCTTCGGCCTGTCGATCCCGTTCGCGAACGAGAATCACGACGGCGAGAACTTCCGGATCGCCGGCGAGCCGCCGCCGCGGCCCGGCGACCAGCCGGACACGACGGCGAACGCGGTGAGCCCGGGATTCTTCGCGGCGCTCGGGCTCAAGCCGCTGCAGGGCCGCGTGCTCGAACGCGATGACGTGGCCGGCGCACGACCCGTCGTGGTCGTCGACGAGGCATTCGCGCGGCGATTCCTCGCCGGCCGGGCGCTGGGCCGCCGCATCACCCTGGACAGCGACAACGTCACCCGCACCGTGGTCGGCGTCGTCCCGGGGATTCACTCGGAGACGCTCGTCGACCCCGATCCGGCGACGGCGTACGTCCCGCTGGCACAGACCGCGGCATGGTCGACGACGGACCTCGCCGTGCGCTCGACGTTGAAGACGGCGGCGCTTCGCACCGTGCTGGCGGACGCCTACCACAAGGGAGACCCGGGGCTGCCGGAGCCCACCTTGTTGCGGTACGACCGCGTCATCGCGCGTGAAACGGCGCGCCCGCGCGCCGCCGCTGCGCTCCTCGCAGCGCTCGCGCTCATAGCGCTCGCCCTCGCGCTCGCCGGCGTGTACGGCGTCGTCTCCTACAACGTGGCGCAGCGGACGCACGAGTTCGGCATCAGGATGGCGCTCGGTGCGCGAACCGCCGAGATTCTGCGCGCCGCAACGACGGATGGGGCGCGCCTGGCCGTCGTCGGGCTCGCCTGCGGCGTCGTGCTCGGACTCACGTCGACGCGTGCCATCGGCGATCAGCTCTACCGCGTCGCGCCGACGGATCCGCCGACCTACATCGCGGTGGGCGCGTTGCTCGCGGTTTGCGTCGCCGTTTCGCTGGTGCTTCCCGCGCTCCGCGCGGCCCGGGTGAATCCCGCGATCGCGCTTCGCTACGAATGAGCGGAACGCCGATGGACGTACCGCGGCTGCGCGCGCGCCCGTTCCGCCGCGCGGCAATCGCGGTCGTCCTCTTCACCATCGCGTGCGGCGGTGTCGTCGCGGCGTGGTCGTCTGCGCGAATCCATCCCTCGAACGAGCCGGCGGTCGAGCGGACCGACGTCGTCATTGCGACCGTGCGCCGGACCGACCTCGTGCGCAGCGTCGCCGCCCCTGGCACGCTCGACACCGACCGCGTGTACGTCGTCGCCGCACCGTCCGACGGCGTCGTGCGCAGCTTGCCGGTTCGGCCCGGCGCGCGCGTCGTCGCCGGTATGCCGATCGCGACGATGGACAATCCCGACCTCGAGGCGGCGGCTGCGGACGCCGCGGCGCAGCTCCGGGCGTCGCGCGAAGAGCTTCGCGACGCGGTTGCCCAAGCAGAGACGGCGCGCCTGACGCAGCTCGGTGCGGCTCAGGACGCGCACGCGATACGGCAGCAGGCGGCGGTCGAAGTGCGCGTCGACAGTGCGCTCTATCGTGACGGATTGATCGCCGAGCTGCCGTTCCGACTCGCGCGGCTCAAGCTCGAACAAGCCGCGGAGCAGGAGCGCATCGCGCGCGCGCGAGTCGCGGCGGATGCCGCCGACGCGCGTGCCAAGGCCGCCATCGCGTCGGCGAAGGTCATCGAGCTCGAAGACGCCCTTCGGGCAAAGCGCGCGCAACTCGACGCGCTCGTCCTGCGCGCGGGCTCTACGGGCGTGGTGCAGAGCGTCGCCGCGGACCTGGGTCAACGCGTGCCGGCCGGCGCCGCCGTCGCGCGCATCGCCGACGAACGAGATCTCAAAGCGGTGATCCAGATCCCCGAGGCGCAAGCGCACGACGTCACGGCCGGCGACGTGGTGAAGGTCGCGACGCCCTCCGGCGCGCTCCGCGGCCGCATCGCGCGGATCGAGCCTGCGGCGCAGAACGGCGCCGTCGCCGCGGACGTGCGGCTCGTGCCGCCGCTTCCCGCCGGCCTGCGGCCCGACATGCAGGTCGATGCGACGGTCGAGCTCGCCAGGCTCCGCGACGTCCTCGTCGTCTCGCGCCCCGCCGGTACCGCCGATGACCAAGCGGCGGAGTTGTTTCGCGTCTCGGCGGACGGCCGTCGCGCGACGCGCGTCGCGGTACGCTTCGGCGTCGGGTCCGTCGACCAGATCAGCATTCGATCCGGCGTCGGCGCTGGGGATCGCGTGATCGTCTCCGACAGCAGCGCCTGGGCCGGCAACCCGAGCATCCGACTTCAGTGAGGAACACCGTGCTGATCGTCCTCGACCGGCTTTCCAAGACCTACCTGACGCAAGACCTCGAAACGAGGGCGCTGGAGGACGTCTCACTCGCGATCGGCGAGGGCGAGTTCGTGTCCGTCGCCGGGCCGTCCGGTTGCGGCAAATCGACGTTGCTCTCGGTGCTGGGTCTGCTCGACACGCCCACCTCGGGAACATATTTGCTCCACGGCCGGCCGGTTGAAGGCCTTTCCGCGGTGGAACGTGCGCGCGTGCGCAACCGCGAGATCGGCTTCATCTTTCAGAGCTTCAATCTCATCGGCGACCTCACGGTCGCCGAGAACGTCGAGCTGCCGCTGGTGTATCGGGGCCTCAGCGGCGCCGAGCGGCGGCGACGCGTAACGTCCGCGCTCGACCGCGTCGCGATGGGTCACCGTGCCGGGCACGTGCCGGCGCAGCTCTCGGGCGGTCAACAGCAGCGCGTGGCCGTCGCTCGCGCGCTTGCCGGAGAGCCCGCCGTCCTGCTCGCTGACGAGCCGACCGGGAACCTCGACTCGCGCAACGGCGAGGCCGTCATGGCACTGCTGCGCGACTTGCACGCGTCGGGATCGACGATCGTGATGGTCACGCACGACACGCGCTTCGCCGATGCGGCCGAACGCGTCATCCACCTCCGGGATGGCCGCGTCGCGCAGCCGGAATGCGCGCGCGCGTGACCCGCCTTCGAGCAGTTCGCTCCCAGCAGCACTTCGCCGGGGCGCTCGCGAAGCGGCGTGACGGAACGGAGGTTCTGATGCTCGCTCGGGACGCGCTCTTGGCCTACGCGCACTTCATGTGCATCTTTACGCTGGCCAGCCTCCTGGTCGCCGAGCTGGTGATCCTGCGCAAGATGCTGCCGGCGGATCTCGCGCGGCGGCTGCAGAGCATCGACCGCTGGTACGGCATCGTCGCCGGCCTGGTGATCCTCAGCGGTCTGGGGCGTCTCTTCCTGGGAGCCAAAGGCCCGGCGTTCTACAACCAAAATCCGGTCTTCTGGACGAAAATGGGGCTGTTCGTCGTCGTCGCGCTGCTCTCGATCGGGCCGACGGTCGCCTTCCTTCGCTGGAACGCGCGCAAGACCGCCGATGGATCGGTCGTGCTCGGCGATGCCGAGTTCGGCCGGTTGCGCGGGCTGCTGTGGGCCCAAGTCGGGGTGTTCGTGTTCATCCCGCTGTGCGCCGTTTTCATGGCGCGCGGCCTATAGAAAACGCCCTCCCGCGGACAAGCCGCGAGAGGACGCTGCTTTCACCTCGCGGCGCTCAGCGCGGCGGGCGTTTGTCGCTGCGGGTTTGCGGCGGCGGCTGACGCGGCGGCGTCTGACGCAAGGCGCCGTTTGGCGGGCCGGGGCCGAACGGACGGGGGCGACGTAGTTCCGCGCCGGCGGATTGTAGGTGCGTGCCGGAGCCGAGTACGTGCGTGCCGGTGCCGAGTACGTGCGTGCCGGTGCCGAGTACGTGCGCGCCGGTGCCGAGTACGTGCGCGGGGGCGCGTACGTGCGCGGTGCCGAGTACGCGTGCACAACAGGAGCCGTGCGCGCCGGCGCCGAGTACGTGCGCGGTGCCGTGTACGTGTGGGCGACCGGAGCGGCGTGCGTCGTTCGCGCGGGCGCCGAGTAGTTGTGGGCGACCGGCACCGAGCGCGAGCGGACGGCCGGCGCGGTATTCGTCCGCGCCGTGTTGCCGCGCACCACCGGCCGCTGCACCGTAGTGTGCGCCGTCACGTGCGCGGGGGTTCCATGCGCCGTCATGACGTGCGCGGTGGTACCGTGCGCCGTCGTCGTCTTGGCGGTCACGGCGCGCGGTCCGACCTGCGTACCGCGCTTGTTGCCGAAGCGCTGCCACGCGCTGGTGGTATGCGCCATCGCGTGCGCGGCGTTCGATCGCGTCGCGTTGTGCGCGACGTTGGACCGCGTGCCGTTGTGCACGACGTTGGGCCGCGCGAGGTTGGGCCGAACCGTCGTGGTGTGCGCCGTCGCCATGCGCGCGGCCGCGGCGTGAATCGCCGCCGGCGTCGTCGGCGTGGCGAAGCGCGCGGCGACGGTCTGCACCCGCGCGTGCCGCAGACCCGATGCGAGCGTCGTGCGCTCCTGGGTGAACGGCGTACGGCGCGTCACCGGCGCGTTGCCGGCGAAGCGCATCCGCGCTACGTTCGGCGATACGCTCAAGCGGTGCGGGACGCTCGCATTGGCGAAGCGCAGGTTCGCCGCGGTCGGGGCGATCGGCACCGGGCCGCGAAAACCGCGCACGTTGCGCAGCTGACCGGGTGCATACCGCCGTGCATGGCCGAACTGGCCGGCCGCGAACTGCTGACCGCTGACCGCCATAACGCCGTAGCGGTAGTTGCGGTAGGCGCTCGGGTTGTTGATGATGGTGACCTGGTTGATCACGGTAGGGCCGCCGTAACCGTAGCCGTAACCATAGCCGCCGTTCCCATACCATGGGTAGTACGGCTCGAAGGGTGCCAGCGGAACCCAGCCGACGTCATAGCCAGGGCTGCCGAAGTTCAGGGCGATGCTCAGACCGCTTCCGCCGCCGAAGCCGATGAACGCCACGAGCGCCGGCTGCCACACGGGCGTGACGACGGCCGGACCCGGCGGGTACCACGCCCAGCCGTGCCGACTGCGATACCACGAGCCATAGTGATACGGAGCCCAGCCCCACGGTTCGGCGGCAACCCACGTCCAGCCGTAACCGCCTTCCCACACCCAGCGCCCCGTTTCATACGGCGACCAATCGGCGGGCTCGGAGTTCGGGATCCAGACTTGGCCGTAGGACGGATCGTCCCACCAGTGACCGTATTGCTGGAGGTCGTCCACGCCGACGACGTTCGGGTTGACGTAGGTATCGGACGGCGCAGCGGCTTGCCAGTACTGATCCCGCTGCCCGTTCCAGGTGTCGAACCCATCGTCGGCGATCGCGCCTTGGGTCGAGATGGATGGGTCGTTCGCGCTGCCGGATGCGATCAGCGTCGAGCCGGGGCCGATCGTGCGCGTGCCCTGCGGCGTGATGATCTCGGCGGCGCCGGATCGAACCGCGACCCAGGTGCGCCCATCGGGCGTCACGTTGACGCGGTAGCTGCCCGGTTCGCGCGGCCGGATCGAGACCGAGGGCGTGTCGATCTGCGTGCTGAGGTCGTTGGCCCGGAACACGCGCAGATCGATCGGGCCTTGCGCCAGTTGCATGCGGCGGTTGCCGGGATCGAGATCGCCGAAGCGCATCTGCACGCCGGAGCCGAGCCGAACCGACGACGCGCCGTCGAGATCGACCTCGGCGCGCGAGTTGTCTCCGGTGGTGACGTAGTCCGCGCCGAGAACCGGCGCGTTGACGGTCGCTGCGACCGCCGTGTTCGCGTCGCCGCGCTGAACGGCGACCGAACCCTGCATGTCGCTGATGCGCGCCACGCCGGGCTCGGCCGACGCACGCTGCGGCAGAGCGAAGCACACAGATATGCCGAGCGCTGCGGCCAGCAGCACGGCGGGTTGACGGATGAGTGCGAGCTGCATGATGTATCGGAAACGTATTCCCAGAAGCGAACGTGACGTCTCGTTCTCAGCCAATTCACATGTTTGCGCAGGCGCAAGCGAGCGCACGATCAAAACAGCGCACCATGGATGAAGAACGATTCAATCAATCTGTCCGCAAGTTCCTCAAGGAGGTCGGCGTGACGTCGCAGCGCGAGATCGAACGCGTCGTGCGCGAGGCCCAAGCCGGCGGTCGCCTGCAGGGCGTCCACCGCGTCGCGGCGCGCATGACGCTGCAGATCGAGCAGCTCGGCCTCGCGCACGTCGTCGACGGTCACGTCGACGTCGGCTGATCGCGAGTTGAGGTGACGCAGGCGCAGGCACTGGTCCGCACGCTCAACGCGCTCGCCAAGACGAGCCAGCTGTCGAACGGCAAGGCGCGTGCGGCGGCGCGTCAAGACGCCAATGTCGACTGGCCGCGAACCAAACAGCGCAACGGCGATTTCAACGCCGAGGTCGACGGCTGCGAGTCGTTCGTGATGCGCGACGGCAGCGTCTGCGCCTGGATCCCCGGCCGCTTCACCTACATCGCGCAGTAGCGCAGCGCGCTCGGCGTCGAGCCCGCGGCGATCTCAGCGTTCGGCGTCGGCTCCGTTCAAGAGCGACGCAACTTCCTGGGCCACCGGCTCGAGCTTGCCGCTGACTTCGTGCATGCGCTCGACCACCGTCTCGTCGCCGTAACCGGCGCGCACCAGCAAGTGCATCGTGGTCGGCGCCTCGACCCGCACCCAATAGTCGCCGCGCCGCCATACGGGGTCGGCGTGCGGGGTCCAGCCGGTGACGATCCCTTCGCGACGCGCGACCAGCGTCGGAACCAGCTCCAACAGAGTGGCATACATGTCGCGCGTCCTCATGCCGGACTGATCCGCCGCCGGCCGCGCGAGACCTTGCGCGCGGCCGGCGGTGGCGGTCAGTGCGGGAAGCGCAACCAGGCGGCCGAGATCACGTCGATCTCGTCGGCGGCGAAAGCGCCGTCGGCGGCGACGTGGCCGTAGACGCGGACCGGCATCCCGTTCTGCAGCGTGGTCCCGGTCGGATGAATCACCGTACCGGGATGCAGCACGATCGGCGGACCGACGTCGAGCCGCAAGTGCCACGGCTTGAACTCGATGACTCGGCCGACGTAGTGCTGTTCGACCGCGCGATAGTCGCCGTTCGCGTTCGCGCCGGCGACCGCCGGCACCGCGAGCAGCGCCGCGGCGACGGCGGCGAGGGCGAAGTTTCGCATCCTCATCTCCTAGTGCTGACGCTCGCTGGGGCGCGGCGATGCCTGGCGGCTGCCGTCCTGCTGTGTCCGCTGCGGCTGGCGCTGGTACGTCTGCGCCGGCCGGCTGTACGACGGCTGGCGGTACGCCGGCGTCGAGCCTCGGTTGTACGTCGGCCGCTGGTACGTGTTGCCGCCTTGGTTGTACGTCGGCCGCTGATACGTGTTGCCGCCTTGGTTGTACGTCGGCCGCTGATACGTGTTGCCGCCTTGGTTGTACGTCGGCCGCTGATACGTGTTGCCGCCTTGGTTGTACGTCGGCCGCTGATACGTGTTGCCGCCTTGGTTGTACGTCGGCCGCTGGTACGTGTTCGTGCCTTGGTTGTACGACGGACGCTGGTACGTGTTCGCGCCCTGATTGTAGGTTGACGGACGCTGGTACGCGTTCGTGCCTTGGTTGTACGACGGCCGCTGGTACGTGTTCGCGCCCTGATTGTAGGTTGACGGACGCTGGTACGCGTTCGTGCCTTGGTTGTACGACGGCCGCTGATAGGTGTTCGTGTTCCCCTCGGTGCGGCGGTACGTTGTGTCACCCGACCGCGCCGCGTTCGCGTTGTACGCCGGTCGCTGGGCGTTGTACGTCGGCCGCTCGCCGTTGTAGGCGGGTCGCGCCGTTTCGAAGCGCGACCACGCGCCGCTGGGCGCCGTCGAACTGGGACGCGCGCCGGCTCCGCCGTTGAACGACGCGCTCGGCCGAGCCCCCGCTCCGCCGGCGAACGACGCGCGCTGCTGCTCGAACGGCGTGCGCTGCACGACGTTGGCACGGCCCGCGAACGGCCGCTGGGCGAACGTCGCGCGCACGGCGAGGTTGGCCGGCGCCGTACGGTCGTTGAAGCGCAGGTTGGCCCGGGTCGGAACGACCGGCAGGGTTCCGCGCACGACCTGACCCTCGCGCATTTGCGCGACCGTCATGGGCGACGCATGATCGAACCGTCCTTGCAGGAAGCGCTCGTGGCTGACGTACGTAGCACCGTTGTACTGCGCGTTGCGATAGCCGCGCCCGTTGTATTCGTTGTAGCCGGTCGAGACGCCGCGGCCCCACCAGGGGTGGAACGCCTCGTACGGCGCCAGCGGCACCCAGCCGATGTTGCCGAAGCCAAGCGAGATCTCGCCGCCGCCGCCGAAACCGATGAAGGCGACGAGCGCGGGCGACCAGACGCTCGCGACCCCGCGCGGTCCCGGATACCAGGCCCAGCCGTACGCCGCGCTGTGGTACCAGCGGCCGTAGTGATACGGCGCCCAGCCCCACGGTTCGTAACCGACCCAGGTCCAGCCGTAGTAATCTTCCCAGACCCAGCGGCCGTCACGGTACGGCGCCCAGTCGGCGGCAACGTTCGACGGCACCCACACCTGACCGTACGAGTTGTCTTGCTGCCAGCGGCCGTCGGCGTTGAGATCGGCGATGCCCGGAACCTGCGGGTCGACGTACGGCGCGGACGCGAGGGCCGGCGCTTCGCGCTGGTCGCGATCGCGGTTGAAGTTGTCGAAGTCATCGATCGCGACGGCTTCGATCGTCTGCACCTGCGGGCTCGAAGCCGGACCTTGCGCGAGCAGCGCGCCGCCCTCGCCGACGACTTGATTCCCTTGCGGCGTCACGACCTCGGCGCGGCCCGACCGAACGGTGATCACGCTGCGGCCGTCGGAGTCGACGGTGACGCGGTAGCTGCCGGTGTCGAGCGGATGGACCGAGACCGACGGCGTGTCGATGTCGTTCTCACCGTCGGTGCCTTGCAGCAGGCGCAGCTCGATCGTCCCCTGCGCGAGCTGAATTTGACGGTTGCCGGGGTCGATGCGCGTGAGCCGCATCTGCACGTTGTCGCCCAAGCGCACCGTCGACATGCCGTCGAACTGCACTTCGGCGTGAGACGCGTCACCGGTGGTGACGTAGTCTGCGGCCAGCACGGGCGCGTTGACCGCGGCGTCGATCGGCGCGGACGAGTCGCCGCGCTGCACCGCGACGGAACCATCGACCAGACTGAGGCGCGCGACGCCGACGCCGTTGGGGTCGTCACCGTCCGCGCGCGCGGCGAGCGGCGCCGCGAGAAGAAGCAAAAGAGCGGCGACCGCAAAGAGCAGCGCCTGTGCTGAGGCTGCTCGAAGCACGGGCCGGCGCCGAGAATCGGATAAGTGCATGGGTGCTCCAGGGTGAAGGCTGAGCTGAGTGTAGAACGCCCCGGCCCCCGGCGGAAGTTCTTTGCGCGCTTGCCTTAGCGTACTTTAATCCGCGCCCAATCAACCTATCATGTGCGGCTACCGATACTTGGGTGAGGAGGCCCCATATGGTGAACCTTCGTTCCGCCGTACTCGCGCTTGCTTTTGTCCTGCCGGGTGTTCCCGTTTGCGCACAGGACCTCTCGTCGAAGGCTCCGGCCGACGAGTATTTCGGGCACTATCGTCTGAGCGTGCTCGGGATCGCAAACTCGATTCGCGACTCCGGTCACCGCATCGACGAGGGAAACGTCGCGCCGACGCTCGACGGCCCGCTCGCGTTCGTTACCGACGCGATACGAGCGTGGGAGCGCGCCTATCCGCGCGACCCGTGGATCGCGCGCGACCTGTTCGCCTTGCAGGTGTGCTATCTGCGCACCCGCACGGCGCGCGGGCTGCAGCTCGCTCGCGACACCGAGGCCTGGCTGGTGGCGGACTATCCGCGCGCCCCGGAGGCAGCCGAGGCGCAGATCGCCCTGGCCGACGCGACGGCCGACGATGGCTTCCGGCCCACCGGCTACGCGTCGGTCCGGTCGGCGAGCGGCGGCGGCGACGCCTGGGAGCGCTTCGCGGCGCTGCGCGCGCCGCTGCCAGCTCACTAGCATCGCCTCCGCTTCGCTACGGCGAGAAGGTGCTGTTGAATGCCGCTTTGGGGCGTTAGCGCTCTAAGACGTAGGTGCCGGGGGCGTCGGCTAGCGGCGCGTAGCGCTCGCTGCCGGTCGCGGCGGGCGCGTCCAGTTGCTCCGGCGAGCGTTGCGCGAGCCAGGCGGTCCAGTCAGGCCACCAAGAGCCGTCGTGCTTGGGCGCGGCGGCCAGCCACGCGGCCGGATCCGGCGGATTGACCGCGCCGGGCTCGGCGCCCCACCACAGGGCCTTCTTCTTATCGGGCGGGCTGATGATGCCCGCGATGTGGCCCGACGCACCGAGCCGGAAGGTGGTCTGTCCGCCGACCAGCCGGGTCATCGCATAGACCGAGCGCCACGGCGCGATGTGATCCTCCTGGGTCGCGACGCAATAGGTGTCGAGCGTGATGCGGCGGAGATCGATCGGCACGCCGTCGACCTCGAGCGCGTCAGGCTTCGCGAGGTTGTTCTCGACGTACATCTGGCGCAAGTAGTACGAATGGGTCGCGCGAGGGATGCGGGTCGCATCGCTGTTCCAGTACAGCAGGTCGAAGGCCGGCGCGTCCTTGCCGAGCAGATAGCGGTTGACCGCCACCCCCCAGATCAAGTCGTTGGCGCGCAGCATGTTGAACGTGTCCGCCATCTCGCGCCCGCTCAGCACGCCGTGTTCGCTCATCCGCTGCTCGATCGTCTCGAGCGCCTCCTCGGTGAGGAATGCCATGATCTCACCCGGATCGCCGAACTCGACCAGCGCGGCGAAGAAGGTGGCGGAGTTGACCAGCCGGCTTCCGGTGCGCGCCAGATATGCCAGCGTGGTCGCGAGCAGCGTCCCGCCGATGCAGTAGCCGATCGCGTCGACGTCGTCGCTGCCGGCGATCTCGGCCGCGACGGTCGCCGCGGCGATCGGTCCGAGCTTCACGTAGTCGGCCCAGGTCATGTCGGCCAGTGAGGCGTCCGGATTGCGCCACGAGATCACGAACGTGTTGCGTCCCGCATCGGTCGCGTACTTGACGAAGCTGTTCGCCGGCTGCAGGTCGAGGATGTAGAACTTGTTGATCCAGGGCGGAACGATGATCAGCGGCCGCGCGTAGATTCGCGGCTGGGTCGGCGCGTACTGGATCAGCTCGATGAGCGCGTTGCGGTACACCACCGTGCCGGCGGTCGTCGCGACGTTGCGGCCGACCTCGAACGCCGCCTCGTCGACCAGCGCCGGACGCCCGGCGTTGTCGCGGGCGTCCTCGAGCACGTTCTCCATGCCGCGCCGGAAGTTGGCGCCGCCGCTGCGCAGCGTCTCCTCGAGCACGTCGGGGTTGAACCATGGAACGTTGGTCGGGCTCATCGCGTCGGTGAACTGCTTGGCGAAGAACTTCACCCGCCGGCGCGTCGCCTCGTCGATCCCTTCGGCTTGGTCGATCGACTCGAGCAGCGCTTTGGTCGACAGCAGATAGGCCTGTTTGAGTGCCGAGAAGTAGGGGTTCGTGCTCCAGGCCGCATTCGCGAAGCGCCGATCGCCCGCCGGCGGCTCGATGACCGACGCCTCCGGCGCGTCGGTGGCGAGCGACGTCGCGCCG
>CAVTWP010000006.1:0-116108 GCA_963738465.1 Vulcanimicrobiota bacterium
CCCGCACGTTGCAGGCCGGCGCGCTAGCGCGCGAGCAAGCCGATGAGGAAGAACAGCACCCCTCCCAGCGCTGCGACGCCGGCGGTGATCGGCAACAGTCGCGTACCGACCAGCGCGGTGATCGAGACCAGCACGATCCCGACCTCGAACAGCGTCGAGCCGACCTCGATCGTCTCGGCCTGGCCGAGCATTCGTTCGGAGCGCGCGTTCTCGACGGTTGCGTCGTCGTCGAACTTGTGCGCGCGCTCGAGCAACGGCGGTCCCTTGGACGCCTCGCGGGCCGCGTTCGCGCGCAGCCTCGCGGCGTTGCCGCCGGGGTTCACACCTTGGTCGAGCGCCGATTGCGAGACGTAGTACTTGAGCCGTTCCGCCTGATACTGCGCGAAGGTGTCCGATGCGTGCGTCGTGGCGACGATCGCCTCGTTCTTCGCGAACAGGGCCTGGGTCGAACGGCGGTTGCCGAAGTAGCCGCTGACGGCGGCGAGCACCGCGAGGACCGCTGCGGCGATCGGCACCCAGCGCGGTCCGTCATGGCCGCGTCCGTGTCCTTCGCCCGGGGTTTCGAATCCGGCCGGGTCGCTCACGCCGGCGTGCTGGAGATGGGGTTTCCGATGCGCACGAGGGCCTCTCGTACGTCGGCTTCCGGCGCAACCCTCCATGCGTCCCTGCCGCTGCGATCGAACGCCAACGGCGCCCGCCGTGACACGATGGGCCCCGTCCGGATGCGACCGCGATCACGTCTCGGGCGGCGGCCGCCAAAATGCGTGGAATCGACCGGCTCGGAGCCGATCATATAGGCGGGGACCGTCCCTTTCGGGGACGACCACCCAGCCGCGCGCCGGTCTCGGCGGCGGTGGCGATCCGCGCCACGAGCTCGGGCCGCCGCTTTACGAAGTCGGCACGATCGTGGGCACGTCGTCTGCACGGCAGCGACGGGTGTCGGACGATCACTCACCTAATAGTGTCTCCAAACACGAGGGCGAAGGGCGCTTCGCAGCCTCGTCACATTCACATATCAGGGCCATATGAGGATGCCTGAGTGAAACGATTCATCGCCTGTGTTTCGCTCGTCGCGGCCGCGACCACGGCGACGCTGCGCGTCTACCCCGGCGTCGAAGAACGCGCCGCACGCGAAAGGCGCGAAGGTCAAGACCGTCGCCCGGGCCGCGCCGCGCTGCAAGGTCGCTCCGGCCGACGAATACTTCGGCAAGCTCAAGCTGAGCATTCTGGGGATTCGCAACACGATCAAGGACCAGGGGCTCAAGGTCGACATCGATCCCAACAGCGCGTCGTCGACCTTCAATGCCATCGCGCTGACCGAAGACGCGATCCGCGACTGGGAGCACAAGTACCCGTGCGACTCCTGGATCCCCGGCTCGATCTTCGCGCTCGAGCACTACTATACGAAGATCCACACGGCCGACGGGGTCCGGCACGTGCACGCGACGTTCGCCTGGCTGCGGCACGATTTCCCCAAGCACCGCTTGATCGCGAGCGCCAAGCGCGAGGATGGATCGGCCTCGGCGGCCTCGCCGCCGGTGGCCACCGACCCGGGGCCGCCGCCGCCCGCGATGCTCGCCCGGCAGCCAAGGCCCGGCGCCGCCCGGTGCCGGACCGGCGAACGTGGTCAACGCGCAGCAGCAGACCGCGCCGCCGCCACATTAGCGCGGCGCACGCATCCCGCGATGAGAAGAAAGCCCCCGGCTTGCGCCGGGGGCTTTGATCGTTCGTGGAGCTCGTGGATCGAGCTTAGAACTTGATACCGAGGCCGACGTAGCCTGCGGCGTGGGATGAATCGGACGGCGAGAGTTCTTGCCGCGATCGGGTCGCCGAGGAAGCCGGCGTCGAGGAACAGCCCCGAGGGGCCGAGGTTGTACGTACCACCGATTTGGTATTTGAGGAAGCGCTGAGCTGCATGTCGGCGGCCGACACAATGGCGAGCGCCGTCCGCCGCCCGGATAGGCGAAGCCGCCCGAGATCCTCGGGTAATACCACACGCTGCCGTAGACCGAGACCGGGTGGTCGAGATCGGGGAGTTTTTCGGCGCCGAATCCGAGGCCGGTTTGATTCGGGTAGCCGTAGTTCTCTTCACGGCGCAGGTAGCCGACGCCGACGTAAATCCGCGGGTCGGCGACCTTCACGCGAAGCGGGCGTCGAAGTCGGTATCACGCGCGGTGAACCAGGGAACCGCGATTTGCGTAGCCGCCGATCACCGTGACGCACCTTGGTCGCCGGCAGCGGGTGCGTTGAGTCCGGAGTTGTTCGGGCACGGATTGCGTCGGGCGCCGTCAGCGAAGTCGGCGGCGGATCGATGGCGCCATTGTGCGGATACGCGTAGGAGACGGTAGTCGCCGGCGAGCATCCACGGCAGACCGAAGCGCGGAAACTCGACGGCGCCGCGGGCCGCGTAGGAGCCACCTTGCCGTTATTGCCGGGCGAGAACTCGTTGTAGACCTTCGGCGAGAAGAGGTAGTCGCCGACCACGAAGTGCTCGTAACGGATTCTTTGCGGCCGGGGCCGGCGACGGCGACGGGGTTACCACCGGCGGAGGCGGGGTCGACCGGCGGCGGCGGCACGCGGGGGCGCGGCGGCGGCGGCGGGGTCGGCGGCGCAACTCGGACGTAGCGGACGACGACGATGCACGATCCGGGACCCACTGGACGTAGGCTCCCATGCCCTCTGAGATGACGCGAAGGGGAACGACGACGGCGCCCTTGTAGGTTTCGGGAGGAACGTCGAGCGGACGGCTCTCGCCCTTGATGACGACTTCCGACGTCCGACCGTGACCTTGACGTCGGGGCCGGGCTTCGAGACGTCGACCGTCTTCGAGGCCGGGTCGTAGGAGACCGTCGCACCGGTCTGCTCGAACATCGAGCGGAGCGGGACGAAAATCGTGTTGCCGCGGACCAGCGCCGCAAGGACGCGGTTCGCCTTCAGCCGGTCGGGCTTCGCGTAGACGTGCCGGTCGTTGAAGAGGATCGGGACCTCGCCGAAGGGGGCGCGCCGAAGTCGGCGGGCGGCATCGATCCGGCCTGCGCCACTGCTGGGCGCGCCCGTTCCGGTGCGGCCGGCGCGGCGCAGGTCCTGGGCCGAGACCGACGTCGGCCCGAATCCGAACGCGACCAGCGCGGCAAGCGCCCCGGTGCTCAGTCGTTTCAGCAGCCCCTAGCTAAAATGTTGTGTCGAGAAAGGCAGGTTTGCCTAGCGCCGGCGTGGCAGGCCTGAGGACGGGAGAGCGCGGAAAACTCCCTTTTTCAGCCTGCTCGGACGTACCCACGGACGGAGGCCTTAATCACGGAGGCGGAGCGAACGCCCCAATCTGATCCGCTCAACGCCGGCAAGGTAGCCCTGGGTTCCCCATGGCGCCGGCCGGACGTCCAGCGAATCTCTCGCCGTAAAGACGCCCTTTACACATCGGGACGCTCGGCTCTGCCCACGGCCGGGGCTCCCTCAACCGAGTTTTTCGTCGAGCCGCTCCCGGAACTTCTCGCGCGAGGTGACGTACCGCTCGTGCGTTCCCTCGGCGATCTTCTCCCGCTCGTCGAACGCGGTGAAGGCATACTCGACCCGCCGGCCGTCGACCTTGAGGACCTCGACCTCGGTGCGCACGATCAGGCCGACCGGGGTCGCCGAGAGGTGGGCCAGGTCGACGTGCGTTCCCAGGGTCAGCTCGTCGGCATCGAGCAGCGGCGCGACGCACTGCATCGCGGCTTCTTCGACGAATTGCAAGAGCATCGGCGTCGACAGAACGGGGACGCCCTTGTTGCCGGCTTTCTCGGCCGTCATCCATCCTCGACCCGCGTCTGGCTCTGATAGGTCCTCCCGACCTCGATCTTGCCGCGCATCCCGGGGCCCTTTACGACCGGCAACCGGACGAATCATTTTCACGTTCCACGCGGTAGTACCGGCGGCCGGCGGCGTAAGGATGCCGTCCGGGACCGTTCGCAGAAACAGACGTAAGGAAAGGAGCACCATGAGACGGAGTCAGCGCACGTTGCTGGCCGCGGCGGTCCTCGCCATGGCCGCGACCGCGTGCGGAAGGGCGGAGGCGACGCCACCCGCCGGCGGCCCCGCCGCTCGCCGTCGACACGGCCAGGCGCAGCGCACGACATCGCCACCTACGTCACGCTCGACGGTCAGATCGCGCCGGTGCAAGAGTCGACGCTCAGCTCCCAGCAGTCCGGCAACGTCGCCGCGGTCTACGTCAACGAAGGACAGCACGTCGTCGCGGCCAGGTCGTCGCCAAGCTCGACGATGCGACGCTGCGCGCCCAGCTCGCGCAGCAGCAGGCGATCGTCCAGCAGGGCGTCGGCGCAGCTGGGCGGCTCGACGCTGCAGGCGCCGGTCACCGCGGCGCAAGCGTCGAACACCGTCGTCACCGCGCAGCAGCAGCTCGCCGCCGCGAAGAACGGCGTCGCGACGGCGCAGGCCGCGTATCAGAGCGCGCTCGCGACGTACAACGCGGACAAGCAGCTGCTGACAACGGATACGTCGCGCAGACGCAGTACGAACAGGCGCGTTCCGCCTACGTGCAGGCGCAGCAGGCGCTCAACACCGCGCGCGAGACCGAACGCCAAGCGCTGGTCGCGCTGGCCGCCGCGCGCTCGCAGGGCACCAACGCGGTGCCGATCCAGCAGCAGACGATCGCCGCCAACCGCGGTTCGCTCGCGGCCGCGCAGGCGCAAGTGCGGCTGCTGCAGACCGAGATCGCGCAGACCAGCATCGTCGCGCCGTTCAACGGCGTCGTCACGCAGCGGCTGCTCGATCCCGGCGCGTTCGCGAGCCCGAACCAGCCGGTCGTGCGCGTCTCGCAGATCGACTCGGTGTACGTCAACGTCAACGTGCCCGACGACGATCTCGCGTTCGTCCACCGCGGTACGCCGGTCACGTTCACGACCACCAGCCTGGCCGGCAAGACGTACTCCGCCTCGGTGATGGACGTCAACGCGACGCCGACGCAGGGAACGCTGTCGTATCGCGCGCGCCTGCGCGTCGCAAACCCGAACGATCTGCTGCGCGGCGGGATGCTGGTCGCGGTCAACGTGCGCAAGGAGTTCCATCCCGGTGCGATCGTCGTCCCGCGCGCGGCGGTCTTCCAGACCGAGAGCGGAGCCAACGTGTTCACCGTGACGAACCTGCCGCCGCCGCCGGGCGCGCCCGCGGCCGGCGGCGGGCGCCGCCGCCCGGGGCCGCAAAAAGGTCCGCCGGTCAAGCTGATGCAGGCGAAGGTCGTGACGGTGCAGCTCGGACTGCAGACCGATACGCAGGCCGAGGTGCGCAGCCCCGAGATCAAACCCGGCACGACCGTGATCACGACGCGGCCCGACGCGCTGCGCGACCAGAGCACGGTCGCGATCGCCGCGGCTCCGGCCCCGCGCGGGGCGCAATGATGCCGCCTTCGCTGATGCGCGCGCTCGCGCTCGTCGCGCTGGCCGGCTTCGCCGTCGCCGCCGAGCCGGCGTTCGCGCAGGCCCCGGCCCCGGCGCCGGCGCCCGGCGCTCACGCCGGCGCCCGTCGCGACCGCGCGCGCCCAGACGCCGAGCGCGTTGCCCGGCGCGGCCGGCACGCCGGCGCCGGGCGGGCCCGGCGCCCCCGGGAGCCCCGGCCCCAGCGGCGGCTCGGCGCTGACCAGCCCGAACTCGATCCCGACCTTGGCGCCGGCCGATCAGGCCGCGCCGCTGCCGTTTCCGGCCTACGGAACGCCGGCGCCGGCGTCGGCGCCGGTCGCCGGTCCCCGGCGTGCCGCAGGTGATCACGCTGCAGCAGGCGATCCTGATCGCGTACGCGCGCTCGCCGGTGCTCGCGTCGGCGCGGGCCGACGTCGCGATCGCGACCGCGCCGGTCGGGCTCGCGCAGAGCGCGCTGTTCCCCGCGGTCACCGGGGTCGCGTCGAGCTCGCGCGCTACACGCAGCCGGGCGGAAGAAACAACAGCGATCACCATGACCAATCCGGTCACCGGCGCGACGACGACGGTCGGGATGCAACGCAGCCCCGATACACGACGTCGAACGGCCTGTCGATCGCGCTGCAGCAGCTGATCTTCGACGGCGGCCGCGTCGCCGCGCAGATCCGCGAGCGCGCGGGCGACGCAGTCGGCCTCGATCGCGACCTACCAGCGGCAGCTGCAGACCGTCGCCTTCAACGTCGCGACCGCGTACTACAACACGCTCGCCGCCGAGCGGCAAACGCAGGTCGCGCTGACGACCGTGCAGCTCGACTTGGTGCAGGAAGCGCTCGTCTCGGCGCAGATTCGCGCCGGCACCGAGGCGCGCACCGATCTGTCGACCGCGCAGCTGCCGACGGCGCAGGCGCGCGTCGCGGTGGTGAAGGCGCAGGCCAACCAATACGTGCAGCTCGCGACGTTCGCCAACGCGCTGGGGCTCGACGCGAACGCGAACGTGCAGCCCAAGGACGACATTCCGGCGCTGAGCGCGACGTCGGGGACGGTCACCGTCGCGCCGTCGTTCCCGACGCCCACCTATCAGCAGGCGATGATCCGCGCCGTCCGCGCTTCGGCCCGACCTGACCGCGCAGCACTTCGCCGTCGTCTCGAGCCAAGAGTCGCTGCGCGCAGCGCGGCTCGGCAACTTCCCGAACCTCACCGGTTCGGCCGAGTACGGCCCGTCGTCGACCGACGCTGCCGGCGGAGCGTTCCGCAACAGCGGTTCGATCGGGGTCAAGCTGACGATCCCGATCTACGACCAGGGCGTCACCCGCGCGCAGACGGAGCAGGCGCAGGGCCAGCTCGACAAGTCGAACGCGCAGTACGTGATCACGCTCCAAGGGATTCAGCTCAACGTCCAGCAGGCGCTGGTCAACCTCGTCGCGGCGTACGCGGCGTTCGATCAGACCAACGCCGAGCTCGCCAAGGCGCAGGACGTGCTGCGCGCGACGCAGGCGCAGTACCGGGCCGGGGTCACCACGCTGCCGCTGCTGCTCAACGCCCAGGTCGGGATCACGCAGGCGCTGACCGACGAGGTCACCGCGGTCTATACCGTGCGCCAGGCCGAGCAGACGCTGCTGTTCGCGGAGGGCGCGAACGCCGCCGGGTGAACTCCCCGGCGGTATGACACCACCGTCCCGGTCTGGATCGACGATCCGACCAATGCGGCGATCCTCGCGGTGAGCGAGGATCGTCTGGCGGGCTTCCAGCTCGATCCGTTCGGCGAGATCGCCCGGCGGAGCGGCCTCGACGTCGCGACGGTCCTCGAGCGGATCGTCGCGATGCTGCGTTCCGGGACGATCCGCCGCGTGCGCCAGACGCTGATGGCGACCAACCTCGCCGCCGGCGCGCTGTGCGCGTGGGAAGTCCCGGCCGACCGGCTCGCCGCCGCGTTCGACTGGCTCTTCGAAGGACGATCCGTTCTCGGGGCACGTCGTGATCCGGACGACCGATGCCGCGACGCCGGGATCGAACTACCGGCTGTGGACGACGCTCAAGGTGCCGCAGGGCTTCTCGATCGACAAGCACGCGGCGTTCTTGGCGCGCACGATCGGCGCCGGCGCCTTCCGGCTGATGCCGGCGCACCGGCTGTTCGCGCTGGGCGTCGGTCACGTTCGGCGGCGCGGGCTCGAGCCCGGCGCGCGCGCCGAGCGCCCGCCGAGGTGATCGTCCCCGAGGTCGTCGAGCTCAGCCCGCTCGAGTGGCGGGTGCTGACGGCGATCAAGCGCGAGTTCGGCCCCGACGAGATCGTGCGCGACGTGTGGCGCGCTCGCGCCGCCGAAGCCGGCGTCGCGCTCGACGAGTTCGAGCGGATCGGGCGCGAGCTCAACGGCGCGGCGTGATCGGGCGCTTCTCGACCTTTCTCGAGCACGTCAAGCCCAACGCCGCCGCCGGCGGCAAGAGCGTGACGCGCTACAACGCGCTGTTCCATTGGAAGGTCCCGCCGGGACGCGAGATCGACGCCGGGCGCGAGATCGGCCGCCACTACGTCATGACGCACGCCTATTGGCGCGAGGGCGGGCCGGAGTTCCGCGGCGTCAACATCATGGGCGTCGCGCACGGTACCGAGAAGGACGCGTTGCTGGCGCACAAGGCGGCGATCGACGCGCACCTGCGCGAAGCGGGGATCGACTTCGACTACACCAACGTCTTCTGGGGCGGCCGCAGCGAGATCAAGCCGTCGGAGATCGCGCCCGAAGCGTATCGCGACTTCTGCGCGCGGTTCGGTCTCGACCCGGAGGCGATGCGTTGACGATCCGCAAGCTGCTCGTCGCGGGCGTCCTGGTCGCGCTCGCCTTTCGGCGTGCACCAAAGTCGGCGAGACCGAGGGAGAGCGGCGGCGGCGAGCGGCCACGCCGACCGGCTCGTCATGTCGACCATCTCCGATCCGAAGGGACTCAACCCCGCCTTCGCGTCCGCGACGCCGACGCTCGAGCTCTCGGCGCTGCATGTTCTCGTACACCGTGCGTTACGACGACCACGCGCGCGCGGTTCCCGATGCCGTCAGCGAGATCCCGACGATCGCCAACGGCGACGTCGCCGAAGACGGGCTCACGATCAGGTACAAGCTGCGCCACGGGATCAAATGGCACGACGGTCAGGGCGAGCTGACCTGCATCGACATGCGGTCGACCTGGAAGATGATGGTCAACCCGAAGAACATCATCGATACGACCACCGGTTGGGACGCGATCAAAGACATCGACTGCACCGATCCGTACGTCGCGGTCGTCCACATGAAGCACATCTACGCGTGGTACCTGCAGCAGCTGTGGGGCGTGAACGGGAACTCGCCGATCCTGCCGGCGCACATCATCGACAAGTTCAACGACAACAAGGGCAGCATGAACCAAGCGCCGTTCAACTCGGCGCCGGTCGGCAGCGGCCCGTACCGTTCGTGTCGTGGGAACGGGGCGGCCAGATTCCGGCTCGAAGCCTTCCCCGACTACTTCCTGGGCAAGCCGAAGATCGCCGAGATGGTCTATCGGATCACCCCCGACGGCAACACGCTGGCGACCCAGGTCGAGACCCACGAAACGGACATCGCCTGGAACCTGCCGCCGACGCAGTACTCGCGCGTCAAAGCCGCGCCGGGCGTCACGGCGATCACGCCGGTCGTCTACATCTTCGACCACGTCGACTTCAACCTCGACCGGCCGCTGTTCGGCGATGTCCGGGTCCGGCGCGCGCTGACCTACGCGATCGATCGCAGGCGATGCTCGAGAAGGTGCAGCGCGGGCTTGGGCGAGCTCTCCGACACGTTTCTCGATCGAACGCTCTACAAGACGCGTACGACCCGACCGTGATGAAATATCCGTTCGATCCCGCCCGCGCGAACGCGCTGCTCGACGCGGCCGGCTGGCATCGCGGGAGCGACGGCATCCGCACCAAGAACGGCCAGCGGCTCAGCTTCCAGCTTCGACCCAAGTCGAATCGACCAACGGGCGGCTGGTACAGGCCGAGCTCCAGGTCTATTGGCGCGGCGTCGGCGCCGACGCCGAGATCAAGAACTACCCGACCGCGCTGTTCTTCGACCAGACCTCGAACGGGATCGTGGCCGGCGGAAAGTACGACGTCGCCTTGTACGCGTGGGCCGGGGCCGCCGAGATCGACCAAAGCGCGATCTATTCGGCGCACTTCATGCCGCCGCACGGCCAGAACTACCCGCGCTGGCGAAACGCGCGCGCGACCGCGGCGATGGACGACGCGAACGGGACGGTCGATGCCGCGCGCCAGATCGCCGACTACAAGATCGTGCAGCAAGAGTTCGCCAAGGACGACCCCTCGATCATCATGTGGTTTCGCAAGTTCGTGATCAGCTATCCAAGCGCCCTCAAGGACTTCACCGCGACGCCGGTCATCACGACGCCGTTCTGGAACCCTTGGGTGTACCATTTCTGACCGGCGCGCCCGGCGTTTCGTGGTGCCGGCGCTGCTCGCGCTCTGCGCCTGCGCGGGGCTGCTCGCGCTCGGCCGGCGTTCGGGCGGCCGATCAACGGCATCCGTACACGATCCCGCACGTGCTGCGCTACGCGACCGCCGAGGACATCGTCGGGCTGAACCCGCACTTGAACCCGCAGCTCACGCTGGCGCTGATGTCGTCGAACACGATGGCGTGGCTGGTCAAGTACGATCGGCGGAACCGGCCGGTCCCGGAGCTGGCCCTCGCGGTGCCGTCGCGCGCGAACGGCGGGATCTCGTCCGACGGCAAGACGATCACGTATCGTCTGCGCCGCGACGCGAAGTGGTCGGACGGCGTCCCGTTCACCGCCGACGACGTCCGTTTCTCGGTCGGCGTCGTGCTGAACCCGGCCAACAACGAGGGGACGCACGAGGGTTTCGATCTGATTCGCCGGGTCGACGTCCCCGATCCGTACACGGTCGTCTTTCATCTCGTGCGGGCGTACAGCGGGTTCTACGTCAACTTCTTCAGCAGCGCCGGCGCGAACCCGTGCATCCTGCCCAAACACTTGCTGGCGGGCGAGAAGACGATCAACCAGGCGGCTTACAACGCGCTGCCGGTCGGGATCGGCCCGTTCAAGTACGCATCCTGGAAGCGGGGCGACAGCGTCGAGCTGGTCGCCGATCCGCTCTACTTCGGGCGCAAGCCGAAGCTGACGAAGGTCGATGTTCAAGATCATTCCGGATCGGAACACCGTGCTCACCCAGCTCGCGACGCACGAGATCGATCTCTGGGTACCGGTGCCGGCGGCATACTACGAGCGCGCTCAGGCGCTGCCGGGGATCGCTGCGCTGCGCCAAGCCTCGTACGCGTACAACCATCTCGACTTCGAGGTCGAGCACGGCGCGCTGCGGCGACGTCGCCGTGCGGCGAGCGCTCCGGTTGGCGATCGACCGGCCCGACGATCCTGGCCAAGATCCGTCACGGCGTCGGCGTCCTCCAGGAGACGCCGTTCGCGCCGGGACATCCGCTGCACGTCGACCTGCCGCTGGTGCCCGTACGATCCGGCGGCCGCGCGCCGGCTGCTCGACCGCGCCGGTTGGGTAGCGGGCGCCGACGGCGTGCGCGCCAAAGACGGCCGGCGGCTGGACTTCGTGATGGCGATCGGCACCGGGCTGCCGGACACCGACGCGATCGTCGAGCAGATTCGAGCGTCGTGGCGCCGATCGGCGTCGGCTTGGAGCTCAAGCACTATCCTTCACCGATCTACTTCGCGCCGGCGGCGACCGGCGGGATCGTGTTCGGCGGGAAGTTCGACGTCGCGATGTTCGCCTGGTTCACCAGTCCCAACGGCGACCTGACGAACCTGTTGCCTGCGACCGCGTGCCGCCGAAGGGCTACAACGTCCTGCGCTATTGCGACCGCGAGCTCGACACGCGCGATGCAGCGCCAGGTGTCGACCTACGACGAGCAGGCGCAGCGCGCGGCGTCGCGGGCCGTCCAGAGTCGCCTGGCCGCGCAGGTCCCGACCGTCGTGCTCGACGCGCGGGTGGACGTATACGCGTTCAACGATGACCTGCGCGGTTTCCGGCCGAACCAAGTCACCCCGTTCGACGACCTCGTCGACGCCGACATATGAGGAGCCTTCGGTGAAGAGAACACTCGCGATCGTCGACGGCGGCGGTGCTGCTGGCCGGCTGCACCAAGACCGGCGGGGAAACGGCCACGACCGGCGGCCAGCCCGGAACGCACAAGAACGCGTACACGATCCCGCACACGCTGCGGATCGGCGACACCCAAGACTTCGACAACCTCAACCCGCACTTGGCGACGGCGCTCGATCTTGGGAAACCTGTCGCAGCTCACGATGGCGTATCTGGTGCGGTACGGTCACGACAACCGGCCGGTTCCCGAGCTCGCGACGATCGTCCCGACCCAGGCCGAACGGCGGGGTGAGCAAAGACGGGTTGACGATCACCTGGCACCTTCGCCACGGCGTCAAGTGGTCCGACGGCGCGCCGTTCGACGCCGACGACGTCGTGTTCTCGACCAACGCGGTCAACAACCCGGCCAACAACGAGGTCGGCCGCGACGGCTGGGATCTGATCACCAAGATCGACGAGCCCGACAAGTACACGGTCGTCTACCATCTGAAGAAGCCTTACTCGGGCTATCTGCCGTCGTTCTTCGGGTCGGCCGGTGCGAACCCGTGCATCCTGCCCAAGCACATCCTGGGCAACCTGCCGAACATCAACACCGCGCCGTACAACGCCAAGCCGATCGGCATCGGACCGTTCCGGTACGTCGAGTGGGTCCCGCGGCGATCACCTTACGCTCGAAGCGAACCCGTACTACTGGCGCGGGCAGCCCAAGATCAAGCAGATCATCTACAAGATCGTCCCGGATCGCAACACGCTGCTCACCCAGCTGCAGACCGGCGAGGTCGACCTGTGGACCTATGTTCCGCCGGCCTACGTCGACCGCGCCCGTGCGCTGCCGAACATCGCGTCGTTCCGCGGTCCGAGCTATCTGTTCTCGCACGTCACCTTCAACACGTCGCACCCGGCGCTGCGCGAGAAGGCCGTGCGCCAGGCGCTGCGCCTGGCCACCGACCGTACGCTGCTGCGCAACAAGGTCAACCACGGGATCGGGATCCTGCAGGAGAGCATGATCACTCCCGGCCAGCCCCTTCGCCGTCAGCGTCCCGCGGATTCCGTACGACATCGCCAAGGCCAACCAGCTGCTGGACCAGGCGGGCTGGAAGCGCGGCCCCGACGGGATTCGCGCCAAGAACGGTGTGAAGCTGAGCCTCGACTATGCGACGACGATCGGAACGCCCGACAACGACGCGCGCATCGAGCAGATCCGCACGACGTGGCAGCAGATCGGTGTCGCGATCACGCCCAAGCACTACAATACGGCGCTGTACTTTCAGCAGCCCGGCGGAATCGTGTACGGCGGAAAGTTCGACGTGACCGCGTTCTCGTGGCAGCTCACGCCGGATGGCGACCTCAACCCGTATCACGTCGTGCTCGCTGTTTCCGCCGAACGGCCAGAACCTCTCGCGGTTTTGCGATCCCAAGCTCGAGCCGTGGCTCCAGCGCGAGAAAGCGGCCTACGAGGAGGCGGACCGCAAGGCGGTCGTCGCCAAAGCGATGCCGATCATCGTCGACGACGCCCCGTTCATGGTGCTGTACATCCTCGAGGACGTCCACGCCTACAACAGCGACCTCACCGGCTGGCACCCCAATAACACGACGCCCTTCGACGACTTCATGAACGTCGATATTTAGGCGTCCGGAAGGTTCGCCCGAGCGCGGCGTACGAGTATCGGGGATGCGCACGAAAGCTTTCGTTTTTGCGGCTGCCGCGATGCTTGCGGCCACGACCGCGGTCTGGGCCGCCTTGCCGCCTCCGCCCGAGGCGAAGCGCATCGACGTCACGGACACGTACTTCGGCACCGTCGTGGTCGACCCGTACCGCTGGATGGAGAGCCGCGGTCCGGATCTGCTCGCCTATCTCAAGGCGAACAATGACCGCACTCGAACAATTCTCGACTCCATGCCGGGCCGCGCGGTCATGGCGGCGCGGCTGCAGGCACTATCGGAGACCTCGAACGTCTCCTCGGGCGTCGTTTCGAAGCATGGCGCGTACTTCTACGAGAAGCTGGCGCCGGGCGCGAACTCGACGAAGCTCTACGTGCGTTCGGGAATCGGCGGGGCCGAACGGGTGCTGGTCGATCCCGATACGCTGAGCGGGCCGCGGCAGGCGATCTCGTACTTCAACGTCTCCAACGACGGATCGCGGGTTGCCTACGGTCTCGCCGCCGGTGGGTCGGAAAACGGGGTCGTCCACGTCGTCGACGTGGCCACCGGGACGACGCTGCCCGACGCCTCCGACCGCGCGGATTTCGGCGTGACCGCGTGGGCCGACGACGACAAGGCGTTCTTCTACCTGCGCCGCCAAGAAGTTCCGCCCGGCGCGTCGCCGGTCGCGAAATACCTCAACGTGCGCACCTACCGCCACGTCATCGGCCAACCGTCCGGTGCCGACGCCGCCGTGTTCGGCGTGGGCGTGAACCCGAACGTCTCCATATCGCCGACGTCCTTCGCGTCGCTGAGCGTCTCGCCCGAAACGCCGTTCCTGGCCGGGGTGCTGATCAACGGCGTCGACCCGTTCGCGACGATCTACCTCGCGCCGAAGAGTGCCCTAGCGAACCCGGCGGCAATTCCCTGGAAGCTCGTGATCCGCCCGGAGGACAAGGTAACCAACGCGGTCGTCCACGGTAACACGGTGTACGCGCTCACCGCCAAGGACGCGCCGCGGTTCAAGATCGTGAAGTTCGACGTGGCGACCGGGTCGATCGCGCAGGCGACGACGGTCGTCGCGCCCAGCTCGCGCGTCATCGACGGGATCGCGAACGCGAGCGACGCGCTCTACGTGGCCTCCCGCGAGGACGGGCTCGGGCGCATCACCCGCATCGGGTACGACGGCATCGCGCGCGACGTGCCGCTTCCGGTGAACGGCTCGATCTCGGGGCTCGCGACGGAATACGACCGCCCCGGCTTCTTGGCGCAGCTGACGTCGTGGACCGCGACGCCGCTGTGGTACACCTACGACGCGAAAGCGAACGCGGTCATCGACACCAAGCTCGACCCGCCGTCGCCGGTCGATTTTTCGGCGATCGTCGCCGACGAGCTCAAGGTGCCGGCCGCCGACGGCACGCTGATCCCGCTCTCGATCATCCACCGGCGCGACATGAAGCTCGACGGTTCCAACCCGACGCTGCTCTATGCCTACGGCTCCTACGGCATCTCGAGCAGCCCCAGCTTCTCGGCCTCGCGCATGGCGTGGTTCGAGAAGGGCGGCGTCTACGCCATCGCCCACGTGCGTGGCGGCGGCGAGTACGGTGAAGAATGGCACCTGGCCGGCAAGGACGCCAACAAGGTCCGGACGGTCAGCGATTTCATCGACTGCGCCAAGTGGCTGGAAGCGAAGGGCTACACGTCGCCCGGCAAGCTCGGAGCGCGCGGCGGCAGCGCCGGCGGCATCACGATGGGCGGCGCGATCACGGAGGCGCCGCAGCTCTTCGCGGCGGTGCTCGACGAGATTCCCGTGTCGGATCAACTGCGCATCGAGACGACGCCCAACGGGCCACCCAACGTCCCCGAGTTCGGCAGCGTCAAGACCGAGGCGGGCTTCAAGAACCTCTATGCGACCAGCGCCGTGCAGCACGTCGTGAAGGGTGGGAAGTATCCGGCGGTGATGCTCACGACCGGTATCAACGATCCGCGCGTCGATCCGTGGCAGGCGGCGAAGATGGCGGCCTCGTTGCAATACGCGACCGCGAGCGGAAAGCCGATCCTGCTCCGCGTCGACTACGAAGGCGGACACGGGCTGATCGGCGGCGGGCGCTCACAAGCCGTCGCGCTCGGAGCCGACGAGTACGCGTTCTTGCTCTGGCAATTCGGCGACCGCGCCTTTCAGCCGGCGATCTGAGCGGTAGAGCGCCGCCGCCGCGCCAGCACGACGGCGGCGCCGAGCACGATGCAGCCCGTCAGCGGGATCGTGCGCAGGAGTCCCCAGACGGGGACACGTGCGTCGAGCCCGGCGGCGTGCTGCTCCGCGGCCCAGACGTCGCTCGCGTCCGCGCCGGCGGGGGCGTGATAGAAGGCCGGGAGCGCATCCGGCCAGACCGGCGCCGGAAAGGCGTGCGCGAGGGGGATCGTTAGGCACGCGATCGCGGCGAGCGCGGCGAACGGCGCGAGGTCGGCGCGCTCGGCGCGCACGCCGCGTCCCATCACCACGAACGCGCACGCCATCGCGGCGCCGAGCGCGACGATTTGACCGGCCGCCGCCGGACGTTGCGCGAGGCCGAACCAGTCGACGAGAATCATCGCGCAGGCCACGCCGCTCGCCGCGCGCGCGGCGCCGCGGGCGCGCAGCGCCAGCAGATATGCGGGGATCAGCTCGAGCACGAAATCGTGCTCGTGAAAGAAGGGCACCGCCAGCGGAAAGAGCGCGATGGCGAGCAGCGTTCCGTCGCGCGGATCCAGCCGCAGCCGGACGATGACGACGGCGGTCGCGACGATCGCCGCCAGCGCGCAGGCCAGCCCGGCCGCCGCTGCGACCGAAGCGGGAACTCCGAACGACGCGGCGATCGCCGCCGGCGTGTACTGGATCGCGTCGAAGCGCTCGGCGCGCGCGTGCTCGGCAAGCCGGGCCGCATAGGCAAACGCGCCCCGTACGCCGCCCCCGGCCCACAGGTTCAGCGCGGCGAACGCGCCGGCGGCGATCGCCGTGCCGGTCAGCGCCGCCCGGTCGCGCAGGCGCGCGATCAGCACCAGCGCGAGGTTCGGCTGCATCGCGGCGAGCAGCGTCGCACAGGCGCCGCCCGCGACGTTCCGACGCTCGTACGCGAGCAGCGCACAGGCGATCCCGGCCGCGGAGACGAGTGCCACTTGGCCGAGCGCGAACGCGCTCGTCCCCGGCCCGCTCGCGATCCCGAACGCCGCCGCGGCCGCCAGTGCGGCGAGGCGCCGTTCGCCCGCGAGCGCCAGCGCGGCCAAAAAGAGTGCCGCATAGGCGGCCGACAACAGCGCGGTCCAAACGCGCAGCGCGACCGGATGCGGCAGCCGGGCGAGCGCGCCGAACAGCGGCAGCGCCGCCGCCGGACCGGCGTACGGCAACAGCTCGTCACGCGCGGCGTCGACGCCGCCGATCCGGCGTTCGACGTCCCACACCGCGCGCGACCAGGGGTCGCCGCCCGCATTCCACACCGCGCCCGCGGCATAGTACGCCTCGAAGTCGCGTCCGAACGGTCCCTGCGTCGGCGGCGGGCGCAGCAGCGTGTACGCGAGCACGGCGGCGAGCAGCGCGCCGGCTAGCGCGACGTTACGTCGCAGCGTAGAGTCCGAGCCGCTCGATCCGTCCGCCGTTGCCCATCACGTAGGCGACGCCGCCGGGAAAGCGCGCTTCGTACGACTCGGCGAAGATGACCGGTGCGGGGCCGCCGACCGCGGTGACGTAGCGCGCGTCGAGCGACGCGGTCGGCGCGCCGAGCGCGACGTCGCCCGGCAAGAGGCGCAGCGGGCCGAAATCGCGGGCCGCCAGCTTCGGCGCGCGATCGAGCTTGGGGAGATAGCATTCGACCGCGACCAGCACGTCGCGCGCGTAGAACGAGCTCAGGAAGATGCGCCGCCCGTCCTCGCGCGCGGCATAGGTGTGCCAGCCGCGCATCGGGTAGGCGAAGCCGACGCCGAAGGCGCGCTCGACGTCGGCGCGCCGCGTCGTGCCGACGGCGAACGCGAGCCGCGCGCCGCCGAGCACGACCGGTTCGTCGAGCGGCGGCGGCGGGACGTTGCGCCGGGTGCGATTCGCCTCGTACACGCGGGCGAGGATCTCGACCGCGCGCTGCATCGCCGCGTCAGGCGCCGCCGGTTCCGGCGGATCGTCGTCGCGGCTCACGTGTGGTGCGTCAGGTGGTGCGGATCGAGGTTGGTCGCGGCGGCGCCGGCGCCGGCGATCCCCAGCAGCGCGAAGTAGGCGACGGCGAGGATGAGCCGCTGCCGGCCCGAGACGATCTGGATCGTCGGATCGACCACGCCGCGAAAGGCCGCGATTCCGCGCGGGATCGACGAGAAAAGCACCAGCAGCACGATCAGCAGGGTGAAGATGTTGAACAGCCGCAGGTACACCATCGCCGCGACCAGCAGCACCGCACCGACCAGCCAGATGCGGCCGTCGATCGCGCCCGCGACGCGCCCGCCGTCCAGCGGTATCGCCGGAATCAAGTTGAACAGGTTGATGAAGAACCCGAAGTACGCGGCGGCGACCCAAAAGTTGTCGCCGGTTGTCAGACCGAAGCCCCAGCAGACTGCCGACGCGGCGACGCCGAACACCGGCCCCATGATCGCGGCGAACGCGTTCTGCGCCGGCTCGATCGACATCGGCGAGCTCACGAACGCGCCGAAGCCCGGGATGAAGGTCGGCAGCGACGCCGGGATGCCGAGGTTGCGGAACGTCAGGTAGTGGCCCAGCTCGTGCACGGCGAGCAAGGCGACGAGGACGATCCCGAACTTCCAGCCGAAGAACAGCGCATAGAAGAAGATGGAGATGAACATCGAGCCGAAGCTGAAAGCGAGCTTCGGGGCGAAGACCAGCCACTTGAGCGAGGTGAGCCCCAGCAGCAGCGCCTTGAACTTCAGCGCCGCGGCGCCCAGCGCCACCAGGATCCCGCCGGCCGTCCCGGCTCCCCGCCGGCGCTGGGGCGGCAGCCGCGAGCGAAGGTCGTCGTCGTCGTGCATTCGCGGGTAGTTCTCGCTCCGGCCGTCCCGCTCCGCGAATGGCGGCCGGATTTGCCGGCAGGAGACATGCGCTCGATCTCGTTGCACTGGACGGGTCACGATTACGAGAACGTCTTTCCGGCCTACCATTTCTGCATCAGCCGGTCCGACGACGTGCTGGTGCACCACACGCACGATCTGCGCGAGAACATGCGCGACGTGCGGCTCGCGCCCGAGCTGCCCTACGCGGCGCACACGCGCGGCCGGAACTCGTGGTCGATCGGGCTCGCCGTCGCGGCGATGGAAGGCGCGACGCCGGCCGATTTCGGGCGCTTCCCGGTCACCACCGCCCAGCTCGACGCGCTGTGCCGCGTCGCCGCGACTTTGGCCGCCTGGTATCGCATCGACGTCGCCGCGATCCGCACCCATGCCGAAGCGGCGCTCGACGACGGCTATTTCGGCGCCGGCGACGATCAGCTGCGCTGGGACATCGCGCGCGTCCGCCCGTCGCCCGCGTCGCTCGAGCCCGCCGAAGCGACCGCCGCCGGCGAGGACTTCCGCCGCCGCATCGCCGCGCTGATCCGATGAAACGCATCGTGGTGCTGGGCGGCGGGTTCGCGGGCGTCGCCGTCGCGCGGCGGCTCGAGCGAAAGCTGCGGCGCGACGAAGCGGAGATCGCGATCGTCAGCCGCGACAACTTCACGCTGTTCACGCCGATGCTGCCCGAGGTGAGCTCGGGCGGGCTCGAGCCGCGCCACGTCGCGACGCCGGTTCGCGCGCAGCTGCGGCGCACCACCTTCGTGCTGGGGGAGATCGTGAAGATCGACCTCGAAGCGCGCTGCGTCGACGCGCGGCATCCGCTCACCAACGCGATGACGCAATTGGAGTACGACCATCTCGTGCTCGCGCTGGGCAGCGTCACGTCGACGTTCGGCATCCCCGGCGTCGCGGAGCACACGCTCGCGCTCAAGACGCTCGAGGATGCCGAGACGCTGCGCAACCGCGTCGTGGCGGCGCTCGAACAGGCGGTGGTCACGGCGGCCGGGCCGCAGCGTGACCGGCTGCTGACCTTCGCCGTGGTGGGCGGCGGCTACACCGGCTGCGAATGCGCCGGCGAGTTGGTCGATTTCTTCCGCTCGATCCTGCCGTTCTACCGGCCGCTGCAGCTCGCCGACGTGCGCATGGTGCTGATCGAGGCCGGGACCGCGCTGCTGCCCGACCTGCCCGCCGCGATGGGCCGGTACACGACGCGCAACCTCGCGCGCCGCCGGGTCGAGCTGGTGATCGGCGACGGCGTGACGCGCATCGACGAAAGCGGGATCATGCTGAAGTCCGGCACGCTGATCGGGGCCGGCACGACGGTGTGGAGCGCGGGCGTGCGACCCGCGCCGATCCTCGCCTCGCTGCCGGAGTGCGAACACGCGCGCAACGGCGGGTTGCTCGTGCATCAGGACATGTCGGTGATCGGCGCCGGCGACGTCTGGGCGCTCGGCGATTGCGCCTGGATTCCCACCAAACCCGATGCCGAACAGGCGGACAAATCGGCCTGGTATCCGCCGACCGCGCAGCACGCGATCCGCGAGGGGCCGGCGCTCGCCGACAACATCATCGCGACGCTGCGCGGGCGCTCCACGAAACCGTTCACCTACCGGTCGCTGGGGACGATGGCGTCGCTGGGCGGCCGGCGCGGCGTCGCGGCGCTGCCGGGCGGGCTCGTGCTGACCGGGATCCTGGCGTGGTTTTTGTGGCGGACGTACTACCTCGTGCGGCTGCCCGGGCTCGACCGCCAGGTGCGCGTCGCGTTCGACTGGACGCTGGGGCTGCTCTTTCCACGCGACATCGCCGAGCTGCGCCTCTACACGGAGCGCGGGCAGCACCAAGCCGAGATCGACGCCGGCCTGCAGAGCCCGCCGCGTCCGTGACAGTGGTCCCTTTTGAGGTACCGCCCGGCCCAGGGACGGCGGCCTAGAGCGCGGGGGCTTCGTTCTGCTTTTCGAGCGCCGTTTTGATCGCCTCGCGCAGCTCGTTGAGCTCGTCCGCGCTAGAGCATCGCTTTCAACTTGTGTAGCCCTATGATACAATCGTCGGAACTTGAAGAAAACGCCGCTTCGAGCCAAGGTGGGACTGGCGTTCGCTTTTGAAGGGCCTCGGTGGTCCGCGTGTCGCCAATCCTCTTGCTCCGAGCGTCGCTTTTCGCGGCTTCGGCCCTCGCCCTTAACGCTTGCGGCGGCGCTACGGGCGGCGCCAGTCCGCAGCTGCCCGCCCTCGCAGGTGCGCCGGTATCCGGTTCTTCCGCAAGCCCTGCCGTGCCGCAACTCGGGAAACGCGTCAGCGCGACGTTCACCCTCGAGATCCCGTCGTTGCACTCGTCGAACGCGCGCCTGCGACGTGCGCCGAAGTTCGTCGATCCGGCGACGCAATCGATCGCCGTCGCCTTGACGGCCGTCAACGGGACGGCGTCGAACCCCGCGCTTCCTCTGACCGTGATTAACATGCAGTCGCCGAGCTGCGTCGCGTCAGCCGGGGGCACCGTATGCACGACCTCGCTTCCCGCCCTCGTCGGCAGCGACACGTTCGCGGTGACGGCGTACAGCCAGCCGAACGCGGGCGGTAGCGCCCTTTCGGCCGGGAAGGTGACGGCGGCGATCAGCGCATCCGGTCCGAACAACGTTACTGTCTCCCTCGGCGGCGTCGTGTTCTCGATCGCGCTCTCGATGCCGGCGCCTCCGCCGACCGGCACGGCCGTCAACATTCCGCTGACGGTCGTCGCCATGGACGCGAACGGCACGCCGATTCTCGGCGCCACTCCGTACGCGGCACCGATCGTCCTGAGCGATAGCGATACCAGCGGCGTCACGAAGCTCTCGACGACGACCGTTGGCTCGCCCACCACCGTGGTCGCGCTGGAATACTCGGGCGGAGCCTTAACCGCTGCGGTAACCATCACCGCAAGTGCGACCGGGACGCCGAAATTCTCCATGACGTTCTTGCCGGCTCCGTCCTATGCCGTCGCTTCGATCGCCGTGCAGCTCGCATTCCCGACGCTCCCGCTCGGACAGCAGATGAGCCTCAAAGTGAGCGCGAAGAATGCCGGCGGCACGGTCATCACGGGTACATACGACCACCCGATCGTGCTGAGCAGTACCACCCTGCAATTTTCGCCTTCGAGTCTAACGAAATCGACGCAGGCCGCGAACGTCGTTGCGTCCTGGATCGACGGCTTCGCCGGTCCGTCGGCCGGAACCATGACGGCAACGGCCGATGGACATTCGGCAACGGCCTCGATTGCACCCGAGACGGGCTTTGCGTTCTATGCGGTCGGAACCGATTCGGCGACGGACATATTCGGCTTCAAAATGCAGCTGGGTCTGACACGCGGGTCCCGCGCGGGTAGGCTATAACTATGTTTTTAGTTTTAGCCGCGACCGTGCCGTTCGACTACAACGGCACGCTGCGGCCGGGGCAGACGCTGGCGATCCGCGACATCAACGGCAGCGTCCGCGTGCGGACCGGCGACCGGCTCGAGGTCCACGCCGTCAAGCGCGCGGAGCGCAGCGACCCGAACGCGGTCGCGATCCACGTCGAGAACCGGCCGAACGGGATCGTGGTCTGCGTCCGCTATCCGCCCGACGCGAATCGCGGCTGCGACGACGCGAACGGCTCCGGCGGCACGCACGACAACGACACGTCGGTCGCGTTCGACGTGACGGTGCCGCACGGCGTCGCGCTGGACGCGCGCAGCGTGAACGGTGAGGTCGACGTCGTCAACGATGGCCCCACCGACGCGTCGACCGTGAACGGCCGGCGTTCGCGTTGAAGGTCGCGACGTGCGCAACGGCGACCACGGTGAACGGCTCGGTGGAGGTGAACATCCTGGACCGCGCCCGCGGAACGCTCGTCGCGAAGACCGTCAACGGCTCGATCGACGTGACGCTGCCGCGCGGCACCGGACTGTCGGTCGACGGCCGGACGGTGAACGGCGGGATCACCGCGCCGGGGATGAACGTCGAACGGCCGCGTTACGGTCCGGGCGCGAGCGTGAGCGGCACGATCGGCGACGGCGGGCGCCGGCTCGATCTGCAAACGACGAACGGCTCGATCACGCTCCACTGAGCCTCAGCTAGCCAGGCGTCGTCGGGGCCGGCGTAGGTGTTGCCGTAGAGCGACTGCGCGTCGGGATACGGTTCGGCTTCGATCTCGTCGGTGGTGCGGTTGACCAGCTCGGAGATCTCGCGCTTGAGGTCCTTGACCTCGTCGGCGGCGAGCACGCCGCGCTCGATCAGCGCGCGCTCGAAGGCGGGCACCGGGTCGTTCGGCGCGGTGTTCGGCGATCTCGTCGCGCGTGCGATAGGTGCGGTCGTCGTCGTCGGTCGTGTGCGAGAGGAAACGGTAGCACTTCGACTCGACCAGCACCGGGCCGCTGCCGGCCGCCGCGTGTGCGCGCGCGTCGCGGACGGTCGCGTACACCTCGACCGGATCGAAGCCGTCGCACGTGACGCCGCGCATCCCGTAGCCCGCGGCGCGCGTCGCGACGTTCGGGACGCGCATCTGCTTGCTGATGGGCGTCGAGATCGCCCACTCGTTGTTCTCGCACAGGAACAGCACCGGCAGCGCGTGGACGGCGGCGAAGTTGAGCGCCTCGTGCCACTCGCCTTGTGAGGTCGCGCCCTCGCCGAACTGGCAGAACACGACGCGATCGGCGGCGCCGCTGCGCTTGACCGCCCACGCCGCGCCGACGGCGTGCGTGCACTGCGCGGCGATGATCGAGGAGATCGACGCGATGCCCAGCGCCCGTGCGGTGACGTGGTTGATGATCGAGCGGCCGCCGGTGGTGTCGCCGGCGCGCGCGAGCTGCGAGCGGAACAGATCGGCGAGCGGGAAGCCGCAGGCCAGGATCAGCCCGGTGTTGCGGTAGTACGGGTAGAGCAGATCCTTGCCGCGCTCGAACGCGAGCCCGGTGCCGGCTTGGACGGCCTCGTGGCCCTCGGAGCCCATCGCGATCCCGATCTTCCCTTGCCGGTTGAGCTGAAAGCCGCGCGTGTCGACCGCGCGCTGCGTGAGCATGTCGCGGTAGAGCGTGAGCAGCTGTTCGCGGCTGAGCTCGGTGCCGGCCGGGGTCGTGGTCGCCATCGCCGGAGAGCTTCCGCGAACGGGTCGCGCCCCTACCAAGCGGTCGGGCGGGGAAGGCCGTCCCGCCCTCGGAAGCACGCGCGGATGTCGATTCGTTCCCGTCTCGGTCGCCGCAGCGGTGGTCGCAGCGGCGCTTTCATGCAGCCTCGCGCCGCTCCGGCGCCCCGCCGCCGGTACGCCGGCGCAGTCGGCAGCCACGGTCCGGCCGCCCGCGGCGAAGCCCGCCAAGGCGACCCCGGCGCCCGACACCTTCACCTTTCGCGCGATCGGACCGGCGGCGTCGGGCGGCCGCGTCAGCGCGGTCGCCGGCAGCGACCGCGACGACCGGCTGTACTACGTCGGCGGCGCCGGCGGCGGCGTGTTCAAGTCGACCGACGGCGGGACGTCGTTCCAGCCGGCCTGGACCGGTCCGCAGTTCGGCGCGATCGGCGCGATCGCGGTCGCGCCGAGCAACGCGAACGTCGTGTGGGCCGGAACCGGCGAAGCGAACCCGCGCAACGACGTCTCGTACGGGGACGGCGTGTGGCGCTCGCGCGACGGCGGCAAGCATTGGACGCACGCCGGGCTCGACGACACCGCGCTGATCTCGAAGATCCTCGTCGACCCGCGCGAACCCGAACCGCGCGCTCGTCGCGCGCGCTCGGCAACCCGTGGAAGGACAGCGACGCGCGCGGCGTCTACCGGCACCGACGACGGCGGTCGCACGTGGACCAAGACGCTGTTCGTCGGGCCGGCCAGCGGCGCCGCCGATCTCGCCTGGAATCCGAAGCGCCCGCAGACCGTGTTCGCGGCGATCTGGCAGTTTCGCCGGCAACCGTGGATCGCGACGAGCGGCGGACCGCAGGACGGGCTGTATCGTTCGCGCGACGGCGGCCGCAGCTGGACGAAGATCGCAGGGACACGGTTTTCCGAGCGGACTGCTCGGCCGCATCGGCGTCGCGGTCGCGCCGAGCGATCCGCGCCGCGTCTACGCGGTCGTGCAGTCGAAGCAGGGCACGGTATGGCGTTCCGACGACGGCGGCGACAGCTGGCGCAAGACCTCCGACAACACGCTGCCCGAGCAGCGCCCGTTCTACTTCAGCCACCTCGCGGTCGATCCGCACGACGAGAACCGCGTGATCTCGCTCTCGATGTACCTGACCGTCTCGAAGAACGGCGGGAAGACGTGGAAGCATCTCGAGGGCTACCTGCACCCCGACAACCACGCGATCTGGTGGTCGGCCGACGGCCGGCGCATCATCGAAGGCAACGACGGCGGCGTCGTGCTCAGCCGCAACGGCGGCGCATCGTGGGGCGTTCTTGGACCGCCTCCCGCTCGGCGCAGATCTATCACGTCGGCTTCGACGACCGAAGCCGTACACGATCTGCGGCGGCTTCCAGGACAACAGCTCGTGGTGCGCGCCGACGACCGCGCGCAACGGCACCGGCTTGATGAACCGCGACTGGTTCGCGATCGCCGGCGGCGACGGGATGTTCGCGATCCCCGATCCGGTCGACCCCACGCTGATCTGGACGAACACGCAGGACGGCGTGCTCGGCATCTACGACAGCAAGGCGCGCCAGAGCGTCGACGTCTCGCCGTATCCGCGCGACGTGTTCACCTCGACCACCTCGCTCGCGCAGTCGCCGTATCGCTTCAACTGGAACGCGCCGCTCGCGTTCTCGCCGCAGGACGGTCACGTCGCCTACTTCGGCGGCAACGTCGATCTTCAAGACGACCGATCGCGGACGGCACTGGACGCCGATCAGCCCCGACCTCACCCGCAACGAGAAGGAGCACCAGCTCGCGTCCGGCGGCCCGATCACGCTCGACGTCTCCGGCGCCGAGTACTACGACACGACGCTTGCGATCGCGCCGTCGCCGAAGGACGCGGCGACGATCTGGGCCGGCACCGACGACGGGCTCGTGCAGCTCACGCGCGACGGCGGCGCGCACTGGACGGCCGTGACGCCCGCGCGGCTGGCCGAAGTACGGCCGCGTCGAGGAGATCGACGCGAGCCCGTTCGCGGCCGGAACCGCGTTCGTGCAGCTCGACCGGCACGATCTCGGCGACGACCGGCCGTACGTCGTACGTCACCGACGACTACGGCGCGAGCTGGCGCGCGATCGCGTCGAACCTGCCGCCGGACGCGCCGGTGCGCGTCGCTGCGGCAAGATCCGCGCGACGCGAACGTCGCTCTACGCCGGCACCGAGAACGGGCTGTGGATCTCGTACGACCGCGGCGGGCGCTGGGAGCGGGTGAAGGCCGGGCTGCCGGTCGTGCCGGTCTACGACCTGCACGTGCAGCCGGCGGCGAACGATCTGCTGCTCGCCACGCACGGTCGCGGCTTCTTCGTGCTCGACGACGCGACGCCGCTGCAGCAGCTCGCCGCCGCGCGCGCGCGCGCGCGTCACGCTGTTCCCGATCCGCGCGCGACGCTGTGGGCGTCGTTGGCCGTCGATCGAAGCCGGCGACGGGAACTCGCTGCCGGCGAACCAGTTCGCCGCGCCGAACGCGCCGTCGGGCGCGGTGCTGACGTTCTATCAGCGCGCGCAGGCGAAGGCAGCGCCCGTGGCTCGAGATTCTCGACGCGCAGGGCCAGCGCCGTGCGCACGCTGCGCGGCTCGTATCCGCACCGACGAGGGCCGCAAGTATTTCGTCACCAACGCGCCGGGCGTCAACCGCCTGGCGTGGGACGGCTCGGAAGACGGGCCGACGCGCTGGTACGGCACGAGCTTGCAGAACATGGGACCGCTGACGGGCGCCGAGGCGCTGCCCGGACCGTACACCGCGCGGCTGCACGTCGACGGCCGCACGTTCGATCAGCCGTTCACGCTCGCCGACGATCCGAACAGCCCGTGGACGCCGGAGCAGCGCGCCGCGCGCCACGCGTTCCTCGCGACGCTGTTCGGCTGGTTCGACGGGATCGACAAGCGCGCTCAACGAGATCGACCGCCGGCTGAAGCAGAAGACGCTGCCGCCGGCGATGCGCGCGCGGCTGCTCGCGCTGCGCGGCGACGCTGACGTCGAACGCGAGCACGACGAGGACTCCGTCGCATTGCCGGACCGCATCCGCGAGCAGGTCGGTCGGGCTGACCGGGCAGATCGGCGGCGGCCTGCAGCCGCCGTTCGAGCAGCACCAGGCTGCGCTCGACGCGCTGCGACCGCAGGTCGCGGCGGCGTATGCGCGGATCGGCGGCGTGCTGGGGGCCGGCTTCGCCAATGGGCTCGAACCGCCGTACAGGCCGCAACCGTCCGGCGAGCACTATTCGTCGCCGCCGCCGGCGGCCGTCCCGTCGCCCGCCGCACGCCGGCGCCACGTCCGAGCCCGACGCGGACCCCGTGAGTCCGCGATGGAGCCGCGCAAGCCGTACGACATCGACTCGCTGACCGACGTCGCGCTGCGCGTGTTCGCCGAGCGCGGCTACGACGGCGCGTCGATGGACGACGTCGCGCGCGCGGCCGGGATCACCAAGGCGTCGATCTACCATCACGTCAGCGGCAAGGAGGCGCTGCTCGAGCGCGGCCTCGGCCGCGCGCTCGACGCGCTGTTCGCGATCCTCGACGAGCCCGGCGCGCGCGAAGGCGCGGCCGGCGACGCGGCTGCGGTACATCGTGGAGCGGGTCGCGGAGACGACGCTGCACCTGCTGCCGGAGCTGACCGTCCTGTTCCGCGTCCACGGCGCGTCGCGCAGCGAGCGCAACGCGCTCGAGCGGCGGCGCGCGTTCGACCGCCACGTCACCGCGATCATCGCCCAGGCGCAGCGCGACGGCGACGTGCGCACCGACCTCGAGCCGCGGCTCGTCGCGCGGCTGATCTTCGGGATGTCGAACTCGGTGGTCGAATGGTACGGCAGCGGCTCGCTCACCCACGACGCGATCGCCCGCGCCATCATCGCGATCATCTTCGAAGGCATCACCCGCCGGTAACGCCCGTCCCGTCATTCTGAACTCGTCCCGTCATTCTGAGTCCGTCCGGTCATTCCGAGCTCGTCCGCGTCATTCCGAGCTGTCCCGTCATTCCAAGCTGTCACGTCATTCTGAGCTTGTCGAAGAAGCGCCGCGCGCTGCGTTCGTCGTTTCTGAGCTCGTCGAAGAAACGACGATCCGCGCCTACGGTTTCTCGCGGCTGTCGAGGAGCAATGAGACGCGCTGTTCGAGCGCGGTGACGCGTTGGGTCAACGTATCCGAGGACTCGATATCGCGCTCGTCGGCGCCGCCGACGGCGAGATACCAAGCCGTCGTGCCGAGCTCTTTGGCGAGGCGGAGCCCGATGACGAAGCTCGCGATCTTCGTTTGACCGCTCTCCATTTGGCGGATCGCGCCTTCGGTGACGCCGACGCGGTAGGCCAGTTGCGAGCAGCTCGAGGCCGCGCGCGAGGCGGAGTCGCCGCAGTCGCCGGCCGAAACGCTCCACCCCGGACCGAGCGCCGCCGCTGTCGGACTAGCGGCCTCGCGTCGGGCGGCCGGACGACGCCGCTGGCGGGTAGCCGCGCACGTCGAAGCGCGCCAGGATCCACGGGCCGGAGCATCGCGCGATCCTCGCGCGGCAGGCGTTCGATATCGCGCTGGACCTCCTCGAGGCTGGCGGCGGCGCCGGCGGCGGGGCGCTCGGGCCGGAGACGATCGCGCGGTTCCATCGGACGCGCGCACTTATCGGCGGCATCATCGAACACCTGTTCGATTTTAGCTGAAAGGGCCTGCGCAAACGAGGGCTCGGACGGGCGGCCGGCTGGGTACGCTCCGGGGGATGGTCGAGGAGCGGCGCGAGCTGTGCGTGATCGGCGCCGGCACGGCGGGGTTTGCGGCAGCCGAGGCGGCCCGCGCCGCCGGGCGCGACGTCGTCTTGGTCACCGGTGACGAGGAGCTGGGCGGGACGTGCATCCTGCGCGGCTGCATGCCGGCCAAGGCGGTCCTCGCGGCGACGCAGATCGAGGGCGAGGTCGAGAAGGCGCACGACCTCGGCGTCGAGACGACGCCGGTGCACGTCGACTTGCCGGCGATCATGCGGCGCAAGCGCGCGCTGGTCGATTATTTCGCCGAGGACCGCGTCCACGAGCTCGAGAGCTATCCGCTCGTGCGCGGCGACGCGCGCTTCGTCGCACCCGACGCGATCGTGGTGCGGCGACCGGCGCATCGTCGCGGAGCGCTTCGTCATCGCGACCGGCGCGGCGACGGTCACGCCGCCGATCGCCGGCCTCGACGGCGTGCCGAGCGTCACCAGCGCCGACGTCATGGAGATGACGCACGCACCGCGGCGCGTCGCGATCGTCGGCGGCGGGCCGATCGGCTGCGCGTTCTCGCAGTTCTTCGCGCGGCTCGGCACGACGGTGACGCTTTCCAGGACGCGCCGGAGCTGCTGCGAAACGACGATCCCGACGTCGGACGCGCCGTGCGCGAGGCGCTCGAACGCGACGGCGTGACGGTGATGCTCGACGCCGCCGTACGGCGAGCCGTGCACGAGGGCGGCGCGACGGTGCTCCTCGCCGATACGGCGCGGCGGCGCGCACGGCGCGCGCTGCGACGTCGTCGTGCTGGCGACGAATCGGCGTGCCTCGCGTCGATGGGCTCGACCTCGCGGCCGGCGAGATCGACGGTGACCGTGCGCGCGGAATCGTCGTCGACGCGACGCTGCGCAGCGTGTCGAACCCGCGCGTCTATGCGGCGGGTGACGTGCTCGGGCGGCGCGCGCTCGTGCACAGCGCCGCGTATGCCGGACGGCTCGCCGCGACGAACGCGTTCGCTGCCGAGCCGGTCGCGGCGCAGTGGGATCGCTGGGAGTCGCACGCGCTCTTCACCCAGCCGCAGGTCGCGGTCGCTGGGCTGACCGAGCGCCAGTGCCGCGAGCGCGGGATCGAGGTCCGAGTCGCGACGCTGCCTGCCGGCGAGGTCGGAAAGGCGCTCGTCTCCGAGCAGACCGAGGGCTTCATCAAGATGCTCGCGCGGCCGGACGGCCGCGTCGTCGGCATCGCGCATGGTCGCTCGACGACGCGATCGACCTCGCCGGCGAAGCGATCGCGTTGATCGACCGCGGCGCGACCGCCCGCGAGATCGCCGAGATGCCGCACCTCCACCCGACGATGAGCGAGTGCTCCGGTGGCGCGCGCGTCGCCGAAAAATTGTGTTCGTCAGACGGCTACGCCGAAGCTACGTCAAAAGGCCCAGGCGGCGACGCGTAGCCCTGGTTGCCGGGCGGCATTTCGCGGGTATACTCGTCCCTGACCGACCATTCGGTAGGGAGAGATCTTCGATGGCCATGACCGCACCGAACCAGAACCAGCTCGTCGTTCCGGCGGACGGGTTCGCGCCGTACCCGGAGGTGCCGCAGCCCAACATCTTCCCGATGGAGTGGCGGGTGGAGACGCCCAAGCTGGCCGAGCTCTACGAGCGCGCCAAGCGGCACGTCTGGAACCCGTCGGACTTCCCGTGGGAGACGCTGCGCGCCGAGGATTTCACCGAAGAGCAGCGGCTGGGGATCATGTACTGGTACGCGGTGCTGGCGAACTTCGACGGTTCGGGGCCGGCGGTGTTCGCCAAGGCGACGATCCACGCGTTCGAGACGCATCAGGAAGATCCGATCCGCAAGTGCTTCTTCTCGATCACGCACGACGAGATGAATCACGAAGAAGTCTGCCAGCGCGCGATCCAGGCGCTGGTTCCCGGCGGACCGATGGACTTCGAGGCGACCAGCGATCTCGCTAGCGCGGCGCAGAACAACATCGGCTGGCTCTACCACAACGGCGGGCGCTACTGGTCCGGCTACTCGGCCTCGCTCGCGAAGTATCCGCTGTAGCGTGCTGTTCACGTCGTTCATGATGGGCGAGGTCGCGTCGTCGACGCTGTTCTTCGGGATGTCGAAGAAGGCGACGCATCCGCTGTTCAAAGAGATCTTCAAGAAGGTCGGCCAGGACGAGGCGCGCCATCTCGCGATCTGCCTGACCGTGCTCGAGCGCGACTGGCCGGGCCTCACCGACGAGTACAAGATGATGATCACGAAGCAGCTGCGCGCGGGCTTCGTGTTCTTGAGCATGATCCTCTGGGAGCCGCCGAATCAGTTCTGGGACATCCCCGAGTATTTTCTGCCGAACCACCGCGTGCTCGTGCAGCACGCGCGCGACGCCGGGCTCGGCGTGCTGACCTTCGACGAGCAGGCGGAGAACTGGCGTACCGCGCTGGCGCGCGTGCGCGCGATCGTCGGCGAGTGGGGCATCGAGTTCCCCGCGATCCCCGAGCTCGATCTCGACGGCGTCGACGTCGGCCACATCGGGCCGGAAGACATCATCCCGGTCTTCTGAGGTCGCTCGCGGCGCTCTTCTCGTCCAAGGATGGACGCCTAGGATGCCGGGCGGATGGCGAGCACGAGCGTGAAGACGATCGTGGCTGCGATCGGGACGAAGACGCGCAGCGTCCGCGCCGGCGGATGCGGTGCGTCATGCCTCGGGCGAGCTCGATCTGACGATCCGTCGTCCAGGCGACGAACCACGCGACCTCGGCGATGGTGAAGAAGACGAGCGCGAGCATTGGGCGGCCTTCTTCGGGCGGCGGCCGCCACGACCACGATGCTCAGCAACGCCACGACGGCGAGAAGACCGCCGGCGCGACCCACAGCCAACGCCGCGTCCCGAGCCCCCGCGGCCGGCCGTCGGTCCGGAGGCCAAGCGGGACGCGCTTGGTCGCGATCGGATCGCGCCGCGCGACGTACCAGAACATGCGACGATCGCCGCGATCGCGATGCCGATTGCGACCGGCAACATGACGGGACAGACCACGTCCTCGATCGTCATGCCGCTACGCCTCCTCCCTGCGCACGAGATCCGAACATCACGTGCGGGTACGGTCCGCGCATGGACGCTTCGCTTCCCGGCCATCGCGGGGCGAGCGCTCAACGGCACGACGTTCCGGCGCCGCGTGACTTGCGGGCGCGCGCACGGTCGTCTTGGTCGCGTTCGTGCTCGAGCATCGCTCCGAGATCGAGAGCTGGGCGCCCTTTCTCGATCCGCTGGTGCGGACGCGGGGCGACGTGCGCGCCAGGTTGCTGATCGGGCTGAAATTCCCGAAGGTGGCGCGCGGCTCGGTCGTGGCCGCGATGAAGGCGGCGGTGACCGCGCCGAGCTGCGCGCGTCCACGATCCCGCTGTTCGTCGACGACGTCGATGCTTCGCGCGCTCGCTCGGGATCGGCGATCGCTCGCACCTGCCGTGCTGCTCGTCGAGCCCGACCGCGCATCGTTGGCGCGGCTCGGGGCCGTTCTCCGCGCGGCGGGCGCCTCGCTAGCGCGGCGCTGTCGACGCGCTGAGTCACTTCTTGCCGCAGTGCTGCGCAGAGCGTTCCGCCCGACGGACGACGGTCCCGTCGACCGTCGTGTCGTTCAGCTCTTGAGCGTCGTCTTGCCGCCGCGTGTCGCCGCGGTCGAGCACGCGGTGAGCACGAGGACGTTCTCTGCCAGCCCGGCGTCGTCGCGACCGGTAGTCGCCGAGCGCTCCTCGGCGAGGTACACCCAGCGTTTCGCCGACCGGTCGTACGAGATCCAGCCGTCGGCCGCGTAAGCCGTTCCGTTGGGAGCGCCGCGCTGACTGCTGGACGTATGCTCGCGCTGCTTGCCGCGGGCGTACCTCACGGTGATCGGCGTACCCGTCACGTTCGACACGCGTGCACGTCCAGGTCCCGGCCAGGAACACCCAGGCGGGCCCGTCCTCGGGCGGCGATTGCGCAGCGGCCGGCGCCGTCAGAGCGCGCGGCGAAGAGACAGGTGCGACGACGAGCTTGAACCTCATGCGGTGAACGTACGTCGGCCGGTTGGTTCGCTCCCGTCCCCGAGGGCACCCCGGTGCGTCGCCGAAGCGGACGGCATGACGACGACCCTGGCCTTCGGCGCCGGACTCTTCGAGCGCCACCGCGAGACGCTCGAACGCGCGCGCGAAGCGATCCGCACGCGCGCGTACTACAGCGCCTATCCCGAGAGCGCGAGCGGGAAGGTCTACGGCGAAACCGCCGCCGCCGAAGGGAAGGCCGCGTTCGACGCGCGGCTCGGGCGAGACGTTCGCGCTCGATCAGCCGGCGACCGGCGAGACGTCGCGACGGAGCGCTCGCCGTACGGGATCGCGCTGGGCGTGCGGTATCCGGTCGCCGACGTCGACGCGCTGCTCGCCGCCGCGGTCGCCGCCGGCGAGCGTGGGGCGCGCGTGCCGATCGACGAGCGCGCCGGCGTCGCGCTCGAAGCGCTGGCGCGAATCAACCGCCGCTCGTTCGAGATGGCGCACGCGGTCATGCACACGACCGGTCAGAGTTTCGTGATGGGGTTTCAGGCCGGCGGACCGCACGCGCAGGACCGCGCGCTCGAAGCGATCGCGTACGCGTACGACGAGATGTCGCGCGTTCCCGAGCGCGTGATCTGGGAGAAGCCGGCCAAGCCCGAGCCGCTGCGGATCGAGAAAACCTATCGCGTCGTGCCGCGCGGCATCGATCTCACGATCGGCTGCTCGACGTTTCCGACCTGGAACGCGTATCCGGGGATGTTCGCGAGCCTGGTGACCGGCAACGCGGTCATCGTCAAGCCGCACCCGCAGGCGGTCTTGCCGCTCGCGATCACGGTCGAGATCCTGCAAGACGTGCTGCGCGAAGGCGGCTACGATCCGCGCGCGTGATGCTGGCAGTCGACACGCCGGAGCGGCCGCTGGCGAAGGTGCTCGCGCAGCGGCCGGAGATCGCGCTGATCGACTACACCGGCTCGACCGGCGTTCGGCGACTGGCTCGAGCAGAACTCGAACGCGCTCGTCTACACCGAGAAGGCCGGCGTGAACTGCGTCGTGATCGACTCGACCGACGACCTCGACGGGATGGCGCGCAACCTCGCGATGTCGCTGTCGCTGTACTCGGGCCAAATGTGCACGACGCCGCAGAACCTGTTCGTGCCGCAAGGACGGCATCCTCGCGGGCGGCGCGCGGTGCCGTTCGACAACGTCGTCGGCGCGCTGGTGAAGGCGCTCGACGGGCTGCTCGGCGATCCGGCTCGCGCGGCCGGCGTGCTCGGCGCGATCGCGACCGACGCGACGCTGCGCGCATCGAGGAGGAGAACGCGAAGCCCGGCGTCGTGCGCAAGAGCGCGGTCGTGACGAATCCCGAGTTCCCCGACGCGCGCGTGCGCTCGCCGCTGCTCGCGGTCGTCGACGCCGCCGATCGCGAGCGCTTCGAACGCGAGGCGTTCGGTCCGATCGCGTTCGTCGTGCGCACCGCCGACACGGCCGAGTCGCTGCGCCTGGCGACCGGCGAGGCGCGCGCCGGGCGCGATCACCGCGATCGTGCACACGACCGACGACGCGTGCTCGAGCAGGCGCAGCGCTGGGCGCGACGGCAAGGTCAACCTCGCGGTGAACCTGACCGGCTCGCTGCTGGTCAACCAGTCGGCGGCGTTCAGCGACTTTCACGTCAGCGGCGGCAACCCGGCCGGCAACGCTTCGCTCACCGACGCGGCGTTCGTCGCCAACCGCTTCCGCGTCATCGAGACGCGCACGCCGCTCGCTCGACAAGCCAGCACCGGCGCGTGAGCGTCGGCGAGCTGACCGGCGACGCGCTCGCGCGCGCCTGCGCGGAAGCGATGCTCGAGCGCGACCATGCGTCGCGTTCGCTGGGCATCGTGCTCGAAGAGGCGCGGCCGGGCTACGCGCGCGCGTCGCTGCTCATCGGCGCAGCGATGGTGAACGGTCACGCGATCGCGCACGGCGGGATCACGTTCACGCTGGCGGACTCGACGTTCGCGTTCGCCTGCAACTCGCGCAACGAGCCCAACGTCGCGCTGCAGGCGTCGATCTCGTACATCGCGGCCGTGCGGCTGGGCGAACGGCTCGTCGCCGAGGGCCACGAGCAGTCGTCGCGCGGGCGAACCGGGCGTGTACGACATCACGGTCACGCGCGCGACGGCGAGCTCGTCGCGCTGTTCCGCGGAACCTGCTACCGGATCAAGGGCACCGTGCTGGAGGGCGCGTCGAGCTGACGAGCGAGCGCGAGCGCGATGCTGCGGCTGCGCGGTCCGCGAGCTGCGCCGCATCCGACGACGTTGCCGGCGATGCTCGACGACGCCGCGCGGCGCGCGCCGGATCGCGCGTTTCTCGGTCGAGCGCGACGCGCACGGCGCTGGCGCCAGATCAGCTTCGCGACCGCGGCGAAGCGCGCGCGCCGGATCGGCGGCGCGTTGCGCGCGCTCGGCGCGTCGGAGACGCGGCCGCTGATGATCCTGAGCGGGAACGGCATCGATCACGCGCTGATGATGCTCGGCGCGGCCTGTGCCGCGATGCCGGTGGCGCCGATCGCCGCGCAGCTCGGCCTCGACGCGCACGACGGCTTCGCGCGGTTGCGCGCGATCGCAGGCGTCGTGCGGCCGGCAGTCGTCTTCGCCCGCGACGGTGCGGCGTACGCCGCTGCGGTGCGCGCGTCGCGCCGGGCGCCGCATTCGTCAGCGTTACCGGCACCGCCGCCGGGGCCGCGCGCGTTCGACTACGCGCGGCTGCTCGGCGCACGCGCCGCTCGCGCGACGGTGAGGTCGACGTCGGCGGCGAGACGATCGCCAAGCTGATGTTCGCGCCGGATCCGAGCGGCGAGAGCGCGGCGGTCGTCGTCACCCACGGGATGATCGGCGCGATGCTGCAAGGGCTCACGCAGGCCTGGCCGTTTCTCGAACGCCGTCCGCCCGAGATCGTCGGCGCGCTGCCGTGGAGCCGCGCGTTCGGCGGCAACGTCGTGCTTCGGGCTCGCGTTGCGCCACGCCGGGACGCTGCACGTCGATGGACGGCGCCGTGCGGCACGATTGCGCGCCGAGGCCGCGCCGACGCTGGCGTTCGACCTGCCGACGGGTTGGGCGCGCTGGGTCGAGCTGCTGCGTGCCGACGACGCGCTGCGGCGCCGCTGGCTGGCACCTGGATCTCGCGTGCTGGAGCGGAGCGACGATGCTCGCCCTCCGACGCGCGACGCGCTGCGCGCGATCGGCGTTCCGCTGGCCGCCGTCTGGGGCTCGACCGAGACCGCCGGCGCGGCGTGCGCGACCGGCGGGACGATCCGGTGTTCGACGCGATCGGCGCGCCGCTGGCCGGCGTCGAGATCGCGCTGCATCCGGCGGGCGACGCGTACGAAGCGCGCGTGCGCGGCGCCGCAGGTGACGACCGGCTACTACTGGCGCGCCGGATCTCACCGCCGCGGCGTTCGACGACGAGGGATTCTTCCGCACCGGCGATCTCGTGCGGCCGGTCGACGCGCGCGCGCCGCAGCGCGGTCTGGCCTACGCCGGCCGGCTCGACAGCAGCTTCAGGCTCAGCTCCGGCGCGTGGGTTCGCGCGGCCGAGCTGCGCGCGGCGTTTCTGGCCGAATGCAGCGATGCGCGCGACGTGCTGGTGACCGGCCAGGGCGGCGATCGAGGTCGGGCTGCTCGTGTGGCCGACGCCGGCGATGCGATGCTGCTCGATCGCGACGTGCTGCGCGCGCAGATCGCCGACGCGATGCGCCGCGTCGCGTCGCGCCGGCGGGCCGGCGCGCCGCACCGCGCGCTGATCGTCGATGCGCCGCCTGCGCGCGAACCCGCGCGCCGCGGCGTACGTCGCGCGGCTGCACGCCAGCGAGCCCGACGCCGAGGTGATCGTGATATGAGCGGAGCGATCGCGGGCGTCAACATCGGCGGGACGACGACCAGCGTCGTGCTCGGGACGCCCGACGGGGCGATCCTCGACGGCGCGCGTGGCCGACGCAGGCCCGCGACGGCGAGGCGCTGTACGCGTCGATCGTCGAAGCGCTCGCGCGATCGCGACGACGCGCGCGCGATCGGCGTGGCGGTCGGCGGACCGATGAACGCGCGCACCGGCAACGGTGATCGCAGCCGCCGCATCTGCCCGGGCTGCACGGCTTTCCGCTCGGCCCGCGGTTGCGCGAGGAGTTCGGTGTGCCGGTTGCGGTCCATCACGATGCGGCGGCCTGCGCGCTGGCCGAGGTGCGCTGGGGCGCCGACCCGGGCGCGCGGGCCTCGCCTACCTCACCTGCGGCACCGGGTTCGGCGCGGGGATCGTGATCGGCGGACGCGCGATCTACGGTGCGAACGGCGCGTCGTCGGAGCTCGGTCACGTGCGCTATCGCGACGACGGACCCGACGTGTTCGGCAAGCCCGGCTCGTTCGAGTCGTACGGCTCGGGCAGCGTGTTGCCCGCGCTGGCGCGCCGGCACGATGCCTCGTTCGACGCGACGACCGGCGCCGAGGTCGCCGAGCGCGCGGCGCGCGGTGATCCGGTCGCGCAAGCGGCGATCGAGGACAACGCGCGGGCGGTCGGTGCGGCCTGCGCGTTGCTGGCCGACCTGCTCGTGCTCGACGTCATCGTGTTGGGCAGCCTCGCGACATATCTGGGCGAGCCGTGGATCGAACGCGTGCGCGCGACGTTCGCCCGCGAAGCGCTGCCCGACCGCGTCGCGTCGTGCACGCTGCGCCCGCGCTCGCTCGAAGATCTTCAGGACCTGAGCGGGCTGGCTGCGGCGCTTGCCCCAGCGTAGTCGGAGGAACGGCCGCGCGCTTGCCCCCTTCCGGCGAGCACGCTATACTGGGCCCTCGAACGTTTGGAGGTTGGCGGTTTGCGTATGGTCAGAGTCGTCCTTGTCGTGGCCGCGGTCACCGGAGCGTTCGTGCTGGGTCACGTCACCGCGTCGCCGCGCGTCGCGCAAGCGCAGACGCCGGCCGCGCCGACGACGGCCGTGCTCTCCGGCCTGCGCTGCTACGGCGCGCAGTTCGGACCGCAAGTCCCGGCTGCAAGTTTCGCTGCACGATCAGTTCCAGACGACGGAAGTCGCCGTGATGACGCCGCAGCTCTTCTGCGTGCCGGTCGTCACGACGCTGCTGCGTCCGAAGGCCGCGGCAGTGGACGGCGCGGCGGATCATCTCGTGTGTTACTACGCGCCTGGCGGCTCGGCGTACGCGCAGAGCCATACGGTGGACAACGCGTTCGGTAAGCTGACGGTCGCGAACATCGTGCCGCGCATGCTGTGCGTCCCCGCGCACCAGGACACGTAAGGCTTAGTAGCGGCCCAGGATGCGCTGCTCGCCGCCGATCGCGGCGAGCGCCGCGCTCAAGCGCGGCTCGTCGACGGCGGCGAGCTCGACGAAGAAGCGGTAGCGAAAGGGAACGCGCCGGTCGGGACGGGCGATCAGGAACCGCAGATCGATGCCCGCGGTCGGCGAACGCGCTGAGCGCGTCGCGCAGCGAGCCGGGCCGGTCGGCGACCGAGATTCCCGACGCAGGCACGATCGCCGCTCGGGTCGCGGTCGCGGGCCGCGAACGAGGAAGAAGCGCGTGTAGTTCTCGGCCTCGTCCTGCACGCCCGAGCGCAGGATCGTGCCGCCGTGGATCTCCGAGGCGGAGCGCCGGTCCGATCGCGGCGACCGTCGGATCGGCCAGCGCGACCACGTCGCTCACCGCGCCTGCCGTGTCGCTCGCCGTCGTGCGCTCCCACCCATGCGCGTCGGCGTACCGGCGCACTTGATCGAGCGCGACCGGGTGCGATCGGATCTCCGGACGCGCTTTCGCTCGCGCCGGCGCATCCGATCAAGCACAGTTCGATCGCCAGCGTCGTTTCGCCATGGATGTGCAGCGTCGGGTGCTCCCAGAGCAGCTCGTAGTTGCGCGGGACGGGGCCGGCAATGGCGTTCTCGACCGGCAGCACGCCGTACGCGACCTCGTTGCCGGCGACTGCTTCGGCCACCGCGTCGAACGAGCCGTAGCCGCGTGTCCGCGCCCCGGGGATCAGCGTGCGCGCCGCGACGTCACTGAACGCGCCGGGGTGGCCTTGGTACGCGACGAGCAGCGGCATCGCTACGCGGCGGGCGCCTTCCGCCGCGCCCGCGGCAGCTTCATCCGCCGAGCTCCTGGAGCGCGCTGCGCGCCGCCGCGGCCCGCGGATCGCCGGCGCCCGCGACGCGCAGGTAGCGGTGGAAGTCGGCGACCGCGTCGGAGCGTCGCCCGATCGCCTGCAGCACGATACCGCGGTCGAACAGCGCGGCGTGGAAGTCCGGCCGCTCTTTGAGCACGGTGTCGAGCTGCGCGAGCGCATCGAGGTCGTGGCCGCTCTGGTGGAACGCGACGGCATAGTCGGTGCGCACGTCGGGGTTGGACGGGTCGAGCGTCAGCGCGCGCCGGTAGTAGTCGATCGCCTTGTCGAGGTGCCGCGAATCGAACTCCATGTCGGCGAGCTGGACGAGCGCGGCGAGGTCCTTCGGATTGCGCGCCAGCCGCGCGCGCAATTCGCTGAGCGCCTGCATCACCGGCGCGGGCGGTCCGCCGGCAGCGTTGCCGCCGCCCGTCGACGCGCCGGGCAGCGCGTTCGCGCCTTGCATCGGTCCCGTTCCGGTCTGCGGAACGGTGAACGTCCCCGGCGGATCGGTCGCGATCGGCGCCGCCGTCGCTACGATGCGCGCGTCGCCTTGCTCGGCGACGCCGGCCGGGCCGAACGCCGAACCCGTCGTGCCGAATCCGACCCGCAGAAACCAGCCCAGAATGCCGAGGAAGGCGACCGCGAATACTGCGAAGATCGGAATCGCGAAGCGCGCCGGCAAGCCCACGCGGGGGACTTGGCGAAGAAGGCTGCGTGCTCCCCGGTCTACCCGACGTCGCCGAACTGCAGCTCCTGTTTGCGCAGTACAACTGGATGCATTTCCGGGGCGAGATCCCGACCTATCGCATCGCGTACAACGCGCGCTTCTCGAACTGCGCCGGCCGTATCACCTACAAGCCGCCGCTCATCGAGCTGTCCCCCAAGCACTTGGCCGGCAAGGCCGGGGAGCTGCGTGAGACCTTGCTGCACGAGATGATCCACGCCTGGCTGCACGCGCTGGGCAAGAGTCCCGGCCACACCGCGACCTTCAAGAAGAAGATGGCGAGCTCGGCCTGCGCTCGATCTACCACGACCTCGGCCGCGCAACCCCGCTCAACGAGTCGACGAAGCGCTACATCCTGCGCTGCGAAAAGTGCACGATGGAGCTCCTGCGCAAACGCAAGCCCCCTGCCAATCTCGTGTGCGCCCGCTGCCGCAAGCCGCTGGCGGTCTTCGAAGTCGTCGAGATGCGCCCGGTCGAACCAGCGCGCGCGTCCGTACAGCGCCGAAGGTGACGAACTCGCTACCATCGATGCTCACCTCGAGCCGATGTCTACGGCTTCACGATCGCTCTGGAACAGGACCGAAGCGACTCACCTGATCCCGCCCGAGTTCTCGTGCGACTATACGTTTAGGACGTTTATGGGATACTTCTGATTGTCTGGGTCGCGGGTCACAAACGTTAGCCCTTCGACCTGCGCCTGCGCGATCATGATTCGATCGAACGGATCTCGGTGAACGTTGGGCAACGCGCCGACGGCGATGGCATGCGGCGTCGAAATGTCTAAGGATCGAAACCCTAGAGATCGGACCCGAGCCGGCAACCACACCGCGGGATCCGCCGGCACGGTGAGCTTGCCGAGGGCGACTTTGACGCTGATTTCCCACCCGACCGCAGCCGAGACAAAGACCTCATTGGTGCTGTCCTCGATTCGCCGCCCGAGCATTGGCGCGCATTTGGTCGGGGTCGGCTGCGGCCCACAGAAAGGCGTGCGTGTCGAGCAACAACCGCACGCGCTACGGCCCTTCAAACAGCGCAGTGATCTCGGGGTTTACCGCATCAAAGTCAGGCGCGATCGTGATCCGCCCGCGATCGACGACCGAGTTGCCGGCGCGGTGTCTCGGCGACCGGCACGATTCTCGCCACGGGCCGCCCGGAAAGGCAGATGATAATCTCGCGTTCACTGCCTTCGCGCACTTCACGGACCAGGCTCGACAAGTTGCTCTTCGCGTCATGCATGTTGACGGACTTCATGAGCTTAGTCTATCAGGCTTAGTCTAGTCTGGCAAGTTGTCGACCCCTTCGGGTCGACGCCGGGGATTCGTCTTACAGCGCGGCGCTGAAGTAGGTGTAGCCGTTCTCTTGGAGGACGGCGATGGAGCTGATGCCGGCGGGGACGACGCGAAGCCGGGGAGGACGTGGTTGCGCAGCTCGGCTTGGATCTCGGCCGGATTTCCCGGCGATGCGTTGCCTTCGGCTTTGCGCGCGGCGACGATGCGGTTCGCGACGTCGCCGAGGGCGGTGTTGCAGGCGAAGATCTTCACGCCGCGCGCGAGCAGCGCGGGGATCGAACGGTCGGCCGTCGGCGCCAGGCCGGCCGTGGCGTGCGACCATGGGTTACCCTGCGCGAACCCGGCCGGGACCGAGTCGCTTGCGGCCGTGGACGATGTCGAGCAGCTTGTAGGTGCGCCACGCCTCGTCGTCGAGGCCGAGCGTCACGGCCGAACCGGCGATCACGATCGCGATCTGCACGTTGGCAGCGGCCTCGTGCCAGCCGCTCTCGAACCCGTTGAGCGAGTTGACCGCGAACTGCAGCACCGCGCCGTCGTCGGCGCGCGCGGCACCGATCGCCTGGCGATGCTTCGCGCCGCTGCGAATGCGCGCGACGAACGCGGCTTCGTCCAGGATCGCGGCGTCGGCCGCCGCCGGCGTGCCGGTCGCGCCGAGGGCGATCGCCCCGGCCGCGCTCGCAGCGAGAAATTCCGTACGAGTGCCCATGTGCTGTATAGGATACGCCGCGACACGACGATTCCCGCCGACTGCTGGCTGGCAATCCCGAAAACGCGCGCTAGAAGAAGTGGCGCACGGCAAGGCTGACGGCGGCGAGGATCAGCGCTGTCGCGAGCAGGGTGATCAGGTTCGGGGACGAGACGCGCTTCGCGATCGGCGGGCCGAGGCTGCCGCCGACGATGCCGCCCAGCAGCAGCGGCAGCGAGAACATCCAATCGACGTCACCGCCGAGCGCGTGCGCGACGATGCCGACCGGCGCGGTCGTGGTGATGACGAACGCGCTCGTCGCGGTGACGACGTGCGGCGGCATCCGCGCGACGATCAGCAGCAACGGGATCAGCACGACGCCGCCGCCGATCCCGAACAGCGAGGAGAAGAAGCCGACGCCGAACCCGGCGGCAAGGCCGACGCGCGGATCGTGCGCGAAGGTTCGCTCGTCGGCGGGTCGCGACGTCATCCCGGCGGCGGCTCGATGACGAGAATGGCGAGCACGATCAGCAGACACGCGCCGTAGGCGACGTCGAAGCCGGTCGGCGCTGAAGCGCTTGACCGCCAGCACGCCCGCGATGCTGCCCGGCACCGCGGAGACGGTCAACGGAACCGCGAGCCGCAGGTCGACGACGCGATCGCGCAGATAGCCGACGGTCGCCGCCGCAGTGTTCGCGAACACGAGCAGCAGCGACGTCCCGGCGGCTTGCGCCGGCGGAACGCCGAACGCGACGCGCAGCAGCGGGATGACGACGAAGCCGCCGCCCAGCCCGACCAGCGAGCCGAAGACGCTCGCCACCACGCCGACGAGGAAGAGCGCGAGCGCCCAGAGCGGTGTCAGCTCTGGACGCGCCCGATGTAGCGGCGATCGCGCGTGTCGATGCGGATCACGTCGCCGGGGTTGACGAACAGCGGGACGTTGACCGTCGCGCCCGTTTCGAGCTTGGCAGGCTTGGTCGCGCCGGTCGCCGTGTCGCCTTTGAAGCCCGGATCGGTCTCTTCGACGCGCAGCTCGACGTGCGCGGGCAGATCGGCGCCGATCGGCGTGCCGTCGTGGAATTGCACGGCGATCCGCATTCCGTCCTTGAGGAAGTCGGCCGGATCGCCGATCACGTCCTTCTGCAGCGTGAAGTTCTCGTACGTCTCGCTGTCCATGAAGTGATAGCCGTCGGCGTCGTTGTAGAGCATCTGCATGTCGCGGTTGTCGACGGTCGCGCGCTCGAGCTTCTCGCCGGCCCGGAACGTGCGCTCGACGGTCGGCGCCGGACTTGACGTTCTTGAGCCGCGTCCGCACGAAGGCCGAACCTTTGCCGGGCTTGACGTGCAGGAACTCGATGACGGTCCAGAGCTGGCCGTCGATGACGATGGTGACGCCGTTTCTGAAATCATTGGAGCTTATCATGACTGGCGCCCCGCTTTCAGCAGCGAGAAGCGGTTTTCCGTTCCGCGCCGCAAGCGGGCCAGATTCTCGCTGTGCCGATAGATGATGACGAGCGCCGAGGCCACGCCGTAGACCAGGCCGCCCGGCCCAATCCGAACCACAGCACGGCGGCCATCGCGAGCGCGGCCAGCATCGAAGCAACCGACGCGTAGCCGCTGCCGAGCACCGCCGCGATCCAGACGAGCGCGAACGCGAGGCCGGCCGGCCACCACAGCGCGATCACCGTTCCCAACAGGGTGGCGACCCCTTTCCCGCCTTTGAAACCGAGGAACGGGGAGAAACAGTGGCCGGCCACCGCCGCGAACGCGGCCAGCGTCGCGGGGACGGCACCGCCCAGCGCGCCGGCAGCCAAGCGTCGGCACGAAGCCTTTGAGCGCGTCGAGCACCAGCACCGCGACCGCGCCGCGCTTTCCGAGCGTGCGCAGCGCGTTCGCCGCGCCGATGTTCCCGCTGCCCGACGTGCGCAAGTCGGTCGAGTAGAACGCGCGCGACACCAGCACGCCGAACGGAATCGCGCCCACGAAGAACGCGACGACGACCGCGACGACGGCGATCAGCGACCGGGCTCATCGCGGGCGCTCCTCGTGCCCGGCTCTCAGCGCGCCGCGAGCGAAACTCGAGCGTCAGCGGAACGCCTTCGAAATCGAACTCGCCGCGCAGCGTGTTCTCGATGAAGCGCCGGTACGACGCCGGGACCAGCTCGGGATCGTTGACGTGGAACACGAACAGCGGCGGATGCGTCTGCGGCTGCGAGACGTACAGGATCTTGAGCGGCTTGCCGGACTGGATCGGCGGCGGATGCGCGAGCACCGCGTCGCGCACGATCGTGTTGAGCTTGGCGGTCGGGATGCGGCGGTCGAGGTTGTGCGCGACCTTTTCGACCAGCGGCATCAGGCTCTGCAGCCGCCGTTTGGTGAGCGCCGAGAGAAACGTCACCGGCGCGAACGACGCGAACGGCATCTGGGCGTGGATCTCGGCGGCGAGCTCCGGTTGGCTGTACTCGCCCAGCTCGCGCACCAGATCGTACTTGTTGCCGACGATGATCAGCGCCTTGCGTTCCTCGAGCGCGATACCGGCCAGCCGGCGGTCCTGGTTGGTCGGGCCTTTGAGCGCGTCGATCAGCAACAGCACGATGTCGGAGCGCGAGATCGCCTTGAGCGAGCGCAGCGACGAGTAGTACTCGATCGCGTCCGTGCTGGTTGGCTTTCTTGTAGACGCCGGCGGTGTCGATCAGCCGGAACGTGCGGCCCGACCACTGCAGCAGCGTGTCGATCGCGTCGCGCGTCGTGCCCGGGAACGTCGGAGACGATCGCGCGCTCCTCGTTGAGCAGCGCGTTGAGCAGCGACGACTTGCCGACGTTCGGCTGTCCGATCAGCGCCAGCGCGAGCTCGGGGCTCTCGAGCGCGGCGGGGTCTTCGGGTGGCAGCTTCTCGACGATCGCATCGAGCAGATCGCCCGTCCCCTCGCCGTGCAGCGCCGACACGCCCGAGCGGCTCGCCGAAGCCCAGGCCGCTGAACTCGGCGTGCACCGACGCCGCGGCTTTCGGCGATTCGACCTTGTTCGCGGCGAGGATCACCGGCTTGCGCGTGCGGCGCAGGATGTCGGCGACGTCTTGATCGGCGGCGACCAGCCCGTCTTGCGCGTCGACGATCAGCACGATGACGTCGGCGTCGCGCGCCGCCGACTCGGCCTGCGCGCGGGTTCCTTGGGCGATCGCGTCGAGCGGGTCGAAGTCGGCGTCGATGCCGCCGGTATCGACCAGGGTGAAGGTGCGGTTGCGCCACTCGGCCAGCGCGTAGAGCCGGTCGCGGGTGACGCCCGGCGTGTCCTCGACGATCGCCAGGCGTTGACCTAGCAGGCGGTTGAACAGGGCGCTCTTGCCCACGTTGGGACGTCCGACGACCGCTACGGTCGCCGGTCGCACGCGCAGGGAGGGTGCGAGGGCTTCGGTCATGACCGCCCAAGGTTCCCATCGCCATGCTCCGTCGCCTCGCGACGGTCGCCGCGTGCGTGCTTCTCTTGGCCGCCGTTCCGACCGGTTCCCTGTACGTGACGACCCTGCCGAGCGCCGCCGACGTGTGGATCGACGGGACGTACGTCGGCCGAAGCCCGCTGATCGTCGACGCGCTGGGCGCCGGACACCACATGGTCGGCTTGACCAAGACGGGCTGGCGGCCGCTTCAGCTCGACGTGAGCATCGTCGCCGGCCAGACGGCGCTCAGCTCGATGCGGCTCGAGCAAGAGCGAACGGCGCTGCGTCCGCCGCCGGGCTCGATCTCCGTCCACGGCGTCGCCGCGATCCAGACGTTCATCGACGGGGTCGCCGACCGCGCCGGCCAAGGACGGCACCTTTCCGGCCTCGGCGGGAACGCACGAGCTCGCCGTCCGCACCGCGCGCGGCCGGATCACCCGTTCGGTGACGGTGTGGCCGCAGACGCGGACCGACGTCGTGCTCACCCCGGACATCGAGCCGCCGCGCCCCAGCGTCGTCGCACCGGCCGAGGACTACATGCCCAAGAGCGCGATCCAGGTCGTCGGCGAGAAGGTCGTGGTACGCTACGGCGGGCACGAGGTCGTCGCGCACCTCGGGCTGACGACCTATCGCATCGACGGCAAGCTGGCCGACTACGGTGAGGCGCCGACGATGATCGGCTCGCGCCTCTACCTTCCGCTCGATCTCCTCACCATGCTCTCTTCGGGAAGCCGCTGACCGTGCCGCAAACGTCGACCGAGATCACCGCGATAATGGCGCAGATCTACATCGAAACGCACGGCTGCCAGATGAACGAAGCGGACTCGCAGGACATCGCGCGCCGCGCGGTCGGGGCGGGCTTCACGCTCGCCGAACGGCCCGAAGACGCGTCGGTCCTGGTGCTGAACACCTGCACGGTGCGCGACAACGCCGAGAAGCGCGCCTACGGGCGCATCGCGCATTGGAAGGCCGTCAAGGACGCCGACCCGTCGGTGAAGGTGATCGTGACGGGTTGTCTGGCCGAACAGGACAAGGACCGGATGCGCACGATCGTCCCGCACGTCGACGGCGTGTTCGGCACGCGCGAGCTCGGTGCGCTCGGTGACGCGCTGGCGGCCTGGCGCGCCGAGTATCCGGACGACGACGTGAGCGTCGACCGTGAGATCGAGACGGTGATGGGCGGCGCGGGCGAGGGGATCGCCGGACCGTACGATCCCCTGCGCGCTTTCGTGAACGTTCAGCGCGGCTGCTCGTACTACTGCACGTTCTGCATCGTTCCGCACGTGCGGGGCCGCTTCGATCACCGCCCGATGCGCGACGTGCTCGACGAGGTTCGCGCGAAGACGCAGACGGGCGCGCGCGAGATCACGCTGGTCGGCCAGACGGTCAACGCGTACAAAGAACCGGCGAGCGGCGCCGACTTCGCCGATCTGATCGAGGCGATCTGCGCGATCGAAACGGTCGAGCGGGTCAGCTTCGTGAGCTCGCATCCGAAGGACCTCAACGAGAAGCTGGCGCGCGTCTGCGCGACGCTGCCCAAGATGAACCCGCGCTTCCACCTCGCGCTGCAGTCGGGGTCGAACCCGATGCTGCGCAAGATGAACCGCAAGTACACCGTCGAGGAGTTCCTCGAGCGCGTCGCGACGTTCAAGCGGCACAACCCGAGCTGGGCGATCACCACCGACCTGATCGTCGGCTTTCCGGGCGAGTCCGAGCAGGATTTCCAGCGCACGCTCGACGTCTGCGCGAGCGGGATCTTCGCCCAAGCCTACATGTTCGTCTACTCACCGCGCCGCGGGACGCCCGCCGCGGTGTGGCATGCGGCGAACGCCGTGCCGCACGACGTCGCGCAGGCGCGTTTCGTGCGGCTCAAGGAGGTGCAGGACGCCGCGGTTCGCGCCTACCACGATCGCAAGCTCGGCACCACCGTGCGCGCGCTGATCCACGGCGTGTCGCGCAAAGACCCGGCCAAGCTCAGCGCCAAGACGATCGACAACGTCACGGTCAACTTCCCAGCCGTCGAGGCCGTGCCCGATCTCGCCCGGCCGTGGGCCGACGTCGTCGTCGAAGGCGCATCGGTGTGGGGCGTGCGGGGCACCTGCGTCGGACGGGCGGCGGCGTTCGACGGCGACCGCGCAGCCGGTCGCTGCGCCGGTGATCGATCTGCTCGCGGTGTGAAGCCCATTGCCGCGGCATGGGTCGTTTCGAGCGCCGCTACGTCGTTCGGAGTGGTTCCGGCGCCGGTGAACAGAAGGACCCGGCCAATCCCGCCCGAGCTTGCGGGGCTTGGACCGCAGGCCGGCAATGGGCTGAGATCAGGAGCAGAGCAGCAGCAACGAGTCCTCGGGCGAATCCCGTCATGTCTGCGCGGTCGAGATTTCGCCGTCGGCCGCAATCCGCAGGTCGCGACCGCGCCAGCTGACCTCGTCGCCGCGCAAGCCGAGCGCCCAGATCGCGAGGCTCAACGCGTCGCGCAGCGGGACCAGCGCGAGCGGCGGGCGGCGCTGCGCGCCCAGCACGGCGTGCGCGGCGACGTGCAGTGCGACGCGCAGCGTCTGTGCGATCGCCACGACGCCGAGCGCGCGGCGGCGATCGCGCGCGAGCGCGAGATAGAGGACGGCGAGCGGAATCGGGTACGTGAGCACGAGACCCGCGTAGCTGCGCGGTCGCACCGAACGGATCGTGCGGCCCAGCGGAGCTCGTGCCCGACGAGCGCGCGCAGGTCCGGCTCGTCGACGACCGTTGCCGCGACGTACTCGGCGAGCGCGACGCGGTGACCGTGCGCTGCGGTGAGGCGTCCGAGCGCGGCGTCGTCGGCGATCTGCACGCCGAGCGCGTCGAGGCCGCCGATCTCGTCGAGGACGCTTCGCCGTACGGCCATCGTGCCGCCGAAGCAGTACGTCAGGCGTTCGAGCGCCGTCGCGACGAGCGCGGACGGCGCGAACTGCTCGGTGATCGCCATCGCGCCGAGGGTCGAGGCGAGATCGTCGCGCGCCGGTTCGCCGCGGTAGATGCAGGTCGCCGCGCCGACCTTCGGGTCGTCGAACGCCGCGGCGATCGCATCGAGATAGCCGGGACCGACGCGCATGTCGCTGTCGGCGATGACGAGCAGGTCGTGAGCAGCGTGCGGCAGCATCGGCGCGAGCGTCGCGATCTTCGGGTTGCGGTGGCGCGCGATCCCGTCACCGGCGACGACCTCGACGCGCTCGCCGCAGGTCGCCGCGATGCGGTGCAGCACCGGCAGCGCCGGATCGGCGGGGTCGAGCACGCCGAGCACGACCTGGTACTCAGGATAGTCCTGAACGCAGAACGTGCGCAGGTTCTCTTCGAGCCCGAGCTTCGAGCCCGTGCACCGGCTTGAGGATCGTGACCGGCGGCCGCGACGCCGAGCGAGCCGCCGGGCGGCGCGCGAACGCGATCAGCCGCAGCAGCGCGAACGCCGTGAAGCCGATGCGACCGCCGTCGCGCCGAGCGCTGCGCGCGGCCGCGATGCCGCGCGCGTCAGCGCGCATCGGTCAGGTCGCGAAACGCGATCCGCTCGATCGCACCGGCGCGCACCGCATCGGCGACGCGCGGGCTGACCAGCGCGGCGAACTCGTCTTCGAGGCGGTACGACGCCAGGTCGGGCGGGATTCCCGGCCAGCGCCGGGTCGCGGCGTGAAAATACATCTCGGTCGTGCCGGACGGCAGGACGCCGAGGAAACCGAGCACGCGCTCCTGCGTCATCCGGCCCGTGTCGTCGAAGCCGAACACGCGGTCGTTGTATGCCACGCCGCGCGGCGCGCAGCCGCGCCTTCATCAGCGCCAGAAACGGCGCCAAGAGGTAGGCGACCGCGAAGCGCGCGCCTAGGTCACGATGGGTCGCCGACCACGACGGTCCGAAGGGCTCGGCCGGGATGCGGATCGGCGGGCGTCCGTAGTCGCGCGCGACGGCGAGGATCGCGCCGGAGCACGGTCGGGTGGAGGTGATAGTGGCACTGCGCGTTGACGTGATCGAGCGGGAGCCCGGTCGCGCGAAACGCTTCGAACTGCGCGCGAATCTCGGCCTCGAGCTGACGCTGCGCGCGCCGGCTGAAGAAGTACTTCACGCCGGCGCGGGCGAGCGCGCTGGAGAACATCCCGTCCGCGCCGACCAGGTCGGGTATCCGCTCGGGCGGCAGCAACGGCGCGCCCTGCGACGACGACGACGTGCAGCCCGACCGCGAGCGACGGGTTGGCGCGCGCGCGTTCGACGGCGTCGGCCGCCGCCGGTTCGGCGACCATCAGGCTCGCCGCGGTGACGATCCCCTCGCGGTGACCGCGCTCGATCGCTTCGTTGACCGGGATCGAGAGTCCGAAGTCGTCGACCGTGACGATCAGGCGGCGTCGCACGGTGCGCTGCCTCCTCGGCGCGCGCGGGAAAGCCCTGCTATGCACACTCTCCACAGGGAGCCCACCGCGCGCGCACGGAATCGGCCGGAGATGCGGTCACCGCTCGGATGACGACGACCCTGACCTGGTCGCCGATGCTCGAGCAGTACTTCGGGATGAAGCATCGCTATCCCGAAGCGATCCTGCTTTCGCGGGTCGGCGACTTCTACGAGGCCTACGGCGAGGACGCCGAGACGATCGCGCGCGCGCTCTCGATCGCGCTGACCTCGAAGGAGGCCGGCGGCGGGCGCCGAGTCGCGATGGCCGGCGTCCCGTACCATGCGCTCGACGGATACCTCTCCAAGCTGATCGCGCAGCGGCGCGTGGTGGCGCTGGCCGAGCAGCTCGAGGCACCGGTGCCCAACAAGCTCGTGCGGCGCGACGTCGTGCGCGTCGTGACGCCCGGGACGTTACTCGAAGAGCACATCCTGGAGCGCTCGGCGCACAATTATCTGGCCGCCATTACGGCGTTCGACGACGTCATCGCGCTCGCGCACGCCGACATCTCGACCGGCCACGTCGCGGCGACCGCGTTCGACGGCGAGTCGGCGCTCGAAGACGTGCTGGCGGAGATCTCTCGTCTCGATCCGGCCGAGCTCGTCGCCGACGTCCCCGGCGACGTGCGGGCGGCGCTGGCGGCGTCGCTCGAAGAAGGCCGCACGCGCATCGCGGCGCCGGTGCTGGCGGCCGTCGGCGAACGCGCGCGCGAGCCGATCGACGGCTTCTCGTTCGACGCCTCGATGGCGATGCACCGCGCGCTCGATGCGCTCGGGCGCGTTCGTGCGGCGCGTCAGCGTGCAGCAGAACGGCGGCACCTCGCTGCGAGAGCCGCAGTTCTACCGCCAAGCGACGTTCGTCGCGCTCGACCCGAACACGCGCAAGAACCTCGAGCTGACCAAGGCGCTCGGCGCGAACCCGCGCGCGACGCTGCTCGCGACGATCGACCGCACGCGCACCGCGATGGGGTCGCGGCTGCTCGGCCGCTGGCTGCTCGCGCCGCTGGTGAGCGCGTCTGCGATCGGCGGCCGGGCCGACTGCGTCGAGGTGCTGCTGCGCGACGGCGCGCGCCGGCTCGCGCTGCAGGACGTGCTGCACGGCTGCTTCGATCTCGAACGCATCGCCCAGAAAGTGCGCTTCCGGCGCGCGCTGCCGCGCGATCTCGCCTCGTTGCGCCGCACGCTGGCGCTGCTCGATCCGATCGCGGACGCTCTGCGCGAAGCGTCGCTGCCGGCCGCGATGCTCGGCGTCGCGGCGCGGGTCGGCGATTTCGACGAGCTGCGCAGCGAGCTCGACGCGTCGCTGGTCGACGATCCGCCGGCGACGCTCGCCGACGGCGGCGTGATCCGTCCGGAACGCGAGCCGGAGCTGGCCGAGTGCGTCGCGCTGCGCGGCGACGCGCGCTCGCGGATCGCCGCGCTCGAAGAGCGCGAGCGCGCGCGAACCGGTATCAAGTCGCTCAAGGTCAAGTACGCGTCGGCGTTCGGCTACGCGATCGAAGTCCCCAAAGCGCAGATCGGCAACGTGCCGCCCGACTACACCCGCAAGCAGACGCTGGCGAACGGCGAGCGCTACGTGACCGCCGGAGCTGCGCGAGCTCGACGTCGCGATCGCCTCGGCCCAGGCGCGCCAGCTGCGGCTCGAGCAGGCGCTCTACGAGCGGCTGGTCGAGCGGATCGCCGAACGCGTCGACGACCTGCTCGCCACCGCCGACGCGTTGGCGGAGCTGGACGCATACTGCTCGCTGGCCCAGGTCGCCGGCGAGCGGGGCTACGTGCGCCCGGTGCTCGTCGACGAGAGCATCATCGAGATCGTCGACGGACGCCATCCGGTGATGGAAGCGTTGCTCGGCTCGTCGTTCGTCCCCAACGATCTGCGGCTGGGCGTCGACGCGTCGCGCTTCATCCTGCTGACCGGACCGAACATGGGCGGCAAGTCGACCTATTTGCGGCAGACCGCGCTGCTGGTCGTGCTCGCGCAGATCGGCTCGTTCGTGCCGGCGCGCGCGGCCAAGCTCGGGATCGTCGACCGCATCTTCACGCGCATCGGCGCCGGCGACGATCTCGCCTCGGGGCAATCGACCTTCTACGTCGAGATGGCCGAAGCGGCGAACATCCTGCGGCGCGCCACCGATCGCAGCCTGTTGTTGATCGACGAGATCGGTCGCGGTACCGGTACCGTCGACGGCTTGGCGATCGCGCAAGCGATCTGCGAGTACCTGCTCGAGCGCGAGACGCGCGCGCCGGCGGCGCTGTTCGCGACGCACTTTCACGAATTGGTCGCGCTGGCCGATCGCTGGCCGCTCGTCGCGAACTTCCACATCACCGCGGTGGAGAGCACCAAAGGCGGTGCCCCGGTCTTCTCGCACCGCGTGCTGCCGGGATCGTCATCGCGCTCGTTCGGGATCGAGGTCGCCCGCATGGCCGGCTTGCCGCCGGGGGTCGTCGCGCGCGCGCGCGAGATCGCCGGCGCGCTCGAAGGACGGCCGACGCTGGAAGTCACCGTCCCGCTGCGGGGTAAGCTGGCGAAACCCGGCGTCGTCGAGCAGCCGCTGCTGTTCGAGCTCTCGAACTGACGCGCCGGCCGGCGCGGCGTCACTCCGCGGCCGAAGATAGGGGCCGCCGCGCCTGAACGCCGGCAAACGAGACGTTCCGTTGCCGTCGATGGCGACGAAGGAGCGCGGCTGACGGGTACGATGTTCCGATATGGAACGGATCCTCCTGACGCAGACGCAGTCCGACGGCCTCACGTTGGTAGGCACGATAGTGATCGCGATCATCATCGGGATCGCGGCGCACCGCGTCATGTACTGGATACTGCGGCGGATGGCGGAGCGCCGTCACAGCGCGTTCGCCCAAGCGGTGGTCCGGCGCACCTGCCGGCCGGCGGCCTACATCTTCCCGCTGCTCGCGATTCTGGCGAGCGTCCCCAACCTCACCCTGCCCGAGCACTGGGCGACCCCCGTGCTGCGCGTCACCGGCTTGCTGACGATCGGCGCGATCGCCTGGACGATCATCACCACGATCCAGCTCTGGTCGGACGTGATCGTGGCGCGGCATCGCATCGACGTCGAAGACAACTTGCTGGCCCGCCAGCTCGGAACCCGGGTCGACATCCTCACTCGCGCCGCGGTGATCGTCGTCGTCATCGTCGCGGTCGGGATGGAGCTGATGACGTTCCCCGAGGTGCGGGCGATCGGCACGACGCTGCTGGCCTCGGCCGGTCTGGCCGGGATCGTCGTCGGCTTGGCGGCGCGCCCGCTGTTCGAGAACCTGGTCGCCGGGATCCAGCTCGCGCTCACCCAGCCGATCCGCATCGACGATGTCGTGGTCGTGCAGTCGCAGTTCGGACGAATCGAAGAGATCCACAGCACCTACGTGGTGATCCAGCTCTGGGACCTGCGGCGGCTCGTCGTCCCGCTGAACTACTTCATCAACAACCCGTTCGAGAACTGGACCCGCCGCACGGCGAACTTGATGGGCGAGGTGTTCGTGTTCGCCGACTGGACGCTCGACGTCGAAGCGCTGCGCGCCGAAGTCCCCAAGATCCTGGCCCGCACGCCGCTGTGGGATCAGCGGTTCCAGAACGTTCAAGTCACCGCCACGAGCGAACGCGCCATGCAGGTGCGCGCGCTGGTGACTGCGCGCAACGCCGGAGATCTCGGCGATCTGCAGGCCTTCGTGCGCGAGGGAATGGTCGCGTACATCCGCGACCACCAGCCGCGGGCCATGCCGAAGGTTCGCGTCGAGCTGCCGCCCGGAAACGACGGCGGCGCGCCCGAAACGTCGCCGTCGACCGAAGAACGCATCGCAAGCACGATCGCCGCGACCGACGGGAAACCGCTCCCGAAAACGAAGGCGTAACGGGAGCGTGCTGCTCAATGACGTCAGACTAGCGTTCGCGCGCGTACCACACGAGGCCGTTCTCCTCGCGTCCGAGCTGGAAGCCCGCGCGTTCGAGCGCGCGGCGCGAGGCGACGTTGCCGGCGTGAACCGAGCGCGCCACCACGCGGCGCACGCCGTCGCGCGCGAGGATCGCGCCGGCGAGCGCGACGACGAACTCGGACGCCAAACCACGGCCGCGCGATGGTTCGGCCAGGCCGTAGCCGATCTCCACGTCGCCGCGCTCGTCCGGCGGTCCGTGCGTCCCGGCATCGCCGATCGCCAGGCCGTCTTCGAGGATCAGCCACACGTCGGCGCCGTGGGCGATCATCCGCAGCGCATCGAGCGTATCGGCGTGCGGCCAGCCGGCGGCGCGGCGAATACCGTCGGGTTCGCCCGCGAGGACGGCGGCGGCCATCTCGCGCGTCACGGGCTCGAGGACCAGGCGGCGGGTCACGATGCGTTCCATTGCCGAAGAGCTTAGTCGCCGGCCGGCCTTCACCGCCCGAGGCGGCCCGGTAGAGAGCCGTCGTCCGTCGAACAGCGGTCCGATGGTCGATTCCTTTGCGGGTCACGATCACGTTCGCGCCGAGCTCGGCGCGGCGTGATCAGGCTGCTCGACCCCGACACGATCGGGCAGATCGCCGCCGGCGAGGTCATCGAACGACCGCTCTCGGTGGTGAAGGAGCTGGTCGAGAACGCGCTGGACGCGGACGCGCATCGCATCGCGGTTCGCGTGCGCGCCGGCGGGTTGGCCGAGATCGAGGTCGCCGACGACGGCCTCGGGATCCCGCCCGAGGACTTGCCGCTCGCGGTGAGACGCCATGCGACCTCGAAGCTCCTCGACGCCGCCGGGCTCACCCGCGTCGACACGTTGGGGTTCCGTGGCGAAGGTTTGGCCTCGATCGCCGCGGTCGCCAAGCTGACCATCGTCTCGCGCACGGCCTCGGCCGACGTGGCGACGGCGATCGACGCGCATGCCGATCAGGTCGGCGAGCGGCGGCCGCTCGCGGGACCGCCCGGGACGCGCGTGGTCGTGCGCGACTTGTTCGGCAACGTTCCGGTGCGCCGAGAATATCTGCGGTCGCCGGCCGCGGAAGCGTCACGGATCTCATCGTGGCTCGCGACGCTCGCGCTCGCGTATCCGCAGGTCGGCTTCAGCCTGGAGCTCGATGGAAAGCCGTCGTTCACCTTTGCGCCGGCCGACGACGTCGCGCCGCGCCTGCGCCACGTGTTCGGCACGGCGTCGACGTCGATGGTCGCCGTCCGCGGCGACGACGCGCACGGAATCGTGAACGGCTGGGTCAGCTCGCCGGGCGACGAGCGCGCCGACCGGCGCAGTCAAATCTTGTTCGTCAACGGACGGTTGCTGCGCAGCACGCTCGTCAGCGGTGCGTGGTCGGCGGCTTATCGCACGTTCACGATGGTCGGCCGGCATCCGTACGGCGTGCTGTACCTGCAGATCCCGTCCGAAGAGGTCGATCAGAACGTGCATCCCACCAAGAGCGACGTGCGGTTGCGTCACGGCGACCGCGTCCTCTCGATCGTCAAAGAAGCGATTGGGACGGCGCTGCGGCGCGGCGCGGCGGCGCGGCTCGAGCGGGCGATCTCGTTCGCGCCGCCGTCGCCCGGGCTCGGATCGGCGCCCATCGAGTGGGCCGACGCGTTCGTGCCGCAGATCGTGACGAGCGATGCGCAGCCGAAAACCCTGCGCGTCCTCGCGCAGGTCGACCGAACGTACATCCTGGCGACCGACGGTGACGCGGTCGTGCTGGTCGACCAGCATGCGGCGCACGAACGGATCGTCTTCGAGCAGCTGGCAGCGAACGCACGAGCGCACGTGGCGGCGGAGCCGCTGCTGATCCCGCACACGTTCGAGGTGCGTCCCGACGAAGCCGATCGGCTCGACGCGACGCTCGGCGCGCTCGAGGCCGGCGGACTGCACGTCGAACGTTTCGGCGAGCGCGCGTACCGGGTGACGTCGACGCCGGCCCGGCTCGTCCACGCCGGCCGTTCGCGGCCGTTCGACGTCGCCGACTTCGTCGAGTGTCTGGGCGACGACGCGCGCGGGCTCGACGCCGACCAGAAGGTATGGGCGTCGCTGGCGTGCCACGCGGTCGCGCGCGCCGGGGACAAGCTCGAGTACGCCGAGATGACCGCCTTGGTCGAACGCCTTCAGCGTTGCGAAAACCCGATGCACTGCCCGCACGGGCGCCCGACGATCGTGCGGCTCGAGCCCGATCGCATCGCACGCCTCTTCAAACGCATGTGACGCCGGGCGTCCTCATCGTGACCGGCCAGACCGCGTCCGGTAAGAGCGCCTTGGCATTCGAGCTCGCACAGCGGTTCGGGGCGGAAATCGTCGGCGCCGACTCGCGCCAGATCTATCGCGGGATGACGATCGGTACCGCCGCTCCGAGCGGCGGCGAGCGCGCGCGCGTCGCGCACCACCTGGTTGGTTTCCTCGATCCGCGCGAGCGCTACAGCGCGGCGCGCTTCGTCGCGGACGCGCTGGCGGCCATCGACGACGTTCACGCGCGCGGAAAGCGCGCCATCGTGGTTGGCGGAACGGGCTTCTACGTGCGCGCGCTGGCCGGCGACGTCAACCTCTCGCCGGCGTACGATCCGGCGTTGCGCGACCGCCTCGCGCACGAGGCGCGCGTCCATCCGCCTGACGTGCTCGCCGACTGGCTGCGCGCCGTCGCGCCGGCGCGCGCTGCAACGATCGCGCCGAACGATCCGTATCGCGTTACCCGCGCGCTCGAGATCGCGCTCACGGAACGCGCCGGGACGCGGAACCGGGATGAGCCGGCCGCGCCGAACCTTCGCACCCGAGGCTTCGCCGCGCGCAAGCTGTATCTCGAGATCGCGCCGGACGAGCTGGAACGGCGCATCGCCATGCGCATCGACGCGATGCTCGCGGCTGGGCTGCTCGACGAGGCGCAGCGCGTCGGACCGCACGCCGTCGCCGCCGACGCGGTCGGCTACCGCGAAGCGTTGGCGTTTCTCGCCGGCTGGTCGAACCGCGAGGAACTGCGCCGGCAGTTGATCCGCAACACGCGCCGCTACGCCAAGCGCCAAGCCACCTGGTTCCGAAGCGAACCCGGCCTGGTCCGCATCCCGGCAGCCGGCGCGTTCGCGTCGGCGGTGTCGTTGGCGGGAGGGCTGCCGGGCTGGGCCTAAGCTGACAGCATGGCCCTGACGCGTCCGCAGCCGCTCCAAGACGCCTACCTGGGCGAGGTGAAGCGCCAAGCCGTGCCGGTAACCATCTACCTCGTGAACGGTTTTCAATTGCGCGGCGTGGTGAAAGGATTCGATCCGTTCACGATCGTCCTGGAGTACGAGAAGAAGGCCCATTTGATCTACAAGCACGCCGTGTCGACGATCTCGCCGAACGGTGCCGTCGCCGCGCCCCTGATCCCCGACGACGCGGAGGTCGCGGCGCCGTGACCGCCGGCGTCCCGGTCGTGAAGACGAACGGGGCGGGCAACGATTTCGTGCTGGTCGACGAGCGCGTCGCGCTGGTCGGGGATCACGTTGCATTCGCGCTGGACGTCTGCGACCGCATCAGCGGGATCGGTGCCGACGGCGTGCTCTTCGTCGAACCGTCCGACCGCTTCGACGCGCGGATGCGCGTGTTCAACGCGGACGGCACCGAAGCGGAGATGTGCGGCAACGGGATGCGCTGCGTCGCGCGTTACCTCGACGAGCGCGACGGTTCCGGCGACGCCACCATCGAAACACTGGCGGGTCCGATCCGCACGCGCATCGTGTCGCGCGCACCCTACCGCGTCGCCGTCGAGATGGGCGAGCCGCGGATCGGCGCCCCCCACCTGGTCGCAGGCTTTCGCGCCACGCCGGTCGACGTGGGCAATCCGCACGTCGTCGTACGCGTCGACGACGTCGGGGCGATCGACGTCGCCGTCAGCGGTCCGCTGATCGAGCGCGATCCGCGGTATCCGCGCGGGACGAACGTGCACTTCGTCGCCCGCGCGGGCGAGGGCTGGCAGGTCCGCCACTGGGAACGCGGCGCGGGCGCGACGCAAGCCTGCGGCACCGGCGCGGTTGCGGTGGCCGCCGTGCTCATCGCGAACGGCGACGCGGCGTCACCGGTACCGCTGCACGTCCCGGGCGGCGAGCTCGAGGTGAGCTGGCGGCCGGGCGAGCGCGCAACGCTGGTCGGCGACGCCGTGCGGGAGTTCGAACGGGTCCTGGCGTGACCGGACTCGCGTATACCGACGCGCGCGGTCGCATCTTCTTCGACGACACGCGAGCGCCCCTGGCCGACGGCGGGATCGAGCGGCCGCCGCGGCGCGAGGAGCTGATCCCCGCACCGCCGGGAACCGTCACCTCGATGCTCCCCGGGCGCATGCCGCTGCTGACCGGCGGCGGGATCGCCGCGCGCCGCACGGCGCTCGCGGCGTTGCTGCCGGCAGGCTACACGCGCCTGCTGCTGCCCGCCTACCGTCGCGAACCCGACGCCCCCGCGCTGCCGCTGTTCGGGTACACGTTCGCCGGCGTGATCGACGACGAACTCTACGTGGCGGCGATGCGCACCGACGAGAGCGAGGATTGGACTCCCCGCTATTTCGCCGAGGGCGAGCTCGAGGCGGTGCTGCGCGCGCGGCAAGCCGAAGATCCGCGCAACCGCACCCTCGCGCAGCTCGCGGTGTGCTCGCGCGACTACGGTTGCTTCACGGCACAGAACGTCTTTCTGGAACGCGGCGAAGCGGCGCTGCCGGTCTCGCCGACGTGCAACGCCGGTTGCGTCGGCTGCATCTCGGAGCTGCCGCCCGACGCGGGGATGCCGTCGCCGCAAACGCGGGTGGGGTTCGAGGCGGACGCCGGCGACGTCGCGCGGATCGCGATCCGTCACCTCGAGCGCGTCCCGGACGGCATCGTCTCGTTCGGTCAGGGCTGCGAGGGCGAGCCGCTGCTGCGCGTGACGACGATCGAGCGCGCGATCGCGAAGATTCGCGCGGCGCGCGGCAACGGCACGATCAACCTCAACACGAATGGCTCGCTTCCCAAGAGCCTCGGCCGGCTGATCGACGCCGGTTTGCAGGCCGTGCGCATCAGTCTGAACTCGTTCCGCCGCGACGTCTACGCCGCGTACTACCGTCCGGCCGGATACGATCTCGACGACGTGCTGGACTCGGTCGCGCTGGCCGTCGATCGGGGGCTGCGGGTCTCGCTCAACCTCCTCACGCATCCCGGCGTGACCGACGAGCGGACCGAGGTCGAGGCGATGGAGCGCCTCCTGCGCGCGCATCCGGTCGCGATGGTGCAGACGCGCACCCTCAACATCGACCCGGAGCGCTACTTCGGGCAAGTCGGCCGCCCTGCCGAACCGGTCGGGATGCGTGAGGCGCTACGCCGCATCGAACGCCTCGGAATCACGCTGGGCAACTTCACGCACACGCATTAGCCCTCGTAGCCCTGCACCGGCTGGTACGGCCGTTGCGCGCCGTGGGTGATGGCGTCGCCGCCGAGGGCGATCTCGTGGGCATGCGACGACACGTCCACCCACTGTCCGTTGCTGCTCAACGTCGTCGCGATCGAGCCGCCGTGCGAATTGCTCGCAGTAATGGTGAGCGACCCGTTCTCGCTCGCGCTCACCGTCGCGCCGCCCGACAGCGTGGCGCTCTGACCCTTCGCCAGCGTCAGCGACTGGCCGGCGTTGTCGATCGAGAACGAGCCGTCGCGGTTCATCGTTACGCTGTCCTGCCCGTCGTTCGTGTGGACGGTCGCCGACTGGTTGTACGTGATGCCGTTCGCTCCCGGCGTGGTGACCGACGTCGAGACGCGATAGCCGCCCGCGATCTGGTCGCTGTCGACCAGGTCGGCGTGACTGCTCATGCTGTCCCAGTGCGCGTTCACCGCTTGCGCGCCGTCGCGCCCTTCCCGCGTGCCGACCTCCGCGATGTGCGGGTCGCCGCTCGAGCTGACGTCGACGTCGGAGAACCGCTCCTGCCGGCCGCCGTGCGTCCACGCATCTTCGCCCGTCGTCCACGGCTCCTGGTCGCCCTGCGTCCACGGCTGTTGCTGGCCGCCTTGCGTCCAGGGCTGTTGCTGGCCGCCTGGCGTCCACGGTTGCCAAGGTTGCGGCGCCGGCTGTTGCGTCGACGGCGGCGTCGTACCGAACGCGCCGCCTTGGGTGAGCGTCGCGGCGAACTGCTGCAGCGCGTTCATGATGCCGGTCAGCATCCCGGCGATGCTGTTCGTGCCGCCGGCCGACAGGCTGAACGGATCCGCGCCCCCGGTTCCGGCGGTCGCGCCGTTCCCCGCGCTCGTGCCGCAGGTCCACCAGGGACGGCCGACGCCGTCGGGGGTCGCCGCCGGGGCGAACGGATCGTTGCCTTGGCCGAAGGCGGAACGGATGCCGTCGCCGCCGTCGAGCGATGAGTAGTCGACGGCCGGGCCGAGCCCCGGCCATTGCGTGGGAGTCATCGTGCGCGTCATCTCCAGAAGGGTGGTTCGCCTCCCCATCACGCGCACACGGTCCGACGGCTAGGGTCGATTCAGTATGTCGAGCGGCCGCCGGAGAGATCGAACACGGCGCCGGTCGAGAACGAGCACTCCTCGGTGCACAGCCAGGTCACCAGCGCCGCGATCTCGTCGGGCGTGCCGAAGCGATTCATCGGGATCTTCGACTTCATGTAGTCGATGTGGGACTGCGTCATCTGCGCGAACATCGGGGTCTCGACGGCCGCGGGCGTCACGCAGTTGACCCGCACGCCGGTTTGCGCGAGCTCCTTGCCGAGCGACTTCGTCAGCGCGATCACGCCGGCTTTGGACGCGCTGTAGGCGCTCGCATTGGGGTTGCCTTCCTTGCCCGCGACCGAAGCGATGTTGACGATGCGGCCGTAATCGGCCGCGCGCATCGGAGCGGCGAGCGCGCGGCAGCAGTGGAACGTGCCCGTCAGGTTGACGTCGAGGACGTCGCGCCAGCCGTCGAGCGGGTACTCCCAGGTCAGCGCGTTCGGCCCGGTGATCCCCGCGCTGTTGACCAGCACGTCGATCCGCCCGAGCGCGCGCAGCGTTGCGTCGCGTGCCGCCTCGACCGTCGTGTAGTCGCGCACGTCGAGCACCTGCGTGTGCGCTCCGCCCAGCGTGGCGGTCGCTTCGCCCAGCGTCTCGGCGCGCGCGTCCCACAAGCTCAGCAGCGCGCCGGAGGCGACCATCCGCCGCGCAATCGCGAGGCCGATCCCCGACGCACCGCCGGTGACGACGGCCGTTCGGCCGCGCAAGTCGAGCTGATTCATCGGGCCAGGAGTTTCGAGCGGCGGTGGTAATGCATTTCTCTTCAGTTCAGCTTCCGGTGAGGGTTTTCCGTGTCCGAGAACGGCAGCGCGCCGCATCTTCGCAGCGCAGAGTGGTTCGGCAAGCGCGATCGCGACGGTTTCATCCATCGCAGCTGGATGCGGGCCGAAGGCTTCGCGCCCGACGTCTTCGACGGCCGGCCGGTCATCGGGATCTGCAACTCGTGGTCGGAGCTGACGTCCTGCAACGTGCACCTGCGGCGCGTCGCCGAGTCGGTGAAGCGCGGCGTCTGGGAGGCCGGCGGCTGGCCGCTGGAGTTTCCCACGATCTCGCTGGGCGAGACCTACATGCGTCCGACGACGATGCTGTTCCGCAACCTGATGAGCATGGACGTCGAGGAGTCGATCCGTGCGAACCCGATCGACGGCGTGGTGCTGCTCAGCGGGTGCGACAAGACGACGCCGGCGCAGCTCATGGGAGCCGCGAGCGTCGACCTGCCGGCGATCATGGTCACCGGCGGCCCGATGCTCAACGGTAAGTACCGCGGGGGCGACATCGGTTCCGGGACGATGGTCTGGCAATTCTCCGAGGAGGTGCGCGGCGGGAAGAAGAGCTGGGACGATTTCTTCGAGGCCGAGGCCGGCCAGTCGCGCAGCAACGGGCATTGCATGACGATGGGGACCGCGTCCACGATGGCCAGCATGGCCGAAGCGCTGGGGATCGCGCCGACCGGCAACGCCGCGATCCCCGCGGTCGACTCGCGCCGCTACGCGCTGGCGCAGCTGTCCGGCCGTCGCATCGTCGAGATGGTGCGCGAGGATTTGCGCATGTCGAAGATCCTCACCCGCGACGCGTTCGAGAACGCGATCCGGGTCAACGCGGCGATCGGCGGCTCGAGCAACGCCGTCGTCCACCTGCTCGCGATCGCCGGACGGGCCGGCGTTCCGCTCGCGCTCGACGACTTCGACCGGCTCGGACACGACCTGCCGCTATTGGTCGATTTGCAGCCGTCGGGACGGTTCCTGATGGAAGATTTCTACTATGCCGGCGGCGTGCCGGCGGTCGTGCGCGAGCTGGGCGAACGCATCCATCGCGATGCGCTCACGGTGAGTGGCAAGACGATCGGCGAGATGACCGCCGACGCACCCTGCTGGAACCGTGAGGTGATTCGGACGTTCGACGCGCCGGTGAAGGAGCGGGCCGGGATCGCCGTGCTGCACGGAAACCTCGCGCCCGCCGGCGCAGTGATCAAACCGTCGGCGGCGACGCCGTCGTTGCTGGTGCACTGCGGCCGCGCGCTCGCCTTCGAGAGCATCGAAGATTTCAAGGCACGCATCGACGACCCCGATCTCGACGTCGACGAGAACTCGGTGCTGGTGCTCAAGGGCGCCGGACCGCGCGGCTATCCCGGGATGCCCGAAACCGGGAACCTGCCGTTGCCGCCCAAGTTGCTGGCGCGCGGCATCACCGACATGGTGCGCATCTCCGACGCGCGGATGAGCGGCACCGCGTACGGCACCGTCGTGCTCCACACGTCGCCCGAAGCCGCGGTCGGCGGCACGTTGGCGCTGGTGCGGACCGGCGATCTCATCGAGCTCGACGTCCCGAATCGCCGGCTCGACCTCCTCGTGAACGAAGCCGAGCTCGACCGCCGCCGCGCCGCCTGGACGCCGGCGCCGCCGGCCTTCGAACGCGGCTACGCGAAGCTCTACACCGAGCACGTGCTCGGCGCCGAGCGCGGCGCCGACTTCGACTTCCTCGTCGGCCACAGCGGCGCCAAAGTCGCCCGCGAGATGCAGGGCTGAAGCTCCTCACCGCCGTCGTGAGCTCCTCACCGTCATCGTGAGCTATCCTCACCGTCATATTGTGCTTCGACGGCTCTGACATCGGCCAACTGATGCGAATTCTTTGCCCCTTTGTCCATTAGGTCGCGAAGGGCAACAGGCTGTCGACTCAAAGTTCGCATCGACCAACTCCTGCGAATGCGCATCAGGCTGGGTGATCTTCGCGTCCTCGTAGCCAGTCACGCCCACGGGAGAGGACGCTCGCCGCTGCGTAGTTCGACTCGAACAATGTATGCCAGATCAACGCCCACATTGGCCGATCTTCCCGGCCTTCGAGCCACTCGAGTCCCAAAGCCTTTAGGGTATTCCGCTCGAATTCCAAAGCGAAAAGCTTTAGCCAGATATACGGCCACTCAGGACGATTTTCATGTCCGCCCAGCCAATCGCACCCGAGGCCCAAGAATTGATAGCTGACGATCCGCCGAGGAGGCGTTGCCGTTAGTCGGGGCCATTCGGGCTCATCGCGACGTCCGCGAGCAAATGCATCAGGCGGTAAGCATCTGGTCTTCGAAAAGGCCTCAGCGATGAGGCGAGAGTGCGACGAGGAAGCATTCGTCGCTTCTTCCCTCAATGCGAGCCACTTCGTCCCAACCTCCGAGATTCGATCTAGATCGAATTTGCTCGCCATTAAGTCGCTCCACACCAGGTTCCAACCGGAGATCCCTTCTTGCCCTCCAGCCACGTGCGTCCTAATGGCAAAAGTTCGTCGAGATTATACTTAGAGCGCAACAACCGGCCCCAAACGTGCGGCCAACCGGTTTGTCGTCTCGTCTTTCCAACCAAAGCCATCCTCGCCTCAGCAACTCCGCCGTGTACTCTGTGTTCGCGTCAACGGGGCCGGTTTGAGAACAATCAACCAGGCCGGAACGTCCACATGGTCGTCAGCTGACTCGACGCCGATTGAACAACAAAGCGGAGTCATAAAATCCCATCCAGCAACCTTCGCCAGACATATGACCACTCCGGCGTGCCTTTGCGACCAGTCAACCAAGTGCGACCTACTTTCAGCTGGGAGCTCTTTCTCCTCAGGAAACTCATCGACCAGTGCGCGCCAAGATAGGGCCAACTAACTCCTTCCGCAGATCGGCGACGACCGCCTTGAAAAGTACTTCCGGCGGCGACTTCACGTAAGCCAGCCAACGTACTAGCCGCTCGATGCCTAACGTCATGTCGTAAGGGTTTCGCGTGCGCAAGCCGATCAATGAAAATAGTACGGTCGAAGTTGGAGGCGGTTGCGCTGCCATAACCTTTTTCCACACCGGCACGTCGGCACGGCTTTCTGCTTGAACCGGTATAGTTTAAGCGTCAGCGAGACCAGATTATCGCTTCTCATGCCTGCGTCGTAGAGCCCTTGTCGAACGAAAGACCATCCTGGATGCGACGGGTGCCGCTTTGAGCTGAGGAGTACGCGAGGCCGATGAGCGATTCGTCCCGAATCTTGTGCCGCCAGAGACGCTGCCAAACATAGTTCCAACTAGCGGAGTGACGATACCGCTCGAGCTTCTCGATGCTGTCATCGTAGAGCTTGTCGCGCTTCAACGAGGAAGCGTCGTGCTAAACGACTTCGAAATGCTGCGTTGCCACCGGTTGTCCTGAGCTCGGCAGCGCATATGAAGGCGCAATTTTCGCTGGCGTCATGCGAAGATCGAGGCGCTTAGACGGATGCAATCGCGCCATCGCCGCAGCGACGTGCGCGCGCTATCCGCGGCACCGTGCTCGCGAAATACTGGCCAAATACTCTGCAATGTCGCATCGTATGTCGCTTGGTCGAGTCGCGAATCACTGCTTTCAGCCAATCGAGGAATGCGGTGCTCGCGCTCATTCGAGAAGCGAAGCACCTAATACGCGCGCCAAGTCATCGCCGCGCGTAGAGGCATCGTAAAGAGCGGCACCATCGCGTCATAGATATAGGTGCCCGGAATTTTCGGGTGGAAGAATCGTCCAGGCCTGCACGTCTGCCCTATTAGGCGAAAACAAAGGCCTGCTCGGAGATCAGTGTTTGCAGTCCTCGCTCTTTTGATGCGAACAGCGTGCAGGGCGCGACCAATCGCATCGGTTTCTCGAGTGAATGCTGCGTTGCCCGCGCTCTGAATTCCAAGCTCGCGAAGCGCTGGGATAAGCGAAGCGAAAAGGGCACAGGCCTGGCTTCGGCGACGACGAACTTGTACGACCAGGCGGCGATGACAAGCACATGGTGTATCGACAAATGCAACGGGGTTTGAGTGTATTCGACGTACCAGCTCTTGTGGTATTTCCGTTGCTCATCGAGGTCCATCGCCGGGATCTCAATCACTCTATCGGCGATTTCCCGATGATCAGCTGCAATTACCTTGAAAGCCGCAAGTTGCTCCGTTGACGACATGTTAGGATCCAGGGAAGACGTTGCCACTTAGCGCGAAGTATGAGTTGAAATATGTTGCTCCACACAGCCGGCTGCCGCCCGTTTGGTGGATAGAGATCGTCGACGACCACTATTGCTTCGATCTGCGCTGTCCACCCATTGCAAGCAATACATCGTGGATGCTCGTCGCAAACTCCGCAAGGAAGTTTGCGCCGCGAACATACGAAAGCATCAGGAGTTGACGCATTGTCTGCAATATCAGGCGCCTTCCCGACGCGAGAAGAACCGACAATCCAGAAGACCGGGACCACGCGGCCATCCGAGTTTGCGTTTGTAGCGTCGATGCCTGCTCGGACCTCGCAAAATGCGCTCCAGCATGGCTGGACGCTCCATGAAGTGACCTTTCGGATAGTTGGTTAGACGGACGCGTTCGCAATGGAGAATGCGCCGCGTCTCCTCCTCGAGCAGGGGCAAAGCTCGAGGACCGAGTAGAGCGAATGCAGGGCAGCCGCATCCTTCGGCACCATGAAAGGCGGCGATCAGTTCCTCGACCAACTCTCTGGGTGATCCGCCGCCGCCTGCGTGGGTACTTTCCCCAAGGCGGCGGAACAGTATTGCGAGACAAGCTCAGGATGAAAGCGAGGGAGTGCGCGAATGGGCCAGAGGAGCATCGTGATGCAATCGTGGGGTGACAAATGTTTCCGGTGGCCGGACCGCTTAAGAAGATTCCATTCGTCGCTGTCAGACTTGCCGAAGCCGAACGCCGGGACTAAGTGCAGAAAAGTCTTGATAACGGGCGGGCGGCGGACGGCGCGACACAACTTGGAAGCGTACACGTTGTGCGATCGCCTGGATCCATGTCCTGGAGAAAACGGTAAACGGATCAGCTTCCGCTACAGCAGATCTCGACCTCGCTCTGTTTGAGGAAGACTTCACCTGAGTCAGAGACGAAGTCTCCCGAGGTACGTGCCAAATCGCTGAGATGATCGAAAACGTATAGGGCCTCGCGCTGACCGCTTATGACATCTGAAAAAAAGGTGTCGAGAGAGACGTAGAGCTCATAGAGAAAGCCGCCCAGCGCGGCGCGACCGCCGGCAGCGCGCTTAGCGCCAAGCTGATGCTGCACCCAGAGCTCGTCAAGCTCGTAAAGTGTCATTGCCATCACGGACGTTGTTGTGAGAACAAGAAATATCTCGACATAGCGCGTTCACCCAAACGGCCGAAGGGCGAGCAACAGGTCCGCTTGACCCGTGGAGGTAGTATAACGCCGTAGTCCTGCCTCCCTGGAAGGCGGTCAGCCGACGAGGGCGGCGCAGACGTCCAGGCGGGTGTCGCGCTTGATCATCGCGATCACGTCGTCGCCGCGCTGCAGCGTGGTGTCGCCGTTGGGGACGAGGACGTCGCCGCCGCCGCGGTCGACCGCGACGATCACGCTGCCGCGCGGCAGCGCGACGTCGGCGATGCGCTTGCCGTCGCGCCGGCGAATCGTCGGCGATCCGCAGCTGCACCAGCTCGAGGTCGCCGTCGGCGCACCCGCGCGAGCGGTTCGAGAGTCGCAGGCGTTCACCCGCTCGTCGATCATGTCGAGGATGATCTCGGTCGACGAGATCGACGCGTCACGGGCCGGTCGGCATCGAGCGACTCGAAGATCAGCTTGTTCTTCGGGTTGTTGACGCGCGCGATGCAGCGCGCGCTGCGAATGCTTCTTGGTGATGATGCAGACGACGAGGTTGTCTTCGTCGTCGCCGGTGTCGGCGACGACGACGTCGGCGCGCTGCGACGCCGGCCTGCATGCAGCACGTTGGGATCGCAGCCGTCGCCGACGATCGCGACGTCGGTCTCCAGCAGGTTCGTCATCATCTGCGCCTTGCGCGCGTCCTTTTCGATGACGACGACTTCGTGTTGCTGCTTCGATGAGGCCGCGCGCGAGATACGTGCCGACTTTGCCGCCGCCGACGATCAAGATGAACATCAGCTGCCGCTAGCGCGCGTGAGCCGCGCTTCGGGCCGCGCCGACGCGAAGGCGCGCGGCGAACTGCGGCGAGCGCGTCGGGTGAGACGATCGCGTTGATCTCGTCGCCCTCGGTCAGCACGTCGGCCGGCGCGGGGATGCTGACGCTGCCGAGCCGCCGGATCGCGGCGATGCGGAGCTTGCCGTCGATCTCGACGTCGCGCGACCCGCTTGCCCGCCTGCGTGCGCGTCACGGTCGCGACCAGCGACGAGAGCTTGCCGAAGTCGAACGAGGGCACCGACGCGTACGGCGACGTCCTGCAGCCGGTCGCGGATGATCTGCGCGCCGATGGTCGTCGGCGAGAACGTCTCGATCCCCAGCTCGCGGTACAGCTGGCCGCGCGGCGGATCGTAGATGCGCGCGACGATCTTCGGGATCCGGAACATCTTCTGGGCGATCAGGGCGGCCATGACGTTGCGGTTGTCGCCGTCGGTGACGGCGACGAAGCCGTCGGCGCGTTCGGCGCCGGCGCGCTTGAGCACATCGTAGTCGATCCCGGTTCCGACCTCGACCTGACCGGCGAAACGATTACCCAGCCGCTTGAACGCGGCGGGGTTCTCATCCACGACGACGACGTCGTGCTTGTCGGCGACGAGCAGCTTGGCGAGCGTCGAGCCGACGCGCCCGCAGCCGACGATCAGATATCTCATGGGGCGAGTCTCGGAGCTTTCGGTACCGCGCCCGGCGTTCCCGCACGGGCAGGAGAGGTCCCCGCGTCTCAGAATTCGGGGGTTTTGGTCCTGAAGGCCGGCACGGGGCGTAGCTCAGCTTGGTAGAGCGCTGCGTTCGGGACGCAGAGGTCACAGGTTCAAATCCTGCCGCCCCGACCATCTCCTCCGGCATCCGGCCGTTCCCACCGGGCCGCCGTTGTTCTCACGTTTCAGTCCGGCCGCCCGGCGCGTACTCCGTGCGGCGGAGCAAGAGTGCCGGAACCACAACCACTACTACGTGGGAGTCGAGCACATGCTGCTACGCGCTGCTCGAGGAGCACGACGGCGCGGTCGACGCGCGGCTCGCCGCGGAAGGCGTCGAGCCGGCCGACGTCCACGCCGAGGTGCAAGCGAGCGCTCGGCACCGGCGACGGCCGCACCTGGGAAGGGATCCTCGTCACGCCTCGCGTGCGCAAGATCGTCGAGATCGCCGAGCGGCTGCGCCGGCGACCGCGAAATCGAGCCGATCGACTGCTTCGAAGCGATTCGCGCCGAAGGCGGCGGGCTCGCAGCCGACATCCTTGAGGCGCGCATGGAACACTTGACCCAGTCTCTGCACGACCTCGTCGTCCACTTCGGCTACGCCGGGCTGTTCGTCGTGGTGCTCCTCGGCAATCTCGGATGCCGGCCGGCGCCGAGGTCGTGGTTCCGACCGCCGGCGGCCTCGCCGCGCAAGGTCACTTCCGCGGTCGGACCGCTGCCGGCTGGATCGCGTCGGCGCTGGTCGCGACGCTCGGCGAGCTGTCGGCGCAATCATCCTGTACCCGTCGGTTATTACGGCGGCCTGCCGTTCGTCCCCGGTACGGCAAGTACATCCGCTTCCGCAGCACGAGTACGATCGCGTGCACGCCTTCTACGAGCGCTACGGCCGGGCGACGGTCTTCTGGTGCCGCTTCATCCCGTTCGTGCGCGGCTTCTCGGCGCTGCCGGCCGGGCATCTCGCGGATGCAGAAGCGCTACTTCTTCCCCTACACGCTGCTCGGTTCGGCGATCTTCTGCTTCGGCCTGTCGTTTCTCGGCAACGTCGCCGGCAACAACCTCGACGCGATCGTCGCCGATCGCTGCACAAGGCGGCGCTCTCTGATCGTCGCGGTGCTGGTCGTGCGTCGTCGTGGCGCGTTCGTCGCTGTGTGCGCGCCCGCAAGAAGAAGGCGCACCGGCCGACGTCGCAGCCTTAGTGCGGCAACCGCTCGCCATGGGCCGCCGAACCCGACCGGCTCGAACGGACGCTGGCGCAACTCCCCGACCTGCCCGGCGTCTACATGATGATCGGCGCGGACGGCCGCATCCTGTACATCGGCAAGGCCGTCTCGCTGCGCAACCGCGTGCGCTCGTATTTCCAGGACTCCGCCGCGCACCCGTACCGCACGCGAAGATGGTCGAGCGCGTCGCCGACGTGCGCACGATCGTGGTGACCAACGAGGTCGAGGCGCTGATCCTCGAAGCGAACCTCATCAAGCGGCACCAGCCGCCGTTCAACGTTCGGCTGCGCGACGACAAGCGCTACCCGTATCTCAAGGTGACGAACGAGCCGTTTCCGCGCGTCCTGTTCACCCGCGTGGTGAAGGACGACGGCGCGCGCTACTTCGGCCCGTACACCAACGCGCACGGCCTGCGCGAGCTGATCGACCTCGTCCGGATCGTCTTTCCGCTGCGCACCTGCCGCGAGCCGATCGACGGAAAGCGCAAGCGGCCGTGCCTGCAGTACCACATCAAGCGCTGTCTGGCGCCGTGCGTCGGCTACCAGTCCGAAGACGGAATACGACGCGCTGGTCGACGAGGTCGTGCTCTTTCTCGAAGGTCACTACGATCCGCTGCATCGAGCGCCTGCAGCGCGAGATGAGCGACGCCGCCGAGCACTATCAACTTCGAGGCCGCGGCGCGGCTGCGCGATCGCATCATCGCGGTGCGCCGCATGATCGAGGCGCAGAAGGTCGTGTGGCGCTCGCGCATCGACATCGATCTCATGGCGCTCGCGCGCGCGCAGGGCCAAGCGTGCATGCAAGTGTTCATGGTGCGCGACGGCAAGCTGATCGGCCAGGAGTACTTCATCCTCGAAGGGACGGCCGAGCGTAGCGACGCGGAGATCTTCTCGGAGTTCCTCAAGCAGTTCTATACGGCGCGCACCGGAAACTTCGGATGGACGCCGCGTTCGCGCGGAGCGCACGGCTCGCCGCTGGCGCTGCGCGCGGCGCGCGAACAGCAGGCGCCGGTCGCCCAGAAGGCGCGCGCGCGCCGGCGCGCGCGGCGTCGAAGCCGCCATCCCCAAGGAGATGCTCGTCGAAGCGCTGCCCCGCGATGTGGGGGTGATCGAGGCATGGCTCACCGAGATCAAGGCTCAGCGCGTGCGCGTCCTCGAGCCGCAGCGCGGCGACGCGCGCCGAGTACCTGCGGCTCGTGCAGCAAAAACGCGGAGCAGAACCTCCGCGCGTTTCTGGCCCATCAGGAGCTGCAGGAGACCGCGTCGGCGCGCTCGCTCACGGAGCTGGCCGCGGCGCTCGATCTGCCGGAGCCGCCGCACCGCATCGAGTGCTACGACATCTCGAACATCCAGGGGACCAACCCGGTCGCGTCGATGGTCGTCTTCGTCGAAGGGCGGCCGAAGAAAGAGCGACTACCGGCATTTCCACATCCAGGACGACGCAGGTGCGAACGATTTCGCCATGATGGAGGAGACGCTGCGCCGGCGGCTGCGTTACCTGGCAGAGCGGACCAACCGCCGGTGCGCCGAGAGCCGACGTCGCGAGCAGCGGCGCTCGAAGCGCAGGCGCGCAAGCGCGAACGGTTCCATGATCGTCCCGACCTGCTGCTGATCGACGGCGGAAAGGGCCAGCTGAACGCGGTCGTCGAGGTGCTGGAGGAGATCGACATGTGGGGCATCCCGGTTGCCGGGCTCGCGAAGGAGCACGAGTGGCTCTTCGTCCCGGGCAACGCGAGCCGATCGTCCTGCCGCCGAACTCCCCGGCGCTGCACCTCGTGATGCGGATCCGCGACGAGGCGCACCGTTTCGCGATCGAGTATCACCGCAAACGGCGCGGGAAGGCGATGACGCGGTCGGCACTGGACACGCTCGCCGGTGTCGGCCCGGTTCGCAAGAGGCGCCTTTTGATCACGCCTTCGGCTCTGTCGGCGCGCGTCAGCGCGCGGACGTGGACGAGATCGCCGCCGTCAAGGGGATGACCCCGGCGCTGGCCTCACAGGTGAAGGCCGCGCTGGGCGGCTGACGCGAACTGACAGCTTCCTCCGCCCGGGAACGCGGGCGCGGGCGGGTTTCTCCCGAGACTCTAAGGAATTTATCAGCATTCCCGGGCCTGTCAGGAGCGTTAATTAGGGTGCATGATCAAACCACTTCTGGCCGCCCTGGCGGCCCTCACCTTCGCGGTGCCGCTGGCGGCTCAGGCACAGGACGTGCCTTCGTATGCGCAGGGGCAACCGTCGTACGCCAACGGCGAAGAGAACGTCCACGGCCGGATCGTCAACTTCGACGGCGGTACATCTTCAAGTGCGGGACGAGCAGGGGTACGTCGACAACGTCCAGCTCCACCAGGGCACGATCATCAACCCGACCGGCATCACGCTCGAGCCCGGCATGGTCGTGAGCATCCTGGGCTACAACTCCGGCCCGTAGTCTCGCCGCCAATGAAATCGACACGCCGTATACGTACTACGGCGGCGTGCCGTGGTACGGCGGCCATCCGTGGAACTACTACGGCCCGTCGATCAGCCTGGGATTCTTCTTCGGCAACGCCGGCTGGTGGCACGGCAACTACTTCAGCGGCGGATACCGCTGGGTCGGCGGCGCGCGCGTCTACAACAACATTCACATCCGCGACACCTACCAGGGCGGCCAGTTCCGCGGCCGCGACTACGTGGCGCCGCCCGAGCGCGGCGGTTACTATCCGAACCGGACAACAGCGCAAACAAGACAACACCCGGCACGACGATCATCCTCATCGCTGACCGCTCGCGCTGAGCCCTGAACCGCCCCTGCTCCACCGAGCGGGGCGGCCCTGCCTTTGGCGGGAACGGGGCCGGCATGGGATTCCTGATTCGGCTCATCGTCAACGCGATCGCACTGATCGCGGTCGCCTACGTCGTGCCCGGCATCCACGTCTCGGGCATGTCGGCGCGCTGATCGCGGCGCTGATCCTCGGCATCGTCAACGCCATCCTGCGGCCGATCCTGATCATCATCAGCCTGCCGCTCGAGATCGTCACGCTCGGGCTCTTCACGTTCGTGATCAACGGCTTGTTGTTCTGGCTGGTGGGCGCGCTCCACGTCGGGCTGTACGTCGACGGCTTCTGGCCCGCGTTCTGGGGCGCGATCGTCATGGCCATCGTCTCGTGGATTCTCCTCGTGCTCACGCGCGGAGCGGACGAGCCGCGGCCTCGCTGAGCTCCTTGTTCGATCCGTTCTGGCTGGCCAAGCCGTTCCTGCACGCGCTCGACCCCGAGGACGCGCACGAGTTCACGCTGTGCGCGCTCGAGACCGGGCTCGTCCCCGGCCAGCCGGGCGGCGACGATCCGGTCCTCGCGACCACGCTGTTCGGCCGGGCGCTGACGAACCCGATCGGACTGGCGGCAGGCTTCGACAAGAACGCGCGCGTCCACGACCAGATGGCGGCGCACGGCTTCGGCTTCGTCGAGATCGGCGGCGTGACGCCGCGCCCTCAGCGCGGAAACCCGCGGCCGCGCGTGTTCCGGCTGCCGGACGACGGGGCCGTGATCAACCGGCTGGGCTTTCCCAACGACGGCGCCGATGCGGTCGAACGGCGGCTGCGCCGCACCGGGCGGCCGGCGATCGGGTTCGGGATCAACCTCGCCTCCAACGCCGACAGCGCCGATCCGGCCGCCGACTTCGTCGCGCTGGCGCAACGGTTCGGCCCGACGCGGACTATCTGACGCTGGACATCTCGTGCCCGAACACGGCCAACGGGCTGGTGTTCCTCGATCCGGCGCGGCTGGCCGATCTGCTCGCGCGGCTGGCCGAGATCGACTGGGGGCGAGCCGGCCGGCGCTGGTCGCGAAGCTCTCGCCGGACGTCGACGAGGCGCTGGTCGAGCGGCTCGTCGCGACGCTCGCTGGACGCGCGGATCGACGGGATCGCGGTCGCGAATACCACCCGCGAACGGCCCCGCCGGACTGCGCGGCGCGAACGCGCGCGAGGCCGGCGGCCTGTCGGGCAGGCCGCTGTTCGCGGCGTCGACCGCGATGCTCGCGCGCGTGCGCGAGCTTACCGGCGGCCGTGTCACGCTGATCGGCGTCGGCGGCATCGCGAGCGGCGCCGACGCGTATGCGAAGATTCGCGCCGGCGCGAGCGCCGTGCAACTCTACACCGGGCTGATCTACGCCGGAACGGCGCTGGTGACGTCGATCAAGCGCGAACTCGCCGCGCTGCTGCGACGCGACGGCTTCGGCTCGATCGCGCCGCCGCGGCCTCCAAGACCCCGCGCTCGACCCGTCGGAACCGCCTCTTCCGGCCCGTGTTATAGTAGGCGCTGGTCCAACCGGACTCGCTCGAGGGGCTGAGTAGTCTCGACGGAGAGATCCGTGGCCGACGTAAGCAGGCGGAGTTGTGAGCCCTCCTAAAACGATCACAAGCGTTTACACGCGAACAACGAATACGCTCTGGCTGCCTAACTTCTAGTTAGCAGTCACCGTCCGGGGGAGGTTGCCGAAGCCGTCCCCCAGGCGGTCAACAAGTTCGGCTAGGATGCGGAGACCGTTCCGAGAGGCATCCGAAACTCAACCGGAACTGCGGCGCGACTGATTCCTGTACCGAGAAGCGGGCGCGTCTAAGACAAAATCGGTGCTGAGCCTGGAGAAAGCGGCGGTCCGGCTTTTCGGACCCGGGGGGCGGCTCCCCGGCAGCTCCACCAAGTACGGCATCCCGATGACAGAGTCCATACCGTCGTCGGGATGTTTGCGTTTCGCGAAACATGGGAGGCTGCATGAAGGCGCCTCGGCGCAACGACCGACCAATGGATGCACTGCTCGCGGCGGCGCGTTGCAACAGAAAGCGCGCCTACGAGCGCGACGTCGGCTATGCGGGGTTCAGCTTGCCCTCTCTGAGCAAAGCTCTGTGAAAAGGCAGCAGCGCGCCGGATGCCAGCGCTTCGAGTGTTCAGTCTGCCGGCACGGCGGGCGCCGAGCTGGTGGTGCCGGCGGTGGCGTCGTAGCGCTTGAGCAGCCACATCAGCGGCACGCTCGCCAAGAAGACGAACGCCGAGATGCGAAAGAGATAGTCGTAGGCGATGACGCTCGAGTTGCGCGCGACGAGGCCGGTGAGCGTCGCCGACCGATTGTCCGTAGGCGTGCTGCACGCCGCTCGCGAGCGCCGACCACGCGATGGCGGTTTCGCGCGCGAGCAGCGTCGTCAGGATCGCGATTCCGAGGCTGCCGCCCAGCTGGCGCACAGCATCGAGACGCCGGTTGCGCTGGCGAGCTCGTTGCGCGGTACCTGGGCCGAGCATCACCGTCGTCAGCGGAACGAAGAGCAGGCCGAGCCCCGCTCCTTGTACCAGCCGCGGCCAGAACACGTCCCAGTAGCCGGCGACGTCGTTGAGCCCGCCCAGCGCCCAGCAGGACCACGCGAATAGCAGCGCGCCGGCCGTGAGCAGCCACCGCGTGTCGATGATCCGCATGAGCCGCGGGACGATCGGCATCGCAACCGCCGTCGCCATCGCGCCGGGCAGCAGCGCGAGGCCCGTGCCGTACGCCGTCATCCCCATGATCGTCTGAAAGAACAGCGGCATGATGAGGCTCGTGCCGAACAGGCCGAAGCCGACGATGCACAGCAGCAGTTGCCGACCGTGAAGCTGCGGAAGCGAAAGGCGCGCAGGTCGACCAGCGGGTAGCGCGCGCGCAGCATCCTCAGCAGGAACCACGGCAGCGTGATCGCAGCGACGCGGTCAGCCCGACGATGAGACCGGACGACACCAGTCGTCGTGTTGGCCGCGCTCCAGGACGTACTGCAGCGACGCCGAGCCCGGCGTGTCAACAGAACTGAGCCCGAAGACGTCCAGCCGCGCCTTCGGCCGTTCCAGATGGCGCGCGTCCGGCACGTTCGCCAGCGTCATCAGCAGGCTACGATCCCGATCGGCAGGTTGATGAAGAAGATCAGCGGCCAGGTCGCGTTGTCGACGATGTAGCCGCCGATGATCGGCCCCAGCGCCGGCCCGGCCATGACGCCGATCCCGAAGAACGCCATCGCGCTGCCGCGGCGGTTGGGCGGAAACGTTTCGAACAGGATCGCCTGCGCGGTCGGCTGCAGCGCGCCGCCGCCGAAGCCTTGGAGGACGCGGTAGAAGACGAGCTGCCAGATGCTGGTCGGCGTCCCGCACAGCACCGAGGCGACGGTGAAGATGACGATACACCACGCGTAGTAGTTCTTGCGGCCGAAGTAGGCCGTGAGCCAGCCGTTCAGCGGCATCGTGATGATGCTCGCCAGAATGTAGCCCGTCGCGACCCAGGCGACGTCGTCCAGCGACGCGCCGAGATTTCCGGCGATGTTGTCCAGCGCGACGTTCACGATCGTCGCGTCGATGATCGCCATGATCATCCCGAGCATGACCGTGATCGCGATCAGCATCTCTCCGCGCCCGCCCGCCGCGGCTGCGGCAGGGACACGCGGTGTGGCAGCAACCATTCTGGCGATTAGGCGTGACGCGCGAGCGCGCGATTCCTGCCGAGGTCGGGATTCTCGGCGAGGAACGGGTCGCAAGCCGCGGCGGACGCCGCTGAGGGCGAGCCGGACATCGCGATCGATGCGGTCGGCGGAGGCGCCGGCCTCGTCCGAAAGCGCCGCGCCCAAGCGATGTGAACGGGTGGGGAGCAGCATGTGGAGCGCGATATTAGACGATATATCGCGTTATGTCAAGAATCGATCGCTATTGGTCGTGTTGCCGCTGCGCGGGCGCTCTTCGACGCCGGCTGGGGTACTCCCAACTTTGCGCTTCTGCCGATCGATCTTCACGTGGCTCAGGAGGCAGCTTCGCTCCGGGCGATCCACAACTTTGCGACCCCGGACGCATTCATCGTCGCCGCGCGGATCGTCAACCAAGTCCATCACCTCGTCACGAACGACAAAACACCGGCGACCGAGGCCGGCGGCGATAAAGAACCGCATAGCCGTCACACTCTTGCGCGATTATTGCTGATTCGACGACGTCAACGCTCGAGTGAGCGAAGGCATCCGGCATGGGTGTTCCATTCGTACGTTGTCGTACGGACCCGACGAGCATTCCATGGTACGTTGGGGGACAATATATTTCGCCTGCGCCGTGTCGGCTCAGCAGAATGAGGGTCTCGTTTCAGACTATGCAGGCGGAAACCGCGTCCTCGACGCGCTTACTGACGTTGAACGTCGCACGCTGCTCCGCGATAGCAAAACGGTCCACCTGGAGCGCCGTGACGCGGAGCCGCTGCCCGGATCGGGACTGAGCCACGCCGATTTTCCGACCGGGGCGCTGATGTCGGTCGTGGTCGTCTTCGAGAACGGGGATACCAACGAAGTCGGCGTCATCGGACGAGAAGGATTCGTACCGATCGAACCCGTCGTCTCCGAGTTGAAATGGCGCCGCACCGTGTTCTGCCAAGTCGCCGGGGACGTCGTGCGCGTGCCGATCGACGATTTCCAGCGTGCGATGGCAACGAAGGGCCGGCTTTCGGAGCTTGCGCAACGCAGCGTCGGCGCACGGCTCTTCACGGCAGAACAGCTCGTCTCGTGCAACCTCTCGCACTCCGTCCAGCAGCGCTGCGCGCGCTGGCTGCTGATGACCCACGACCGGGTCGGCTCCGACGAGTTTCCGCTCACGCATGAGTTTCTGTCGATCATGCTCGGCGTCCGGCGTGCCGGCGTGTCGGAGGCAGCCGGCGCGCTGCAGAGAGCCGGGGCTATCCGCTACCACCGCGGCCGGGTCACGATCGTCGACAAGTCGCGGCTCATCGCCGCGTCCTGCGAATGCTACATCGCCACCTTCGAAGCGTTCGAGCGCGCGCTCACGCTGAACGGCGCGGCCTAGCCGACCTGGCGACCCAAGCGGCCAAGAACGCCCCTTTCTTTACGCGCAAGGCGGGTCTGACGGCCCTTTTCTTGGTACGCTAGCGTACACGACGGATTCGCTCCGGCGCTGAAAGGCCCGTCGCATGATTGCGACTCATCTCTATGGGAACCACCTGCTCGACGCTCGGCCCAACGGCGATCGCGAGCGGACGGCGGAAGGCATGGACGTCCGCACCCTGAACCGCCGCGACGGTCTGCACGAGGGCGGTGACAGCTTCGGCCACGTCGACTTTCCGATCGACGCCGTCCTGTCGGTTTTCGCGATCTTTCTCAACGGCGACGTCTGCGAGGTCGCTACGGTCGGCTGCGAGGGCTTCCTCGAAGCCGAGGCCACGCTGGAGGTCGACACCGCGTCGCGACCTTCGTCGTGTCAGGTCGCCGGACGCGTCGTTCGGATGCCGATCGAGACGTTTCGTCGCGAATTGCGTTCGAGCGCCCCATTCGCCCGCATCGTGCGGCGCAACGTCAGCGCTCGCTTGTTCAGCGCGGAACAGTTCACCGCGTGCAACGTCAAGCACGCCCTGCTCGCGCGCTGCGCGCGCTGCATCCTCATGACGTGCGACCGTGTCGGCCGTTATGAGTTTCCGCTGACGCACGACGTTCTGGCGACGATGCTCGGCGTACGGCGGGCCAGCGTGTCGGTCGCGGCAGAGACGCTCGCGCAGTTGGGCGCGATCAGCTACCGTCGCGGGGTCGTCATCGTTCGTGACCGCGACGCATTGTTCGACGCCGCTTGCGAATGCTATGAGTCGACCAAACGTGCATTCGAGCGATCCTTACGCGCCGATGACGTCGTATCGGACGCAGAGCTACTCTCCAATCTGAGGTTATAGTGGGTTCACGAACGGGCAATTGGGCGACCGGCACGGTGCTGGTGCTGATCCACCTCGGTGCACTGGCCGCGTTCTGGCCGGGATTCTTTTCCTGGTCGGCGCTCGTCGTCTTGGCGGTGCTCATGTACTTCAGTGGCGGAATCGGGATCGCGCTGGGCTTTCACCGCACGCTCACGCACCGCAGCCTCAAGCTGTGGAAGCCACTCGAGTACGCCGCGACGATCTGCGGATGCCTGGCGCTACAGGGTTCGCCGATCGATTGGGTGGCGACGCACCGGGCGCATCATGCGCACTCCGACACCGAAGGCGATCCGCACGACGCGAACGCCGGCTTCAACTGGTCGCACTTCATGTGGATGGTGATGCCCAACCCGAACGTCATCTTCGGCGAGGAACGCCGCCGCTATGCGCCCGATCTCGTCGACGATCCGTTCTACGCATTTCTCGACCGCAGGCATATCTGGCTGACCGTCATCCTCGCCGGGCTGCTTTTCGCGGGCGGCGGATGGTCGTGGGTGGTGTGGGGATCTTCGTTCGGCTGACCCTGGTCTACCAATTCACCTGGCTGGTGAACAGCGCGGCGCACACGATCGGCTACCGTTCGTTCCGCACCGCGGACCGCTCGACGAACTGCTGGTGGGTCGCGCTGCTGGGCTGGGGCGAGGGCTGGCACAACAACCACCACGCGTTTCCGTTCTCGGTCCGCCACGGACTGCGCTGGTACGAGCTCGACGTGACCTGGCTGATGGTGAAGGCGCTAGCCGCCCTGCGGCTCGCCACCGACCTCAAGCTGCCGACCCCGCAGATGATGCGCCGGCTGAGGATCGATCCGCCGAAGAGGCGCGCCGCCTAACAGGCCGAAGGGGCGATCGTAGGCGCCAGCGGAAACGGCGGCGATGATCGACCGCTACTTCGGTATCACGAAGGCCGGTTCGACGATCCCGCGCGAGTTGCGCGCGGGGTTGACGACCTTCTTCACGATGTCGTACGTCCTGTTCGTCAACCCGCAGGTGCTCGGCGGAGCGATCGTGGTGCCGAACGGTTTCGCCAAGCTGCTCGTCGTGACCGCACTGGCGGCGGCGATCGGCAGCCTCCTCATGGCGCTGGTCGCGCGCTATCCGTTCGCCCAGGCGCCCGGGATGGGACTCAATGCATACTTCGCGTACACGGTCGTGCTCGGGCAGAAGATCCCATGGGAGACGGCACTGGGGGCGGTCTTCATCTCGGGTGCGCTGTTCGTCGTGCTCTCGCTCATCGGCGTGCGTCAAGCGGTCGTCCGCGCGATCCCGAATCCGCTCAAGTTCGCGGTGACCGCCGGGATCGGGATGTTCCTGGCGTTTCTGGGGCTGCGCAACGCGGGGGCGATCGTCGCGAACCCGGCGACGTTCGTGATGCTCGGATCGTTGACCGCGCCGCCGGTGCTGATGGCCCTGTTCGGCCTGCTCGTCACCTCCGCGCTCCTCGTTCGCCGCGTCAAAGGCGCGATCGTCTACGGCATCATCGGCTCCACGTTGCTGGGAATCGTGACCCAGGCGCCGCTCTATCCCGGCGCGCACGGAGCGCTCGCGCCGTTCGCCGGGTTTCCCGACGGCATCGTACGCTGCCGGTCTGGCCGAGCGGCCTGATCGGCGCGCTCGACATCCGCGGCGCGCTCGCGCTCGGTGCGGCCGCGGTCGTGTTCACGTTCTTCTTCGTCGACTTCTTCGACGCGACCGGAACGCTGGTCGGCCTGGCCAGCCGGGCCGGATATCTCGACGCCAGCGGCGACATGCCGCGCGCGCGCCGGACGTTCGCCTCCGACGGCTTGGCGGCGATGTTCGGCGCGATGCTCGGGACGAGCACGACCACGGCCTACATCGAAAGCGCGGCCGGCATCGAGGAGGGCGGCCGGACCGGGCTCACCGCGTTGGCGGTCGCGGTGCTGTTCTTGCTGGCGACGCTGCTGTGGCCGCTGGCGTCGCTGGTCCCGCCGGCGGCGACCGCGCCGGCGCTGATCGTGGTCGGCGCGTTGATGCTGCAAGGTTTGCGCAACATCGACTGGGACGACTATGCCGTCTCGATCCCGGTGTTCTTGACGATGGTCGCGATGCCGCTGACGTTCTCAATCGCCAACGGGGTGAGCTTCGGCGTGATCGGCTTCGCGTCGATCAAGCTCTTGAGCGGCCGCGGCAAGGAAGTCGACCCGCTGCTCTACCTCGTCGCGGCGCTGCTGGTCGCCCGCTACATCTGGCTGAGTAGCTGAACCCGAGCCGGTGCGTCGCCCTCAGCTTCGTTGCACGAGCGAGATGCCGAGCGCGATGGCGATGAGGCCGCCGAGGTCGCGCACGCCGACGGGTTCGTGCAACAGCAGTGCTGCGAGGCCGAGCCCGAATACGGGCGTGAAAAAGAAGTACGGAGCTTACCCGCGAAGCCTCGCCGTGGGTGAGCAGCCAGAACCACAGCAGCGAGGCGCCCAGCGACATCACCAGCACGACGTACCAGAACGAGACGATCAGCTCCCACGACCAGATCGCGTGCGGGCGGCCCTCGAAGACCGCGCGCCAGCGGTAGCAGCACGAGACCGGCGGCGAACAGCTGCAGCGCGTTCACCGCGCGCAGATCGAGGTTCGCGCACCAGCGCTTGAAGACGATCGTCGACGCGACGCTGCCGAGCACGCCGGCGAACGCGAGGGCGACGTCGAGGGGTTCGCGCTGCCCGTTCCGATGCGCACGACCATGATCCAGACGACGCCGCCGAATCCGAGCAGCAGTCCCACGATCTTCGTGCGCGTCAGCGGTTCGCGCAGCAACCACGGCGCGACCAAGGCCAGCACCAGCGGGTTCGTCGAGGCGACGATCGCGCCGACGCCCGACGCGAGGTGGCGCAGCGCGACGTAGGTGCAACCGAGATAGATCGCGTTGCCGAGCACGCCCAGCGCGGCGACCGCGATCCACTCGTTGCGCGTGCGCGGAAACCTGGCGCCGAGCGCGCAGCGCGACGGCCAGCGCGAGCACCCGGCGACCGGGAAGCGTACGACCAGGAACCACAGCGGCGACGTGCCGAGCACGCCGATCTTGCTCGGGACGAACGCCGACGCCCACAAGAAGATGTAGAACAGCGCCCCGGCGACGCCCAGGGTCCGGCTGTTCACGTCGTGCGTTCCCGCTGCTAGGCCGAGCGGTTGGCTTCGACGAGCGCGGTGAGCGCTTTGGCGACTTCGAGCGCGTTGGCGACGACCAGCATGTCGGCGAACTCGCCGATCGGCGCGCCGGCGTCGGGGTTGACCGCGACGATCGTCCCCGACGTCGACATCCCGACCTTGTGCTGGATCGCGCCCGAGATGCCGAAGGCGATGTACAGGCGAGGCGAGACGGTCTTGCCGGTTTGGCCGATCTGCATGCTGTAGGGAACCCAGCCCGCGTCGGCGACCGCGCGCGTCGCGCCGACCGCGCCGCCGAAGGCTTTCGCGAGCGGCTTGAGCACCGCGTCGAACGGCTCGGGACCGCCCAGCCCGCGTCCGCCGCTGACGATCACCGCGGCTTCCTCGAGCCCGATCTCGGCGGCGGCCTCTTCGACGTGGCTCTCGATCTTGACCGCATAGGTCTTGCCGGTGGGCTTGGCGATCGGCTGCACCGTCGTCGCCCCGCCGCCGGCCACGGCGGCGAACGCATTCGGGCGCACGGTCACGACGCCGTGATCGGTGTTCTTGAACGCGGAACTCGTGATGTAGGCGCCACCCAGTTGGGGGCAACGCAAACCAGCCGTGCCGTCTTCGAACTTCGAGGTCGGTGACGTCGGCCGCGATCCCGGTCTTCGAGGCGTGCCGCGACGCGGCCGCCGATGTCGCTGCCCGTGCATCGTGTTGGGGACCAGCACGATCGACGGGCCCAGCTCGCGGGCGAGCGCCTCGAGATAGTCGACGCTCGGGCTCGAGCCAGATAGGTGTCGACGTCGGGGTCGTCGTTCACGTGCACGACGTCGAGCGGATAGCCTTTGAGTTGCTCCGCGAGCGCGCGGTGCCCGCCGCCGAGCACGACCGCATGGGCTTTGCCGCCGAGCATATCGGCAAGCTTGCGCGCCTCGGTCGCGAGCTCGAAGGTAACCTTGCGCGTGTGCTCCGCCGCTCTGTTCGACGAAGACGATAACGTCGGCCATCAGACGAGCTTTCTTTCCTGAGAAACTCGAAGATCGTGCGCGCGCCTTTGCGCGGCGTCGTCGGGCGTCACGACGTGCGCCTTTCCGCGCGCGGCCGGCGGCGCGAACGAGAGCAGCTCGGTCTTGGCGTTCGCCTTCGCCCGCGGCGCGGCGAGTCCGAGCTCGGCGACGGTGAAGGTGCGTGATCGGCTTTTTCTTCGCGCCCATGATACCTTTGAGCGACGGATAGCGCGGTTCGCCGACCGCCATCGTCACGCTGATCAGCGCGGGCAGCGGGCCGTTCACGACTTGATAGCCGTTGTCGGTCTCGCACTGCGACTTCGAGCGCACCTGCGCCGACTTCGATGTGGCGCACGTTGGCGATCCCCGGAACGCCGAGATCTTCGGCCAGACCGCCGGGGACGGCGCCGGTGGTGCCGTCGTCGGAAGACCTCCGCAGATGACGAGATCGAAGCCGATCTTGCGCAGCGCCGCCCGAGCACGACGCCGTGCCCCGGCGTCGGTACCCTCGAGCGCCGCGTCGCTGATCAGATACGCATCGTCGGCGCCCATCGCGAGCGCGCGGCGAATCGTCTCCTTGCCGCTCTCGGGATACATGCTCACGACGGTGACGGTCGTATCGGCGCCGAGCTGCTCCTTGAGGCGCAGCGCCGCCTCGAGCGCGTACTCGTCGTATGGATTCATCACCAGGTTCATCCCGGTGCGAACAGGCGCTTCGTCGCGGAATCGATCTTCTTCTCGGCCGCGGTATCCGGGACGATCTTGACGGTGACGGCGATCTTCATCGCGCTACCCCGCCGCGGATCAGGAAAAGCGGTTAATCGTATATATGGTCACGGGCGGCAGACCCCGTTTTCTACCGTTCCCGGCGGGACCTTCAGTGCGACGTTGGTACGGTTAGACGAGCTTCGCCAGGTTGGCTGCGAACGCGGCGATCGTCTTTTGCGCGACCGCTTCGATCAGCCGGCCGCCGACCGTCGCGACGATCCCGCTGATCTGCGCGTCGGTGTGCAGCGCGACGTGGGTCTCGCCGTCCGCTCCGTTGCCTTCGAGTCGACCGTCGCGGTGACGCCGCCGCGGCCGCGCGCTCGTCGCCTTTGACGTGAAACGCGCCGTGTGCGCCGCGTCGTCGAGCGTCTCGACGGTGATCGTCGCGCGATAGCTCACCTCGACCGGGCCGACCTTGACCGAGCTTTCGCCCGATAGGTCGCTCGTCGACGACCTCGGTGATCTCCGCGCGCGGGATGCACGTCGCGACCGCGGGATGTCCTTGAGCAGCGCCAGACGCGGTCGAGCGGCGCGTCGACGTCGAAGCCGTCGTCGATGGTCACGGCGCCGACCGCGCGTGCGGTCGTTGTGCACCGGCAGCGTGCCGTCGCTGAGGCGGCCGCCGCGGCGGCTGCTCGCGCAACGCGACGATCTCGGCGGCGATCGAGATCGCCGTCTCCTCCGGCGTGCGCGCGCCGATGTCCAGCCCGATCGGCGCGCTGATGCGCGCGAGATCGGCCTCGGTGATCCCGGCGCGGCGCAGCTCCTCGATGCGGTTCGCGTGCGTGCGGCGGCTGCCCATCGCGCCGATGTAGCCGGCGTCCGTGCGCAGCGCGACGTGCAGCAGCGGGATGTCGAACTTCACGTCGTGGGTGAGCACGATCAGCGCGGTGCGCTGGTCGACCGGCGCGTTCGAGAGAAACTCGTCGGGCCACGCGACGACGACCTCGTCGGCGTCGGGGATGCGCTGCTTGGTCGCGAAGATCGGGCGCGCGTCGACACCGTCACCGTGTAGCCGAGGTACTTGCCGATCCGCGCCATCGCGCGCGAGAAGTCGATCGCGCCGAACACGTACATCGCCGGCTTCGGCGCGTGCGCGGCGATGAACAGCCGCACCTCGACGCCGACCGGCTCGCCGTCTTCGCCGAACGTGCGGATCGCCGTCTCGCCGACCGCGAGCAGCGCGCGCGCTTCGCCGCCGGCGGCGACGTTCAGCCCGGGCGTGCCGAGATCGCCGAGCAGCCTCGTCGTCGAACACGAGCAGCTTCGCGCCGGCGTGCGCGCCGTCGAGCCGGGTGACGAGCGCGACCGGCGGTCGGCGTGCAGCGCCTCGGCCAGGCGTTCGAAGATCACCAGTCGAGCCGCTCGACGAACACGTGGATCGTGCCGCCGCACGTCAGCCCGACCGAGATCGCGTCGGCGTCGCTGATCCCGTAGGTCACCAGGCGCGGGCGGCCGGTCGCGATCGCGTCCTGCGCTTCCTCGTAGACGGCCGACTCGACGCAGCCGCCGCTGACCGACCCGGCGACGTCGCCGCGCTCGTTGACGGCCATCATCGCGCCGGGGTCGCGCGGCGCCGAGTGCTCGACCCCGACGACGGTCGCCACGCGACGCGCTGGCCTTCGCCGCGCCAGCGCTCGATCGTCTCCAAAACGTCGTCATCACGAATTTCTCCCTTCGATCGCGTCGGCGACGGCGTCCAGCGTCCGCAGGCTATGACCCGACACGAACGCGTCGAGATACGGCAGCGCCGCCGCCATCCCGCGCGCCAGCGGCTCGTACGCGGCGTGGCGCTTGTGCGGGTTCACCCAGACCATCCGCCGCGCCAGCCGCCGCAGCCGTGCCATCTCGGTGCCGACCAGCGCCGGATCGTCGCGCTCCCAGCCGTCCGAGAGGATCACGACCGTGCCGCCGCGCGCGGCGCCGCGCTGCGGCGTAGCGGTCGTTGAACGCGCGCAGCGCCGCGCCGATCCGCGTGCCGCCGCCGAAGTCGCGCACCGCCTCGCCGACGCGCGCCATCAGCCGCTCGTCGCTCGCGCGCCGCAGCAGCGGCGTGAGGTCGGTGAGCTGCGTCGCGAAGGCGAACGCGCGCACCGCCGGCCGCGCGATCGCGGTCACGCGCGCGTACTGCAGCAGCGCGCGGGCGAACGGCGCCATCGAGCCGGACACGTCGAGCAAAAAGACGAGCGGGCGCAGCCGCAGCCGCCGCCGCGTCGCGCGGCGCCGCACCAGCTCGCCGGCCGTGCGCGCCGCGCCGCGCAGCGTCGCGCGAAAGTCGAAGCGGTCGCCGTGCGCGTGCGCGCGCCGGCGGCGCGACGCGCGGTATCGGCGGCGACGCGCACGCGCGCGATCAGCCGCAGCATCGCGGCGCGCTCGTCGTCGTCGAACTCTTCGAAGGCTTGTCGGTCAGCCGGTGTCGCTCGACGCGACGATCCATTGCGTCGGCGCGCGCTCGGCGAGCCGTCGCGGCCGGCCGTTCCGACGGCGGCGGCGGGAGCGACTCGCGCTTGGCGCGTCTCGCGCGCGCGGCGCGGCGGCGCGTCGACGGTCCGCACGAGCCGCCGCAGCGCGTCGGCATCGTCGAGCGAGCCGAAGAACTCCAGGAACGCGGCGTTGAAACGCGTCGAGGTCGTCGATCGACGGCAGCATCGCCGCGCGCGCGCGCCAGTACGATCGCCTGGTCGAGTCCGGCGGCAGCGCGCGCAGCACCTCGGCGAACGTCGCGCGCGACGCGTCCCGGCGGCGACGCCGCGCGCGCGCAGCGCGCGGTCGAATCCGGCCGCCAGGCCGCTTCGTCGCGGGCGATCACGCCGCGCAGGTCATCCCGAGCTCGTCGAAGGGCCCGCGCGGCGGCGACGATCGCCGCCGCGGACGCGCGCGCGAGCTCGATGTCCTCGGGATATTTCAGCACGCTGCCGAGCGACGGCTCGAACACCTCGGCGTCGAGCCGCTCCGCGCCGAGCAGCTCGAGCGTCTGCGCCCAGTCGAGCGACTCGCGATCCCCGGCGCCTTGCGCAGCTCGCGCTCGCGCAACGCCGCCGACGGCGCGCGCGACGTCGCCGGCGAGCGCCGGCGCGACGTCGCGGCAGGTGCAGCCGGAGGATCTCGATCTCGCGCTCGACCGACGGGTGCCCGATCCAGTGGTAGAAGCAGCGGCGCTTGAGCGCGTCGTGCAGGTCGCGCGTGCGGTTCGAGGTCAGGACCACGATCGGCGGATGGACCGCGGCGATCGTGCCGCGCTCGGGGATCGAGATCGCGAAATCGGCCAGAAACTCGAGCAGGAACGCTTCGAACTCATCGTCGGCGCGATCGATCTCGTCGATCAGCAGCACGATCGCCGCGCTCGCGCGCCGCGCCGAGCGCCGCCAGCAGCGGCCGGCGGATCAAGAAGTCGTCGCCGTAGAGGTCGGGCGTCGCGCTCGGCGCCGCTTCGGCGGCGCGGATCGCCAGCAGCTGCTTGCCGTAGTTCCAGTCGTACGCGGCGGCGGCGAGGTCGAGCCCTTCGTAGCATTGCAGGCGCAGCAGCTGCGCGCCGAAGACGCTCGGCGAGCGCGCGCGCCGCGTCGGTCTTGCCGACGCCGGCGTCGCCTTCGAGCAGCACGGCGCGTTCCAGGCTGACGCGCGCACGCCAGCGCCGTCGCCAGGCCGGCGTCGGCGACGTAGCCGGCGCCGCAACAGGCGCTGCCGGAGATCGTCGACGTCGACGGGTTGCGGCATGAGCGTGTCGCGGTTCGTGGCGACCCGGGCACAGGACGATTCCGGCGTCGCATGCGGTACGCTCTGCGGCCCCCGCTTTTCCGGAGACACGCTCATGCAGATCGATCTCACCGTCAACGGGAAGCGCACGTCGCTCGACGTCGAGCCGCGGTTGCTGCTGGTGCACGCGCTGCGCGACAACCTCGACTTGACCGGCACGCACGTCGGCTGCGACACGTCGAGCTGCGGCGCGTGCACCGTGCTGCTCGACGGCGTCTCGGTGAAGAGCTGCACGGTCTTCGCCGTGCAGGCGAGCGGCCACGAGGTCACCACGATCGAGGGATCGGCAACGCCGACGCGCTGCATCCGATGCAGGAAGCGTTCTGGTCGGCGCACGGCTTGCAGTGCGGCTACTGCACGACCGGGATGATCGTGAGCGCGGTCGATCTGCTGCAGCGCAACCCCGATCCGAGCGACGACGAGATCCGCGCCGGGCTCGAAGGCAACCTCTGCCGCTGCACCGGCTATGAGAACATCGTGAAAGCCGTGCGCGCGGCCGGCAAGGCGATGCGCGACGGCACGCGCGCGGCACAGCGTGCCGAGCTGATGCCGATGCACCCGCCGGCCGAGGAGCCGCCGCCCTCGGGCGAGGGGATCATCCCGCCGCAGCTGCAGGAGGCGCACGCTAATGGCGTTCACGACGATGGTCGGCGCGCGCATCCGGCGCCGCGAAGATCCGCGACTCATCACCGGCCGCGCGACGTACGTCGACGACGTGCAGCCAGGTCGGCACCGTGCTACGCCGCGTTCGTGCGCAGCCCGTACGGCCACGCGAAGATCGCTGCGCGATCGACGCGTCGCGCGCGAAGGCCGATCCGCGCGTGCTCGGCCGTGTATACCGGCGACGATCTGCACCACGCGCACAACCTGAAGTCGTCGCTGCCGGTCGCGCACAAGATGCCCGACCTCAAGACGCCGCCGCACTACATCCTCGCGCATCGACGAGGTGCGCTTCGTCGGCGAAGCGGTCGCGGTCGTCATCGCCGACTCGCCGTACGCCGCGCGCGACGCCGCCGAGCTGGTCGAAGTCGAGTACGAGCAGCTGCCGGTCGTCGTCGACGCCGAAAGGCGGCCGACGGGCGCGCCGTTCGTGCACGAGTCGCTCGGCACGAACGTCGCGTTCACGATGCCGTTCGCGGCCGGCGATCCCGACGCGGCATTCGCCGCCGCCGACGTCATCGTCAAGCAGCGCATCGTCAACCAGCGCGTCGCGCCGGTGCCGATCGAGCCGCGCTCGATGGTCGCGAACTGGGACGCCGGCATGCAGCAGCTCACGCTGTACTCCGCGACGCAGATCCCGCATCTGCTGCGCACGCAGCTCGCGGTCGTGCTCGGGCTGCCCGAGAACAAGATCCGCGTCATCGCGCCCGAAGTCGGCGGCGGCTTCGGCGCCAAGCTCAACGTCTACGCCGAAGAAGGCGTCGATCAGCTGGGTCGCGATGCAGCTCGAACGCCCGGTGAAGTACATCGAGACGCGCTCGGAGTGCTTCCAGGCGATGATCCACGGCCGCGACCAGGTCGACGACATCGAGGTCGCGGCGAAGAACGACGGCACGATCACCGGCTGCGGCTGAAGATCTTCGCCAACCTCGGCGCGTACCATCAGCTGCTCACGCCGGTCATCCCGACGCTGACGCTGCTGATGGCGCACGGCTGCTACCGATTCGAGAACATCGAGGCCGAGGTGGTCGGCGTCTTCACCAACACGATGTCGACCGACGCCTATCGCGGCGCGGGCCGGCCCGAAGCGACGTTCTTCATCGAGCGCGCGATCGATCTGGTCGCGCGCAAGCTCGGACTGGATCCGGCCGAGGTGCGGCGCAAGAACTTCATCGCCAACGACGCGTTCCCGCACACGACCGCGACCGGGCTCACGTACGACTCCGGCGACTACGAGACGACGATGGACAAGGCGCTCGCAGCTCGCCGACTACGCGGGCTTGCGCAAGCGCCAGGCCGAGCTGCGCAAACAGGGCCGCTATCTCGGCATCGGGCTCTCGACGTACGTCGAGGTGTGCGGCATGGGGCCGTCGGCCGCGATGCCCGCGGCGGGCTGGGACTCCGCGACGATCCGCGTCGAGCCGACCGGCAGCATCACGGTGCTGACCGGCGTCTCGCCGCACGGCCAGGGCCAGGAGACGACGTTCGCGCAGATCGTCGCCGACGAGCTCGGCGTACCGATCGACAACGTCACCGTCATCCACGGCGACACCGACAAGGTGCAGTACGGCGTCGGCACGTTCGGCTCGCGCGGCACCGCGGTCGGCGGCGCGGCGCTCAAGCTCGCGATCGAGACGATCCAGGCGAAGGCGATCAAGATCGCCGCGCACCAGTGGGAAGCGAACCCCGACGACGTCGAGTACCGCGACGGCAAGATCAGGTCAAGGGCGATCCGTCGAAGTCGATGTCGACCGCGGAAGCCGGCTTCCTGGCGTTCATGGGCGACAAGCTTGCCGCCGGGCCTCGAGCCCGGGCTCGACGCGACGCGGCGTTTCGAGCCGCCGAACTTCGTCTTCCCGTTCGGCACGCACGTCTGCGTCGTCGAGGTCGACGCGCAGACCGGCCAGGTGACGGTCGTGAAGTATCTCGCGGTCGACGACTGCGGGCGGCTGCTCAACCCGATGATCGTCGAAGGCCAGGTGCACGGCGGGATCGCGCAAGGGCTCTCGCAGGCGCTGTTCGAGGAAGTCGTCTACGACGACGACGGTCAGCTGCTGACCGGAACGCTGATGGACTACGCGATCCCGCACGCCGAGCAAGTGCCGCACTACGAGCTCGACCACACCGTCACGCCGACGACCGTGAACCCGCTGGGGATCAAGGGCGTCGGCGAAGCGGGGACGATCGGCTCGACGCCGGCGGTCGCGAACGCCGTCATCGACGCGCTCGCGCCGTTCGGCGTCGTGCACATCGACATGCCGCTGCGGCCCGAGAAGCTCTGGGCCGCGATGCAGCCGAAACGGAACGGGAGCACGCGATGATTCCGGCGGCGTTCGACTACGTCCGCGCGAACAGCATCGACGACGCGATGCGCCTGCTCGGCGAGCACGGCGACGACGCGAAGCTGCTCGCGGGCGGCCACAGCCTGATCCCGATGATGAAGCTGCGGCTCGCGGCGCCGGCGGTGCTGATCGACATCGCCGGGATCCCGCAGCTCGACCAGATCGAACCGCGTCCGACCCGATGACGATCGGCGCGCTGACGAAGCACGCCGCGCTCGCCGCGAGCGACGCGCTGCGCAAGACAGCGCCGGCGCTGTGGGACGCGGCGAACGATCTCGGCGATCCGCAGGTGCGCAACCGCGGCACGATCGGCGGCGCGTCGGCGCACGGCGATCCTTCGGCCGACTATCCGGCCGTGCTGCACGCGCTCGACGCGACGTTCACGCTGGCCGGCAAGGGCGGCGCGCGCGAACTGAGCGCCGGCGAGTTCTTCCGCGGCATGTTCGAGACGGCGCTCGGCGCGAACGAGATGCTGACCACGATCGCGTTCGACGCCGCGCCGAACTCGGCGTACGTGAAGTTCCACCATCCGGCGTCGCACTACGCGGTCGTCGGCGTCGCGGCGGTGCTGACGATGGACGGCGGCACGATCGGTCGGCGCGCGTCGCGATGACGGGCATCGGCGACGCCGGCGTTCCGCGCGGGCGGCGTCGAAGCCGCGCTCGCCGGCGTGAACCCGAGCGACGCGGACGCGGTCGAGCGCCGCCTGCGCCGGCGCGGCGCGCGGGGTCCACGCCCGCTCCGACACGTTCGCCTCGGCCTCGTACCGCGCGGCGATGGCGGACGTCTTCGCCGCCCGCGCGGTCGCCAAAGCCGCATCGAAAAAAAAAAAAAAAAAAAAAAAAAAAAAAAACGCTAATCCGGAACCCCGCAGGCCGATGGGGCGGTTGTACGGTTCGTAGATGGCGCCGAGAACGACTCCCGTCGAACGCGCGCTCGAATCGCTCCGGCTCCTGCCGGTCGGCGACGTTGCCGCGCGCGATCACGTGCGCACGGTTCGTTCGACCTTGGCAGCTGCGGACGACGCCGAGGTGCTGCGGTTTTTGCGGCTGCTCGACGCCTTCGACGTCGATGCCGCCCGGGTCGAACGCGATCTTGCGCAGGTCGGCGCGGCGGGCGGCGCCGTCGAGCGGCGCGTCGCGCTGGCCCGGCTCCGGCGCGACCTCGAGCCGCCGCGCGACCGCATTCTGGCGCACCTCGCCGCGCCGCCGGGCGATCTGCAGTTCGTCGTCGACCTGCGCGCGGCGTTGCTCACCGTTCTCGAACAGCGGCCCGACGGCGCCGGCCTCGCGCCGCTCGACGAGGATCTGCGCGTCTTTCTGGCCGCGCGGGTCGATCTCGGCCTGCTGCAGCTCCGCCGGCTGACCTGGTCGGATTCGGCCGCGCTGCTCGAACGGCTTGCACGCTCGGAAGCGGTGCACGCCGTGCGCGGCTGGTTCGACCTCAAGGATCGGCTCGATGAGGACCGGCGGGTGTACGCCTTCTTCGACGCCGCCTTGCCCGCGCGACCGGTCGTCTTTACGGAAGTCGCCCTGACCGACGAGCTGCCGGCGACGATTCGGGAGATCCTCAATCCCGACGCGCCGCGCGTCGACCAACCAGGCACGCACCGCGACGTTCTACTCGATCTCGAACACCGAACGCGGTTTGGGCGGGATTCCGTTCGGCAACGCGCTGATCAAACAGGCCGTCGAAGAGCTGCGCAAGGAGTTGCCGCGGCTGCGCACGTTTGCGACGCTCTCGCCGCTGCCGGGTTTCGCCGGCTGGCTGCGTGGGCTCGGCGAGCGCGTGGACGGCGGCGTGCGCGACGCGCTCGCGACGCCGGGCTGGCACCGCAAACCGGTCGCCGCGACGTTGCGCGAACCATTGTTGCGGTTGGCCGCGCGCTATCTCGTCGCGGCGAAGCGCGGCAACGGTGCGCCGCTCGACGCGGTGGAGCGCTTCCACCTGGCCAACGGCGCCACGATCGAACGCCTCGACTGGCTGGGCGATACGACCGCGCGCGGCATCGAGCAGTCGCACGGTATCATGGTGAACTACCGTTACGGCCTCGACCGCTACGCCGCGAACCAGCTGGCCTACGCGGCCGGCCATACGATCGACGCGTCGTCCGCGGTACGCCTGTTGGCGGCTTCCGATCCGACCGTGCTCGACGATCCCGTTCCGATCGTCTCACGGCGTCACGCACTTCTCTTCCCGCTCAGCGCCATCGTCGACCGTGCAAAGCGCATGTTTGCGCGCGCCCCCGCGCAAGCGTAGACGCAGCGCTTTAACCGCTGCGCGCATGACGAAGCAGCTCTCGACCGCGTCGCCGCTATCGCGTCCGGCGCCGCATTCCGGACGGCGCCGTCCCGGACAACGCACCTGCGACCGGGCCCGCCGTCGTCGCACCATTCACCGTGCCCGCGTAGTTGAACACCGGCGTCGCGTCGGCGGTGCCGGCGCTGGCGCCGCCGCCGCCGTTCGCCGACATCACCGATGCCCCACTGTTGGCGGTCGATACGCTGCCCGCGTTCACGAAGATCGCCGGCCCGGCGGCCGCGCCGCCGCCGCCCGCTCCCCCTTGATTGTCATAGGGTCCGGGTCCGACGGCACCGTTGCCGCCGACCAGCGTCGCAAGGCCGCCGCCGGTGCCCGCCGTCGCGCCGAGCGTGCTGCCGCCGCCGCCGCCGCCGGGACCGCCATTTCCGCCGCGTGTGGCCGGACTAGCTAGGACGTTGTAATTTTCTTGGTACAAGGCGGTGCTGCCGCCGCCGCCGCCTCCGCCGAAGCCACCGGCACCGCCGGGATATCCGCCCGACCTCCCGCCGCCACCTCCGCCCCCGAAACCGCCGGACATTCCGGAAGGAGCCGAGTCCCCCGCATAGGCTTGCCCTTCCGTGCCGGGGCCGAGGCCGCCCCCGTCTCCGCCGGCGCCGCCGCCGAGTCCACCGGGCCCAGCCGCGCCGGCATCCGGCATCGCCTCGCCGCCGTCACCCAGCACACCCCGCCCCGGCCACCGCCGGAATCCGTTACGTTAGCGAGATAGTAATGCGGTAGGTCGCGCCGCCACTGCCACCGAGCCCGCCGCCGCCGCCGCCGCCAACGGCGAAGTCGCTGCTGTACCCGGGGGCTGGGCCGCGACGGAAAGGCCGCCGACGACCGAGCAGTTGACAAAGTACACGTTCGCGACGGTGACCGCGGCGCAGGCCTGGTTGACGAAGAGCCCAGCACTCCCAGTCCGGCACCGCCGCCGCCCCCGCCGCCTCCCATGCCGCCGGCCCCCCATGCGCCCGCGCGGTCTGAATCTGAAGATTTCGGAGCGCGACCATTCCGGAGTCGACGAAGAATGCCCGGAACGCGGAGTTGCCGTCGATCACGACGGTGCCGAAGGTGGCGCCGTCGATCGTGAGGTCGTGGATGATCGGCGGGAGCGGGCCGTGCAGCACGATCGTGCACGGAGCCGCGCAATCGTCGAACGCAATAGTGCTGCCGGCCGGCACGTTCAAGATCGCGTACCGCGGATCGGCCAGGAATCCCGGCCCCCGCGCCGGGCCAGTTCGGAACCCGCCGCGGCGTCGTCGCTCCGGAAGCCTCCGTGGATGGAACCACCGTGAACGGCTGCACCGTGCTGGTGCCGCCGGTCGTCGTCAGCGACACGCTCAAAGCCGTGGGCGCTGCCGTCGAACCGACCGTGAACCGCGCGGTGAGCGATGTGGTGCTCGTGACCGTCACATTACTGACGGTCACGCCGGTGCCCGCGACGTTCACCGTAGTGGATCCCACCTGAAAGTTCGTCCCCGTCAGGGTCTCGGCCACGCTTTCGCCGGGAATCGCCAGCGGCACGCTGATCCCCGTCAGAGACGGCGCGGTCAGCGGCGACTGCGAAAAGATCTTCGCGTTTGCCGTGATCGGCGCCACGCCGGTCTGAGCGTTCGGCGTGACCGTGGCGTCGAGCGTCGTCATCGCCGCTGGAGCACTGGTGACGTTCGTGACCGTGAAGCGATTCGGTGCGGTTGCCGTCGGGAGCGAAACGGTGAACTGGCTCGGGTCCGTGCTGGTCAAGCCAACCGCAGGCGCACCCGGTCCGAGAATGTAGTTGCCGTCCACGTCGACGCCGACGACCGTGACCGGCGCGCTTCCGCCGGTGGCCAGGACGAAGCCGATCGACGGATCGCCCGTGATCGTCGCAGAGTCCGAAATGATGCGCACCAACGTCGGCACGCCGCCGAGCCCGATCGAGATCTTGTTGACAACTCCGGCCAAGATCGTGAACGGCACGCTTTGCGCGGCGGACAGGACGTTGCCCGAACCGTTCGTACCGTCGTACGTCGTCAGCGTAGCATCGTAGCTTCCCGGCGGAACCTGGAACGTCAACGTGCACTGCGTCGAGACGAGCGTGGAAACGCAGCCCGCGGACTCGTGGTCAGGTTGACCGTCTGCGGGAACCCGCTGATCGACGTGCTGCTGCTCAGCGGGGTGACGTTGAGCGTTGCGCTCTGCGTCGCGGGCGAAAGGTACCGCGGCTGCCGCTTGGTTGACTTAGCCTGCACGCCGTCCGTGGTGATGACCAGTTGCGCGGACTGCGTCGTTACGGCGGCGGCCGGTCGCGACGCTCCGAGCGTCTGCCCGCCTCCGCACGCCGTCAACGCGAGGCAGCCAAGCGAAAAAAAAACCGAACCTACGTATCACGGCAAGCATTGCGGCGGCACCTCGGTTGTACGGCAGGTCTGAATTGGGTCGCCTGTGCTCTTGCCCTATTCAAAAGGAGGTACCTGCAGAAGCGCGCTCTCAGCAGGACGGCGTGTATAGCTTTTTCATTCCTTGCACGACTGCGAGATGGCGGACGGTGCGCGCCGGTGGCGTTCGGGCGAGGGGATGGCGATGCGCGTCGTTACGCGCTTTTTATGGAGACGACGGCCGCACTCCCACCGGCGACCTGCTATTGTACCGAAATAGCAGATCACTCCGTGGCGGCAGGTTTCGGTCCGCAGCCGTTGACCGGCGCGGCGGTGGTGGGTCGCGGTGAGGCCGAAATACAGCGGAAGAAACGACGTCCCGTCCGTCATGTACGTGCCGGTCACGTTCAGCGTCTGGCCGGGTGCGATGCCGAAGCCTTTCACCAGATACCGGTGCGACGGATCGCTGACGCAGCGCACTTGCGTCGGCGCGGCGTCGCCGGTGAACCAGATCGTCGAGGTGACCCGCCGCCGGTCGCGCCGGGCTGTTCGTAATATAGACGTTCTGCGGCGAAGGCGTCGGGTTCGCGAACTGCAGCGCGACGCTGCGCAGCACGCCGTAGTCGCCGGCGAGCGGCGCGCGCTGACCGGCCACCGCGACGTCGCCGGGCCGCAGGTTCGGAAACGCGGGTTGATTGTTCGCAAAGTACCGCACGCCGACCGCGAACGGCGCCGGCTCGGGCGCGCCCACGGTGTACGACAGCGCCAGCGGCGGAACGTTCGCCAGCGAGAACTCGCCGCGCCGGTAGTGCGTGTCGCTCGCGTGCTCCGGCTGCGCCAGCAGTGACGCCGGATCGACGCCGTTGCTCGCGGCGACGACGAGCACGTTCACCGGCGCACCGTCGAGCACGCGGAGGTCGTAGATCGCGTTGATCAGCGAGCCGGGAAGCATCGCTCCCGCGCCCAGCGGCATCAGATACGGCACCGCCGGCAGCAGCGGCGCGACGAAGCTCTCTTGCGACGCGCGCTCGAGCAGGTAGCGAAGCGTCGCCGGGTGACCGACGTACGCGAACGCATCGGACGGTCCGGCGACGGCGCCGAGCACCTGCACGCGCGCCGTCGGACGTCGTCGGCTGCAGCGCGAGATACAGCCGCCGGTTGGGCGAATCCGACACGTGATAGATGTACGCGCGCGCGGGCCGTGTCGCGTCGATCGTGCCGCGGAACAGCACGCCGTCGTCCAGCGCGCCCAGCCGTTCGGGATCGTCGCTGTAGAACAGCACCGTCGGATCGAGCTGCGGCAGCGCGTCCACGCGCACGTGGACGTACGTGGTCCCCGACTGGTCGACGTAGTTGTCGTTGCCGTGCACGACGACGTTCGCGCGCGCTTCGAGCCCCTGGCCGGGACGCAGGTCGCCTGCGGTGACGCCGCCCACGTCGATCGTCGCACCCGGCTGCATCTGCGCCGCTTGCGCGATCGTCGCGCGAACGCGCGCCACGGCGAACTGCGCGTTGACGTTGCCAGCCAGTTCCGCCGTCGCATCGGTGGGCACGACACCCGCCGGCGGCGCGACGAGCACCGCGACGCTCGCCGTATCGCCCGCGGCGTCGGACAAGGTCACCGTGCCGCGCCCGAACGCGCGCCCGGTGATGAACAGCGTGCGCGTTGCGGCGTCGTAGCGCACGACGGCCCCGTCGAACGACGCTTGCGCCGCGAGCGGTCCGGAGCCGCCGGAAACGCCGACGGTCGCGGTGCCGCCGGGCACGACGCCGACGCGCGCGCGGTCGACGCGAATCGGAAACGCCGGCAGCGCGGCCTGCCCGGCGACGGTGACGACGACGGCGTCCCGAACGGCGACGGCGTCGCAGACGGCGACGGCGACCGCGACGGCGATGGTGATCCCGGTTGCGGTGACGGCGAGGCGGTCGAGGGCCCGGGAACCGGCGGCGGAGGGGGCGGCGGCAGCGACTGCGCGCCGGCGGCGAGCGGAACGTTTGCGGCGGCGACGGCGAGCGCCGCGGCGATCAGCGGGATCGATGTGCGGATCGTCATCGGGCCTGCTGTTCCCAGCCCGCGTGGGTGATGGCCTCCCCTTCGGGCCCTCGCTCGTCCGCAAACGGACGCCGCCGTCCCGGGTTGAAGAAGAGCACCGTGCTGGAGCGATTTCCATCCGCTCGTCGCCGACTGGTTTGCCGAGTCGCTACGGCGAGCCGACCGAGCCGCAAGTCCAAGGCTGGCCGCTGATTCGCGCCGGCCGCGACGTGCTCGATCTCGGCGCCGACCGGCTCCGGCAAGACGCTCGCCGCGTTCACGCTCTGCCTCGACGACCTCATTCGCCGCGCCGCCGAGGGCGACGCTGCCCGACGAGACGCTCGTCGTGTACGTCTCGCCGCTCAAAGCGCTCACCAACGACGTGCGCAAGAACCTCGAGACGCCGCTCGGCGAGCTGCTCGCCGCCGCCGAGGCGCGCGGCATGACCCTGGCGCCGATCCGCACCGCGACGCGCACCGGCGACACCACGCAGACCGAGCGCGCGCAGATGCTGCGCAAGCCGCCGCACGTGCTCGTCACGACGCCGGAATCGCTGTTCATCCTGCTCACCGCCGAGAAGTCGCGCGCGCTGTTCACGCGCGTGCGAGACGGTGATCGTCGACGAGATCCACGCGATGGCCGCCGACAAGCGCGGCTCGCACCTCGCGCTGACGCTCGCGCGGCTCGACGAGCTGGTGCTGCGCGAGGGCGGCCGCAAGCCGCAGCGCATCGGCCTGTCGGCGACGGTGCGGCCGCTCGACAGACGTCGCGCGGTTTCTTCAGCCCGACGCGCAGGTCGTCGACGTCGGCCACCGCCGCGCGATGACGCTCGCCGTCGAGGTGCCCGAACGACGAGCTCGGCCGCGTCGCGAGCAACGAGATGTGGGGCGAGATCTACGACCGGGTCGCCGAGCTCGATCCGCGCGCACCGCACGACGCTGGTCTTCGTCAGCACGCGCCGCATGAGCGAGCGCGTCGCGTTCGCGCTCTCCGCGCGGCTCGGCGAAGGGATCGTGCTGCCGCACCACGGCAGCCTCTCGCGCGAGCATGCGCTTCGACGCGGAGAACCGGCTCAAGAACGGCGAGTTGCGCGCGGTCGTCGCGACGGCGTCGCTCGAGCTCGGGCATCGACATCGGCTCGGTCGACCTCGTCGTGCAGCTCGGCTCGCCGCGCTCGATCGCCGTCGCGCTGCAGCGCATCGGCCGCTCCGGCCACTGGGTCGGCGCGAAGCCGGAAGGCCGCCTGTTCGCGACGACGCGCGACGAGCTGATCGAGTGCGCCGCGCTCGTGCGCGGCATCCGCGGCGGCGCGATGGACGCGCTGACGCATCCCGACGCGCGCCGCTCGACATCCTCGCGCAGCAGCTCGTCGCCGCCTGCGCGGCCGGACGACTGGGACGTCGACGCGCTGTACGCGCGGTGCGCACGGCGTACCCGTACCGCGAGCTGCCGCGCAAAGACTTCGACGACGTCGTCACGATGCTCGCCGAGGGCGTCGCGACCTCGCGCGGCCGCAGCGGCGCGTACCTGCACCACGACCGCGTCAACGGGCGGCTGCGCGCGCGGCGCGGCGCGCGCATGGCGGCGATCACCTCGGGCGGCGCGATCCCGGAGACCGCGAACTACAACGTCGTCGTCGAACCCGACGGGCACGTCGTCGGCACGGTCGACGAGGACTTCGCCGTCGAGAGCATGGCCGGCGACATCTTCCTGCTCGGCACGACCTCGTGGCAGATCCGGCGCGTCGAGCCGGGCGTCGTCCGCGTCGAAGACGCGCACGGCGCGCCGCCGTCGATCCCGTTCTGGAACGGCGAGGGCCCGGGCCGCACGATCGAGCTGTCGCACGAAGTCGCGGCGCTGCGCGCCGCGATCGACGAGCGCGACGACGCGGCAGCGCGATCGACGTGGCTGATCGACGAATGCGGCCTCGACCGCGCCGGCGCGGAGCAGGCCGTCGCGTACATCCGCGCCGGCAAAGCGGTGCTCGGCACCGTCCCGACCGACACGACGATCGTCGCCGAGCGCTTCTTCGACGAAGCCGGCGGGATGCAGCTGATCCTGCACACGCCGTTCGGCGCGCGGATCAACCGCGCGTGGGGCCTCGCGCTGCGCAAGAAGTTCTGCCGCTCGTTCAACATCGAGCTGCAGGCGGCGGCGACCGACAACGGGATCGTGCTCTCGCTGAGCGATCAGCACGCGTTCCCGCTCGAGATCGTGTTCGAGTACGTGAAGTCGGCGAGCGTCGAGGACACGCTGACGCAGGCGCTGCTGACCGCGCCGATGTTCGGCGCGCGCTGGCGCTGGAACGCGACGCGCGCGCTGGCGATCCTGCGCATGCGCGGCGGCAAGAAGGTCGCGCCGCAGATTGCAGCGCATGCGCGCCGACGATCTGCTCGCGTCGTGCTTCCCCGACGCCGCCGCATGCGCGGAGAACCTGACCGGCCCGATCCGCATCCCCGATCACGTGCTGGTGCGCGAGACGATCGACAACTGCCTGCACGAAGCGATGGACCTCGACGGGCTGATCGACGGTGCTGCGCGCGGTCGAGGGCGGCGCGATCCGCACGGTCGCGGTCGACACGCCGGAGCCGTCGCCGTTCTGCCACGAGATCCTCAACGCGAACCCGTACGCGTACCTCGACGACGCGCCGCTCGAAGAGCGCCGCGCGCGCGCCGTGACGCTGCGCCGCACGATCCGCAGCGATGCCGAGCGGCGCGGGCATCCTCGATCCGGCCGCGATCGCCGAGGTGGCGGAGTCGGTGTGGCCGGTCGTCCGCGACGCCGACGAACTGCACGACGCGCTCGCGACGCTCGTCGTCCTGCCGCCGGTCGCCGAGTGGGCGGCGTGGTTCGACGAGCTCGTCGCGCAGACGCCGCGCGACGACGCTGACGCGCCGGCGACCGCGACGCGTTCTGGACGTGCGCCGAGCGGCTCGACGCTGGCGCGCGCCGCGCCTTGCGCCGAGGCTGACGATCGACGCCGCCGGAGATCGCCGCGGTCGCGCCGTCGCAGCCGCTGCCGGACCGACGCGCGACGACGCGTTCGCCGAGATCCTCCGCGGCTGGCTCGAATCGAGCGGCCCGGTGACGGTCGCGGAGCTCGCCGCGCGCTTCGCCGTCGACGCGGACGCGGTCGAGATCGGCGCTGCTGCGCCTCGAAACCGAAGGGCAAGTGCTGCGCGGCCGCTTCCGCGGCGAGCGAGACGAAGAGTGGTGCAATCGCCGCGTGCTCGCGCGCATCCACCGGCTGACGCTCGGGACGCTGCGCCGCGAGATCGAGCCGGTCACCACCGCCGAGTACGTGCGCTTCCTGTTCCGCTGGCAGCACGTCGCGCCGACGTCGCGGCTGCACGGCATCGACGGGACGCTGCACGTCATCAAGCAGCTCGAAGGCTACGAGATCCCGGCCGCCGCGTGGGAAGCGTCGATCCTCCCGGCGCGCGTCGCCGCTACAAGCGCGAGTATCTCGACCAGCTCTGCTACAGCGGCGAGGTGATGTGGGGCCGGCTGTCGCCGCATCCCGCGCTCGACGCCGACGTCGACGAGCGGACGAGTCGAGCGCAAGCGCCGCATCCGCCCGACGAAGCTCGCGCCGATCTCGCTCTTCAAGCGCGAGGATGCCGAGTCGCTGATCGTCACGCGCGACGGCGAAGAGAACGCCGCGCTCTCGCACGCCGCGCGCGAAGTGCTCGACGAGATCGGCCGGCGCGGCGCACCGTTCTTCGCCGACATCGTCCGCGGCACGAAACGTCTGCCGGCCGAAGTGGAAGAAGCGCTCTGGCAGCTCGTCGCCGCCGGGCTCGTGACCGCCGACGGCTTCGACGCGCTGCGCTCGCTGATCGACGCGAAGCGCCGCCTGGGCGAGAAGGGGCTGCGCGCCCGGCCGCGCTCGTCGAGCGGCCGCTGGACGCGTCTCGCCGTCGGAGACCGAACGCATCGACGCCGAAGCGTTCGCGCGCCGGCTGCTCGCGCGCTGGGGCGTGGTGTTCCGCGACGTCGTCGCGCGCGAAACGCTCGCGCCGCCATGGCGCGAGCTGCTGCGCGCGCTGCGCCGCCTCGAAGCGCGCGGCGAAATCCGCGGCGGCCGCTTCGTCGCCGGCTACGTCGGCGAGCAGTTCGCGCTGCCCGAAGCGATCGAAGCGCTGCGCGCCGCGCGCCGCAGCGGCGACGACGCCGACGTCATCGACGTCTCCGACTACGACCCGCTGCGCATCGCCGGCGCACTGACCGGCGGCGTCGTCGCCAGCCGCGCCTGCAACGCCAGCCGTCTCCGTAGGCACGAGGCGCGGGCGTCCGACGGGTCCGGCAAGCCCGCGCTATGAGAAGGGGACCGGCCGATGCGCACCGTTCGGCTGGGCCGTACCGGCCTCTTGAAGATCTCGGAGGTCTGCCTGGGCACGATGACGTTCGGCCTGCAGACCGAGCGCGACGAGGCGTTCGCGATCATGGACGTCGGCGGAGGACGGCCGGGATCGACTTCATCGACGTCGCCGACGTCTATCCGGTCGGCGGGACGCTCGAGACGGTCGGGCGCACCGAGGAGATCGTCGGCGAGTGGCTGGCGGGCAAGCGCGACCGGTTCGTGCGTCGCGACCAAGGTCTACAACCCGATGGGGCCGGGGCCGAACGACACGGGCAACTCGCGCGCGGCACGTGATCGCCGCGTGCGACGCCTCGCTGCGCCGGCTGCGGACCGACTACATCGACCTGTACTACATCCATCGCTGGGACGCCGAGACGCCGATCGACGAGACGCTCGCGGCGTTCGACGACTTGCGCCGCGCCGGCAAGATCCGCTACGCCGGCTGCAGCAACATCGCCGCCTGGCAGATGATGTCGGCGCTGTGGATGTCCGAACGCGACCGCACCGTCCGCTTCGACGCGGTGCAGCCGCGCTACAACCTGCTGTTCCGCGCGATCGAGGCGAGCTGCTGCCGGCGGCGCGCGAGTACGGCGTCGGCGCGGTCGTGTTCAACCCGCTCGCCGGCGGCGTGCTCACCGGCAAGTACAAGCGCGGCGAGACGCCGCGCGAGGGGACGCGCTTCACGCTGGGCAACGCGGCGTCGCTCTACCAGCAGCGCTACTGGCAGGACGCGCAGCTCGACGTCGTCGAGCGGCTCGCCGCCGACGTCGCGTCGCGCGGCAAGTCGATCACCCACGTCGCGCTGCGCTGGGTCCTCGACCAGCCCGGCGTCACCGCGGCGATCGTCGGCGCCAGCCGCGCCGAGCAGCTGCGCGACTCGCTCGGGCGCTCGAGATCGAGCTCGACGACGACGACCGCCGCGCGTGCGACGAGGCGTGGTACGCGCTGCCGCGGCGGCGGCCCGAGGAGGAGCGCTGATGGCGATGTTCGCGACGCTTCTGGCGGCACGGCAGCAACGCGGTGCTGGCTGCTCGCCGCGCGTGGCGCTCGTCGCGCTGTTCGCGGCGCGCGTGCTCGCGCTTCGCGCCGTGTCGCTGGTCGCGCCGTCGCGATCGGCGCGCTCGTGTTCTTCGGCTCCGAGTACACGACGCACCGCTTCATGTTCCACGCGCCGCCGCAGCAGCAACGCGTTCGTGCTGAAGCTGCAGCACCGCTTGCACTACGATCACCACGTCGCGCCCGACGCGGCTCGGCCTGCTGTTCCTGCCGGTGTGGTTCGCGGTCCCGGTCGCCGCGCTGACGCTCGCGATCTATTCTCGCGGTCACGCGCGACTGTCAGCACGAGCGCGCGCGCTGCTGCTCGGCGCCGTGCTCGGGCTGCTGTACTACGAGTGGGTGCACTACGTCGCGCACATCCCGTTCGTGCCGCAAGACGCCGTTCGGCCGCTGGATCAAGAAGTACCACCTCTGGCACCACTTCAAGAACGAGCGCATGTGGTTCGGCGTGACGAACCCGAGCATGGATTTCGTCGGCCGCAGCTTCGCGCGCGTCGACGAGGTCGAGCGCTCCGGCAGCACGCGCGTCCTTTTCCCGAAGTAGCAGTTCGCCGCGGCCGTCTCCGAACGAGCTTCTCCCGTTCGGCAAGTGTGAAAAGCGCTGCGAATCTCGTCGAGCGTCGAGCGCATCTCCACCGATGCGTGGACCGCCGTCGGCATGGCCATACCGCGATCGTAACACCAGCGCGCGGGGAATGGCATCGCACAGCCCAGGAGTCGCGCGGCGGCGCGTCGCAAGCGGGCGAGGGCCTTCTTTGACCTCCGGGTTGTCGAAAGGGGTGGCGTTCCGATGCGCGCGACGTTGATCGCGCTCGCGATCCTCGCGGGCGCCGCCCTGCTGGGGGTCGAGGCGACGCGTGGTGCATTCGCGGCACGTGACGCAACGGCGGAGATGGCGCACATCGATCCGTGCCCGCACGCGCAGCCGGTGCCCGACGCGCTGCGGCTGCCGCCGCCCGGACGATCCCGCCCGGCGAACCGACCGCGATCGAGCAGCGGATGCTGCGCTATCTCTACGGCGACGATCCGGACCACGTGCCGAGCAACAGCCCGAACCTGTACCCGTACCGCCGGCTGGGCTGGTGCGTCGACAAGTACGTGCGCGACACCGGGCCGTACGTGCACGGCCAGTATTACGGCACGCATCCGGCGGTGCGCATCTACTACTCGCCCGAGGCGATGGCGTGGCTGCGCGGCGGGCGGCGCGGCGTCCCGGCCGACGGCGCGGTGATCATCAAGGAGCAGTATCCGGCGCCGGCCGCGATGCACGGCAACGAGCACGGCGACGGCGCTCAAGCCGCTCGACTGGACGGTGATGATCCGGCGGTCGTCGGCGTCGCGCGACGGCTGGTTCTGGGCCGAGGTCTACACCAAGACCACGCCCACCGGCAAGGGCATGACGTTCGGCGGTACCCAGTATCCCAACGCCGGCTTCGGGCTGTACTGCCTGCGCTGCCACGCCTCGGCGAAGCGTCGCCACGACGTTCGCGTCGCTCGACAACATCAAGGGCTTTCCCGGCGAGCCGCTGGTCTTCAAAGTCGACGACACGTGGAGAACGCCGCCGCCTGCGGCACCGCAACTCGCGGTCTCGAAGCAGCTCGACCGCGAGCACGAGAAGAACGCGGTGCTCGCCGCCCATCCTGTCATGACCGTCATCCCACCGGCGCATCCAGCGGTTTCCCGACGAGCCGCTCGACTCGTTCGGCTCGCGCCCGCACTCGCAGCTGCCGCCGCAGTTCATGACCTCGGACCAGTGCATGGGCTGTCACGGCGCGTCGTCCGGGCCGCCGTCGGGTCCGTCGATGTGGCTCGACCCGCCGCAGTCCTGGACTCCGCCGCCCGCGCCGGCGACGCCGCCCCCGCCGCCGGTCGGGGTGAACGTCTCGGAGTACGGCGAGTGGCGCTGGTCGCCGATGGGGCTCGCCGGTCGCGACCCGGTGTTCTTCTCGCAGCTCGAGAGCGAGCTCGCGTACATCGAGGCGATCCCGGCCAAGCAGATCGCCGGCGATCGTCCGCACCAGACCCGCGCCACGCTCGAGCGCCAAGTCGTCGACACGTGCATGCGCTGTCACGGCGTGATGGGGAAGCGGACGAACGACATCGATCACGGCGGCAGCGCCCACTTCGACGAGAACTGGGTGTTCGCGAAGAATCCGAGCAGCCCGGGATTCCACTACGGCGGGCTGGCGCGCGACGGTGTGAGCTGTACCGTCTGCCACCACATCATGCAGACCAAGCGCGAGGACGCCTCGCTGGCGTACGTGCTCGAGCACAAGAACACCGGGCTGTTCGACGTCAACCGGCCGGACGTGCTGCGCGGGCCGTTCCACGATGACACGATCGCCACCCATCCGATGAACGAGTCGCTCGGTGCGAAGCCGAAGTTCGCCGCGATCACGCTCTCGGCGCACATGTGCACGAGCTGTCACAGCATCGACCTGCCCATCGTCGACCGGCCCGGCAAGATCCATCCGATCGTCCCGGCGATGGCGCACGACGTCGAGCAAAACACCTACGTGGAGTGGGTCAACAGCCGGTTCCAGACGGAGCGGATGCCGCGACCGGGGGCGCAGACGTGCCAAGATTGCCACATGCCGGCCGGCGTCGCGAACGACCGCCTCGGCGTGCGGCAGTCCGCGATCCAAACGCGCATCGCGCTGGTGGAGGACGAAAGCTATCCGCAGGCCGACCACGCCGCGCCGATCGACCAGATCACCGTGCCGTACCGGCAGAAGGGCTTCCGCCGCCACGAGCTGCTCGGCTTGAACGCGTTCCTGCTGCGCACGTTCCAGGTTCAGCCGAACACCGCCGTGCTGGGCGTTCGGCTGCCGGACTACATGTCGAGCTCGAGCACCGATCTCGACGACGCGATCGGCAACGTCGTCTACCAGGCGCGCCACGCGTCGGCGAAGCTCGACCTGACGACGCGAGTGGAGAACGGGGCGCTCGTCGCGACGGTCGGCGTCACCAACCTGACCGGACATCGGTTCCCGACCGGCGTCGGCTTCCGCCGCGCGTTCATCGAGCTGCGCGTCGAGGATCCGGCCGGCAACGTCGTCTGGTCGTCGGGCCGCACCAACGCGCAGGGCGAGATCGTCGACGGAACGGACGGCACGACGGTGCTTCCGACCGAGTACTTCGAGCGGGGCCCGGACGGCAAGCAGCGCTATCAGCCGCACTTCGACGAGCGCCACGTCATCTCGCGCCCCGACCAAGTGCAGATCTACGAAGAGCTCGTCCGCGACAAAGCGGGGGACTTCACCGAGAGCTTCATCCGCCGCGACGCGACGGTCAAGGACGACCGGCTGCTGCCGCAGGGCTATCGCTACGGCGGCGTCCCCGGCATCCCGCTGCCCGCCCATTGGCTCGAGGCGACGCATCCGCACGGGACCGGCGACGATCCGCACTACCGCGACGACAAGGGCCGAGCGGCCGTGACGTATCGCATCGCGCCGCACACGGCGCTCGACCCGTCACGGCTGCGCGTGCGCGCGACGCTGTACTATCAGGCCTGGGAGCCGTACTTCAAACGGCTGCGCGTGACGGGATCGGGCCCGGCGGCTCGCCGGCTGAGCTTCTTGCTCGAGCCGGAGCATCTGCGCCTGGAGAACACGCCGCTCGCCGGCTGGAAGCTCGAGATCGACTCGGTCGTGTCATCGCCCACGATCTAGGCAGCCTGGAAAAAGAAGAAGCCCGGAGACGAATCCCCGGGGCCTCTCTGTAGTCGCTAGTGTGCGATTCGGTTCAGTTACGAGTCGAACGCGTGCTAGCGATACGACTGGCGCTGCGAGAAGCACTCGCGGCAGTAGACCGGCTTGTCGCCGCGGGGTTGGAACGGGACCTCAGCCACCTTGCCGCAACCGCTGCAAGTCGCCTGGAACATCTCGCGGGCCGGACGGCTTCCGCCGCCGCCGCCGCCATATCCGCCGCCCGAGTACGAGCCGCCGCCGCCGCCGGCACCGCCGCCACGCTGGCTCTTGCGAGCCGCACGGCAGTCGGGACAACGGTTGGGCTTGTTGGTGAAGCCCTTCGCGGCGAAGAACTCTTGCTCTCCGGCCGAGAATGTGAAGGGCGCATTGCAGTCGGTGCAATTCAGGGTTTCGTCAGTGTACATCGATATTGAACTCCGGCGTCGGGGGGTTGTGAAGACGTGCGATGTACCTGAACCGGGAGAACGCCTGAGCGCCAGACCACGCGGGACATGACTCGTACTATCAGCCGGTCCTTAGACGCCTTCGTCAGACCGGCTCGTTCACTTTAACACAGGTTCGGCAGAAATGGTGCCGTTCCGCAACGTAAGGGGACCGTCAAGGCCGCGCTCAGCCGGCCCCCGCCGGTGCGAGGAAACGAGCCAAGCGGCGGGTACGAGGGAGGTGAGATGTTCGAATCGCACGAGCTCGCCGCTCTCCAGGCGCTGCTCGGGGTGCCGTACCTCGAGCAGCTGACCCACGCACGCGGCGAAGCCGCCCGGATCCTCGTGTACTGGGGCTGCGGCTGCACCGGCATCGGCATCGGTGCCGGTCCGGAGGGGTCGAGCGCGGTGCGCTGGTCGCGCTGCGATCATCACGCCGCAGCCGAGAAGGCTCTCGCCTGACGGCTGCTCGAGGGGAGCGGCTTACTTGCCTCGGTTGATGACGTAATCCCAAGTGAAGCCGGCGGCGACTCCGACCATTCCGAAAACGATAGCGCTGGTGAGCATTGCGCACCGTTCAACCCGTTGCCGGTTGACGGAGTTCCCTTGCGCGGGCGCGTCCGAAGCGTGAAACCGCCGTTCGCGGGCGAATCCATCGACGGCACCGAACGCATCTGTGGCAGGGCGCGCAGCGGCCTGCTGCAATCGCACCCTCCACATCGGTAAGGAGTTCCCATTCCCCCTCCTCGCAGACGCAAGGGCGGCGGCGGTAAAAAGCGCCGCGAGCCCCTGACACCCGTCGTCAAAGAAGATACGCTGAGCTTAGTCGGCCGCGTCATCGAAACGTTTCCCAGCTCGACGTTCAAGGTCGAGCTCGAGAACGGCCACACGATCCTCGCCAGCCTGGCCGGGCGTTTGCGCCGGTTCCGCATCCGCATCACGCCCGGTGACGACGTCGACGTCGAGCTTTCGCCGTACGATCTCACCCGCGGGCGGATCACCTACCGGCGTCAGGGACGAAACGCGTAGGACGGAGAATAGCCTCGCTCCAATGCGCTGGACTCGCGCCTTGGTGCTCGTCGTGTTGTTCTTCGCCGCGGTCGCGGTGGCGTGGTGGTACACCCACCGCCAGGTAACGCTCAGCGAGAGCACGATCACCGTCTACTACGTCAAAGGCGACGGCACGACGCTGGTGGCATGGCCGGTGACGCTGGGTCCGGCGCGCGACCGTGCGAGCGTCGCCTTCTACGTCGCGACGCAGTGCGTCGCCGGTCCGCCGGCGGGCACCGACGCCGTTCGGTTCCCGGCGGGAACGCTCGTGCGGCATGTCGACGTTGTGGGATCAACGGCCGATGTCGATCTCTCGAAAGACGTCGCGTCCTCCGCCGAAGGCGGGTTCGCGGAGTCGGCCGAGTTCAAGGCGCTCGTGTGGACCCTCACCCAACCGTCGCTGCACGTGACGGCGGTGACGGTACGGGTCGACGGGGCGCGCGTCGCGACACTTCCCGGAGGGCACCTCGAGCTCGATGAACCGCTCTCGCGTTCGAGCTTTTAGCTTCTCGATCGCCCTGCTGATGGCAGCGGCGACGAGCGCGCACGCGCAGGACCGCGGGCCGAACCTGTGGTTTCAGGGAACGCGGCTCGTCTTCACGCACGCCGCACCGATGCAGGGCGACCTCGCGGTGAGCACGCGCGACGACGGTCTGCGGCGCTTCCTCGACCGGCTCGGCGCGACGGTTTCCTACCAGCCGCAGCAGCGCTACGTCGTCATCACCGCTCAGGACCACCGCACGATCGTCTTCACGGTCGGCGATCCGGCGTACACGATCGCCGGTGTCAGGGCCCAGGCGCCGTTCGCGCCGACCGCCGACGGCTCCGACGTCGTGCTGCCGTTCTTCGCGCTGGCGCGGGCGCTGTACGTCGAGCCGGTCCAAGCCGCCGGCGAGACGGTGTTGCAGCCGCGGATCGGGATGCTCGACGTGCGCTCGGACGCGAATCGGACCTTCGTCACGGTGCGTGGCGCGATGCCGCTGGTGACGACGACCAACGCCGAGTCGCCCGACCGCGTGCAGATTTCGTTCACCGGTTTAGGATCGTCGCTCGCACCGGCGCGGCGCGGCGCCGGTACGGCGGTCGACGAGATCGACGTCGCCGTCGTCGGCTCGGCGCGCGTCCCGACGACGACGCTCACCATCGACGGGGTGCGCGGCGCGACCCACCGCATCATCCCGGGCGACGGCCCCGACGCGTTCACCGTCGTCTTCGAGGCGCACGGCCCGCTCGCGCAAACGGCTCCGCCCACCCCGCCGCCGCTCGCCGGAACGCCGCCCGGCGCGACGCCGGACTCCCAGCCGTACGGCGCGTCCCCGCCGGCGGCACCGACCGTCGCACCGCCCATCGTCGCCGGGCGCGCGACCGTCACCGACCTCGCGATCGAGCCGGCCGCCGACGACGCCTTGGCGGTCCGGGTCAGCTTGAGCGGCGCCACCGCGTACGAGTGGCACCGGCTCGCCGACAACCGTTGGTACATCGACTTCGAGAACACGACGCTGACCGGGCCCGGCCGCGACGAGCGCCCGTCGTTCGGCGCGGTCGCAAGCGGTTCGCGTGCGCCAGCAGGGGACCAGCGACGCGCCCACCGTGCGCATCGCCTTCACCATGACCGGCGAGCAGCGCGTCGATCTCGCCCCGAGCGATGCGGGGATCGTCATCACGATCTCGACCGCACCGGCCGAGGATCTCGCCCGCACCGGAACCGGCCAGACCGGCGGCGTGCCGGTCGCCCCCAGCGCGACGGCGCTCGACCCGGGCGCGGCCTCGCCGCCGCCGTGGAAGTACGGAGCGGCGACCAATCCCAAGCTCATCGTGATCGATCCCGGTCACGGCGGCGCCGACGCCGGGACGACGCACAACGGCCTGACCGAGAAGATGCTCACGTTCGACATCGCGCAGCGGCTGCGGTCGATCCTGGTCGCGGGCGGCTGGACCGTGCGCATGACGCGCGACACCGACGTCGATCCGGTGAGCGCCGACAACCTCGCGCGCATGCACGCCGACGGAAAACCGAACCCCGACGATCGCGCCTACCTGCAGACCCGCTGCGACGTTGCCAACAACGCCGGCGCGCGGCTGTTCATCAGCATCCACATCAACGCCGCACCCAGCGAAAGCGCGCACGGTTCGACGTTCTACTGGTACAAACCGCAGGACGCCGCCTTCGCGCAGGCACTCGAGAAGAGCGTCATCGCGTCGGCCGGAACGTTCGACGACGGAACGCGCCACGAGAATTTCTACGTTGTTCGGCACACGACGATGCCCGCCGTGCTCATCGAAACCGCGTTCGTCACCAATCCCGGCGACGTCGCGCTGCTGCGGCAACCGTCGTTCTTGCAGAGCCTCGCGCAAGGGATCGCCAACGGCGTGAAAGTCTACGCCGGCGTGCCGGGCGCGAACGCGTTGAGCAAGCAGTAGTGCTCGGCCTGTACGACTCAGGCCTCGGCGGCCTCACCGTGCTCGCTGCGTTGCGCGCCGCCGGAATCGACCAGGACGTCGTCTACTTCGCCGATCAGGCGCACGTGCCGTACGGCGACAAGACCGACGCGCAACTGCACGGCTATCTCCAGGAGAACCTGGCGCTGCTCGGCGGCCTCGGCGTCGACGCCGTCGTGACCGCCTGCAATACGACGTGCGCGGTCGCCCAAAGCCACGGCTGGCCGGCGACGGCGTTCCCGGTGCTCGACCTGATCGCCACCGCGGGCCGTTCGTTCGCGAACACGGCCCATCGGCGCATCGCGGTCGTCGCTACCCTCGCGACCGTGCGCAGCGGCGCCTACGCGCGCGCGATCCGCACCGCCGCACCGCAGGTCGACGTCACCGAAATCGCGGCACCCGCGCTGGTCTCGATCGTCGAACGCGGCGACGCCGGCACGCCGGCCGCCCGCGCCGCGGTCGCCGAGATCACCGCCCAGCTCCCGGCCGGCATCGACGCCGTGGTGTACGGCTGCACGCACTATCCGCTGCTCGACCGCTGGTTCGCGCAAACGCTGGGACCGCGCATCGTCCGCATCGATCCGGCCGTCGCTCAAGCCGCGGCCGCGCGGGGGCTCGTCACGCAGTTGAACCTCGCCCCCGGCACGTCGTCCACGTCGTACTACACCAACGGCGACCCCGACGCGTTCGAAGCCGCGGTCCGCCGCTGCACCGGCGACACGACCGGCCGCGTCGCCGCGCTCGTCGGTCGCTAGCCGCTAGACCGCACGGCGCCCTTTCGTGCCCGGGCGGCGGGGCGGACCTATGGGGCGGACGGCCGTGTGAACGAGCGTGCGCAGGATGCGCGGAAGCGATGTGAAGACAGAGCGCCGTCGCACATGATGTGCGACGGCGCGTGCCGGCCGCCCCATAGGTCCGCCCCGCCGCCCGCCACAATCGGTCAAACGACATGGAAGATCCTAAAGAACAGCAGCGTCGTAGCGGTGGCCAGCACCGTCCCGGCGACGACTTGCAGGACGGTGTGCGCGCGCAGGTAGACGCGCGACCAGCCGACCAGCGGGATGAGGATGTAGAACGGCGCCGGTCGCTGTCCGAACAGCACGGTGAGCGCGACCAGCGGCGCGGTGATCCCGAGCGCGTGGGTCGAGATCTTCCAGTAGCGCGTGATCCACTGCACGACCAGCGCGCTGGCGGCGTAGCCGGCCATCGAGGCGGTCATGATCGCCGGCGCGCGGATCAGCCACAGATCGATCGCGCCGAGCGCGTAGAACACCACGAAGGCGATGAAGACGCGCTCGCGCTCGGTGCGGATCGACATGTCGAGATCGGAGATGCGGTCGGTCGCGTACAGGTAGAAGATGAACAGCATCGGCGCGATCGAGGTGAAGAAGGCGCTGTTGAACAGGAGCACCCAGAAGCCATAGGAGCTGCCCGACCGAGCGTCCGCGAGGATGACGAAGAGGGCCAGCGACGTGAGGAAGGGGTTGCACACCGTCGACACGATCTTCGCGACATCGGTCCAGACGCGCTTGCGGACGCGGAGCGGAGTCGGCGAGGGGACGATCGTGGGACTCGCGGCCGGCGAGCCCTCAGGGGCCTGCACGCGGACGGGCCTTCGGCCCTGGTCGCCGAACACCCCGTGATGCTCCTCGACCGCATCGCGTCCCCGGCCGACGTCAAACGGCTCAGCCGTCCTGAGCTCGACCAGCTGGCACGCGAGGTCCGCCAGACCCTCATCCGCGTCTGCGCGGTGAACGGCGGCCACCTGGCGCCCAACCTCGGCGTCGTCGAGCTGACGATCGCGTTGCACCGCGTGCTCGACCTGCCCGACGACATCGTGGTGTGGGACGTGAGCCATCAGAGCTACGTGCACAAGCTGCTGACCGGCCGCGCCAAGAATTTCGACACGCTGCGCCAGGGCGGCGGCGTCAGCGGCTTTGCGATGCGCAGCGAATCCGGCTACGACGCGTTCGGCGCCGGCCATGCCTCGACGTCCATCTCGGCCGCGCTCGGCATGGCGACCGCTCGCGACTTGGCCGGTCGCGACGATACGGTCGTCGCGATCATCGGTGACGGTGCCCTCACCGGCGGCCTGGCGTACGAGGCGATCAACAACGCCGGCTTGCTCAAGACCAACTTCATCGTGGTGCTCAACGACAACGAGATGTCGATCGCTCCGAACGTCGGCTCGATCGCCTCGTACCTGGGCGTTCTGCGTTCGAAGCCGCTGTTCACCAAAGGACGCGAGGTCCTCAAGGGGATGCTCGATCACGTTCCGCTCGGCGACACCGCTCGCAAGGCGCTCTCGACCGCGGAGATGGCGGGGATGCGCTTCGCGCTGCACGACCACAAGGCGCCGGTGATCTTCGAGGAGATGGGCTTCCGGTACGTCGGTCCGATCGACGGCCACGACCTCGACACGCTCATCGACGTGATCTCGAACGCGCGCAAGATCTCCGGCCCGGTGCTGCTGCACGTGAAGACGATCAAAGGCAAGGGCTACGACATCGCCGAGGGCGACAGCCGCACGTTCCACGGCGTCGGCCCCGGCGTGTACCATCCCGATGAAGGCCGGCTCGAGAAGAAGGCGACCCGCCAGACGTTCGCGCAGGCCTTCGCCGATGCGCTGATCGCGGCCGCCGAGCGCGACGCCCGGGTCGTCGGCATCACGGCCGCGATGCCGGACGGAACGGGCCTCGCGAAGTTCGCCAAGCGCTTTCCGCTGCGCTACTTCGACGTCGGGATCGCCGAGGCGCACGCCGTGTGCTTCGCGGCCGGCTTGTCCACCCGCGGGATCAAACCCGTCTGCGCGATCTACTCGACCTTTCTCCAGCGCGCGTACGACCAGGTCGTCCACGACGTCGCGATCCAATCGCTGCCCGTCGTATTCGCGATCGACCGCGCCGGGTTCGTCGGCGACGACGGGCCCACGCACATGGGGCTGTACGACATCGCGTACCTCCGCACGCTGCCCGGCGTCACCGTCATGGCGCCGCGCAACGAGAACGAGGTCGCGCCCATGCTGGACCTCGCGCTCACGCTCGACGGGCCGGCCGCCATCCGCTACCCGCGCGGGTCGACCAGCGGGAAGCACGACGAACCGGTCGCGCCGGTCGTGCTGGGCCGGGCCGAGGTGCTGCGCCGCGGCAGCGACGTGGCCATCCTCGCGCTGGGCAACACGGTCGACGCGGCGCTCGACGCCTACGCGCTGCTCGAGGACAAATCCAAAATCCAATCCCTGTGGCCGGGAGAAAATCCAAAATCGGTGCCGCCATCGCTTCCCACCATGAGCCAAATGTCGCTCGTCACCGAACCGGCGGCAGTCCCGGCGTGAAATCTGGACGCTGGAAACGATCGACCATCGGGGCGACATCTACAAGATGGAGTTCAACCACGACGGAACGCTGTTGGCCACCTACGGCGAAGACGGCGCGGTGCGGCTCTGGAACAGCGAGACGGGCGAACTGGCCCGCATCTTTATCGGCGCCGATTCACCGTCAGGCGGCATCGCCTGGTCGCCCGACGGCGCGGCGATCGCCGTGGCGGCCGGCAGAAGATCAAAGCCTGGCAGGCCGCCACCGGCAAGAACCTATGCACGATCGCGCTTCATAGACGGCGAAGCCGCCTCGCTCGCCTGGTCGCCCGACGGCAAGACGTTCGCCGTCGGCCAGCGCCGCATCGATCAGCCCGAAGCCCCCGCGCGGCAGCTTTGCCTCTACGACGCCGCCACCGGCAAGCTCATTGCCGATCGTCACCGCGACGACTGGAGCGTCGAGCAAATCGCCTGGTCGCCGGATAGCAAGCGGTTGCTCATTGATGACAGTCGCGGAATCGACTGGTTGGTCGACGTTCGCGACGGAACGACACTGCAAAAGCCAGTGCCAACGACGGGCGACAGTCGCCACCTGGCCTGGACCGCTGAAGGTGCTCCTTTAGTTGCCGGCAACGACGGCGGTGCGCTTGGTCTTTGGCGAGCGGACACACTGCAACAACTTCAGCGATTAACACCACCCAGCGAAGCGCCTTTCCGCTGGTATGCGCTCTCCGCGAAAGGCCGCTTCGTTCTCGGCGGGATGATCTGGGCAGGCCATGCCGGATGGAGCGAGCGTGCGGTCAGCGTTTACAATTCTCAGACCGGCGAGGTCGTAGGCGGATTTGACCATGTGCCAGCGGACGATGACTACCCGAACTGGGAAGTGCAGTGCCGCTATGCCATATCTCGCGACGGCAAACACATCGCGCGTTGCGGCCAATCACTCGGTGGCCCCGCGATGCTTAGCCTCGACGGCAAAGTTCGTTGGCAACGTCGCGCGCACGACCGGTGCCAATTTGGTGAACTGTTTAGCGGCCTGGTCTCCAGACGGTGAAACATTGGCAGTTCGCGGTGCCAACGGCGCAGCTTGTCTTTTCGACACAGCATCGCGATATCCCCGCGCTGTTTCGCTGCCTCAAGCGGAACTGATTAGCGACCTCAAATGGTTGCCGGACGGCAGGCGAGTCGTCATGGCGAGTCACAACGGTGGAGAGATCCGAGAATATAGCTCCGGCGACGCGGAACTGCTGTCAACAAAAGTGCTGCCTGCGTGGGTACGTCCGGCGATTACGGACGACTGTGGACTGATTGGCTCAGTCGATGCTTCCGGCGGGGTCTCGATTTTCAATCCACGCACCTCGGAGAGATTACGCAAACTGAATATCGTCGGGGCTCTTGGAATCACTTGGTCGCCCAATGCCGAGCAGATCGCGGTTTCGGTCACCGACGCGGCCGAGATCTGGGACCTTGATCGCAACGAGTGCCTTCGCCGCTTTGAAGGAGACGAAGCATCGATTATCTGGTCGCCTGATTCTGCTCGCATGATCGTAGCCACGGACGGAGAAGCGACCATCCACGATGCCAGGTCTGGCAAGGTTCTCCACCAGTTCGACGACGCTCCGTCGACCCGATACACCGTCGCAATGCGCGATGGCACGTGGGCCGCCAAATTTCGCTGGCCGCGATTCGCGTGGTCGCCAAACGGTGCTCGCGTTGCTGGATTGGGCCGGGTGTGGGAAAGCGAAACAGGCGAGATCTCAGCACGACTGCCGCGGGCCGAACGATGCGATAATACGGGTCCGCCCGCCTGGTCGCCTGATGCTTCCTTGCTTGCCTATTGCGGCCCAGGCCGCGCGGTCGTGGTGGCAAACGTAGGGTGGGCATTGCCCACCACTGCGCACCGAACGACTCGAATCGGACGCCGGTCGCGGACCATCGCGGGATTCCGCGATGGTGGGCAATGCCCATCCTACGCCCGATTTAGCACCGAAGGTGCGTCATTCCACAGCCCAGGGTGAAACCCTGGGTGACGTACCCACAACGAACGCCGTAGCCCTGAAAGGGCGTGATTCCGATGGTCCGCACGACGTCGCGGGCCGATGGCAACGCCGTTGAGGCCGCGGAATCTCGCCCCGTTGGGGCTGACAATTCCAATGCGAAATCTACCCAGGGTTCCGCTGCGCTGCACCCTGGGCTATGGAATTCGACCCCTTCGGGGTCGGGCGAGACGCCCGCACCAAAAGCCGCCGCGATGCTGCTCACCTTCAATCGCGGGCAAGTGCTCTCGATCGCGCCCAGCGGGCACTACCGCGCATCGCCGCGGGCAGATGAATTGTTGGCTTACGTCATCGAGACCGCCGACGGCCAAGAGACGCTCTCGCGCGAGCAGTTCGCCGAGCGGTTCGGGTGGAAGAACGACCCGGCGTGGGCAACTAAAGTAGCTCCGACTCTCCGTGGCGGAGAAGCGGTCGCCGAAGGCGACCGGCTAGCGCCCCCGTCACGGAGTGCCGCGGCTACGGAGGATGGGCCTCCTGGCCCGTCCAGTAACAAAGGAGACGGCCTTGAAAGGCCATCCTTCAGTCTCGCCCTCGTCCAGCGCCCCGCCGCGCTGCCGGGCGTCGAAAGCTGGACGATCGCGCCGCGTGTCGCCCTTACATCCTACCAGCAGATGCAGCCGATCGACATTTCACGCGACGGCAAATGGCTCGCGCATGCCGGCCAAGATGGTTCGGTGCGGCTGATCGATACCGCCAGCGGCAAGGTCGTAAGGCTGTTTGCGGGCCAGGACGATCCGCTTACCGCCGTCGCTTTTTCGCCCGATGGCAAGCTGGTGGCCTCGCTGGATTCCGTCGCCGGCAACGTGCGGATCTGGAACGCGGCCACGGGCGGCAAGTTCACAGCGCTCACGCCGGTCTCGGGCGTTTTACGCCACGCTGCATTGGTCGCCTGATGGTTCTGTCGTGGCATGTTGCGCGAAGTCGCTCCACTGCGATTGCTCGACGTGGCCAGCGGCGAGTTTCTGCCGCAACCGATCGCGCACGACCATCTTGCGGAGCCGGATTATTTGCCTGGTCGCCTGACGGCCGACGGTTTGTTTCGACGCCTGGTTACACTCGGGAAATCCGGATTTGGGACACGATCACGCTTCAGCCGCTGCTAACACTGGAGAGCAAGTTCGATACTGCTCCGTATGTTGCTTTCGGCTGGTCGCCCGAGGCGCAATATTGGCCGCCTACGCGGCAACGGCGAAATCCGCGTCTGGGATCCAGCGACCGGCAAATTGTTGAAGACCTCGAGGAAGAACACGCGGTCTACGGCTCACACATGGCCTGGCTGCCGGATAGCAAGACGATCGCGATCAACACCGAGCGCGGCATCGAAGGGCTGGCGACTGTGGGACGTTGCCGCGGGGCGGCCCGCCAGCGACGTTGTGCCCTATCCGTACATCTGGGGCTTCTCGCTCGTCGGCCGACGGCGAAACGCTGGCGATGGGCGACCTGCACCTTGGGCTGTTCGACGTCCGTTCGCGAACGCTGAAGCGAGAGATCGAGGCGTCCTTATGGGCCCAGAGCGCCGCGTGGTCGCCTGACGGACGCGAGTTGGCGGTGACGGGCGATAGCATGGCCGTGTGGTCGAATGGCGCGCATCGCGGGCTGGCGATGCTGCCAACCGAAAACTGGAATGGCGGCGCAATGGCTGCCCGATGCCGAGCGATTCTGAACACCGTCGACGGCGGCACACGCTGTTCTCCCGCCGCGGTCAGCATTGGGAAGACGCATCTGCGATCGAAATCGGAGTATGCCGGCCACGATGCCGCCGTGCTCTCGCCGGATGGCAAGCGGCTCGCGTGCAGTCAACGATACGCAAACTCGAGCCGGACACGGCAGGCCGCGTCGAGATCTGGGATGTCGCGACGGCGAAACGCCTGGTGCAGACCGAACCCTCGGCAGTATATTCGTGCTTTGGCGTGGTCGCCCGACGGCGCGCTGCTGGCGGCGGGCACGGAGGACGGCGGTCGGCGATCTATGAGCCGCGACAGGAAAACGCCTCGCCGAGTTGCCCGCCGCAAAGCGCCGATTCGCCCGATCGCGTTCTCGCCCGACGGCAAGACGATCGCGGCGGGCTATGGCGGAAATGGCAATGGGTTTGTGCGGTTGTATGACGTTAAGGGGTTGAAGGCTTCAGGCCACCCGAGGGTACCCGGCGTCAGGCGTCAGGTGAAGAAGATGGAAAGCCCGCAAGCAACACCACGCCCCCTCACCCCAGCCCTCTCCCGGAGGGAGAGGGAGCACGGCGCTGACGCGTCCGTCAATCCAAAATCGCAAATCGAAAATCCAAAATCGGCGCAGGCCGATCCTGAGCCAAAGCGGACGGCACACGGAGTGTGCCTGCTACCTTAAAGCTACTGCGTGAATTGCCGTGCAACAGCGGCCCGCAAGATCCCGAAATCGTCGCCCTGCACTGGTCGGCCGATGGCCGCACGCTGAAGGTGCTCGACCGCGCGGCGGTCTATGTGTTCGATACCACGACCGGCGAGCGGTTGGCCGAGCGCCGCGGCTGGACCGCACGCCGCACGACCTGCGTCCCGCGAATTTTTCGCCCGATGGCCGCTATCTGGCGGTGGCGACGACGTGTACGCGGGTGTGGGATCTGGCGGAGTTGAATGCGGCGGCCAAGGTAGCTCCGACACTCCGTGGCGGAGACGCGGTCGCCAAAGGCGACCGGCTTGCGCCCCCGTCACGGAGTGCCGGGCCTACTTTAAAGCTCGTGGCCAGCGTCG
>CAVTWP010000007.1:0-129508 GCA_963738465.1 Vulcanimicrobiota bacterium
TGGTAGACGAGCTCGAAAGCGTCGTTCTCGATCGCCTTGCGCAACCGCGCCTCGAGCCGATGCGCTGCTCCGCCTCGTGCTGCATCGCCGAGGTGAAGAAGCAGGTTTCGGACCGGCCGTCGCGTTTGGCTTGGTACATTGCCGTGTCCGCGTTGCGAATCAACGTCTCGGCGTCGTCCCCGTCCTGCGGGAACAGGGCGACTCCGATGCTGCAGGTCACGGTGAGGTCGCCGCCCGGCAGGCTGACCGGATCGGCCGCGATCTGCTCGAGATGGCGCACCACCTTGCGGACATGTTCGATCTCGGCGATGTCGCCGACCATGGCGATGAACTCGTCGCCGCCGACCCGCGCGATGCAATCCAGCTGTCGCGTCGCCGAGCGCAGCCGGTCGGAGATCTCTTTGAGCAGCGCGTCGCCGGCCGGATGTCCATCGTATCGTTGACGGTCTTGAACTCGTCGATGTCGATGAACAAGACGGCGACCATCCGGTTCGCGCCGCGGGCTCGGTCGATCGCCTCGGTGAGACGCTCGTTGAAGAGCACGCGGTTCGGCAACCCGGTGAGGCGGTCGTGCAGCAAGTCGTGCGCCGAGCTGCGTCTCGCTTTGCAGCGCCCGCGCAAGCGCTTCGTTCCGTTCGGTCATGTCCTGGATGGTGGCGATGCGGACCTTGCCGTCACCGCGGCTCGATCGTGATCGACGTGATGTGGACGTCGAGGCGGGAGCCGTCGCTGCGGCGGTGCACCGTATCGACGACGGTGGTCGCATCTTCCCGAAACGTGCTGTACGTCGCCTCGAGCCCGGCGGTGTGGCTGGGCGCGCGCAGATCGTACGGCGTCATCTCGAGGAACTGCTCGCGCGTGTAGCCGTAGACGTCGATCGCGGTCTGGTTGACGTCGACGTAGCGGAACGTCTCGGCGTCGAGGACCACCATCGGGTTCGGATTGTGCTCGAAAGCGTAGCGGCTCTGCTTGGTGACGAGGTCGGCGGCGCGCTTGTGGCGCTCGGCACGGAGCGCCAGCGCCAGAACCTCGGCCAGCTCGCCGAGAAAGCGCCGGTCGGCCGGGGCGAAGGCCTCGCGCTGCATCGAGATCGCGAGCACGCCGAAGGTCTCGCTTCCGCTTCGAACGGCGATGGCGAGGTCGTGGCGGCCCGCGGCGTCGGCCGCGCAGGGCCACGGCTCTTGAGCGGCGGCCGTTTCTGCCAGAAAGCGGTCGCTTACGGAGAGCGCGTCGAAGCCTGCCTCGCGGCGCAGCCGTTCCTGCAGGGTGAGCGAGCCGTCCGCCTTCGAGGCCGCGTAGAACGCCGCCACGTCGCAGGACGTGACCTGGCGGACGCGTTCCAAGGCGACGTGCGTGAGGTAGTCCCAGGGGACCCCGCGCAGGGCGGCCTGGCTCACGTTCAATAGCGCAGCGGTCCCTTCGACGCTCATGGCCCAACGGTAGAGGAAGCGGGTAACCTCGGACGGTCGTCCGGAAACGACACCGCCCTTGGAGCAAAGGAGCGCTAGTTTGGCAGCGGACGGACCAACGGCCTCGGGGACACCGGTCGCCGCCGTGTTCACCGTTGGGGTGTACGGCGCCGGCGCGGCGGCGTTCTTCACGGCCCTCGAGGCGGCCGCCATCGACGTGTTGCTCGACATCCGCACGCGCCGAGCGGTCCGCGGTACGGTATACAGCTACGCGAACGCAGGCCGCTTGACCGCCGGGCTCGCCCGGCGCGGGATCGCGTATCGGCATGTCCTCGCGCTGGCACCGGGCCGCGAGCTGCTCGCGCTGCAACACGCGGTCGACGCACGCGAACGCCGCAAGTATTCGGCGCGCACGGTGCTCGCGCCGGAATACGTTCGCCGCTACACCGCCCGGGTGCTCGACCGCTTCGACTTCGGCGAGCTCGCGCGCGAGCTGGACGGATACCGCGCGCCGGTGCTGTTCTGCATCGAGCGCGTGCCGGCCGCATGTCACCGAAGCCTGGTCGCTCGGCGCGTCGCGCACGCGCTGCATGCCGCCGAGATCGTCGACCTGTTCCCATAGGCGAGCGAGGGTTACTGCAGGCGCTGCGCCGCCGACTCTCAAGCCGCTTCCAACACGAGCGGGAGCGACTGGTCGCCGCGCAGCGTATTGTTGAGGCGGAGCACCAGTTCGCCGGCGAAGCGGATGGCGCGGATCCGGCGGGCCAGCGCCGCGAACAAGATCTCGCCTTCGAGCTTCGAGAGCATCTCGCCGACGCAACGGTGGATGCCGTGGCCGAAACCGACGTGGCCGCCGGTCCGGCGGTGCACGTCGAACCGATCGGGATGGTCCCAGCGTCGTGGATCGCGATTGGCCGCCGCCAGAAAGGCCAACACCTTCTCGCCCGCACCGATGGGCGGTGCCGCCGAGATCGACAGCCCGGGTCGTGGTGCGGAAGAAGGTCTGCACGGGCGACTTCCAAGCGCAGCGCTTCGTCGAAAGCCGTGCGCGCGATCGACGGATCGGCGCGCAGCGCTTCCCACTGGTCTGGGAATGACGCGAAGCAAAACAGCGCGTTGCCGATTCCGTGCACGGTCGTGTCGAGCCCGGCGCTCAGCAGCGAACGAATCAACAGCCGGGCCTCGTCGTAGGTCAGCTCGCCCGCGTCGTGGGCGGCGTACACGGTTTGCCCGAGCCCGTCCGGGGAGAGAGCGTCGCGCTCGCAGGCAGCCGTGATCCAGCCGATCACCTCTTGCGCGTGCGCCATCGCTTCCCGAAACAGCGCGTTGGACGGGCCGAACGCGTTGAAGACCATGTTCCCGTAGGGCAACAAGTTCTCGCGCCCGTCGGGCCGCACCCCGATCGCGTCGGGGAAGACCTTGAGCGGATAGGCGCGGCCGACGTCGGCGACGCCGTCCACCTCGCCGCGCTCCAACAGCGCGGAGACCAGCAGCTCGGCTTCTCGTTCGAACGCCGGCCGCAGATCGCGCAGCGCCGCCGGCGAGAGTGCGCGCATGAGCACGCGGTGCGTTCGCGCGTGCAGCGGGGGATCGGCTTCGAGGATGATGCTCGGCGGCCGCCACGGTTGCTCTTTGCGAAAATCGCTCAGTCCGACGCCCGCGCTCGAGCAGTACGACTCGTAGTCGGAGAGCACTGCGACGACGTGCTCGTGACGCGCTGCCGCCCAGATTCCGTAGCGTTCGAGCCGAACGATCTCGCCTGCTTCACGCATCGCTTCGTGGAACGGATACGGGTCCGTCAGAAATGCGCTGCAGAACGGATCGAACTGGGTTGCCTGCGCCGGCGAAGGCTGCATTCGCGCTCCTTCGGCAGCCGGGCACGTCAGCCTTACGGCCGGTCGGAGAGGAACCAATGGGCGGGTCGGCGGGTGGGGTTTGAGGCCCCACGTGGGCAAACATGGGGCCGGTGCACCGTCTCGTCGCGATCCTTGCGATCGTTCTCGTTTTCACCGCCCGCGCCGCGAGCGGGCAGCCCGTCGAGGCCCCATCGCCGTCGCCGTCGGCAGAACCGCTGCCCGCGGGTCTGATCCCGCCGAGCATTACCATCGACGTCACCGGTTCGCCCGCCACCGACCCCGACGTGCTCGATGCACAAATTCGCGCGGCGCTGAACCGGACGATCCGTCCGACGCTCCAGCCGGGTGCCGCGATCGCGTACGGGCCGATCGTGCCTTGGCCGCTGCTGCCGCTCGCGGCCGGATCGAGCATGGCGGTCAACGTGACGACGACGATCGACGGCAACACCATCCCGCCGGTTACGGGCGTCACGACGGTCAACGTCTTCAACGTGCCGCTCGCCCCCGAGAAGCCGCGCGTGCTGTTCCTGAGCGACGACCCGGAATATTTTCAGACCGAAGGGCTCGTGTTTCGCGGCGACGTCGCGGCCGGCACGCCGGCGCGGCTCTACTACTACCACTCCGACATCGGCTTGCCGCGTGACCTCGACGTCGTATTGTCGTCAGCCGTTCGCGCGCGCGTGCAGCTGGTCGCGTCGGCGGCGGGCCCGGACCTCGACGTGATGAGCGTCGGCCATGCGGTCTCGCGCGATCTCTTGCGCTTCGAACAAGCCGACGAAGGCGTCGTCGTCGAAGTGGAACCCGGTGTGCCGCTCGTCGTCCGCCACGGCTTGCTGCTCCAGGGCGAGGTGGCCGCCGGCGCCGTCGACGTGCGCGTCGTCTCCGGCGGCCCGGTCGCGGTTTCGGTCCTCGCCTCGCCCGCCGGCAGCCGGCCGGATGCGCTCCTGGCGGGCCCGCGCGTGCCGTTCGACGGACACCGCCGGCACGGAATTTTCGATCTCGACGGTTTCGGCTCGATCGCCGAGTCGTACACCGTTGGTGGGCCCGACGTGGCGGCGCAGTACGGCGGACGGACGCCGACGCTGCGCAATGTCGACCCGAACGATTCCGGCCGCGACTTCGGTGATTACGGCGCGCTGCATCAGATCGCGTTCACGCTCGTCAACCCCGGCGACGCCCCGCAGAGCGTCTATCTCTACGAGAAACCGCTGGGCGGACCGGTGCGCAGCACCTTCATGATCGACGGCCAGCTCAAGGAAGTCGGTTGCGCGCGCCTGCCGCAGCCCTACTGGGTCACCACGTATCAGTTGCCGCCGCATTTCACCGGCGTCTCGACGATCGTCACCATGACCGACGGCGGCTCGTTCTACCCCGTCGAGCTCGGGCGCGACCACGACGCAGCCGCTGACCTACACGCCGCCCGTCGGCTCACCGGACGGCTGCTCGCCCAACGCGCCGCCGTTCGTCGATCCGACGCCGTCGCCCAGCTTCTAGGGAGGCGCCGCGCTCATCCGCCGGCCATCGCGCCGACGATGAGCAGCGGCTCGGCGCCGGTCGCGACGGCGTCCGGGAGCGGCGCGTCGGGCGATTCGTGCGAGAGGTCGCGCTCGCAGGCGAAGAAGCGCACGAACGGCCGGCGCCGCTGCGTGACGTGGTCGCGGATCGTGCCGCGCAGCACCGGATAGCGCGCCTCGAGCGCGTCGAGCACCGACGCGCTGCGTACGGCTCGGCGCCGACGTCGAGCTGCACCTCGCCGCTCGACGCGCGCGAGCGTCTGCGAGATGCGCCGGGAGCACGACGCGGATCATGGCAGCGTCTGCACCTCGACCGAGAGCACCGCCGGCAGATCGCGCACGATCGGCGTCCAGCTGTCGCCGGCGTCCGGCGAGGCGTAGACCTGGCCGCCGGTCGTGCCGAAGTAGACGCCGCACGCGTCGAGCGAGTCGACCGCCATCGCGTCGCGCAGCACGTTGACGTAGCAGTCGCGTCTGCGGCAGGCCGTTGGTGAGCGGCTCCCATTCGTTGCCGCCGGTGCGGCTGCGGTAGACGCGCAGCTTGCCGTCGGGCAGGAAATGCTCCGAGTCGCTCTTGATCGGCACGACGTAGATCGTCTCCGGCTCGTGCGCGTGGACGTCGATCGGAAAGCCGAAGTCGGTCGGCAGGTTGCCGCTGACCTCGTGCCAGGAGTCGCCGGCGTCGTCGCTGCGCATCACGTCCCAGTGCTTCTGCATGAACAGCACGTTCGGCCGCGAGGGGTGCATGGCGATGCGGTGCACGCAGTGGCCGACCTCGGCGTCCGGATCGGGGATCTGCTCCGAGCGCAGGCCGCGGTTGATCGGCTGCCAGGTCGTGCCGCCGTCGTCGGTGCGGAACGCGCCGGCGGCCGAGATCGCGACGAACATGCGCTGCGGATCGATCGGGTCGAGCAGGATCGTGTGCAGGCACATGCCGCCCGCGCCCGGCTGCCACTGCGAGCCCGAGCCGTGGCCGCGCAGGCCGGACAGCTCGTGCCAGCTCGCCCCGCCGTCGGTCGAGCGGAACAGCGCCGCGTCTTCGACGCCGGCGTAGACGGTGTCGGGATCGGTGAGCGACGGCTCGAGGTGCCAGACGCGCTTGAACTCCCACGGGTGCGGCGTGCCGTCGTACCACTGGTGCGTGCCCGGGCACGCCGTCGTAGGCGAACTCGTTGCCGACCGGCGCCCAGCGTCGTGCCGCCGTCGTCGGAGCGTTGGATCAGTTGTCCGAACCAGCCGCTGGTCTGCGACGCGTAGAGCCGGTTCGGATCGGCCGGCGAGCCCTTGACGTGATAGATCTCCCAGCCGGCGAAGTGCGGCCCGCTCGACGTCCCAGTCGCGGCGCTTGCCGTCGGAGGTCAGAACGAACGCGCCCTTGCGCGTGCCGACCAGAACCCGAACGCCGCTCATGCGCCGTGCCCGGCTTCATCGACCGCATGTCCCATCGGCTGTTCCTCCCAAGCTGGACGCGTGACCGCTCGTTGCTACGCCACGCAGCCGCGTGGTCCTCGAAGGGGACGCTCCGCGTGGCAGAAATCGGGCGCGGCGAGCGCGAATACGGGCTCCGATGGGGAACGGACACCTCTCGCGGGCCGAGTTCGAACGCGTCGTGACCGAAGCACTCGACTCGCTCCCGAAGCGGTTCGCCGATCTCGTCGAGAACGTCGTCATCGCGGTCGAGGACGAGCCGAGCGACGAGGACCTCGACAGCATCGACGACGAGTGACGACGATTCCGAGCTGCTCGGGATCTATCGCGGCGTCGCGCTGACCGAACGAACGGACGAGCCGCCGCTGTTGCCCGACGAGATTGCGGTCTTCCGCGGCCCGATCAACCGCGTCGCCCGCACGCGGCAAGAAGCCGTGCACGAAGTGCGCGAAACGGTGATCCACGAGCTGGGACATTACTTCGGACTCGACGACGACGAGATGCCGCATTGAGGTTCGCGCCGGCTCCGGGCCTCGCGGTGGCGACGTCGGCGATTCACGGGCGAGGATGTTTCGCCACCGTGCGGTTCGCGCGGCGGAAGAAGATCGCCGAGTATACCGGCGAGCGCATCACCAACGCCGAGGCCGAGCGGCGTGGGCAGCGCCGGGTGCTGCGCATCAGCGGATTGGATCAGCGCTACAGCATCGACGGTTCGCGCGGCGGCAACGGCACGCACTACATCAACCACTCGTGCCGGCCGAACGCCTACCTGCAGACGATCGGCGGGCGCTTGATCGTGCTCGCCTTGCGTGACATCCGGCCGGGCGAAGAGATCACCGTCGACTACGTGTCGTCGATGCACTCGGACCGCAAGCGGTGCACGTGCAGAGCGCCTGATTGCCGCGGCACGATCAACAAGCGGGCTGTTGCCCGTCGAGCGTCGTGAGCAAAAAAAACCTGTCGCCGAGGCGGCTGACGCTCGCTCGCGCGTGAGCGAACATCGTGTTTGCGCCTCACGCCAAAACGGGTAATGTGCGATACCATGAACACGTCTACCGCAATCGATCTCCTCCGCCCGGTCGCCTTAGGCGTCGGTATCTTCGCTGCCACCAGCGCGATCGGGGCGGCGCAAATGAATTCGAACCCGTGCACGCAGTCCCCGACCGCGTACAATTCGTTCGACCCCGAGTACAACAGCGTCAACGCGTGGCAGCCGACCTGGGATACCGGGATGTACGACCGCAATCACATGCTGCTCGGCACCGTCGGTTCGTTCGCACCGTTCCGGCTCACGCTCACCAACTCGACCGGTGACACGGTAACGGTCGACCTGAAGCAAGGCACCGTGATCCGCCCGACCGGCTTGACGCCGTCGTCCGGCCAGCGCGTCGCCGTCTTCGGCTACTGGAGCAACGGCACGTTCATCGCCAACCGCGTCGTCCTTCACGGCTAATCCCTCGCCGGTGAGCGTCTCCGCCGCGCAGTTTCTCCCTGCGCGGCGGACGCTTGCGACGTTGCGAAAAGCCGCCGCGCACTGCCGCGGCTGCGATCTGTACCTCAACGCGACGCAGACGGTCTTCGGCGAAGGCAAGAGCCGCGCGCCGGCGATGTTCGTCGGTGAGCAACCCGGCGACCGTGAAGATCGCGAGGGCCATCCGTTCGTCGGCCCGGCCGGGACCCTGCTGCGCAACGCGATGGACGCGGCGGGGATCTCGCCCGACGACGTGTACATCACCAACGCCGTCAAGCACTTCAAATTCGTCGAGCGCGGCAAACGGCGCATCCACGCCAAGCCCAAACGCACCGAGGTCCTCGCCTGCGAGCCGTGGCTGATCGCGGAGATCGAAGTCGTGCGGCCGCAACTGGTGGTCGCGCTCGGCGCGACCGCCGCCGGCGCGCTGCTCGGTCCGGCGTTTCGGCTGACCCAGCATCGCGGTGAGCTCGTCGCGTCAGCCTACGCGCCGCGCGTCGTCGCGACCGTCCACCCCTCGTCGATCCTGCGCGCGCGCGACGACGACGCGCGGCGCGTCGAGTTGGCCGCGTTCATCGACGACCTCGAGGTCGTCGCGGGGCTGATGCGCGACGGAGTCGGGAGCCGAGATTAGGCGCTCGACGCGCTTCGACAAGGCTCGGCGTGACAGAGCGCCAAGGATGTGCGATGAACACAACGGTCGTCCGCGTCGTCGCCGGCGGCGTTTTTGCGCTGGCCGCGCTGGGCAGCGCGGTGAACGCCCAGACCGGGACGCCGAGGCCGGCGGCGCCGAGCCCGTCGCCCACGCCCCTCGCGTTTACCGCGCGCGCGCACGCCGACGTCACGGTCGTCTCCAGCGGCCGCACGATCACGGGTTCCGTGGTGATGGGGATGTCGCAGCGCGCGAACTTGACCCGCGTCGACATCATCTCCGTGCAGACCGATGCGATCCCGCTGCCCCCGATCAGCGCAAGTTTCGTCGTCGACCGCAGCGCGCGAACCGTGACGGGCTGGAGCGCCGCGACCAAGAAATACTACGTCCAGCGCATGGCGCCGAGCCCCAGCCCAGGGCCGACGCCGACGCCGAAACCACAGGGTCTGTTCGCCGGCACGTCATTTCTCGCCGGCCTCGACGTGATGGACGTGAGCGTGAAGCTGACCGGCCACACGACCACCGCCGGCCTGCCGACCAGCGGGCTGGCGATCGACGCGCATTTCGCGAAGAAAGGCTCGTTGACCGTCGTCCACGCGACCGCCGACGACGCAGCTGGCCGATGAGTACGGCGCGTTTCCGATGACGATCGACGTCGCGCTCGACCCCGGCGGGTCGCAGAGCCTGAAGCTCTCCTACGCGGTGGACGAGCTGACGCGCGCGGTGCCGGCCGCGGCGGGCTTTCGCGTCCCGGCGGGATACGCGAAAGCGACGTCGATGATGGGCGTCATCCTGCGCGCGGGCCCCGCGCCCGGTCAGGCCTCGCCCGCCCCCTAGACGCTGCGTCGGCGCGCGCCACGGTGCGCGCGTTCTGCGCCGAGAGCTCCGACCCGCACTCGCCGCACGTGAACGTCGCCCGAACGGCGTGACCGCACGCGTCGTGGACGAGAACTCGCGGCGGCGCGTCCGACGCATCGGACGCGTCCCGCATGTAGCGGTCGCCCCACTGCAGCAGCGCGATCAGCACCGGATACAGCTCGCGGCCCTTGGCCGTAACGCCGTACTCGAAGCGCGGCGGGTTCGCCTGGTAGGCGCGGCGCTCGAGGATCTCCGGCATCGACGAGCCGCTTGAGCCGAACGGTCAGCACGTTCGTCGCGATGTCGAGGCCGCGCTTGAGCTCGTCGAACCGGCGCGCGCCGCGGAACACGTCGCGCAGGACGAGCAGCGTCCAGCCATCGCCGACGACGTCGAGCGTGCGCGCGATCGAGCAGGGCTGCGTTGCGAACGTCGTACGGGCACTCACCGCAGTCAGTATAGCCTAGTCGGTTGCAATAAGCAAGTTACTGGCGTATGATGGCCGCCATGACGATCTCGATCGCCGTCGTGCCCGGGGCGGCCGAGCCGGTGCACCGGGTCGCGGAGCTCGATCCGCGGACGCGAGCGCTGCTGTACGCGCCGATCGTGCCGCTGCTGGTGAAGCTGGCGTGGCCCAACGTCGTCGTGATGCTGGCCCAGGCCAGCACCGGGCTCATCGAGACGTTCTGGGTCTCGCGTTTGGGCACCGACGCGCTGGCCGGGATGGCGCTGGTCTTTCCCGGCGTGATGTTGATGCAGATGATCTCGGCCGGTTCGCTCGGCGGCGGGATCTCGTCGGCGATCGCCCGGGCGCTGGGCGCCCGGCGGCCGGACGACGCCGACGCGCTGGTCGTGCACGCGCTGATCATCAACGTCGTGCTGGGCCTGCTGCTGTCGGCGCTGGTGTTGCTGTTCGGGCCGGACTTGTACCGCGCGCTGGGTGGCCGCGGCGCGTCGCTGAACGCCGCGCTGAAATACTCCAACGTCGTCTTTGCCGGTAACGTGCTGCTGTGGGTGATGAACGGGTTGGCCAGCGCGGTGCGCGGGACCGGCAACATGCTGTTCCCTGCGCTGGTCATCGTCGGCGGCGCGTTCATTCTGATCCCGCTTTCGCCGCTGCTGATCTTCGGCATCGGTCCTTTCCCCGCGCTCGGCATCGCCGGCGGCGGCGTCGCGATGGTGATCTCGTTCGCCGGCGGCGCCGCGGTGCTCGCGTACTACGTGCTGTCGGGCCGCAGCGTGGTGCGGGTTCGCCGCGCACCGCTGAGGCGCACGTTCTTCACCGACATCTTGGGCGTCGGGGCGGTGGCGACCGTGTCGTCGGTGCAGACCAACGTGACCATCGGCTGCGCGACGGCGCTCGTCGCCACGGTCGCCGGACCGGCCGGCGTCGCCGGCTACGGAACCGGCGCGCGTTTGGAGTACCTGCTGATCCCGCTCGTGTTCGGCCTGGGGGCGCCGCTGGTCGCGCTGGTGGGGACGAACATCGGCGCCGGCCAGCGAGCGCGGGGCTTGCGCATCGCGTTCGTCGGTGCTGCGATCGCGTTCGTGATGACCGAGGCGATCGGCGTCGCCGCGGCGGTCTGGCCGCGGCTGTGGCTGGGCCTGTTCGGCACGGATCCCGCGATGCTCGCGACGGGCAGCGCGTATCTGCGCGCCGTCGGACCGTTCTACGGCTTTTTCGGTCTGGGCCTCGCGCTGTACTTCGCGTCGCAGGGTGCGGGGCGTCTCGGTTGGCCGCTGCTGGCCGGATTTCTGCGCATGTTCGTCGGGCTGGCCGGCGGATGGCTCGTATTGCGCGCGACCGGATCGCTGCTGGGCTTGTTCGTCGCACTGGGATTGGGGATGCTCACCTACGGCGTCCTGGTGACGCTCGCGGTCGCGCTTGGCTCATGGTTTCGCCGCACCCCGGTCGCGATGTAAGTCCGTCGCCGAACAGGCGTCGCGTCGCCGTTCCCCGCGGCGCTCAGCGGCTCGGAACGAGCGGGGGAACGCGGTAGGTGCCGTCGAGGCCGTTGGGTTGCGGCCAGTAGAGGCGCAGCGTGACGAGAAACGGGCCGGCGGGCGCGGGGAGCCAGTTCGTTTGGTCGCCGGGCGGGGCATCGTGCTGGGATCGCGACGTCGATCGAACCGTCCGCGGTTTCGCTTCAGGTTGGTGTCGCGCAGCGTGTAGCGGTCGATCGAGTTCGCTGCCAGGAAGTGATCGGCACCGTAGAGCGGTGAGCGACCAGAAGGCGTTCGCCGGCGGAGCGTTCGCGGCACCGAAATGGATCGTGTAGCGCCGCAGACCCGAGAGCGGCGTGCCGCTCGCGTCGACGGACGTCTCGGGGTACACCGCGTCTTCCGGCAGGTTCGCCGCCAACAGCGTGTTGGCGATGAAGGCCCGGTAGAGATAGGCCGTGCCGAAGCGGCCGGTGTCCTTCGTCCAGCGCCAGCCGTTGACGTGTGCAACCGTCGGCGGGTCGTAGCCTCCGATCTGCGCGAACGCGTCGTGCACGCCCAGCTCGACCTGCGCGCGCCCGTCGCCGCCGAGCGCACTCGGATCGAACGGTTTCCCGGCGACGACGCCGATGCTGGCGAGGCGTGCGACGATCGGGGCGTCGGCGGCACGCGGCGGGTCTTTCACCATCGCCGCGGCGAGCAGCGTGAAGAACGTCTGCGCGTTCATCGCCGCGACCCGCGACGGTGGCGTCGGACCGGTGTCGATGTTCGGTTCGAGCAAAACGCCCGGCGGCGCCTGATATGACGCGTCGCCGAACCGGCTCAGCGGGACGACGCGGTACTGCTGCTGGATCGCGGTGATCGACGCCGGCGTCGTCGCCGGGGCGCGCCGCGCGTGCGCGCCAGCACCCAGACGTCGTCGGTCGAAGAGCGGACCAGCGCCACGCCCGGCGGCAGCGTTCCTTCCAACCGGGTCCGGCGATCGCGTAGTCCTTCGGGGCGGAGCCCGGCAGGCGCGTCGTGGGGTCGGCGATGACATCGGTCCACGCGTCCATGACCTCGGCGACGAAATAGCGGCCGCCGGCATCGGGGACGTGCAACACGAGCGGCTCATCGGAGAGGTTCAACCATGCCGACGAGTATCGCGCGCCCTGGCACTCGGCTGTGCTAGGATGAGCCCACGCGGCGAGCGCGAGGAGGGGCGATGATCGCATCGAGTCCGGCCGGGATTCCCCGTACGATCTTCGATCCCGAGCACGCGATCCTGCGCGATGCGATGCGCCGCTTCTGCGAGCGCGAGATCGCGCCGTTCCACGACGGGTGGGAAGCCGACGGCATCGTTCCGCGCGCGATCTGGCGGCGCGCCGGCGAGCTCGGCTTCCTGTGCATGACGCTGCCGGCCGAGTACGGCGGCGCCGATGCCGACTTCCGGGCATCGGTCGTCTTCACCGAGGAGCTGGCGCGCATCGGCGCCAGCGGACCGGGCTTCGCGCTGCAATCGGACATCGTCGCGCCGTACATCATGCGCTACGGCAGCGTCGCGCAGAAGCGGCGTTGGCTGCCCGGCCTGGCCTCGGGCGAGATCGTCGGCGCGATCGCGATGAGCGAACCCGGCGCCGGCAGCGATTTGGCCGCCGTCGCGACGCGTGCCGAACGCGTCGACGGCGGGTACGCGATCACCGGCGCGAAGACGTTCGTCACCAACGGCGTCCTGGCCGACCTCGTCATCGTCGTGGCGAAGACCGACCCGAGCGCCGGCAGCCGCGGGATATCGCTGTTCCTGGTCGAGCGCGGCACACCGGGCTTCGAGGGCGGGCGTCCGCTCCGCAAGATCGGGCTCAAAGCGCAGGACACCGCCGAGCTCGCGTTCGACCGCGTCCGCGTCGGCGACGACGCCTTACTCGGTGAAGCCGGCAACGGCTTCAAGATGCTCATGAGCGAGCTCGCGCAGGAGCGGCTCTCGATCGCGGTCACCGCCGTGGCCGTCGCGGAAGCGGCGCTCGCGCAGACGATCGCCTATTGCGGCGAGCGCGAAGCCTTCGGTCAACGCGTCCTCGACTTCCAGAATACGCGCTTCTCGCTGGCAACGCTCAAGACGAAGGTGACGCTGGCGCGCGTGTTCGTCGATCGCTGCATCGAGCTGCACTGCGGCGGCGAGCTCGACGCGACGACGGCCGCGATGGCGAAGCTCGAGACGACCGAGCTTCAATTCCGCGTCCTCGACGAATGCCTGCAACTGCACGGCGGATACGGCTACATGCTGGACTATCCGATCGCGCGCGCTTGGGCCGACGGCCGCGTCCAGCGGATCTACGGCGGGTCGAACGAGATCATGCGCGAGATCATCGGCCGCTCGCTCGAAGGAGGACGCGGATGACCGCAACCGCCGTCGCACCGGCGCTCGCCGGCCTGATGATGGATCGCTCGCTGCAGATCTCGCGGCTGATCGATCACGCGGCGCTCTGGCATGGCGACGTCGAGATCGTGACCTTGCGCACCGGAGCTCCCGATCAGCGGTCGACCTATCGCACGGTTCGGGCGCGCAGCGCGCAGCTGGCGCACGCGCTCGCTCAGCGGCTGCACGTCGCCCCGGGGGAACGCGTCGCGACGCTCGCGTGGAACACGCAGCGCCACCTGGAGCTCTACTACGGCGTCTCGGGCAGCGGTGCCGTGCTGCACACCGTCAACCCGCGCCTGTTCGGCCCGCAGATCGTGTACATCATCAACCACGCGGGCGACCGCTTCGTGTTCGTCGACGCCGATCTGGTACCGGCTCTGGAGCCGCTGGCGGCGCAGCTGCCGGCCGTCGAAGGCTACGTCGTGCTGTGCGGCGAGGCGGAGATGCCCGCGACGTCGCTGCCCAACGCCCTCGCGTACGAGACGCTGATCGCCGGACTCCCGGACGAGATCGAGTGGCCCGAGCTCGACGAGCGCACCGCGTCCTCGCTGTGCTACACGTCGGGGACGACCGGCAACCCCAAAGGGGTGCTGTACTCGCACCGCTCGACGATCCTCCACACGTTCGCGCAGGCGGCGTCGTGGCAAGCCGGGACCGGATCGCAGGCCGTGATCTTGCCGGTCGTCCCGCTGTTCCACGCCAACGCGTGGGGCCTGCCGTACATGGCGCCGATGCAGGGCTCGAAGATCGTCTTCGCCGATCCGCATCTCGATCCGGCCGAGCTCTACGGCGCGCTCGAGCGCGAGCGGGTGACGCTGACCTGCGGCGTTCCGACGATCTGGCTGCGGCTGCTGGAGTATCTCGACCGCAACGACCTACGCCTCTCGAGCGTCAAGCTGCTGGGCGTGGGCGGTTCGGCACCGCCGCGCGCCATGATCGAGGCGTTCGAGGTGAGATACGGGATCACGGTGATGAACGCATGGGGGATGACCGAGACGAGCCCGGCCTGCACCTATGGGACGCCGCGGGCCGAGCACGACGTGCTCCCGCAGCGCATCGACTACAAGACGCGCGCGGGCCGGGCGCTGTTCGGAGTCGACATCCGGATCGTCGACGACGACGGCACGGCGCTGCCGTTCGACGGCGTCGCGCAGGGAGAGATCCACGTGCGCGGGCCGTGGATCGCGTCGGGCTATTTCGACGACGAGGAAGCGACCGCGCGCGGCGTGACCGCGGACGGCTGGCTGCGCACCGGCGACATCGCGTCGATCGACCCGCACGGCTACGTGCAGATCCGCGACCGGTCGAAAGACGTGATCAAGTCGGGCGGCGAGTGGATCAGCTCGATCGAGCTCGAGAACGTCGCCGTCGCGCATCCCGACGTCGCCGAAGCGGCGGCGATCGGCGTCCCGCATCCGACCTGGTCCGAACGCCCGGTGCTGTACGTCGTCGCGGTGCAGGGCCGCCAGCTCGACGCGGCGAGCGTCCTTGCGTTCCTGGACGGGAAGATCGCGAAGTGGTGGACCCCCGACGAGGTGATCGTGGTCGCGGAGCTGCCGCATACGGCGACGGGAAAGATCTCGAAGCGAACGCTGCGCGAGCGGTACGCGCAGGCGGCATCGTAGCAGGGCGGCGATGGTGCGCGTCACGATTGCGTTCGTCGTACTGGCGATCGGGTCGAGTTTCGGCGCCGCGATCGTCGGCGACGCGCTCGGCTGGAATGCGCTGATCGTCCCGTTCGGTTCGGCCGCGCTGGTCGCGCTGTACGGTTGGTCGCGCCGCGGTCGGGACGTGGTCGACGTCTTCGCATCGGCGATGGTGGTCTCGTACGCCGCGTTCCTGGGTTTGGCGCTGGCGCGCGTCGCGAACCCGATCGTGCTCGCGTCGGAGCCTGCGATGTGGTACGGCGCCGAGCTCCACCCGCGCTGGCCCGCCGTGCTGCTGGCCGGCCTCGCTTACGCGCTGATCCTCAGCACGTTCGCCGCGATTCCGGCCGCATTGATCCCGGTCCGCCCACACCTGGAGCGCGAACGCAACGAACGGTTCCTGACCCTCATCGGCCAACTCGCGCACCGCGACGACTCCGTGTCATCCTGAGCTTGTCGAAGGGCGGCGGCGCGCGCTCATCGCGCCTGGAAGGTCGTCCTGAGCTCGTCGAAGGGCGACCCGGTGGCGGTCGTGCTTCGACGCGGCTCAGCACGACGGCACGAGATCGATAACGCGAACCTGCAAAGCTGCCCAATGACGGAGTGTCGCCCTTCGACGAGCTCAGGGTGACAGCATCGTGATGGGCGCTTTGCCTGCGACGCACTCCGCGTGACAGCATCGTGATGGGCGCTTTGCCTGCGACGCACTCCGCGTGACAGCATCGTGATGGGCCCTTTGCCGGCGACGCACTCCGCGTGACAGCATCGTGATGGGCCCTTTGCCTGCGACGCACTCCGCGTGACTAGGCTGCGATCGGGCGGCAGGAGCTGCAGGGGCTGAGACCGTGGGCGTGCGCGTCTTCGATCGTGCGCACGCCGAAGTAGCCCGGAGCATCGAGGTGGGTGGCAATGTCGGCGCACGTCGGCAGGCAGAAATAGCCCTCCTCGTGGCCGACGTACCGAAAGCCCCGGTTGACGACGTTCTCGACCGCGCCGAAATCGAGCTCGCGTTCGAGGAGCGCGCGCTTCGCATCGCTTCCGAAGACGTAGCCGCCGACCGAACAATCCGTACGGATGACGCGGTGACACGGAATCAGCAGCGGAACGGGATTCCGTCCGAGCGCGTTGCCGACGGCGCGGGTCGCGTCGGGTGCGCCGATCTCGCGCGCGAGCCAGCGGTAGGGGCGCGCGTTGCCGGGCGTGATCTCGGCGGCGGTGTGCAGCACGCGCTGCTCGAACGGCGAGCACTCGCGCAGGTCGATCGGCACGGTGACGTCGTGCCCCTGCAGCTTGGCGCGGGCGGCCGTCGAGATCGGATCGTCCTCGACCGCCGGCACGGTGCGGCGCCCGAAGCGATCGGCGTACCACGCCTCGAACGTTTCCTCGTCGCCCGCCAGGCGAACCGCCGACACGCCGGGCGCGCTCCACGCGACGTAGACGTCCCCGATCGGGCTGGCGCAGACCGCATAGCGATCGACGCCGATCGCGGCGAACACCTTGGCGGTGAAACCGGGTGAGGCCGCGCGGCGCGTCGCATCGCGATAGTCGCGCAGATTCGATTCAGCCATCGTTCGTCTCCAATTGTGCCCGCACCGCGAGCAGCCCGCGATGGGCCGAGGCCTTGACCGTTCCGACCGGCTGGCCGAGCGATTCGGCGATCTCGTCGTACGAGAGATCGTCGACGTAGCGCATGACGAACGCCGCGCGCAGGGCCGGCGAGAGCCGTGCGGCGGCGTCGCCCACCGATCGCCACGCTTCGGCGCGCAGCAGCACGCCGTCGGGGCCGGGCTGCGCGTCCGTCAACCCGTGCCGCGGCGCGCCGTCGTCGTAGTCGAGCGGATCGCTCGGCGGCGGCGCGTCGCGAACCGCGTTGCGGGTGAGGTTGTGCGCGATCGCGAGCAGCCACGAGCGCAAGCGAAGCTCCGCGCGGCGCTCGGGAGGATAGCCGTGCAGCGCGCCGTGCGCGCGCACGAACACATCTTGGGCGACGTCCTCCGCGCGCGCGTCGTCGTGCAGCATCCGCGCGACGAACGTCACGATCTCGAGCCCGGTAGGCGATGACGACGTCCTCGAACGCGCGGTCGACGTCGCGCGCGAGCGCTCCGGCCAACGTGGCGTCCGCGTCGACGGCAGCGGGCGCGCAGGCGACGGACACCTCACCACCATCCGCCGTTGATCTGGCGCTCGCGCAGCAGACGCCGTTCCGTTTCGTCATTCCAAACAGGGATCTCGCGAGGCTGCGCGGGCTGCGCGAGCGCGATCGCGAGCAGTCCGACGATGACGATGGTCGTCATCACGATGATGAGCATAGGTTCCTCCGGCTTTCCAGGTGCCGGAAGAACACGGGTGGGAGCCGATCGCGTTGCATTCGAGCGCTCACAGGCGAAGGAGCTCGACGCGCCGGTTGAGCGCTTTGCCGGCCGGGGTCGTATTCGGAGCCACCGGCTTGGTGAGCCCGTAGCCCTTGGCGACGAGCCGCGAGCGCGCGATCTTGTAGCGCGTGACGAGGTCGTCCACCACCGCTTGCGCGCGCCGCTGCGAGAGCCCGAGGTTGTAGGCGGCGCCGCCGTCCGAATCCGTGTGACCTTCGACTTGGAACCGCAGGCCCGGGGTTTTCGCGCATCGTCTGCGCGATGTCCGCGATGACCGGTTCCGAGCGCGGCTGGATGTGCGCGCTGTCGACGTCGAAGTGGATCCCGTAGATGCGGATTCGTTTTCGGTCTTGAACTGCTTTTTGACCGCCGCCGGCGGCGCCGTGCCGGTCAGCGTGACCGTGGCCTGCGCTTTCTTGCCGCTGCCGTTGTCGGCGGTCACGGTCACGGTGTAGACTCCCGGCTTCTGCGAGCCGGGGACGTGCACGGTGATCGCGATCGGCTGCGTGCCGCCGGCGATGTCGAAGGCAGCCGGCGAAGCCGTCGCCGGAATGTCGCCGGTCGTCGTCACGGTCGCGTGTCCGCTCCAGCCTTGGTTCGCCAGCACGCTCATCTCCGCGCGAACCGGCTGAGCCTTGCCGGCCGAGAACGTCGCTTCTTGGCTCGGCTCGAGGATGAACGGATCGGTGACCTGCTGGGTGCAGCCCAGCGTCGCCCGGCACGGGCAGCCCGAGCTCGAGCTGGCGGATGCGCTGCAGCGGCGGCCGCTCGTTGTCGGACAGGCTGAAGCCGTCGTAGATCAGCAACCCTTTGCCGTCGACGGCATATGCTTGCACGAATCCGTTGAGGTTCGTCGTCTTCGCGACGAAGAAATGCCCGCACCAGTGCGGATCGGTGGTGGTGATCGGGACGGCGGCCGACAGCGCGTTGTTGGCATCCTTGACGTACGAAAGGACGTCGACGAAGTGCGCCACGTCGTTGCGGTCGTTGCTGCCGAGGGCGTCGCTTTCGACCTGGATCAGGCTCGACTTGGTCGACTCGGGTCCCGAGCCGGGAACCACGAGCTGGTACGGAAGCCAGCTGAAGTCCGACTTCTGCTCGCAACCTCCGCTGCCGATCACCAGCTTGTGCCCGGCGGCGACCCACCCGTTGAGCATGGCGACCTGCTCGGGAGTCAGCAACTGCGAGAGGTTGCAGACGCCGCGCGTGATCACGGCTTCTTGACCGGCCAGCGCCGTGGCGTCGAGCATCCCGGCGCCGATGGCCGAGAACTGGTACCCCGCCACCGGCGGCGTGCTGTCGGCGGGATACCACGGGTTCGGCGGATCCTGATCGAGCACGAGCACGTGGTGCAGGCCGGTCCCGCTCACCCGCGGTGCGCAGTAGCTCGGCTTGACGCTGGTGCGCATGAAGACGATCGGACTGCCGCCGGAGGTGGCTCCGGCGATGATCGTGCCCTCATCGTTGATCCAGGTGCGGTAGGTGTCGGGGTTCGCGTCCTTGTTTCCGTAATTGACCGCGTTCCATGCGCGGCCTTGGTACCGGCCGACATACGTCGCTCGCAGGTCGCGATCGGTGCATTCCGTTGCGGTGAGCCCGGAGCCGACGCTGACGAACTGTACGCGGTCGTCGTTCGCGTTCGTCCCCGACATCTGGAAGCTGCCGTTCTTCTCGGGCCGCGCCTCTTCAATGTAGGTGCCGACCGGATTGACCGGCGCGGGCGGCGGAGCGATCGTCCCGGTTGCGCCGAGCCGGTAGTAGAGCGCCACATTCGCGGTCACGCGAACCCAGCGTGCTTTGACGTTCGCGGTCAGCGTCTTGCTGGTGGCGCCCTTCTCGCTGGTCATCGTCCCGACGTCGTTGAAGCCCGCGTCCGGTCCGGTCGTCGACGCCGCGATGGTGACGCTGGGAGCCGGCGCGCCGCTGTCCGGCGGATTGGCGAGGGTCGCGGTGAATCCGGTGACCGTCGCGACGCCGGGGAACTCGAAGACGAACGTGTACGGCGGCTTCGCGCGTCGCCGGAAGCTCGTCGGACGGGCTGGTCGCGTAGTTGCCGAGGTTGCCGTCGTTCTCGTCGTCGATCGTGGCCGGCGAGTAGCTGCGCAGGATCGTGCCGTTGGCGACGTCGAGCAGGTTCGGATTCGGCGTCGGCGTCGGCGTCGAAACCGGCGTCGGGCCGGTCTGCGGCGGCACCGTGGCTTCCGCTACGGCGGTGGGAGCGGTCGTCGGTAGCCGGAGCGCCGGCCGCAGCGGCCTCCGGGGCTGGCCGTTACGGCAACCTCGGGCGACGGGCTCGCCGCCGTCTCGGTCTGCTGGTGGCCGGTGCAGCCGGCGAATGCGAGCGCGAGCGCGAAGGCCGGCAGCGTAGGTCGAGTAGCGCAAGGACGGCTCCTTACCGGTACAAGCAGTTCGTCGCATCCTACTTGGGTCGAGCGCTTGCCGCCTGCCGCTTGCGGTAGGTCGGACCGGTACCCGGGTACACGCTAACGATCATGGAATGGCGGTTCGACTCCCGCAGCCGGTCGACGCCCAGCGCCTGCGCCACGAATTCATGGACCTGCTCCGCGCCGGCGGGACGGGTGACTTTCCGCGCCGCCGAGCTGGTGTACGGTGAGCTGGTCGGCAACGCGGTCCGCCATGCGCCCGGCCGGATCGTCGTTCGGCTCGACTGGGACGACGATACGCCCGTGCTCACCGTCCACGACGAGGGAAGATCGTTCCGGCCGAACATTCGCCTGCCGGACGATCCGCTGAGCGAGCACGGCCGCGGACTCTACATCGTGCGCGCGCTCGCGCTCTCGCTGGACGTCGAGAACATCGAGGGCGACGGCAGCCAAGTGCTCGCGCGTCTGCCGGTCCACAAGGCCGCGTAACCGGCCTGGAACCGCGCTGAGCGGCGCATCGGCAAGAGGACGGCCGCCGGGGCGACCGTAACGTCGGCCGGTATGCCGTCGCACGACCGGGTCGCCATCGTCGCCGGGGCCACCGGCGGGATCGGTTTCGCGACGGTTCGCGCGCTGCTCGCTCGGCAGATGAACGTCGTGCTCGCCGCGCCGCAGGACGCGTTGCTCGACGTCGCCATCCGCCAAACCGAACCGTACGGCGAGCGGGTGCTGATCGTCCCGACCGACATTACCGTGCGCGCCGAGGTGGACGCGCTCGTCGCCCGCACGCTTGGTGCGCTTCGGGCGCGTCGACGTGCTGGCCAACGTCGCCGGGATCGGTTCCAGCCCGTCGCTGAGCGACACGACCGACGACGAGCTCGAGCGCGTCCTGGCGGTCAACCTGCTCGGCGCCGCCCGGTTGATTCAGGCGGTGCTGCCGATCATGAAGGCGCAGCGCAGCGGGGCGATCGTCAACGTCGGCTCGGTCGCCGGCGAAGCGGGGCTGATGGGAATCTACTCGGCCTCGAAGTTCGGGCTGCGCGGGCTGACCGACTCGGTGCGCCGCGAGGTGCGCAGCGACGGCATCGTCGTCACGCTGATCGAGCCGGGATTCGTGCAGACGACGATGAACGGCGCGATGCGTAACTTGCCGCCGCCCGAGATCGTCGCCGACGCGATCGTCGCCGCGATCGCGCGGCCGCGGCGCAGGCACATCGTCCCCGCCAGCGTATCGGCTGCCGGTGTTCTTGATCAACGCGTTTCCCGGCCTCACCGATCTGGTGTTCGGCGACGCGCGCGTGCAGCGGCGGCTCAATCGCGACGCGCGCGCCGCGCGCGCCCAACGCGCGTGAACGGGCAGAACCGTGGCGCGGTCGTCGTCACCGGCGCGTCGAGCGGGATCGGCCAAGCCGCCGCGGAGCTGCTCGCTCGCGAAGGGTTCGTCGCTTTCGCCGGCGTTCGCAACGAGGCCGACGCGGCCCGGGTCGGCGCGCTGCACCCGAACGTTCGCGCGGTGCGGCTCGACGTGACCGATCGCGCGTCGATCGGCGCCGCTGCCGAAGTGGTCGCCGCGAGTGCTCTGCCGCTGCGCGGCGTCGTGAACAACGCGGGCGTCGCGATCGCGGGTCCGCTCGAGTTCCTTCCGGTCGACCAGCTACGGCGTCAATTCGAGGTCAACGTGTTCGGTGCGCTCGAGGTCAGCCAGGCGTTCTTGCCGCAGCTGCGCGTCTCGCGCGGCCGGTTGATCTTCGTCGGCTCGATCTCGGGGCGGCTGGCGATCCCCTTCATCGCGCCCTACAGCGCGTCGAAGTTCGCCTTGCGCGCGCTCACCGATGCGTTGCGGGTCGAGCTCGGGCCGGCGGGGATCGCGGTCGCGCTGCTCGAGCCCAGCTCGGTGAAGACGCCGATCTGGCAGAAGGGACGCGACTCGCGCAGCCGCGCTGCTCGCGCTGCTGCCGGCCAAGGCGATGGAATACTACGGGCCGCAGGTCGAGGCGGTCTTCGCGACGACGCAACACGAGGAGCGGATCGCGATTCCGGTCGAGCGGGTGAGCGCGGCGATCTTGCACGCGCTCACCGCGCGCAGGCCGCGCCGCCGATACCTGCTCGGCCCGGGCGCTCGCGCCGGCAGCATCGTCGCGTTGCTGCCGGCTGCATTGCGCGACCGCGCGGTGCGCGCTTCGATGAGGCTGCCGTAGCGTGCACTCCGCCGAATCGTCGCGGCGAGCGCCGCGCTGGCGTGCGCGCTCGGGCCGGCAGCCGCGCCTGCGAACGCGCCGGGCACGAAGCTGCTCGACTATCATGCCTACTCGGCGTGGCGTCAGATCCGCGACGTGCGGCCTCTCGCGCGACGGGCGGCTCCTGGCCTACGCGCTGGTTCCGGCCGAAGCCGACGGCGAGCTGATCGTGCGCGATCTGCGCGGCGCCGGGAACGTTTCGCGCGCCGCGCGGACGCGCACCGGTATTCAGTGCCGACGGACGCTTCGTCGTGTATCGCGTCGCGGCACCCGTCGCCGAGATCGAAGGCCGCCGAACGCGCGGCGCTGCCGGCCGACCAGCGCCCGAAAGACGGAATGGCATTCGCTGCGGTGAGCGATTTGGGCGCCGTCCGCGCGACGACCGTCGCTCGCGTGCGGTCGTTTGCGCTCGCGCGCGACGGGACGACGCTGGCGTACCTGCTCGAACCCTCGCCGTCGCCGAGTCCGCCCGCGCCGGCAGGGCCGAGCGCTTCGCCCGCCGCCGCATCGCCGGCCGCGGACGACGCCCGCCCCGGGCGGCGCACCGCCGGCGACGTCCCCTTCGCCGCATCCGCCATCGTCGGCATCGCCGCAGCCGTCGGCGTCGCCCGCGCCGAAGGCGCCGGGCAAGGACGCGCCGACCACCCTGCTCGTCCAGCGGTTGGGGGACGAGCGGGAGCCGGCGCGCATCGCCAACGTCAGCGCGTACGCGGTCAGCGCCGACGGTGCGCGCGTCGCGTACGTCGTGCAGACGAAGTCGGATGAGAGCATCCACCTCCGCGACGTCGCCGTCGGAAACGATCGCGTCCTCGCACACGGTACGGCGCACCTCGTCTCGCCGGTCCTTTCGGCGGACGGTGCATCGCTGGCGTATCTGCGTGATCCCGACGCGTACGACGAGCGATGAAGAAGGAGCCCGGTGGGCGCTCGGCGTTTCAGCCTCATGCTCGCCGACACGCGCAGCGGCGTCGTCACCGAGGCGGTGAGCGGGACGGCTTCGGCGGTCGGGCCGCGCACGTTCGCGAGCGACGCCCGCAGCCCGGAGTTCTCCGCCGACGGAAAACGGCTCGCGCTGTGGACCGCGAACGTGCCGACGCCGCGCCCGTCGTCGGCGCCCGCGCGCGTCGATCTCGATTTCTGGTACTGGCGCGACGGGAAGTTGCCGACTCAGCAGCGGCACGAAGCCGAGGATCCGAAGAACGGCGCGTATCTCGCGCTGTACGACGTCGCTGCTCATCGGCTCACGCAACTGGCCGATCCCGCCGTTCCGTCGGTCGACCTCGCCGGCGACGCACGGTACGCGCTGGGTCTGAGCAACCAGCCCTACGCCAAGCTCGTCACCTGGGACGATGCCTACTGGGATGTGTACCGCGTCGACGTCGCGACCGGTGCGCGCACGCTCGTTATACGGCGCGTCAAGGGCGATCCGCCGCAGCTCTCGCCCGGTGGACGGTACGCCGCCGGGTACGACCCGCTGCGCCGTGCCTGGTACACGCTGCGGCTCGCCGACGGCCGCAAGGCCTGGGTCACCGATCCGCGGCTGGTGCGCGCGGCGCGCGAGGACGACGATCATCCCGCGCCGCCGCCGCCGTACGGCTTCGGCGGCTGGCTGCCCGGCGACCGCGGCGCGCTGGTCTACGACCGCTACGACGTCTGGCTCGTCTCATCCGACGGTAATCGCCCCGCCGTCGCGCTGACCGGCGGCGCAGGACGCGCGGCGCAACGCATCTATCGCGTCGCGCGGCCGCGCACCGACGAGCCCGATAGCGCGTTCGTCGCCGATCGGCCCGTCTTCGCGCGCGCACCGTACCTGCTCGCGGTGACGGACGACGCGACGAAGTCGAGCGGTTTCGCGAGCGTCGCATCGCTTGCGCCGCAGCGCCCGCGGATCGCGATGCTGCTCGACAAGGCCATCGGCATTCCATGGCGCGGCCGCGACGGCGGTCCGCTCGTCTTCACCGAGTCGCGCTTCGACGAGTTCCCCGATCTGTGGACCGGCGCTCCGATCCCCACCTCGGCGCAGCGCGTCAGCGACGCGAACCCGCAGTCGTCGCAGTTCGGCTGGGGTCACGCGAAGCTGATCGGCTACACGAACGGACGCGGCCAGAAGCTGCGCGCGATCCTGATCACGCCGCCCGGCTTCGACCCGCACCGGAAGTACCCGATGCTGGTCTACGTGTACGAAAAGATGAGCGACGATCTGCACGCGTACGTCGTGCCGGCGTCCGGCACCGTGGTCAACTTGGCGCGCTACGCGAATCACGGGTACGTCGTGCTCGAGCCGGACATCACGTATCGCATCGGTCACACGACCGCGAGCGCCGTCGACTGCGTGAGCTCGGCGGTCCGGCGCGTCGTCGCGATGGGTTTCGTCGATCCGAAGCGCGATCGGCATGGCCGGGCACAGCTACGGCGGGTACGAGGTCAACGCGCTCGTCACGCACACGAACCTGTTTCGGGCGGTCGAGTCCGGCGCGTCGGACTCCGATCTGCCGAGCCTCTACGGCGGCTTCTGGCAGTCCGGCGACGTGCAGCAGGAGTACTACGAGCGCGGTCAAGGCCGGATCGGTGCGACACCGTGGGGCCGTCCCGATCTGTACGTCGAGAATTCGCCGCTGTTCTTCGTCGGCCGCGTGCGCACACCGTATCTGCGCATCCAGGACGACCAAGACGGCTTCGTCCCGTACGGCCAAGGCGTCGAGTTCTTCACCGCGCTGCGCCGCGCCGGCAAGGAAGCCTACATGTTCAGCTTCATCGGCGAGAACCACGGCCTCGCCAAGCAGCCGAACAAGGACTACTGGACCGTCCACCTCGACGAGTTCTTCGACCACTTCCTGCTCGGCACGCCGACGCCCGATTGGATGACCCACAACGGCTCGTACGAACATCGCGGCGAACGCGACGTCGACGCGCTCTTCACGCCGGCGACGTTTTGATGCGAGCCCTACGCGGCGCGCTCGTTGTCGTTCGCGGTCTGCACGTCGCTCGCGAGTCGCAGCGCAAGCGGCGCCGGCTTTCGCGGCCGCCCGTCCCCCCGCTCCCAACCCGAACGCGCAGATGCTGTTTTGCGCGTACTGGTCGTACGGGGTTGCGCCGAGGCCGTTACCGGCGAGCTATGAGTCCCACTTCGCCGTCGCGGTCGTCGAGATCGACAGCCCGGTCGAGACCAACACCGTTTCCGTGTCCGACGTCGCGCTGTTCGGCGAGAAGGACGCGGTCGTCGCGCACATGCAGCGCCTGCTCAAAGTCGAGAAGTTCGACGAGCCTCGCGTCGCCGGCGAAACGGCCGCCAAGTACTATCTCGGAACGGACCCGGCCGGCAGCACGCGCTTTTGGGACGGCACGCTGCCTGCCGGCAAGATCCGGCTGCGCGTGAGCGCCGCGCTGGTCGAAGATCCGGCCGGCGTCCTGGGCTGCAGGGTGACGGTCGGAAAGGACGTCATCGAAGGTCCCCTGACATTCACCCTGGCCACCTGATCTCCTCCCCGGGCCGCGTGCTCCGCACGATGGCGACTATTCGGCGCCGTCGAGGCCGTATTTGCGGCGAAGCTCGTCGATGTTCACCTTCGGTTCGGGGACGTGCATCTTCAGCTCCGACAGCGTTTGGACGACGATGCGCGCGACGGCCAGGTTCCGGAACCATTTGTGGTCGGCCGGGATGACGTACCACGGCGCGCGCTCGGTGCTGCAGCGCTCGAGCGCGTCCTCGTACGCTTTCTCGTACTCGTCGCCAGTACTGGCGCTCGGCGAAATCTGACTTCGTCGACCTTCCACTGCTTGGCCGGATCGTCGAGGCGCGCCTCGAGGCGCCGGAGCTGTTCCTCCTTGCTGACGTGGAGGAAGAACTTGACGATGTGCGTGCCGGCTTGGCTGAGGTTCTTCTCGAACTCGACGATGCGGTCGTAGCGCTTCGACCAGACGTGCTTGGGCACGAGCTCGTGCACGCGGACGACGAGCACGTCCTCGTAGTGCGAGCGGTTGAAGATCGTCACCTGACCGAGCGCCGGGGCAACCTCGTGCGCACGCCACAGGAAATCGTGTGCCGCTTCCTTGGCCGTCGGCGCCTTGAACGCGTGGACGCTCGCGCCTTGCGGGTTGAAGCCGCGAAAGACGTGCCGGACGGTGCCGTCCTTTCCGCCCGGCGTCCATCGCTTGCAGCACGATCAGCAGCGAGCGAGCATTCTCCGCGTACAGGCGGTACTGCAGGTCGCAGAGCCGATCGACGTCCTTGTCGATCTCCGCTCGCGCCTCGTCTTCGCTGGTGTGGCTCCCGGTGAAGGCGGGATCGACCCGCCCGAGATGCACCTTGCTGCCCGGCTCGACCAGGAACTTCTTGCGATAATCCACCGGCCGTCCTTGGCGGAAGCCGCCCGTCCGTCCCGCGGGCGTCTACAGCCCCGGTGCGGCCAGCCTCGCCACGCCGATCGCGAACTTCGCGACGATCGCGCCCTCGCGCTCGGTCGTGAGCACCTCCGACTGCAGCGGCTCGTGCAGCAGCGCGGGCGCCTTCGCGAGGATCGATTGCGCGAGCACCGCCAAGCTGCTCTGCACGTGGGAGAGCGGGCGAAGATCGGGCTGCGCGGCCGCGGTCAGCGCGATCGCGTCGTCGCTCGGCCGGGGGACGCTGACCGGCGTGTCCGTTCGCGGTGCGGGCTCGGTCAGCAGCGGGAGCAGCGTGTTGGCTTGCTTGTCGCGCTCGGTCAGCGAACTCGGCAAACCATAGAGATCGCGCAGCGTCGCGGCGATCGTCGTGTGATCGTAGACGGTCGACGAGACCGTTCCCTTGGGATCCAGGGCGACGCGACGACGGCGGGAACGCGAACGCCCAGCCGGGTGAAATCGAACATCGGTGACGTCAGACCGTCGGGATTGACGGTCTCCGGCGGCAGCACGTGGTCGTACAATCCGCCGTGCTCGTCGCTGGCGACGACGAACAGCGTGCTGTTCCACTTGGGCCCGTTGCGAAGCGCCTGGTAGACGTCGGCGATGAGCACGTCGCCGCCGACCACGCCGTGGATGGGATGCTGATCGTTGGCCCGGAGCGCGCCCTCGTTGAAGTAGCGAGGCTCGATGAACGAGTAGTTCGGCAGCAAGCCCGCGCTGCAATCGCGGAAGAAGGCCGTGATGTACTCATAGTTCGTCTTGACGTACTGCCACTGGTGGTCGAGCGCGAGCGACTGCGGAAAGTCGTGAAAGTAGATCCGCCATGATTTTCCGGCGGCCGACAGGTTCTCGTAGATCGTGCGCATCGGGTAGGCCCGAATCGCGTTGTCGGTGTGGCCGCCCGACGTCGCGGCGTGGACGAAGAACCGGTTGGGCCACGTCGGGCCGGGAACCGACGCGAACCAATGGTCGCACAGCGCGAACTCTTGGGCGAGCGCGGTGAGCGCCGGGACGTGCGCCGGGACCGTGACAGCGCATGATCTTCGCGGCGGCGGCGATGTCGCCGGTGAGCCGCGCGTAGTCGTACAGAAACCCGTTGTTGTGCTGCGCGACGGGGTCGTGCGGCCAGGCGCCGGCCTGGCCGAACAGCTGGACCTGCACGTCCGAGACGTCGTGGTCGGGACCCGGGTCGATGTCGGGAACGTACGGGGCATCGGGGCTGACCGGGACGCGCAGCCCGGTTTGGTCGAGCGGATGCTCCCAGTTCGCCTCGTTCCCGGCGAGCTTCTCGACCGGCCGTCCGCCGTCGGGGAAGTAGCCCAGCAGGTGGTCGAACGAACGGTTCTCCAGGATCAAGACGACGACGGTATCGATCATGCCGAAGCCGGCAGCGACGTCGGTATGCTCTGGTCGAACGAGAAGACGTCGTCGGGATCGACGCGGCGCTTGACCTCGACCAGCCGCGGAAGGTTGGGCCCGTAGTACGCATCGAGGTAGTCGGCGATGCGCGAGTCGACGTAGTTCACGTAGGCATGGTTCGCGTAGGGGAGCATCGCGGTGCGCACGCCTTCGATCCAGTCGGTCATCTTCTCGGCGTCGGCCGGGGTCGGTCCAATAGGCATCGTACTGCATCACGCACACGGCGTTCCGGTGCGGGACCGCCGTCGCGTCGATCGGCATCCGCGAGGGCGCGCCGCCGCCCGCCAGCAACTGCACCATGCTCGGCTCGTTGGTCTCCCAGTCGGATTGCGGCGGTGCGCTTTCGAGCTGCGACTTGAGCAGCTCGAGCGCGCTGGTCGGGAACGGCGCGTACGCGACCGCCGACGTGCTCTTGAAGAGTTGGCGGTCGTTGTGCGGATGGAGCATCCACTCGGGAGTCTTCGGGATCGACGCCCGCGAAGGCGGCGGCCGCGTAGGCATATGGCATCATCTGCACGCTGATACCGGTCGGCGGCGCGGCGGCGAGCATCGGCGCGAGCAGGGTCGAGAAACCGGCCAGGTCGGCCGGCGAATCCGGGGTCAGCTGGCCGAACAGCGTGATCACCGAATCGCCGGCGTCGCCCGCGACGCTCCCGACGCCGAGTCGCAAGAACGTCGACAGGCTGTCCGGCGCGTTCGGTGCCCACTGCACGAACGTCCCGACGACGGCCATGAAGTCCGCCCAGCGCCAGGTGATGTTGCACACCGCGACCATCCCGATCGGGTTCAGCTTGAAATCGAACGCGGTGACGATCCCGAAGTTGCCGCCGCCGCCGCCGCGGCAGGCCCAGAACAGATCGGGGTTCTGCTCGGCGTTCGCGTAGACGAGCTCGCCCGACGCATCGACCAGCTCGACGCCGATCACGTTGTCACACGCCAGCCCGTACTTGCGCGACACGACCCCGAATCCGCCGCCCAGCGTGAGCCCGGCGATGCCGACGCTCGCGCCGCTCGCCGCCGGGATCGTCACCCCGACGTCGTAGAGATTTTCGTGGAGGTCGAGGCAAAAGACGCCGGCGCCGACGCGCGCCGTTCCGGCTGCGCGCGTCGACGCTGATCTCGTCGAGCTCGCTGACGTCGATGATGACGCCGTCCGCGACGAGCGAATACGCTTCGTAGCTGTGCCGGCCCGAACGTGCGCGCAGCGGCAAGCCGTTGCTCGCGCGCGAACAGGACGGCGTTGCTGACGTCGGCGGCGCGCTGGCAGAACACGACGCTGCGCGGCACGAGGCGGCCGTAGTCGACGGCGAGGCGGAAGTCGTGTCGCGCCGCCTCCCAGCCAGGCATGGTCGGGTCGAGGACCCGTCCGGTCAACGTGCGCATCGCATGGCCACCCTTCACTCCACCGAGGTCGAGCGGTTTTCGCTCGCTCGCTTTGCCGAACCTCCGCTGGCGGGGGTGGATTCGGGGCACCGCCCGTGATATGATCGCCGTTGCTGCCTGCGGGCAGTGCCCGCCGTCCGTCTCGGACGGACCGGGGTCGTGCCGCCGTCGCGCGGCACGTGTGTAGGGCCACTTTCGTGGCCGTCTTCCACCTACATCATCGAAAGGTTCACCCTTCATGCCACCCCCCAAGGGCAAGCGCGCGGCCGCGAAAAAAGATCGCCGGCCCAAGCGCAAGATCTGCAATTTCTGCGCGGAGCGCCTCCACGATCTCGACTACAAAGACACGACGCGGCTGCGCAAGTACATCAGCGAGCGCGGCAAGATTCTGCCGCGCCGCATCTCGGGCAACTGCGCCTCCCACCAGCGCGCGCTGACGACCGCCGTGAAGCGCGCCCGCGTCATCGCACTGCTTCCGTTCGTGGTCCAATAGGAGCGCCGCAGTGAAGGTCATTCTCACCGGCGACGTCAAGCCGCTCGGCTCGCGCGGTACCGTCGTCGACGTCAAAGACGGCTACGCGAACAATTACCTGTTTCCGCAGAAGCTCGCCGTGGTCGCGACCGACGGCGCGATGAAGCAGCTCGAGCAGCAGCAGCACGCCAAGAAGCGCAAGCAGGCCGAAGAGGTCGCCAACGCTCAGGACGTCGCGACGCAGCTCGAACAAGCGATGATCCGCGTCTCCGCCAAAGCCGGCGGCAACGGCCGGCTGTTCGGCACCGTGACGAACGCCCAAGTCGCCGACGCGCTGCACGAGCAGCTCGGCGTCACGATCGACCGCCACAAGATCGAGATGAAGGACGGCATCAAGGCGCTCGGGACGTATCCCGTCGAGATTCGGCTGGGGAACAACATCATCGCCAAATCGTCGGTACAGGTCGTCGCGCTGAAGTAAGGTGCGACTGCGCGCCGATGAAAAGCTGCGCCGCGAGATCGCGGCGCTCTATGACGTCCTCTCCGAAGCGCTGGGGACGGAGAAGGTCGTCATGCGCGCCGGCAAGCTCGGCACGCTCAAAGAGATGCGCTCGCCGGCGATCCCCGATCGCCTGCTGGCGCTGCAGCGGCTCGTGTTCGAGGATCCTTCGCTCGAGACGCGTCCGGCCAAAGCGCAGTACAAGAAGGTCATCGCCGAGATCGAGGACCGGCTCGCCGATCTGGTCGCGCAGCGCACGGTCGGCGACCAGATCGAGGCGAAGATCAACGCCAAGATGGTGCAGCGCCACCACGACTACCTGCGCGAGCTCAAGCTCGAGGCGCTGCGCGAGGAAGGCGGTCCGGAGACGCCCGCGACGCAGAAGCGGCTGCACGACTTGGAATCGCTCGACGCGCGCGGGCTCGCCCGCGGCGCGCTCGACGTGCTGCGCCCGAAGTCGCTCGAGCAGGTCGTCGGGCAGGAAGCGGCCGTCCGGGCGCTGATCGCCAAGCTCGCCTCGCCGTATCCGCAACACGTGATCCTCTACGGGCCGCCCGGCGTCGGAAAAACGACCGTCGCGCGGCTGGCGCTCGAGCTGGCCAAAGCGCGCGCCCACGCCCCGTTCGCCGCCGGTGCGCCGTTCGTCGAGGCGGCCGGCACGACGCTGCGCTGGGACCATCGCGAGACGACCAACCCGCTGCTGGGAAGCGTGCACGACCCGATCTACCAGGGCGCCCGGCGCGACTTCGCCGACAGCGCGGTCCCCGAGCCCAAGCTCGGGCTGGTGACGCGCGCGCACGGCGGCGTGCTGTTCATCGACGAGATCGGCGAGATGGATCCCGCCATGCAGACGCGGCTGCTCAAGGTGCTCGAGGACAAGCGCGTGTCGTTCGAGTCGTCGTACTACGACGAGCACGATCCCAACGTCCCGGCCTACGTGAAGAAGCTGTTCCGCGACGGCGCGCCGGCCGACTTCGTGCTGATCGGCGCGACGACGCGCGATTCGGACGACATCGACGCGGCGATCCGCTCGCGCTGCGCGGCGGTGTACTTCGAGCCGCTCACCCAGGTTCAAGTCGCCCGCATCGTGCGCGAAGCCGCGCAGCGGCTGGGCGCGAAGACGACGCGCCGCGTCCCCGAGCTGATCGCGTCGTACACGATCGAGGGCCGCAAGGCCGTGCAGATCCTGGCCGACGCGTACGGGCACGCGCTCGAGCGGGCCGGCGGGGTGCGGAGCGCGACCGTGCGCGAGCCCGACGTGCTCGACGTCGTGCAGGCGGGCCGCATCGTGCAGCACACGACGGCCCGCGCGCGCCGCGCGCCGCGAGGTCGGCAAGGCGTTCGGCCTGGGCGTGGTGCAGTACGTCGGCTCGATCGTCGAGATCGAGGCCGCCGCCTTCGCCGCGCGCGAGAAGAGCAAAGGGACGGTGCGCTTCAACGACACCGCCGGGACGATGGCGCGCGACGCGGTGTTCAACGCGGCCTCGGTGATTCGCGCGGTCGCCGGGATCGATCCCGCCGACTTCGATCTGCACGTCAACGTCGTCGGCGGCGGGAACATCGACGGGCCGTCGGCAGGGCTCGCGTTTTTCCTTGCGCTCTACAGCACGCTCGCGAATGTCGCGCTGCCGCAGGACGTTGCGGTGACGGGTGAAGTGTCACTCGCCGGGAGCGTGCGCGGCGTCGGCGGCGTCGTCGAGAAATTGTACGCTGCGCGGCAGGCCGGGATGCGGGCGATGGTGCTCCCGCGCGAAAATGCTCGTGAGATCGAGGCGGCCCTCGAAGGGATCGCCATCATCCCGGTAGGAACCGTCGCCGAAGCACTCGCCGCGCTCGGGCTCCGCGTCCCTGCTCCGCCCGCGCTCCGCGCGCGTCCACGCACGAAGGCTTCCCGGTGAACGTCGCTCAGTTCGTCTCTCCCGTCGACCGCATCCCGCCGAGCAATCTCGAGGCGGAGATGGCGTTGCTCGGCTCGATCCTGGTCGACAAGGAGATGATGCCGGCGGTCAGCGAGATCGTGCAGCCGTCGGACTTCTACGCCTCGCTGCACGAGTCGATCTTCCTCGCGCTGTTCGCGCTCTACGAGCGCGGCGAACCGCTCGACAAAGTCTCGCTCGCCGAAGAGCTCAAGAACCGCGGGATGCTCGACAAGATCGGCGGGATCGCGTACCTGAACTCGCTGATGGACACGGTGCCGACCGCCGCGTCGGCCGAGTACTACGCGCGCATCGTGCGCGAGAAGTCCAGCCTGCGCGGGTTGATCCACGCCGGCACGAGGATCACCCAGTTCGGCTACGAGTCCGAGGAGGACGTCCCGGCCGCGATCGACCGCGCCGAGCAGGTCGTCTACGAAGTCGGCAACCGCAGCGGGCACAACCAGTTCGCGTCGGTGCCGTCGCTGCTGCTGGGCGTCTTCCAGTCGCTCGAGCGCCGCCACGAGCAGAAGGGCGATCGCACCGGGGTCACCGCCGGCTTCCGCGACATCGACGACTACACCGCGGGCTGGCAGCCCGGCAACCTCATCATCCTGGCGGCCCGTCCCGCGATGGGCAAGACCTCGCTCGCGCTCAACATGGCGGTCGCCGCCGCCAAGGACGAGCACAAGCCGGTCGCGGTGTTCTCGCTCGAGATGACCAAGCAGGAGCTGGTCGAGCGGCTGCTCTCGTCCGAAGCGAAGCTCGACGCCTCCAAGCTGCGCCGCGGCGCGATCGCCGACCGCGACTGGGAGAAGATCGGTCACGCGATGGGGCTGCTGCACGAGCTGCCCATCTATCTGGACGACTCCGGCGCCGTCACGGTCACCGAGATCCGTTCGCGCCTGCGGCGGCTCAAATCGGGCCACGGCCTGGCGGCGGTGTTCGTCGACTACCTGCAGCTCGTGCGCCCGTCGACGCTCTCACGCCAAGCGAACCGCAACGAAGAGCTGTCGGAGATCTGCCGCACGCTCAAAGCGACCGCAAAGGACCTCGAGGTCCCGATCATCGCGCTCGCCCAGCTCAACCGCGCCGTCGAGATGCGCTCCGAAAAACGCCCCATGCTCTCAGACTTGCGCGACTGTCTCGCCGGCGAATCGCTGGTGACCAATGCCGAGACCGGCGCGCGCGTTCCGATCCGCGAGATCGCCGAGCGCGGGCTCCGCTTCGACGTCTGGGCGGTCGACGACCGGATGCGCATGGTGCGGCGCCCGATCGTCGACGCGTGGGCCGTCGGGACGCAACCGGTCTTCCGCGTCACGACCAAGAGCGGTCGCGTCATCCGCTGCACCGCCGGACACCGCTTCCTCACCATCCACGGCTGGTCCGAGCTCCGCGACGTCCAACCCGGCCGCGCCATCGCCGTCCCTCGTCAGCCGACGAACGACGATAGAGCGACGGCGCTCTCCGGACGAGGATCGGATCCGGCAGCGGGTTGGCGAAGTCGCGGTGCGGTGATGCCGAGTTCGACGTCTACGATGGTAGCGGAGCGGGTCGATGACGATTTCTTGGCATCGCTTGCGACGTCCGACGTTCTGTGGGATCCGGTTGCGTCCATCGAGCCCGATGGGTTCGAGGTCGTCTACGATCTGACCGTCGGTGATCTGCACAATTTCTGTGTCGACGACATCGTGACGCACAACTCGGGCGCGATCGAGCAAGAGGCGGACATCGTCGCGTTCTTGTATCGCGATGTGTATTACAACAAGGAAGCGACGCCCGAACCGGATTTGACGGAGCTGATCATCGCAAAGCACCGTAACGGCAAGGTCGGGACCGTGAAGCTGCGTTTCCAGCCGGAGCACACGCTGTTCGTGCCGTACGGCGACGACTCGCACTATCCGGCGCCGTAGGCGACGCCGGCGATGCATCTCACGAACGAGTTGATACCGGCCGAGCTGACGCTGGGCGTCGCCGACCTGGATGCGACCGAGCACTTCTACCGCGAACGCTCGGGATCGACACGACGCGCCACGGCGACGCCATCCGCATCGTGCTCGGCGAGTTCACGCTGGTGTTCGAGCATTCGCCGCCGACGGAGCGCGCCAAGTTCGAGCTCGGTCTCCGCGTGCCGGAACCCTCGATGCTCGACGCGATCGCCGAGCGCGTCGGAGTGGCAACGTATGCGCGCGACGGCGGCGGCCGCGCGATCTTCGTCACCGACCCCGACCACTACACGATCGAAATCTTCGCCCGCTAGCCTCATCCCGCGCTCGCCGGAGGACGACGCCTCGAGCCCAGCGAGAGCCGACGCACGCCGGCGCGGGTGAGGCGACGGCTGTCTGGCCGAAGCGGTGCTTGCGCTGCAGCTTCGATCGTCTCGGACGTGAAGAAACCCGCTCGGGGAGAGGAGCGGGTTTCTTCTGTCGCCGGCACCGGGGCGTGCGACCCCTAGGCGGTGCGGCGGACGACGTGGAGGCGCGGGCGGTGCTCGGTGCGCAGCAGCGATTCGAAGGCCGCGGACGACTGCGGGCGCGCCGAAGCGGAGGCCTTGACCTTCGTCGCAGCCCAGCGCTCCGACGAACTCGGCTTGCGCGTCGGTCTCGATCCCTTCGGCGACGACGCGCAGGCCGAACGCTTTGGCGACGTTGACCATCGAGACGACGATCGCGCGATCGGATTCGTCCGCGCCGATGTCGCGCACGAACGTGCGATCGATCTTGATCATCGTGATCGGAAGGCTCTTGAGGTGCGAGAGCGAGCTGTACCCGATGCCGAAATCGTCCATGGCGAGCTGGACGCCGAGGTCGCGCAAGCGCTTGAGCACGGGCAGCGCGGCGTCGTCGAGAGCCGCCGTCTCGGTGACTTCCATCGTCAGCAACCGGGCCGGAAAGTCGTGTTCCGCCAGCGTCGCCGCGACTCGCGCGCACAGGTCCGGGTCGCGCAGGTCGCGCGCCGAGAGGTTCACCGCCAGCCGAAACTCCGGCGCGATCGAACGAAAGGCGGCAGCCGCGCGACACGCTTCGCCGAGCACCCAGCGGTCGATCTCGACGACCTGGAACGAGTCCTCGGCGATCGGGATGAAGGTGGCGGGCGGGATCATCCCGCGGTTGGGATGGCGCCACCGGACGAGCGCCTCGCAGCCCACGACCTTGCGCGTCGCCAGCGAAACCAGCGGCTGAAATTCGAGCGCGATCTGGCCGCGGTCGATCGCATGGCGCAGGTCGGATTCGAGCGCGAAGCGCTCCGTTGCCGCGGCGAGCATCGACGCTTCGTGGATCGCGAGACGGCCGCCGCCGGCGAGCTTCGCCCGGTACATCGCCGCGTCGGCGCGCGCGCTGACGGCTTCGGCGTCGAGTCCGTGATCGGGAAACACGGCGGCGCCGATGCTCGACGCCGACGTAGACGTCGCGGTCCGCCAGGTGAATCGGCGCCGAGAGCGCCTCGATCAAGCGGTCCGCGAGCCGTTGGATGTCGCCCGGCTCCGCTATCCCGGGCGACGAGGATCACGAACTCGTCGCCGCCCGCCCGGCCGATGAAATCGATTCCGCGAACGCAGGCTTGGAGGCGCCGCGCGACCTCGCGCAGCACTTCGTCGCCGGCACGGTGTCCGAGCGAGTCGTTGATCGCCTTGAAGCGGTCGAGGTCGAGGAACAGGATCGCGAAGCGCCGGCCGTCGGGCTGCGGAGCCGCGACCGTATCCGCCAGCCGCTGTTCGAACGAGAAGCGGTTCGGCAGGCCGGTCAGCCGGTCGTCGTGCGACGCCTCGAATAGCTGCCGCTGCGTCGACTTGAGCTCGGTGATGTCGGTCGAGACGCCGGCCGCGCGAACGACGGTGCCGTGCGCGTCGAGCTGGGGTTCGATGTGGTGCCGCAGCCAGCGGGCGCCGTAGCTGCTTTCGACCCGCACGTGCTGTCCGGCGAACACGTCGCGGACGACCGTGTCGCCGACGAGCGTCGAACACGGCTGCCCGATGAGCTCGTCGGCGCAGAGTCCGAGCGCGCCGAGCGCGCCGCCCGAGACGGTGGTGAACCGCCCGTCGCGGCCGACGGTCCACAGGATGGCGTCGACGTTCTCGGCGACCAGCTGGCGGCTTTCGGCGCCGGCGTACAGCTGCGACTCGGCGATCGTTTGCGCGCTGACGTCCTGCAGCGAGACCAGCGTCTCGTCCGGGGCCGGCATGATCCGCACCTGGATCCAGCGCGCCTGGTCGGGAAACGCGTGGACGCGCTCGATCGCGACGCCGCTCTGCCGCGCGACGCGAATCTCGGGGAGAAGCTCCGACGCGAGCGGATCGTTGACCGCGTCGAGCGGCTCGCCGACGATCGCGTCCGCGGTGCGGTCCAACAGCCGTTCGGCCTCTTCGTTGACGTGCGTGATGCGCAGCTTCGCGTCGACGATGTAGACGCCGTCCTGGACGGCCTCGAGCAGGTTGCCGTGACGGGGCGCTCGAGCGCGCAGCCGATCGAGCAGGGGCGAGGCGACGCCGGCCAACACGATCGCCAGGGACCCGCCCACGGCGAGCGTGAGCTCCGCATTAGGCAGCGTGGGGACACCTGATCGCGCGACACCCGCGGGGGCCGGGTTCGCTCCGTTGCCGAGCGGCCTGAAATCTGGCGTTCATCCGTGAAACGATCGTCCTTCGCGTCCATGAAGGGGGCGTTGCCCACACGCAAGCACCGCTGGCGAGCGGCAGTACGGTTCATGTTCCCTCCGGGACTAACGTCCTAACGGCCTTGGGATCGACGAGCGTAAAATCTCGGTCAAAGCCTCCGGCCTGAGGCTCAGAGCCCGGTTGCCCGCTGGATCGCGAGCGACGAGAGCGCGACCGCGACCCACAGCACGAACCCCAGCGCCAGCGGACGCGGTCCCGCCCGCAGGACCCGTGCCGGCTGGGTCTGCAAGCCGATGCCGGCCAGCGCCACGCCGATCAGGAAGATCGCGGTCCGCGCGATTCCGTCGTGCCAGCCCGGCGGGACCAGCCCGGTGCTGTTGACCAGGGCGGCGACCAGGAACCACAGGATGAACCACGGCACGATGCGCCGCCAGGGAACGTGGGCGCCGGCCGCTCGTACCTCGCGTGCTCGGCGGATCGCGATGACCGCGACGATCGGCAGGATGAGGCTCGCCCGGGTGAGCTTGACGATCGTCGCATGATCGCCGGCGTCCCGCCCGTAGATGTAGCCGGCCGCGACGACCGACGACGTGTCGTTGATCGCCGTCCCCGCCCATAGCCCGAACGCTTGCTGGCTCAGGCCGAGCCAGTGTCCGATCGGCGGGAACACCAGCACCGCGACGACGTTATAGAAGAAGACGGTCGCGATGGCGAGCGCGATCTCGGCCTCGTCGGGTTCGAGGACCGACGAAACGGCGGCGATCGCGGACGCGCCGCAGATCGCCGTTCCGACGCCGATCAGCGTGCGCAGCGTGCTGTGCAGTCCGAGTAGCCGGCCGACGACCGGCGCCGCGATCAGCGCGATCGCGACGGTGCCGAGGGTGACCGGCAACGTGCCCAACCCGGTGCGCACCACGACCGCGAACGAGAGGCCGAGGCCCGAGACGACGATCGCCAGTTGCAGCACGGTTCGTCCGGCGAACGCGAGCCCTGCGTGATACCGTTCGGGGAAGACCCACGCCGCGCGGATCCCGACGCCGAGCAACAGCGCGAACACCGGACCGCCGACCAGCGGGATGAACTGCGCGCAGGCCGTCGCCACCGCCGCGACCGCGACGGCGACGAGCAGCCCCGGCAGCAGCTTACCGGGCGACGTGCTCCGCGATCTCGTGCGTCGCCGGATCGCCGATGCCGTGGCCCAGGTACGACCGCGACAACGCGACGTACTCGGGGCCCGGATGCTCGACCCAGCCGAGCGACGCCCCTTCGAGCTGTTTCTTGACGACGGCGGGCGCGCCCGCTACGACCACCCGTGGAGGGATCTGCGCGTTGGCGACGACCACCGCGCCGGCCGCCACCAGGCTCTGCTCGCCGACGTGCGCGCCGTTGAGCACGACGGCGTTCGAGCCGATCAGCGCGCCGCGCGCGACGCGGCAGTCTTCGAGGATCGCGCAGTGGCCGACGGTGACGTCCTCTTCGAGCACCGTCTCGCAGTTCTCGCTCACGTGCAGCACGGAGTTGTCCTGCACGTTGGAGCGCGCGCCGATGCGAATCGGGCCGTTGTCGCCGCGGATCACCGCGCCGAACCAGACCGACGCCTCTTCGCCGACCTCCACGTCGCCGATCAGGACGGCGGTCGGCGCAACGAACGCGGACGCGGCGACCTTGGGACGCTTGCCGCGATACTCGATGATCATCCCGGACCTCCGCAGAATGGCGCTGAAACGAGGAGTCTCCCTTGCCCGACCACCGTCACAATACCCCACTACGCGGAACGAAGGTCGTCCCCCGCCCGCGACCCGACGACCCGGACTACACCGAGGTCAACTACCGCTACGCCGGACAGCCCGGCCACATCCACGAGGTGGTCGAGATCGGCGGCCGCGAGCTGGCCAAGGTCGGCTTCGACGATCGTAAGATCGTGTATTACTACCTCGACGACCTCGTTCGCGAAGAGGCCGAGCCCAAGCGCACCTTCCACGACCTCGACCGCGAAAAGGCGAACCCGCCGCCGAAGGGGTCGAGTTCAGACTGAGACCGCCACCGGGCGCGCGAGCGACTCGTTGAGCAGGCTCACGCACGCGTACACGGCGTCGATGTGCGGGGTCGGGGTCTCGGTGAGCTTGCCGAGCTCGACGACGGCGCCGACGAGCGCGTCGATCTCGAGCGGGCGTCCTGCCTCGACGTCCTGCAGCATCGAGGTCTTGTGCTCGCCGACGGCTTCGGCGCCGGCGATCCGCTTCTCGATCGTATGGCGAAACGTGATCCCGAGCTTCTCGCCGATCTGCTGCGCCTCGGCCATCATCGCGGCGGCCAGCGCGCGGCTCTGCGGGTTGCGGCAGACGCCGGCCAGCGTCGCGTGCGTGAGCGCGCTGATCGGATTGAACGAGAGGTTGCCCCACAGCTTGAGCCAGATCTCGGCGCGAATGTCGTCGAGCACGAACGATTTGAATCCGGCACGGATCAGCAGCTGGGCGAGCGCCTCGATGCGTTCCGTCTTCGCGCCGTCGAGCTCACCGACGGAGAAACGGTTGCCCTCGACGACGTGGATGACGCCGGGAGCGGTGACCTCGCCGGCCGGATAGACGATGCAGCCGACGATCCGCTCGCGCTCGATGTGCTTGTCGATGAAGCCGTCGGGATCCACCGCGGCGATCGTGCGGCCTTCGTATGGTCCGCCTTGGCCGTAGAAGTACCACCACGGCACGCCGTTCTGAACGGTCATCACCATCGTATCGGGCCCGAACAACGTGCGCAGATCCGGCAGCAGTGACGGGATCTGATGCGCCTTGACCGCGATGACGACCAGATCTTGCTCGCCGGCTTCGGCAAAGCTCTCGGTCACGGCGACGTCATTGGCGACGATCGCTTCGCCGTCGCTCTCGACGCGCAGCCCGTTGCTGCGGATCGCGTCGGCGTGTTCGCGGTTCTTCTCGATGAAGGTGACGCGCTCGCCGGCGAGCGCGAGCCGCGCGCCGAGCATCCCGCCGATCGCGCCGGCGCCGACGATGCAGATTCTCATGATGATCGTCCTATTCGAAGCGGTTGCGCAGCGTGCCGATGCCGTCGATCGCGATCTCGATCGTGCTGCCGGGTTTCATCTTGCCGGCGCCGATCGACGTTCCGCACGCGATCACGTCGCCGGGCATCAAGGTCATGTCGCGCGAGATCGCGGAGACGAGCTTGGCCGGCTTCATGAGCATGTCGCTGGCCGGATAGTTCTGCCGCTCCTCGCCGTCGAGGATGCCGCGGATGGTCAGCGTGTCGGGGTCCAGGCCGGTTGCGATCACCGGACCGAACACGCCGAAGGTGTCGAAGCTCTTGGCGCGCGTCCACTGCGCGAACGACGGGTCGGCGTTGAGGACGTCGAACGCGGTGACGTCGTTGACGCAGGTGTACCCGAAGATGTAGTCGTTCGCTTCGGCCTCGTCGACGCCCGTGCAGCGCTTGCCGATCACGATCCCGAGCTCGGCCTCGAACAGGACGCGTCCGTCGTAGAACGTCGGCTTGCGGATCGTCTCGCCCGATGCGATGAACGCGTTGCTTCCCTTGATGAAGTACAACGGCTCGGGCGGGACGCTCAAGTTCAGCTTCGCGCCCAGCGCGGCGAAGTTGTTCCACAGGCCGATCATCTTGGTCGGTTCGGTTGGCGGCAACAGCGTGACGTCGGCCAACGCGACCACCTCGCCGGTCGGCGTCGGACGGCCGAACATGTCGCCGTCGAAACGGTCGATCGTGGCACCGTCGAGCGTGCCGAACGCGGTCTCACCGCCGTGCTCGTAGCGCAACCAGCGCTGCGTCGCGATCTGCAGATGCATGTCGTTCCTTCCCGTGACGTCGTTCACCGCGCCTTCGGACGGCAGTGGACGGGTCTCCTCTTGTGTTGCCGTCAGAGACGGCAGACCGTGCGCACCGCCTCACCGTTCGCGAGCCGGTCGAACGCGGGGTTCAGTTCGTCCAGCGAAACGGTGCCGCTGACCAGCCGTTCGACGGGCAACCGCCCGGCGCGCCACAAGTCGATGTAGCGCGGAATGTCGCGGCGGGCGACCGACGAGCCCATGAAGCTGCCGCGCACGGTCGTCTCGCGCACGACGAGCGGGCCGTACGGGACGGTCAGCGTCGTCCCCGGGCGCGACAGCCCGACCGCCACTGCGGTGCCGCCCGGCGCGGTCGCCGCGATTGCCGTCGCGAACGCGGCCGCGCTCCCGGCAGCTTCGATCGCGTACTCGACGCCGGGCCCGCCGGCGGCTTCGCCGATAGAGGCAACCACGTCGCCGGCGGCCGGGTCGAACGCCGCGGTCGCACCGAGCTCGAGCGCCAGGGCACGCTTCGCTGGAATGGGGTCGACGACGATCGTACGCGTTGCGCCGGCGGCCAGCGCGCCGAGCAGCGCCATGAGCCCGACGCCGCCGGCACCGAAGACCGCGACGCTCGAGCCCGGGCTCACGCGCGCCGCGTTGAACACGGCCCCGAGCCCGGTGAGGGCGGCGCAGCCGAAGAACGAGGCGATCTCGAGCGGCGTCTCCGGTGGCAACCGAACGACGGACTCTTGCGCGCACACGACGTGTTCGCAGAACGCGCTCACGCCGAGATGATGGTACGCCGGCGTGTCGTCGAGCCGAAAGCGCGTTCCGCCGCGCAACAGCTCACCGGCGGCATTGGCGGCGAGTCCCCGTTCGCAGCGCGCGGAGTGGCCGGTCAAACAGGGCGTGCAGTGCCCGCAGGCCGGAACGAAGGCGAACACGACGCGATCGCCCTCGCGCAGTTCGGCGACGCCGGGACCGACCGCTTCGACGATCCCCGCCGCTTCATGACCGAGCACGAGCGGAAGCGGTTTGCGCAACGTGCCGTCGATGTGCGACAGGTCGGAATGGCAGAGCCCGGCGGTGGTTACGCGCACGAGCACCTCGCCGCTCTGCGGCGGCAACAGCTCGAGCTCGACGACCTCGAGCGGCCGGCTCTGAGCGTAGGGTCTGTGCACCGGCGCTTCACGCAACACCGCACCGCGCGTCTTCATCGAACCCCACCCGAGCCCGTTAGCCTCGTCCGCACGGACGGCCCTTACGACGGTCGCGGCGGCCGCTCCCGGTAGCGGCTACGAACGCTTCTTTTTTCGTGCCGTCGTCTTCTTGCGCGCCGTCGTCTTCTTGCGCGTCGTCGCCTTCTTGCGTCCGGTCGCTCGCTCTTCTTGCGTCCGCCGTCTTCTTGCGGCCGCGGTCTTCTTGCGCCCCGCGGTCTTCTTGCTCGCGCTCGCTTTCTTGCGCGTCGCGGCGGCTCGCTTTGCGCCGCGCTTGCGGGCCGGCGTCGACCCCGTGCCCGTGCCGCGCTTCTTGCGCGTCGCGGCGCCGCGGGCGGCCGACGTCTTGCGCGCCGCGGCGCTGCGGCCGGTGCGGGGCCGGCGGCCGAGCTCTTGCCAGCCGGCCTCCGACAGGTCGACGCCGTAGTGTTTTGCCGCCTTCTTGATGTTGGCGAACGCCACGTCGCGCTCGGCATCCGAGACGTCGCGAACCTGGTCGAACCGCGCGACCGCGTTGCGGACGTGCGATGCGTCGGTCATCGGCTCTTTGCGTTCTTTGGGGTAGGCGAAGACGCTGTCCGGCAAGTCGCCGCGTTCGGTGAGCTCGCCGTGCTTTTCGTGAGGTTTCCAAGTCGCTCTAGCCATAGTGCTGTTTTGCCCACTTCGCGCGGTTCTTAGCTGCGCTCGCCGGGCGATCCGGGAAGCGCCGGCTGCCGGCCGGGTCGCCGGCGCGACGCCCGCGCTTCGTTGCGCGACGGCGATGCCGCGAGCAAATGTGAACATACGAAGCATGAGGATGTTGCTATAGTCTGTGTTCCTATGCAAGGACGCCTTGATCGACGCCTAGCGGATACGATCGTATTCGGGCCGCAGTGGACGGCCGCGTTGCTGCTCCTTGCGATGTTGTGTCTGACGCTGTCGTAGCCGACGCCGCTCCCGCGCCCGGTGGCGCCGCGTTCGGCGCTCCGCCTGCGGCCGCGATTCCAATCCTCTACAACGATCACACCGTCTACGCGAAGCCGGACCTGCTCAGGCAGTCGCGCGTGCTCGCCGCCCTGGTCAAGAACGGACACATCTACATCCCGCTGCGCAGCATGTTCGAGCAGATGGGTGCATCGGTCTCGGTATCGGACGACGGCAAGACGATTACCGCCGCCAAGGAAGGCTCCAGCGTCTCGGTCACGTTGGGCCGGGCCGAGGTCGTCGTCAACGGCGAGACGCGTCCGCTCGACGTCCCGCCGATGGTCTACCAAGGCGTCGTCCTCGTACCGGTGCGGGTGATCTCCGAAGCGCTCGGCGCGTACGTGCTGTGGGTCCACGACCGGCGGCTGGTCGTCGTGCGCTACAATCCCGTCGTCCCGCCGCCGCCGACCGTCGACGGTGCCGCCGCTGCCCCCGACCGCCCCGCCTGCCGTCGCGCCGCCCGTCGCGACGCCGACGCCCAGCCCGACACCGACGCCGTACAGCTATCGCGGCTTCGTTCAAGCCGCCTTCTCCGCGCCGCATAACTACAACGAGTTCTCGGCCGGTCAGTGGTGTCCTGAATCGTACCTGATCAGCGGCGCCTACGCGTTCAAGGACTCGCCGCTCGCGGTCAAGGTCGACTACCGCCAAGACGTGTACGTGACGAGCGACAATTTCGTCGACGCGATCGGCAACCACTACACCCGGTTCGCCACGATCGACGGCGGTTTCGCAGCGACGCCCGTCTTCCTCGCCCGGCAGAGCACGCTCGACGCGCGCTTGGAATACCAGATCGCGTCACCGCGGATCTATCTGGGCGTCGGGTATATCCACACCGCCAACAACTACGGATACCCGCAGCTCAACGGTCCGGGCATCGGCATCGAAAAGCTGCCGGATCTGCGGCCCGGCGTCAATCTCTACGGTTCCGCGTTCTATTATCCGACGGCGAGCGGCAATTACACGGTGACGAACGCGGCAAGCGTGAACTGCCGGTAAAACGTACCAGCAAGAATATCAGATCCTCAAGTACGACGTCGGTCTCGCGCTCGTCTTCGCTCATTCGCCGCTGTATCTCCAAGGCGGCATCAGCGGCGATCGCTACGGCGCGAAGCGAAACGCCCCGATCGGCCAGACCCATGACGGTCTCTATCTCGGCCTCGGCGTGAGGTTCTAAGCGGTGGGAAGGACGAATGAAATGCGCGTGCCCCGCGGTTCTTTCGAGCCCGGCGGCTGGTCGCGGCGCTGACCATCCTGCTGCTGACCAGTTGCAGCAGCGGCGGCTGCGGCAACTGCACCGTGCCGGCCTTCCACACGGCGGGCCCGGCCACGCCGAGTCCGACGCCCGTGCCCGGCGCGACGGCAACGCCGACCCCCACGCCGACGCCGGTTCCCGGCGCGACGGCGACGCCGACGCCGACTCCGACGCCGCGGCCGACTGCGACCCCGACGCCGACGCCGACCCCGACACCGACGCCGACGCCGACGCCCACGCCGACTCCGACGCCCGTCCCCACGGCGACGCCGATCGCCGCACTGACCTGCGCGCAAAACGCGATCAGCGGTCAGGGCGTGCCGCTCGGTTCGGACGCGACCTTTGCGGTGCTCGCCGGCTCGACGGTGACCAACGCCGGCATCACGCACGTGACCGGTAACCTCGGCGTGAGCCCCGGCACCTCGGTGACCGGCTTCGGGCCGGGAACCGGCACCGTGACCGGCGGCGCGATCGACGCCGGCGACCCGGCCGCGGCGCAGGCCCAACTCGACTTGACCGTCGCCTACAACAACGCCGCCGGACGCGCGCACGCCGCGGTTCCGGCCGACATCGGCGGACTCGTGATCGCGCCGGGGATCTATCGCGCACCGGTCTCGCTGGCAATCACCGGCAACGTGACGCTCGACGGTCAGAACAACCCGAACAGCGTCTTCATCTTCCAGATGGCGTCGACGCTCACGACGTCCGTCAACAGCAGCGTGACGTTGATCAATCGCGCCAACGCCTGCAACGTCTTCTGGCAAGTCGGCAGCTCGGCGACGCTCAACACCGCGTCGGTCTTCAAAGGAACGATCCTGGCGCTGGCGTCGGTCTCGATCGGCACCGGCTGCGGTGGTCAACGGACGCGCGTTGGCGCGAAACGGCGCGGTGACGATGCTCAGCGACATCGTCACGGTCACCGGCCCATGACGCCGAGCCTCGAAAGGCCTAAGAGCAAAAAGCGTCCCTAGCGCGATGACGGCCCGTGAACCCCTCCGTTCACGGGTCGTCCTCGTATCACTCTTCGAAGCCGCGGGCTTTGAGGAAGGCCAGTCCGGCCGGCGAGGTGATGAAGTCGACGAAGGCGCGACCGCCGTCGGCGTTCGGCGCGTTCTTCGTCACCGCGATCGGATAGGTCGCCTCGGGCGCGGCGCCGGCCGGGAAGCGAAGACGCGCACCTTCGCCGCGATCGCGGGCGTCACGTCGGTCGCGTAGACGACGCCCGCGTCGCCTTCGCCCAGCGAGATCTTCGTCGCCACCGCTTTGACGTCGGTCTCCTCGCTCACCACGTCGGCCTGCACTCGCGGCGGCGAAGTCCGCTCCGAACGCCGCGTCCTTGGCGAGGTTGGCGAACGTCTGTCGCGCGTAGTTCCCGACCGGGACCGTCGGCGCGGCGAGCACGACCTTGGTGCCCTTCTTGCCGAGATCGGCGACGGTCTGCGACGGTCGTGTCGCCGGCGGGGACGATGATGACCAATCGGTTGCGGGCGAAGCTGCGCGGTGCGACGACGGCCCCGCCCTCGATCGCGCGCTGCATCTGCAGCTGGTTGGCCGACACGAACACGTCGGCCGGGGCGCCTTGCAGCAACTGCGCCACCAGCGTGTCGGAGCCGCCGTAGGAGAACCGCACCGGATAACCGGTCGCCTTGGTGAAAGCCGGGCGCCGCCGCATCGAACGCTTCCTTGAGCGACGCCGCCGCGAAGACGGTCACCACGGGCTTGTCTGCCGCGCGCAGCGGCGCCGGCGTGAGACCGAGTGCGGCGAGCAGCGCCGCGCAGCGCAGCAGCATGGTCGCGCGGGTCATCACGGGCACACCTTCCGTATCTTCGTTGGGGATAGCGCTACTTGAGGGTCCGTTTCGACGCTCCTGCCCGCTCGCCCAGGCTCGCGCCCTTGACGGGCCGGTCACCGTTCTGGTACGGTGCCGGACATGGACGCCCGTTCGATGGCGATGATGGCGATGTGTGCCACCCGTGAGGGTCGGTGTAGATCGTCGTCGCCCTGATCGGCGCACGACAAGCTACAGCGGCCCTCGCCTCACGGCGGGGGCCGCTTCGTTTCCCGGCGTTCACACCCATCTCTTGCGCTCGACGCATTCGTGAAGGAGACCCACGATGAGCAGCACCCTGGAGCCCGCGGCGACCCGCGGTTTCGAGACCGTCGCCTTGCACGGCGGACACGGCGGCGACCCGACCACCAAGTCGCGCGCCGTCCCGATCTACCAGACGACGTCGTACACGTTCGACGACACCTCGCACGCCGCGCGCTTGTTCGCGCTGCAAGAGTTCGGCAACATCTACACGCGGATCATGAACCCGACGACCGACGTGTTCGAGCAGCGGCTGGCCGCGCTCGAAGGCGGCGTCGGCGCGCTGGCCGTCGCGAGCGGACAGGCGGCGACGGTGTACTCGCTGCTGAACCTCGCGCGCGCCGGCGACCACATCGTCAGCTCGGCCTCGCTCTACGGCGGGACGTACAACGCGTTCGTCCACACGCTGCCGCGCTTCGGCATCGACGTCACGCTGGTCGACGCCGCCGATCCCGAGGCGTTTCGCGCGCGCGATCCGGCCGAACACGAAGGCGGTCTTCGCCGAGACGCTCGGCAACCCGAAGCTCGACGTGCTCGACGTCGAGGCGGTCGCCAAGGTCGCTCACGAGGCGGGCGTTCCGCTGATCGTCGACAACACGCTCGCGACGCCGTACCTGCTGCGGCCGATCGAGTACGGCGCCGACGTCGTCGTCCACTCGGCGACCAAGTTCATCGGCGGCCACGGAACGACGATCGGCGGCGTGATCGTCGATGCCGGGAAGTTCGACTGGAAGGCGTCGGGCCGGTTCCCGGACTTCACCGAGCCGGATCCGTCGTATCACGGCGTGGGTACGTCGACGCCGTCGGGCCGCTCGCCTACATCATCAAGGCGCGCGTGCAATTGCTGCGCGACATCGGCGCGGCGCTCTCGCCGTTCAACGCGTTCCTGCTGCTGCAGGGGCTCGAGACGCTCGGGCTGCGCGTCGAACGGCACAGCGCGAACGCGTTGCGCGTCGCGGAGTTCCTGCGCGATCATCCCAAGGTGCTGTGGGTGCGGTACCCGGGTCTCCCGGGCGATCCGGCCTACGCGAACGCGCAGCGGTATCTGCCCAAGGGTGCCAGCGCGATCCTGACCTTCGGCGTGAAGGGCGGCGCCGACGCGGCGCGCGCGCTGATCGACCGGCTGAAGCTGTTCTCGCTGCTGGCCAACGTCGGCGACGCGAAGTCGCTGGTGATCCACCCGGCGTCGACGACGCACCAGCAGCTCACCCCGGCCGATCAGATCGCCAGCGGCGTGAGCGACGACGCGGTGCGGCTGTCGGTCGGGATCGAGTCGATCGACGACATCCTCGCCGACCTCACGCAGGCCCTCGACTGCGACGTGAGCTCCGCGACGGCGCAGGGTCGACACGGAAGATGATGTCGAGATCGGCGCGCTCGAGCTCAGTCTCGGGCGCGACGATCCCGCACGTCGTGCAGCGCGTCACGCGGTACGGGGCCGAGCCGCTCGGCGACGGCTCGAACGTGCGTCTACGTCGCGCATGCGCTGAGCGGCTCGTCGCGCGTCGCCGAGTGGTGGGACGGGCTCATCGGCGAAGGAGGCGCTGTTCGATCCCGGCGCGTTGGTGCATCGTCAGCGCCAACGTGCTCGGCGGCTGCTACGGCTCGACCGGACCGTCGTCGCCGGCCCCCGACGGCCGGCGCTGGGGCCCGCGGTTTCCGGTCGTCACCGTCGCCGACATGGTCGAGGCGCAGCGGCGCGCCCTGCGCGCGCTGGGGATCGCGCGCGTCGCCGTCACCATCGGCGGCTCGCTGGGCGGACAGCAGGCGCTGCAGTGGGCGCGCGGCTACGACGACGCGGTCGATCACGCGATCGTCGTCGGCACGTACGATCATCTGCGCGCGCAGGGGATCGCGCAGAACGGCGTGGCGCGCGAGGCGATCCGGCTCGATCCCAAGTTCAAGGACGGCTGGTACGAGGAACCGCCGGTCGACGGGCTGCGGCTCGCGCGCGCGATCGCGACCCTGACGTACAAGAGCGAAGGTCTCTTCGAGCGGCGCTTCGCGAACCGGCCCGATCGCGCCGGCGGCGACCCGTCGCGCTCGCTCGACGACCGCTTCGACGTCGAGGGATACCTCGCGCATCAGGGCGACGTCTTCGTCGACCGGTTCGACGCGAACACCTATCGCGTGCTGACCCGCGCGATGGACCTGTTCGATCTGCGCGGGCGCGAACGCCCGGCGGGGCACGGCGCGGCTCACGTTCGTCGGGATCGAGGGCGACCAGCTCTATCCGCCGGGCTTCGTGTGGAGCTGCGCGGCGCGCTGGGCCGAGGCCGGCTGGGACGCGGGATATCGCCATTTGCCCAGCGATCACGGCCACGACGCGTTCTTGGCCGAACCCCAAGTGTTGGTAAAGCTCTTGCGCGACGGGCTGGGGCGTGATAGGGTCGCGGCATGGTACGCGATCGGCATGATCACGACGACGACAGACGACTACCCTCGGCGAGGGCAGGTCTGGATCGACGTCGGCGTAACGCCGCCGCACCGATAGCAGAACTGGCCCTCGCCGATCGGCGAGGGCCTTTTTCGTTCCCGGCAGGTTTGCCGACAGCCATCAGGAGGTTCCCGTGCAAGCCCTACCCCGCGTTCTGTGCTCGTCCGATGCGACTCCGTCCGCGACGTCGCCGGCGACGACGCGCGCCCACGGTCTGGGTCTGCTCGGCTGCGGAACCGTCGGCTCCGGCGTCGCGCGCCGTCTGCTGGCCTCGCATCCCGGCTTGATCCGCGGGATCGCGGTGCGCGATCCGCACAAGCCGCGCGACGTCGCCTGGGACGATTTCTCGAACGACGCGTTCGACGTCGTCGACGATCCGTCGGTGCGCGTCGTGGTCGAATGCATCGGCGGGCTGGGATTGGCGCGCGAGCTGATCCTGCGCGCGATCGCGCGCGGCAAAGACGTCGTCACGGCCAACAAAGACCTCATCGCGACCGAAGGACCGTGGCTGGCGGCGTTTGCCGCCCGCACCGGCGCGTCGCTGCGCTACGAGGCCGCGGTGGGCGGTGCGATCCCGATCGTGCGCGCGCTGGGCGGGGCGCTGGCCGGCGAGCACGTGCTGGAGATCGGCGGCGTGCTGAACGGCACGACCAACTTCATCCTCGACGCGATGGAGACCGGCGCGGGATACGGCGAGGCGCTCGAAGAGGCGCAGCGATTGGGCTTCGCCGAGTCCGACCCGCGCAGCGACGTCGACGGTCACGATGCGGCGCACAAGCTCGCGATCCTGGCCGGGCCTCGCGTTTCGGCGGCCGTCCGTCTCGCGGTCGCTCGCGCGCCGCGGGATCGGCGGCATCTCGCCGGCCGACGTCGAGGCCGGCGCGCGCGCGCGGCCTGCGGCTCAAGCTGCTCGCCGTCGCCCGCCGCGCCGGCGACGGCGATCGAGGCCGGCGTGACGCCCGCGTACGTGCCGGAAGGCCATCCGTTCGCGCGCGCGCGCGGCGCCGAGAACGTCGTGCGCGTGTTGGGTCGCGGGTGCGGCGCCGCTGGTGTTTTCGGGTGCCGGCGCGGGCGGCGACGCGACGGCGTCGGCCGTCGTGGCCGACGTCCTCGCCGCGCTCGAATCGCGCGAGCGCGGTTCCCGCGCACGGCGGCGAGGATCTGGTGGTGCGGTCGCTGCGCGCCGCCGGTGCTCGTGCGCTACGCCGACGGCAGCGTCACGATGGGCGACGCCGTCTCGCTCGACGCGCTGGATCGCAGCCGATGCCGCGCATGCCGGCCGCGCGGTCGCGTCGATCATCCCGGTGTGGAGCGACGCCGCCAGCTCAGGCACTGCGATTGAGTCGGTCAATGGTCCCGAACATGGCGCGGCGCCGTCGCGGGAACAATCATTTGACGGAAGGTCCTCGGGGGAGGCGATGCCATGCAGGCAAGCCGGGCAAGGCTGGTCGCGCGCGCCTTCGCGACGATGTCGCTGGCGGCGGCGCTGGGAGTCGGCGCCGGCGATTCCGGCGCCGCCGCCGTCGACGGCGATCGAGGTGCTGGCGCGCGTGACGCACGGCGATGCCGGGATCGAGTCGTACTCGGTTCCGGTGCGCATCGACGTGCGTCTGCACAAGCTGATCAGCCTGCGCTTTCATTTCAACGGCACGCAGTATTTCAAACGGCCCGATCGGCTCGCGCTCGACCTGCACGCCGTGCCGGCGCAGTATCGCCGGCTCTTCGCCGAGCTGGGGACGCCGCTGACCTGGTCGAGCCTGTACGATCTGCGCCTGCGTCGCATCGAGCGCGCAACCGGTGACCTATCAGCTCGAAGGGACTCCCAAGCGCCCCGGCAACGTCGAGCGAATGGTCGTCGACGTCGGCGATGACGCGTCGGCGCCGTTGCACGCCAAGTGGTTCTGCCGCGGCGGCGGAACGATCGACATGCGCATCACCGAACAGGAGGGCGCCGGCGGTTACGACGCTGCCGCATCACGCGGAAGCCGACATGAACTTCGGCGGCTACGCCGTCCACGCCGACGTTCGAGTACGGAACCTACGCGGTGAACGAAACGGTCGCCGACGCGGTGTTCACGAGCCGCTAGGACTACGGATCACGGCGGCGGGTTCGTCGGCGACGACGCGGTTGCGGCCCATCGTCTTGGCCACGATAGAGCGCCGCCGTCGTGCGGCGAATCAGCTCCATGCGATCGCCGCGATCGCAGCGCGACCGACGCGACGCCGATGCTGACGCTCAAGCGCTTCGACGGTACGGCGCCGTGCGCGATGCCCAGCGCGGCGACCGCGCGCGACGAGCTCGGCGCCGGCGCGCTGCGCCGCCGCCAGGTCGGCGTCGCCGAGCAACACCAGGAACTGGTCGTCGCCGTAGCGTCCTGCGAGATCGCCCGGTCCCGCTACCGCACTGCGCGACGACGGCGGCGATCCGGCGCAACGCGTCGTCACCGGCCGCGTGGCCGTAGGTGTCGTTGTACGCGCGGAAGCGGTCGACGTCGAGCAGCACGGCGGCGGCGCTACGGCCGGCGCGCGTGCGCCGGCGCCGCTTTGCGCGAGCCATGCGTCGAGCGCCGCGCGGTTCGCGATGCCGGTGAGGCCGTCGACGTCTTGCCGGCTGCCGATCCGCGCGCGATCGCCGCGCGGCGCAAGCGCGATCGCAAAGGCCAGCAGCACGCCTTCGAGCGCGCCGCCGAAGATCGCGCGCGTCCTGCAGCGGCGTGCCTTGCGCGCCCGGCAGGAACGAGGCGCCGAAGCCGGCGGCCGCCGCGGCCGTCCCGGCGAAGAAGAACCAGCCGCCGTCGATGCGCCGGCGGATCGCGATCGCGCCCAGCGCGACGTGCACGAGCAACAGCGCGCCGATCAGCCACTGCTCGACGGCGTCGTCGACGGGCCAGAAGTCTTGCAGCACGTCGAGCCGCGGTCAGCATCGTGACGTCGATCAGAACCAGCGCCCAGGCGGCGATGATCAGCGCGCGCGGCAGATGCGCGCGGCGCACGTAGGCGAGCGCGAAGCCCGTCAGGCCGGCGAACACGAACGCCTGCCAGGCCGGCGTGCAACGGCTGGCTGATCTCCGGCGGCGGTCGCACCAGCCCGAGATACGGGGTCAGCAGGCCGGCTTGACCGGCCATCGCCGCCGCGTACCAGCCGAAGAGCCGGCGGCGCTGCATCAGCGCGAGCGTTCCGAACACGAACGCCAACGCCGCGAAGAGCCCGAACAGCGCGTCGTACGACCACGTGCGCCAACCGATCGCGGCCAGGTCGTCGGCGGCGAGCAGATACGGCGCGCCCAGCTCGCTCACCGTCGTCGCGCGCAGACTCGATCCGATCCGCCGCCCACGCGTCGGCCGGCAGGTCGCACGCCGAGAAGGTGGCCCGGGCAGATCGTCGGTCGCGACGAAGGTCCGCCGTTCGCGCGCCCGGGCCGACCACGACCACCGTGAGATCGCGAACGTACAAGCGGCGCGGCGACGTAGAGCGCGGTGTCGACGTGCGGCACGCGGAAGACCGAGACATACGCCGACGGGCGGAGGATCGAAGCGCGCTCGCGTCGCCGGGAAGCGGGGCGCCGATCTGCGCGACCGGCGGCGGCGGCTCGGCAGCGCCGACCGCGCAGGGAAGGAACACGGTGACGAGCGCGACCAGAGCGGCGCCTCGGATCATGCGCGGCTGTTCGCCCGGGAGGCGCGAAAGCCCGGCCGTTGAATCCAGGTGCTCGGTTCGCTCAGGCCGCTTTCGTTCGACGTCGCCGACGTAGCTCAGTTGGTAGAGCAACGGTTTCGTAAACCGTAGGTCGCCGGTTCAAGTCCGGCCGTCGGCTCAGCGCCCTCCGCCGTTGCGGTCGCGTTCCTTGCGATAGAAGAAGGCGGCGCTCGACTTCTCGACCGCCCAGCTGCCCGTGCGCCCGTCGTACGCGGTGCGCCGGCGCCGGCCGCGCTTGGGCAGCTTCCGACGCGCGGCGTGCGGTGCGGGAAGATCGACATCGTCTCGAGCGGCGCACCGCAGAAGAAGCCGACCAGGTCGGCGGTCAGCTCGTAGACGCCTTCGGGGCTGATCGTCGCGACGCCGCGAAATGCCGGCGCTCCGCGCTGGCGCAAGATGACGCTCGGCGGAGTCCGGTTGCTGCGGCTCGATCGTGCACTCGGACTGCGCGCGCACGAGGTACAGGCCGCCGTTGACGCGTTGCGTGAAGACCTCCGGCAAGATCCCGTTCAGCTCGTCCTCGAGCGCGTCGACCAGACGGTCGAACCAGAGACCACCATAAAGCGGCGCCTCCATGCGTTGCTCCTTCATCCGTGGTTGCAGCGAAGTCGACTGTATCATACCGGCCGCGTCGGGCCGGGCTCGCTTCGCCGAGTTTTTACAGACTGTCGCGCTAGCACGCGCGCTCGGCGGAGCGCATCGTCGCGCGGTCGCCGATCGCTCGCTGGTACTGCGGCGGCCAAGCGACCTCGGCGCCCAAGGCGCGCGCGGCGAACAGCGGCCAGTAGGGATCGCGCAGCAGCTCGCGCGCAAGGATGACCAGATCGGCCCGGCCTTCGGCGACGATCGCCTCGGCGTCGGCCGGTTCGGTGATCATCCCGACCGCGCCGGTCGAGATCCCGGCCTCGCGGCGCACGCGCTCGGCGAACGGGGTCTGGTACAGCGGCCCGACCGGGATCGTCCCGGGCGGGACCGGCACGGCGCCGCCCGAGCTCGCGTCGATCAGGTCGACGCCCTCATCGCGCAGCAGAGCCGCCAGCGCGACCGTCTGGTCGAGGTCCCACCCGCCCGGCACGTAGTCCGTCGCCGAGAGCCGCACGAACAACGGGTAGCGTTCCGGCCACACGCCGCGGACCGCGCGCGCGATCTCGAGCGCCAGCCGCGTCCGGTTCTCGAACGAGCCGCCCCAGCGATCGGTGCGGTGGTTGACCAGCGGCGAGAGGAACTCGTGGACGAGATAGCCGTGAGCGCCGTGGATCTCGAGCACCGTGCCGCCGGCGTCGAGCGTGCGGCGCGCGCCGTCGGCGAACGCGCGAACGATCCGCGCGATGCCCGCTTCGTCGAGCGCCGCCGGCGTCGGATAGGTCGGATCGAACGGATCGGTTCCCGGCGCGACCGGCGTCCATCCGCCGTCGTCGAGCGGGACCGCCCCTGAGCCCGTCCCACGGCCGCTTGGTCGAGCCTTTGCGGCCGGCGTGCGCGAGCTGCGTCCCCCACGCGGCGCCCTGGCCGGCGCAGAAGCGCGCGATGCGCGCGAGCTCGGCGACGTGCTCGTCCTTCCAGATCCCGAGGTCCTGCGGCGAGATCCGTCCCTCGGCGGTGACCGCGATCGCCTCGGTGAAGCACGAGCGCCGGCGCCGCCGACCGCGCGGCTCCCCAGATGGACGACGTGCCAGTCGTTCGGCGAAGCCGTCGGTCGACGAGTACTCGCACATCGGCGACACGACGATGCGGTTGCGCAGGGTCACGTCGCGCAGGCGCAGGGGCGAGAAGAGTTCGGACATCGTCGCTTGCAACGTCGCTGCCGCCGCCGGCGGTTTCGGCGGCGCTGGCCGCGCAGGCCGGCCGCGCGGCGGCGCAGGTCCGCGCGTCCGCGCGCGGCAACGGCCGATCCATGCCGACGTGCGAGCTCGACCGCGCCCTGTGCGGCGAGCTCGCCGTCTCGCAGTCGCGGGAGTGGCTCGTCACCAACGGCCTGGGCGGCTTCGCCGCCGGCACGATCGCCGGTCCGCTGACGCGGCGCTATCACGGGCTGCTGTTCGCCGCGCGCACGCCGCCGGTCGGCCGAACGCTGCTGTGCCCGAAGGTCGACGCCGAGCTGGAATACGACGGCGCGACCTACGCGCTGGCGACCGATCTGTGGCGCGGCGGCGCGATCGCGCCGCAAGGGTACCGGCTGCTCACCGGCTTTCGGCGCGACGGAACGGTGCCGGTCTGGACGTTCGCCTGCGCCGACGCCGCGATCGAACGGCGCGTCTGGATGGAACCCGAGTCGAACCGCACCTACGTCGCGCACCGCGTCGTGCGCGCCCGCGCACCGGTGCGGCTGACGCTGCGCGCGTTCGCCAACCATCGCGACCTGCACGCGACCACGCACGCCGGCGATTGGACGATGGAGGTGAGCGCGACGCCGGCCGGGATTCGCGTCGTGCCGTTCGACGGCGCGATGACGATCTCGCTGCGGGCCGATCGCGGCACGTGCGTCGCCGAGCACGTCTGGTATCGCAACTTCGACTATCCGGTCGAGCGCGAGCGCGGGTCTGGACGACAGCGAGGATCACCTGCGCGTCGCGTCGTTCGAGGCGAACGCTCGCGGCGGGCGAAACGATGACGATCGCCGTCGCCGATCACGAGCTCGCGCCGATCGACGGTGCGGCGGCGCTGGACCGCCGGCGGGCGCGCGATCGCGAGCTCGATCGCGGCCTGGCAAGCGGCGCTGGGCGCGCGCGCCGGCGGACGCGCCGGACTGGATGCCGGCGCTCGTGCTCGCGGCGGATCAGTTCGTCGTGCAGCGCGCCGCTGCGCCGACGAGCCGGACGGGCTCTCGGTGATCGCCGGCTATCCCTGGTTCGCCGATTGGGGTCGCGACACGGCGATCGCGCTTGCCGGGGCTCGCGCTCGCAACCGGCCGGCCCGCGGTCGCGCGCTCGATCCTGCGCACGCTCGCGCGCTTCGTCGACGGCGGGATGCTGCCCAACGTCTTCTCCGAAGGTGGACCGGCCGCAGTACAACACCGTCGACGCCGCGCTCTGGTACGTGCAAGCGGTGCGGCGCTACATCGCCGCGACCGAGCGACGGCTGGATGCTGGCCGAGATCTTTCCGGTGCTGCGCGCGATCGTCGACGCGTACACGACCGGGACGCGCTTCGGGATCGCGGTCGATCCGGCCGACGGCCTGCTGCGCGCCGGCGAGCCGGGCGTGCAACTCACCTGGATGGACGCGAAGGTCGGCGACTGGGTGGTGACGCCGCGGATCGGCAAGCCGGTCGAGGTCAACGCGCTGTGGATCGCCGCGCTGCGCGCCTGCGAGGGTTTCGCGCGCACGGCTCGGTCACGATACCGCTCGCGTTCGCGAACGCCGCGCGGCGCGCCGAGGCGAGCTTCGAGCGCTTCTGGAACCCGCAGCTCGGCTGGTGCTACGACGTGCTCGACGGTCCCGGCGGTCACGGACACGTCGCTGCGGCCGAACCAGATCTTCGCGGTCTCGCTGCCGATCGACGTGCTCGACGAGCCGCGGCGGCGAGCGATCGTCGACGTGTGCGCGTCGCGCTTGTGGACGCCGGCCGGATTGCGCAGCCTCGACCCGCGCGATCCGCGTTACGCCGGCCGCTACGGCGGCGATCAGCGCGCGCGCGACGCCGCCTACCATCAAGGCACCGTCTGGACGTGGCTGGCGGGGCCGTTCGCGGTCGCGCAGCGGCGCGTCTACGGCGACGCGGCCGCGAGCCGCAGGCGCTCCTCGCCGCCTGCGCGAGCGGCTTGACCGCGGACGCGCTGGGGACGCTGCCGAGATCGCCGACGGCGACGCGCCGTTCGCCGCGCGCGGCGCGTTCGCCCAAGCCTGGAGCGTCGCGACGCTGCTCGACGCGTGGTTCGAGCTCGCCGGCATCCTGCCGAGAGTCCGTTGCAGTCGTTCGCGCCGGCGGCGGCTAAACGATAGCGTCATGGCACTGCACACGGTCCTGTGCGACCTGCTCGGCGTGCGCGTTCCGCTGCTCAACGCGCCGATGACGCCGCAAGCGGGCGGCGAGCTCGCGCGCGCGGTCAGCGCGGCCGGCGCGTTCGGCATGCTCGGCTTCGACGAAGACGAGAGCGAAGCTTCGATCGCCGAGCAGGCGCGAATCGCGAGCGCCGGACGGCGCGCGGTTCGGAATCGGCTTGGCGGCGTGGGTGCTCGAGCGCCGGCCCGACTGCTCGACCTCGCCATCGCGATGCGTCCGACGCTGGTGAGCATCTCGTTCGGCGATCTCGCGCCGCACGTGCGCGTGCTGCACGATGCGGGGATCCTCGTCGCGTCGCAGGTGCAGAACCGCAGCTGGGCTCGCGCGGCGCTGGACGCCGGGGTCGGACATCGTCGTCGCGCAAGGCACCGAAGCCGGCGGTCATACCGGGAGCGTCGGGACGCTGCCGCTGTTGCAGCTCGTCTTGGAGATGACCGACAAGCCGGTGCTCGCGGCGGGCGGCATCGCGACCGGGCGCGGCTTCGCCGCCGTGCTCGCGGCCGGCGCGGCGGGGGCTTGGATCGGAACGCCGTTCCTGCTGGCGCGCGAAAGCCGCACGAAACCGGCGGCACAAGCGCGCATCATCGAGAGCGACGAGACGCAGACGATCTACACCAGCGTCTACGATCGCGTGCAAGGAAAGCCGTGGCCGGCGGAGTTTCGCGGGCGCGCGCTGCGCAACGCGTTCGTCGAGCGCTGGCACGAGCGCGAGGACGAGATGCTGGCCTCATCCGAGGCCGTCGCGGAGTTCGGCACCGCGAAGCAGCGCGGCGACTTCACGCGAGCGCACATCTATGCCGGCCAGTCGGTCGGCGCGCTGCACGACGTCGAGCCCGCCGCCGCCATCGTCGCCCGTCTCGAAGCCGACGCCACCGCCCGCCTCGCGGCCTGCCGAGCCATCATCGGCGCATGAGCGAATGCCACGCGTTGCTCGAGAACGGGCGGCACGCAGTGACGGCGTGGCCGTGACGGCCGCGATCTAGCGATGCTGGCGTATGTTTTTTGGCACGAGCGGCGCGCGGATGCGGACGACGCGGCGTATCGCGCGGACGCTGCGGAGTTCCATCGCCGTTTGAACGGCGACCGCGCTGCCGGGATTCGCCGGCTCGCGAACGTTCGCCGTCGATGACGCTTCCGTGGCGCGAGGACGGCGGCGCGGCGTTCGAAGACTGGTACCTGCTCGAGCGGCTCGGCGGAGCTCGACCGCGCTCGACGAGATCGCGGTGAGCGGCGACCGTTCGGCGTCGCACGATCGTCTCGCGGCGGCGGTCGCGTGGGGCACCGGCGGGCTCTACCGGTTGCGCGCGGGCGCGCCGCCGGCGATCAGACCGCCGCGCAGTGGTTCGCGAAGCCGGCCGGCGATGCGCTACTCCGAGCTCGACGCGATCGTCTCGCAGCGGCCGTATCGCCGGAACACGCCGTGTGGCAGCGGCAGATGGTGCTCGGCCCGGCGCCGGAGTTCTGCGTCGCCGGACCCGCGCTCGTCGCGCTACCGCCGCAGCTCGCCGCACGAACCATTCGTCGCGAGCTCGTCGCCGGCGCCGTGCGGGCGACCTAGGTGCCCGAGCTGCGCGGCTTCGCCGTTCAGGCTGTCAGCGCGTGCGCAGCGCGAGCAGGCCGGCGGCGGCGAAGGCCGCCATGCAGCCGCCGAGCGCGGCCGGATAGCCGAGCCGGTCGATGACCAGGCCGGCGAGCACCGGGCCGGCCGCCGCGCCCAACGCGACCGGCAGGTTTTGGATCGCCGAGATGCGGCCGTACGACGTGGGGCCGAAGAAGTGGGCGACCAGCCCGCCGCGGACCGGCGCCATCGCGCCGTAGGCCGCGCCGAACACCGCCAGGTAGGCGATCACGCCGGCCCAGTTCCGCTGCACGGCCAGCAGCGCCGACGCCCAGCGCTTCGGCGAACAGCACGACGGCGAGCAGCACGGTAGGCGCGAGGTGCCGTGCGCCGACGTGTGCCAGCCACCGGCCGGGGAGATAGGCCACGCCCAGCAGGCCGGCCGCGCTCGGCGACGGCGGCCGACGGATAGCCGCGCCCGGTGAGGTAGGCGACGTGCTCCGCCAGGATCACGGTGCTGGCGAGGTATCCCATCGCCAAGGCGGCCGTCATCGTCCAGAACGGCAGCGTGCGGACCGCCGCGCCGACCGACATCGATCGTTCCTCGTCGCCGCCTTCGCCCAACCGCGCGCGCGGCGCGCTGCGCACGAACGCAACCGCCAGCGGGAACGCCACCAGCAGGTTGACGGCGGCCAGGCACCACAGCGCGTCGCGCCAGCCGTAGTGCGCGATGAGAAGCCCCGCGAGCCGGATAGAAGATCGTCGACGAAAATGCGCCGATGAAGGTCAGGCGCGAGAACGCGCGCGGGCGTTCGTACCGGAACCAGCGCGCGATCGCGGTGAAGCTCACCGGATAGTAGGTCAACGCGGTGCCGAGCCCGATCCCCAGTCCCCACCCGAGCTCGAACTCGAGCGGGCTCGTGACGGCCGTCAGCAACGCCAGCGAGGCGGCCAGCACCAGCGGCCCCGGCGGCCATGATCGCACGTGCTCCGTACCGGTCGCACGCCGCGCCGATCGGCACGCCCGCGACGGCCGAGACGGCCAGGCCCCACGAGTACGCGCCGTCGATCTGCGCGTGCGACCAGCCCAGATCGGCGGCGATCGGGCGGACGATCAAGCGAGAAGAGATACTGCGTCGTGCCGTACGCGATGACCGTGACGACGCCGAGCGCCGCGACGACGCGCCAGCCCTCGTATCCGGGTGCGCTCTCGCCGGCCGCGCGACCATCGACCACCAGGCCCGCGTACGCGACCGCGGCGGGAAGACCCTCGGTTCCGGCGCGAACCGCCCGGTCATGGATCAGCGAACGGTGCTGCTCGCGGTGGGCGAGCGACTCGCGCGATTTCGCGGCGGGGCGGGCTTGACGGTCGAGGCGGCGGCAGCCCGGAGCGGCGTCGCAACCGAACGTCTCGAGCAAGCCGAGAGCGGGGCGGCAGCGCTCGCCGAGCGCCGAGATCGCCGCGCTGGCGACGGCGTACGGCGTCGAGACGACCGAGATCTTCGGCGGCCGCATCACGCCGCTGCAGAATTACGCCGGCAACTGACGTCGACGCTCTGCCGGATGACAAGGGAAACGAGGGTCTGCCTTCTGGCGCGTGCTGCGCACACCGGGAACGCAACCGGTGCAGCCGAACGTTTGCGAGGGATACATGCTCGCTCGACGCTTCGCGCTCGCGCTCGTTCTGGCGCTGAGCGCCTCGGTCCCCGCCCGCGCCGTCGAGGATTCGACCGGCCCCTTGTACGTGATCGTGCCGTTCGGCGAGCCCGGCAACACCGATCCCGTGTTCAAGGAAGCCACGACGCAATTCAACGTCGACCTCTCCGACAAGAAGATCCGCACCGCGATGTCGGTGCCGATCGACGCGATCGAAGCGGTCGGCACCGCGCGTCAAATGTGCGGATCGTACGATGCCGACGGCGTGCTGATCCCGCAGCTGCGCTTCGAGCAATCGAAGGAACGCAACCTCACCGGCTTCATCCCGGTGGTCGGCGGCGTCGTTTCCTCGTCGGGGGTCTTCGACCGTTCGCCGATCCGCGCGTCGCTCAAGCTCTACTTGATCGACTGCACGGGCGTCGTGCGCTGGAAGACGTTCACCACGGCCAACAAGATCCACAAGGGACAAAACGTCGCCGCCGGCCTGACCGAGATCACCAACGAAGCGGTGGCCGAAGCGGTCGACGAGTTCGTGAACCGGCCCGCAGCGAACCGGCCCCAAGCGACCCGGCCCGATCCGGACCGGACCGCGCCTCCGATGGAACAACATCCCTAAACGGATTCCGCGCGGTTCCTTCGAGGTAACCCGCTTCCGGATCGAGCACTTCGTGGAGGACTCGGACGCCGCGAAGGTGGTTTGTCTGTTCGCATCCTGATGGACTGTCACGCGAGGGCGCGCGGTGACGGCGTGACGCGGTTCGACACTCGCGCGATCGAGAACATCGCGACCGCCCCGGCGACGGCGGCCGACCGCCGCTGGGCGGCCGTGACGGCGCTCGCGCTGGTGGCGCTGTTCGTTGCGTCGATTCCTTTCTCGCCCTGGCGGATGGTCGAAGTCACGGCCTTCGTCCCGTCGGTCGTCGGCGCGGCGATCGTCGCGCTGGTGCTCACCGCGGTGCTGTTCTACGTGCAGTACCGGATCGAGCGCGACCTCAAGCTGGCGTTGCTCGCCCTCGCCTACGGCTACTCCGCCGTTCTGCAGACGTTGTACGTGCTCACCTTCCCCGGCATCTTTTCGTCGACCGGCTTGTTTCACGCCGGCCCGCAGACGGCGTCGTTGATCTTTGTCGCATCGCAGATCGGGTTCGGCGCGTTCGTCATCGCGGTCGGGGTCGCGTCGCGGCGGAACTGGCGGATGTCACGCGACGGCGTGCGCGTGCTCGCGATCGCGACGCTGTTGGTGACGTGCGCGTTCGCGATCCTCGTGACCGCCGGTTACAACTGGATCGAGGCGCCGTCCGACGGCTACGCGTACTCGCCGATCTGGTCGCGCTTCGCGACACCGGTGATGGCGGCCGAGATGCTGATCGGTCTGGCGATCGTCTCCGACGGGCTCAAGACGGTGACCGAGGTGTGGGTGGGCGTCGTGCTGCTCGCGCGCGCGGTGGCCATCATCACGGGCGGCGAGCTGGCGTCGGGCCGGTTCTCGTTCGGATGGTACGCGGCGCGCGTCGAAGAGTTCCTCGGCGCGATCGTCCTGCTGGCGGTCTTTCTGGTGAAGATCAACGACCTGATGCTGCGGCTCGCCGCGCGCAGCCGGTCGACGGCCGAAGCGCTCGAGGTCGGCGAAGCGCGCTATGCGTCGCTGGCCAACGTCGTGCCGCAACTGATCTTCACGACCAACGCGAACGGCGACACCGAATACGTCAACGATCGCTGGGCCGCGTACACGGGCTACGACCTCAACGCGTCGCGCGACAACGGCTGGCGCAACGCCGTCCATCCGGATCAGGAACCGGCGATCCGCGATCGGTGGCGGCACAGCCTGCGAACCGGCGAGCCGCTGGCCGCCGAGTTCCGGTTGCGCGAGGGAGCCACCGGGCGCTATCGGTGGTTTCTGGTCAACGCCGTTCCGGCGCGCGGCCGGGAGGCCGAGATCGTGGCCTGGATCGCAACCTGCACCGACGTCGATACGCAGAAGCGGCTCGAAGAACGCGAGGCGTTTCTCGCGCGCGCCGGCGAACGGCTCGGCGCCTCGCTCGACGTCACCGCGACGGTCGCCGCGATGAAAGCGCTGCTCATCCCGCGGCTGGCCGAACGCACCTGGGTCGCGCTTGCTCGACGACGACGGCCGCTACGTCCTGACCGGCTTCGGCAGCACCGACATCACCGAGGAGCTCGCCGCGCGGCGCGATCTCGGCACGTCGCTGGCGCCCGCGCTGCACGAAGCCGTCGCGCGCATCGTCGCCGCCGGCGATCCGGTCGTCCTCGACGACCCGGACGCCTTCCCCGACCCGTGGGTGCAGGAGGTGGGTGCGGGCGCCGCGATGATCGTTCCGCTCGTCAGCGGCGACGTCACGATCGGCGCGCTGGCGCTGGCGCGCCGCGGCGGCCGCTCGTACGAGCTCGACGAGGGCGCGCTGGTGCGCGAGTTCGCGCGCCGCGCCGCGCTCTCGCTCGAGCACGCTCGTCTCTACGAGCGCGAGCGCACGACGGCCGACGCGCTGCAGCGCGCGATGCTGCCCTCGGCGCTGCCGCTGCTGCCGGACATCCGCTTCTCGGCCTCGTACTCCGCCGCGTCGGAGTCGCAGCGCGTCGGCGGCGATTTCTACGATGCGTTCGAGCTGCCCGACGGCCGCGTCGCGCTGACCATCGGCGACGTGACCGGGCACGGGCTCGAAGCGGCCGTCATCATGGGCGAGATCCGCCAAGCGCTGCGGGCGGCCTCGTTCGAATCGGCCGAACCGTCGGCGATTCTCGATCGCGCGAGCCGGCTGCTGATCGCCAGCGGCCGCAGCGTGTTCGTCACCGCGATCGTCGGCGTGCTCGATCCGGTGACCGGGCGCTTCGCGTACGCGACGGCCGGCCATCCGCCGCCGCTCGTCGACGACGGCAAGGAGCTGCGCCGGCTCCCGGCGCCGGGCTGCCGATCGGATTGCGCGACGAGCAAGGCGTCGACTTCGCGCTGCGCCTGCGCGCGCCGTGCACGCTGGTGATGTTCACCGACGGCCTGATGGAGTTCGCGCGCGACCTCGACGCCGGCGAGCGGCGCATCGAGGACGCCATCCGGAACCTCGCGCGCGAGGACATCGACCATCTCGCCGCCGCGCTGATGAAAGAGGTGCTCGGCGACGACGAGCCGACCGACGACATCGCGATCCTGACGGTGACGGTCGACCGTTTCGCCGCCGATCTGCCGGGCGACGAACGCGAATGGCGCTTCGTCAGCGACGACGCGCGCACCGGCGCCGCGGCGCGGCGCGACATCGGCGCGCTGATCGCGGCCTGGACGGGCCGCGAGGACGTCGTCGTACGCCAGCGAGCTCGCGTTCGGCGAGCTGGTCGCGAACGCCGTGCGCCATGCGCCCGGGTCCGGTGCGCGTCATCGCGTCGACCGACGGCGACGGCGTCGCGACGCTGGTCGTCGAGGACACCGGCGCCGGCTTCACCGACAGCGGCAAGCCGTTCGATCCGTTCGCCGAGACCGGCCGCGGCCTGGGCCTCGTGCGCGCCGTCGCCGACGCCGTGAAGATCGAACCGATCGTCCGCGGCGGCACCCGCGTCACCGGTGACCTTCACGGCCGCCGCAGCAGCCCGTCGCCCCAGGAGTTGAGGCGCGCGGCCGATGCGGCTTAGGCTCGCTCGTAGGCGAGGCGGAGCCATCGGATCAACTTCGTCGTCGAGCTCGACCGGGTGCTCGATCTTCACCCGATGCGTCACCATCGCATTCCATGTTCCAGACGGCATGAGGCGATCGCCGGGCGAGACTGTTTTTCAGCTTTATCCCGATATCGAGGCGTTTGGCGGACACCTGCACGATCGCGAATTTCTTTCCGTCGCGCAACAGGCTGATGTAGGAACCGGTCGGCGATCGCGGTGACACCGGCTCCGAACTTCTCGACGTGCGTCAAGAGCCGCTGATACGATTTCTGCCAGACGGCGCGGCTGCCGGAGAAGTGTTCTTGGAGCTGCTCGTCGAGGGTGCGCTGCGGCTCGGTCGCCCGCTTGAACGTCGCGTAGATCGCCATCGCGTGGCCGTGCCCGAGGGCGAAGTCCGCTTTGAGCCACGCGAGCACGTCGCCGGCCTTTACGTCCGGGCGCAGGAGGCCTTTCTCGTCGGCGAGGGCGCGGAAGTCTTCAGGCGACTTCCCGGTCTTTTGCTTGACGGTATCCAGGTAAGCTTGAAACGACACGGCCATTCTCCACGGGCTGCGGTGCGAAGAGAGGTGCAAAACTGGAACGGTAGCGCGACGCCGACGATGCCCCACAGGAGCGCGACGATGCCGGCGATCGGGAGCCCGGCGGGTGCGAGCGTGATGTGGTAGACGATGATGTTGGAGATCACGCCTCCCAGCAACGTCAGCGCCAACGCGACGAAGCGGTTCACGAGCAGGAGGACGCCGGCCAAGAGCTCGATCCCGTCGACGAAGACGACCCAGCCCGAGCGGAAGAAGGCGTCCTGGAACTCCCCGGCGAGGCCCGGCGGAGCCGGCGGCGGGTCGGCAACGAAGAAAAATCCGCTCAGACCGGCCGCAAAGAACACCAGGCCGAGGAGAATGCGGGCGACGACGACTGCGATGTTCATGTGAGTACTCCATCGATGCGGGCGCCACTTGCGCCTCACCAATGTCGTCGAAGCAGCGCGCTCGAAATCGACATGAACTGCTCAGGATCTCGCGCACGTGGCGGCGCGCTCCAGCAGGAACGTGCGTTCGCGCGCGTTTTGCGCGAGTGACGCTGCTCGCTCGAACTCACCGCGCGCTTCGCTGAAGCGGCCGAGTTTCTCGAGGAGGTCGCCGCGCACGCTCGGCAACAGGTGGTACGCCCGCAGCGCCGGCTCGGCGGTCAACGCATCCACGATCTCGAGCCCGGCGGCGGGGCCGTACGCCATCCCGATCGCGACCGCGCGATTGAGCTGCACGACCGGAGTCGGCAGCAATTCAGCGAGGGCGTCGTAGAGCGCGGCGATGCGTGCCCAATCGGTCTCGGCGGCCGTGCGCGAACGTGCGTGACACGCGGCGATCGCGGCTTGCAGCGCGTACGGTCCGAGCGCTCCGCCGATTGCCTGCGCGCGGTCGAGCGCGGCGAGGCCGCGCCCGATGAAGAGATGATCCCATTTCCCGCGGTCCTGCTCGAGCAGGAGGACCGGCCCGCCGGACGGACCGACGCGGGCCTTCGAGCGCGACGCCTGGATCTCCATGAGCGCGACCAGACCGTGGACCTCGGGCTCGTTCGGCGCGAGCTCCGCCAGCACGCGCCCGAGCCGCAAGGCGTCGACGCACAACGCCGGGCGCAAGAGATCGTCGCCGGCCGTCGCCGCGTAGCCCTCGTTGAAGATGAGGTAGATCACCTCGAGCACCGACGAGAGGCGCGCGGCGCGTTCCAACGTCCCCGGCACCTCGAACGGAACGTGCGCTTCTGACAGCGTCCGCTTCGCGCGAACGATCCGCTGCGCGATGGTCATCTCACCGACCAGGAATGCGCTCGCGATCTCGGCCGTCGTCAGGCCGCCCAGCAAACGGAGCGTCAGGGCGACGCGCGCCTCGACCGACAGAACGGGGTGGCAAGCGATGAAGATCAACCGCAACAGGTCGTCGGCGATCTCGTCCTCCGAGGCAGCGAAGTCGCGCTCGCCGGCGCCGTCGAGCTGGACGTCGCGCAGCATGAGCTCGTGCTTGCGCCCCAACGCCTCGTCGCGCCGGAAGCGGTCGACCGCGCGGCGCTTCGCGATCGCCATGAGCCAAGCGCCGGGATTGCGCGGAATACCGGACTCCGGCCACTGCACCAGCGCGGCGACGACCGCGTCCTGCGCGAGCTCCTCGGCAACGCCCACGTCACCGACCATCCGCGCCAGGCCGGCGATCAGTTTCGGCGATTCGATTCGCCAGATCGCGTCGATCGTGCGATGCGTGTCGGGAACGGTCATGCGGGCCGCCTACGAGAGCTCGGAGACCTCGTGCAACTCCGACATGCCGTCACCGGCGATCTCGAGGAAACGCTGCGTCAGCGCGATGGCCTCGTCTCGCGAGTCCACCTTGAAGATCGCAAAGCCGCCGACGAGCTCTTTGGTTTCCGCAAACGGGCCGTCGGTGACGGTGACCTTACCGCCCGCGCGCTGCACGCGCAAGCTCGATCCGCCGTCCGAAACCCCGCCGGTGTCGAGCAGCACGCCCGCGCTCATCAGCTCGCCGATGAGCCGGCCCATCGCGGCCATCTGCTCCTCATCGGGAGCAGCGGCCCACACCGTGGGATCCGGTTTCCAAATCGAGACGAATTTCATTGCGAGCGCGCTCCTTGGGCTTCCATCGCGGCGGCGAAATCTTCGGGATCGTAGATTCTGCGCAGCTCGATCTCCTCGTCGTCCTCGAACGGGCAACGGCGCAGCCACTCGATGGCCTCGTCGCGCGAGCGCACCTGAATCAGCCAGAAGCCGCCGACGAGCTCCTTGGTCTCGGCGAACGGTCCGTCGGTGACGGAGGGCTTCCCGCCCTTGAAGCTGATTCGGGCGCCCTGTGAGCTGGGCAGCAGCCCTTCGGCCGCCAGCAGCGCGCCGGCCTTCGCCAGCTCGGCATTGAAGGCGGCCATCTTGGCGACGAGCTCCGGGCTTGGGCATCTTCCCGGCCTCATAGGCCGCGGTTGGGGGCTTGACCATGACGAGAAATCGCATCGGTGTTCTCTCCGTGGGAGCGGGTTCTACGATCACGTCGCTCGGCGTCCGCCGAAATCGACAGCGCGGTCGAAAAATTCGCGCCGCGCCGCGCTCGGAAGAATGTAGGAGGGGGTGGGCACGACAGGACACCTGGGGTGGGGTACCGTACCCCCGAGAACCTCATGGTGACGAAGCGAACGAAGACGAGCGGTTTGAGCGGGCCGTCGAAGGCCGACGTGCTGAACCGCCTCAAGACCGTTCGGGGCATGACGGACGGGATCCATACGATGGTCGATGAGGACGTGTACTGCATGCAGGTCCTCAAGCAGATCTCGGCGGCCCGCGCCAGCCTCGATCGGGTCGCGCGGATTCTGCTGCAGAATCACTTCGCGACGTGCTTCGTCGCGCAGGTGAAGGCCGGCGAGACCGAGGGTGCGGTGTCCGAGCTGATGGAGACCCTCAACTTTCAGCGCGAGCTGATCTGACCTTCCCGGCGTGCTGATCCGGTGATCCTGGCGAAGGTCGGTGAGGCGCTGCTGCTGGCGCTCGGGATGATGTGGCAAGTCGGCTGGAGCCTCGTGCTGGGCTTCACGCTCTCGGGGCTCGTCCAAGCCGTCGTCTCGAAGGAGCAGATGCAGCGGCTGCTGGGCCGCGACGGACTTCGTGAGATCGCGCTTGCGACCGGCTTCGGCGCCGCGAGCTCGAGCTGTTCGTACGCGGCCGCGGCGATGAGCAAGACGCTGTTCAAGCAGGGCGCGGCGCTCGTGCCGAGCCTCGCCTTTTTGTTCTCGTCGACGAATCTGGTGATCGAGCTCGGCGTCATCCTGTGGCTGCTGATGGGCTGGCAGTTCACCGCGGCCGAATGGATCGGCGGCCTGGTGCTCATCGCGATCATGACCGTGCTGGTGAAGCTGACCTACCCGGCGGCGCTGGTCGAGCAGGCGCGCGCGCACGTCGACGAAGCCGCTGGTCACGAGCACGGTTCGGTCGAAGCCGACGGGCGAACCATCGTCCAGCGCTTGCGCGATCCCGCCGTCTGGGTCGCGGTGGCGCAGAACGTCGCGATGGACGTCTCGATGCTGTGGAAGGATCTGCTGGGCGGCTTCCTCATCGCCGGATTTCTGGCTGCGTTCGTCCCCGACGGCGCCTGGAAGGCGCTCTTCCTGCACGGCGCGCGCGCCCGGGGTCCAACTCGTCGGCAACGCGGTGGCCGGACCGCTGATCGCGATCGTGTCGTTCGTGTGCTCGATCGGCAACGTCCCGATGGCGGCGATCCTGTGGGCGAGCGGGATCTCGTTCGGCGGCGTCCTCGCCTTCCTGTACGCCGATCTCATCGTGCTGCCGCTGCTGGACATCTACCGCAGATACTACGGCTGGCGGATGATGCTCTACATCTTCGGCGTGTTCTTCGCGACGATGGTGCTGTCGGCGATCGCGATGGACCTCGCGTTCTCGGCGCTGCACGCCGTGCCCGTACCGAACCCGAACGCGCGCCATGACCTCACGGTGTTCTCGCTGAACTACACGTTCTTCCTGAACCTCGCGTTCGGCGCGGTCGGACTCGTTCTTTGGCGGCTGCACCGCGCGCACCCGATGCAGCACGGGTGCCACGACGAGCCGGCGGTCAGTCCGCGCGGCGCATGACGGGAAGCACGACGCTCGCCCGGGTGCGGCCGTCCGCTTCGCGGGCGACGTGGATCCGCCCGGTGAACGCGCTGATGAGCGCGTACGCGTGGTGGGTCGCTTCCGAGCGCGGATCGTCGGGCGAGAAGGGCCAGGAGCGCAACCGGTCGCTGCGATCGATCACGATGAGCGCCTGATCCGACCAGCGGAACTCGATGCGCAGCTGTCCCGGCGCGTGCCGCGCGCAGTTGCCGACCAGCTCGCCGTAGACCGCCTCGGCCGCGTCGAAATCGCTCGCCGGGTCACCGTAATATTCCAAGTAGTCGCGAAACGCGTGGCGCATCCGCGCGCCGTCCTTGGCCGCCCCGGCGACGAGCGACCAGCCCGACTCGTCGTCCTCCATCACGAGGTGTCCGCGCCCGAGCGCCTCGGCTTCGATCTCGCGGTCCAGGAGCGTCGCCATCCCGTCCTCCTCTCCGACGTGAGGAGAATATCCGGCGGCTCGGGCGCGATCCCTTCGTCGGCTTCGCTGGTGGGCAGAGGTCGGTTCCGGCCCACGCCGTAGCGAGGGCAGGCACATGCTAGGGACACCGGCGGGATGATCCGCGCCGCGGTCGCGGTCGCCGCCGCGCTGCTGATCCTGTTCATCGCGATCCCGCTCGCCACGCTCTATGCGCACCTCTCGCCGGGCCGGTTCGGCGCGCTCATCACCTCAGCCGGATGCGCTGTCCGCGCTGCGCATCTCGCTGGTCACCACAGCCTGCTCGCTCGGCTTGACGCTGCTGCTCGGGACGCCGCTGGCGTACGCGCTCGCCCGCGCCCGCTTTCCCGGCCGCGACGTCGTCGACGCGATCGTCGACCTTCCGATCGTCGTCCCGCCCGCGGTCGCCGGGTTGGCGCTGCTGTTCGCGTTCGGAAAGTACGGGCTGACCGGCGCCGCTGCTCGGCGCGCTGCACGTGCAGCTGGCATTCACCACCGCGGCGGTCGTGCTCGCGCAGCTGTTCGTCGGCGCGCCCTTCTACGTGCGGGCGGCCCGGGCCGGGTTCGCGTCGGTCGACCGTCTGTACGAAGAAGCCTCGGCGACGCTGGGGATGGGTCCGCTGCGCACGTTCGCGCGCATCACCGTTCGGTTGGCGATGCCGGCGCTGGCCGGCGGGGCGGTGTTGGCGTGGGCCCGTTCGCTCGGTGAGTTCGGAGCGACGATCATGTTCGCGGGGAACTTGCCCGGCGTGACGCAGACCCTGCCGCTGGCGGTGTATCTGGGGCTGGAGAACGGCGACGTCGACGTGTCGGCGGCGCTCGCCGTCGTGCTCGTCACGATCGCGCTCGCGGTCGTCCTGCTCGCGCGTCTGCTCGAACGGCGCAGCGCGTGATCGAGCTGCGCGTGCGCAAGGCGTTGCGCGAGTTCACGCTCGACGTCGAGCTGACGTTCGAGCCGGGCGTCACGCTGCTGGTGGGACCGAGCGGGGCCGGAAAATCGACGCTGCTGCGGATCGTCGCGGGGCTCGTGCGGCCCGACGCGGGCCGGATAACGCTCGCGGGCCGCGTGCTGCACGACGGCCGCGTCGACGTGCCGGCGTTCCGCCGCGAGGTCGCCTACGTCTTCCAAGAATACGCGCTGTTCCCGCACTTGGACGTGCTCGACAACGTCGGCTACGGTTTGGCGGCGCGCGGTGCCGGCCGGGCCGAGCGCCGGAGCGCGGCGGCGCGTGGCTCGAACGGCTGGGGATCGGCGCGCTGGCCGCGGCGCGACCGAGCGCGCTCTCGGGCGGCGAGCGCCAGCGGGTCGCGCTCGCGCGAGCGCTCGCCTGGAAGCCGCGAGCAGTCTTGCTCGACGAGCCGTTCGCCGCGCTCGACCAAGCGACGCGAGGGCACGTGCGCGACGAGTTGCGGGAAACGCTGGCCGCGCTCGACGTTCCCGTCGTCCTGGTGACCCACGATGACTCCGACGCGGCGACGTTCGGCGGTCCGCTCGTACGCCTGGAGCGCGGTCGCATCGCGGCGCCGCGCTTGCACGTGTAGACGGAAAAGCGAGCGGATCCGGAAAAGAGAGCGGCGCCGTCCACCTGTGTTGGGTGCGAACGACGCCGCGACTCTCGAGGGCATGCTGCGGTGTACTGCTGAAGGCCCCTCGCGAGCGTCCGTACCCCCTGCCGCTCGAGCCTAAACCTGGAGGAGATTTGCGACTCTGTACCTTTCACACGGACGGTGACGCGACGCTCGGTGCCGAGAGCGCCGGCGGGATCGTCGACCTGCGCGCCGTCGACCCCACGCTGCCGGCGACGCTGATCGCACTGCTGGCGCTCGGTGATTCGGGGCTCGACCGTGCGCGCAGCGCACTGGCCTCGGCGGGTCGCGAGCACACGCGTCCGGCGCGACGCGCGTGCACCTGTTGCCGCCGATTCCCAATCCGGCCAAGATCGTCTGCATCGGCCTGAACTACCGCGACCACGCGGCCGAAGTGAAGATGGAGCTGCCGCAAAACGTGACCGCGTTCGCGAAATGGCCCAACACGCTGATCGGCGACGGCGCGGCGATCGTGATCCCGGCCGAATCGCATCGGGTCGACTACGAAGCCGAGCTCGCCTTCGTGATCGGCAAGCGCGCGCACCATGTGAGCGAGGCCGACGCGTACGGCGTGATCGCCGGCTACACGTGCTTCAACGACGTCAGCGTGCGCGACTATCAGATGCGCACGTCGCAGTGGACGCTCGGAAAGGTGTTCGACACGCACGGTCCGTGCGGTCCGTTCCTGGTGACCGGCGACGAGGTTCCCGATCCGCACGCGCTGCGCATCAGCTGCGCGATCGACGGCGAGCTGCTGCAGGACTCGTCGACCTCGCAGCTCGTGTTCGGCATCCCGCGGCTGGTCGCCGACCTGTCGGCGGTGATGACGCTCGAGCCCGGCGACATCGTCGCGACCGGAACCCCGGCCGGGGTCGGCACCTCGCGCACGCCGAAACGTTGGATCCGACCCGGCGAGCGGGTCGTGGTCGAGATCGAAGGGGTCGGACGGCTCGAGAACCCGGCCGTCGCCGCCGGTTCGCCGGTCGCTTGACCGTCGCCGCGCCCTCGTGCTAGGCTTCGCGAACATGACGCATCGCTATCTCGTCCTTCCGGTCATCTTTATCGTCGGGTATCGCCCGCCGGCCGGATCGTCGTTCGCGTAGCGCAACACCAGACAGCAACGCAAACGAGCGCCCCGGCCGACACGGCCGGGGCGTTCGTCGTTCGAACGAGGAGAAGCCCGTGATGACCCGGACCGCCACGACCGTGTGGCTCGACGGCAAGCTGCTCGACGACGATCAGCTGCGGCTGCACGCGCTGACCCACGCGCTGCACTACGGCTCGTCGGTGTTCGAGGGGATTCGCGTCTATGCGACGCCGCAGGGACCGACGATCTTCCGCTTGCGCGAGCACGTCGACCGGCTCGTCGCCGGCGCTGCGACGTACGGGATGGAGCTGGGCCGCGACGCCGACGGCCTATCGGCCGCGATCGTCGAAACCGTTCGGGCGAGCGGCCGCGACGCGGCGTACGTGCGGCCGCTGGCGTATTTCGGCGGCGAGACGGTGCGGTTGAACCCGGTCACCGAGTGTCCGGTGCACCTCATGATCGCGGTGCTTCCGTTCGACGGCATCCTGCCCGGCGCCGGCGTCCCGCTGTTTCGCGCCACCGTCTCGCCGTTCATGAAGACGCCGTCGCGCGCGCTGCCGTCGACGGTAAAGGCCGGCGGACACTACACGAACTCGATTCGCGCGCTGGCCGAGGCGCAGGCGCGGGGCTTCGACGAGACGCTGCTTCTCAACGATCGCGGCGACGTCGCCGAAGGTTCGGGCGAGAACCTCTTCATCGTGCGCGACGGCGTGGTGATCACCAACGACGCCGATGCCGACATTTTGCCGGGGATCACGCGCGCCAGCGTCCTGGCGCTCGCCCGCGAAGCGGGCATCACGACGCGCGTGCGGCCGCTCACGCCTCGAAGATCTCGCCGCCTGCGACGAGGCGTTCTTCACCGGCACCGCGGCCGAGGTCGTGCCGATCGTGCGCATCGACGACCGCGAGCTCGGCGCGGAAGGTCCGCTCACCGAACGTCTGCGCACCACCTATGCCGACGTCGTGCGCGGCCGCCGCGCCGGCCCGGGCCCTTGGCTGACGCAGGTGTCCTAGAACCTGCGGAGGTACGGCACGCCGGATGGTCGGCGGTCCGTGCTCTTGTTGCGTTCGCGTTGGCTGCGCGCTGCTGCCGGCGGTTCCGCGGCCGGTCGCCGCGGACGCGCCGGTCGCCGCTCGACTATAAGGCCTACGACGGTTGGAACGCGATCCGCACGCCGAAGCTGTCCGATGACGGGCGGCGGCTCGTCGTACGCGCTCACGCCCGAGGACGGCGATCCGACGCTGGTCGTGCGCGAGCTGGACTCGAGCGCCGAGCGGCGCGAGCCGCGCGGCAGCGCGCCCGCGTTCGCCGCCAACGGACGCTTCGTCGTGTTCACGCACGTCGCGGCCAAGAAGGACGTCGACGCGGCGAAGAAGGCGAAGAAGAAGCCGGCCGAGATGCCCAAGAACGGCGTCGGGATCCTCGATCTCGACGAGCGCCAAACCGGCCGAGATCGTCGACGACGTCAAGACGATCGTGGTCGCGAAGGACGGCGGCGCGACGATCGCCTACCGCGCCGAGCCGCCGCCGACGCCGTCGCCGCCGGCGACCCCGTCACCCGCGCCGACCGCGTCGCCCGCGCCCGGCGCCGGGAGCGCGTCGCCTGCGCCGTCGCCGTCCGCGTCGCCGGCGCCCAAGGCCGACAAGACGAAGGAACCCGGCGCGCTGCTGACGATTCGCGATCTCGTCGCGGGAACGCGCGTCACCGCCGCCGACGCAACCGACTTCGTCGTCTCGGACGACGACCGGTTCGTCGCATACGCCACCGAAACCAAGAACGGCAAGGGCGACGGCCTGCACGTCTACGACGTCGTGCGCGGCACGACCCGCGACGTGCTGACCGGCGCCGGCCGCTACCGCGATCTGGCGATCGCGCGCGACGGTTCGTCGATGGCCTTTTTGAGCGACGTCGCGACCTACCAGGATGACGTCCCGCACGATGCGCTGTACGTCGTCGACCTGCGCGCCGCGACGCCGGCCGCCGCCAAGACGGTCGACGCCGGCAGCGCCGGGCTCGCGGCAAAGACGACGCCCAACGCGAACGGAACGCGTCGCCTTTTCGCGCGACGGGAAGCGGGTGTTCCTGGGGACCGCGGTCGCCCCGACGCCGATGCCGTCGGGGACGCCCGCGCCGACGGCGGTCGACCTGTGGACCTGGCACGACTCCGTGCTGCAGTCACAGCAGAAGCATGACGCCGACGTCGAGCGCAAGCGCACGTTCCGCGCCGTGTACGACATCGCGGCGGCGCGGTTCGCGCAGCTCGGCTCGCCGTCGCTGCGCGACGTCACCACGAACGACAACGCCGGCCGTAGCCCTGGGCCGGGACGGCCGGGCGTATCGCCGCTCCGAGTCGTGGACGGGCGAGCGTTACGACGACCTGTACGCGGTGGCGCTATCGAACGGGCGCCGGACGCTGCTGGCGAAGCGCGCGCGGCGCGGCGAGCTTTCGCCGGATGGCCGCTACGTGCTCGGCTGGGACGAGCGGCTCAGACACTGGTACGCGGTGCGCGTCGCCGACCGCAAGCGGGTCGTGCTCGGTGCGAGCGCCGGCGTCGCGTTCGCCAACCTCGCCGACGACCATCCGGCCCCGCCGCCGCCGTACGGGACCGGCGGCTGGTTCGCCGGCGATCGCGGCGTGCTCGTTGTACGACCGGTACGACGTGTGGCGCGCCGACCCGGACACGGGGCTGGCGACGAACCTCACCCGCGGCGCGGGACGCCGCACGCACACGGCCTACAGCCCGGTGCAGACCGACCCCGATGCGACGTCGTTCGCGGCCGGCAAACCACTGCTGCTCGCGCTGATCGACGAGCGCACGTACGACAGCGGCTACGCGCGCGTCGCGCCGGGCGGCGGCATGCCGCGCACGCTGTTCGAGGCGCCGGAGATCGTCAACGGCACGCGCACGGTGTTCAACGCGGGGCTGCACGACTTCACCGAGCCGCCGCTGGCGGCCAAGCGCGCAGACCGCTTGGTCTTCGCCCGCGAAACGTTCCGTCGCTACCGCGATCTGTGGAGCTCCGACACGGACTTCGGTCACCTCGCGCAGGTGACCGACGCGAACCCGCAACAGGCGAAGTACCGCTGGGGCAGCGAGCGGCTCATCAGCTACAAGGCCGCCGACGGGACACCGCTGCGCGCGGTCATACTGGTCCCCGACGGCCTGCGCCCCGATCGCAAAGCACCGCTGCTGGTCTACTTCTACGAGACGTGGAGCAGCATGTTCCACACGTACTATTCGCCCGGTCCGGGAACGAGCCCGAACATCGCGCGCTACGTCTCCAACGGCTACGTCGTGGTGCTGCCCGACGTCCACTACACGATCGGTCACCCGGGCCCGAGCGCGCTGCGCTGCATCATGCCGGCGGTCGACGCTGCGCTGCGCACCGGCTACGTGAACCCGCAGCGCATGGGGATCGCCGGGCACTCCTGGGCGGCGTATCAGATCAACTACATGATCACCAAGACGCACCGCTTCCGCGCGGTGGAAGCGGGCGCCGCCGTCGACGACATGATCAGCGCGTACTCGGGGATCCGGCTCGAGAGCGGCGTGGTGCGCGAGTCGCAGTACGAGCACACGCAGTCACGGATCGGTGCGACGCCGTGGGATCGGCCCGACCTGTATCTCGAGAACTCGGGCCTGTTCGGTATCAAGAACATCACCACGCCGTATCTCACCATCCACAACGACCAGGACGGCGCGGTGCCGCAGTTCCAAGGGATCGAGTTCATCACCGCGATGCGGCGGCTCGGCAAGGAAGCGTACCTCTTCTCGTTCGACGGCGAAGAGCACGGCTTGCGCGACCGCGAGCACCAGAAATACTGGACGGTGCACCTCGACGAGTGGTTCGACCATTGGCTGCGCGACAAGCCGCGGCCGGCCTGGATGAACGGCGTCGACTACCTGCACCGCGGCGAGCGCGACGTGCGCCCGCTCTACGGCGAACGCGACTGACCGTGCGCCGCGTCTGCGCGGCGCTGGTCGCGGCCGCGCTGCTGGCGGGATGCGGACCGCCGTCCGCGCCGGCCGGCCGAACGCTGCGCCTCGCGATCGTGAACGAGCCGCGCAGCCTCGTTCCATGCTTGTCGCAGGGGATTCAAGACAACGAGATCGACCGGCTGATCTACGATCCGCTGATCGCCTGCGACCGCAGCGGGGAACCCGTCGCGGCGCTGGCGGCGGTCGTTCCGACGCGCGCGAACGGCGGGATCTCGGCCGATGGTTTGACCGTCGTCTATCACCTGCGGCGCGGCGTGCGCTGGCACGACGGCACGCCGTTCACCGCCGCCGACGTGCTCGCGTCGTTTCGGGCCGTGATGGACCCGCGCAGCATCGTGCAGTCGCGTCACGGCTACGACGTCGTCGCCGGCGTCGCGGCGCCCGACCCCTATACCGTGCGCTTTCGGCTCAAGCGGCCGTTCGCGCCGTTCGTGGGCACCGTCTTCGCGGAAAGCGACGCGCCGTACTATCTCGCTCCGGCCCACCTGTTGCGCGCCGGAACGCTGGCGCAGTCGCCGCTCGGCTCGGCACCGGTCGGCACCGGCCCGTACCGGCTGGTGCGCTGGGCGCGCGGCGACCGCATGGAGCTGGCCGCCAACGACGCCTACTGGAACGGCAGGCCGGCGATCCCGCGCATCGTCCTTCGCTTCATCCCCGACGAGAACTCGCAGCTGGTCGGCCTTGCGCACCGGCGAGATCGACGGGATATTGGTGATCTCGGCGAACGCCGCGGCGCAGGCGCGCACGATCCCGCACGTTCGCATCTCGACCGCGCCGCTCAACGCGTACTGGGGCGTGATGATGAACACCGCGCGCGGACCTGCCGCCGACGTGCGGGTGCGTCGTGCTCTGGCGGCCGCGATCGACGCGCGCGTGTTCCGCGACAACGTCACCCACGGCTTCTACGTGCCGGCGATCGCCGATCTGCCGGCCGTGCTGTGGGCGGCCGACCCTGCGCTGCGCCCGATCGCGTACGACCCCGAGCGCGCGCGCAGCCTGCTGGCGCAGGCCGGCTACGGCCCGCACCATCCGCTCGCGCTCGACCTCGCGATCCTGCAGACGTCGCAGACGCACCGGCTCGAGGCGGTCGTGTTGCAGGACGAGCTCCGCCGGCTCGGCGTCGAGGTGCGCGTGCACGCCTATCTGCCCAACGTCTACGACGCGCCGCCGTCCGAGGGCGGGATCCTGCCCGGCGGGCGGTACGATCTCGCGTTCTACGGCTGGTACGCCGGGATGGATCCGGACGACAGCGGCCAGTTCACCTGCGATCAGCGGCCGCCCAACGGATACGACCACTCGTTCTACTGCAGCGCCGCGATGGACGCCGCGCAACGCGACGCGCTGCGTTCGCCCGACCAGCGCACGCGCAAACGCGCCTACGCGCGGATCGAGGCGCTGCTGCTGCGCGACGTTCCGATCGCGTTTCTCGCCTCACCGGTGGCGACGTCGGCACTGCGCGACGACGTCGGCGGCTTCTCGCCGTCGCTCGTGACACAGACGTCGAACGCGCAGCGGTGGTGCGTCGGCGCAACGTGCGCGGACGTTCGTCCTTCGCTTCGACGAGCTCAGGACGGGCTGCGCTCGAGACGGGCTGTTCGGCCTACGGCCGATCTGCCGCGGGGGAAAGCAAGCGAGGAGCCCTAGCGGGCCGGCTCGATCACGGCTCGAACCGAGGAGCATGAACCGGCGCTGGTCCGTCGCTTTGCTCGCCGTCGTCCTCGGCTCCGCGCCGCTGTCGTCGCACGCCCTCGCCGCCGGCGGCAGCCCGCCGACGCCGTCCCCGACCGCTGCACCGCAGGTCGCGGCGACGCCGCCGCCGTCGCCGGCGCCCGGCCCCACGATCGGCGCGACGCCGCCCTCCGAACCGTCGACGTCACCGCAGACGCCGCTGCGTCCGGGAGCCAGCCCGGGCCCGGCCGGCGCGGCGTTCCCGTTCTCGCTCACGCCCGCGCCGGCCCAATCGTACACGACGTTCGTCAAATCGGCGACCGTGCAGCCCGGCGTGATCGACCTCGTGCGCAAGGACGACGAGCTCTACTTCGACCTGCGGCCGGAGAACTTCAACAAGACCTACATCGTGCTGCCGTCGATCGAGCGCGGGGTCGGCAGCGGCGCGTTCGCCGGCCGCGTGTACGAGCCGTTCGCGGTCACGTTCAAGCTGGTCGGCAAGCGCGTCTTGTGGATCACGCCCAACACGCGCTACGTCGCCGATCCGGGCAGCGCCGCCGCGAACTCGCTCGCGATCAGCGTCGCGGACTCGGTGATCCTGTCGACCCCGATCGTCGCCGAAGACCCGGCGAAGAAGCATCTCGTCGTGTCGCCCTCGCTGTTCCTGACCGACTTCGAGGGGATCGGCGCCGACCTGGGGCGCGGCATCACGCCGCCGTCGCTGCCGGGGTTACTGGTTCTCGCCGTGCGCCCGTCGTTCTCGGTCGACGGAACCAAGTCGTACTACCTGGCGACCAAGGCCTTTCCGCGCAACGACGAGATCAGCGTCAACCTGACGTTCAACGGTCCGGCGAACGCGCTTCCGACGGTTCCCGACGGCCGCGGGATCCCGATCGGGATGCACTACAGCATCGTCGCGCCGCCCGAACGCGATCCCAAGTTCGTCCCGCGCAACGCCGACGATCGGATCGGCTACTTCATCACCGCGCGCAAACGGTACGGCAACGACGCCAAGGCCAGCCCGTTCGAACGCTTCATCGAACGCTGGAACCTCGACAACGGCCCGATCACGTTCTACCTGACCGACGAGATCCCCAAAGAGTACCGCGACACGGTGCGGCGCGGGATCCTTGCCTGGAACGATGCGTTCGCGCAAGATCGGTCATCCCAACGCCATCGTGGTGAAGGACCCGCCGGCCGATCCGAACTTCGATCCCGACGACGCGCGCTATACGACGGTTCGCTGGATCACCTCGGACCAATCCGACTTCAGCGCGTACAGCCCGCACGTCAGCGATCCGGACACCGGGCAGATCATCCGCGCGACCGTCGTGATCGACGGTGAGTCGCTGCGCTCGATCAAGCGCGGCTACGCCGACCGGGTGCTCCCGGCGCAGCGCGCGCACGACGCCTACGCGCAGCCCAGCTCGCCGTTCGACGCCGCGACCGCGGGCGGCGGCGAAGAGGACAGCGACGACGGCAGCGGGGTGTGCGCGTTCGAAGAGGGCTCGGTCGCAAAGCCGCGCTCGGCACGCTGCTGCTCGCGCAGAACCCGCGCGCCACGCCGGCCGACCGCGAGCGCTACGCGCAGGAGTGGCTCTACAGCACGGTCATGCACGAGGTCGGGCACACGCTCGGGCTGCGGCACAACTTCGAAGGGTCGACCGCGTTCAGCTACGCCGAGCTGCACAACCCGGCGTTCACGCGCGCGCACGGCACGACCGGCTCGGTGATGGACTACACGCCGGCCAACATCGCCGCGCCCGGCGAACGCCAGGCCGACTATTTCCCCACTCGCCTCGGCCCTTACGACTACTGGGCGATCGAGTACGGCTATCGCACGCTTCCCCAACGTCTCGTCGTCGGCCGACGAGGCGGTCCCGTTGTCGCGCATCGCCGCGCGGTCGACCGAGCCCGGGCTGGCCTACGGAACCGACGAGGACGCCACCGCGATCTCGATCGACCCGCGCATCGCGCCGTTCGACCTGTCGAGCGACCCGCTGGCCTACGTCAACGAGCAGTTCAGGGTCGACGACGACGTCGCCGCGCGGCTGATGCGCCGGTACCCGGGCGATAGCCGCTCGTTCCAAGACATTCGCGCCGAGCTGGCGACGGTGCTCAACGACGAGCTCAACAGCGCGGAGCTGGCGACGAAATACGTCGGCGGCATCTACACCTCGCGCGCGCACCGCGACGAGCGCGGCGCGCCGCCGCCCTTCGAGTCGGTGCCGCGCGCCCAGCAGCGCCGCGCGTTCGATCTGATCGACCGGTACGTGCTCTCCTCGCGCGCGTTCCGCTTCTCGCCCGAGCTGCTCAACGCCGTCGCTCCGACCCGCTACGGCATACACTGGGGAGCCAACGGGATCCGCCGCAGCGACTTCCCGATCCGCGAGGTCATCGCGGAGCTGCAGGACAACGCGATCGCCGAGATGTTCTCACCGGTGAACCTGGCGCGCGTCGGCGATCAGGAGCTCAAGGTGCGCAAGCCCGGTGACACGATGACGCTGTCCGACCTGTTCGCCTGGACGAATGCGGCGATCTACGACGACGTCGGCCGGTCGTCGATCGATCCGACCCATCGCGAGCTGCAGCGCCGCTTCGCCGACCTGCAGATGGAGATCGTCGCGCTCCCGTCGGCCTTCGCCGATCAGCTCGACCTGCCGCGGGAGACGCAGTCGCTGGCGCGCTACAACCTCATCCGGCTGGCCTCGCGGCTGGGCGGCGCGATTCGGGCTGCCCGCGACGACGGGACCCGAGCGCACCTCGTCGACCTGCGCGTGCGGGTGCAAGGGGTTCTCGACGCTCACAACGTGCGCACGATCTAGCTGAACGCCGCGGCTCGTCGCGGGAGATTTCGTGACCGGGCACACGTGCGCTCGGCTGCTTGCTCGTGGCATGATGCTCCAGTGAAACGGATTTCCACGATCGGCGCCGCGCTGTGCGTCACGATCCTCTCAGCCTGCGCGGGCAGTGGCTCCGGAGCGAGCGCGCCCGCCGTCCTCCGCCCGCTGATGACGTCGAGCAGCGGATCGTCGCCGCAGTCGTTTTCGGAAAGCGGTGCGGCCGTGATCGGGGGGGCCGCAGCCGGCGCCGCCGGCGCGCCCCTAACCCTGGCCGCCGGTTCGAGCGGGGCTTCGGCGACCGCGGCGTTCCCGGCGAGCGGCAGCGTACCGGCCGGGACGAGGCTCGCCGCCCGGTTCGGTGCGAACGACGGCCGAGCGGCTCGCGACGACGACGACGGCATCGACGCCATCGCGTACCTCGAGATGGAGTTCTCCGTCGAGGTGACGCTGCCGGAAGCGCCGGCCTTCAGCTTGACGGTGCCGGGGACGTTCCCGGCCGCGGGCGCGACCTACTGGCTTGCGTTTCGCGATCCGCTCGACGCCGCCGCGGGCTGGCAGCGAGGCTTCGAAGGCCCGGCCACGGTGACGTGGGCGACGGCCGCCGGCAAGCCTGTCACGCGGTTCGCGTTCGCTTCGAACGGACGCCCGGTTGAGTTTGCTCCGAACGAGCGGTACTATTTCGCGCTGTTCGGGCAGGACGCCGGCTCGCCGCCGCAACCCACCGCTGCGCCGACGACGCGACCGTCGGAGCCGCCGTCACCGCACCCCTCGCGATCGCCCGAACCACATCCGTCGCGTTCCGCCGAACCGGTGACCTCGCCGACGCCGAGGCCGTCGCACTCCCCGTCCCCCTGCCCGTCGCGGTCGCCCGAGCCGCGTCCGTCGCGGTCGCCCGAGCCGACGAACTCCCCCGAACCGACCCCCACGCCGACCCCCGCCCCGACGATCTCTCCCACCCAGTCGCCGAGGTAAGACCGCCGAGCGGATTCTCGGCGCGCAGTTCGACGGGGCGGTGACGAGCCGCAGCCCCGTCGAAAGCGCCCGGATGCCCGCCTCGAACGCATCACACCGGTGATCCTGCGCCTGCGCGATCGCGTCCTCGACCTGCACGGGGCGGCGCAGGTAATGGGGATCGTCAACGTCAGCCGCGACTCGTTCTACGAGCACGTCGACTCGGTCGCGGCCGCCGTCGCGTCGGCGCGCGCGCTGGCCGGCGCGGGTGCAGCGCTGATCGATCTCGGCGGACAGTCGTACGCGGCCGGCAACGGCAGCGTCGCGGCGGACGAAGAGCGGCGGCGCGTCGTGCCGGCGGTGAGCGCGCTGGCGGATGCGCAGCTCGACGTCGCGCTTTCGGTCGACACGTATTCGGCGTCGGTCGCCGGCGCGGCGCTCGCGGCCGGCGCCCACCTTATCAACGATTGCAGCGGGCTGTCCGACCCTGCGCTGGCAGAAACGGTCGCCGAGTACGATGCGGGGTTGGTGGTGATGCACTTGAAGGGACGGCTGAAGGTGCGCGAGCCCGCGGCGTACGTCTACGGTGACGTGATGGCCGAGATCATCGAGTTCTTGCACGACCGCACGGAGCGCGCGATCGCGGCCGGCGTTCGGCGCGACGCGATCGTCGTCGACCCGGGGCTCGAGTTCGGCAAGGAGCCGGCGACCGATATGGAGATCCTTCGCCGCTTCGCTGAGCTGCGCGGGCTGGGTTTTCCGCTGCTGCTGGCCGCCTCGCGCAAGAGCTTCCTCGGCCGCGTCGTCGGCTGCCCGGCCGAAGGCCTCTTGCCGGCCTCGCTCGCGGCCGCGGCGCTGGGAATCACCGCCGGCGCGCGGCTGGTGCGCGCGCACGACGTCGCCGAGACCGTCCAGCTGGCGCGGATGATGGCCGCCGTGGCGGGAAACTTCCCCGCGCCGCAGGCGGTCTAGAGCGAGCGATGCGCACCGTCTACGTCGGCATCGGCTCCAACCTCGGCGATCGTCAGAGCACGATCCTGGCCGCGCTGCAGCGGCTGCGCAAGGGGGCGCGCGTCGACGAGGTATCGTCCTACTACGAGACCCCGCCGTTCAACGGCGTCGCCGGGCCTGCGTTTCTCAACGTGGCGGCGAAGCTCATCACGGGGCTCGAGCCGGTCGAGTTCGAGCACTTCGTGCGCGGGATCGAGACCGCGATCGGCCGGCAGACCCGCACGCCGCTCGACGCGCGCCCGATCGACGTCGACATCCTGCTGATCGACGACCTGATCGCCGATTTCGGGCGCTTCGAAGTTCCGCATCCGTATCTCGACGCGCGCGCGTTCAACCTGATCCCGTTGGCCGAGATCGCGCCGCAGCTCGTCGAGCCGCGAACCGGCAAGACGATCGCCGCCTTGGCCGCGGCAGTTCCTCACCAGGGCATCAGGCGCAAGGCGCGCGCGGTCCACTTCGTCGCGAACCGCCAGGAGGAGACGCCCGACGTGCGTCTCTCCCTCAACCGCGTCGGCGTGTCGTCCGTCAAACACATCATTCGGCTCGACGTCGATGGCGTCGAGCGGCAGTTCTACGGTGATTTCACGATGGTCGCCGACCTCGCGCCCGACAAGGCCGGCGTGCACATGTCGCGTTTCGCCGAGCTGCTCGAAGCCGCGACGCTCGACGTGCTGGCCCGCAAAGAGAAGCCGTCGCGCGTCGAGGACCTCACCGAGCAGATCGCGCGCGAGATCGTCGGCTCGCAGGGTGCGCTGCGCGCCGACGTGCGCCTGCGGGCCGAGTTCGGGCTCGAACGGTGGACGCCGGTGAGCGGCAAGCGCACCGAGGAGACCTACACCCTGATCGGGATCGCGCACGCGGACGCGCACGGCACGCGCCGCATCGTCGGGGTCGAGGCCGAAGGGATGACGGCTTGCCCCTGCGCGCAGCTGATGGTGCGCGAGCACTCGATCCGCGAGCTGCAGGAGGCGGGGTTCACCGCCGCCGACGCGATGCGCGCGGTCGACGCGCTGCCGGTCGCCACCCACAACCAGCGGGGCCGCGGCGGGATCTACATCGGCGCGGAGAGCCCGTTCTCCGACGACCTGCGCGCCGAAGACCTGGTCGAGATCGTCGAGTCGTCGATGTCGAGCGAGACGTACGATCTGCTCAAGCGGCCCGACGAGTTCTTCATCGTGAACAAAGCGCACCACAACCCGAAGTTCGTCGAGGACGTCGTGCGCGGCATCCTGGCGCGCGCGCTCGACGTCTACGGCGACTTCCCCGACGGCACGTACGTCGCCGCCAGTCAGGTGAACTACGAGTCGATCCACAAGCACGACGCGTTCGCCGAGGCGTTCGGCGTGTTCGGCGAGTTCCGCCGCGAGCTCCGCGACGGCATCCACGTCGACGCGAAGACCGACCTCGCCAGCTGGCTCGGCACGCGCCATTCGTCGGTGGTCAGCATCTAAGTCACGCTGAGCTCGTCGAAGCGCGAACGATCGCGCCGAGTCGACGCCCGAGCGCGTAGAAGCGAGATCTTGCCGTCGCCCTGAGCCGGGTGAAGGGCGGTTGAGGCAGTCGTGCTTCCCGAGGCTCAGCACGACGCGAGCCTGGGCGCTCGGCGCGCTTGGTCGTCCGAACGGCAAGGTCGTTCACGCTTCGACACGCTCAGCGTGACGTTTGGACGTATCGTTTCGGTTGCTGACGCGGTTGCAGTTCCGCCACGGGCAACCTCCTGATTGGGCGTCCGTCAAAGAGAACCGCGGAAGCTTGCGGTGTCGCCCTTGCTGCCGGTGTTGGAAACGCACCACGGACGACCAGAATAATCGATGCGTCTCCGGCGAGGTTCGACGGCGACCCGGCCAGAACGTACAGCGCGTCGCATCCCCCCGATGAGACGCTTCGCGGAAAGCTCGGCGCCACTTGTTGGCTCCATGAATGAAGACGTGCGACGTCCTTGCTTTCTTGGCCCGGCTACCGAGTTGAGGAGTCTCACCCCGATGAGAAAGCGATTGCAGCCCGTCAGCCGCGGGGCTATCGACCCGGGATTCGCAACCACGCCCGATCGTGGCCTCTCGGCAAAGAAGCCCGGCAGTTCGACCGTGGCTCTGGAAACCGTGCCGGCGACCTCGGAAGCCGCTCAGATTCTCGTGGAGCATCTGTTTGCGCAGTCTGATTCCAGCATTCCCGGCGTGTCCTATGCGGTGACGTACAAGTTGGCCGAGGGGCACGCCGGCGGCGACATCATCGACATTTACCACTTCGACAATGATTCCGTAGCGATTGCCATCGCCGACATCTCCGGGAAGGGGACGCAGGCCGCAGTGCACGCCGCACTGATCAAGTACGGCCTCCGCGCCTATTCGTCACATGGCTTGAATCCGGAAAAGGTCGTGCGTGCATTGGATCGGCTGTACCTGGAGAACAACGCATTCGAGCGGACGGAGTCGTTCGCCAGCCTCTTCCTCGGGATCATCGATCCGAGCCGGCGAATGATGACGTATGCATGCGCCGGTCATGAGCCGGTGATCGTCATGCAGCCCAACGGGGAGGTAACCGTCCTCGCGCCGACCGCGCCGCTGATCGGTGTTTTCGACGACCAGCATCATCTCTTCAAGCAGAATTTCATCGAGTTGAGCGATGACACGCTCTTCGTTGCCACGACCGACGGGGTGACGGAAGCCAGAAACACAGACGGCGAGCTCTACGGCATGGAACGCCTGATCGGAGTCGTTCGCTCCCATCGTGACGAAGCGGAAACGAACATCGTCGAGGCACTCTTGGTCGATGCGGAAGCCTTTTGTGGCGGCCACAGACGCGACGATATCGCGATCGTCGCCGCCCGCTTTCACTAACTCGACGCGGGGACGTCGCACAAGAGATGTCCGATGAGCCTTGCCGTCTCAAAGACGACTGGCTGCGCAACGCGCTCGGCGCAGACGACGATCTGTATCGGTCGGCTGCCGGTAGTGCCGAACGCAGTGTCTTGATGGTCCTCCTTCGGCGGCTTCTCGACCGGCAGGGCTACGGTTCCGGTCGCTAAAGGCGGTCAGGTATGAGACGTCGCTGCCGAGGGCCGGTCATGGGGCGGCACCCGTTGTGGGAGAGGGAATGGCTGCGGGCCCACGGGGCCGAGCGCAGGGCCTGCAGCACCGATGCCGTCGCAGCGCTCTAACCGCCCGGCCGCAAAGGCAACGGCGAGCGGCGCCGACCCGCTGCATCTCCCGGCGACCTTTCGCTTTTTGCGTGGGCTCGCGCGCAACAACGACCGGGCGTGGTTCCACGCCAACCGCGCGGCCTGGGACGGCCACGTGCGGCACGCGTTCGAGGACCTGGTGACGATGCTGCTGCTCGCGGGCGCGCGCGCCGACGATCGGCTGGCACACGTCGATCCGCGCGCGTGCCTGTTTCGGCTCGCCAACGATACGCGCTTTCACGTTTCCAAGGCTCCCTACAAGACGTGGCTGTCGGCCTGGATGTCGCCGGGCGGCAAAGACGGCGCATTCGCCGGCTACTACGTGCACCTCGGACCGGGCGACTCGCACTTCTCGGCCGGCATCTACGTGCCGGCGAAGCCGTCGATTCACGCGTTGCGCAGCGCCTTCGCCGACGACGGGAGCGACGCGCGCGCCTTCGACCGGATCCTGGGGTCGAAGCCGATGCGGCCGTACCTTCCGCTCGACACCGAGCCGCTGCGCGTGACGCCGCGCGGCTTCCCGAAGGATCACCCGCGGCTGCCGCTCATTCGTGCCCGCAACTATCTCGTGCGACGCGACGTCTCCGATCGCGAGCTGCTCGAGCGCGGCGCGTTCGCCGTGTTCCGTGACGCGATGCGCGCGACGGCTCCGTTCGTGCGCTGGATCGCGGCGCGCGCCGGCGTGACCCGCGACCGTGACGAGGACGAGGACCTCAACTGGGACTGACGGTCGCGCGCTCGAGGTCGCGAATGCGCGACGCGAGCGGCGGGTGCGAGGCGAACAGCAGCTCCGCCCAGCGCGGGGGATCCGGATCGGCGAGGTTCTGGTCGCCGAGCCGCCGGAAGGCACGCACGCCGGCAGCGGCATCGCCAGTAGCGGCGAGCGCGAAGCGGTCGGCGCGCCGTTCCATCGCGCGCGACGCCGCGTTCCCGATCGGGAGCAGCGCGAGCTGCACGAGCGCGGCGTAGAACGCAAGGCGGGCGCCCTGCGCCGCGGAGTCCAGTCCGCGCCGAGTCGTGCGCCGCAGCAGCGCGTCGGCGGCCAGCAGCGTGACGGCCAGCATCGCCGTGCCCAGCGCAATCCCCAGCCAGGGATCGCGGCGAACGTAGTGCCCCAGCTCGTGCGCCACGACGAACAACGTCTCGTCGGCTGGGAACGCGGAGACCAGCGTATCGCCGAGCGCGATGCGCTCGGTCCCCAGCACGCCGGTGACGAAGGCGTTCGCCTTCTTTGTCTGGCGGCTCATGTCGAACCGCAGGACCGCGGCGTTCCCGGCGCCGTAGCGTGCCGCGAGCTCGCGGATCTTCAGCTCCAGCTCGCCGGTGACCGGCTCGTACGTATTGAACAGCGGCATCACGAACGTCGGCGCGACGATCGTCGCGAAAGCCAGCAGCGGCGGCGTCGCGGCGATCGCGATGGCCGGCCAGCGGCGCGGCGCGCGCACGACGATCGCGTCGGCCAGCTCGACGAGTAGCGCGGTCACCACCGCAACGACCGCAAAACCCTTCGCTTGATCGGCCAGCCACGCGCGTGCGCTTTGGTCCGACGTTCCGTAGCTGCGCTCGCGAACGTGCCCCTCGACGTAGCTCGTGCCCAGGTCTTGGAGGTTGTCGAGAGCGAGAACCGCCAGCGCGAAGGCGGGCGCGCGCAGCGGGCGCGGAAGCGGGCGCAGCGCACGGTCGAGCGGATCGGCGAGCACGAACGCGGTCGTCGCGACGCCGGCGACGCCGCGAACGGCGCCGGCCAGGATGAGCGCGCGCTGCTCGGCCGCATACCGTTTCGGGTCGCGCCGCGTGCGCGCGGGGTACGGTTTGCGCAGGTCGCGCAGCCCCTGCGCCTGTCGCGTCGCGGCATAGCCGAGCACGAATCCGGCGGCTGCGCCGAGCGCAGCCTTGCGAATGATCGTCGCCGCGAACATCTCGCCCCTGTACGCACCGCCGCCACCCTGGGCCTGTCCGAAGGGCTGCGATCGTGCGGCGAAGGATCACGGTCACACCTATGGCGCTCGTGCACTGCGTCGCGATCTCCGACACGCACAATCGAGCCGAGCGGGTGGTCATCCCCGACGGTGACGTTCTGCTGCACGCCGGCGACCTCACCATGCAAGGCACCGAGGCGGAACTGGAACGGGCCGCGCGCTGGCTGGGGACGCTGCAGCGCCGTTATCGCGCCATCGTCGCGATCCCGGGCAACCACGACTTCGGGATCGCAGCCGACCCAGAGGCGAACCGCGAGCGGTTTCGCGCGCAGGGCGTCACGCTGCTGATCGATGAGGCGGCCGTCGTCGAGGGGCTCAACGTCTACGGCTCGCCCTGGCAGCCGTGGTTCTACGACTGGGCCTACAACTTTCCGCCGGACGACGGCGGCGCGCTCGCGCGCCGGACCTGGGCCGCGATCCCGCGCGACACGGACGTGCTGCTGACCCACGGACCCCCGCACGGCATCCTCGACGTGACGTTCGGCGGCGAAGACACGCGCGCGGGTTGTCCCTACCTGCTGGCGGCGGTCCAAGAGCGGGCTGCGCGGCTTCAGGTCCACCTGTTCGGCCACATCCACGAAGGCTACGGGCAGGAGCGGCGCGGAGGGACGCTGTTCGTCAACGCCTCGACCTGCGACCGCGAGCGCTACGCGCCGGTCCAGCCCCCGATCGAGTTCGGCGTCCGCTTGCCCGAGCCGCCGAACACACAGCTACCCGGTTTCAGGTATGGGCCATAACCCCCGGTGACGGTAGGGTGAGATCACACCACGTCAACGGAGGGAGAGATCGTGGCAGCTTTTCGGTATCTCTGCGAGCGCCTCGGCCGGGTCGACCGGGTTCTGCTGCGTATTCCGCGCATTGAGGAGGGGCCGGGGGACGTCGCCGTGCGCTGGCGCTGCGGCTGCTCGGCCGAGGGCGAGACGCTGCGGTCGGTCACCTTACGAGCCTGCCCGCGGCATGCCGCTCAAGATGCGGAAACCCGCGCGCGAGCCCTGGCGCCGAGCGAGGGCCTTCTCTGACGCAGCGGCCCGAACGCCTCAGAGCAACTCGACGGCGTGCCGGGCAGCACCGTCGCGGAAGCGATCCGGCCGCAGTGCGGACACGTCGAGCGACGTCGCGCGCCCGTCGACGATGATCTCCGCCAGCAGCGCGCCGAGCGCGGGCGCGTGCATCACGCCGTGTCCGGACGAACCGTTGGCGAGGTAGAGGTTCGGCACGCCGGGCGCCGCGCCGAGGATCGCCCGGCCGTCGGGTGACATCTCGTACAAGCCGGCCCAGCAGGCGGCCCGGTCGATCTCGACCGCTTCGAGGCACGGCGCGCGCTCGCGTGCGACACGCGTCACGCGCTCGATCCATCCCGGTTCGACGGTGACGTCGAACGGATCCGGCGCACCCGCCGACGGCAGCAACAGCAGCACTCGCCCGTCGCGCACGCGCAGATGGAACCCGTCGCCGGGATAGATCGTCATCGGCATCGTCGCCGGCAACACGCCGGTCGGCATGGTGACGGCGACCTGGCGGCGCACCGGCACGACGGGCAGCTCGACCCCGGCCAACGCGGCCACGTTCGCGGCCCAGGGACCGGCGGCGTTCACCACCCGGCCGACCGCGATCACATCGTTGGTCGTGCGCACGGTCATGATGCGGCCGTCGCGCGCCCGATCGAATCCGACGACGTCGGCGTTCCACGCAAAGCGGGCGCCGAGCCGCTCGGCGGCGCGCCGGTACCCGTCGAGGATCTGCAGCGGCCGAATGAAGCCGTCGCTTGCGCAGTACGTCCCGCCCCGAACCGCGTCGCGCCGGACGTGCGGGTTGATCTCGGCGACCGCTGCGGGATCGACGTCGAGCGCGTCGTCGACGCCGTTCGCGCGCTGCACCTCCACCGCCGCGCGCAACGCCTGCAACTGTGCGTCATCTTCGGCGATCCACAGGTAGCCTGCCGGAACGTAACCGCAGTCGCCGCCGACCTCGTCGGCGAACCGGCGCAACTTCCCCCGCGCCAGCAACGAGAGCTGCACCTCCATCGCGCCGGCGAACTGCACGCGAAAGCCGCCGGTCGCGCGACCGGTGCTGCCTGCGCCCGCGCTCGGCGCGCGATCGAGCACGAGGACGTCGCGCAGACCGCGCGCCGCCAGATGGTACGCAACGCTCGAACCGACGACCCCGCCGCCGACGATCGCGCACGCCGCCGATCGGCTCAAATCAGCGAGATCGTCTCCGCCGGCTTCGCCGGGCGCTGCGCCATCGCGGCTTGCAGCCCTGCAGCCAGCAGGTCGATCACCGGATGATCGATCTCCTCGACCCGGCCGTGGTCGGCCAGCGCGACGAGGTTGGGATCGATCGGCAATCGGGCGAGCATCGGCGCGCCGGCCAGCTCGGCCACCTCATCGGCATACGACGGACCGAAGACGTCGTAGCGCACGCCGGTGTCGGGCGCGACAAAGTACGACATGTTCTCGACGACGCCGACGATCGGCTTGCCGAGCTGGTGCACGAGGTTCGCTGCCTTGCGCACGATCATCGTCGCCAGACGCTGCGGCATGGTGACGAGCACGATGCCGTCGACGGCCAGCGACTGCAGCACGGTCAGCGGTGCGTCCGAGGTTCCCGGCGGCAGGTCGATGAGCAGGTAGTCGAGGTCCGACCACAGCGCCTGCTCGTAGAACTGTCGGATCACGCCGGACAGGATCGGCCCGCGCCAGATCATCGCGGTGTCTTCCTTGTCGGTGAGCAGGTTCGAGCTGACGATCTCGATCGCCGAGCGGGACACCGCCGGCACCATCAACGGCTTCGGCTGCTGGCCGGGCGGCGTCGAGGGATCGGGCTCGAGTCCGAGCGGTTGGCGCAGCCCGAACAGCCGCGGGATCGACGGCCCAGTGATGTCGGCGTCCAGGATTCCGACCTTCTGGTGCGCGCGGCGCAGGCCGACCGCGAGCAATGCGGTGGTAAGCGACTTGCCGACGCCGCCTTTGCCCGACATGATGGGGACGACGTACCGAAACTTCGCGCGCCGGTTGAACTCGCCGGGGGCGCGGCGGCGCGGTTGCTTGTCCTCGTTCATGATGGTCGGCACGCGACCCGACAGTCGAGCCTGCGCCAGTGCCGCGACGATCGGCTCGACCCGCAGGCCGTGCGCGGTCGCGCCTTGACCGATCGTCTCGTACTTGTTGACGCCGCAGCCGGCGCAGTGCAGGCCGAACTCCGTGAGAACGTCTTCGGCGATCGGTAGATCGGCGACGAGCTCGCGGATGTTGGTGTCGGGATTGATTTCGAGCTGGGCGGTCATGAAGCGGGGCGGGTCCTTTTTGCGGCGGAACGAGGAGGCGTGCGCGAACCAGGAGCCTTCGGGAACGAGGTGCGCCGTCCCGTTGACACGCTGATGGTCGGAGGCGGGCCGGCGGCGCTCGCCGCAGCCCGGTAGGCTTTCCGTGACCGTTCGATCATTGGCGTGCGCCACCGAGGAAGGTCTCAGGCGCCGGGCAACGCTGTCGAGCTGATCGGCTGAGACGACGAGTGCTCATGACCTGTCCTGTGTGCGGCGAGATCGCGATGAAGACGAGGAGACCACACCCTCCGATCTCGACGCGCCGAACGGGATCTGCCGCTACTGCCGATACATGGAGATCGTGGTCTCGACGTTGCGGATCGTGACCCCGGCGAGGACGACTGAGCGCGAATGCCGCTTGTCGGTAGCCTGGTCGTTTCAGCAGTACAATCGCTCGTTAGAACGTGCCGTGAACCTCTCCGTCAGGCGCTGGTCAGGCTGTACTGCGAGGAACCGCGCGCGCTTCGGACGTACTACACTCCAGGCAATGCCCAGCTTGAATTGGAGAAACGCATGGCCAACCCGTACCTCGGCGAGATTCGGATCTTCGGGTTCAATTTCGCGCCCCAAGGTTGGGCGTTTTGCAACGGGCAGCTGCTTGCGATCAGCCAAAACCAGGCTCTCTTCGCCTTGCTCGGCACGTACTACGGCGGAAACGGTACGTCGACGTTCCAGTTGCCGAATTTCCAGGGCCGTGTCCCCATTCACATGGGACAAGGACCGGGGCTCTCACCGTACGTCCTTTCCCAAATCGGCGGCGTCGAGAACGTGACGCTCTCGGTGGGGCAAACTGCCTCGCACACGCATCTGGTGTATGCGGATGGTGACGTCGGCAGCAACAATTCGCCCAGTCCGAGCGGAAATGGCATGGCGACGTTCGTCGCCGGAAGCAATATCTATGCGACTGCCGCGGGGATAAAGAAAGCGGTTACCATGAACCCCGAGATGATCGCCGCGGCCGGCGGCGGGCAGCCGCACACGAACATCCAGCCCTACCTCACGGTGAACTTCTGCATCGCCCTCGAGGGCATCTTCCCGACGCGGAACTGACATGATCTCGCCGACGCGTGCCGCCTTCTTGGCTGGAACCGCGACCGCTCTCGCCGGCTGCGCCAAGAACATGGGTGGAAGTATCCTGCCGGGACGTTCGCCATCCGCGACCGGGCGCGTACCCAGCGCGACCCCCGCGGAGGCGATACCCGAACGCGTGTTGATGTCGCCGATCATCGGCGAGGGGCGGCGTTTCGACGGCGCGACGGCACCGGCCGGATGGATCAAGCTCGAGGGCCAGCGTCTACCGGTCAGCGCTTATCCTCGGCTCGCTGCGATCCTGGGCAAGGGCGGATCGCACGACGCGTCGACGTTCGTGCTGCAGGCCGCCATGCCGGGCTGGATCGTCGCGATCGCCGGCACGGATCCCGGCAACGTGCGTGCCGTCGCGGCTCTGCACCGCGGTGCCGATGCGAAGCTCGGCGTCTCGGTCGCCGGAATCCACGTGTCCGAAGCGCCGATGCGATTCACGCCGCCGCCGCCGGCGGCGCCCGCCGTCGAGAAATGGTTCCCCGGCACGAAGCCGACCGCCGACGAGATCGAGGCCGCGCAGCGAACGAACGTCGACATCACGCTGCCGCCGAAAGCGCCCCAATAGTACGGCGCTCCGCGCCCGGTCTCGCAGTAGAAGAAACCAGTTGCGCGCGCAGCCGGTCAGCGGCTGCGGACGATCATCACCGCGGCGAGGAAGAGTAGCGCGATGAGACCGAGGCCGGCGGCGGCGGGTGCGGTGACCAGGCCGAGGACGAGGCCGGTGAGCGCGATCCCGATCCAGAACGGCGCCGGCGAGTGCGTGACGTACGTGCCGACGTGCTCGCCGGCGGCGTCGCGCATCGTTGCGTTGGGGTTGTCGGCATAGAGATCGGCCTCGCGCTCGGCGAAGAACATATAGATTGCGACCGTCGCCAGCGCGGCGGTCATGAAGCCCAGCAGCATCGTGCCGGCCGGTTCGCGTGCCACGAACCAGTACGAGACCGCGAGCGTACCGGTGAACAGCGCCGCTGCGATGAATACGCCGCGAGCAGTGGTCACGAGCCCTCCGAGGCCCCGCTCGTCGCGGTGCGCGGATGGCGCAGATCCCACAGCGGGCGCGGAGAGCGAATCGGCGGCAGCGATTCGAAGTTGTGCTCAGGCGGCGGCGACGTGGTCGCCCACTCCAGCGTGTTGGCTTCCCACGGGTTGTCGCCGGCCGGGATCCGCCGGCGCGCCGACACGACCACGTTGGCGACGAAGATCAGCGCGCCGATGAACATGAGATACGAGCCTATGGTCGCCGTCAGATTCAGTCCGGGGAGCGCGCCGGCGTCCGGGTAGGTGAACGCGCGGCGCGGCATCCCGAACAAACCCATGAAGAACATCGGCATGAACGTCACGTTGAAGCCTATGAAGGTGAACCAGAAGCCGATCTTGCCGAGCCGCTCGTCGAGCATCCAGCCGTAGACTTTCGGCCACCAGTAGTACAGCGCGGCGAGCAGCGCGAACAGGCTGCCGCCGCCGATCGTGTAGTGGAAGTGCGCGACGACGAAGTACGAGTCTTGCGCTTGAAAGTCGACCGGCGGCGAAGCGACCATCACGCCGGTAACCCCGCCTACCAAGAAGTTCACCAGAAACCCGACCGCGAACAGCATCGCCGTCGGATAGCGGATCGCGCCGCCCCACATGGTGCAGATCCAGTTGAAGAACTTGATTCCGGTCGGCACGGCGATCAAGAACGACACGAAGCTGAAGAACGGGTTGCTCACGGCGCCGGTGGTGAACATGTGGTGGGCCCACACGCCCATCGACAGGCCCGCGATCGCGAACGCCGAGAGCACCATTCCGGTGTAGCCGAACATCGGCCGCCCCGAGAACGTCGAGATGATCTCGCTGACGATCCCGAAGAACGGCAGGATCAGCACGTAGACTTCGGGGTGCCCGAAGAACCAGAACAGGTGCTGGTATAGGACGGCGCTGCCGCCGAACGCCGGGTCGAACACGTGGCCGCCGAGGCGGCGGTCGATGAACAACAGCAAGAGCGTTGCGGTCAGTGACGGAAATGCCATGAAGATCAGCAGCGCCGTCGCGATCATCTCCCACGTGAAGATCGGCAAGCGCCACATCGTCATCCCGGGCGCGCGGAAGATGAACGCCGTCGTCACGAAATTGAGCGACGTCAAGATCGACGCCACCGAGACGAGCGCGATCCCCACGATCCAAAAGTCCTGGCCAAGGCCGGTCGAGACCGTGATCTCCGACAGCGGCACGTACGACGTCCACCCCGCGGCTGCGGCGCCCTCGTTCGTCGCGGCCCCGGCGAAGACGATCAGGCCGCCGAACAGGAACATCCAGTACGACGTCGCGTTGAGCCGCGGGAACGCCATGTCGGGCGCGCCGATCTGCAGCGGGATAAGATAGTTCGCGAGCCCGAGGCCGAACGGCGCGATGACCAAGAAGATCATCGCCGTGCCGTGCAGCGTAAAGATCTGGTTGTACGCATGCGGACCGATCAGCGACTGGCCGGGGCGCGCCAGCTGCGTTCGGATCGCCATCGCGAGCACGCCCGCGACCGTCATGAACAGCAGCGTCGTCCCCATGTACAGGATGCCGACCCGTTTGTGATCGGTCGTCGTGATCCATGACAGGATGTCGTGGCGCTCGGGCGGCGTGACCCGGTCGGCGACCGCGACGGCGCTCATTGGGTCGCCTCGAAGGCCAACCAGCGCTTGTAGTCCGCCGGCGCCACCACCCGGACCCGGAAGGTCATGATCGCGTGATCGAGGCCGCAAAACTCTCCGCACCGGCCCAGATACGTGCCCATTTTGGACGGCGTGAGATCGAAGGTCGTGACGCGGCCCGGGATCGCGTCGCGCTTGAAGAGCATGTCGGGCACCCAGAATGCGTGCGCGACGTCGCTCGACGTCAAGGTCAGCGCGACCGTTTCTCCGATCGGCAGCACCATCTCCGGGGGCGCGTCCGACGTGCCGTTGATCGTCGGGCCGCCGTTATACCTGAAGGTCCATCCCCAGCGATACGCGTTGACCGCGACTTTCACGTCCGGGTTCGGCACGATCTGCTCGACGTCGCTCTCGACGTGGTACGTCACGCCGAACAGCGCGATGACGAATACGAGCGGCGCTATTGTCCATCCGATCTCGAGCGCTGGATTCTTTTCTTTTTGCGAGCGCGGCTCGGCGTTGCGCGCCGTGCGGCGAAAGCGCACTGCGGCGAACGCGATGAGCGCCCACACGAGCAGCGCGACAGCGAGTGCCGAGTAGGTGAAGATCTTCCAGTCGTCCGCAAGGGCCTGCGACTGCACTGAGCCGAGTGCAGGCCAAGTCGGAGGATGCACGCCACCATGCTACCCGGTTTATGGCACCCCTACCCGGGTAGGGTGAGACCATGCGATCCGTGGCCATCCGAGCACACCCGCTCGTGTTCGGCACCATCGTTTTCCTCGCATCGGAGTCGATGGTCTTCGCCGCGTTGCTCGCGGCGTATTACGACTTGCGCGGGGGAACGGCTGCTTGGCCCCCGCCCGGCGTGCAGCTCGACGCGTCGGGTATGGCGGTCGGCACGCTGCTGCTCGGCATCGGCAGCGTGACCATGTCCGTCGCCCAAGTCGCGGCGACGCGCGGCAACCGCGTTCTGGCCAGGCTCATGCTGCTGCTCACGATTCTCGCCGCGTTCGGCTTCTTGGCCCTGGAGTGGATGGATTGGAGCAGCGCCAACTTCCACATCGACGGCGTCGCGTACGCCACGATCTACTACGCGCTCACCGGCACGCACTTCGCGCACGTGCTGGCCGGCGTGGTGCTGCTGACGGCCGTCGCGATCTTCTTGAGCCGGCCGGCGTTCACGCGGGAGCACCACGCCGGCGTCGAGGCGGTCGCGTACTACTGGCACTTCGTGTTCGTCGTCTGGCTCGCGCTCTACGCGACGATCTTCTTGGTGCGATGAGGGTCGCGTTCTTCTTGCTGCTCGCGATCGTCGGCGCGCTCGGGGCGACCGCCGCGGCGTGGGTCGGTGCCGCGCCGGGGCTGCTGGCGGGCGCGCTCGTCCTCGCGTTTCTCGGGCTGGCCGGCGGCTGCGGGAGCGGCCGCCGTCGCGCTGCACGCGCCCGACGATGTGCGCGAGCCGCGCGAACCGCGCGGCCCCTCCGCGCCGGCGCCGCTTCCCGACGACGGCATCAGCCGGCCCGCATTCGGGCGGCTATGGCTCGGTGCATTCGGCGCATTCGGCATTCTCGGTTTGGTGCCGCTGATCTCGCTGGCGCGCAACCCCGGCCGGCGCGTGATCACCGGCTGGCGCGCCGGCGTGCGGCTCGTCGATGAGAACGCCCGCCCGATCGCGCGCGACCGGCTGGTCGACGGTTCGATCGAAACGGTCTTTCCGGAGGGCGGCGTCGGACTCGCCGAAGGCTCGGCGGTGCTGATCCGCGTCGATCCCGAGCTGCTGCGCGTCGTCGGCGAAAGCGGCGTGGCGGCCGACGGCTACGTCGCGTTCTCGAAGATCTGCACGCACGCCGGTTGCCCGGTGGCGCTCTATCGCCACGCGTCGCACGAGCTCTACTGCCCGTGCCATCAATCGCGGTTCGACGTGCTGCGCGGCGCGAAGAACATCTCGGGGCCGGCGCCGCGGCCGCTGCCGCAACTCGCGCTCGACGTCGACCCGGAGGGTTTCTTGATCGCGCGCGGCGACTTCGGCGCGCCGGTCGGCCCGGATGACTGGTACCGCGTCTCATGATCGTTCGGCGCGTCGTCGGCTGGCTCGACGACCGGCTGGGCACCAATGCCGGCGCGCGCTACCTGCTGGCCAAGGTCTATCCGGACCACTGGTCGTTCTATCTGGGCGAGTTCGCGCTGTACTTTTTCATGACGCTGGTCGCGACCGGTATCTGGCTGACGTTCGCATTCGACGCGAGCTCGCAGGGTGCGTACGGCTCGGTGCTGGAGCTGGCGAACCGCGCGCATCCGATCGGTTACGTGATCCGCCAGATCCACCACTGGGCGGCGGACTGCTTCGTCGCCGCGATCCTCGTGCACATGGGACGGATCTTTTTCACCGGCGCGTTCCGCCGGCCGCGCGAGCTCAACTGGATGATCGGCCTGACGATGCTCATGCTCGCGTCGCTGACCGGCTTCACGGGCTACTCGCTGCCCGGTGATCTGTTGTCGGGGACGGGACTGCGCATCTCGGAAAGCATCGCGCTGTCGGTACCGCTGGTCGGGCGCTGGGGTGCGGCCGTGCTCAACGGCGGTGACTCGTATCCCGGCCCGCTGCTCGGCCAGCACCTCTACACGCTGCACGTCTACCTCTTGCCGGTGACGCTCGGCGGGTTGATCGGACTGCACCTCTTCCTGCTGGTCTATCAGAAGCACACCCAGTTCGAGCGCGATCGCAAGCACGTCGTCGGCCGGCGCTTCTGGCCGGACTATCTGTTGCGCACGGTGGCGGTGTTCGGCTCGACGCTGGCGGTTCTGGCGCTCCTCGCCGCCTTGGTCGAACTCAACCCGATCGAAGATTTCGGGCCGTATCAGCCATGGATCGCGGCCAACGGGTCGGTGCCCGACTGGTACACCGCGTTTCTCGAGGGCGCGCTGCGCCTGGGGCCGTCGTCGGAGATCCACGTCTTCGGGCACCCCATCTCGCCGCTGTTCTGGCCGGGCCTCGTGCTGCCCGGGCTCGCCTTCCTGCTGTTGCTCCTGTGGCCGTTCATCGAGAAGCGGCTGACACGCGACGACGCAACGCATCACGTACTCGACCTGCCGACGCAGTCTCCGTTGCGCATCGCGGTGGGCGGTGCGCTGATCTTCGAAGGCATTCTCCTCACGCTCGCCGCCGCCGACGACCAGACGGCCGCGACGCTGCACTTGCGGCTCGAAACGCTGGTTTGGGTGTATCGCATCCTGTTCGTGGTCGGACCGTTCATCGTCGGCTGGATCGGCTGGCAGATCGCCGCCGAGCGCCGGTCGCGGATCGTCGAGAGCACGCTCTATCCGTCCGAGGTCACCACGCTGGTGCGGACGGCCGAAGGCGGCTTCGAAGAAGAGAAGCCGCAGCCGGCATGATGCTTGCCGTGATGCTCGCGGCGAGCGCCGCGCTGTACGCTTGGGGCTGGCTGCGGGTCGCGCGCGCGCATCGTTCGATCCCGCGCTTCGCGCCGTATGCGTTCGGCGCGGGCCTCGCGGTGGTCGCGGCCTCACTGCTCGGCCCGCTCGACGGTCTGTCGGACAGGTCGTTGAGCTGGCACATGGTGCAGCACCTGGCGCTCATCACGCTGGCCGCGCCGCTGCTGCTGATCGGGGCGCCGGTGCGGCTCGCGCTCGCGGCGCTCCCCGCGCGCGGCGCGACGATGCTCGCGCGTGCGCTCAACAGCGCGCCGATGCGCGTCGTCGACCAGCCGTTGTTCGGCCTCGCGCTGCTGGCGGTCGTCCTGTACGGCACCCACTTCTCGCCGCTCTACGAGCGCGCGCTCGAGAACGAGACCGTGCACGCCTGGATGCACGTGCTGTACCTGGTCACCGCGCTCGTCTACTGGAATCCGATCTTCGCGATCGCCCCGGCGCCGCACGCGCCGTCGCATCCGGCGCGGATTCTGGCGCTGTTCCTGAGCCTGCCGATGAGCGCGTTCCTGGGCTTCGGCTTCTACGTGACGAATCACGTCTTGTACGCGCACTACGCCTTGCGGCCGGGCGCGCTCGCCGACCAGATGAACGCGGGTGCCGTGATGTGGCTGACCGCCGGAACGCCGGTGCTGCTGGCGCTGTTGTGGTGCGTCGCCGACTGGGGCGCGCGCGAGCGCCGGCTCGGCGCGGCGTTCGACGCCGCGGACGGGCGCTGACGTGTTCGGGCTCGCGCTGCCGCTGCTGCTCGCCGCGGCAACGGTCGCTCCACCGCCGCCCGACGGCGCGCAGCTGTATGCGACCTACTGCGCGTCATGTCACGCGCCGCAGAAGTGGGGCACCGGCGACGGGCCGTCGCTGCGCGGTGTGGGGACGGCGGCGCTCGACTTCTACTTGATGACGGGACGAATGCCCGCCGCCGAGCCGTGGATCGAGATCGCCCACCGCGACGAGCGCAGCGGCCAAGGGCTGTCGCTGGCCGACATTCGCGCGCTCGAAACGTACCTCGCGCCGACGGTCGCGGGCGGGCCGCCGATCCCGCCGGTCGTCGCGAACGGCAACATCCAGCACGGGCGTACGCTGTTCGAGCAGAACTGCCAGGCGTGTCACGGTCTGGCCGGCGAGGGCGGCGATCTCGGGCTGCTCGATTGGGCGCCGTCGCTCGACCGCACCTCGATCGCGCAGGTCGCCGAAGCCGTTCGCGTTGGCCCGGACCAGATGCCGGTCTTCGGCCCGCATCAACTGTCGGACACCGACCTCGACGACGTGGCGTCGTACGTGATGCTTTTGCAGACCGGGCATCAGCCGGCGTTCCCGCCGTACCGCTCGAGCGGGCCTGTCCCCGAAGGCGCGCTCGGCTACCTCGCGATCATCCTGCTGGTCGGGTGGGTCTTCACGTTCTGGCGCGTCGACACGCCGCCCGCGGACCGCGAGGAAACCGTTCGCAGAGACGAAGGAGAGACAACCGGATGAGCTTCGGTCGTTGGCCGGTCGCCGCGTTCCTTGCCGTGTCGGCGGCGTCGGCAGTGTTGCTCGGCGCGGGCGCCGGTTCCACGCAGCCACCATCCGGCGGCTATACGCGTGCCCAAGCAGCCGCCGGCCAGTACGTCTACGTGCAGTACTGCCTGCGCTGCCACGGCCAGAATCTGCAAGGCGGTGAATCGCTGGCGCTTGCAAGGGACCGGCAGTTCGGCCGGTCGATGGCACGCGGTAAGATGACCACCGCCGCGCTCTACACGTTCATCCGCGAAGCGAATGCCACTCAACGCGCCGGGCACCTCAGCGAGAAACAGTACCTGAGCGTGCTGGCGTATCATCTTGCAGAAAAACGCCTACGCGCCCGGCACGCGCTCCGCTCTCCACGAAGACGCTCGCACTCGTGAAGCTGCTGCCGTACCCAACTTCGCGCCGCCGCCGTCGCCGGGTTCGACGCCCGCGCCGCGAAGTCTCGGGCACCACGCCGCCCGACGGCGGACGTCGCTCTCGACGATGCCGCGATGCAGCGCGCCGCCGACGACGCGGCCGACTGGCGTCTCCACGGGCGAACCTACGATAACCGGCGCTACTCGCCGCTCGCGCAGATCGACAGCCACAACGTCACCTCGCTCGTTCCGGTCAAGATGATTCACACCGGGATGAACGCGAGCATTCGAAACGACACCGATCGTCGTCGGCGGCGTGATGTACGTGACGACGCCCGACGGTCGACAGCCGCATGCGCGATGATGGCGCTCGACGCGGCGACCGGCGAACGTCTGTGGTCGACGTCGACCCGCGGCTCGGGCCGTTCAAGATCTGCTGCGGTCCGAACAACCGCGGTGCGGCGCTCGGCTACGGCAACCTGTACGTCGACGACGCTAGACGCCAAGCTGGTAGCCTTGACGCGCGCACCGGTAAGGTGCGTTGGTGACGCGAATCGCGACCCGGGCCTGGGCTAACGGCGAGCATGGCGCCGCAGGTCTTCGACGGCGAGGTGATCGTCGGGAGCCCGGCGCGCGAGTGGGCGGTGCGCGGCTTCGTCGCCGCCTACGACGCGCACACCGGCAAGCAGCGGTGGCGCTGGTGGTCGACCGATCCCAAGACGTTCGCCGGCAACTCGTGGAAGACGGCGGCGGTACGGTGTGGACGACGCCGGCGATCGACGCCGAGCAGCATCTGGTCATCTTCGGCACCGGCGAATCCGAACCCGGATCTCGAAGACGCGAACGCGCGCCGGAATCAATCTTTACACCGACTGCGATCGTCGCGCTCGACTCGCGCACCGGCAAGATGCGCTGGTACTATCAAGAGGTCAAGCATGACATCTGGGACTACGATGCGACGAGCAACGTCATCTTGTTCGACCTTCACCGCAACGGCACAGACGATTCCGGCTGCGGGTCAAGCCGGCAAGGTCGGCTGGTACTTCATGCTCGACCGCCGGACCGGCAAGCTCTTGCGCAAGTCGCAGCCGTTCGGCGCCCAGAACGCCAACATTTCTCAAGGGAGAAGAGCGTGCTCCCCGGCGCGAACGGCGTCGCGGAATGGTCGCCGCCCGCTTATTCGCCGCAGACCCATCACGTCTACGTGCTGGGCATGGACCAGCTGATGAACTTCAACGCGCACCGCAGCGAACCGCATCCCGGGTATCATGAACATCGGCAGCGCGTGGATCAACACAGAACAAACCGAAGGCATCCAAACCGGGTCCTTCGTCGCGATCGACGTGGAGACGCGGACAGGATAGCCTGGACGTACAAGGCACCCATCCGATGATCGGCGGCGCGCTCGCCACTGCCGGCGGGCTGGTGTTTGTCGGCGAGGGAAGCGGCGCGTTCGACGCCTTCGACGCGCGCAGCGGCAAGAAACTGTGGACGTACCGTTCGTCGGCGGAGCGAACGCGCCGCCGGTCACCTATGAGGTGAACGGGACACAGTACGTCGCGATCGCCGCAGGCGGAAACTTCCAGCTCGACTACGCCCGCGGAGACGTCATCGGGATCTTCAAGCTCAAACGCTAGCCCCGTCATCTCGAGCTGCCCGCCGTCATCCTGAGCTTGTCGGAGGAGCCGTGCCCCGCCTCGTCGGCCCTGAGCCCGGCGAAGGGCCGACAATCGCGCCTTACGCGAAAGGGGTGCAGGGATAGCGAACGGCGGGAGGATACTTTTTTGCCCAGTGTCCCCTGCCGCCACGAAAGAAGCGTTCATGAAGCATCCCGATCGTCGCGATTTCTTGCTCTCATCCGCCGCCGGGGTCGGCGCCGCCGCGCTGGCCGGCGCCTTTCCCGTAACCGCTTTCGCCGCCGAGTCGCCGTTCAAGCCCGAGAAGGGCGCGTCGCTGCAGCTCTTGCGGTGGACCGCGTTCGTCAAGAGCGACGAAACGATCTGGGACGAGAACACCAAGAAGTTCACCGCGGCGACGGGCGTGCCGGTCACCATCCAAAACCTTACCTGGAACGACGTCACGCCGAAGGCGGCCCTGGCGGCGCAGGTAGGGTCGGGGCCGGATATCGTGATGGGCTGGAACGACGATCCGTTCGTCTATCCCGACAAGCTGATCGACATGAGCGATCTGGTCGACTTCATGGGCAAAGCGCACGGCGGCTATTATGACAACGCGCGCTCGTACTGTTACGACCAGGACGTGAAGCGCTGGGTCTCGTTTCCCGTCGGCTGCACTGGTAACGCGGTGAACTACCGCAAAGGATGGGCCAAGGAAGCCGGCTTCGCCGAGTTCCCCAAGGACCTCGATGGGATGCTCAAGCTCGCCCGCGGGCTCAAGAAGAACGGTCACCCGACAGGGTTCGCGCTCGGCCACGCGGTCGGTGACGCGAACAGCTGGACGCACTGGATCCTGTGGGCGTACGGCGGCAAGCAGGCCAATCCCGACAACTCGATCGCCATCAACTCGGGCGAGACGAGCAACGCGCTCGACTATGCGCGCCAACTGTACGAAACGATGATCGACGGGCGTCGCCGGGTGGGACGATTCGAGCAACAACAAGGCGTTCGCCGCCGGTCTGATCGGGATGACGATGAACGGCATCAGCATTTGGTACGCCGAGAAGAACAACGACCCGGCGCTGTTTCCCGACTTCGCGAACGCGACGCCGCCCTACGGCCCGGTGAAGACGCACACGATCTCGAACAACTTCACCTCGGCCTACGTGTTCAAGTACAGCAAGTACCCGAATGCGGCAAAAGAGTACCTCCGCTTCATGCTCGACAGCCCACAGGCGGATCGTTGGGTCACCGAGATGCTCGGGTACGTCACCCCGGCGCTCAAGGGATACTCCGAACTCCCGATTTGGACGTCGAACCCCAACATCACGCCGTATCGTGACGCGCTGGCCGGCGCGAAATACGACGGCTTCAACGGCAAGCCCGGCAAGGCTGCCGCGCAAGCGCTCGACGAGTTCGTGCTGGTCGACATGTTCGCCGACGTCTGCGTCAACAAGATGGCGAACAAAGACGCGATGCGCAAAGCCGAGGCGAAGCTGGCCGCGATCTACAAGCGCGCGTGATCCGGCGGCCGTCGCTGGCCGCGCGGCTCGATTCGCCGCGGGTGCTGGGCTATCTGCTCATCGCACCCGCGGCGTTCATCTTGCTGGGGCTGCTGGCGTATCCGCTGCTGCTGGGGATCTGGCTCAGCCTCACCAGCGCGACGATCGGCAACCCGGGTCAGTTCATCGGCCTGCAGAACTACGCGACGATCTTCGCGGATCCGATCTTTCGCGGTGCGGCCTGGTATTCGGTCTTCTATACGATCTGCGCCGAGGCCGGCAAGCTGGTGCTCGGGCTCGCGCTCGCGCTGCTGCTCAACCAGCGGTTTCGCGGCTACCGGGTCTCACGCGCGCTCATGCTGCTGCCGTGGGTCGCGCCCACCGTGCTATCGGCGCTGGCATGGCTGTGGCTGCTCGACCCTCAGTTCAGTGCCATAAGCTGGCTGCTGCTGCGGCTGCACCTGATTCACAGCAACATCGATTTTCTGGGCCACCCGTGGAGCGCGCGCATGTCGCTCATCGTGGTGAACATTTGGCGCGGGCTGCCGTATTTTGCGATCGGCTATCTGGCCGGGCTGCAGTCGATCCCCAAGGACCTCTACGAAGCCGCGGCCATCGACGGCGCCGGCGGCTGGCAGGCCTTCCGGCGCATCACGTGGCCCCTCCTGATGCCGATCACGACGATCCTGGTCGCGTTCTCGTCGATCTTCACGCTGACCGACTTCCAACTCATTTGGACGATCACGCACGGGGGCCCCACCGACGCAACGCAGGTCTTCACCACCCTGGCCTATCAGCGGGCGATCTCCGGCGGCCAGCTCGGTGAGGGAGCGGCGATCGCGGTCTCGCCGATCGTGATCATGATCGTGCTGGCGTTCTTCGTCGTCCGTTCGGTGCGGGAGAAGTAGCCGTGGCCCGCAAGCTGCGGATCTACATTCCGCTGGCGCTGTACGGCATCTTCTTGATGCTGCCGTTCGTCTGGATGCTCCTGACGGCGTTCAAGTCGGATCAGGAGCTGTCGCAGGGGCTCAACCCGTTCTGGATCTCCCACTTCACGCTCTCGCAGTTCACCAACCTGCTCACGCAGACGGCGTACGCCCAGTGGTTCGCGAACACGCTCTTCGTCTCGGTCGCCGCGACGGTGCTCAGCGTCTTCGTCTCGTACATCACCGCGTACGCGATCATCCGCTTGCGCTTCCCGGGGTCGCAGGTCGTGAGCACGGCGATCTTTCTGGCCTACATCGTCCCGCCGGCGATCTTGTTCATCCCCCTCGCGTCGGTGATCATCCAGCTGCACTGGTTCGACCAGCTGTGGGCGCTGGTGCCGATCTATGCGACGTTCCTGGTGCCGTTCTGCACCTGGCTGCTGATCGGATTCCTCAAGAACATCCCGCGCGAGCTCGAAGAAGCGGCGCGCGTCGACGGCGCGAGCAACCTGGCGATCTTGTGGCGCATCATCTTCCCGATCGCCATACCGGGCTTGATCTCGGCCGCGATCTTCTCGTTCACGCTGTCGTGGAACGAGTATCTGTACGCGCTGGTGTTCATGTCGTCGTCGGTCAACAAGACCGTCTCGGTCGGCATGACCAGCGAGTTGATCCGCGGCGACACCTTCCAGTGGGGCCAGCTGATGGCCGGCGCCCTCATCGGCGTCCTGCCCGCGGTCGTCGTGTATTTCTTCTTCGTCGAGTACTACGTCGCCGGCCTCGCCGGTTCGGTCAAAGAATAGCGGTCGACCAGTATAGTCGAAGAATAGCCGCTCTCGCAGCATAGGTCTCGCAGCATAGGTCGAAGAGTAGCCGTCATGCTGAGCTTGTCGAAGCAGGACCGACGGAGCCTCGGCACGGATCAGAGCGTGCCTTACCGAACTCGTGCCATCGTGCTGAGCGCAGCCGAAGCACGGCCGCCGGCGAGTCACGCTTCGCCGAGCTCAGCGTGACGGCACGAATCCGGCGCGGCACGCTTGGTGGTCGGCAGCGGAGGATGGTTCACCCTTCGACGAGCTCAGGGTGACATTGACCGCTCGCGGCCTTTGTCTTTCGCGAGGACCTCGGCTAGAAATATGCGGCGCCGGTGGCTGCGTCGAAGAGGTGCATGCGCTTGGGGTTGATGCCGAGGGCGATCGCGTCGCCCGCCGTGGCGGTGGATTCGGCGGAGGCGCGCGCGGTGACGCGTTCGCCGTCGCACGTGAAGTAGAGGACGTGCTCCGAGCCCAGTGGTTCGACGACGTCGACGACGGCGTTGATCGACCCGGCGCCGTCGGCGTGCAGCGAGATGTCCTCGGGGCGAACGCCGAGCGTCACCGCCTCCGCATTGACGGCGCCGAGCGTCGCGCGCCGCTCGTCCGGAATGCGCACGGAGAACGATCGGCCGCGGGCGTAGAGCGTTCCGTCGTCGGCCTCGAGGCGGCAGGGCAGAAAGCTCATGGCGGGCGAGCCGATGAAACCGGCGACGAACTGGTTGGCGGGACGGTCGTAGACGGCTTGGGGCGAGGCGACTTGCTGCACCACCCCGTCCTTCATCACGACGATGCGATGGCCCATGGTCATGGCCTCGACCTGATCGTGCGTCACGTAGATCATCGTCGTCGCGATGCGCTTCTGCAGCTTGACGATCTCGGCGCGGGTCTGCACGCGCAGCTTCGCGTCGAGGTTCGAGAGCGGCTCGTCCATCAGGAACACCGCCGGATGGCGGACGATCGCCCGGCCGAGCGCCGCGCGTTGGCGCTGACCGCCCGACATCTCCTTCGGCTTGCGCTTCAGGTACGGCTCCAAGCCGAGGATGTCCGCGGCTTCTTTGACGCGCTGGTCGATCTCCGCCTTCGGGACCTTGCGCATCTTGAGGCCGAACGCCATGTTGTCATAGACGTTCATGTGCGGGTAGAGCGCGTAGTTTTGGAACACCATCGCGATGTCGCGATCCTTGGGGCCGAGCTCGTTGACGCGCTGATCGCCGATGAAGATGTCGCCGCCGCTGGTCGTCTCGAGCCCGGCGATCATGCGCAGGGTGGTCGACTTGCCGCAGCCCGAGGGGCCGACCAGCACGAGAAACTCGCGGTCGGCAACCTCGAGCGTGACGTCGTCGACGACGACGGTGTCGCCGAATTTCTTGCTGACCGATTGGAGGCGTACCGAAGCCATCTCAGACGCTTCCTACGACGCGGAACCCCAGACCCTTCGCGCGGTGTCGGCGACCAGCCGTAGCTTCGCCCACTGGTCGTCCTCGGTGAGGAGATTGCCCTCGGCCATCGACGCGAACCCGCACTGCGGGCTGAGCGCGAGCCGATCGAGCGGAACGTACGTGCTCGCCTCCTCGATGCGCCGGATGAGCTCGTCGCGGTCTTCGAGCTCGGGCTTTTTCGAGCTGACCAAGCCCAGCACGACGGTCTTGTTCTTGGGCACGAAGCGCAGCGGCTCGAACGTCCCCGACCGATCGTCGTCGTACTCGAGCAGGAACCGGTCGACGTCGAGTTGCGCGAACAGCTTCTCGGCGATCGCGTCGTAGCCGCCGGCGGCATACCATTGGCTGCGGTTGTTGCCGCGGCAGAGGTGGATGGCCAGCGTCACGCCCGGGCGGCGCGCGGCCCGGAAACAGGCATTGTCGGCGGCGATCGCCTCGTCGAGCAGCGCGTCGGGCTCGCCGAACTCGCCCTGCAAGAACTCGCGCCACTTGGGATCGAGATAATAGCTATAGCGCGGTGCATCGATCTGGATGTACGCCACGCCTTCGTCGGCCAGCGCCCGCGTCTCAGCTTTGACGATGTCGACCACGTCGGCCAGAAAGGCCGAATGATTGGGATACGCGCGCTCGCTGATCCCTTTCTTGTATGCGATCGCCGGGAACTGCGTGGCGCTCGGCAGGGTCATCTTGATCGGACCGGGGCTGTGCTCTTTGAGAAAGCCGAGCTCGTGGGCGGTGAGCCGCCGCGTCTGGCGCAGCTTCTCGGTCACGATGCCGCGCACCGCGCTCGGCGCGACGCCGACCGCCGTCCCTCCCGCGTTCCACGAGCGCGCGACGCCCGCTTCGGAGTCGAAGCCCTCGACCGCGTCGGTGAGATCGGTCATGAAGCCGCCGCGCCGGAACTCACCGTCGGTGAACAGCTGGAAACCGAGCTCCTGCTGCTTCGTCAGCACCCGCAAGATCTCGCGGTCTTCGACCTCCCGCAACCGATCGGGGTCGGCCCCGCTGTTCCTCAGCTCGAGGAGCTCCTTGGACCGCAAGAAGCTGCCGACATGGTCGGCACGGAAGGCATGGGTACGTTGCTCGCTCACGGCGTGGCGTTTCCAGCGCACCCGCCTGCGCCCCTTGGCGCGAACTTCAGCTTCGCGGGCTTCCAGCCGAGCGAACCGCGTATTGCCACATGTACCACCAATGGCGTTCTGTCGCCACGCCGCCGTTCGACGGGCCTTCGAAGCGCTGCCCCGCCTAGGGCGCCGACGAGTTCACCGCCTTCTCCAGCGGGACTAGTAGGCAAACACGGGGGTCGGCGTGGTACCTTTAGGTTATGCACGGGCGCACTGGCGACGCGAGCGACCTCTACCTGACCAACGACCACATCGCGTTGGCATTGGGCCGGCTCGCCTCGAAGCGTCTTTCACGCGAACGCATCGCCGAGTTCCGGAGCTCGGTGGAGCGTGAGCGGTCGATCCATAGCGATAATACGTACCTTCGAGCGTGGATTGAGATCATTGATCGCGGCCCCGGCGCCCTGCGAGAAGCCCTTACGGAACCTTCGGAACGCGGCCAGGTCTTGCGTTCCGTGATCTCATTTCGTGCCTTTGTCTCCAAGGACGAGCGCGACGATATCTTTCGCCAACACACGCGCTCCTCGCACACGATGCCCTGATGCGCAAGAGGGCAGTCCTCGACGTCCTGCTGAAGGCGGTCGAAGTCAGCGGGCGCACGGAGTTTGTCGTGATCGGGTCTCAGGCGATACACGGAACCATCCCAGATCCCGATATCGAGGTGGTGATCCGCTCGAATGACGTGGACACATATCCTGCGCAGGGATATGGCAGCAATAACTTCATCTACGAAGAACTTATGCTACATTTAGGGCAGGATTCTGATTATCATATCGCTACGAACGTCTACCTCGAGGCAGTGCCGCAGAATCTCGCCCGATTCCCGGCCGACTGGCGCGATCGCGCGATCACAGAGATAGTCGGAAGCGCGAACGTCGCTGGCGGGCCGTGCGACGTCCACGTCATATTTCCGGAAATTCACGACCTGACGGTCTCCAAGCTCGCGATCCGGCGCGAAAAGGACCTGGAATTCCTAGCGGCCGTCGTCGGTCTGGGGCTGGTCGATCGCGCAACGCTTCGTGAACGGTATCGTTCTGCGCCCAGAATTACGAAAGAGCGGCTCGACGAAGGACTCACCGACATCGACGAAGCCTTCGACCGTCGAGGCCCCGGCGACGGTAGAGTCAGCGACGGAACGTGACGCTCGTGCCGGCCATCGCTTTACTCGACAATACCCTTGCCGGTGGGGTGAGCTCGCCGGTGCGTGCGGGACGCCGGGTCGGCGGTGCGCCGTTCGTCTGCGCGCGCGCGGGGGGTCCCTATGCGTTCGATTCCGATGGACGGCGTTACGTCGATTACGTGATGGGGTATGGCCCGCTGCTGTTCGGGCACACGCCGCCGTTCTTGCGCGACCTCGATGCGCTTGTTGCTCGCGGCGTCGTATACGGATCGACGTCGCCTGACGAAGTCGTCCTCGCCGAGCGCATCCGTGGCCATCTGCCGTCGATGGAACGGTTGCGGTTCACGACGACCGGCAGCGAGGCGGTGCAGAGCGCGGTTCGGGTCGCGCGGGCGTTCACGGGTCGAGACGTCGTGCTCAAATTCGCCGGGAACTATCACGGGCACTTCGACCTCGCGCTCCAGAACGCCGGTGCGTCGGCGGAGACGCCCGATGCCCGCCTGTCGGGGATTCCGTCGGCGGTCCTCGACGATCTGGTCGTCGCGCGCTACAACGATCTCGACGATGTGGACCGGCAGCTCGCGCGCGCCGGCGATCGGCTGGCAGCGATCCTGGTCGAGCCGATCTGCGGCAACATGGGGCTCGTCGAGACGGTCCCGGGCTTTCTCGAAGGCCTACAAACGAGGGCGCAGCGCCACGGCGCGCTGCTGATCTTCGACGAGATCATAACCTGGCTGCGGCTCGGGCTGGGCGGCGCACAGGCGCGCGTAGGCGTGACGCCCGACCTCACGACCGTCGGGAAGATACTGGGCGGAGGGTTTCCGCTCGCAGCGTTCGGCGGGCGTGCCGACGTCATGGCGATGCTCGCCCCCGACGGGCCATGCTTCACCGGCGGAACGCACGCCGGGATGCCGTTCGCTACAGCGCTCGGGCTCCGCGTGCTCGAAACGCTCGAACGCGACCCCAGCCTCTTGGCGGAAACCGAACGGCGAGCGCGTGTCCTCGCCGGCGGTATTCGCCGCATCCTGTCCGATCTCGCGCTCGAATACGCCGTGCTGCAGTTGGAGTCAATCGTCGACTTCAAGTTCCGTGCCGGCCCGCCGACGCGCTCCTACGACGACCAGCAGCGTGACGACCAGCGCGCCTACGGCGCCTTCTACCACGCGATGCGCGAGCGCGGCGTATTGCTGCCGCCCTCGCACAACGAAGTGATGTTTCTCTCGACCGCGCACTGCGACGACGACGTCGAGTTCACCCTGCGCGGGATCGAGACTTCGCTGCACGAGCTGCGCTCAAAAGGAATGATCTGATGGACGTACCCGTTGGTTGGAAGAACGACGGCAAGGCGCTGGTGAAGCGCTTCGATCGCCGCAACTTCAACGGAGCGGTCGCCTTCGTGAAGGCGGTCGCCGATGTCGCGAACCGGCTCGATCACCATCCCGACATCGAGTTGTCGTGGAACCTGGTGACGATCCGCACCTGGTCGCACGACGTCGACGCGATCACCGAACGCGACGTCGAGCTCGCGAAGGCGATCGACGCGATCTGATCGGCACAGCCGCTTTCAGCTCGAGTCAGGGCGGCCGGCCGTCAACGCACCGGGGTCGGAAAGCCGGCCGGAGAGCGGTGGCCCTGGGCGTCGACCGCACGGACGGCGAACTGCCAATTGTCCTTGGAGAGCGGTACCGTGATGCGCGTCGCGTTGCCCGCGTCTTGGACGGCGGTCCAGGTCGGCTCGGTCGTGAGCCGGCGTACCACTTCGTACCGCACGGCGCGCGGGACCGGATCCCAGAACAGCGTCGTGTCGTTGGTGAGCGCCTTCGTGTCGACCGAAACCTTCGGGGTCGCCGGCGCGAGTGCGAGCGAGGCCAGCACGGCGGCGTTGTAGCGCGTGACTTTGGCCAGGTAGTCGAAGTCGAGGTATTGGAGCAGGTCGCCGTATTGCACGCCGTTTTCGACGCGCACGTTCTGATGCTGGTGGGCGAACGTCTCGCGCGGCTCGGTGAAGCGCAACGCGGCGAATCCTTGCGCGTTGAACGACTCGTGGTCGCCGCCCCGCAAAAACCGGTCGGCGCGCCAGATCAGCATCCCGGTGAGCCCGGTCGCGTACGCGTCACCGGTCTCCTTCGCGTAGCGGGCGAGCTCGTTGGACGGCGAATCGTTTTGCGAGCCGATCGCATTGATCAGCCGCGGGTTCGCCCCGGCCGGGATGGACTCGGAATAAATGCGAACGACGTTGTCGCGCTTGACGCCGTCATCGCCGACCGACGCGCCGATGATGTCGTTGTTCAGATCGCCCTCGACGTCGACGTGGGCGGCTTTGAGCGTCTGTGCGAAGTGCGCGCTGCCGAACAGCCCCTGCTCCTCGGCGTCGAAGCAGGCAAAGATCACCGTGCCGTGCATCGGCAACGGGGCGAGCACGCGGGCGGCTTCGAGCACCGCCGACACGGCCGACCCGTTGTCGTCGGCACCGGGCGCGTCGTGGACGCCGTCGTCGTTATCGGTATTGCGTGAGTCGAGGTGGCTCGACATCACGTAGGTCGGGGCGGCCGGGTCGTCACCCTTGAGCGTCGCGACGACCGACGAGATGACCACCTCGCGCGGGACGCGCTTGGCCGGATCGGCGGGTTGCGTGTACGTGTCCAGCGCTACCGAGAGCCGGCCATTGCTCGAGCGGGCGATCTGCCGAAAGCGATCGAGCACGTAGGCGCGCGCGGCGAAGTAGCCGCGGTTCGGCCCGGCGTTCTCGGAGAACGTCGAGCGCGTCCCGAACGCGACCAGCCGCGTATCGGTCGCGCGCAAGTTCGCCGCGTCGACCCGTGCGATCGCCGCTGCGACCGCGGGGTCCAGCATCGGCGCCGGGACGTCGGCGCGCGCGGGCAACGCCCCGCACAGTGCGATGATCGTCAGGAGAGCAAGGGAACGATATGCCGGCATCGCCAGCGCCTACCCTGCCGCAGTGCTCTCGCCCTGCACGAACACTGCGGCGGGGCGCGGCGGCCTGGGCGCCGTAGCACAGGAGCGATGGCAACCTACACCAAGCCTTCGGGCGATGAGCTCCAGACGCTGGCGACCGAGGCGAAGACGGCCCGCGCGCGCATCACGACCCCGAAGGGCGAGATCGTGCTGTCGTTCTATCCCGATGAGGCGCCGCTCCACAGTGCGGCGTTCATCAAGCTGGCGCGCGCCGGCTTCTACGACGGGCTCACCTTCCATCGTTACGAGCCCGGGTTCGTGATCCAGGGCGGCGATCCCAGTGGAAACGGCACCGGCGGTCCGGGTTACAATCTCGAAGCGGAGTTCAACGAGCACCCGCACATCAAGGGGACGGTCGCGATGGCACGGTCGTCGAACCCGAACTCGGCCGGATCGCAGTTCTACATCTGTCTGGGCGACGCGCCGTTCCTGAACCGGCAGTACACCGTGTTCGGTCACGTCGTCGAGGGGCAGGCCGTCGTCGACCAGATCCGCGCCGGCGATGCCATGACCTCGGTCGCCATCGAAGAGGCCGGCAAAGAAGCAGGGAACGGCTGAGCCTTCCGCATCTCGCTCTCGGAACCCAAGGCTGGTCGTACCCGGACTGGGTCGGTCCGATGTACGATGCCGGAACGCGTCCCGACGGCTATCTGCGCGAGTACGCGGAAGAGTTCGGCAGCGTCGAGATCGACGCGACGGTCTACGGCACGCCGCCGCCCGAGCGCGTGCGCAAGTGGGCGGCGCAGGTGCCGGACGACTTCACCTTCGCGCTCAAGCTGCCCCGTGAGATCACCCACGAACGGCGGTTGCTCGAAGCGCGCGCGCTGGTCGACGAGTTCGTCACCAGCGCGCTCGAGTTCGGTGAGAAGCTCGAGGCGATCCTGATCCAACTTCCGCCGGACTTCACGCCCGCCGAGATCGACGCGGTTGAAGCGTTCGTGCAAGAGCTGCCGGCCGGGCCGCGGTGGGCCTTCGAGGTCCGAAATCGCGAGTGGTTTCACGGCGAGGCGCACGGCCGGCTGCGCGACGCGCTCGGGACGCACGGCGTCGCGCTCGCGGTGACCGACGGACCGTTCGTTCCGCTCGAGACGATGCTGCACGAGCTGCACCGGCCGACCGCGTCGCACGCCTACCTGCGTTGGCTCGGCATCCGCCGGAGTCTCGAGCGGTTCGACGCGATCGTGATCGACCGTGCCGCCGAGATCGCGCGCTGGGCGGAAGCGATCCACGACGCCGCGCCGCAGCTCGCGCGGCTCGCCGGCTATGCGAATAACGAATACGCCGGTCACGCTCCGGCGAGCGTTCGCGAGCTGTACGCGGCGCTCGGGGTGGCCCACGAACGTCCGGCGCGGATCGAGCAGCCGTCGCTGTTCGAATGATGCGCTCGCCCGCGCTGGTGCGCGGCATCGTGCTGTGGCTCGCGGGTACCGATCTGCGGCTCACGTTGCTGGCCGTCCCACCCGTCATCCCGCTGATCCACCGCGATCTGCACCTCAACGAGTCGGGGATCGCGGCGCTGTCGAACTTGCCGGTGCTGGTGCTCGCCGTCTCGTCGATGTTCGGCGGCTTCTTGACGATGCGATTGGGCGCGCGCCGGGCTGTGATCGTCGGACTGTGGGTGATCGCGATCTCGTCGGCGCTGCGCGGGTTCGGACCCTCCACCGCGATGTTGTTCGTGATGACGATCGTCATGGGTGCCGGGATAGCCACGATCCAACCCGCCTTTCCGTCGTTGGCGCGCGCGTGGTTCGGCGACCGCGTCGCGCTCGGCACCGGGATCTGGGCGAACGGGCTGTTGTGCGGGGAGGCGATCAGCGCATCGCTCACGATCCCGTTCGTGCTGCCGCTCGCCGGCGGCTCGTGGGAGCGCAGCTTCGCCGCCTGGAGCGTTCCGGTCGTGCTCACGGCGCTGGCGCTGACCGCGGTGCGCGATCCCAGCGGCAGCCCGCCGGCGACGTCAGGCGCGTGGTTGCCGAACTTTCGGGATCCCCGCGTGTGGCAGCTCGGCCTGTTTCAGTCCGCCGCGAGCCTGGCGTATTTCGGCGCGAACACGTTCTTGCCGGACTACTTGCACGCGACCGGCAACGTCGCGCTCGTCGGCGCCGTGCTCGCCGCGCTCAACATCGGGCAGATCCCGGCGTCGTTCGCGGTCGGTCTGATCCCGATGCGCCTGCTGGGCCGTCCGGCAACGTCGCTCCTCGTCGCGGCGCTCATCGTCGTCGCGGTTGCCGTCGTGCTGCTGCTCGGCGGTCCGGCGACCGTCTACGGTGCGGCGCTGCTGGGACTCGCGGCCGCCTACATCCTGACCATGAGCTTCGCGCTGCCGGCGCTCTCCGCGCCGCCGCACGAGGTGGCGCGATTGGCCGCCGGGACGTTCACGCTCGGCTACGCCATCTCGTTCGTCACCACGCTGCTGTCGGGTGCCGCCTGGGATGCGACGCACGTCGCGGCGGCAGCCTTCCTACCGATCTTCCTCGCGGCGTTGATCGTCGCCGTGCTGGGGCCGCGGCTCGCCCGCGTGATCGAGCGCGCCCCAGCGACGGCGCTGGATGGTCAGCGGCCGTAGAGGCCGACGAGCTGGCCGCGCGCGACGATGTTCCCATCCATGTTGAACTGGAGCAGCGCCGCGTCGGTGGTGGCGGGTGTGAGCCCGGTGATCATGGTGCTCAGCGCGGTGACCGTGAAGATGTAGTGGTGCGTCCCCCCGCCGGCGGGCGGGCAGGGGCCGCCGTAGCCCTGGATGCCGTAGTCGTCCATGGCTTGCAGCGCACCCGCCGGCAACGCTCCGGTTCCGGCGCCGCCGGTCGGCGGGATGTCGGCCGGCAAGCTGGTGGTGGTCGGCGGGATGTTGTAGACGAGCCAGTGCCAGAAACCGACGTTGGTCGGCGCATCGGGATCGAAGATCGTCACGGCGTAGCTCGCCGTGTTGGCCGGCCCGGCGGTCCAGCTGAGGTCGGGCGACTGGTCGCCGCCGGTGCACCCGAAGCTATTGAAGATCGTGTTGTTCGGCAACGTCCCGCCGGCGGTGAACGTCGCGCTGGTGACGGTCAAGCTCGGCAGCGGGTTCGGAACGATCTGCTGCGCGATCGGTGGGATCGTGGCCGCGCCTGTCGTCGGCGGCGTCGTCGACGCCGTCGATTTGCTGTGGCAGGCAGTCAAACCCGCCGCCGCGATCGCGAGCGCCAGCGCGCTGATACCGAAGGAAGTCTTCACGGTTGCCCCCTATGCGATGGAACCTCCTGGCGCCGTTAGGTGCGACGCTCAGCTTCCCTCCCGCAGGGCGGCGTCGACGCGGCGCGCGATGGCCGCGATCCCGACGTCGCCGGCCCCATCGTCGCGCAAATCGCGGGTCAGCACGACCAGCACGTACGGTGCGTCGCCGAACGGGTCGACCACGCCTGCGTCGTTGCGCACCCGGTCGATCTCACCGGTCTTGTGCGCGCAAGGTGTCCCGCGCGGCAACCCCTGGACGATCTTGGTCCCGTCCTCGTTGCCCAACAGGATGTCGATCATCGCGCGACAGCTCGGCGGCGAAGCAATCGTCGGAATCCCTTCGCGCATGCCGCGCTCGATGGCGTACAGCAGCGTCGCGGTGTCGGCCGGGGTGATGACGTTCTCGCTTCGGTGCCAGGCGGGGACGACGTCGGCGAAGTGCCGGCTCAACCGCGAGCTCGTCATCCCGGCCAGCCGCATCGTCGCGTTGACGGACCCCATCCCGAACGCGGTGATCAGCGCGTTGGCCGCCGAGTTGTCGCTGACCCGAATCATCGCCTTGACGAGCGCGTCGATGCTCCAGGCCTTACCGGGCGGGGAGCCCGCCAACACGTCGGAACCGCCGATGAGGTCGGCGGCGCGCGTCCGCACGAGATCGCGCGGGCTCGCCGTCCCGGCGTCGTACGCGCGATAGACCGTTGCCAGGATGGCGAGCTTGATCACCGACGCCGACGGGAAGAGCTCGTTCTCGCGTATCGCCACGTACGGCGGGCCGTCGCCCATGGTGCGCGCGACAACCCCCGTCGTTCCCGGAATGTCGTCGAGCAGGTCGTCCAACCGCGGCGCGCCCTGTGCCGCCGCGCGGATCGGGAGGACGCACGCCGCAGCCAGCGCGGCGCCGACGAACGCCGCGCGTCTCATCGCGGCAGGCGATCCATCAAGAACGCGGCGAGGTCGTCGCCGAGCTCCAGCAGCCGCGGCCGCATCCAAGCGAACTGGGCCGGACACGTCATCTCGCCGAACTCGATGAGCATCTTTTCGGGAGCCTCGACTTTGCGAAAGCCGTAGTACCGCGATTCGTTCTCGGTGAAGTTCTCGCCGCGGAACCGAAACGGGAACGAGGCGAGATACCGCTTCTCCCAGGCGTCGATGAACGCGCGGCTGGTGGTGTCGGGGAAGCCGACCGACGCGCCGCTCGCGCACGCGACCTCCGAGCCGTCGAAGTGCAGGAAGACCGCCGCGCGCGCGGTGTCGTGATCGGCATAGTCGGCCGGACGGCGGATCACCGTGTAGCCGTGCGCGCGCAAGATGCGTGCCGTCTCGTCGGCGACGGTCACCGTCCAGTCGCGCTCGCGCTCGCCGGAGGCGCCGGTTCCCAGATTGCATGCTTTCACGTGCAGCGGCGCGCAACTCGCGGGGCGGCCTTGGTGGCCCGCTTGCACCACCACGTCGCCGTTGTCGGCCGACGCCGCCGACGACGACGCGAGCAGCGCGACGAGGACCGTGAGGGTTGCGGGAAGGCGCATCACCCGGCGATAATGCACGGCTGCAATGACCACTCCTCTCGTTCCGAGCGACCTTTCGCGCATCGTGCTGCTTTCGGACCCGCAGATCAGTCCCGACGGTTCGGCCGTCTACTACCGCCGCTCGTGGTTCGATCGCGACGCCGACGAGCTGCGCGGGGCGATCCGGCGCATCGACCGGAACGGCACCGACCACGCTTTCACCGCCGGAACGAACGACCGGCTGGCGCGCATCGCGCCGGACGGCTCCTCGGTCGCATTCCTCGCCGAGCGCGACGGGCAAGCCCGCGTGTACGTGCTGCGACTCGACGGCGGCGAAGCGAGTCCACTCGGCGGCGGATATGCGAAGATCAGCGCGCTGGCCTGGTCGCCGGACGGCAAACGGTTGGCGTTCGTCGCGACCGCCGCGCACGATCCCGCCACGGCGCGCGTCTACCACGACGAGAAGACCGGCGCGCGCCACATTCGGATGCTGCCGTTCAAGAGCGACGCCGACGGCCTGCTCGACGGTGTGCGCAAGCATCTGTTCGTCATCGACGCGGGGGGCGGCGAAGCGCGCCGTATCACCCACGGCGACTTCGATGTGAACATGCCGTCGTGGTCGCCCGACGGGCGACGGATCGCGTTCTGCAGCCGCATCGATCTACCGGAAGCGGCGACCGCGCTCAGCGACATTTGGGTGGTCGACGTCGACGGCGGCGCGCTGACGCGGCTGACCGCCGGCACCGGACCGATGGCCACGCCGGCCTGGTCGCACGACGGTAAGGAGATCGCGTTCGCCGGGCACCAACACGGCGATGACGGCGGCGGCCGCTTCGACATGGAGCTGTTGATCGTGCCGGCCGGCGGCGGCGAAGCGCGCTCGCTCTCGGCCGGGCTCGGCCGCACGGTCGGCGATTGTCTGGCGGGCGATCTGCGCAGCGGCGTTCCGGTGGCGCCGGTCTGGGGCGACGGCGACCGCGAGGTCTTCGTGCTCGTCTGCGACGACGGCAGCACGTCGCTGCGCGCGTTCGCGCGCGACGGTGGCGCCACGCGCATCGTCGCCGGCGGAGACCGGCACATCTACGCGTTCACGCTCGGCGACGACGGTACGATTGCGATCGCCTACGGCACGCCGACCGTCCCGAACGAGATCGCGCTGATCGAGCGCTACGGCGCCGAGCGCCGCCTGACCGACGCCAACCCATGGCTCGCCGACAAGGCCGTCGTCGCGCCCGAACGCTACCGCCCGCGGGCCGACGACGGTACGCTGCTCGACGCGTGGCTGATGCGACCCAGCGGGTCGCGCGAGTCCGAGCCGCCGCTGGTGCTCGAGGTGCACGGCGGCCCGCACGGCGCGTACGGCCACACGTTCTTCTTCGAGTTCCAGGTCCTCGCCGCGCAGGGGATCGCCGTCGCGTACGGCAACCCGCGCGGCTCGCAGTCGTACGGTCACGAGTACGCCGACGCCATCTTGGGCGATGGGGCGGGATCGACGCCGCCGACGTGCTGCGTATTCTCGACGGCGCGCTCGCGCTGGGAACGTTCGACACCTCGCGCATCGGCATCGCCGGCGGATCGTACGGCGGGTTCATGACGACCTGGCTGCTGGGCCACAGCGATCGCTTCGCCGCCGGCGTCTCGATGCGCGCCGTCAACGACTTCGTCAGCGAGCTCGGTGCGTCCGACCTCGGATGGTTCCTCGAGCGCGAGCTGCTGACGGCGTACGCCGACGACGCCGGCCGCAAGTTGTTCGAGGGCTCGCCGATGCGGGCGGCGACCGCGATCGTCGCGCCGCTGCTGGTCGAGCACAGCGAGCGCGACTACCGCTGTCCGATCGATCAAGGCGAGCAGCTGTTCACCATCCTGCGGCGTCTGGGCCGCACCCAGACCGAGTTCGTGCGCTTCGCCGAAACGGGGCACGAGCTCTCACGCAGCGGTAAACCGCGCAGCCGCATCCTGCGCCTGCGCGCGATCGCGCACTGGTTCATCCGGCACCTCACGCCGGCCGGGCGCGAGCCCATCGCGAACGAAGCCGGCGCGCTGTTTCGGCCGCTGCCCGGAGAAGCCGAGTGACGCGACGGCGGCTGCTCGTCGGGACGTTCACGGCCGCGTTGCTGCTCGTCCCGCTGGTCCCGCTGCGCGCGCAAAGCGTTCGCACCGTCGATCCCTCATTGTACGCGGCGCTCCGGTGGCGGAACATCGGTCCGTTTCGCGGCGGGCGCGCGGTCGCCGTCGCGGGCGTCGCGGGCGATCCGCGGACGTTCTATTTCGGCGCGGTCGGCGGCGGGGTGTGGAAGACCGCGAACGCGGGCCGGACGTGGTCGCCGGTGATGGACGCGCAGCCGGTCGCGTCGATCGGCGCGATCGCCGTCGCGCCGAGCGACCCGCGCACCGTCTACGTGGGCAGCGGCGAGGCGGACATGCGTTCGGACATCGTTCACGGCAACGGGATGTATCGTTCGAGCGATGCGGGTGCAACCTGGACGCGGATCGGGCTCGAGGACTCGCGCCAGATCGGCCGCGTCATCGTCGACCCGCACGATCCGGGCACGCTGCTGGTCGCGGCGCTCGGCCACGCGTACGGGCCGAACGACATGCGCGGCGTGTACCGGTCGACCGACGGCGGTGCGAGCTGGACGCGCACGCTTTTTCACGATCGGGACACCGGCGCGATCGACCTGGCCGGCGATTCGCAGATGCACGTGGTCTACGCGTCGCTGTGGCAGACGCGGCGCCCGCCGTGGAACGTCTATCCGCCGTCGAACGGGCCGGGGAGCGGCCTCTACAAGTCGGCCGACGGCGGCATCACGTGGGCTCCGGTTCGCGGCAACGGCTTCCCGTCGGACGGCGTCGGCAAGATCGGGCTCGCGGTCGCGCCGAGCGATCCTAACCGCGTCTACGCGATCGTCGACGCGAAGGCCGGCGGACTCTATCGCAGCGACGACGCCGGCGCGACGTGGCGCCTGGCCGACAAGGACCCGCGGCTGTGGCAGCGCGGCTGGTATTTCTGCCACGTCACGGTCGACCCGAAGAACGCCGACCTCGTCTACGTCTCGGACACGTCGTTCTACCGGTCGACCGACGGCGGCGCGTCGTTCCGCTCGATCAAAGGCTCGCCCGACGGCGACGACATGCATCAGCTCTGGATCGATCCGGCCGACGGTTCGCGAATGGTGCTCGGCAGCGACCAGGGCGCCAGCGTGAGCATCGACGGCGCGGCAACGTGGAGCTCGTGGTTCAACCAGCCGACCGGACAGTTCTACCACGTCGCGACCGACGGCGCGTTTCCGTTCCGGCTCTACGGCGCGCAGCAGGACAGCGGTGCGGCGATGATCGTGTCGCGCAGCGCGCATGCCGGGATCGAGTCGCGCGACTGGCGGCCGATCAACGCGGGCGGCGAAAGCGGCTCCATCGCGCCCGACCCGCGCGACGAGAACGTCGTGTACGGCGGCGAGGTCGACCGCGAGGACCTGCGCACGGCGCAGACGCGTTCGCTCTCGCCGACGCTCGGACGCCCGGGCGTGTGGCGATCGACGTGGACGCTGCCGCTCGCCTTCGGGATCGACCATGCGTTGTACGGATCGCACCAGGTGGTCTTCCGCTCGCGTGACGGCGGCGGGCGCTGGGAGGCGATCTCGGGCGATCTCAGCCGCCCCCACCCGGCGGTTCCGGCGACGCTCGATCCCGCGACGGTCGCCGATACGTCGGTACCCGGGCCGCGCCGCGGCGTGGTGTACGCGCTCGAGCCATCGCCGCTGAGCGCCGGCGTGCTGTGGGCGGGGACCGACGATGGGCTCGTTCACCTCACGCGCGACGGCGGCCGCACCTGGCGCGACGTCACGCCGCGCGGCGTGACCGCGTGGAGCAAAGTCGGCGTCATTGAAGCGTCGCATTTCGATCTCGGCTCGGCGTACGTCGCGGTCGACCGGCATCGGCTCGACGACGATCGTCCGTATCTCTACGTCACTCACGATTTCGGTCGAACCTGGCGCTCGATCGTGTCCGGCATCCCCGCCGGCAGCTTCGTCAACGTCGTGCGCGAGGATCCGGTGCGCCGCGGGCTGCTGTACGCGGGGACGGAGACCGGCGTGTTCGTCTCGTTCGACGACGGCGCGGCGTGGAGCTCGCTGCGGCTGAACCTCCCGACCGTCTCGGTGCGCGACGTTGCGGTGCGCCAGGGCGACCTCGCGATCGCGACGCACGGGCGTGCGTTCTGGATCCTCGATGACGTCGCGCCGCTGCGCGAGCTCGCCGCCGACGCGTCGCCGGATGCGCGGCTCTTCACGCCGCGCGATGCGGTGCGGATCCGGCCGTACTCGGACGAAGCGGAAGCCTCACCGCCCGAGGTGCCGGCCGGCGAGAACCCCCCGTACGGCGCCGCGATCGACTACCTCGTCCCGCGCGACGCCGGCGGTCCGCTCACGCTGCAAATCGTCGACGCCGCAGGCACGCTGCTGCGCGCGTGGTCGAGCGCCGACGTCGTGAAAGCGGCCGGTCCGAACACGGTGGATTTTCCGGCGTACTGGCTCGTGCCGGCGCAGCGCCCGCCGGCACAGCCCGGGATGCAGCGCTTCTGGTGGGACCTCCACGCCGCGGCGAGCGCGAGCGGCCCGCGCCGGCGCGGCGGCGACGGCCCGTTCGTCCCGCCGGGACGCTACGCGGTGCGGCTGACGGTCGGCGGCCACACGTTCACGCGTTCCTTTGCGGTTCTGCGCGACCCGCGCCAAAGCGCGACCGATGCCGATCTGCGCGCGCAGTACGCGCTCGCCCGCGACGTCGACACGCTGTTGGCGCGCGTGAATGCCGCCGTCGCGCAGGCCGACGCGTTGCGCGGGAAGCCGGGCGCCGACGCCGCGCGCATCGACGCGATCGCCGGTGCCCCGCCGTCCCGCGATCCGCGCAACTCGGTCGGCTCGCCGGCGACGAGTTTCACCACCCTGCGCTGGTATGCCGGCGCGCTCGGCGACCTGTTCGGCTCGGTCGAGAGCGCCGACGCTGTGCCGACGCGCGACGAACGCGCGACCTGGTCGGCGCTGCGCGGCGCGTCGGAGCGCGTGCTGCACAGCTGGGAAGCGTTACGCGCTACGGTCCGATCGTGACCGCGGTCGGCAGCACGATCCCGGTGGCAGCCCCCGATAGGGTGCGCACCGGCGTCGACACGCCGTTCGCGCCCGCCGAGTAGACGAGAACCGCGCTGGTCGAGTCGTCGTTGTCGACGGCGACGTAGACGTTGCCGGCAGAGTCGACGCCCGTGGCCCGGAACGGCGGCAGCTTCTCGACCGAGCGGATCGGCGTCGCGTTGCCGCTCGCTCCCGGCGCGTAGACCTTCATCGTGCCGTCGCCTAGGCTGCTGACGTACAGGTTGCCGCTTGCGTCGAAGCCGACCGAGTCGGGGATGTACGGCCCGTACGTCACGGCGCGAATCGTCCGCACCGGCACGGCGTTGCCGTTCGCGGTGGCGCTGAAGACGTCGACTTCGAACGGCACGAACAGGTCGGTGACGGCGAGCCCGGCGGTGGGGTCGAGCGCGAACGTCCCTTCCAGATACGGCGTCACGAGCGTGCGGATCGGCGTCGCGGCGCCCGTCGCGCCGGGCGCGAACTCCACGATCTGCGAGACGGTCAGCGGGTTGGCCGGCGCACCGGTCATGTATCCCGTTCCTTCACTCACCCAGAGGTCGCCGGCTGCATCGGTCTCGATGTCTTCGAGCGATACGGGCGGCAGGTCGACCGTCGCGATCGGGACCGCGTTTCCGGTCGATCCGGCGGCGTAGGCGTCGATCGGGCTCGCGGGCTGTCCCGACGCCGCCGTGTAGATCGTCCCGGCCGGCCCGAGCCGGACACGATCGACGTATCCGACGTTGCTGCCGGAGAGCGACGCGCTCGGCGCGACATTCCCGTTCGCGCTCGGACCGAAGATCGCCACGCCGTTCAAGCCCTCCGGAACGTACAGGTTGCCGCCGGCATCGACCGCGATCGAGGTCGCGATGTCGCCGGTGGGGAAGGCGTTCGAGCCGGCGATCGTTCGAATCGGCGCGGCGTTGCCGTTCGCACTCGCAGCGTAGATGGTGACGACCGGCGAGACGGCGCCGCGATTGAGCACGTAGATCGTTCCGGTCGCGCCGACGGCAATGTCGGCCGGCGAGTTCAGAGCGCTCGCCGGTCCGGTGATGATCCGTGCCGGTACGGGATACCCGTTCGCGCCCGGAGCGTAGATCGTCACGCTGTCGACGCCGCCCGGTCCGCCCAATCCCGATACCGGGAACTGCGCGCTGGTCGCCCCGCAATTCGTGACGTACAAGGTGCCGGCGCCGTTCCACGCCACGCCGTTGGGCGTGTTGAGCGCTCCGGTCAAATCGCCGGTGAGGGTGCGCAACGGTGCGACGTTACCGGTCGCGCCGGCGGCGTATACGGTCACCGTGTTGCCGTCCGAGTTCGCCGCGTAGACGCGTCCGGCCGCGTCGAAAGCGACGCCGGTCGGGAAGCTCAAGCCGGTGGCGGAACCGGAGATCGCCTGCGCCGGCGCGATCGTCCCGCTCGCACCCGGCGCGAACACGTCGAGCGTATCCGAGGGCGGTGGCGCGAGGTCGCCCAGCGCGACGGCGAGGCTCCCCGACGATCCGAGCGCGATCGCTTCAGGGATCGCCCCCTGCAGCGCGGCATTGGAATCGGTGAAGGTGCGGACCGGAGTCGCCGCACCGGCGGCGCACGGCGCGTACACGGCGACATTCCACGTCCCAAGTCCGCGGAGCAGCGCGTAGAGTGCTCCCGTAGCGTCGAGAGCGAGCCCTTCGGGGAACGACGACATCTGGATCGAGCGCGTAGGCGCCTGGTTCCCCGTCGCGGCGATCGGAAACGCGTCGATCGACGACGTCCCGGACGTCTGGAGGTTGTCGACGTAGAGCTCCTGGCCGGCGGCGCAGCCGATCGAGAGCGTCGCCTTGGCCGTCGCTCCACTCGACGCGGTGGCCGTCACGGTCACGTTTCCGATCGCCGCGCCGGTGTACGACAGCGTCGGAGCGCTCGCGGGAGGCGCGGTAAAGGTCGTCGCCGAGAGCTTGGCGTTCGTGGGGTCGGAACTCGTCAGCGTCACGGTGACCGCCGCGCCGGTGACGTCGGCGTAGACGCCCGGCCCGACGATCGTGTTGTTGTCCGCGTCGTGCGCCGCGAGGTTCACCGTTACGGTCGCGGCGGCCCCCGGCGTCACGCTGGCCGGCGCGAGCGCGACGCTCACGGCCTTGACGACGCCGTCGAACGTGACGTTCACCGTGTTCGCGGCATCGAGCACGATCGTCTGGGTGAGCGTACCGGTCGAGAGGAGATTCCGCGTTCCACCGGCGGCGTCGTAGAGCTTGACCACGAACGTATCGCTTCCGACCGGAGCGGCGATCTGGCCGCTGCACACCGACGTGCAATTGACGACGACCGGCGCGCTCGCGGCGCCGCCTGACGGCGCAACGGTGATCGCCGCCGATTTCGTCGACACCGAGACGTAGCGCGGCTTGCGCGTCCCGGCGCTTTTGGTGCGTCCGGGAACGAGGATCGTAAACGCGACGCTCGCGGCGTGCTCGGGTTCCTGGCTGGGCCGATCCCGGCGCGGGAAGGGCGGCGCTACCCCCGCCGGTGCAGCTCGACAGAAACGACAAGAGGACGGCCCACAGTAGGACGCTGCGCAGCCCGTTCGCTCCTCGCGTGCCGCGAGAGCTCGGCGCGACCTCGGTCGCGGGTGCCGGCGGCGATGCGTCGCGCTCGCCGTCCGTCGTCCCGTCGTCGCATGTCGCCGGTGCGGCGTTGACGTCGCTCGTCCCGGGGTCGAATTGAAACTCACCTCCAACGAGCACGCGCAGAAACGTCATCGTGGCGCCTTACGAGCCGCCGACCGTTGTCGTTGTCACGTCGACGGTGAGCGTCGCGGTCTGCGAACCGGCGGTCACGGTGAAAATGCAGTGGCCGTTGCCCTGCGGCGTGACCGAAAATGCTCCGGACCCCGTCGCCGGCGTGATCGTCGCGATTCCGCTGCACGAGTTCGTCTGCCCGGCCGCCGGTGTCGAAGCCGCGAAGCTTCCGGTGTAGCCGGCTTCCGACGCGGTGAACGGCTGGGCGTGTGCCGCCCCGGTCGCGGCGAACGTCAGACCGCTGGTCGAGAGCGTCAGGGTGCCCGGGCTCGATGCCGGGGTGGGCGTCGGGGTCGGCGTTGCGGTCAGGGTCGGCGTCGGCGTCGGCGTCGGCGTCCGAGTGGGCGTCGGTGAGGCCGTCGGGGTAGCGCCGCTGGTTGGCGTCGCGGTCGACACCGGCGTCGCCGTCGCGCTCCCGCCCGAGCCGCTGCACCCAGCCACGCCCGCGACAACCGCGACGGTCAAGCCGGCGCTGCACATCACGGCGCGGCAGACTGCATTCCTCGGACGACGATCGAGCATCGCGACCTCCGCCTCCACTCTAGCGGGCCAGGGCGGCGTGTCGTATGTCGGAAACCCGTACCTTTTCGACCGGAAGGGCCTCGCACGGCCGCGAAGCCCCTTCGTCACGCCGTAGCGTTGCGGAGGCAACCCCCGACGATGATCGCGCGACCGCTGGTGTCCCCGGTACTGGTCGCCCGGCAAGAGGAGCTCGAGGAGCTCGTCGATCGCCGGCGCGCTGCCGCGCGCGGTCACGGCTCGGTGGCGCTCGTCGCCGGTGACGCCGGCATCGGCAAGAGTCGGCTGGTCGCCGCATTTCGCGACACGCTCAGCAACGGGCGGGCGGCGATCGGCGCCGGGCTCTGCCGGGAAGTCGGGAACGTCCCCTATGGGCCGCTATCGGAAGCGCTCTACGGGCTCGATCCGGCGGCGGTGCTCCCCAGCGCGCCGACGCGCGCGGAACAGCTCGCCGCGATGCTCGCTGCGCTGCGGGCGATCTGCGCGCGGCGCAACGCGGTCCTGATCTTCGAGGACGTGCAGTGGGCCGACGATGGGACGCTGAGTTTCCTGACCCACTTGCTTCCCGCGCTCGGGACGATGCGGCTGTTCGTCGTAGCGACGTATCGCAGCGATGAGGTGCACGGCGCACAGGCTGCGGCGCGGTACGTGGCCAGGCTGATGCGCGAGCGCGGGAACGTGCACCTCGTGCTCGGTCCATTGCATCCGGAGCAGACGCGCAGTCTGCTGCGGCACGCCCTCGCCGGGCGCGCCACGCTCGATGCGTCCGCGATCGAAGAGATCGTCGAGCGCTCCGAGGGCAACCCGTTCTTTGCCGAAGAGCTGCTCAAGAGCTTGCTCGAGCGCCGCGAGCGCAGCAGCGTTCGGAGCGAGCTGCCGTTGACGATCCGCTCGGCGGTCAGCGAGCGCCTCGCCGGCCTCGAGCCCGGCGCACGGCGGCTGCTCGTGCTCGCCGCGGTGCTGGGGCGCCGGTTCGAAGCGGAGTTCCTCGCCGAGATCGCCGATCGCCCGCTGTCCGACGTGCTCGACGTGCTGCACCGCGTGCGCGATCTGCAGCTCGTCGATGAGTTGCGGCCGTCCGCTCAGGGGATCGCCTACGCGTTTCGGCATGCGCTGATTCGCGACGCGATCTACGACGAGATGCTGGCACTCGAGCTGCGCCCGCTTCACGCGCGCATCCTGACCGCGCTCGAGCGGCAGGAAGCCGCTGGCGCGAACGATCTCGGGTACCACGCCTGGGCGGCGCTCGATGCCGAGCGCTGCGTCCGCTACAACGAGCAGGCCGGCGACGATGCCGATGCGATGCACGCCTACGCCGACGCGGTCCGCTGCTACGAGCGCGCGATGCACGGAGCGCGCGACGACGGCGTTCGCCGGCGGCTGCTCGAGAAGGCGGCCCGAAGTTGCTCGCGCGACGGGAAATCCGCTCGTGCCATGCATCTGTACGAAGCCGCCGCCGACGCGTGCGACCGCTCGACCGATGCCGCTCGCGTGGTGGAGCTGTACCAGGCGATGAGCTCGGAAGCGCGTTTGGCCGGCGACAACGAGCGCGCGATGGCAATCTTGGGCCGCGCGCTGCAGGCGTTGCCCAGCGATAATGCGATGTCTCGCGCGACGCTGACCCTCACCCTGGCGTTTCTGCACCTCGATCGTGGCGAGTCGTCGAAAGCGGCCGAGCTCATCGGCGATGCCGGCGAGGCGTCGGACACGCCGGTCTACTACAACACGCGCGGGTATGCCGCGATGGTGAACGGCGACGTCGAGGGCGTGCGCTCCGCGTCGGCGCACCATCTCGCGCTGTGTACCGCGCTCGGCGCCGACCGCGTGCTGCGTGCGCGCTTCAACCTCGGCTTCGCGCTCTGCGTGCTCGGGAAGGACGCGGAGGCGCTCGAACTGCTCGAAGCGATCTTGCCGGAGCTTCGAGAACGGCGCCTGTCGTCGCTCGAGGTTCTCGCTTGCGCTAACACGGCGCTGATCCACGCGCGAGCCGGGCGCTTGCGGACCGGTCGAGCGCTGGTCGAGCGCGGTCTGGCGATTCCGGAACCGGCGACGACCGGGCCGATCGCGCTCGCGTCGGCTGCGCTCGAGATCGGACGCGCATTGTCCGACGAGGCACTCGTCACGCGCAGCGTTTCGGCCGAGCTGATCGAAGCGGCGTTCGTCAGCCGCATCAACACGACGCTGGGACGGCTGGTCGGTCCGTACGCGCGTTGGCTCGGCGCGCGCGGTGACGGCGTCGGGGTGGCGGAGGTCCTGCGCCGCGCGGTGCGCGCGCTGACGGCACCCGCCGGGGCGACCGAGACGATCGTCGCCGCCGTGGAGCTAGGCGACGCGGCGACGCGCCGCGCGGCGAGGGCGTTCTTGCCGGCGATCGACGCAATGTCCGGCCTACCGCTGTACGCCGCAACGGCGCTGCACGTCCGTGCGCTGGACGCCTTGCGGGACGGCGACGCGGCCGCTGCGTCAGCTCTCGCGTCTCGCGCCGCGGTAGGCTATCGCGAGCTCGAATGGCCGCTGCACGCGGCGCGCTGTCTGGAGCTTGCCGCCCAGCCGGGCGCGGCTGCTGCCGCCTATCTGGCGGCCGAAGCCAGCGCCGACCTGCGCCGGCTCGAGTCGTCGCGTCATGAGCCGGCTGCGCCTTCGTTGGCGCTCTCGCGCCGCGAGCTGCAAATCGCCGCGCTGGTTGCCTCGGGGACGCCGAACCGGGGCCTCGCCGAGCGGCTCGACGTCAGCCAGCGCACCGTCGAAAAGCATCTGACGTCGATCTACGGTAAGCTCGGGTTGCGAAACCGTTCCGAATTAGCCGCTTTCGTCGCGCGCGCCCCGCGGACCGCCGGCGCGCCGGGGCTGGACACTCAGTCCTCGTAGGCGACCGAGACGATCTTGAGCGGAAGGTCACCGGCCGGCCGGTGCCACACCACGGTGTCGCCGGCGCGCGCGCCGGTCATCGCCTCGGCCAACGGGGAATCGATACCGAGGCGCCCGGCAGCCAGATCGGTCTGGTCGGCGTCCGCGATGGTGAACGTCCGGGCCGCCGGCCCGACGCCCTCGACGACGACCGTCGCGCCGAAGCCGACGATGCCGTGGTCCGCCGGCGGGGCCGGCGTGTCGGCTCCCTTTCGGCGCGCGCGAACGAATACGACCTCGTCCGGCTGGTCGTCACGCTCCTTGGTGAAGGCTCGGCTCATATGGTCACCAACACTTTCGCGACGAATTCGTGTGCGCGCGACAGCAGCGCCTCACCTTCGGCCAATAGAAGGTTACCCCCAATCAGGAGCATCGTGTCGGGGCCATAGAAAGCCAGCAACTCGTCGACTCGGTCCAGGCGCATCCCGCCGGCCGGGACCGGCAGCGCCGGACGGAGGTCGCCCCAGCGTCGCCCGCGCCGCCGCCGCCAGCGCCGCGCACTCGGCCGGCGGGTAGGCGAAGCGGCCGCCGTAGTTCACGAAGATCGGGGCGTCGGCGCCGAGCAGCCGGAAGATCTTCCCGAACAGCAGCGCCGGCGCGATCCGCGCGGCACCGCCGAACGAGGGGTGCGCCAGATAGACGAACTCGGGGAACTCGTCGACCAAGTCGCGGAAGGCAGGCAGCCCGACGAGCATCGGGGCGACCAGGACCACCCGGACGCCCTCGTCGCGCGCGATACGCGCGTGGGCGCGCAGGATGCGCGGCGTTCCGATGAGGTGCGGCGCGTAGAACGCCGGCTTGCCGGTCGCCGCGACCGCGGCGGCGATCGCCGCCTGGCAGGCGGGGACGCGTTGGGCGAACGGCGACGACGGTCTGGTCGGCGATCCCGTGATCGTCCTTGACGATGTCGACGCCGGCCAGCGCGAAGGTGCGGCACATCCGCGCGATCTCGGCGACCGGCATGCCTTGCGGCTTCATCGCGGCGCTCGTGAGCGGCCGCCGCGGCGCATCGAGCAGCGCGCGAATCCCGGCGATCCCGTGGCGCGGACCGGTGAAGCGCGCCAGCAGCGGCGGCGGAAGCTCCAGGTCGACCAGTTGCACGTGCTCCCACAAAGAGCCGTTGCCGAAGACCATGTTGATCAACTGCGCGGTTTCACCGCCGACGGTCGCGGTCGCGATCCGCACGCCGACCCGAAAGCGCTCGTCGCCGACGCGCTCGATCGACGCGACGCGCGCGACGACCTCGTCGATGATGCGCTGATCGTGCACCGCTTCGAGCGGGCACTCGACGCTCTGCTCGATCGCCAGCGCCTGCGCGCGCGCCTCGATCTGCTCGGGCGGTGCGTCGATCAGGTACGTCGCGGTCAGCCAGGCCATCAGCTGCCGGTCCCCTGATATCGGTCGATACCGGCGCGCCAGAACAGGTAGCCGAATGCGAACACCAGCACCCCGACCACCGGCGTGAACAACCCGACGACCGGGTTGAGGTGCAACCCGTCTTCGCTCTTGTGGAGCAAGAACGTCGCCGGAAAGTAGTTCATGAACGCGAACGGGATCACGAACGCGAGCATGACCTTCACGCCGCGCTGGTAGATCGAGAGCGGATAGCGCGAAAACTCCTGCTCGAGCGACATGAAGACCCAGCGCAGCGAGTCGACGCGGGTGAACCAGAACGACGCGGTCGCGATGGCCAGGTTGACGCCGAAGTCGATCAGCGCACCGCCGATCGCCACCAGCGGCACGTAGCAGATCAGCACCCAGTCGACGCGCACGCCGGCGAACGGCACGGCGATGCAGAAGTAGACGATCGCGAGGATCAGCTCGTCGGGCCAGATCTGCTGCGGCACCGTGAGCGCCTGGAACAGCGGGTCGAGCGGGCGGATCAAGAAGCGGTCGAAGCGGCCCTCGCGCACGAACTCCGGCACGCCGCCGACGGTGAAGAAGAGCGTGTTGTGCAGCCCGTGCCCGAGCATCCACAAGCCGTACATGAACGCGGTCTGGCGAAAATCCCAGCCGTTGATCGACGGAAAGTTGCGCAGCGTCACCCACAGCGCGGCGATAGCGGTCCCGTGATAGATGACGGTGAACAGCGACCACATGATGAAGTTCGCCCGGTACTCGAGCATCGTGAGCAGGTTGATCCGCCAGTAACGTGCGTACGTCGCGAGGTACACGCGGGAAACGTTCCGTCCGCGAGGCGCTCGTCCCCGTTCGGACGCCGTACCGGCTCGACCTGACGGCCGTCGCGCTGCGCCGGCTGTCGACCAACATCGTCGACACGTTCGAAGCCGGCACGTTCCGCCGGTTGCTCGGCGACCCGGTCGCGCCCGACGCTGCTGTCGGTCGAGCAGACCGCGCCCGGACGCGCTCTCCGTGCGGCTGGACGGTCCAGCCGCCGACGCGCTCGATCCCGCCGCGCTGATGCGCCGGCTGCTCGGCGGAGACGTCGATCTCTCGGCCTTCTACGCCGGTGCGGCCGGCGTGCCGTGGCTCGACCGCATCGCGGTCGGCGCGCGCGGCGTGCGGCCGCCCCGGTATCCGTCGTTGTGGGAGACGATCTGCAACGCGATCGTCTACCAGCAGATCTCGATCCACGCCGCGGGCGCCATCCTCCGGCGCACGATCGAGCGGTACGCGCGCCCGGTCGAAACGAACGGCGTCCGGCTGTACCCGTTTCCCGCGCCACGCACGCTGCTCGCGGCGATCCGACGACCTGCGCGCAGCGGGCCTGTCAGTCAACAAGGTCAATTCGCTCCAAGCGGTCGCCGCCGCGATCGAATCCGGCGAGCTCGACGAGACCGCGCTCGAGCCGCTACCGACGCCGCAGCTGGTCGAAGCGCTCGTCGCGCACAAGGGCATCGGCCCTTGGACCGCAGCGGTAATCGCGCTCCGCGGCTATGGCCGCCTCGACATCTTCCCGATGAAAGACTCCGGCGCCACCGCGCTCCTGCGCACGCTCTCGGGCGACCCGAGCATCGAAGTAGAACCGATCATCGAAGCGCTCGTACCGCAGCAAGGGATGCTGTATTATC
>CAVTWP010000008.1:0-102806 GCA_963738465.1 Vulcanimicrobiota bacterium
GGCGTTGATCACAAGATTGTTCAGTACCTGTTTCATGCGTTGCGGGTCAACATAGAGCAAAGGCAAAGGTGTAGGAATATCCTTCATGAGAACAACATCTAGCCTTGTGCGCCTGCGTCTCAAGACTGTTGACAACTTGACGTGCCAGTACACGAAAATTGACCTCTTCCTGCTTCACTTCAAATTGCCCGACATCCGAACGAGTCATAAAGAGGATATCCTCGGCAATGGAGATCAATTGCTGGACACCTTCCTGCGCATAGCCAAGATATTTGAACTGTTCCTCGTTCAACTCGCCCATGTGTCCCTGCATAATCAGGTCTATGAAGCCGTGAACCGAATTCAACGGTGTACGCAACTCGTGTGATACCATCGAGACAAAATTCGCCCGCACCTGATTGGCAACTTTCTGCGTGGACATATCGCGAGCGGTAAAAGCGACATACGAACCCTGCGGCGTAGTAATAGGCGTTACGATTGCAGAGACCTCATAATTATCTCCCGATAATCAATTCTTCGTTTGCCAGGGGCTGCTTTTGTTGTAGCACACGTGCCAGTGGGCAACTCGACGTGCCACACAGCTTCATTCTATTCAAGTTATGGCACGTGAGAATGTCTGCACAGTTGCGTCCAATAATCTCGGCAGGTGATGCGCCAAGCGCCTTGCCCCTGGCGGCGTTACAGTCGAGAATATGAAATGTTTCATCAAGCGCAATGATCGTAGCAGGTGTAGCATCAATGAGACCCATCAAGTAGGGATGGCTTTCCACATCCGCATCAGCCTCCACATCGGAAGTGCCGGTAGCTCTGGTCAGCTCCTGTTGTTTTTCCGTCATGGAACGCTTTTGTTGTTCAGGGTACCCAGGTGCCTGTGTTCTTGTTTCCAGCATAGCCTCAGTCGCGAGTGATGGTTTTGATGTCCGTTTCGGCACAGCACATTCTCCCTATTTCCCGACGAATTTATAGCCACTACCGCGCACAGAGATAATATGATGTGGCCGCTCGGCATCTGTTTCCAACTTCGAACGCAGACGCCGGATGTACACGTCTACAATGTTGCTATTGTTCTCACTGTCATTCCAGACCTCAGCCAGTAACTGTTCGCGTTTGACGACCTGGCCTGAACAGACCATGAGCATACGCAACACCTGCATCTCTTTGGGAGTGAGGAAAATCGTGGTTTTTTCGGGCATAACCACCTTCAGATCGGCAGGGAATAGTTCGATCTCACCACCACGAATACTCTGGTTGCCTGGCTTACTGTGCCTCTTGATGCGCCGCATGACAGCCTGCACACGTGCTACCAGTTCTTGATGATTATACGGTTTGCAAATATAGTCATCCGCGCCGATATCGAACCCTTTTAATTTCGCATCAATCGTATCCTGGGCTGTCATAAATATGAGCGGGGTTTCGTAGCCCTCTGCACGCAATTTGGCGGAAAACTCAAAGCCGTCAATGTAGGGCATCATCACGTCGAGAATAAGCAGGTCCGGTTCCCGTCTCTAAATCATTTGCATGGCACCGCGTGGATTATCCATTGTTTCGACTTCGTAGCCCTCTTTTTTCAGCACAAATTGCACCAATGCATTGGCAAACTGGTCATCATCCACTACAAGAATATACACAGATAAAATCCCCTCTTCGCAAAATATTAGGCCCTTGCCCTTACCAGCGATAGGCGTGTACATCCATATACATACCTATGCTGGGAATAGTCGCATGTGTCCTTCTATGCCCTGCTCTTCCCTGCCACGTTCCATATACCGCCTCTGCATAAAGGAGTAATCCTTCTCGCGCAACTGATAAACAAGGGGGAATCTCCTGTCATCAGACATTTCGACATGGCTATGATAAAGTACCTTTGTAGGCACTCTTATCATTTATTGATATCTCATACATAAATCGAATGCAGTCCTATCGTACACGTTCACTGCCACTATTGTCAAGATTACCCTTACCAATGGCGCTCATCCATCAGGCTCAGTGTCCAACTGAAGATTGTACCCGTCGTTTTTCCAGATACACCATCAAAATGGCGATATCGGCGGGCGTGACTCCTTCAACACGCGATGCCTGCCCGACGGTACGAGGCAAGGCCATACTCAGCTTTTGCTTTGCCTGTGTGCGCATGTGCTGTACATCGGCATATGTAATATCATCAGGGATACGTTGTTCCTCCATACGTGCAGTACGGCGCACCGTTTGCTCTTGCTTGCGCACGTATGTTTCGTACTTGACCTGCAACTCTACCTCCCCGGCAATATCAGGGTAGTGCAGGTAGCACGGGTAGAGTAGGGAGTGTGGGAAATGCATCCTCGCCTGTCACAGGTGCCGCAGATTCATCCGTCTGCTCGCTCAGGTTCTTTGCCAGCTGCTGCACCTGTGAATAACACACGTCCTGGCGGCGCAACAATTCACGAGCGGAGAGCATTTGTCCCAGCGGTGCAATGCCGACTTCTTGCACATGCTGCTCGACTCGCCGTGACGAGGTAAATACGAGACCGTCGAGAGAGGTTAATGCCTGCTGAATGGATACACGCTTGCGCACAACTCCGGCAAAGCATTCCTCATCAATCAGGCCGAAGCGGTATGCGTGGTCGCTCAAGCGAAGGTCAGCGCTGTCGGGCCGCAGCAGAAGACGATACTCCGCACGCGAAGTATGCAAGCGGTACGGCTCACTCATCGGGCGTGTCACAAGATCGTCTATCAGCACGCCTATATAGGCTTCGTGCCGCCCCAGCACAAAACCTTCTTCGCCGCGCACAGCTAACGCGGCATTAATACCTGCCATAATGCCCTGTGCCGCCGCCTCTTCATAACCAGAGGTGCCGTTGATTTGACCGGCGAGGAAGAGACCCGCGACGGGTTTGGTCTCCAGTGTCGAAAACAGTTGCTCTGGTGGCACATAGTCATATTCGACGGCATAGCCCACGCGCATCATCTCGGCGTGTTCGAGTGCGGGAATGCTGCGCAACATGGCAAGCTGCACATCTTCGGGCAGACTGGTATTCATACCCTGCACATACACCTCACCTGTGCGCCATCCCTCCGGCTCCAGGAAAATTTGATGCGAGCTTTTATCGGCAAAACGCACGATCTTATCTTCAATCGAAGGACAATAGCGCGGCCCAATGCCCTCAATCAGGCCGGTATAGAGCGGTGAACGATGCAGGTTATCGCGAATAACCTGATGTGTGCGTGCGGTTGTACGCACGAGATAACACGGCAATTGCGGTCGCCAGCCATGCATATCTTCGTCGGTGACAGGATAGAGCGGATTGGGTCGGTTGCCCGGCAACTGAACATCTTCGCGAGCCGAGCTATCCGACGAAAAGTAAAGCGGCACTCGACTCCCTGGCTGCGGCTCCGTTTTGCTGAAATCAATGGTACGCGCATCAATACGCGGGGGCGTCCCCGTCTTGAAACGGCGCACCTTCAAACCCAGCGATTGTAACGAATCCGAGATGCCCAGCGCGGGTCCTTCGCCAGCCCGTCCGCCTGGCTGTGTCTTCTCACCTACAACCAGACGACCATTGATGAATGTGCCTGTGGTTAAAATGATGGCGCCCGCTTCATAGTGCCACCCATTACTGGTAATCACGCCGGTGATACATGGGCGTCCATCGTCACCGGTGGTGTGCAGGAAGTGCGTGATTGTGGCCTGTTTCAATTCCAGGTCTGGCTGGCCTTCCAGCACAAATTTCATGGCGAGGCGATATGCCTGTTTGTCGCATTGCGCTCGCAGTGCCTGAACGGCGGGGCCTTTGCTGGTATTCAGGAGGCAAATCTGGATAAATGTACGGTCAGTGTTGCGTCCAATTTCACCGCCAAGGGCATCTATCTCTTTGATAAGATGTCCCTTTGCCGGGCCACCCATCGAAGGATTACAGGGCATCAGGGCAACACTATCCAGGTTCATGGTCAGGAGCAGCGTTTTGCGCCCCATGCGTGCGCTTGCCAGAGCGGCCTCGCAGCCAGCATGACCTGCGCCAACGACGATGACCTCGTAGACGCCCCGTGAGAGTTCGGGAGTAATACCATTGTTTTCTGTGTTGTGCTGCATATGCGCTGTTGCCCGTTTCCTTCTTTAAATATGTGTCCCCTGAATGTGTCTTTGCTTATGACATGCATTATGCCTTAAATGGCTTCGCTCGTCAATAGAAATGTCAAAAAAGACTCGTTCAGCATTGCCTTTCGCTTGAAAGTTGACGTAGCTGTGCCTACCTGCTATTATTACAGGAACGACGGTCATCAATAATGAGGAGGAAGTCATGGCAACACCACCCACCAATAGAAGCCGGAACACGTTCATTGTAGATGAGAGTAGCTCGGAAATAGCATGGTTGCTTAACCAGGAGCAAATTCTGACAAAAGGCATGGAAGGTCTCTTTCCTGAGAGCTTCGACCTCTCCAATGTGAAACGCATTCTGGATGTTGCCTGCGGTCCAGGTGGTTGGGTACTTGACGTGGCGCAAATCCCTGAGATAGAGGTTGTGGGCTTCGACATCAGCAACGATCTGATCAACTATGCTCGCGCCCATGCGAAAGCCCGCGGACTGCAAAATGCTCATTTCAGAGTCATGAATGCGTTGCAACCCCTCGACTTCCCCGCTAGCTCCTTCGATATCGTCAATGCACGCACGATGGTTGGTTTCTTGTTTCCAATGCATGGCCCCGCCTCTTACAGGAGATGATGCGCGTCTGTCGCCCAGGTGGCATTATCCGCCTGACCGAGTTTGAGTTACCAGATTACCAACAGCTCCGCCTTCGAGCAAATCAGTGAGATGTGCATTCACGCTACACAATTAGCTCAACGCAATTCCTCTCCCGATACGCGGCATTTCGGCATAACTCCTATGCTCGGTCATTGTCTCTTGCGCGACGCCGGCTGCCATTTGCTAGAGAGACAAACCTTCTCCATTGACTTCTCAGTGAGATACGGAGGATCACGAGAGCGTCTGTGAAGATTACATGATCGTCTACCAGCTTATCCAACCTTTCCTGCTCAAAATGCAAGTCACAACGCCCACAGAGATCGAACACATCTACCAACAAATGCTCGGCGAGATGTACCGTGAGGATTTCTGCGGGCATCTGGTACTACCTTCAGCGTCTGGGGACGCAAACCCGCATAGGTGATGAGGAAGAAAAAAGCCAGCAAGAAAGTGATTGACGAACAGGCTGAAGCATGGTAATAGCAAGTCATCACCAATGGGGCGATGATGAAATGGTAGACATTGGAGAGCTTGAAAACGGCGATACGGCCTATATCCTCGAGCCGATCCTGCCGGCGATCCTGATCGGCTTCGGGGTGGTCTGGGTCGGCGTCGTCTTGGTCCTGGTCCGAGTCATGGTGCGCGGCTCGCGCCGGCCACCGGCGTAGTCGAGCCCCGACGGATCGCCGCAATGACACCCGCGGAAACGGCAGGGTAAAGCCCGCTCAGCTGGGCATATCGTTAGGCGTGCCTCATTGCGGACTTCGCCGTGGCTCAGCATCGGCGGGCCTGTTGCTCGCTTTGCTGCTGAGCGCGGTGCCGGCGGTCGTGCGGGCCGATGCCGACGCGCTGCCGCCGGGCGTCGACCCGACCACGGTCGGGTTACAGCCGATCGCCGGACCGGTTCCGCGGGCAACGCCGCTGCCGGGTGAGTCACGGCTGACGCGGCGCGAGGACGGAACGTTCGCGGCCGTCCCGCAGCGCGCTCACGGCACGGTAACCTTCGGGATCGTCGCGCGCGAGGCACCCTGGACGCTGCAGCCGGGCCTCACGGTGATGGCCAAGACCTACGACGGGGTCGTCCCCGGCCCGACGCTGGTCGTGCATCAAGGCGAGCACGTGGTGATTGCCTTTCGCAACGCGATGACGATCCCCGACACCGTTCACCTGCACGGGGTCCATGGTGGTCCGGTCGCGATGGACGGCGTCGCCGGGATCTCACAACCGATGGTGATGCCGGGCGGCAGCTTCCGCTACGCGTTCACCGCGAACCAGCCGGGCACGTTCATCTATCACTCGCACGACAACGAGGAGACGGTGAACTCAGGCCTCTACGGCGCGATCGTCGTGCTGCCGGCGCATCCGCGGCCCGAGGAGCGCGCGCAGCGCGACGACGTCGAGATGCTGTCATCGTGGTCGATCCAGAGTTCGACCGAAAACCACTTCACCATCAACGGCAAAGAATACCCGGCGACAACGCCGATCGAGGTGCGGCGCGGCGACCGCGTGCGGCTGCGCTGGATCAACATGTCGTCGGAGAACGTCCACACGATGCACACCCACGGGCACGACATGCTGGTGATCGCGCGCGATGCGCAGCCGGTCGCGGTGCGCGACGTACAGGACACGATCCTACTCGGCCCCGGCCAGCGCGTCGACGCGCTGCTGGTCGCGAACGCGCAGCCCGGCAACTGGCTCGTTCACTGTCACGTACTCGACCACACCGAGGACACAGCCGGGATGCCCGACGGCTTGATCACGACGATCCACTACGCCGGCACGCCGGAGCGGTTGACGGCGATGAACGACGCGATGCGCATGCACATGCCGAACTCGTCGAACGGCAACCCGCACGGGCCGCTGTCGTTTCTCACCACGGCGCTGCTGGGCGCGTTCTCCGGGCTGACGATCTTCCTGGGCTTGCCCATCGCGCGCGCCCGGCGGCTCTCGCCCGACGTCATCGCCGCGCTCAACGCGCTGGCGATCGGGATCCTCGTGTACCTGATCGTCGAGATCGCCGGCAACGCCACCACGCCGCTGGTGCGCGCGCTGGGCAGTTGGCAGCGCGGAACGAGCGGTCACGGCGCGCCGTCGCCGATGCCGCTGGTGATGCTCGTCGCCTACGTCGGCGGCTTGCTGGTCGGACTGGTCGGGCTCGGCTCGCTGGCAGGGCGCTTCGTGCGCTCGGGGACGTCGAGCGGCAAGGAGACGCCCTTGATGCTCGCCGCGATGATCGCGATCGGAATCGGCGCGCACAACTTCGCCGAGGGTCTGGCGATCGGCGCGTCGGCCGCATCCGGCGCGACGGCCCTGGCGTTCGGGCTGATCCTCGGCTTCGCGCTGCACAACGCGACCGAAGGGTTCGGCATCGCCGCGCCGCTGGCAGGACGCGGCATCGCTGCGACCTGGGCGCAGATCGGACTGGCCGGCATCGTCGCCGGCGGCCCGACGTTCGTCGGGACGATGGTCGGTTATCGCTTCAGCTCGCCGACGTTGTCCGCGTTCTTCTTGATGACCGCCGTCGGCGCGCTCGTCTTCGTGGTCGGCGAGCTGTGGAGCGTCTTGCGGCGTTCGGGCCTGACCGTGATGTCGACGTCGATGCTGGCGACCGGCTTCGTGATCGCGCTGGGAACCGAGGTGATCGCCGACCTCGGCGGCGGCTGAGCGGCGCGGACGAGGACTTGCGGACCCGTCCGCACGAACGGCGACGCGTCGAGCGAGGCGCTCGGGAGGCGATCATGCAGCTTTCACGTCGGCGGTTCATCGCATCCGGAGCGGCGGCCGGCGGGTTCGCCTCGATCGGCATCCTGCGCTGGCCCGGCGAGGCGGCCCAGTTCAGCTACAAGCTGGCCAACGACCAGACGCCGACGCACCCGATGAACGTCGCGACCGCCGACGCGATCAAGCGCATCGGCGACGCGTCGGGTGGCCAGCTCGAGATCAAGCTGTTCCCCAGCAGTCTGCTCGGCGGCGATCCGCAGATGATCGCGCAACTGCGCTCGGGCGCGATCGAGCTGTTGCAGATCGGCAACAACATCCTGGGATCGGTCATCCCGTCGGCCGCGCTGCTGAGCGTGCCGTTCGCCTTCAAGAACCCGCAGCAGTACCAGGGCGCCGCCAACGGCCCGCTCGGCGCGTACATCGGCGCAGCGGGTTCGGCGATCGGCATTCGCAAGTTCGAGACCGCGTTCTACGGCGGGTTCTTCGAGATGCAGAACCGCGTGCGTCCGATCAACGTGCCGGGCGACCTCAAGGGGCTCAAGATTCGCGTCCCGCCCGGACCGATCGACGTCGGCACGTTCAAGGCGTTCGACGCGTCGCCGACGGTCATCACGCTGTCGGAAGTCTACACCTCGCTGCAGACGCACCTCATCGACGGGATCGAAGTTCCGCTGCCGACCGTGCGCAATTTCAAGTTCTACGAACAGGTGAAGTACTGTTCGCTCACCCACCACAGCGGGCTCGCCTATCTGCTGTTCGCTCACAGTGACGCTTGGCAGCGATTGCCCAAGAATCTGCAAGAGATCGCCGACCGCGAGCTCAACGCCGCGGCCGCCGCCGGATCGAAGGCGATGGTCAGCCAAGAAGCGAGCGTCGAAGCGGAGCTCACCGCCGACGGCATGACGTTCAACCGGCCGGCGCTCGAGCCGTTCAGCGGGGTGATTCGGACGTCGGGACTCTACAAGCAGCTGCGCGAGCAATACGATCCCAAGGGCTGGGACATGCTCGAGAGGACGACCGGCAAGCTGGTATAGCGTTCAGCTTCGGCCGGGACGCAAACGCCGGCCGTGCCGCCCGCCGACGAACGCTCCGCCGGCGACCGCGAGCGCGCCGCCCTGCAGCACCATGCGCACGCCGCGCGGCGCGCGCACCGGATCGCGGTAATCGGGATCGTCGGCGACGGTGAGCGGATCGAAGACGACCAGATCCGCCACGGCGCCGGCGACGACTCGACCGCGGTCGGCGATGCCGAAGGTATCGGCGGCGAGCGACGTCATGCGGCGGATCGCTTCCTCGAGCGTCAGCAGCCCGCGCTCGCGCACGTAGCGGCCCAGCATGCGCGGAAACGTGCCGAACGTGCGCGGGTGCGGCTTGCCGCCGGTGCCCGGCGGCGCGCCGTCGGTCCCGATCGACGTATGCGGGTCGGCGAGGATGCGCTCGACGTCGCCTTCGTCCATCAAGAACACGACCATCCACGCCTCCAGCTCCTCTTCGAGCAGCACGTGCACGAGCGCGCGCACCGGTTCCCAGCCGCGCTCGGCGGCGATCTCGGCGATCGTGGCGCCCTCGAAGCGATGGTCGCGCGTCGACGCGATCAGGATTCCGTCCCAGCCGGCCGACGCCGCCAGGTTCTCCCAGCCCGGTTCGCCGCGTTCGATCGCGGTCCGCAGCTCGTCGACCGCGTCGGGTGCCTGCAGGCGGCGCACGACCGCCGCGCGCCCGCCGTCATGGTATCGCCGCGGCAACGTCGCGCTCAGCGACGTGCTGCCCGCCGTGTACGGATAGGCGTCTTGCGTCACCGCAACTCCTCGCGCGCGCGCCGCGGCGAGCAGGCGCAGCGTCTGTTCCGAACGTCCCCAGTTGCGCGCACCGGCGGTCTTGTGGTGCGAGACGTGGACGCGCCGGCCGCTGCGCTCGCCGATGCTCACGATCTCCTCGATGCTGCGCAATACGTCGTCGCTCTCGTTGCGCATGTGGCTGGTGAACACGTGCTCGGGACCGAGGACCGCGGCCAGCGCGGCGAGCTCGTCGGTTCCGGCGAACATCCCGGGCGGATAGATCAAGCCGGTCGAGACGCCGAAGGCGCCCGCGTCGAGCGCGTCGCCGAGGAGGCCGGCCATGCGCGCGATCTCGGCCGCGCTCGCCGGCCGCCCGGCCATCCCCATCGCGGCGCGGCGCAGGTTGCCGTGACCCGCCAGCGGCGCATAGTTCGTCACGTAGCCGCAGCGGTCGGATTCGGCCAGCACGTCACCGAAGCGCGGTCCCAGCCGCGGCACGTTCGCGAACATCTGCGACAGCTCGGCGAAGAACGCGTCGGCGTCGGACGGATCGTGCGGGGCCAGACTGATCCCGCAGTTGCCGACGACCTCCGTCGTGATCCCCTGTTCGATCTTCCAACGATCGTCGGGACCGAACGGCGCGTTGTCGCCGTGCGAGTGCACGTCGATGAATCCCGGCGCAACGACGCAGCCGCGCACGTCGACGACCTGCCAGCCGCGATGATCGTCGGTCGCCGGACGGACGTCGTCGATCCGGCCGTCGCACAGGTAGACGTCGGCGTCGACCGGCGCGCTGCCGGTGCCGTCGCACACGCGCCCGCCGGCGAGGACGGTCATCGCGCTCGCGCTCAGCTCTCCACGCGCTCGGCGAGCCGGCAGCCGGTGAACATGAAGCGCGCCTTGTCGCCGGCGCCGAAGGCGGTGAAGCCGACGACGCTGGTCGAACCGTGGTCGGTGTCTTCGGCCAGAAAACGGTCGTCATCGATCGGCCGCAAAACGAGCCGCCGATCGGGGAGGCCGAAGCCCTCGTCGTTGCGCGGCGTCACGATCGCCTCGAGCGCATCGCCGCCGTTGGGCCGGACGACGATGCGGCTCATGTAGGTCTCGTACGTGCCGGCGTAGCGCGCTGCGTCGAAGGCGAACGCCTCGGCGGCGCTCGGCTTGACGGGAACGTGCGCTTCGCCGAGCGACGCCAGCACCGCGCGCAGCAGGTCGTCGAAGGCGTCGCCGGCGATCACGCTGGGCGCGTTCGTCAGCATCGTCACCGCCGCGTCCCACTCCGGCAGGACGCGCAGATAGGCCGACTGCCCGATCGTCGCGCCGTCGTGACCGACCGCGCGCGGCCGCCAGGCGTCGTAGACTTGCCAGGCCAGACCGTAACCGGTCGGTCCAGCGATGTCGACCGGCAGCGCGATAACCAGCTCGCGCATCGCGCGCGCGCTCGCGGCCTCGAGCAGCCGCGCACCGCCGGGAGCGAGGCCGTCCTGCAAGTGCAGCCGCGCGAACCTCAACAGCGACTCGGGCGACATCGACAGACGCGACCCGGCCGGATCGCCGCTGCGCGGCAGAAAAGGCGTCGGCGTCGGCTTCATGCGACCGCCATCGCCGGCGACGTGACCGATCGCGGTGCGAAAGCGCGGCGTGTCTTCGGCGGCGACCGTTGCCGCAATGCCGAGCGGCTCGAGCAGCTTGACGCGCAGCCGCTGTGCCCAGGTCTCGCCGGTGACGATCTCGATCGCCCGGCCGAGCAGGTTGTAGCCGCTATTGCAGTAGGAGAAGTACGCGCCGGGCTCGGTCAGGTAGGTGAGGTCGGAGCAGCGCTCCGCGTAGATCGCCAGCGCGTCGTCGTTGCGGCCGGTGTCCCAAAAGACGTCACCGACGATGCCGCCGGCATGCGCGAGGAGCAGTCGCACGGTCACCGCGTCGTCGACCGGCCGGCCCGCGATGCGCAGCTGCGGCAGATAGCGGCCCAGCGGCGCGTCGAGCTCGATCTTCCCTTCGTCGACCAGCTGCATGATCAGCGTGCCGGTGAATACTTTGGTGATCGAGCCGATCTGAAAGATACTGTCGCCGGTGACCTCGACCTGCGTCTCGACGTTGAGCACTCCGGCCGACGCGCGGCGCAGCTCGCCGCCGCGGTCGAACGCCGCGCTCAGGCCGGGAATTCCATGGTGCTGGGCGACGTCGTGGGCGAGCTCGGTGAACGCTTCGGCGGTCAGCATGACGGTGGAGGGTTCTCCTTATCGAACGGGCGCGAGCTGCCAGCGCCACGCCCCGGCAAAGGGAGTCACTGGATTCGACTCGACGCCGCGCAGGCGGTCGGTATACGCGCTCACCGAGCGCACCTGTCCGAGAGTGACCTGCGGCGCGTCTTCGACCAACAGCGCTTGGATCGCGGCGACGTCGCTGCGGATCCGCGCCGGGTCGTAGCTGCGGATCGCGTCGTCGAAGCGCGCGTCGAGCCGCGGATCGCACATGCGCGCGATGTTGAACCCGACCGGGCTGCGCTCCGAGCAGATGTAGAACGAGGCGGAGTCCGGTCCGCCGGCGGCGGCCGCGAAGATGTTCGACAGCGCCAGATCGAAGCGTCCGCCGAACATCGGCCCGCCGGCGTTCGCCGGCGCTTGGAACTGCGCGGGAACATATCCGCGCTGCACGAGTTCGACGCCGACTTGGCGCAGCTCGGCCTGAATCTGCGTCGCGATCACCGTGGCGATCGGACGGCCGTTCATGTAGGCCAGAACCAGCGACAGCCGCCGCCCGTTGTCGGCCCGCATCCCGTCCGGCCCGCGCTTCCAGCCGGCGGCATCGAGCATCGCGCGCGCAGCGGCCGGATCGAACGCCGGCGGCGCGACGTCGGCTGCGTAGCCGCCGAACAGGCCGCGCATCGCACCGGCCGAACCGAACAGTCCCAGCGTCGCGCGGCGTGTGATCAGGTCGGCGTCGATCGCGCGCACGAGCGCGCGCCGCACCCGCACGTCGGCTGTCGGCCCGGACTGCACGTTGAAGTAGAGGTTGAGCACGCCTGACATCGGCGCCGTCGTCACGCGCAGGCCGGGGACTGCGCGCAGCGGCGCGAGCAGCGACGGATCGGTGGCTTCGAGCGCGCCGTCGAGCTCGTGCGTGCGCAGCTGGTTGAGGATTGTCGCCGCTTCTGGAACGAACCGGATCACCAGTCGCGCGATGCCGGTCTTGCCGCGGAAATAGGCCTCGTTCGCGGCCAGCGTCAGATGATCGCCGCGCTGCCATTCGACGAACCGGAACGGGCCCGAGCCGACCGTATACCGCGCAGGGTCGAGGTGGTTGAGGTCCGGCAGTCCCTTCATCAGGTGCGCCGGCAGGATCGGATAGTTGTTGTCGAGCGCGAGGAAGGTGTCGGTGATCGGCGAGTACCGCCGGCGCAGCCGCAGCACGACGGTCGTGTCGTCGGGCGCGGTCACGGCGGCAATCTGATCGTAGCCGTGGCGATCCGGCACGTTGTTGCGCGGGTTCATGATCGCGTGGAAGGTGAAGACGCAGTCGCGCGCCGTCAGCGGGCGCCCGTCGTGCCAGCGAATCCCGGGCCGAAGATGGTAGGTCACCCGCAGGCCGTCGGGCGAGATCCCGCCGTTGGCGAGCGTCGGGACGGCGACCGCGGCGTCGGGGATCAGGTTCCCGTTCGCGTCGTTGGTGAGCAGGAACGAGTACAGCAGCGAACCGACCATCGCCGAGATCGTCCCCTCGAGCAGCAGCGGGTTGAGCGACGCCGGCTCGGTGAGCTCACCCAGCGTCAAGACCGGCGTCGCGCCGCCGCCGGCCGACGCGCAGCCCGTCAGCGCGAGCGCGCCGCACAACGCGGCACGCAGCAGGGCGCGGCGGATCATTGGACGGCGGGTTCCTGCGACATATCGAACGCCGGCCGAAATTTCGTAGCACGGCGGGTTCGACCTGCCCGCTTCGCCAAGGCTCGGGCTCCAACCGATTCTGCTGATCTTCTGCGCGAGCCTAAGAGAGGAGCCGGGTCAGTGTACGAAACGGGTCTATGCCGAATCCTCTTGAGAAGGATGCTTCGTGCGGTCAGTTAAAAGGCGGGATCATGGGCGGCGCTGGTTAGTGTCCGAACGTCTTGTTACTCAAGGGTGTGCTGGAGGGGTGCCAAGTGAGAAGGTTCATTTGCGGCATGAATTGCCGCAACATTTAGTATTTCATTTGCAGCTTGCTCGATTCAGTCGGGATCGACGATCCCGTCGGTCACGAAGCAAGGTTCATGCGTTTCGTCGTCGTCGACGCCCCAGGCATCTATTGCTCGACACCGTTCGGATACGGCGCAAAGCGGACTACCGAGCAACAGTTCGCCGACATTCTACTCGGCGATTTCATTGGAAGCGAACTATGACTTGGGTGCAAGCATTATCGAGTTCGGCGGGACGTCCAATACCGGCAAAGCTGGTGGCGGCGGTGGCCCCGTTACCGACGACATTTGCTCTCACGCACAGTCCGCTGCGGTAGCGCCAGGCTCGACCGTCCGGCATCCCCAGGCGTTCGTCCCCTACGACTGCTCGGACTGGTTCCTCGAGACGGTGCCGGGCGTCGAGAATCCCGCTGACGATCTTTACCTCGGCACGACGTGCAATTCGATGTGGATCTCCAACGACTACACGCAGACAGGCGGCTATGCCGGCGGAGGTGATGCGGGCTCGGCAACCTGCGCAGCGGGCAACGTTGACAACATCCAATTGGCCTGCCTCGTGGCATTTGCGGCGCGAACGTGTACAGGCGCAAAGAACATCGACCAACCTGCGTCGGACGCGATAAACAACCAACACAGTAATCGGATCAGCGGAGAGCTTGAGGTCGCGGTCGTCGTCGGCTCTGGCCAGCAAGTGATCGGATGGGAATATCAAACGTATGGAGGCCAAGAATACTTCCAGTTCGCGTTTACATTTAGCGTCAGTGCTGGCGCGGTGAGCGCGTCCACGGGCAGCGGCCCACTGTTCCCCTTCAAGGGGAGTGTCTTTAATGTCGTCCAAGGACTCGCCAAGATGCTCGGTACGACGCAGCAACAGCTCCCGGTGCCATTCAGGACGATGACTGCGCTGACGCAGATCGTGAAGTCTAAGTGCTGATCTATTACACAGCGCCGGTCGCAACGCCGACGCCGCGACCGCGATGTGACGGTCGGGGCGTTTTCGGACTGACGCAGCAGTTTCCAGAGATGCCCGGCCTGACGCCACCTTCTGAGAGCGGGCAAGTTGTGACCTCGATTGATCGCGTCAGCCTAAACGGCGACGTCATCGCATACATCTATAACCTCAAGGATGGTCACCGCTATTTCACCCGCAGGACCGCGGTAGCACTCGACCTGCAACAAAAGACGGCACTCGAGGCGTTTCTGAAACGTGCCGACTTCTACCGCCACTTAAGCAGCGGCGATATAGACCGATTGGTCAATCAGTCCTTGATCCCATCGTACACACCGATCGAATCGCCGCGCGCAGCCGCGCACGTTAGCGGTCTTTCGATCACTCACTGCCTCTGATAGCACTCGTGGCGCCACGCAGTTTCTGTTTCCCATTTGGGCTGCGGCAGACTGCGTGGCGACCGTGCCACCCGCGCGGACAGCGTTTCGCGATCAACTTTAGCCGAAAGCCGAGCCGCGCAGACCGGCGCCCGGTCTCGAGTTCTCGGACGCCAGAGTTCGGTAATCCACTATTAAAATCGCACGGCGCAGGATTCGCGCTCGCGGCGCGCGATGCTCGAGCCGATGGGATTCGTACCAACGACTCGGCCGAACGCGCGCGCCGCCGTCGTGCTCGCCGCCGCGCTTGCGCTCGGTGCCACCTGCGCGGCCGGGCCGGTCGCGGCACAGTCGCCGGGCGCGGCCCCGCTGGTCTCGGCCGGCTTCGACGCCTACGTCGCCAAGTCGCTGCACGAGTGGAACGTGCCGGGCGCGTCGATCGCGATCGTCAAGGACGGCCGCAGCTACGTCAAAGGGTACGGCGTTCGCACGCTGGGTGAAGCGGCGCCGGTCGACGCGAACACGGTCTTCGAGATCGCGTCGACCTCCAAGGCGTTCACCGCCACCGCGATGGGCATGCTCGTCGACGACAAGAAGGTCGGCTGGGACGATCCGGTCGTCAAAGCGCTTCCGTGGTTCGCCATGCAGAGCGCGTGGATCACGCGCGAGATCACGCTGCGCGACATGCTCACCCACCGCAGCGGCCTCACCGGCGGCTACGAGCTGTTCGGCGACGGGAGCACGCTTTCGCGCGACGAGATCGTGCGGCGCATCCGCTACCGTGCGCTCTCGCCGCCGTTCCGCAGCGGGTTCGCGTACAGCAATCTCGGCTACATCGTCGCCGGCCAGACGATCGCGGCGGTGACCGGGCAGAGCTGGGACACCTTCGTGCGCGACCGGATCTTCCGTCGCCTCGACATGACGTCGACGACGACGACCTACCACGAGCTGATGGCGTCGCCGGACCGTTCGGCGGCGCACGAGGCGCCCGAAGGGAAGCTGCAGGTCATTCCAACGGTCGACGGTGACCTCGCCGGTCCGGCCGGCTCGGTCAACTCGAGCGCGGCGGACATGTCGCACTGGGTGCAGATGCTGCTCGACGGCGGCGCGTACCACGGGCACCGCATCATCCAGAGCGCGACGCTGGCTGAGACGATGTCGCCGCAAATGGTCGTGCCGCGGGGCCTCCCCTACTCGCTGTACTTTCCCGAGGCCGCCTACACCGAGTACGGCATGGGTTGGTTCATCTCGGACTATCGCGGCCACCGCATCATCTCGCACTCCGGCGACATCCAGGGCTTCGCCGCGCAGGTCGGGCTCATCCCGGACCTGCATGCCGGCGTGGTGATCCTCAGCAACGCGGACGGCGAGGTTCCGGTCGCGCTGGAATATCGCGCGTTCGACGAGATTCTGGGCGCGCCGTCGCGCGACTGGAGCGCCGAGATGCTGGCGAGCTACCAGAAGCTGCTCACCGCGGCCTACGCGCAGCTGCACGCCGCTCAGGCCAAGCGCGTGAAGGGCACGCATCCCACCCTCCCGCTCGCGCGCTACGCGGGCACGTACCGCAACGACTACTACGGCGACGCGGTCGTGCGCGCCGACGCCAAGGGTCTGTCGCTTTCGGTGCTGGGCGGCGAGCGGCGGCTCGAGCATTGGGACTACGACACGTTTCGCGTGGTGCCCAACTCGCCGGGTCTATTCGACGATCCGTACGTCACGTTCACCCTCGACGACACCGGCACGCCGCGCACCGTCAAGGTCGGCGACGGCGACAACGCCGTGCTCACCCGCGTCCCGTAAGGAGAGGTTCGACTCGATGAAGTTGCAGCGACTCGTCGCCGCCGCGCTGTTACCGGCGCTCGCCGTTGCCGCGCCGGGCACGACCCGGGCCCAGATCCGGACCGCCGCGGTGAGGCCGGCGACCGCCGCGCGGATCGACGCGATGCTCGAGGCGGCCATGGTCCACCAGCACGTTCCGGGGCTGGCGGTCGCGGTCGAACAGAACGGTGCCGTCATCTACGCGCGTGGTTACGGCTACCGGCAGCTGGCACAGCGCGCGCGCGCCGACGAGCACACGGTGTACAACATCGCGTCGGCCAGCAAGCAGTTCGCGGCCGCGTCGATCATGCTGCTGGCGCAGGCCGGAAAGCTCAGCGTCGACGACCGGCTGAGCCGCTACTTCCCCGATTACGCGTACGGCGCGCGCATCACGCTGCGGCAGATGCTCAACCACACGTCGGGGATCCCCGACTACACCGACCTGCCCAATGTCCCGCACGACGCGGGTCCCCTCCAGGACTTTGCGCTGGTGCGCAAGCTCCCGCTGGCGTTTGCGCCGGGCTCGCGCTACGAGTACTCGAACACCAACTACGTGCTGCTGGCGCTGATCGTGCAGCGGGTGAGCGGCGAACCGTACGGGCGCTTCGTCACCGAGCGCTTGTTCCGGCCGACCGGGATGACCGATGCGTCGATCCATCGCCTGCCGTCGGGCGTCCCCGACGGCGCGACCGGTTACAGCTGGAACGGGAAGGCGATCGTCGCCGTGCCGCGCACGCCCGACGACTTCGGGTTCGGCGACGGCGACGTGAACGCCAGCGTGGTCGATCTCATGAAATGGGACGCCGCGCTCGACGGCGGGCGCGTCGTCGACGCGGCGTCGTGGCGCGAGATGACCACGATCCCGAAGGCACAAGGCGAGACCGCGACGTCGGGCTACGGCTTCGCGCTCGAGCTGGACGAGCTCAACGGGCGGCGTTACGTCTATCACGGCGGCGCGCAATACGGCTTCAAGAGCGTCAACGGCACGCTGCCCGACCAGCACTTCGCCGTCGTGCTGGTGAGCAACAGCGACGCGTTCTACCAGTACTGGCTGATCAAGCAGATCATCGCGCTGTTCTATCCGCCCGTCCCCGGCGCGCCGGCCGGCGCCCCCGGCGACGATCCGGCGATTCGGCGCGCCGCGCTGGCGCTCGTCGCGCAGATGGAGGCGGGAACGGTCGCGCGCTCGCCGCGCTTCACCGCCGAGTTCAACGCCGGCCTCAAGGGAGCGCGGGCCGAAACGCAGCGCGTCGCGGCGGTCGGCGCGCTGCGCAGCGCGGTGTTCGGCGGGATGTTCTACCGCGGCGGCAAGCTCGTCTACCCCTACCTGCTCACGTTCCCGCACTCGGTGGTCAACTACTACTACGTGCTGGGCAAGGACGGGCGCGTCGAAGGAGCGCTGTTCCAGCGTGCGGACTGAGCTTGGCCTCTCGGCAACGATCGAACACTGGAAGCTGAAGTACCCGTTCGCGATCACGGGCTACGAGTTCACCGAGTCCGAGGTGCTCGTGGTCGAGTTGAGCGACGGCGCGCTGCGGGGGCGCGGCGAGTCCTCGGGCGTGTACTACAACGCCGACACCGTGACGCGCTGCCGCGAGCAGGTGCTGCGCGCGAGCGACGTCATTCGCGGCGGGATCAGCCGCAACGAGCTGCTCGACGTCCTGCCGGCCGGCGGCGCGCGCAACGCGGTCGACTGCGCGCTGTGGGATCTCGAAGCGAAGCAGCAGCGCTCGCCGGCGTGGCAGCTGGCGGGTTTGCCGCCGCCGCGTCCGGTGCTGACCACCATGACGCTCGGCGCGGACGCTCCCGAGCGCATGGTGGAGCGAGCGCGCGCGTATGCGAGCGCGCGCGCGCTCAAACTCAAGCTGACCGGCAACCCGGAGCTCGACGCCGAGCGCGTGCGGGCCGTCCGCGCGGCGCGGCCCGACGTGTGGCTGGCCGTCGACGCGAACCAGGGCTTCGCGCCGGCGACGCTGGCGGCGCTGATGCCGGTGCTGGTCGAGGCGCGCGTCGAGCTGCTCGAGCAGCCGTTCGCGCGCGACCGCGACGGCGAGATGGACGGGCTGCGGTCGCCGATCCCGACCGCGGCCGACGAGAGCGCGCAGGACATCGCCGACGTCGAGCGGCTGGCGGGCCGCTTCGACGTCGTCAACATCAAGCTCGACAAGTGCGGCGGGCTGACGCGCGGGTTGGCGATGGCCGCGGCCGCGCGCGAGCGCGGCATGCGCGTGATGGTCGGCTGCATGAACGGCACGTCGCTCGCGATGGCGCCCGGCACGCTGCTCGGCCAACTCTGCGATGTGGTCGATCTCGACGGTCCGCTCGTGCTGACCGCCGACCGCGAGCCGCCGGTGAGCTACGACGCCGGATACGTCTCGGCCCCGAAGGCGCTTTGGGGAGGGGCCGTTTAGCCTCCGCATCTGAAGCGTTCCGAAGCCGGCGAGCCGTCGGGAGCACGCCAGATGAAGATCAGCGTGACGGCCAGCAGCACCAGCCCGCTCCCGAACCACATGATCGCGCCCGCGACATGCTGATCGCCGAGTGCCGACGTCGCGGTGATTCCCGGCAGTTCGTTGTAGTGAAGATAGAGTACGTGATCGGATAGCGTGATCAGCGCGCCGAGCAGTGAGCGCTGAATCATTCCGGCGACCAAATAGGCGGCCAGCACCGGCAGGCTCAACCGTCGCGAGACCGGTGGTGCGGCGATCACCGGCCACCAGAAGATCAACCCGGCCGCGAAGAAGCACAGGTGCTGCGCGTTGTGGAGCATCCCGTTGCTCTCGACGGCGTCGTACGCGACGGGCAGGTGCCAGATCCACAAAATGGCCGTCGAGGCGGCCCACGCCGGTAGCGGCGACGTCAGCAGGTCGAGGGCATGGCGCAGCGGTGCGCGCGGCCCGATCAGCCGTCCGGCCCACGACCTCGCGCCGTCCGGCAACGCCCAGAGGGCGACCGGCAGCGGGTGCCCGGACAATACGAGGGGCGGAGCCACCACCAGCAGCAGTTCGTGCTGGACCATGTGAACGGAGAGATGCAGCCGTTGGAACGCGTCCAGCGGAGAGACGAGCGCCAGCCCGACGACGCCCCAGCCCATCAAGGTAGCGGCGAGCCGCCACACCGTCGCGACATGCGCCCAGCCCTGTCGCCGAAGGTTCACCCAGCCCGACGTGTACAGCAGGCTCACGGCGCCCAGGACCACGACGACGTCGGGGCGCCAGTGCCAGTCGACGGCGAATGCGGGCCACGTCACGGCTGAGCCCTCGGCCCGGAACGCGCCGAAAAGTCTTCAGTCCGCCGTCGTCGCCGCGGCCTGTGGGGTCAGCTGCGTGCGCCGCCACGCCGGACCGAGCTTGCGCACGAGATCGTATGCGAGCACCGCCAGCGCCAGCGTGAGGAGCAACGTGAAGCCGGAGGCGATCGCTGCCGTCGTCGTCTCGCCCGTCCCCGGGACCGGAACCGCATAGCGCCGCGGCATACCCATCGCGCCGGCGATGAAGAACATGAGGACGAAGCCGGCACCACCGATCCCGTAGAGCCACGCGGCGGCGCGGCTCAGGCTCGGCTCGGCGCGGCCGCTCAGCTCCGTCGTGAGATGGTACAAGGTGGCCCACACGAACGCGACCGCGCCGAGCAGATAGTACGCATGGAAATGCGCCGGGACCCACAGCGTGTTGTGGTAAATCTGGTTGACCGGGATCGTCGCGTCGACGAGCGCGCCGATGCCGCCGAACACCCAGCCCCAGAACCCGATCAGGATCAGGATCGACGGCACCGACCAGCGCATACCCGAACGGTGCACGAGTAGCAGCCCGCCCAGGACCGTGACGAGCAGCACCGGCAAGCTGGACGGATACGATCCGAACTCCCCGATGAGCGCCAGCGGGACGGAGTTCGCGAAATCCTGGTACAGGTGGTGGAAAAACGGCAGCAACATCGAGATGAACAGCAGGTTGATCGCGAAGACGCTGAGCCACGACGTCTTCCACGGGCGACCCGCGTACAGCGGGAGGATTGCGTAGACCAGACCGGCACCGAGATAGATCGTCAGGTTCACCAGATTGTGGCCGAACAGGAAGACGAGATTTTTCATCACCAGCGCGTTCACTTCGCCGGTCAACCCGAGGTTTTGGCCAAACAGAGGAAGCAGGTACGCGGCACCCGGGAGGATCGAGACGATCCCGTAGAGCGCGATCACCGTTGCCACGATGTCTTGAAGATAGGGCAGCGTCTCGGCGTCGGTCGCCTGGCGGTCACGCGAGAACAGGAGCGGCCACGCCAGCGCGCGCGCGACTCCGCCGTAGGCTGCGGATGTTCCCAGCAGCACCGCCAGACACCAGACCGCGAAGCCGAGCGCCACGAAGAGATAACCGAGGAGAAAAGCGAACGTCGACCACGGCGTCCAGCCGGCATTGTACGCCACGGGCAGCGGGTAGAGCACGGTCCAACCGGCCGAAAATCCTCCGAGTAGAACGGCGATGGGGATGTAGCACACACCCAGCACGTACACGACGAACCCGATCCACAGCAGCCGGAGATGGAACCGGATCCGCGGACTGAGCACCGCGATGATGCCGCCCATCGCGCCGAGCAGGATTGCGCCGATCATGCCGGCGCCGTGCAGTGTGAAGAACTCGTCGTAGAGCGTGGGCTCCAGCGGCATCGCGCCTGCGTGCGCGAGCCGCATCGACAGGCCGAGCAGCCCCATCACGAGGAACAGGACGAATCCGACGTACAGGTAGACGAGCGCGACGCGAAGTGCTGCGCCATTGTGCCCGTTCAGAACGGTCGCCATCTACGAACTCTCCCCTCTACCTCACCTCGAACGTGGTGACCATGTCGATGTGCGGAACGCCGCAATATTCCAGGCACCGCACGCTGTATTTGCCGGGCGCTTTGAACTGGACGATGAGCTGGTTGGTGAAACCGGGCATCGCCTGCACTTGTGCCACGATGCGGCCGGCCGGATCGTAGATCCCGAAACCCGTGGTTCACATCTGAGGCGGTCACGTCGAATTCGACCGGCACGCCGACCGGAACCCCGGCGCGGCTGAGCGTCCACTGCCACATCGAGCCGGTGACCGCCACCTTCACGGCGGGTGGCCCCAAGCGGGCTGCCGCGATGCTGCGGTAGGGAAGCCACCAAACCGAAGACCAGGAACAGCACCGCCAGCGCGATGCCGAACACGGCGAAGAGCCGCCGCCGCACGCGTCCCGCGGCCTGATAGGCGGCGTCGAACGTCGCGGTCGGGCCGCTCGTTCGCGCGACCGCCCAGCCCCACGCGATAGTCCACGCGGCTCCGATGACGAGGAAGACGATGAAGGGGACCCACGTGCTCATGGCGGCGTCCTCGTGTTCCAGCGATCAGAATCCGCAGGCTGGTCGCGGCCTGCGCGGCGCGACCACGCCGTGAACTCCCGGACTGCTCCTTGTGCTGGAACCGGCTGTACGCTAATCTTCCATGTTTCAGCGCCGCGCGTCAAGAAAAGGGGCGCGTCCGGCGTGGTCGACTCGACGGCCCGCTCATAGACCGCCGGCCGCTCGCCCCGGCGCTACGATGACGGAAACGTGTCGGCGCCAGGTGCGCTGCTTTGCGAGGGGCCGATAAGCAGCGCTCCCGAACGGAGCGCGACGTGGCCTATGCACAACGGATGCGGCGCTTGGGCATGCGCGCGGCCGCGCGCACGGCATGGCCGCGCGCGCGCCGCTGGTTGAGCGTGTACACTGCGCTCGTACCGCCCGACGCGCGCGCATCGCTCGTGCTGGGCATCGTGCTGGACACGCTGGGCGCGCGCGAAGACGCGCAGACAGTGTTGCGCGACGCGCTTCGTCGTGCGGCCGCCGCCGGCGACGACGAGACGGCCGCGGACGCGGCGCTGGGCCTCTCCTGGCTGTTGTGGAACGACCTCGAGACCGACGCGGCGATGGAATTGTCGCGCGGCGTGGTGGGCTCGGCTCTGCCGGAACGATCGCCCGCGCGGGTGCGGGCTGCGCTCGCGCTGGCCGTGCAGTGCGCGAGCGTCGGCGACAGCACGGCCAGTGCCGCGCTACTCGAAGCCGTCGAGCGTTCGAGCGCCGCACTCGACATCGACGGCGTCGCCGCGTTTCTCGAAGCCACCGCGCTCGTTCATCCGCCGACGGCGCAGACGGGATCGGCCGTGCACTACATGCAGCTGGCCTCGCAGCTGGCCGCGCGGCAGCACGACGCGCTGTCGACGCGCAACAAGCTGCACCTGTCGGGCTACGTCGCGCAGCTGCACGGCAGCATGCGCGACGCCCGCGACCGCTACGCCGCCGCGGCCGACTTCGCGCGCGGCGCCGGCCTCGTTTGCGAGGTGCCGTTCGAGCAGCTCAGTGCGGCCTGGGCGTCGTTCACGCTGGGCGAGGTCGGCACTGCCGCCGAGCTGGTCACCGCGGCGTTTCGGACCGAGCGCCTGCGCGGCGAGTCGCGGCTCAAGCGCGCCTGGGTCGGCACCATCGTCGGCACCGCGTCGGGTGACGGCGAGCTCGCAACACGGGCGTTCGCCGAGCTCGACGTCGAGGCCGCGTTTCGCTCGCGCGAGCCGAGCAAGATCGGACCGGTCGCCACCGCCGGCAGCATCCGGCTGCGCCGCGACGGCCGCGACGACGCAGCGAGCGGGCTACTGCGGCGCGCGCTGCGCGCGCTGTCGAGCATCGAGACGGCGTGGTGCCTGGTCGGCGAGGTCGGCCGCTTCGGCGACGACGCCGACCTCGAGCGGCTCGACGCCATGCTGCGCGCGTATCCGCCGCACCACGCCGTCGCCGCGGCGCATCGCGCGCTGCTCGCCGCGCTGCGCGCGCGCCGGCGCGGCGACGTCGGAGCGACGACGCGCTACGCGGTCGAAGCCGAGCTGGCGTTTCGCGCCTGCGACTGGAACTACTACGCCGCCGAATGCGTCGAGCTCGGCGGACGCGCCGCCGAAGCGCGCCGGCTCTACGAAGCGATGGGCGCGCGCGGCGACGTCGCGCGGCTCGATCGCGCGCCGGCCCGGCGCGGACGCCCGCGCGGGCGCGCCGGCTCGGCCGCTGCCGGCGACTGGGAGACGGCGTGTCTGGTCGTCAGCGGCGCCACCAACAAGGCGATCGCGGATCAGCTCGGCGTCACGGTTCGCGCCGTCGAGCAGCGGCTGCAGCGGATCTACGCGTCGGCCGGCGCGTCGAACCGGGCCGAGCTCAGCACGATCATTGCGCGCGGCTGGACGCCCGGCCGGCCGCCGGCGCTCACGCGAACAGGAAGTAGTCGAACAGCGTCCGCGCGATCTCGGCGATGACGCGCTCGCAGCTTGCGGTGTCGGCCGTCGCGCTGCGGATGAACACCGACACGATCAGATGCCCGCCGCGCTGGGGCAGCGTGATGATCCCGGCGTCGTTGACGGTTCCTCCGAACGTGCCCGTCTTGTCGGCGACGACCGTGCCGGACGGCAGCAGCGCCCGCAGGCGCGCGCCGCCGGTGGAGCAGCGCTCCATGATCGACACCAGCTGGTCCGCGCGCGCCTTCGACAGCAGCGCCGGATCGCGGCGCTGCAGCCGTTCGAGCAGCGCGGTCATCTCGGCCGGCGTGGTGAGGTCGAGCTCGTCGCGGTCGAAGCGCTCGGCGGCGGCGGCCGGCACGCCGAGCCCTTCGGGCAGCCGCGTGCGTTCGAAGTACTCCCAGCGCGCTTCGCGCGCCGTCCGGAAACGTCGTCGCATAGGCGTCGCCGAGGATCGCGCCGGTCGGGCGGTCGACGCGCATCGCGGGCAAACCCAGCCCGCGCAGGTGCGCGGTGACCGCCGCCGGGCCGCCGGCGATCCGCAGCAGCGCGTCCGTCGCGCTGTTGTCGCTCTCGATGAGCATCCGTTCGAGCAGCAGCCGCACCGAGAACGCGGCTTCGCCCGGACGCAGGCGGTCGCCGATCGTGCCGCCGATGACGAAGTCCGGTGATTCGATGGCGATCAGCTCGTCGAGCGCGAGCTGCCCGCGATCGGCCAGCGCGAGCACGTACGCCGCGATCGGGATCTTGTAGGTGCTGGCCATCGGGAACGGGCAGTTGTCGTTGTACAGCACGCGCCGCCCGGACTCGACGTGCACCGCCGCGACGCCCACCGTACCACCGGTGCGCTCCGCGAAGCTCGCCAAGGCCGGGATGAGGCGAGCGTGCGGCGCGGCCCCTTCGGTGAACTGCACCGCCGCTGCTTCGGCGACCGCGCGCGTGGGCCCTTGCGAAATATCGTTGGATGTGTGATATAATCGCTTCTTCGCTGCGCTTCGCTCCGCTCCGCTCCGGCGAGGAGGAAATGTATGGTTGCCTCCGCTGCCCTACGGGCCGCGTTTGCGGCGACCGCGTTTCTCGCGCTCGCCGCAAAAGCGGCGGCGTGCACCGGCAGCCTTACCGCCGATCGGGTCGCGGCGATCACGGCGATCGCGCAGCGCGCGCTGGCGCGCGAGCACGTCGCCGGAATGTCGATCGGCGTCGGCCGCAACGGCCGCACGCTGTTTGCCTGCGGCTATGGCCTGCGCGACCGCGAGCACCGTCTGCCGGCGGATGCGGCGACGGTCTATCCGGTCGGCTCGATCACCAAGGAGTTCACCGCCGCGGTCGTCATGCAGCTGGCCACTGCCGGGAAGGTCGACATCGACGCACGGCTGTCGACCTATCTGCCGGCCGCGCCCCACGCCCGCGAGCTGACCGTGCGCAATCTGCTCGATCAGACCAGCGGCTTGCCGGACTATGCCGACGCGCTGCCCGAGAAGGATCCGGGCGCTGCGATCTGGGGCTCGAGCACGGCGCAGTTCGTGAGCCGCATCGCCGGCCGTCCACTGCTCTTCAGGCCGGGTTCGACGTTCCGTTACAGCAACACCAACTACATGCTGCTCGGCGAGCTGATCGCGGCGGTGACGGGGCAACCCTACGAACGGGCGCTGCGCGGCGCCATCCTGGGTCCGCAGTCGCTGCTCGCGACGGAGTACTTGCGAACGTTGATCCCACCGGGCAGCGACGTCGCGCGGGGCTACGTCTATGCGAAGGGCGCGTTCGTCGAGGTGCCCGACATGCCGATGGCCTGGGCCAACGCGGCCGGCGCGCTCGCCTCGAACGTCGCGGATCTGATTCGTTGGGACGGTGAGTTCTTCGGCGGCAAGGTCGTCGACGCGCGGGCCGTCGCAGTGATGACGACGGCGCCGAAGCTGCCGGCGCCGGCCTCGAAGCTGGCGCTGCTGCACGGCTATGCGTTCGGCTGGGCGATCGGCATCGGCAATGGGCGCCGCATCATCTGGCACAACGGCGGCGTGATCGGCGGCAACGCGATGAACGCGACCTTCCCCGATACGGGCCTCGACGTCATCGTGCTCACAAACGCAAGCCATGGCGGCGTGGAGAAGACCGCCCTCGCGATCGCGCGCGCGCTCGGCGATTAAGGTTCGGCGCGCGTCGTTTCGCGGGTCCGTTCGCGACGGCGCGCTTTGGGCGTCGCGAGCAGTGCCGCGGCTACCGCCGACCACAGCTTCCCCGCGCCGAAGCGCACCGGGTCGTCAGCCGGCAGACCGGTCGCTCGGGCCGTGTCGGCGATGACCGCTGCCGCCTGCTCGGCGCCGAGCGCCGAGGTATCGAGCACGATCGCCGCGACCGCGGCGGGCTTGAGCCGCCGCACGAGGTCTTCGTGCGCGCGCACCATCGCCGGGAGGTCCGGGATCAGCGTGCCGTAGCCTTGGATGTGCGTCGTTTCGGGACGGTGACAGAGGACGAGCACGTCGGGCGCGCTGCCGTACAGCAGGCCGAACGTCACCGGCGCGTAGGCTGGGTGGAAGATCGCGCCTTGCCCTTCGACCAGCAGCACTTCGGCGCGCGGCGGCACGTCGACGATCAGCCGTTCCGCCGCGCCGGTGACGAAGTCGGCGATGACGCGGTCGACCGCGATGCCGTAGCCGGTGATCATGATCCCGGTCTGACCGGTCGCGATGAACTCCGCCTGCGTTCCGGCCGAGCGCGCGGCGCGCTCGATCTCGAGCATCGCGGTCATCTTGCCGACCGCGCAGTCGGTCCCGACAGCGAGCACGACGTCCTGCTTCACGCCGTACGCGGCGCCGCTGAACACGCCGATGTCCGACGGCGGGATGCGCACGTCCCACAGCCGCGCGCCGGAGCGGCGCGCGCGCGCCACGAACTCGGGATCGTCGTTGAGCAGCTCGTGGAGCCCGCTGACGATCTCGAGCCCGGCGTCGACCGCGGCCAGGATCGGTTCGCGCATCGCCGGCGGGATGCGCCCGCCGTCGGTCGCGACGCCCACCAGCAGCGAGGTCGGCCCGAGGGCCAGCGCCTCGCGGAAGCTCGCCACGATCGGCGCCTCGCTGCGGAGGCTCGGCACGGCGTCGACCACGCGGCGGCCTGCATACACGGCATCGACGACCGCGACCACTTCGCCCGGACGGTAGCGGATCACGCCCTGGGCGGTCTTGCCGTGGATGTCGGTGAGCAGACCGCCGGTGAGGACGGCGTAGCGCCGCGCTGTCGATGTCGCGGACCTGAGCGGTTGCATCCTGGTCTCCTGAGCGCGCCGGCATGCCGCTCATGTCTGAGAAATATCGTAGCGAGACCGAAATTTCGTCGCTACGCCGAAGCCCGAGCATTCGCAGCGAGAGAATGGCTTCCTCTTGCAGGACCGCAGCCGGCGAACGAGAAGCGCGCCAGACGATATCTCGCCTGCTATGCGAAATATCGGTCGCCGTCATGGATTCGACCGTGCGTAATCACGTACGGCGGAGCCGTCGAGAGTTAGGATGGGCCCCCGATGAACGTCACTCGGATCTTGCGACGGGCCGTGCCGGCCGCACTGTCGCTGGCACTGGCGCTTCCGTCACTGCTGGCGTTCGGTTCGCCCGCCGGCGCGCAAACACCGGTGACCGGCAGCATCGCCGGGTCGGTGGTCTCCGCCGACGGAGCGCCGGTGGCGGGCGCGGCGGTGACGCTGCAAGGACCGCTCGCGGCGTCGACGACGTCGGATGCCGCCGGGAGCTTCGGCTTCTCGAACGTTCCGGCCGGAGCGTATACGATCGTCCTGACGAAATCCGGTTTCGCGGCGACCCAACAGCAGGACGTGTTCGTCGTGGCCGGTTCGCCGACCACCGTGAACGCGGTCCTGACGGCGTCCTCGTTCTCGTCGCTGCAGCAGATCGGTCACGTGTCGAGCAACACGGCGGGCCGGGCGACGATCAACACGACGCCGGCCGCGGTCTACGTCGTCCAGAACCAAGTGTTCGTCGACCAGGGCGCGCTGCAGGTGGTGAGCGTTCTCGACCAGACCCCTGGGGTCGTGTCGAATCCCGGCGGCGGCGCGGCGTCGCGCGGCTCCCCCGAGATCACCCAGATTCGTGGCGCGCTTCCCTACGAGACGGAGTCGCTGATCGACGGCCATCCGGTGTCGGTTGCCTCGGACGGCTCGTTTTCGCCGACCTTTCCCAATCCGGCGGTGCTGCAGGACGTCGAGATCGTCAAGGGTCCCGGCGCGATGCCGACCGACATCAACTACGCGATCGGCGGCAGCGTGAACTACCGCACGCTCGAACCGACGCGCACGCCGCGCCAGACCCTGGTGATCGGCGGCGACGGCTTCGGCGGCGTGAGCACGGCCTTCCAGGCGACGGGCTCGCTGCCGTCCCACAAGCTCGACTACGCGCTCGCGTTCGCGACCGACGGAACACCGGGCCCGCTTCAGAACGACCGGTTCGGCGGCTCGTCGATCCCGCTGGCCTACGGCGATCTCACCCAACCGCTGTTCATAAACGGCCAGCAGCTCGTCGCGGCACCATACGGCGTCGCCGCCGGCACGACGCCCCAGTATACCGGCATCATCGGCCAGGCGCGGCTGGCTGCGCCGATCTACACGTGCTGCCCGCACATCGACAGCGGCTACATTTCTCGCAACGAGCTAGCCAAGCTGCGCTACAACTTCTCGGAGCAGACGGCGCTGACCGTCAGCTATCTCGGCGGCCAGGAAGACTTCGGCCAGGACGGCGTGCAGAGCGACAACGTCTATCCGATCTACGGGTCGAACCAGAGCGAGGTCTTCTTCGCTCCGCCGGCCGGCTACACGGGCTCAGTCGGCGCGGGACGGCCGATCCCGGCCGCGCTCACCGAAGATCTCGCCGCGCGGACGTGGCAGCAGCAGAACCTCGTGCAAGCCGAGCTCCACACCGCGCTGGGCAGCTCCAACACGCTGCTGGCGCGGTTCTACTCCGGCTACACGAACGACTACGTTCTGCTCTCGCCCGGCGCGCTCGACACGCCGTACTCGTTCGCCGAAAACGCGTGGGGCGGCGCGCCGCTGTGCCCGCCCGGCACGCTGTTCGGCGCCGGCGGTTGCGCCCCCGGCGGCGTCGGGCCTGGCGTCGCGCCGACCATGACGTACTTCAACGGCCAGCTCACCACGTTCACGCGCGCGAACGAGGAGACGATCATCTCCGAGCAGGACTATCTGCGCGGCGAATCCCTCGAGCTCGATCACGTCGCCGGCCCGAACACGTACGTGCTCGCCGTCGATCGTTCGCATCACGACGCGAGCGCGGTCGGCGGCACCACCCCGCTCACGAACGGCTCGGGACAGCAGTTCACCACGATCTCCGGCCGCGCCCAGCTCGCGCTGTCGCCGAAGCTGAGCGCGTCACTGAGCGACTATGCGGTGACGTACGCCAGCCACTACACCGGGGACGGCGGCATCACGTGGCACGATGCGACGCACACGGTCAATGAGCCGCGCGCGGCGTTGACCTTCCGGGCCTCGACCGACACCGCGCTGCGGTTCTCGGCCGGCGGCTCGATCGCGCCGCCCTACATCCAGCTGCTCTCGTCGGCCGGCACGACCCCGCTGGCGAATACGCCCGGCGCGGCGACGGCCTACACCCAGAACGCGAACAACGGCCAGGTCAGCCCCGAGACCGCGTTCGGCTTCGATCTCGGTTTCGACCAGCGCCTTCCCCGCGCGACCTCGTTCTCGGCGGACATCTTCGAGACGACGCTGCACAACATGTTCCTGCCGGCGACGTTCCTCAACGGAACGTACACGCCGCCGCCGGGCAACCTCGACGCGGGGAACACCGAGCCGCTCTATGTGTCCCAGACGGAAAATCTCGGACAGGCGCGGTTCGAGGGCGTGGAGCTCGCCTTCGAGCGCACGCCGATCGTAGGCCTCGGATTTCGGCTGCAAGGCTCGCTCGAGCGCGCGTACACCTACGGGCTGCCGCCGAACTTCTACAACACCGCGTCCGGGGCGTACACGACGAACCTCGGGATCGTCCCGTTCGTGAACTTCCAGACCAGCGGCACCGGCTTCAACGCGCTCAACACCGCCCGCATCCCGTACGCGACCGGCTATGGCGAAATCAACTTCCGCTCCCACACCGGCGCCTACTACATGCTCGGCATGCAATATTTCGGATCGAACAACAGCTTCAACGTCCCGGCGTTCACCGTGTTCTCCGGGGCGGTGCGCTTCCCACTGGCCAAGGACACGACCTTGCAGTTGTCGGTGTCGAACATCTTCGGCACCAACGACGCGCCGCTGTACGGGAGCTTCAGCGGGATCCCGGTGCCGCTCGCCAACGGCGCCGCTCATCAGTCGGGCGGGTTCGGCTATCTCGGGCCGACATCGGCGGTGAACTACGGCCCGTCGATCGTGATCCTGCAGCTGCGCCACACCTTCGGAGGACCGTGAGTGTCGAGTCGCGGCGATCACATATGGGCGGTCGTGACGCCGACCGCCGAAGCGGGGCGTGCGGAGTCGTTGCGCATCGCGTGCGCGTACCCGCCGGAGAATACCGCGCACTCCGAGGTCCGCATCGGATAGTCGACCTCGTTGACTCGCAGGACGATCTCGCCGGAGGTGACCACGACGGTATCGACGCCCTCGTGGGTCAGCTCGTCGCGAAAGCCGCTGCGCGGGTCGAACGTGATCAGAGCGAGCTCGAGGCTCAGGCCCGGCAGCCGCAGCAGCTCGTAGCGAATGCCGCGGCCGCGGTTGATCATCGTGCGCAGGGACTTGGTGACGAAGCTCGGGCGCGACAGCCGCGTGCTGTAGCCCAGCATCGAGCCGAGGTCGTGATCGAAGAACTCGGCGATGCGTGCCAGCCGCCCGATCGAGACGTCCGACTCGCTGCGCTCGACCGCGCTCAGGAACGACGCCGACAAACCGCTGCCGTCGGCGACGTCGCGAATCGACAGGCCGCGCTGCATGCGCATGCGTTTGAGGATGTGGCCGACGTTCGGTGCGCCCGTGAAGGCGGGTTCGCCGACCTCGTTCTGGCGAATCTCGCGGGTCTTGGAGGGACGTTTCATCGTCGATGAGCTTTCCGGCGGGCGCCAAGCGATATTTTGTCGCGGTCCGATATTCCGGATGACGGGCATGGCACCATTCCGCCGCCTCGCGGCTGTGCTGGTCGCGGCAGCGTTCGCAGCCTGCAATCCGGCCGGCAGCGGGGCGCCGAAGGCCGACCGGCTGACGGTTGCCCAACCGCAGGAGCCCGATTCGCTCAACCCGCTGTTCTTGACCGGCGCCGCCACCGCGACGATCGTGCCGATGCTGTACTCGTACTTGCTCACGCTCGACGAGCACGACCGTCTGCAGCCCGACGTCGCGTCCGAGGTGCCGACGCGCGCGAACGGCGGCGTCTCGGGAGACGGCAAGACGATCGTCTACCACCTGCGGCGCGGCGTCAAGTGGCAGGACGGCTTCCCGCTGACCGCGGCCGACGTCGTCTTCACGTTCGGGGCGATCGTGAACCCGCGCAACAACGTCGTGTCGCGCTCGGGCTACGATCGCGTCGCCGGGGTCGAGGCGATCGACCCGCTGACGGTGCGCGTGCGCATGCGCGCTCCGTATGCCCCCATCTTGTCGACGTTTCTCGCGCCCAACCAGAACTACGGAATCTTGCCGGCGCACCTGCTGGCGGACAAGCCCGACCTCAACCAGGCGGCATACAATCGCGACCCGATCGGCTCGGGACCGTATCGCGTCGCCGAGTGGGTGCGCGGCGATCATCTGCGGCTGGTGCGCAACGCGAGCTACTACGCCGGTCCGCCCGCGATCGGCGAGATCGAGCTGAAGTTCGTCCCCGACTCGAACACGATTCTCAACCAGCTGAAAACCGGCGAGCTCGACGTCGCGCTGGTCGCCGACCCGAACCACCTCGCCGAGTACGGCACGATCGCCGGCGAGCGCGTGGTTCGCGCTCCGCTGGCGGGGATCGGCGATCTGTTCTTCAACCTGCGCGACCCCGATCTCGCCGATGTGCGCGTTCGCCGCGCGCTGCTGGAGTCGCTCGATCTGCCGCGGATCGTTCGCGACGCCACCAAAGGTGCGCAAGTGTATGCGGGTGCCGGCCGCGGGCTGTTCAGCTGGGGCTACGACCCGTCGATTCGACTGCCGGCCTACGACCCTCCCGACGCCGCGGCATCGCTCGACGCGACCGGTTGGCGGCGTGGACCGGGCGGATCGCGCGACAAGGGCGGCCGGCCGCTGGCCCTGCAGTTCGCGTTCGTGTCCGGCAACGCGACCGCGAGCTCGCTCGGACTTCTGATGCAGCAGCAACTGCGGGCGGCCGGCGTCGAGCTTGCGTTGCGGTCGTACAATCCAACCCAATTCCGCGCTCCCGCCGGCCAAGGCGGTCCGCTCTACGGCGGAAAGTTCCAGCTCGCGTTTCTGGAGATCTACACTCCGGCCGATCCCGACACGTCATGGTATTTCGGCTGTTCTGAGGTCGCGCCGAACGGCTTCAACACCAGTCGCTATTGTGACCCGGCGACCGACCGTGCCGCCGAAGCGGGGACGATGACGTACGATCCGGCGCTGCGCCGGCACTATGCTTCGCTGGTGCAGCGGCGCGTCGCGGCCGCGCTGCCGTCGATCCCGCTGTGGCAGCAGAACGCGGTCTACGTCGTCCCTGTCTCGCTGCGAAACTTCCGGCCGGCAGCGGAGTCGCCCGTCTGGAACGTCGGGCGCTGGACGCTGGTGCGCTGAGTGCGCGTTCCATTCGCGCCGGAACGCACGAAGGAAGCAGTCTCACGGCGCAGAAAGCGCGTCAAACGAAATGTCGGACCTTGTCCGAAATAACGGCGGCGACCAAGAAAGGACGGCCACGTTGAGGATCATCATCTCGCTGGCACTGATCGCGGCGTGCGGCCTGGCGGCGGCCGCGCCGGCGCGCGGTCAGGTCGCGTCGCCGCCGCCCGCGGGTGGGCTGACGGCCGCACAGACCGCCGCGATCGACGCGATCGGCCGGCGGTCGATCGACACGCGCATCACGCCGGGCGTCGAGATCGCCGTCCTCCGCGACGGCACCTTCGTGTACCGCAAAGGCTTCGGTTTGCGCAACGTCGAGGACGCCGTCGAGCCCGATGACCAGACGCGCTATCCGATCGGCTCGAACACCAAGCAGTTCACCGCGACCTCGATCCTGATGCTTCAGGACCAGGGAAAGCTGCGCGTGGACGCGCCGCTCGCGGCGTATCTTCCCGAGATCCCGCACGCGCGCCAAGTGACCCTGCGCAACCTGCTGATGCACACCGGGGGCTATGCCGAGTTCACCGCGCGCGAGGACTTCGACGAGGTCGGGGCTCGCCCGGCGACGCCGGCCCAGGTCGTGGCCGCCGCCGTGCACCAACCGCTCGTGTTCAAGCCCGGGACCAAACGCCAGTACTCCAACACCGGCTACATGCTGCTGCAAATGGTGATCGAGCGCCTCAGCGGCAGCCGGTACGCCGACTTCCTGCGCTCGCACATCTTCACCCCGCTCGGCATGACGTCGACGTACGTGCGCGTGCGCGACGACACCGATGCCGACGTCGCCACCGAGTACGAGAGCTATGCGCTCGGGACGTGGGAGCACGCGCTGCACATCGACTACACCTGGTTCGGCGGCGCGGGCTCGATCATCAGCAACCCCGACGATCTGGCCAAGTGGAACGCAGCGCTCGACGGCGGGAAGCTGCTGTCGGCGCGTTCGCAGCGCGAGATGATGACCCCGGTGAAGGTCGACGCGAACTTCCCCGACTACGGCTTCGCGATCCAGGTCACGAAGCTGCCCAACGGTCATCGCATGGTCTATCACGGCGGAAATACCACCGGCGCCGCGACCCAGGACGCGCGCTTTCCCGACGATCACCTGCAGATCATCGTGCTGGCCAACAGCGGTACGTACGACTACACCGAGGCGGTCAACTCGATCTATGCGGTGCTCGTTCCCTCGGCCAAGGCGTCGCCGGGTCCCAAGCCGCGCGCCCCGAAGACGCCGCCCGCCGCCGCCAAGCCGGGCGTCAGCGCCGCGGCACTGGCCGAAGCGAGAGGGTGGCTCGATCGTGCCGTGCGCGGCTCGATCGACGACACGAAGCTGCGGCCCGACTTCCGCGCCCGGCTGAGCCTGGCGCATCGCGCGGCGCTGCGCGCGCTCGCGGCGTTTGGCCCGCGCACGTACACGCTGGTCGACGTCGACCGGCGCGCTCCCGCGACGTCGTACGAATTCCTCGTCAAAACGCCGACCGCGCAACTGATCTACGTGTACGCGCGCGACGACGACGGGTCCGTCGCCGTCGCCGACGTGATCCGTCGGGTAACGTTCGCACCGGTTCCCGCGGCGACGCCGCCGCCGGCGGCATCGACGCCGGCGCCCTGATCATCCCAAGCGCTGCGTCGCGGTATGCCGGGCAATCATCACGCTCCAGCGCCGGCGGGCGTCAGGCGCGGATCGCGGTGAACGTTCCGACGGCGCCGGGCAGGGTCGAGAACGTCCACGTCCCGCGAATCACGCCGTCGCCGCCCAGCACCCCGTGGAAGATCTCGGTGCCGGTGACGCCGATGGAGGTCGTCGCGATCGAGTGCCACTCGAAGAGGATGCGGTTGGCATTGATCGTGCCGGCCGCCGACCCGATGCCGTTGGGGCCGCGACAGGTGCCGCTGAGGGCGTCGCCCGATTGCCTGAACACGCAGACCGGGCTCACCTTGCCGAAAAAGTTTCCTCTGACGATCGTGCCGCTGACGCTCCACTTCCCGGCGAAGTTGAGCGCAGCCGCGGACGGCGACGGCTGCGCCGACAGCGCGAAACCAACCAGCGCGGATACCAGAACGACCCTGGCGATAACCTGCACGAGGAACCTCCTTCGAGCTCGGATGACCGTTCGTCGCCGAATCGGCCGGGTGTCTGGACGAAAGCGTACGCTACGCGCGCGGCCCGCGCCATGGGGGAATACCCTACCTTGCGACGCTCAGCTGCAGGATCGAACGACGATGACGAGCACGAACAGGACCAAGAACACCTGGACCGTCCGAGCGGCCGTGCGGCGCGCTTTGGCCGCGCCGGGTTCGTCGAGCCGCGCTTCGGTCCACACTGAGGCCGCCGTGCCGTAGAGTCCGCCGCCCTTCGTCCACACGGTGCCGTCGTCGGTCACCGGCGTGCCGGCGCCGGCCGCGATGGCGGCTGCGATCTCGTCGAGCGGCAGCGTGCTCGAGGGTCCGCTGGTGTTGCTGAAGATACCGATGCGCTCGCCGTCGTCGGTGACGATCGACAGCGAGTCGCGCATGTTCACCAAGCCCAGCGAGCGAAACGCCTCCTGTCGCCGCTCGACCGAGCGGATGCGCGCGAGCGGCAGCGCGATCGTGCGAAAGCGCGGCACGAGCAGCGCGTTGTGACCGGACGGAACCGTCGCGTCGAGCGTCGTCGCGGTCAGGCTGATTCGCGTGCGCGACATGGCGACGTAACCGAACGTCGCGAACAGCGCGAAACACAGGATGATGAACCCGGTCGCGCCGACGACCGCATTCCCCGCCGGGTCGTTGATGCCGGTGATGACGGGCAAGCAGAAGAGCAGGATGGCGAAGCCGTACATGAAGCCGGCCGCGACGGCCAGGATCGCGCGCGAAGCGGTACCGAATCGCCACGTGCGATCGCTCGAAGGCATCACGTCGCGGTCAGTTTTCGCCGAATCGTCCGTCGATACCCCGCGCTTTGCTATGCGCGCAGGCGGGCGACGAGATACGCGCGCGCTCGCGCCGCGTCGGCGCGGTTGAGAAAGAGCAGCGACACCTCAGCGACCGGGGTACGGTCGATCAATCCGGTGATCAGCTTGTTCACCAGCGTGACGCGCTTGGTGAGCTTGAGGTCGAGCAGCCAGTTCGTCTGGTACTGATACGGCTGCGAGATCGAGGCGATCTGCGTCACGGGAACGGTGACGTCGATCGTGTTCTGCGCAAACACGCGCTCGATCGTCAGCACCCCGGCATCCTGTGGCCTCCCGCGCGCCAGCGAAAAGTACGCCTGGTGACATTGCCGAGCGGTCGGTGGCCTTTCCTCCAGGGCCACCGTAGGGCGGGACGATACTTCTCTTGTGTAGCTCATTTGAGCTACGCATTCAGAAGGGAAGAGCTCCATGCCAACCATCCTCGCGCTCGCAGCCGCGATCGCGCTCGCGCTGCTGGGCATGTCCGAAACTCCGGACGATGGCGGCGGCGGAGGCGGCGGATCCCCGCCGCCGTTGACGGGCAACGGACCGCCGGGTTAGCCGCGACGGCAGGAAGAGGCGCTCCGGGCGGCGCCTCTTCGGACTGGATGCCCAGGCCCAAACGAGCCATCTCAGCGCTGGAATCGGCGCTCCTTTTGTTCCAGGAGGGTGACTATCAGAACGCCCTAAACCGAGCCTTGCTCGCGAGCCGAGGTGCCGGACCAGACGCGCACGCGGCGGCGATCCTCGCCGCGCGCGTTCATCTACGGACGACGGACCCGGCGGCGGCGGCGGCGGGACTGGAGGCGGAAGGCCGGGCGCGGCGGCTGAGCGCGACGGCGGTGACACTGCTGGGTGTAGCATATTGCCGTCTCGGCGATACCGCGACCGGAGTGTCGATGATCGAGCGCGCGCATCGCGACGCGAGCGCGCCCGAGGAACGCGCGGAGTCGGCATACTATCGCGCCTGGGTCGCGTACGCCGAACGCGACCTCGACGTCGCCGAGCGATGGATCGCGACGGCGCTCGACGACGCGGCCGGCATCCTCTACGCGCGCGGCTTGGCGCTCAGCGCGTGGATCTCCGAGGTGCGCGAGGATTATCGCGGAACGGTGCGCGCGCTGCGCCTGGCGCTCAACGCGCTGCGCAGCGCCGACGAACGAGACGATGAGCTGCAGGCGCGTATCGTCCACGGCCTCGCGACCTTCGGGGCGGAACTGCCGGACCAGGCGCTGGCCGCATTCGCACGCGCGCAGTCCGCCGCGACGACCTGGCCTCCATCGGCGGTGGTGCAGCGTTTTCAGACGTGGCTTCACCTGGCGATCGCCCGGGAAAACGAAGGCCTGCCGGAAACGGCGCTCGACGAGTTGGATGAACCGCAAACGGTCGCACCGGTTCAGCCCGCCTTCGAGGCACAAGCGCAGTTGGAGTCGGCCGACGTGTACCGAATGCTGGGCGAACCCGTTGCGGCGCGCCGGTCGCTGCGCGCCGCGGCGCACGCGCTGCGGCGCGTCGATTGGAAGTCCGCCAGCATCGACGACACGATGGCGCTGCTCGAGTCTGCTTGTTTGGCTGCCCGGCTCGATCCGACGACCGCATCGGAGTGGATCGTCCGCTACGCGGCAGTGCCCAAGGACGATCCCGGCTGGTCGACGCTCAAGGGCGACATCCGGGTCCACGCGCTGGAGTTGCACGCGCGCGGACTCGTCGATGTCGCGATCGCCGATCGAAACCGCGGCCTGCGCCGGCTGCAAGAAGCTGCCGCGATGTGGGAACGCGTCGGCTACCTGCGCCGCGCCGCACACGCGGCGGCCGATCTCGCCGCATCGGGCGACGTGTCGAGCGCGGACCGCATCGCGCGGCTGCTGGCGAAGGCGCCGCACCATCCGCTGCTGCACTTCGCGGCCGGTGCCTCGGGTGACGCCGGCGACGCCGTGCCGGCCGGCCCCGACCTGCTGCCGGCAGAAGCGCGCGTGCTCGAGGCACTGTGCGCCGGAACGTCGGTGAAGGAAATGGCCCGAGCGTGGGGCCGCAGCGAGTTCACGATCCGCAATCAGCTCAAGCGGCTCTTCGCGAAGTTCGGCGTGGCGAGCTCGGCCGCACTGGTGGCGAAGGCGCTGCGCCCGCCGGCGCGCACCGGCGCGCAGCCGCCCGAGCGTCCGGCACCCGAGCGGCCGCGCCCTGCGCGCCCACAAGCGTAAATCCTCGACAAACCGAGGCCGCATGGCTCATTTGAGCCTGCCGACGGGCTCTCCTGCGCGCGCAGGTCGCATTCGTTTCGGCCCGCGCGACGAGCGAGGGCAAACGGTAGGGCGCTAGGAGCCGCCGACCGTCGTCGTCGTGACGTCGACGGTCTCGGTTGCGGACTTGGTGCCATCGCTCACCGAGAACGTGCAGTGGCCGTTGCTCTGCGGGGTCACGCTGAACGTTCCCGGTCCGCTGGCGGGCGCGACGGTGGCGACTCCGGCGCACGAGTTCGTCGTGCCGGTCGCTGGGGTGCTGACGGTGAACGTGCCGCTGAACCCCGTCTCGCTGGCCGCGAAAGACTGGGCGTTCGCGGCGCCGGTCGCGGTGAATGAGAGGCTCGACGGTCTCAGCACGATCGCGGCGCCGCTCGGCGTCGGTGTAGGTGTCGGCGTCGGCGTCGGCGTTGCTGTCGGTCCCAGCGACGGTGATGGGCTGGCGGTCGGCGAGATGCTCCCTGCGGGTGTGGGACTCGGCGTCGGACTCGGGGCGGTCACCGTCGACGCGCTGCCGCCGGATCCGCTGCAGGCGGCGCATAGCGCGGCGAGGACGACGAGACCCGGCGCGGCACGCCGTAGGGAACGCAAAGTCGCGAGCATCGGTCCTCCGAGCGGTGCGCTGACCCCACCGTAGCAGGCTCTCGCCCAGGGCACCATGTCGGAAAACCGCACCTTCATCCGCCGGGGGCGAAAGAAAGAACATGCGGCCGCGAGAGGTTCGCGGCCGCATGTTCGGTTCGGCGGTTAGGCGCTAGCCGTGGCGCCGTTCGTCGCTGGATCGACTTGCGGGTGCCTGCGCTCGGGCCGCCGGCGCTGCCGCTCGCGCCGCGGGCGCCGCGTAACTGCGCTGCGCCGGTGCCGCGTAGTTGCGCTGCGGCGGTGCCGAGTAGGCGCGGGTGACCTGCGGCGGTGCCGAGTAGCTGCGCGTCACCTGCGGCGGTGCCGAGTAGGTGCGCGTCATCTGCGGCGGTGCCGAGTAGGTGCGCGTCACCTGCGGCGGTGCCGAGTAGGTGCGCGTCATCTGCGGCGGTGCCGAGTAGGTGCGCGTCATCTGCGGCGGTGCCGAGTAGGTGCGCGTGGGCTGCGGTGCTGCGTAGCGCGTCTGCGGCGCGGTATACTCCGTGCGCGGGACGCTGACTGCCGGCCGCGTGGAACGCGCCGGAGGAGCGTAGCCGCGCTGCGCGGTTCCGGCGTAGCCGGCGTTACCGGTGTAGCCGTGCGGGCGGTTCTCCCAACCGGACGGCGGCGCCAGCGCGTGGCGAACCTCACCGCGGTAGCTGAACGAGCGCTGCTCGAAGCGGCGACTGCCGAGGTCGAACACGAGGCTGAACGATGGACCCCAGCCGTCGGCGTATCCTGGATACCAGCTGCCCGGCCCGTAGTAGACGGCGACCGGCGGCGGACCTTCGTACTGGTACGGCGTGTCGATCTCCATCGCATCGAAGTTCGACCCGTCGGGATAGCCGTCGACGGTGACGCTCATCCCCGGTTCGAGGGTGAGGCCCGTCGGGTTGATGATCGTTCCTTGATGAAGCTCGATGCTGTCGGTGTAGCCGTTCGCGTCGGCGACGGTGATGTTCCACGTGTCGTTGATCGACGAGATCGTCCCCTCAATCTGCTGACTCGCTCCATTGGCGTACGACGGAACGTCCTGCGCCGCGGCGATCGCGGGGGTGATGAGTGCGGCGGCTGCAATGGCCGCGCCGAGCAGCCGCGGAGTGAAGATGTTCTTGATGTCAAGCATGAGGGGCTCCGACCTTTCTGCGGAGCGTGCACTCATGGTCGCACCTGTCAATGTGAGGACGTTGAGACCAATCACATTTTCATCTGCGCTCAGTGCCCGAGCGCCTGGCAGCTAGAACCCGGGCGCGGGACGGCGAAGCCGCGCGTCGAGCTGGTCGCGAACGCGCGGCCATTCGGAGGCCACGATCGAGAATCGCGCCGAGTCGCGCGGTACTGCGTCTACGGCGAGCCGGTGGGCGCGCAGCACGCCGTCGAAGTGGGCGCCGATGCGGGCCAGCGCCGCGCGCGATCGCTCGTTGCGCACGTCCGTGTAGAAGCAGATCGCGACGACGTCCCAGACCTCGAAGGCGTGACCGAGCATGAGGCGCTTCGCCTCCGTGTTCGCCGCCGTGCGCACCGCCGTCGGCGCGTACCAGGTGTAGCCGATCTCGCACATGTCCGGCTGCGTGCGGCCTCGGCGGGGATGCCCCGCCGGCCATGCCCAGCGCTCGAGATTGAGAAATCGCGTCGAGCCGATCACGACGCCGTCGCGCTCGCGGACGACGACGTAGGGAACCGCCGTGCCGGCAGCGCGCCATGCGAGCGCGTCGCGCACGTAGTCCGCCGCGTTTTCGAGCGTAAGCGGGATCGGGCTCCAGCGGTACAGCTCGGGATCCCCCGCCGCCGCCGCGACCAGCAATTCGACGTGCTCGATGCCGAGCGGCTCCAACCGGATCGACGTCCCGCGCAACGTCGCGCCGCTCATCGTGCGTTCACCGGCGCTTCGCGGCCGTCATATCGCGCTCTTCCAATCGCGCGAATTCGGTCCTTCCGCGCCGGTTACGCCGGCCGCGTCGTCGGGATGCTCTGCGGAAACGAGAAGACGTTCTCCGGATCGAAGGCGCGCTTCACCTCGATCAGCCGCGGAAGATTGGTGACGTAGTACGCGTCGAGGTAGTCCTCGATGTACGAGTCGACGTAGTTGACGTACGCGTTGCGCGCGTACGGCAGCATCGCGGTGCGCACGCCTTCGATCCATTGCTCGGCGACGGCCTGATCGTTCGGATCGGTCCAGTACGCGTCGTACTGCACGACACAGACCGCGCCGCGGTGCGGTACCGCCGTGTCGGCGATCCCCACCCTGCCGGGCGCGCCTCCGCCGGCGAGAAGCTGCACCATGCTGGGTTCGTTCGTCTCCCATCCTTGCTGCGCCGGGGCGCTCTCGAGCTGCGACTTCAGCAGCTCCAGCGCAGCGGTCGGGAACGGCTCGTATGCGACGGCGGACGTGCTCTTGAAAAGCTGCGTGTCGCCATGCGGGTGGAGCATCCACTCCGGGTTCTTCGGATCCGCGCCGGCGAAGATCGCCGCCGCCGCCGAATACGGCATTGCCTGGACGTTGATCCCCGTCGGGGGCGCCGCACCGAGCATCGGCGCGAGCAGCGTGCTGAACGTCGCGAGCTCCGCCGGCGCGTCCGGCGTGAGCTGACCGAAGAGCGTGATCGTACCGGCGCCCGGCGCGCTCCCCACGGCGAAGCGCAGGAACGCGGACAGGCTCTCGGGCGCGTTGGGCGCCCAGTGCTGAAACGCGTCGGCGACCGCGATGAAGTCGCTCCACTGCCAGGTGATGTTGCAGACGGCGACCATACCGACGGGGTTGAGCCGGAAGTCGAACGCGGTGACGATTCCGAAGTTGCCGCCTCCGCCGCCGCGACAGGCCCAGTAGAGGTCGGGATTTTGCGTCGCGTCGGCGCGGACGAGGGCGCCGTTCGCGTCGACGAGGTCCAGACCGACGACGTTATCGCAGGTCAGGCCGTACTTGCGCGAGACGACGCCGAAGCCGCCGCCGAGCGCGAGGCCCGCGATGCCGACGCTCAGCCCGCTCGCCGCCGGAACCGTGAAACCGACATCGTAGAGCTGTTCGTGCAGGTCCAGACAGTAGACGCCCGCGCCGACCCGCGCCGTGCCGGAGCGCGGGTCGACGCTGATTTCGTCGATCTCGCTCACGTCGACGATGAGCGCGCCGGCCGCGACGGAATAGGCTTCGTAGCTGTGGCGCCCCGAACGGGCGCGCAGCGGTACGCCGTTCTCGCGGGCCCAGCGGACAGCGTTCTGCACGTCGTTCGCGTTCTGGCAGAATACCACGCTCTTCGGCACGAGCTTGCCGTAGTCGACCGCGGCGCGGAAGTCGTGGCGCGCGGCGTCCCAGCCCGGACTGGTCGGATCGAGCACTCGTCCTGTCAGCTCGCTCATGGCTATTCCCTTTCAGCCTGTCGGAGCGGGATTGGTGAAGAGCTGCATGCGTTTGACCGTGACGACGTTGTCTTCCATCTTGCCGAGTATGTCGAACACGTCGCCGCGGCGATCGAGCGTCTTGAGCTCGGGCAGGACGAAGATGCGCTCGAGCAGCGCTTCGAATTGCCCGAGCGGCGACGCCAGGCGATCGCGCACGCCGCTGGCCCAGTTGATCCCGGCCAGCGGCGCGCCGGTGTAGGTGCCGCGCGGCAGCGGCGGGGCCGTGAAATCGAGCGCGTCCCAGAACGTGTTCGCCGCCGGCCACCGCATGCCGAACTGCGTTCCCGTCGATGCGAGGTCGAGTCCCCAGAGAGCCCGCAGCGATGCGATGAAAGATGTATGGTCGTACAGTGTGTGCGACGCCGCACCGCGCCGCGCGTACGGGCTCACGACCAGCGCCGGGACGCGAAACCCGTAGTTCGGATCGGGATCCCCGGCCACGCCGGTCGCCGGCGGCGCGACGTGATCGTAGAAGCCGCCGGACTCGTCGTAGAGGATGAGAAGGACGCTCTTCTCCCAGGCGGGGCTGTTCGTGAGAGCGTCGACGACGAGCCCGATGAACTTCTGGCCGAGCGCCGGGTCGTGCGGCGGATGATCGTCCGCGAGCGTGAACGGCGGATCGACGACCGAGACAGATGGAAGCACGTCGTCGCGGCAGTCCTGGACGAACGCGTCGATCGTCGCGAAGTTGCGCAGCGCGTGCGTCGCCGCGAAACCGTACCAGAACGCCAGAAACGGCAGGTCGCTGAAGTACGATTTCCAGGTCAGCGGCTTGCCGGCGCGATCGACGCCGCGTTCGAGAAACGCGTAGATCGGCGTCGTCTGGAAGCCGTTGACGCCCGGCACGATCTGCGTGTCGTCGTCGGCGTCGCGCGTCCCGGAGTGCAGGTACTTGCGGTTCGGCCACGTCGAGCTCAGCATCGACGCGTACCAGCGATCGCAGACCGCGAACTGCTCGGCCAGCGCGTACAGCACGGGCAGCGTCGCGCCGGTGTAGTATCCCATCGGTATCGTCGCTTGGAGCGGGTCCAGCGGGGGCCGATCGTTCTGGTGCTCGCGCTGGTACGTCGCCACGAAACCGTCGTTGCTTGCCGCCGTTCCAGTTGGCGAGCATGTCGGCGCGCCCGTGCGGTACATCGGGGAACGCCGGCGGAACGGCGGGATTGGCGCCGGGATCGATCTGCCACGAGGAGACCGGGCCGCCGTCGAGACCGGGAATCGCCAACGGCACCGCGGGCAGGCCGTCGACGTCACGCCGTCGGTAGGGCGCAAGCGCGAGCGCGCCGAGATAATGGTCGAACGAGCGGTTCTCCATGCAGAGAACGACGACGTGCTCGATCGAACCGATGTCCGCCATCGGCAACCCCCTCAGCAATCAGCTCCGGCGACCCGTACCTTTACCGCCGCCGAGGCGCTCTTCGCTAGGTCTGCTTGCTAGACCTAGACCGGAGCGAGGAATGGGTCGCTGCGCAGGGGAGTCTTCTCCCAAGTTCTTACACTTCGGAAAACTAGAAGAGTACCGCGTCAGTTGTTCGATCGTTCGCGCTGAAGCACTGCTCAGCGGACCGACAAAGGCACCTTCGTGCGCTATATAGTTGCGAGCGTCTCGTGCCTTATTGAGCAACTGAATGTCTACTGGGCTCATCAAAGAGAAGGCGGTCAGTTCAACAAGAGCGCGTCCCAACAGGGGATCCGTTGGCGTTTTCATGTATGCGAACCACGCATCGAGGTCGTCATCCTCCTTGATGCGGTTAGCCAGCTTCGCCATGCGAAGCACATAGCGCAACTTAGCCTCAAAGCCGTTCGCAATATAGAGTGCCTTTCCGGCCGCCAAGAAGAACTCGTCGAGCAATATTGGCTCCCTCGGGCGTCCGTAGTCTAAAGACCAAGGCATGCTGGCTCCTCAAAGATCGGGTAACCGAAATAGAGCGCCAATCGCTTCCGTACGGCGCGTTTAGGCTCGCCCCAGCTCTTCCAATGAGATTCCGGCTGCCTCTGCGATCGCAGCTAGCGTCTTCGGAGCAAGCACGCGGCCTGCGTGCATGGGCACGCTCACAGCCCGGCCGTCACCGTGCCTGAACCGCGCGTGCGATCCAACCTGCCGAGCGATTTGAAATCCAAGCCGGCGGAGCGCCGACGCTACCTCGTTGGATGTCGCGCGGCGCGCGCGGGCTCACGTTGCTAGACCGCTACCTGAACCTGCTCCAGTCGCAGCTCACCGAGATCTTCCGGGATGGGCTCTCCGCGCTCCATCATTTCCAGCGCGGTCACCTCAATCGCTTCGCGCGCGTTTGCGAGGGCGTCAGACCTGGAATCGCCTTCCGTGACGACCGACGGCATAGCCGGCACGATCACGGTGTAACCGCCATGCTCGTTTGGCTCGAGAAGCACCGTGTAACTACGCGCCATCGTCAACTCTTGTTCCGCACCATCCGCATCATGCCCCGTAAACCGTCCCTGCAACGGGAGGGTACAGCTTGTCTCGCCTAGCAAGAATGGCGTCACAGCACTTCGACACCCAAAGCGTCGTGCCGTTCTGTTCTAGCGCCCACTGTTGGTGAGCGACGGTTACGGTCGCCATCACGCCATCGGCTCGGCCTGTCAGGTTCTGATGGTCTGTCTTAGTCTTGGCGGACCACTGCCCTTCAGAAGCGGTGGTCTCGTACCATCCAGTCAGGACGCCGTCGGAATTGAGCAGATGGAACTGAAAACCGCATCAGATCCTTCGTTCACCCAGACGCCCGTTAGAGGAGCATCAGCCGCTGCGGGCAGGGACGCCGTGTCACTGACAGCAAGACGTTTTCGATCCGGCGTGTGCGCGTTTGCGCGACGGCACGCTGCAACTCTATCCCCGGATGGTGTCGCCGGGCAACGTCTCTCGCATTGGCTCCTTTCGGACGCATGAACGTGCGGACGGCGTGGTCGTCGCCGAGCAGTCAGGCTTCGCGCTGCAGTTCGAGCGCCGTATGAATTACGTGAACCCTGCGCGAGCACGTGCGGGTTTGTGAAGCACAGAAGGTCCGTGAACGAAAAAACCGCGCCGTAGCGCGGTTCTCGATGTAGCCCCAACGGGATTCGAACCCGTGTTACCGCCGTGAGAGGGCGGCGTCCTAGGCCTCTAGACGATAGGGCCATGCTCCCCCGTCATGGACTCGAACCACGCCATCCGCATCCAGAGTGCGGCGCTCTACCAACTAAGCTAACGGGGGATCAAGCTATGCTTACTTTTCTTGTTTCGTGATCCGTACGTCTCCGTTTGGCTGTGACAGTTCGGACAGAGCATCCGCAGATTCTCGAGCCGGTTGTCGTCGCGGATGCCGTTGATGTGGTCGATTTGGATCGGCAGGCGTTCGCCCCTCCACTCCGTCAGACCACAGTCCTCGCACCGATTTTCAGTATACCAGCCTCGAGTCAAGCGCATCTTGACGGTGTGGCGGCTCTTCCCTTGCAATGATCAGCTCCGGCAGCGGCGCGCCGAGCGAGACCGAGTCGTTATCTCACCCCGCAGGCGAGCCTTCGACCAGCTGCACGAGTTGAAGCCGAACCGTCGCCTTGCACTCGCGGTACGTGTGGCCCTCATCGTAGAACCGCTGGACTGCCGCCCAGTCGTACTTGCGACGCCGATCGAGGTAGCGGGCGGGCTTCGCGCGTAATTCGCCGCGCTGGATCGCCTTGACCCAAGCGGTGTGCGAGAAGCCGAAACGCGGTTCCGCACATTCGACGAACCCGTGGCCTTCGTCGTAGTACCGCTGCACGGCTGACCAATCATATCTATCCGCATGGCAAGAGCTTACTAACTCGGTGTGCCAGCAGGCGGGCACTCGCGTTCGGCCTGCTCGCATGGCAGGCCCCGAAACGCGCGCGACCGATACTGAATGACCCGTGCAGGCAGTCGTCCTCGTCGGCGGCGAGGGAACGCGGCTTCGGCCACTGACCTTCGAGACGCCGAAGCCCATGGTCCCGATCATGAACGTGCCGTTCCTCGAGCGCACGCTGCGGCGCCTCAAGGACGCGGGGATCGACGACATCATCCTGCCGGCGGGCTATCTGCCCGAGGCAATCACGTCGTATTTCGGCGACGGCACCGCGCTGGGCCTGAAGATTCGCTACGTCATCGAAGCCGTGCCGCTCGGCACCGCGGGCGCCCTCAAGAACGTCGAGCAGTACATCGACGGTCCGTTCTTCGTCCTCAACGGCGACGTGCTCACCTCGCTCGACCTGCGGGCGATGCTCGACTATCATCGCGCCAAGGGCGGCATCGGCACGATGCACCTCATCCGCGTCGAGGACCCCAGCCCGTTCGGCGTCGCCGTTCACGATGCCAACGGCCGCATCGAGCGCTTCGTCGAGAAACCCAAACGCGAGGACGCGCCGTCGAACGAGATCAACGCCGGCACCTACATCCTCGACCGCGCGGTCCTCGACCTGATTCCGACCGGCCGCGCGGTGTCGATCGAGCGCGTGACGTTTCCGCAGATCATCGCAATCAGACCGGGCGCTCTACGCCTACACGACCGACGACTACTGGATCGATCTCGGCCGCCCCGAGGCGTACCTCGACGCGCACCGGCACATCTTCGACGGTGCGATGCCGTTGGGGACGCGCCCGGACATCGACGGCCCGGGCCGCGGAGACCATCCCCGCCGTCTGCCGTGCGGCCGCCCGTCTTCGTCGGCCACGACTGCCGGATCGCGCCCGACGCCGTCGTCGGGCCGTACACGGTGCTCGGCGACGGCTGCGAGGTCCAGTCCGGCGCGGTCGTCGCCGACTCGCTGCTGTGGGACGGCGTCACGATCGAGACCGGCGCGCAGCTCACTGGGCGATCGTCGCCAGCCGCGCGCGAGATCGGCGCGGGCGCGCGGATCGGCCGCGGTTCAGTCATCGGCCACGGCGCTCGTATCCCCGCGGGACGGCAGGTGGAAGACAACGCTCGTATTGCCGTCGAGCACCCCTGAGCAAGCGAGCCCCAAGTTAAGAAACGGTTTGCGCGGGGTAACGAAACGGTAGGTCAAGACGAGCGTGTCCCTAAAGGGGCGGGTCCTTTCCGCACCCATTTCTCGGGATTCGCAACGTCGATGCGACTACTTGTCCGCGCCGGCCGCCACCAAGGGGATCACGTTGTCCACCCAACCGCCTCGCCTACTGTTCCTCGGTTCGTTCCCGCCGCGGGAATGCGGGATCGCGACCTTCATGAAGGACGTCATCGACAGCGTCGATGACCAGCTCGGCACCCGCAGCGCGGTCATCGCGATCGACGAGCCGGCGGCCGAGTGAGCGTACCTATCCGGACCAAGTCGTCGCCCGCCTCGTCCAGGACGACCGCGCCTCGTATCAGCGCATCGCCGAGCTTCGTCAACGCGTTCCCGTGCGACGTGCTCAACATCCAGCACGAGTACGGCCTGTTCGGCGGCGACGACGGCGAGTGGATCCTCGACCTCATCGCCGGCGTCACCAAGCCGGTCGTCACCTCGCTGCACACCGTGCTGCCCGAGCCGACGCCCGAGCACTTACGCGTCGCGCGCGCGATCTGCGCGACGTCGAGCGCGATCGTCGTGCTGTCCGAAACCGGCCGCGAAATTTTGATCGACCGCTACGGCGTCGAGCCGGCGAAGATCCACGTGATCCACCACGGCGTTCCCGGACGTGCCGTTCCGCGAGACCGCCGACTGCAAGCGCCGCGCTCGGCTTCGCCGGCCGCACCACGATCTCGACGTTCGGCTCATCAGCCGCGGCAAGGGCTTGGAGTACGCGATCGACGCGATGCGGCGCGGTCGTCGACAGTCGCATCCCGAGGCGCTGTATCTCATCCTCGGCCAAACGCATCCGGTCATCCGCCGCAACGAAGGCGAATCGTACCGCCGCGAGCTCGAGGCGAGCATCGCCGCCAACGGCTCTGGCCGACAACGTGAAGCTCGTCGACAAGTACCTCGACTTCGACGAGCTGCTCGACGTATCTCGGCGCGAGCGACGTCTACCTCACGCCCTACCTCAACCCGGTGCAGATCGTCAGCGGGACGCTCGCGTACGCGGTCGGCTGCGGCAAGGCGATCGTCTCGACGCCCTACCTCTACGCCCAAGAGCTGCTCGAGCACGGCCGCGGCTTTCTCGTGCCGTTCCGCGACGCCGTCGGCGATCGCGACCACGCTGGTCGCGCTGCTCGACGACCCCGCGCTGCGCGAGACGCACCGAGCGCCGGGCCTACAAGTTCGGCCGCCGGATGACGTGGCCGAACGTCGCCCAGGCCTACGGCCGCTCGTTCGCCGAGCTGCTGCCCACCTCCCGCCGCGAAGCGCTCGCCACCTCCGCTTAGGCGGGGTATAAGCCGCGTACGATGCGCACCTACCGGTGGCCCGCGCTCGACCACTGCTGGCGCATGACCGACGACGTCGGTATCCTCCAGCACGCCACCCTCGACGTACCGAACCGCTCCTGCGGCTACTGCACCGACGACGTCGGCCGCGCGCTCATCGTCGCCTGCGAGGCCGTCGCACGCCCGCCGCTGCCGCACGACGGCGGTACGCGGCCGCCGCCGCGACGCGGCTGGTGACGACCTATCTCGCCTACCTGCACGACGCGCAGCTGCCGACGGCTGGTTCCACAACTTCATGGGCTACGACCGGCGCTGGCAGGACGCGCCGGCACGCCCGACGCGGTCGGCCGCGCGATCTGGGGCGTCGGCTACGCCGAGGCGCGCGCACCGCGCGAGACCTGGCGAAATCGTCGCGGGAGCGATGCGGCGGCGCGCGCTCGGCGTGACCCGGATCGAGCCTACGCCCGTTCCCACGCTTACGCCGCGCTGCGGGCTCGTGCACGCGCTGGCGGCGCGGCCCGACGACGAGCTGGCGGTTCGCGCAGTGCTCGACGGTTCTCGGCGATGATCGCCGGCGGGTTCGATGCGCACGCGGCGAGCGACTGGCAATGGTGCGAGGACGCGCTGACCTACGACAACGCGCGGCTGTGCGAGGCGCTGCTGCGCGGCGGCGCGGCGCTGGGCAACGAGCGCTACGTGCAGACCGGCTTGGCGATGCTGGAGTTCTACGCGGCGGTCGTGATCGACCGGCCGAGACGATGTTCGTCCCGGTCGGCAACGCCGGCTGGTATCCGCGCGGCGGCGCGAAGGTCGACGTGCGGGCAGCAGCCGCTCGAAGCCGCCGCACTGGTGGACGCGGCGTTCGCCGCGCTCGACATCACCGGCGACAGCGCTGGCGCGAGCGTCGCCGAGATCGCGCACGAATGGTACTTCGGCCGCAACACCCTCGGCGTCACGCTCGCTCGCGCGAGACGGCGGCTGCTGCGACGGCCTCGACGAGGCGGCGGCGAACTGCAACATGGGCGCCGAATCGACGGTCTGCTATCTCATGAGCGCGGTCGCGATGGCGACGCGGCGATGTCGACGACGACGCTGCGCGTCGCGCAATGAGCGCGCCCGTCGCGCGACCGAGATCGGCGACCAGCCGCCCCGCTATGCCGTAGGGCGCCCCGGCGCGCCCGGCCGCGGGGCCGGAAGCCCCTGCGACATTCGTCCGTTTCGCTCCCGCGACGGTCCGTTCGTACGCTACTAGGCGAAAGTACGGTGCGTGGCGAACATTGACGTGATGCTGGCGCAGACCGAACTCCTCAACGACGTCCAGCGCGAGGCCGTCGAGCATACCGACGGCCCTGTGCTGATCTTCGCCGGTGCCGGGTCGGGCAAGACCCGAGTCCTCACCCACCGGATCGCATACCTCCTCGAAAAGAAGAAGGTCTTCCCCGATCGCATCCTGGCGGTGACCTTCACGAACAAGGCGGCCGGCGAGATGAAGGCGCGGCTCGAGCGCATGGTCGGGCCGCCGGCGCGCGATCTGTGGGTCGGGACGTTCCACAGCATGTGCGTGCGGATGCTGCGCCGCGACGGCCGCAAGATCGGCATCGCGCCGAACTTCGCGATCATGGACGACGCCGATCAGCGCGCGATCGTGCGCGAGGTGATCGCCGACCTCGACTTACGACGAGCGGCAGATCGCGCCCGGCGCCGCGCTGGCCGAGATCTCGAAGGCGAAGAACAACCTCTGGACGCCCGAGGAGTACGAGGCGAAGAATCCGTCGTTCGCCGGCGAGCGCTACGCGAACGTCTACCGCGAGTACGACCGCCGTCTGGCCGAGTCCAACGGCCTCGACTTCGACGACCTGATCGCCGGCGCGATCCGGCTGCTCGACACCGACGAAGACGCGCGCACGCGCTATCAGACGAAGTTCAAGTACATCCTCGTCGACGAGTACCAGGACGTGAACTACGCGCAGTACCGCCTCGTCGCGACGCTGGCGAAGGAGCACGGCAACATCACGGTCGTCGGCGACGACGACCAGTCGATCTACTCGTGGCGCGGCAGCGACTACCGCATGATCCTGCGCTTCGAGGAAGACTTTCCGGGCGCGAAGGTCTTCAAGCTCGAAGAGAACTACCGCTCGACGCAGACCATCCTCGAGGCCGCCAACGAGCTGGTCTCGCACAACGACACGCGCCACCCGAAGGAGCTGTTCACCAAGCGCTCCGAGGGCGACAAGCTCACCGCATTCCAGGCGGAGTCCGAGCGCGCCGAAGTGCGCTACGTGATGGAGAAGGTCAAAGAGCACGTGCGCGAAGGCGCCGCGTACCGCGACTTTCTCGTGCTCTACCGCACCAACGCGCAGTCGCGCTACTTCGAAGAAGGCTTTCTCGCCGAAGGGATCCCGTACCGGGTCGTCGGCGGTGTCGGTTTCTACGCGCGCACCGAGGTCAAGGACATGCTGTCCTACCTCCGCTACATCGTCAACCCGTCCGACGCGGTCGCCTTCCGGCGCATCGTCAACGTGCCGCGCCGCTCGATCGGCCAGCAGACGCTGGCGTCGCTGCTCGAGGCCGCGAACCAGGCCGGCGTCTCGGTCGGCCAAGCCGTGTTCGACTCGAACCTGCTCAAGCGCGCCGTGCCCAAGAAGCAGCGCGAGCTCGAGCGGTTCGCCGAGCTCATCAACGATCTGCGCGAGAAAGCGACGTCGTTCGCGTCAGCGACCTGCTCGTCGCGGCGATGGAAGAGTCCGGCTACCTGCGCGAGCTGCAGGCCGACGAGACGCCCGACGGCCGCGCGCGGGTCGAGAACCTCCAAGAGCTCGTCGGCGTGGCGCGCGAGTTCGAGGCCAGAATCCCGAGACCGGCACTACCATCGACGACTTCCTCGTCGAACATCGCGCTGATCAGCGACATCGACACCCTCGATCCTGATTCGTCGTTCGTCACGCTGATGACGATGCACGCGGCGAAAGGCCTCGAGTTCCCGATCGTCTTCCTGACCGGGCTCGAAGAGGGCGTCTTCCCGCACACGCGCGCGCTCACCGACATGACGGAGCTCGAGGAAGAGCGCCGGCTCGCCTATGTCGGCGTGACGCGCGCGATGGACCGCCTCTATCTGTCCTTCGCCGCGCGGCGCACGCTGTTCGGCAACACCTTCTCGCATCCCAAGTCGCGGTTCATCGAGGAGATGCCGTCGGTCGAAGCGATCGGCGGGGTCGGGATCGGGCCGCGTCCGGGCGGCGGGCGCTGGCGCGAGGTCTCGATCCACGAGAACGCCGGCGCGGGCGTCGGGATGGATCTCAACCCCGGCGACAAAGTGCGCCATCCGAAGTGGGGCGAGGGCACGGTGGTCAACACGGTCGGCGCCGGCGGCGACGGTCTGCTGACGATCAACTTCCCCAACGTCGGGCAGAAGATGGTCATGCTCAAATACGCGCCGTTGGAGAAGGTATAGTGCGTCGGCCGACGGCCGACGCTCGCGTTCGGTCCTTCGGACCGATCCGCAGGCCGTAGAAAGGTATGCGCGTCGGGGTTGCCGGCGCGCTCGGGAGACTAGGGCGCGTCGCGTGTGAGGCGGTCCAGGCGGCCGGCGACATGACGTTGTCGGCGGCGTTCGCGCGACGCGCCGGCGAGCCCGTCGGCGCGATCGCCACCGACGACGACCTCGCCACGTTCCTCGGGCCGCGGGCTCGACGTGGTGGTCGACTGCACGGTGTACCCGGTGACGGTCGAAGTCGCGCGCGCCGCGCTCGGCGCCGCATGCCGGTGGTGATCGGCGCGACCGGCTGGACCGACGACGACGTCGCGGCGCTGTCGGCGACTGTGCGACCGGAGCCGGCGTCGCCGCGATGCTGGTGCCGAACTTCTCGTTCGGCGCGGTGCTGATGATGCGCTTCGCCGCGCAGGCCGCGCGGGTGTTTCCGCGCGCCGAGATCGTCGAGCTGCACCACGACGCGCAAGCGCGACGCGCCCAGCGGCACCGCGCAAGCTGACCGCGCGGCGCATCAGTGAGACCGGTGCGCCGGTCGCCGGCGATCCACAGCGTGCGGCTACCGGGACTCGTCGCCCACCAGGAGACGATCTTCGGCGGCGTCGGCGAGACGCTCACGATCCGCCACGACTCGCTGTCACGCGAGTCGTTCGGCCCCGGGATCGTCGCCGCGGTTCGCGCGGTGCGCGGACGGCGCGGCCTCACCATCGGCCTCGACGCAGTGCTCGAGGCTGGGTGACTCGCGATGAGGGTAGCGGTCATCGGCGCGACCGGCGTCGTGGGCGGAACGATCCTGCGCGTGCTCGAGGAGCGCGACGTTCGGATCGACGCGCTGCTCGCCTACGCGTCGCGCGAGCGCGCCGACGGGGTGCGCGTTTCGCGGCGAGAGCGTACCGGTCGCGGCGGCGACGCGCGAGCGGCTCGTCGCCGACCGGCCCGACGTCGCGTTCTTCGCCTCGAGCGACGACGCCAGCGCCGAGCTGGCCGGCGCGCTGGTCGACGCCGGCACGGTCGTGATCGACAACTCGTCGACCTTTCGCATGGCGCCCGGCGTGCCGCTCATCGTCCCCGAGGTGAACCCGCACGACGTGCCGCGACGAGCACCGCGATCTTTCCGGTCGCGAACTGCACGGCGATCGTGCTGGCCGTCGCGCTGGCGCCGATCGAGCGCGCCGTCGGGCTGCGCGGCGTCCGCGTCGCGACGTATCAGGCGGTCAGCGGGGCCGGCCGCGCCGGCCTCGACGCGCTCGCGCGCGAGGAGCGCGGCGAGGACCCCGACGCGACGTTCTGCCGCGCCGATCTTCCGCAACGTCGTGCCGCAAGTCGGCGGGTTCGACGGCGACGGCGACACGGGCGAGGAGCAGAAGGTCGTCGCCGAGACGCGCAAGATGCTCGGCCGGGCCGACCTGACGATCGCCGCGACGACGGTGCGCGTCCCGGTGATGCGCGCACACAGCGAAGCGGTGTTCTTCGAGACACAGCGGCCGGCGAGTGTGGACGAACTCCGCGTGGCGCTGCGCGACGCTGCCGGCGTGGTATTCCACGAGCGCGGCATCGTCACGCCGCGCGAGGTCGAAGACACGGATCTCGTCCACGTCGCGCGCTTGCGGCCGGAGCCCGACGATCCGAGCGGCACGCACTTCCAAATGTGGATCGTCGGCGACCAGCTGCGCAAAGGCGCCGCCACCAACGCCGTGCAGATTCTAGAACTCCTCATCGCGCGGGGCATGCTTCGCTTCGACAAGCTCAGGGCAGGCTCGGCTCAGCATGCCGGCAGCACGTCGCCCTTCGACAAGCTCAGGGTGACACGCGGTGAACGTCGTCGTGCTCAAGTTCGGCGGGTCGTCGCTGGCGACGCACGAGCTGCGCGAGATCGCGGCGTCGCGCGTGCTCGAAGCGGTGCGGCGCGGCGACTCGCCGGTCGTCGTGTGCTCGGCGTTGGGCCGCGCTCCCGAGCCGTACGCGACCGACACGCTTGGCCGAGCTGCTCGGCCCGGTGCGCCCCGGACCCAACCGCGATCTGCTGCTTGCCTGCGGCGAGGCGATCGCGTCGGCGGTGTTCGCCGAGCTGCTGTGCGCGCTCGGCGTGCCGGCGCAGGCGATGACCGGACTGCAAGCCGGGATCGTCACCGACGACGACTTCGGTGACGCGGAGATTCGCGACGTCGATCCCGAGCCCGTTCGCCGGCTGCTCGCGCGCGGCGTCATTCCGGTGGTCACCGGTTTTCAGGGCGGCACGTCCGATCGCACGACGACCACGCTGGGGCGCGGCGGCAGCGACCTCACCGCGGTCGCGCTGGGCGACGCGCTCGGCGCGGCGGCGGTCGAGATCTACACCGACGTCTCGGGCGTGATGACCGGCGATCCGCGGCGCGTCGCGGGAACGCATCCGCTCGAGCGCGTGACGCAAGCCGAGATGGTCGAGCTGGCCGGCAACGGCGCGAAGGTGATGCACCACAAAGCCGCCGAGCTGGCGCACGCGACGCGGACGCCGTACGTGGTGAAGGGGTTGCGCAGCAACGTCGGCACGACCGTCGACGACGACGCCCCGGTCGACGCGGAGCGCCCGGTCACCGGCCTGGCGGTGCTGCGCGACGTCACGTTCTGCCGCATCATCCAAGGCCTCACCGAGGACTCCGACCGCTCCGACGTCGACCGCGACGTGCTGTCGCGCATCGCGGAGCGCGGCATCTCGATCGACATGGTGAACGTGAACGACGCCGGCGTGTTCTTCATCGTCGACGACGAGCACGCCGAGGCCGTGCGACCGGCGCTGGCCGACCTCAACCTGGCGCTGCGCATGCGACCGCACTGCGCGAAGATCTCGGTCGTCGGCGCAGGGATGCGCGGCACCTCCGGCGTCATCTATCGGGTGGTGAAGGCCGTTACCGACGCCGGCGTCGAGATCATCCACTCGACCGACTCCAACATCACGATCTCGATCCTCGTCCCGCTCGACCGCGCCGACGCCGCCGAACAGGCGCTGCACGACGCGTTCGGCCTCGCGCGCGGAACCGTGGCGCGGTGAAGGCGCTCGGCCGCATCCTGACCGCGATGATCACGCCGTACGACGAGCGCGGCGAGGTCGACGTCGACGAAGCGATCCGCGTGGCGAAGTTCCTCGTCGAGCGCGGCAACGACGGCGTCGTGCTCGCCGGTTCGACCGGCGAGGGCAACGCGCTCGAGACCGACGAGAAGCTGGCATTGTTCGCCGAGGTGAAAAAAGCGCTCGGGACGAGCGCGACGGTCGTGGCGGGCACCGGCGGGAACAACACCCGGCACTCGATCGCGTTGACGAAGCAGGCCGAAGAGGCCGGCGTCGACGCCGCGCTCATCACGGTGCCCAGTTACGTGAAGCCGACTCAGGACGGGATGTTGACCCACTTCGGCGCGGTGGCGGAGTCGACGCGGCTGCCGCTCATCGTGTACAACATCCCCGGGCGCACGGCGGCCAACATGCTGCCCGCGACGTTTGCCGAGCTCACCCGGCGCCATCCGAACATCGTCGGCATCAAGGAGTCGACGGGCGACGTGAACCAGTTCACCGCGATCTTGTGCGACCGCGGGCGCGACGACGTGACGTTCTGGTGCGGTGACGACTACATCTACCTGCCGTCGCTGTCGCTCGGCGGCTACGGTCTGATCTCGGTGATCGGGCACCTGGCGAGCCGCGAGCTGCGCGCGATGGCCGACGCGTTCGACGCCGGCGACGTCGACACGGCGAGCCGCATCCACCGCGACCTCGCGCCGCTCAACGGCGCGCTGTTCGCGACCACGAATCCGATTCCGGTGAAGTGGGCGATGGGCCGCTACGGCTTCGCGGTCGGACCGTGCCGTTCGCCGCTCGGCGCGATGCCCGACGACCTTGCGGCGCGGCTCGAACCGCTGATCGCGCCGTACCGGCCGTAAGGGCCACGGGCGTGGAATCGATCGACGTCCTCGGATGTCGCGTCGACGCGGTCGGCCTCGACGAAGCCGTCTCGCGCATCGCGGCGCTGGCGAACTCCGGCCGGCCCGGACTCGTCGTGACGCTCGGTGTCGAGATGGTGATGGCGGCACAGCGCGAGCCCGACTTTCGCAGCATCGTCAACGGTGCCGCGCTGGTCACCTGCGACACGGTCGGCCTGCTGCTCGCGTCGCGCCTGCGCGGCGGGCCGCTGCGCGAGCGCGTCACCGGCGTCGAGCTGGTCGACGCGCTCGCGGCGCGCTCCGCGTCGCTGGGCGACGTTCGCCTGTACCTGCTCGGCGGTGCGGGCGATACCGCGCAGCGGGCGGCGGAAGCGCTGCGCACCGCATATCCCGGCGCGCTCGTCGTGGGCGCGCGCGACGGGTATTTCACCGCCGGCGACGAGGCGTCGGTCGTCGCGGCGATTCGGGCCAGCGGTGCCAACGTGCTGCTCGCCGGCTTGGGTTCGCCGCGCCAAGAGCGCTGGCTCGCGCAGCATCTCGCCGCATCGGGCGCCGGCGCGGGGATCGGGATCGGCGGCTCCCTCGACGTGTACGCCGGCAACGTCGCGCGCGCGCCGGCCGTCTTTCAGCGCAGCGGTTTGGAGTGGGCGTATCGCTTGGCCAAGGAGCCGCGGCGCTGGCGGCGCCAGCTCGCGCTGCCGCGCTTTGCGCTCGCCGCCCTGAGCGAGGCGCTGACCGCGCGCAACCACCGAAAGACGCCGTCGGCGTGAAGGCGATGATCCTGGCCGGCGGGATGAGCACGCGGCTCTACCCGCTCACCAAAGAGGTACCGAAGCCGATCGTGCCGGTCGCCGGCGAACCGATCAGCGGCCACGTAATGCGCTGGCTGTCGTCGCACGGCTACGACGAGGTCGCAATCAACGTGTTCTACCTCGCCGACCTGGTCGAGCGCACGTTCGGCGACGGCAGCCGGTACGGCGTAAAGCTGCGCTATCTGCGCGAGCGCGAGCTGACCGGCAGCGCCGGCGGGCTCAAGCAGATGCAGGGCTGGTTCGACGACACGTTCGTCGTGGTCGGCTGCGACGACCTCACCGACGCCGATCTCGGCGCGCTGGTGCGCTTTCACCACGAGCGCGGCGCGCTCGCGACGATCGGCCTGCTCGAAGTCGAGGAGGTCGAGCAGTACGGCGTGGTCATGCTGGGCGAGGACGGCCGCATCATCCGGCTTTCAGGAGAAGCCCGCCCGGGGCACGGAGAAGTCGAAGCTGGCCAACACCGGGATCTACGTGTTCGAGCCGGCGATCTTCGATCGCATTCCGGCCGACACGTTCTACGATTTCGGCAAGCAAGTGTTTCCGGAGCTCCTCGCCGGCGGGCTGCCGTTCTACGCGATGGAGCTCGCCGGCGCGTACTGGCGCGACGTCGGGACGCCCGACGAGTATCGGCGCGCCACCGAGGACGTGCTCACCGGCCGCGTGATCGTCCGCGGCGCGCGCGCAACCGGGGTGCCCGAGGGAACGCAGATCGCGAGCGACGCGCGAATCGAGGCGCCGGTGCGCGTCGGCGAGGGCGCGCAGGTCGGTCACCGCGTGCGCATCGCGGGCCCCAGCGTCGTCGGGGACCGCGTGCGCATCGGCGACGACGCGGTCCTCGAGCGCGCCATCGTGTGGAACGGCGCCGTGATCGGCGCGGGTGCGACCATCCGCGACTCGATCGTCGGCGAGCGCTACGCCGTCGCCGCCGGCGTGACGCTCGACAACGCCATCGTCGCCAACGAACCTCAGACCGGCGACACCTAGCCGGCGCGCGCCCGGCGCGTGATGGACCGGTGTGCTCGACCTGCTGCGGAGGTGGCTGTTCCCGCCGGCCTGCGTCGCGTGCGACGCGTTCGGTCCAGCGCTGTGCGCGAAGTGCGCGCCCAGCCTGCGCGACGCGATCGACTTTGAGGTCGACGGCGTCCCGGCGTTCGCGCTCGGCGCATACGAAGGAGCGCTGCGGCGCGCCGTCGTCGCGCTCAAGCACGGCGAGCGTGACCCGCTCGAGGCGCTGGCCGAGCTGCTCGCGGCGCGCGCCCCGGTGATCGGTACGCTCGTTCCCCTGCCGACCTCGCGCCAACGCAGCGACGCGCGCGGTTTCGATCAGAGCGTCGAGCTGGTGCGCCGCGTCGCGCAGCGCCGGGCGCTGCCGCACGCCGAACTGCTGCGCAAGCGCGGGGCGCCGCAGGATGGGCGCTCGCGACTGTCCCGGCTGCGGGCGGCGGGCCGCTTCCGGCTCGAGCGCGGCGTCGACCTGCCACGCACGGCGACGCTGGTCGACGACGTCTGCACGACCGGCGCGACGGCGCGCGATGCGTTGCAGACCCTGGCGTCGGCGGGCGTCACGGTGCGCCGGCTCGTCTTCGTCGCCCGCACCTCACCCGACCGCCGCATCGGCAACCTGAGCTGAGGGCAACCAAGTTGGTCGCGCGCGGGTCGCTATTTGCGCCATGAAAGCCATCTGGAACGACACCGTCATCGCCCAAAGCGCCCGCACCGAGGTCGTCGAAGGCAACCAATATTTCCCGCCCGATTCGATCGCCAAGGAGTACTTCAAGCCGTCGGCGACGCACTCGGTCTGCCCGTGGAAGGGAACGGCGAGCTACTACACGGTCGATGTGAACGGCAAGCAGAATCCCGACGCCGCGTGGTACTACCCGCAAGCGAAGGATGCCGCGAAGAACATCGAAGGCTACGTGGCGTTCTGGAAGGGCGTCGAGGTCAAGCCGTAGACCGCGACGACACGTACGTCGCGCGAGCGATCCAGCTCGGTGCGCGTGCGATCGCCGATGCGGCGCCGAATCCGCCGGTCGGGTGCGTGGTCGTGCGCGACGGCGTGACGCTGGGTGAAGGCTGGCATCACCGGCGCGGTCAGGCGCACGCCGAAGTCGAAGCACTGGCCGACGTGCGCCGCCGCGGCAACCACGCCCGGGGGGCGACCGTGTACGTCTCGCTCGAGCCGTGCGATCACCACGGGCGCACGCCGCCCTGTACGGAGGCGTTGATCGAAGCTGGTGTAGCGCGCGTGGTGATCGGCGCACTCGATCCCGGTCCGCGAACGATGTGCGCCGGCGTTCGCCGGCTGCGCGATGCGGGCATCGACGTCGAGCTGTGCAACGATGGTGACGCGCTCGCGCTCATCGAGCGTTTCGCGTGGACCGCAACGCACGATCGTCCGTACGTCACCTTGAAGATGGCGGCCTCGCTCGACGGCTACGTCGCGCCGCGGCCGGGTGCGTCGCGGTGGCTGACCGGTCCACGCGCGCGAGACCGCGTTCGCGACCTGCGGATCGAGCACGACGCCGTCATGGTCGGTGCCGGGACGATCCGGATCGACGACCCGCTACTGACCGTGCGGCCGCACGCGACGCGCGGTAAACCCTACGCGCGTATCGTCGCGTGCGAGCGCGAGGCGCCTTCACCCACGAGCCGCATCTTCGCCGTGCCGGACGATGCGCCGCCGGGCGCATATGCCGCGACGATCGTGCTCGCACCGTGCGGCGCCGGTGCGGCATTCGCGGCTCTCGAGCCGGTGGCCGACGTGCTGTACGTCGGTGCGGCGAGTGATACCGTCCTCGACCTCGCCGCCGCGCTGCGTGCGCTGCGCGAACGCGAGATCGCGACGATCCTCTGCGAGGGTGGTCCGACCTTGGCCGGCGGCCTGCTCGCGCGGGGCCTAGTCCAGCGGCTGCTCTGGTTCATCGCACCGGTGCTCCTGGGCGGCGAAGGCGCAGTTCCGGCCTTGGCCCGTGCCGATTTGTCGGCGGCGAACGGATGGCGCTTCGACCGCAGCGAACGCGTCGGCGACGACATGCTGCTCTCCGCGGATCTGTCCATATGTTCTCCGGCCTGATCGCCTTCGGCGGCGCCGTCGGCTCCATCGAGGGCGACGCGCAGCGCGGGATGACGCTCGTCGTCGAGGCGCCCACCGCGATCGCCGACGGCGTCGCCGACGGCGACTCGGTCGCGGTCAACGGCGTCTGTCTCACCGTGGTCGCGCACGACGCGCGCACGATGCGCTTCGACGTCGTTCCCGAGACCGTCGCGCCGGACCGGTTTCGACGCGCTGCAGCGCGGCGACATGGTCAACCTGGAGCTGTCGCTGCGGCTCGGCGACCGGCTGGGCGGGCACCTCGTGTACGGTCACGTCGACGCCAATGCGTCGATCTTGGCCAAGGACCGCGAAGGCCAAGGTTTTCGCTTGCGGGTCGTGCTGCCCGACGCGCTCGCGCCGTTCATCGTGGAGAAGGGCTACGTCGCGATCGACGGCGTGAGCCTGACCGTCGCGTCGGTCGCTGCCGACGACTTCAGCGTCGCGCTCATCCCCGAGACGGCACGCCGTACGACGCTGGGCGCCAAAGGCCCCGGGGATCGAGTGAATCTCGAGATCGACCCGATCGCGCGGTACGCCAACGGCGCGATGCAGATCTATGCTTCGCTGCGCAGCGACGCCCCGACCGCCGACGAAGTCGCTTGGGCGTACGAGATCTGAGCGCGCACGACGCTGCCGCGCCGCTGCGCGTCGGCCCGGAGGTGCGCGAGCGCGTACGCTGGCGCGACGTCGACATCATGGGCGTCGTCCACTACGGCAACTACTTGCGTTTCATGGAGGCCGCCGAGAGCGAGTTCTTTCGCGCGCTCGGCTTTCCGTATCCGGTGCTCGCCGACCGCCACGGCGTGTGGATCGCGCGCGTGCACCTCGAGTGCGACTACCGCGCGCCGGCGCGCTTGGACGACGAGATCACCTGCCGCGCCGAGCTGCGCAAGATCGGCGGCTCGTCGCTGACGTTCGCGTTCCCGATCGCGCACACCGACGGTACCGCGCTCGTCGACGGCCGGCTCGTGCTCGCCGCGCTCGACCGCACGACACTGCGCACGACGCGCCTGCCGAAACCGCTGATCGACGCCCTGGCGGCCTGACTACGCCTCGTCGGAGGCGAGGACTCCGTAGATCTCCTTGCGCGCGCGGTCGAGGATCGTGCGCACTTTCTCGATGGTGGCATCATCGGCGCCGCGGGCGTTCGCCGCTGCGGCGACCAGCTTGCGCAGCGCTTCGATCGCGGCATGGCGCAACTCGTGCGATCCGGTGCCGGCGTCGCCTTCGGGATCCGTCGCGCGGTTCGCCAGCATCTCGCGGCCTGAATCAGTGATGGTGTAGACGCGCTTGCCGTCGACCTGTTCGGACGTGACGAAGCCGCCATCTTCGAGCATCTGCAGCGTCGGGTAGACCGAGCCCGCGCTGGGCCGGACGCCGTGGCGCTCCTCGATGCCGCGAATGATGTCGTAGCCGTGGCGCGGGCCGTCGGCCAGCAGCTCGAGCACGACATACTTGACGTCGCCGCGCCGCGTGCGACCGCCGCCGGGGGCGAATCCGCGTCCCCAGCCGCGCGCAAAGCCCCGGTCGAAGTGCTCCTGGAAATGGCGTTCGAAGCCGCGCATGAACCGGCGGACGTCATGCGGTGTGTCCTCGCCGCCATGGTCGGGTTGGCCGCCGTGGCGACCGTAGGTAAATCTCATATCGCGATACTAGTCGATATATCGCGATAGGTCAAGGGTCAGCGAGAGGCCAGCCAGGCCTTCGACTCGGCGACCCCGGGCTGTTTCAGCGCGACCGAAAAAACTACGGCATTCCGGCCTGGTCGCACCCTACGTCGAAAAGGTGCCCGCCACGACGGCGCCTTGACAGGGGTCGTTGTATAGCTGCGTTCGATATTGTTGACCCCCCGCGAGTGCCGGGACGGTCGCGCTCACCGTCGCGCTCGTGACCGGGCCGGGTAATGGAGGCGGACTCGGAACGACGGTACCGGGCGCGAGCGCTGCCGCGACGATCGGGCCGCCCTCGAGGCTTGCGTGTGCTCCGACACTCAGGTGAAGGTTGCCGCTAACGGCGGCACCAGTTTCGAAGTAGGCCACAAAATACAATCGTCCGATCGAAGTTGCGACGCCCGTCGCGCCTGCGGCCGGCACGACTTGCTGCGCCGCGAGAATTGAAGGCGGGCGGCCGCACGTTGCCGTCATGACGCTTATCGAAGTCGACGCGCCGGTACTGTCCGTTGCGGTTATCGTCGTTGCGCCGTGCGCGATCGGAATGATCGTGAAGGTCGCGCTGCCTGCGGTGAGGTTCGGACCGGATACACCGACAACCGTCGGATCGCCGATGCTCAACGCGAGCGACGAGAACGGCCCGGCCGAGCGCGTGACGCTGACGGGCTCCGGAGTGTTGTCGTTGAGCGGGAACGTAAACGCCGCCGGGTTCGCGCTCAGCGTCACGGATTGCATCGTTGGGGTCGCAGAGCTACCTCCTCCGCCGCAGCCGGCAAACGCGGTCAGCAGAAGCCCCACAAACACACTTCGTGCAATCAGATTCATGCCGTTTCTTCGCATGAACGGGCGCTAGAGCCCGCGCTCTTCGGCGGCCCGCAAGATGGGGCCCATCGTCGAAGTGCCATCCTCGTGCCCGTCGGCAACCGATTTGAGCCAAGTCTATCACCTTGACGCCAAGACGCCGCTCCAGCCGGCAAGGAGCTCTGCCGTTCCGACAGCGCCTTGATGTGTCCCAGGACGCGATAATGGATTTCGTGGACGATCGCGTCCGACCAGAGCCTCCAATACGCAGCCGGCCACAGATGATGCTGGTACCACGTTCTTCCGATCAGGCGCGTCTTGCCGTCAGGGAGTTCGTCCAGAACGAATTGACCCTCGCGCGAGAGCATGTAACCGTGCAAATGGGGCGCGTCGATGTGGCCGTAAGGCGACGACTCACGCATCGGCTCAGCACTCTTCAGCACCGAAAATGCCAGCTTCCGACCCGGTTGCCAAACCGTAATGGGTTCGATGAAGCTGCCGGTTGAGAATTCGCAATAGCGAACGGCGCCTACGCCGCGCCCGACGATTCTCGCGCGTATGGGATAGGCGATGCCGGCCCGAAACGGCAGCTCGGTCGGCGGCGGCAGGTCGGGAAAACTGAGGACGTTTCGCCACACGACTTGCGGCCGAGCCGCGACGACGATCGACGTCGTGACCACGTACGTCGGGGCGGGGCGCGACGAGATCGTCTCAACGCCCATGATCGCTGGAGCGAGAGAGGCGCACAGCAGAACGACCGCGGTATGTGGGCGCAAAGGCCGGCGAGCGACGGAGAAGCCGAAAACGGCTCCGATCGCCGCGAAGGCTGCGGCGATCGGCGTAGCCATTGCGATGCAGAGCGCACCTTCGAGTGCCAACGCCAGCAGCGCCAGCGCCGTCACCGCGACGGAGAGCAGCGCAACGAGCACGCTCGCCCCAAGCGTTCGCGGCGCGCGCGAGGCATAGGCATATGCAGCGATGGTTCCTTGTCCGAACGGGATCGCTGCGAACAAACCCCAGCCGTACGAGCCGAGAACGATCGTGCCGAGCGGCACGAGCGCGGCACCCAAAATACCGGCCAGCACAACCGCAAGCAGTGCGGCACCAAGCGGATCTTCAGGAACAATCCTCTCGAGCCAGGACTCGCCGCGCGATCCCGCCCTCGGCACGTTCTCCGGCCACGCCGCGGCTAGGGCGAACGACGCGACGTTCGCGACCGGAACGAAGAAGAGAACGACCAGCCACAGCGGCCAGCCAATGGTGCGGAAGCGCCGCACGGTGATTCCGAGACCAACCCACGCAAAGGGTATCGAAACGGCAAGCATGACCACCAGAAACTGCATGTCGTCCGGCGTCAGGCTGCCGGCCATCACGGGCACGCCGAGCGGAACGAGATAGTGCGTGAGATCCCATTGGCGATGGAACGTCCCTGCGACGGCGAGGTCGATAGCGTGTTTGACGAGCACGCCCACGAGCGCCACGGATATATAGCCTAGCCGGCTGATACCACCGCTAAATGAGAACAGCGCCCTTAGCCATTTCACCTTGCTCGGCATTTCAGACGCGCCCGAAGCCAAGGCCTCCCGCCGAGCGACGGCGCAAAGGCCGGGCGCGTCTGCGCGCTCGCCTTGTTGCCCAGGGAAAGGTAAGCGAGCGAGCCACACCTCGGGGCTTGACGTTTGTAAACTCGAGCGTCAAGCTGGAAGCGTGGAGACGTTTGCGATCCAGCTCGAAGGTGCGATGACGCAGGCCGGCGTCACGGCGGCGCAGCTTGCCCAGCAGTCCGGCTTGACGGAAGGGGCGATCTCGCTGCTGCGGAGCGGCCGCCGGCAGCCGTCCTACCGAACGATGCGGATGCTCACCACGGCGCTGCCGAGCTTGACTAGCGCGGTCGCGACCCCGGAGCAAACCGGAGTGGACTCGATCGAGTCGGCGATTGCGGCGATTCGTGAGGGGCAGATGGTGGTCGTCATGGACGACGAGGATCGCGAGAACGAGGGCGACCTCGTCATGGCGGCCGAGAAGGTAACGCCCGAAGCGGTCAATTTCATGCGCAAAGAAGGCGGCGGCCTCATCTGTGTGCCGATGCTCTCGGAGCGGCTCGACGCGCTGCAGATCCCGAACATGGTCAATGACAACACGGCGCCGCTCGGGACGGCCTTCTCGGTATCGGTCGAAGCGCGCGGCCGGGTCACGACCGGCATCTCGGCGCAAGATCGGGCCAACACGATTCGCGCCCTGATCGATCCGAAGTGCGGACCGCGCGATTTCCTGCGGCCCGGACACACGTTTCCGCTGCGCGCGCGCGAGGGCGGCGTGCTGGTGCGCGCCGGCCAAACCGAGGCGTCGGTGGATCTGGCGAAGCTCGCCGGCTTGTATCCCGCCGGCGTCATCTGCGAGATCATGGACGACGACGGCTCTATGATGCGCCGGGACAACCTGCGGCTGTTCTGCGAGAAGCACGGCTTGCGGATGATCACGGTGAAGGACCTGATCGCCTACCGCATGCGCCATGAGAAGCTCGTCGAGCGAATCGCCGAGTTCGGGCTGCCGACCAGCAACGGTACGTTCCACGGCGTCGCCTACGAGACCAAGACCGACAAGACGGCCCACGTTGCGCTGGTGATGGGCGAGATCGGCGACGGCAAGGACGTGCTCGTGCGTGTCCACAGCGAGTGTCTCACCGGCGATGCGCTGCACTCGCTGCGCTGCGACTGCGGACCGCAGCGCGATGCGGCGCTGGCGGCGATCGCGCGCGAAGGCCGCGGCGTGTTCCTCTACCTGCACCAAGAAGGCCGCGGCATCGGTCTGGCCAACAAACTGCGGGCCTACGCGCTGCAGGATGCCGGCGCGGACACGGTCGAGGCGAACACCCTGCTCGGACTTCCCGCCGACAAGCGCGACTACGGCATCGGCTCGCAGATCATCGTCGACCTGGGCGTGCGCGAGATGAAGCTGTTGACCAACAATCCCAAGAAGATCGCCGGACTCGAAGGCTACGGCCTGACCATCAAATCCCGCGTCCCGCTGCAGATCGCGCCGACGGCTCACAACGCGCACTACATGGAGACCAAGCGCGACAAGATGGGCCACATGTTCGGCGCCCCGAACCCGGCCGAATGAAGACCGAGAAGCCGTCCGCGCTACCCGACGCCTCGGGTAAGTCGTTCGCGATCGTCGTCGCTGATTTCTACACCGATCTCGCCGCGTGGCTCGAGGACGGCGCGCGCCGCGGCCTGCGAGACTGCGGCGTCGACGAAGCCGCGATCCAAATCGTTCGCGTACCCGGCTGCTTCGAGCTACCGCTGGCGGCGCGACGGCTGATCGTCGGTGGCAACCTCGATGGCGTCGTGGCGCTGGGGGTGGTGATTCGTGGCGAGACGCCGCATTTCGAGTACGTCGCCGGCGAATGCGCGCGCGGCATCATGGACGTGCAACTCGCCACCGGCATTCCGATCGGCTTCGGCGTGCTCACCACCGACAACCGCGAACAAGCCGAAGAACGCGCCGATCCGCAAGCCGGAGACAAGGGCTACGATGCCGCCGTCGCCGCTGCAACGGTCGCCGTCATCGAACCCAAGCACGCAAGCGCGCGCGTGGGTTTCCGCTAGCCGTTGGGACCTCCGGGCCAGGACCCCCACTTCTTTTCCGTCCCGGATTGCCAAGAGACTTCGCCTACCGTATACTCGCTCCACGATGCCCGCCGGTTCGGCCGCGTCGTTTTTGCCATCGCATTCCACGGGGGGCCGCCCGGTGCCGCCGGACGGCCGAGGTCGGTGTACGAAAACAAAACTCTGATTTGCAAAGACTGCGGGAACTCGTTCGACTTCTCGGTGCGCGACCAGATGTTTTACGCCGAGAAGGGCTTCGTGAACGAGCCCCAGCGTTGCCGCGACTGCCGCAACGCACGCAAGGCCCAGCGGGCCGACGGCCTAGGTCAGGTGCCTAGCTCGACGGCCGGGCTCCGCGAGATGCACGAAGCAGTCTGCGCGCAGTGCGGAACGGCGACCACGGTACCGTTCCGGCCGCGCGGTGACCGCCCGGTCTACTGCAGGACCTGCTATACGGCGACCAGCGCCGTACGGGCATAGCACCGGAGTAGTTCACCGCCCCCCGCCGAACCCGCGCCAGCGTGGATTCGGTCTGGTACGACGGCGACGCCGTCGGATATCTCGATCAGCGGGCGTTGCCGCGCGCCGTCGTGCGCGAGCGCGCCACGGACGTCGACCGCGTCGTCGAGGCGATCCGCACGCTGGCGGTCCGCGGCGCGCCGGCGATCGGGATCTTCGGCGCGTACGGGGTCGCGCTGGCGGCGCGACTGCATGCCGGCGACCGTCCCGCCTATGAGGCGGCGGTGGCCCGCATCCGGGCGGCACGTCCGACCGCGGTGAACTTGGCTTGGGCCGTCGACCGGGTGCTGGCCGCAGCGCCGAGCGCTGAGCTCGCCGAGGCGCGGCGCATCCACGACGAGCAGCGCGACGTCGACCGGCGGATCGCCGCAGCGTCGATCGCATTGTTTCCCGCCGCCGGCAACGTCCTCACCCACTGCAACACGGGTCCGATCGCGACCGGCGGCGACGGGACCGCACTCGGCTGCCTGGTCGCCGCGCATCGTGCGGGCAAGGCGCTGCACGTCTACGTCGACGAGACGCGCCCGCTGCTGCAAGGCGCGCGGCTCACCATGTTCGAGCTGCGCGAAGCCGGCGTCCCCTGTACGCTCATCGTCGACAGCGCGGCGGCCATCACGATGCAGCGCAATTCCGTGCGCGCGGTGATCGTCGGCGCCGATCGCATCGCGCGCAATGGCGACACCGCTAACAAGATCGGCACGTACGGCGCGGCGATCGTCGCGGCGCACCTCAGTATCCCGTTCTACGTCGCCGGGCCGCGCTCGACGTTCGATTTCGCGTTGGAGTCGGGCGAGGAGATTCCGATCGAAGAGCGGTCCGCCGAAGAGGTGCGCATCGCCGAGGGTGATGCGGTGTACAATCCGGCTTTCGACGTCACGCCAGGCCGGCTGGTGACGGGCTTCATCACCGAGTACGGCGTGCTCTCGCCGCCGTACGCCGATAGCATCCCAGACCTCGAGCACCGGCCGCGCCTGCCGCTGCCCGTCGCGTGAAATTCTACGATTTTCTCGACAAGGAGCCGAAGATCGACGGGCTGGTGATCGTCGAGGGAGAGGACGTCATCCTCGCGCAGCGCGCGCTCGATGCGTTGCTCGACCGGCTCTTGCCTGCGGATATGCGCGCGCTCAACTGCGACGTTCTCGAAGGGCCCGAAAGCGACGCGATCGGACGCGCGGCCGGGGACGCGGTCAATGCGATGCCGTTTCTGGCCGAGCGCCGCGTCGTGGTGGTGCGCAACTGTCACCGGATGCGCGCGCAGCCGCGACGCGATCTGTGGGCAGTGGCCGAGAATGTTCCGGACGGCAACACGCTGGTGCTCGAAGACCTCTTGCCGCCGCTCAAGAAGACGCGCCCCGAACCGTTCGGCCAACTGGCCGGCCGCAAAGCGCTGCGCATCGACACGACGCCCAATGCCGACGTGCGCGAACGCTTCGTTCGCGAGACGCTCGGGCGGCTCGGTGCGAAAGCGCAGCCGCGGGTCATCGGCGCGCTGGCCGAGGGCGACTCGGACCTCGGCTCGATCCAGAACGACCTCGAAAAGCTGGCGCTGGGCGCCGGAACGATCACGATGGCGGATCTCGAGCGTGAAAGCCTGAGCATCGAGGATCCCAAGGCCTGGCACTACGCCGCGGCGGTGGTCGAAGGCCGTGCCGGCGAGGCGCTCGCGATCGCGTTCGACCTGTTCGCAGGCGACCCGCGCGGTGCGGGCGTGCCGCTGGCGAGCGCGCTGGCCACGGAGTTCTCGCTGCTGTGGGAACTGGCGCGTCCCGGTGGCGGCGAGCTGCCCGCGCGGCACCGCTGGCGCGAGCGCGCCTTGCGTCCCATCGCGCGGCGCGTCGGGGAACGCCGCGCCCGGTACGGCTACGAGGCGGCCATACGCGGGTTCGAAGCGGTCGTGACGGGCCGAATCGACGATCCGCGAGCGATGATCGAGTTGCTCACGGCCGATCTGGCCGCGCGGCTCGGTTCGCCTCGCTGACGAACCGGAGGATTCGGCTCACCCGGAATCCAACGTCGCGCACGGACCGGGGACCGCTTTTCGGGTGGCCTCACGTCGCCGCTTGCCTTCGGCTTTCTCTGAGAGGTCGCTCCACGCATGCGCACTCATCTCGTCCGCCTCGCCGCTCTCGGTGCGCTCGCCGTGACGATGTCCGCATGCGGCGGCGGGACCGGCACCTCCCTGCCGTTCGCGGGTCCGCCCAACAACGGCGGCGGCGAGAACGGCACCTTCCAAAGCGGCTCCAACGGCCAGGCGCTGCTGCGCGTCATTCAAGGTTCGCCCGATGTCGGCACCGTCGACGTGTGCGTCGACAATGAGTCCTTTGGCATCCTGGGCGGAACGGCGGCCTACGGGCAGCCGGCGAAACCGGCGACCACGGGTACCCTTTTCTCGGTGCCGGGTGGGATCACGCACACGGTCTCGGTATTTCCCACGGTGTCGGGTGCCTTCGGTGCCGAGCCCGGCGAAGAGTGCGCGACGGCTCCCGGTCCGTACTTCGGAACGCCGGCCCTTGCGGTGACCTCGATCGCGCCGGGGAACAACGTCCGTTGGACCATCATACTTGCCGGGACGAAGGCCACCAACACGTTCGGCCTCTACGTGTTCGCCGAGCCGAGCTTCGCCGTCGCCCCCGCCGGGAACGAAGTGATCTCGCACAACGCCGCACCGGCCTTCAGTTCCGCGAACGGCGGACACGTCGGCTTCGGCACGTGCTCGACCACGGTGACGCCATGCGCGACGCCCGCCACCCTGCCTGGCGCCGGCAATATCGGAGCGCCAAAGATTGCAACGCCCGGTTCCGCGCCCGTAACGACAGCGGTCACCTCGTCGCTGGCAGTGATTCCGGCCGGTTTTTACGACGGCATCGGCGTACCAGCAGGAGCGGTCGTTCCGATAACGTCGATCGCCGCCCCAGGCCCCGCACCCGGGCAGCCTTACGTTGTCGACTTGTACGCGATAGACGCGCCCGCTGGCGGACTTAATATCGTGGCTGTCCCGGAACAGACTTTGGGCTACGGCTTCTAACGCAGGTTCTTGCTCCGGTTGAAGCGAGTCCGTCACGCCCGAACGTCGTTCTCGTGAGGTGGCGCGCTCGACCTATTCCGCGGACACCGCCTGGTAAACATCAAATACGACTTGAAGCATGACCTCACCGTATTGCTGCTGGGGCGGGCCAAGACCACCAACATTGTCGCAGCCTGGGAAGTCCGGAAACCATATCGTTGAGGTCAATGCGTTGGCGTTCGGTGATGAGTAAGTGGCATCCATCGGCGAACCCGAACGCCGACGACTCAGGTCATCGATCAAGTCGCCTAGCGTTACGCCAACCTGACCGGACGTCATAGTGTCGTCGAAGATTGACGGTACGGGCGATCCTAGAAGGAAGTAGCTAACGCGTGTATTGATCGCCGGTAAGCCGAAACCAACTGGCGAATTTACCGGAGTGCCGACTCCCACGACAGAGGCCGGTAACGGCCCACCGACTGGAAGCCCGGCAAAAGAGGCGAATGTTGCGCAGGCATAAGTCAGGCCACCGAGCCGATCGATTCGAAACAATAGCTCTTGTTGCGGATCGATTGGCGGAAGCGGCGGATGAATTGCGTAGCTAGAAGATAGAGTAATTTGCTTGATCGAATCAACGTACCAGCAAATAGGCCCGTTGCCTTGGTCACCACATGCGCTATCTGGATAAACATCTTTATAAAATTGAGCCGCAACGCTGCTCACTAACGACTTGTAGCACTTGCCGTTGGCTGTTAGGTCGCAGCCTTGAGGTGTGGGTGTGGGGTTTGGCGCGCTGGAGATCGTTACGGTGACCGAGGCGGTGTCCGCGGTCGCACCGGCGACGCCGGTTGTGTCGGCTGCCACGGTTACGGTGCACGTACCGGCAGATAGGCCGTTCAGCGTGAACGTCGTGCCGGACGGCTGTGGTCCCATTGGGGAAGCACTGCAGATGCCGGTCGTCGTTTGCGCGATTTCGACAGGGATCGACGTCGGCGTTCCCGGCGCGACGCCGGTGGGATTCGTAAGCGTTGCCTGAGCCGTGAACGATCCTGTTGCACCGACGGTCAGCATAGGTGACGCGCCGGTGATCGTCACGTGATATCGTGGGCCGGGGTTGGGCGTCGGAGTCGGCGCGCAGCCGCCGGCGATCGGGATGTAGTTCGGCGGACAGGTGGGCGATGACGAGGGTGGGCTCGGGAGCGGCGCCGGCGAGCATCCCGTTGCGCATGGAGTCGGAGGCGCGGCGGTCGGTTCGGGCGACCACGACTCGAGCGCGACCGGACCCGAGGCGGCGAGCGTGATGCGACACGGTACGTAACGGTCGGCCGACGCATTGGCGGTATGGACGAGGAAGTGAAACGAGCCGCTCGCGGGACAGCCGATCTCGGCGCCCGGGCTGTCGCCGACCCGAAACCCCGGACGTCCGCCGAGCGCTCCATTGGCGTGAACGACGAACGCGTACGGCGGCATGCCGAGCGACTCCGTTTCCTCGATGATCGCGCGAGCGTGAAGAGTGGGCAGCGTCGTCGCAACCAGCGTGCCGTCTGCGGCGCTCGTCATCAGACGCACTTCCGTACCGTCGCCGTAGGCGTCCGGCGCGAAGACGAGCGTCACACCTTGGAGGTCACGCGACATCGTCCGCGCGCTATCGAGGAACTGGTCGAATTCCGTCGCGGCCGCGCTGACAGCAAACGAACGCGACGCGAGCGAGATCCCGACCCCGGCCGCCGCCGTCATCGCGATCATGCCGACCGCGATCACGAGCTCGATCAGCGTGAACCCGCGATCGCACCCCGCGCTCGCCCTCTCCACGAATGAAGCGGTGCCACGTCAGCCTTCGTTTCATTCCCGGATGAGCCTGAGCAGTGCCAGGTTCCGACCTTTCTCGTCGAGGCCGATCCGGCGTGCCCCGCGAAGCCGGGCGGCGAACCGTGAACGATACCACCTACGCCTCGCCGTTCTCGTGGCGCTACGCGCGGCCCGCGCTTCGTGAGCTGTTCTCCGAACGCGAGCGACGCAAGCTGTGGCGCGCGGTGTGGGTGGCGCTGGCGGAGGCGCAGCAGCGGGCCGGGCTCGTGACGCAGGCCGAGGTCGACGATCTGCGCGCTCATGCGGCCGACATCGATCTCCCGGCGGCCCTCGCTATCGAGCGCGAGATCGGTCACGATCTGATGGCTGAGATTCGCGTCTACGCCGGCCAGGCAACCGCCGGCGGCGGCAAGATTCACCTGGGTGCGACCTCGATGGACATCGAGGATACGGTCGAGATGTTCCGCATGCGCCTGGCGCTCGACCAGGTCGTCTCTGCGCTCGACGACCTAGTGCGCGCCTTCGAGCTGCAGATCGACCGCTACGCGGACCTCGTGTGCATGGGCTACACGCACCTGCAGCCGGCCGAGCCGACAACGCTGGGTTACCGGCTGGCGATATGGGCGCAAGATCTGCTGATCGACCGCGCGACGCTGCTGGCCGTGCGCGAACAGCTGACCGCCAAAGGGATTCGCGGCGCGGTCGGCACTTCGGCGTCGTACGTGCGCCTGCTCGACGGAACAACACGCAGCCCGCAGGACCAAGAAGACGACGTCCTGCGCGCGTTCGAGCTGAGCGCGCGCGACGTCGCCACGCAAACGTATCCGCGCAAGCTCGACTATCTGCTGCTCTCCGCGCTGGCCGGTCTAGGCGCGTCGCTCTCGAAGTTCGCCTTCGACGTGCGCGTGCTGGCGAGCCCGGGCTTCGGCGACGTCGCCGAGCCGTTCGGCGCCAAGCAAGTCGGTTCGAGCGCGATGCCGTTCAAGCGCAATCCGGTGATGGCCGAGCGCATCGACTCGCTGGCGCGACTGCTGCCGGCTTATGCGGAGGTCGCCTGGCAGAACGCGGCGACCAACCTCCTCGAGCGCACGCTCGACGACAGCGCCAATCGGCGCACGATCCTGCCCGAAGCGCTGCTGTGCACCGACGAGATCGTGTCGCTCGCCACCAAGATCGTCGAAGGCCTGCGCGTCGACGAGCGCCGCATCGCCGAGAACCTGCGCACCTACGGTCCGTTTGCAGGCACCGAAGCCGTGCTGATGGAGGCGGCCAAGCGTGGCGGCAACCGCCAGGAGCTGCACGAGGCGATTCGCGAGAGCTCGATGCGCGCGTATGCGGCGCTGGCGGAAGGCGGCTCGAACCCGCTCGCCACGCTGCTCGCGGACGACGACCGGATCACCCACCTCGTCGAGCCGGCCGAAGTTCGCGAGTGGCTCGATCCGACCGCGCACGTCGGCGACGCGCCCGAGCGCGCGCGACGGCTGTGCCGTCGCATCCGCGAGACGCTGAGCCCGGAGAAGAAGGATGCGTAAGGGCCACGAGATCGCCCGCGGCAAGACGAAGATTCTCTACGAGCACGAGGGGCAGCCCGACGTGCTGGTAGTCAAGCAGCAGGACGGGATCACCGCGCGCGACGGCGAGCGGCGCGACGTCATTGAAGGCAAGGGGCGCATCGCCGCGCAGACGACGGCGCGCGTCTTCCGGCTGCTCAACCTGTGCGGCCTGCCGACGCACTATCTCAACGGCGGCGAGGATGACGACGACAACGAGATGCTCGTCCGGCGCGCGCAGATGATCCCGCTCGAAGTCGTGGTGCGGGGCGTCGCTGCCGGATCGCTGGTGAAGCGGCGGCCGGCGATCCAGCGCGGCTCGCTGCTGGTCCCGCGGCTGATCGAGTTCTTTCTCAAGGACGACGCGAACCACGACCCGCAGATCGACATCGACCAAATCGTCGCCCAAGGGATCGCCAACCCCGGCGAGGTCGCGGCGATGCAAGAGCTGGCGCGCATCACCTACGAGATCCTGGCGCACGCGTGGCGCCGGCACGAAGCGCTGCTTGTCGACCTCAAGATCGAGTTCGGCCGGCTGGCCAGCGGCGAGGGCAAAGGCCAGCTCGTCATCGCCGACGTGATCGACAACGACTCGTGGCGCGTTTGGCCGCAGGGCCGCGAAGAGCTGATGCTCGACAAGCAGCTCTACCGCAATCTCGAGGTCGTGACGCCGGCCGATCTCGACCAGATTCGCGCCAACTACGAGCAGGTCGCCGAGATCGTGGGGCGATTTCCGCAGATGCGGCCCGGAATGGTGGCGCTGATGGCCGACGGGCCCGAACATGCGGCGGCGATCGAACCGTTCGCGCGGGCACTGGGCGGGGTCGGCTTGCCGTCGGTGCGTCACGTCGTCTCCGTCGCCCGCACGCCCGGTCAAATCTTGCAGCTCGTCGGCCAACTCGAAGCGACGTTCGCGCGCATGGTGTTCGTTGCGATCGGTCCGGTGCCGAGCGCGCTGGCGGGCCTGTTGCAGAACGCGACCGCCAATCCCGTGCTGCCCGTCGACGTCGCCGACCCCCGTCCCGGCGAGGTCGCACTGCGCTGCGCCAAGGTCTTTGCGCTGGAAGACACGGTCGTTTTCGGGCGTGTGCTCCTCATGCAGGCGAACGGACGCAGCGAGGTGATCGCCGCCGACGCGCAGTTGAACGCACCGCCGCCGCCGAGCGCGCCCGGCGTGGCGCGTGCCTGAAGCGGCGACGCTGATCGACGACGCCGTCGCGCTGGGGCGGCGGCTCGGGGTCGGACTGTCCGGCGACGAGCTGCAACGCGTCGCCGAGCACCTCGGCCGCCTGCCGACACCGACCGAGCTGTTCGCGTTCGATGCGCAGTGGAGCGAGCATTGTTCCTATAAGTCCTCGCGCGAGCACCTCAAGAAGTTGCCGACCGAAGGACCGACCGTGCTGCTGGGCGTCGGCGAAGACGCCGGGATCGTGCGGCTCGGCGAGTGGAACGGCGAGACGTACGGGATCGTCGTCGCTCACGAGTCCCACAATCACCCCTCGCAGGTCGTGCCCTTCGAAGGCGCCGCGACCGGGATCGGCGGGATCGTTCGCGACGTGCTGTGCATGGGCGCCGAGGTGATCGGCGTCGCGGATCCGCTGCGCTTCGGGCGGCTCGAGAACGGCGAGCACTGCCGGTACGTCGCGCAGTCGGTCGTCGACGGCATCGCGGCGTACGGTAACGCGATCGGCGTGCCCAACGTCGGCGGCGACGTGTTCTTCGACGAATCGTTCGACGACAACGTGCTCGTCAACGTCGTCGCGCTGGGCCTGGTGAAGGAGAAGGACATCATCCACTCGCGCGCGCCGGAGGGCAGCGGAGGGTGGGACATCGTGCTCGTCGGAAAAGCGACCGACCGCAGCGGATTCGGCGGCGCCTCCTTCTCGTCGCTGGCACTCGACGAGGACGACGCCGAACAGAACAAAGGCGCCGTCCAAGTTCCCGATCCGTTCTTGAAGAACGTGATCATGCGCGCGTCGTACGCCGTGTTCGCCGAGCTTCGGGCGAACGGTATCACGGCCGGATTCAAGGACCTCGGGGCCGGCGGTCTGGCCGGTTGCAGCGCCGAGCTGTGCGCGGCGGGCGGGATGGGCGCCGAGATCGAGCTCGAACGCGTCTCGATCGCGCAGCGCGATCTACCACCCGAAGTGATCGCGATCGGCGAGACGCAGGAGCGGCTGTGCTGGATCGTGCCGCCGTCGTTCACCCCGCTGCTGCTCTCGATCTACAACGAGAAGTACTCGTTGCCGCGGATCGCGCGCGGAGCCTGCGCGGCGGCGATCGGCAAGGTCACCGACAGCGGCCGCTACGTCGCGCACCACCATGGCGAGACGGTCATGGACGTCGATCTGGCCTTTCTCACCGGCGGGATTCGCTATTCGCGCCCGTACGTGTTGCCCGAGCCGCTGACCGAGAGCGTCGAAGAGCGCGAGCGCACCGTCGACGGCCTCGTCGCTCCGGGCGAGCCGGGCATGCTCGCGACGCTGTGGCTGGTGCTCGGGCATCGCGACGTCTGCTCGCGCGCGAGCATTTACCGGCGCTACGACGGAGTCGTGCGCGGCTGTACGGCGATCCCACGAGGCGTCGCGGACGCTGGCGTGCTGGTACCGATCCCGGGCTCGCCGCTGGGCGTCGCAACGGGGATCGGCGGCAACCCGCGCTACGGCAAGCTCGACCCCGAGCGCGCCGCGCAGCTTGCGGTGCTCGAGGCGATCGCCAACGTGACCGCCGTCGGCGCGACGCCCGCCGGACTCACGGATTGCCTCAATTTCGGCGATCCGACCGTTCCCGAGCAGATGGGCGCGTTCGTCGCCGCCGTCGACGGTCTGGCCGAGACGGCCCGCGCGCTCGACGTGCCGTTCGTCTCGGGGAACGTCTCGCTCTACAACCGGTCGTCGACGCGAAACTCCGTCGCCCCGTCGCCGATCGTCGCCTGCGTGGGAACCCTCGAGGACGTTTCGCATGTCGTGACACCGGCGCTCAAAGCCGTGGGCAGCGCGCTGCTCGCCGTCGTCCCGCCCGAGCCGTTTCGTGAGGTGACGACCGTCGTCGGTTCGGCGCCCGACTCCAATCCCAATACCGAGTTCGCTCGGCGGCTGCCGCCGCTGCGCCGGCTGCAGCGCGGCCTGGGGGGAACGGTCGTCGCCGACGTGCTGCAGATTCCGGCCAAGGCGTTGCCGGAGATCGACTGCGACTGGTTCGCGCGGGCGTGCCGTTTCGTTCGCGAAGCGATTCACAGCGGAATCGTGCTAGCCGCGCGCGACATCAGCGACGGCGGAGCACCCGCCGCGCTGGCGGAGATGGCCTTTGCCGCCGCCGACCGCGGCGCAGCGCTAGGCGTGTGCTTCGCCGATACGGACCGCTCGCAGCTATGGCGGTTCGACGAGTCGCCGGGTTTCGTGCTCGAAGTTTCGGCGGAGTCGCTCGACGCGCTTCGCGCGCTGGCGCTGCGGTACGGCATCGTGCTGGCGGAGCCGATCGCCGTGACGACTTCCGAAGCGTTGGTGCAAGTGCGCTCGCGTAACGGCGAGATCAGAGAGTCGCTGCCGCTCGCCGAGCTGCGCGAGGTATGGGAAGCGCCCTTGCGCGATTTTTATGGTGCGTAGCGGGGCCCAGGCCCTTCGACAGGCCCAGGGCCTTCGCCGGGATGTTGCCCTTCGACAGGCTCAGGGTGACGTGAGAGTTGCGGTGTTGGTTTTTCCTGGGACGAATAGTGAAGACGAGACGCTGCGGGCGGTGCGCGCGGTGGGGCTCGAGGGGGAGCTCGTGCACTGGAGCGTGCCGGAGGCGCTCGCGCATTTCGACGCGTTCATTTTGCCGGGCGGGTTCGCGTACGAGGATCGGATTCGGTCGGGCGCGGTCGCGGCGCACGACGCGCTGATCGATCCGGTCATCGACGCGGCGCAGGCCGGAAAGTTCGTGCTCGGGATTTGCAATGGCGCCCAGATTCTCGCCGAAGCAGGGCTCGTGCCGGGCACCGGGCCGCTGCGGCGGCCGACCGCGGCGTTCGCGCCCAACGCGAGCGGACGGTTCGACGCGAGGCACGTCTACATGAAGCTCGCCGTCGCGCCGGAGCGCGTTCCGGTCCTAGCCGGAATCGCGCCGGGCGCCGTGATCCCGGCCTGGGCGGCACACGGCGACGGACGGCTCGCCGCGCCGGCCGACGAGCTCGCGCGCATCGAGCGCGACGGTCACTGCGCGTTCGTGTACTGCGACCGCGACGGGAACCAGGTTCCGGCGCCGAACGGATCGGCGCTCGAATGCGCCGCGACTGGTGAACCGCGCCGGCAACGTGCTGGCCGTCATGCCGCATCCCGAACGGGATGCGTGGACGTTCAATCACCTCGACGCATCGCGCGATGCGGCGCGCGGCGATACAGAGGCGATGCTGGCGCCGTCGGGCGGGATTCGGCTGTTCGAGCACTTCGCGCACGCGGTCCGCGGCAGTTCGCTGCGCACGAGTGGCGAGGTACGCGCGTGAACGCGTCGCAATCTGAGGCCGGCGCGCTTGCCACCCGGACGTTTGCCGTGACGCTGACGATTCCCGACAACGAGGCCTTCACCGCGTACGAGACGCTCGGCCGGCTCGGGATCGCGGTCGCGCGGGTCGTGCGGGCCGACATCTGGCTGTTCGACGTCGAGCCTGACGTCGGGCCCTTGGCGGCGACGATTGCGTCGATCGAGACGATCCACAACCCGAACAAGCACCGCTTGACCGAACGGGCCTCCGATCGCCCCCGGCCGGGCGAGGTCTGGATCGCCCCGCGCGACGAGGCCCGGGCGACGGTGGTGGCCGGCCGCGCGCTCCCCGGCGTGCGCGGCGTCCGGCGCCGAACGTCCTGGCGTCTGCTGGACGACGAGGGCGCCGACGTCCCTTCGGCCGAACTCGTCCGAGCGATCGAATCGTTCCTTTGCAATCCGGCCTTTCAGGTAGCAATGACGGCATGACGATGATGGTAGAACCGATGGAGCATGGGTTGCGGCGCAAGGACGGTGTCGGCGACATGTACACGATCGCCACGCTGGGCTCGCATTCGGCACTGCAGATCCTCAAGGGCGCACGCGACGAAGGCTTCAAGACGCTGGCGATCGCCAATCGCGACACCGAGCGGCTCTACCGTTCGTTCGCCTTCGTCGACGAAGTGATCACGATCGAGCGCTATAGGGACTTCATGGACCTGGTTCCCGAGCTCGAGACCCGCAAGATCATCATCGTCCCGCACGGCTCGTTCGTGGCGTACCTATCGCTCGACGACCACAAGAAGATGCGCATCCCGTACTTCGGCAACAAGGCTGTGCTCGACTGGGAAGCCAGCCGCGAGCTGCAGCGCGACTGGCTGCTGCGCGCCGGCCTCAAGCTGCCGCGCCAGTTCAAGACCGGCGCCGAGATCGACCGCCCGGTGATCGTGAAGCTGTACGGCGCGCAGGGCGGCAAGGGATACATGTTCTTGCGCGACGCGATGGACTTCGAGGAGCGCGCGTCGCTGCTCGCGCGCCAGAACTACATCTTGCAAGAGTACATCATCGGCGTCCCGCTCTACATCCACTACTTCTACTCGCCGCTCACCGGCAAGCTCGAGATCATGTCGATGGACCGGCGCTACGAAACCAACGTGGACTCGCTGGGTCGCATCCCGGCCGGCGCGCAAGCGTCGATGGACCTCGATCCCTCGTACGTCGTGGTGGGCAACCAGCCGCTCAGCCTGCGGGAATCGATGCTTGCCGAAGCCTATCGCATGGGCGAGGACGTCGTGCGGGTCAGCCAAGAGATCTGCGGGCCCAAGGGCCTCTTCGGCGCGTTCTGCATCGAGACGATCATCACGCCCGACACCAGCTTCTACATCATGGAGATCTCCGCGCGCATCGTGGCGGGGACGAACCTCTTCATCGACGGCTCACCCTACTCGTACTTGAACTACAGCGAGCCCATGTCGACCGGGCGTCGCATCGCCCGGGAAATCAAGAATGCGCTTCTCTCGAACTCGCTCGACGACGTCCTCGACGACTCGACGGTCACCCATTCGTAGTCTCGGCGCGGCGCTGATCGCGGCGCTCGCCTTCACGCTCGTCGCTCCCGCGGCGCCGGCGAGCGCCGCGCTCGACGTCGATCCGGTCTATCTGTACCGCCAGATGAAGCTGGCGTTCGACAAAGGCGCCGCGGCCGGCTGGCACCTCGGCGATCAGGACGACTATTTCTCGGCCGTGCTCGACGCCGGGCGTGCGTACGAGCTGCGCCGCCGCGACGACCCGCACACGCTCGAGCTCCAAGGAGTGACGGTCGACGTTGCCGCGTTGTTGTCGTACGATCCGCTTACCAGCAACGACGCCGCCGAATGGTACGTGCGGCTATCGGCCGAGGCGTTCACCAACGATCCGCAGCGCGGCGCAGCGGCGCGCGCACTCGTCGCGAAGCTCGACGCCGAGGATGCCGACAACGCCGTGCTCGCGCACGACGCGGACGCCGATGCGGGCGCGCTCGTCGTCGCCTATCCCGGCGACGTGCAGGCGCTGCTCGGCCAAGTCGACGCCGATCTGCGCGCCTACAATCTCACCCAAAACGTCCGCTGGCGCAGCATCGCGCTGCACCGTGCGGCGCAGCCGGAGTTCCCGATCGCGTCGGTGCCCGAAGATTTGGGCAAAGTGCTCTTCCCCATGGTCGACGCCGCCCGCAATTTCGGCGCGGGCTACGGCGACGACGAGCGCGAGGCTGCGCGAGCGATCGCGTCGCACCGCGCATCGGCGCACGGCATCCCGACCATCGGTCATGTCGTCTCGCACAACGCTTACCTCGTGATCACCGCGCCGGCCGACGAGTACTTCGGACAGACACGCCTCTCACCGATCGGCGTGCGGAACGAGCTGTCGCGGATCGGCAAATACCTCGACGCGGGCTGGGGCGGGCAGATGACCAAGGAGACGGTCTACGTAATCGACTCCCTCGACGACTGGCAGCACCAGTATCCGCGCGACTACGAGCTGCCGCGGCTCTACAAGCGCGTCTTCGACCTCCTCGGCCGCGAGGACTCGGCGCAGGCGAAGCGAGCGCAGAAGGACGTCCGGCGCACGCTGCTGGTGAATTACCCCAACTCGTCGGAGGCGAGGGACTTCCTATCGACGTAGATCGGCGCCGGACGTGGCCTTCGATCTGAGCGAGACGCTCGCTTCATACGACGCCGGTGCCCTGACGCTGTGCTCGATCGGCAGCCACTCGGCGCTCGAGGTCGCGGCCGGCGCGCGGGCTCAGGGACTCAAGAACCTGATCGTCACCGAGCGCGGGCGCAACGTCACCTACGACCGCTACTACGCGCGCCGGTTCGACGGTCCGCCGCGCGGCTGCGTCGACGCGACCCTCGAGTTGGAGCGCTTCGCCGACCTGCTCGACGACGGCGTCCAGCAACGCCTGCGGCGCGAGAACGTCGTGTTCGTACCGAACCGCTCGTTCGAAGTCTACCTCCACCAGCGCTACTCCTATGCCGAAATCGAGGAGCGCATGCGCGTCCCGTTTCTCGGCAACCGCCGGCTGCTGCGCGCCGAGGAACGCGATGAGCCCGACAACCAGTACGCGCTGATGGAGCGGGCCGGGATTCGCTACCCGCGCCGGATCGCTTCGCCGCGCGCGATCGACACGCTGGTGATGGTCAAGGCGCCGCACGCCAAGGTTTCGTTCGAACGCGCCTTCTTCTTGGCGCGCAGCGAAGCCGACTACCACCGTACCGCGCAGCGGTTGATCGAGTCGGGCGTCGTGTCGGTCGAGGGGCTGCGCGATGCGGTGATCGAGGAGTTCGCGCTCGGCCCGACGATCAACCTGAACTTCTTCTGGTCGCCGATCGTCGGCGAGCTCGAGCTCATGGGCACCGACACGCGGCGCCAAACGAACCGCGACGGACTCATCGGGTTGCCGTTCGACCAAGCACGCGCGCTGGCCGGCGAGCCGATGCGAATGGAAGAGGCCGGCCACGTCGCCGCGACGCTGACCGAGTCGATGCTCGAGAAGGCGTTCGAGCTGGGCGAACGTTTCGTGCGAGCGGCGCGCGAGGTCGACGGCGTCGGCGCGATCGGCCCGTTCGCGCTGCAATGTGTCATCGTGAGCGGTCCGCCCAAGGACTTCGTCGTGTACGACGTCTCACTGCGCATCCCGGGCTCGCCGGGGACGCGCTATACGCCGTACAGTGCGTACCGCTGGGGCCGCGACGTCTCGGTCGGAGAGCGAATCGCGCTCGAGCTCGTATGGGCGCGCGACGCCGGCCGGCTGGCGGATGTGCTGACCTGATGCGCGAAGGCGGCGGCGTGGCAACCTCCGTGCAGGCGCCGACCGCGACCGTCGTCATCCTCGACTTCGGCTCGCAGCTCAGCCAGTTGATCGCACGGCGCGCGCGGGAAGCCAACGTCTACTCCGAGCTGCTGCCGTACGACACGCCGTGGGAGGACATCGTCAAACGCGAGCCGGCCGCCATCGTGCTCAGCGGCGGGCCGGAATCCGCGCTCGGCGACGATGCGCTGGACTGCGATCCGCGCGTGTTCGCCAGCGGTTTGCCGCTGCTGGGGATCTGCTACGGCATGCAGCTGCTGGTCAAGCGCTACGGCGGTGAGTTGCTGCGGATGGGGCATAGCGAGTTTGGTCCCGCCCAGCTGACCGTCGACCGAATGGAATCGCCGCTGTTCCTCGGCGTCCCGCCGGAGTCACGGGTGTGGATGTCGCACGGCGACTCGGTGACCGCCGTGCCGCCGGGCTTCACCGCGCTCGCGCACACGACGCGTTCGACCATCGCCGCGATGAGCGACGAGAGCCGGCGCATATACGCCACGCTGTTCCATCCCGAGGTCGTGCACACCGAAGCCGGCACCGCGATCTTGCAGAACTTCTTGCACACGATCGCCGGCATCGCGCCGAGCTGGCGCATGGACTCGTGGGTCGAGGATTCGATCGAAAAGATTCGCGCGCAGGTCGGACACGCCGGCGTGCTGTGCGCGCTCTCCGGCGGCGTCGACTCGGCGGTCGCCGCGACGCTGGTCGCGCGCGCGATCGGGAAGCAGCTGACCTGCATCTACGTCGACACCGGGCTGATGCGCAAGAACGAGTCGGCCGGCGTGGTGGTCGCATTCCGCGACATCCTGCACCTCAACGTCGTGCACGTCGACGCGAGCGAACGGTTCTTGGAGCGGCTCGCCGGGGTCGAGGATCCCGAAGAGAAGCGGGTTCGCATCGGCCACGAGTTCATCGCCGTCTTCGAGGAACAGGCGAAGGAGCTTCCCGATGTACGGTTTCTCGTGCAGGGTACGCTCTATCCCGACGTCATCGAGTCGAAAACGCCGGGCTCGAAAGCCGGCCACAAGATCAAATCGCACCACAACGTCGGCGGCCTGCCCGAGCGCATGGCGTTGGGATTGGTCGAACCGCTGCGCACGCTGTTCAAGGACGAGGTGCGCCAAGCCGGCCGCGTCCTCGGCCTGCCCGATGCGATCGTCGAGCGCCAACCGTTCCCCGGCCCCGGGCTGGCCGTGCGCATCATCGGCGAGGTCAGCCGCGAACGGCTCGACGTCGTGCGCGAAGCCGACTGGATCGTCACCACCGAGATCGACGCCGCGGCCGGCGAACTCTCACCGCGTCCGTGGCAGTATTTCGCCGTGCTCACACCGGTCCGCAGCGTCGGCGTGATGGGCGACGGCCGCACCTACGCCAACCTGGTGGGCGTCCGCGCGATCACCAGCGAGGACGGCATGACCGCCGACTGGGCGCGCCTCCCGCACGACCTCCTCGAACGCATCTCCTCCCGCATCGTCAACGAAGTCCCAGGCGTCAACCGCGTCGCCTACGACATCACCTCCAAACCGCCCGCCACGGTGGAATGGGAATAATTCGTGCCCAGTCGATAACCGGAACGTAAGTCGTCGTTCTTCGACAGGCTCAGAATGACGCGCAAGGCGGGATTTCGGTATGACGTCGCCCTTCGACAGGCTCAGGGTGACAGAACGGGGTTAGATCGTGTTGCCGTATGTCTCCGATTGAAGGCTGTCGAGGAAGGTAGTGAGCTCGGCGGCGCGCTGTGTGCCCATGCGCTTCGCGGCGGCGGTGATGAGGCGCGGCGGGATGTCGCGGGCGAAGCTGCGGAGGGCCTTGATCGCAGCTTGGATGTCGGGCTTCTGGTCGCCGGTGAGCGCGATCATGCGGGCTGCGCCGACCGTGCCGAGAAAGTCGAGCGAATCGGCGTCATGTAGCGCGATCGCCTCGGGTACCGTTCCGGCGTTGCTGTAGAACATGTGGCCGCGCATCGCGGCTTGCACGGCCGGATACTTCTGCATCGGGAAGCCTGCATTGCGCAGGATCGGCGCGGCGGTTTCCGCGGCGACGTCGCCGTGTTCGACGCCCTTGCGTTCGTAGGATGGGAAACCCGCCATGTCGTGCAGCATCGCCGCCGCGAACAGCACGTCCGTATCGACGGTGAGGTTGTCGCCGCGCGCGACCGTGACGGCGAGCTGGTAGTCACGCTCGGAGTGCTGCCAGCCCCAGGCCGGGTGGCGAAACGTCTTTCGCGCGAACTCGTAGACCGTAATCTTCCACGGTGCGTCTAGCGGGATGCCCGTCACGGTCGTCGCGGGCTCGGCTGCCGATGTCGCGCTCGAAGCAAATGGCGCGCAGATGAGTATGACGGCTATGAGAATGCGAGCGAGTCTGTTCATGCTGCGGCTGCCGTTCGGGATCGAGCGGAGGGATTCCGCGGAGACCCGGCGCACGACGAGCAACGCGTTATGCGGATCTTGATCGTCGGCGGTGGTGCGCGGGAAGACGCGCTGTCGTGGCGGCTCGCGGCCTCGCCCTCGTGCGAGGCGCTGTTCCATGCGCCGGGCAACGCCGGCACCGCGTCGCGCGGCGTCAACTGGGCGGAGGTCAGCGCGACGGACGCGCGCACGATCGCCCGCCGAGCGCAGGACGAGCGAATCGATCTGGTCGTGCTGGGACCCGAGACCGCGATCGCAGCCGCCGTCGGCGACCGCTGTCGCGAGACGGGGATCGCCGTGTTCGGCCCAGGACGCAACGCCGGCCGGCTCGAGACGAGCAAGGTGTTCGCCAAGCGCTTCATGGAGCGCCACGCGATTCCGACCGCGCGCTTCAAGGTCGTGCACAACGTCGATCAGGCCAAGCGCGCGCTCGAGCATTGGAAGGGCGGCGCGGTCGTCAAGGCCGACGGTATCGCGGCCGGCAAAGGCGTCGTGGTGTGCGAGGACGCGTCACGCGCGCTGGGGTTGCTGACCGCGTGGTACGGCTCGAGCGTGGTCCCCGGCGGCGGCCACGACGTCGTGATCGAAGAACGTCTGACCGGTCGCGAGGTCAGCGTGTTCGCGATCTCCGACGGGCGCGCGATGGTTCCGTTCGCGGCGGCGTGCGACTACAAGCGCGCGGGCGACGACGACGAGGGCCCGAACACCGGTGGGATGGGAGCGTACTCCCCGCCGACCGGCTTCCCGGACAACCTGCTCGACATCGTGCGGGAGCGCGTCATCGCGCCGGTGCTGCGCGGATTGCTCGCCGAGGGCGAAGAGTATCGCGGCGTGCTGTACTGCGGGATGATGCTGACCGACAGCGGCCCCTTCGTGATCGAGTTCAACGCCCGCTTCGGCGATCCAGAGACGCAGGTGCTGATGCCGCGCGCGCGCGGTGACGTCGCGCGCTACCTGCGCTCGGCGGCTGACGGCGCCCTCGAAATCGACGCCGCTACGTGGGCGGACGACGCCTGCGTCGGCGTCGTGCTCGCCAGCTCGCGGTATCCCTATGAGAACACGAAGCTGACCGGCCTGCCGGCCGACCTCGAGCTGCCGCCCCGCGTCACGGCGTTTTGGGGCGCGTCGTCGCGCGAAGGGGACACGGTCTCGTCGCCCGGCGGCCGGGTGCTCACGATAGCGGCCGAGGGCCGCGACGTCGCCGCGGCGCGAGAACGCGTGTATGCGGCGATCGGCGACCTCAAGGCGCGTTTTCCTCCCGGCACACCGCTGGCGTACCGCTCCGACATCGCGCGGGTGTGAGGTGAGTGCGTGAACGCGCTGCGCGACCTCGCCTCCCGTCCTGCGCGTACCTTCTTCACCGTGGCCGGGATCGCGATCGGCATCCTGGCGCTGACCGTGGTCGGCTCGCTGGCCGAACGGCTGCACACCATCGTCGCGCGCTCGACCGCGCTCAACACCGGGATCGTCTTCGCGAACATCCAGCGCTCGACGCTGATCGCGCCCGACGCGCGACGCAGCATCGCGGCCGCCTACGAGCACCTGCGCGCGCTCGACGGCGTGCGAGCCGCGGTTCCCGAAGTGATCGTGCCGTACGAGAGCGGGAACGCCGCCGGCCGGTTCGGCCCGCCGTCGCTCGTGTTCGGCTTCCCCGATCAGCTCCACGCGCCGGGACGCGAGATGTTCGTGATCGCGCGCGGCCGCACGCCGGCGCGCCGCGAGCAGCGCGTCGCCATCGTCGGTCCCGACTTTGCGGCTGCCGAGCACGTCGACGTCGGCGACGTGCTGGCGCTGCAAGGGAACTCGTTCACCGTCGTCGGCGTGATGGAGAAGACATTCACGGTCTTCGACGCAGCGGTCGTCGTGCCGCTCGCCGACGCCCAGGCGCTGCTGCTGCAGGATGTTCCGCCGCTGCTGGAGTCGCTGCCGCCCGATCCCGTGTCGGCGTTTCTGGTCGTCGCCAAGCCGGGCGCCGACGTCAGCCTGCTGGCGCGCCGGATCGCGCTGATCGACGGGCTCTCGGCGCGTGATCCGCGCGAGGTCGCCAACGCCGTGCGCTCGACGCTCGGTATCTTCGACGCGATCGTTTTCGGGGCGGCCCTGATCGCGCTTTTGGTCGGGGCGTTCTCGGTGGTCAACACGATGACGATCGCGGTCACCGAGCGCACGCGCGAGATCGGGATCCGCAAGGCGATCGGCGCGACCGACGGTTCGATCTTGCTCACGTTCGTCGGCGAAGCGGCGACGATCGGCGCACTCGGCGGCGGCGCCGGGATCGTGCTCGGCTTGGCCGTCGTCGCGGCGATCGATGCCCGCAGCGCCGCCGGCGGCAACCTGCAGCTCTTCGCGATCTCGCCGGCCGTCGCGCTGGGCGCGCTGGCCTTTGCGGTCGGGCTGAGCGCGGTGGCCGGTTTCGTTCCCGCGCTGGCCGCGGCTAGGCTGCCGCCGACGGTCGCGTTGCGGCGCTGACGTGGCCGCGCAGATCGTCGACGTGCGCGACGTGGTCAAGGTTCACGCGCCCGGCACCCCGACCGAGGTTCGCGCGCTCGACGGGGTGTCGTTTCGTGTCGGCGCCGGCGACTACGTCGCCGTGGTCGGCGAAAGCGGCAGCGGCAAGACGACGCTCATGCACGTGCTCGGCGGCCTCGACCGGCCGACCTCGGGTGACGTGGTGATCGACGGCCGCTCGCTGGCGCGCACGTCGCAGCGCGAGCTCGCCGCGATCCGCGCGCGCGCGATCGGCTTCGTCTTCCAAGGTTTCAACTTGTTGCCGAACTTCGACGCCCGCGAGAACGTCGCGCTGGCCGCACGTTACGCGGGCTTGGGCTCCGGTGCCGCGTTCCAACGTGCCGAGCGTGCGCTGCGCGACGTCGGCTTGGGCGACCGCATGCACCACCGGCCGTCGGCGTTGTCGGGCGGACAGCAGCAGCGCGTCGCGGTCGCGCGGGCGTTGGTCAACGCCCCGGCGCTGCTGCTCGCCGACGAACCGACCGGCGAGCTCGACTCGCGCACCGCTGAGAACGTGCTCGAGCTGCTCGGCGCGCTCAACCGAGAGGGCCAGACGCTGATCGTCGTCACGCACAGTGAAGCCGTCTGGCGCCGCGCGCAGCGTGTCATCCGGTTGGCCGACGGACGGATCGTGGGGGACCATGCGCCGTAGCGCACTGCTGGCGGGTTTCGCGGCGCTGACGGCCTGCGGCCGCCGCCTTCGCCCGCCTTCTGCGCCGGGCGGTGGCGGCCCCAAGCGCATCGTCGCCCTGGGCGACTCGCTAGCGTTCGGGACCGGCGCGTCGGCGCCCGACCGCGGGTTCATCTTTCGCGCCTTCCTGCGCGTGCGCGCGCAGCATCCCGGCAGCCGCATCGACGACTTCGCCATCGCCGGATCGACCGCGCGTGACGTGCTGCGCTTGCAGGTGCCGCGGCTCGCGCACGAGGCCGCCGACGCGGTGGTGGTGTGCGTCGGCGGCAACGACGCGGTGCGCCGGGTCGCGCCGGCCGATTTCGCTGCGACCTATGCCCGGCTCGTCGCGCGCATCCGCGCGCTGCAGCCGCACGCCGCGATCGTCTGCTGTGGCGTTCCGGACGTCGGCTTGAGCCCGCTGTTCACCGGCGTCGACCACGCCGAGATGGCGGGACTCTCGCGGCTGGACGACGGCGCCGTGCGCGTCATTGCGGCGCGCAACCGCGCGACGTTCGTCGATCTCTACGCGGTGACCGTACAGCGCCACGATGCCGGTCGCTTCTTGTCCGAGGACCGTTTCCACCCGTCCGACGCCGGTCACGCCGCGCTCGCCGACGTGCTCGCGCCCGTCCTGGTGCGCGCGCTCGACCGGCGGTCGCTACTTGAGGCCCATCGCTGATCGGCCGCTGCGGTTGGGGACGAGGAATATCCGGCTGTTGCCGTAGTCGAAACCGAGCGTGAAGAACTTGAGGAAATCGGTGCCGATCAGTCCGTCGTCACTCTGGGCGTAGGTTCCGGCCCCGACGACTCGGTAGCCGACGAAGTCCCGAAAGTTGACGTTGGCGAGCCGAAGCGAGGCGATTTGATAGGGTCGCGTTTCGATGTCGCCGCCGATACCGATGAAGCGCATCTGCCGGGTGCCTCCTCCTCCGCCGCGGTCCTTGAGCGCCTCGGGGTGGCGGCGGGCGAAATAATCGAAGATGATGAACGTACCGGCGCCGCCTGTATCGAGGATCCACCGTTCCCCGATCGCGCCGTTTATGGCGACGGTTGCCAGCGGCTGACCGCTGCCGACCCGCACGTCGAGCACGATCGTGTGCGGGTCCGACGGCGCGACGTAGTCGCGTTCGCGCACGACGGTCACCCGCTGGTTCTCGTAGTCGATGGTGACGCCCAGCTCGGCGAGAAAGTCGAAGCCGAGCAGGCCGACCTCTTTGACGTCGCCGCCGTTGTTCCAGCCTTGCGGCACCTCTTGCACGGCGACGTCGTGCATCACCAGCGGACCGATATGCATCTCGGGGACGATCGTTCGGGCGGTCGCGTAGCGGCCGGCCGTGACCTGCGACCGCTTCGAGAACTCGGGCAGCCCGAGCTCGCGCGCCACGCCCGAGTCGATCGTGATCCCGCTGGCGCCGCTGTCGAGCACGAAGTCCAGACCCCGACCGCCGATCATCACGCGAATGACCACGTGCTGCGGTCCGAAGCGCGCCGGCAGCTCGACCGACGAAACGCCGGCGGGAAACTCGACGAGTGCGCGGCGCGGGTTCGGGATCGCCACGTCGCCGGCGGTGACCTCGCCCGGCGCGTACTCGGTGACGCGCAGGTCCTGGGACGTTTGCGTGTTGCCGTTCTCGACGTGCAGGTGGTGCGCGAAGGTGCGCCCGTGATCGAGGCGGACGTCGTCGTACGTCGTCGAGATCAGACCGTTCGGGGTGAGCTGCTCGCGGCGGACGACGCGCCAAGTCGCACCATCGACGTATTCCTTGCTGCCGTGTCCTTGCGCGTTGAGCGTCGCGATGACGAACCCTTCGACCGGCGAGTGGATCGCCTCGACGGTGGTCGTCGTCTGCTCGCGCGTCGCCAAGCCGGGATCGCGTTGATCGAGGACGACCTGTCCGTTGTCGTTCATGTGCCAGGCGTCCGCGCCGCTGACACCGCGCTCGGTGTGCAGCCGCCCGGTATCGAACGTGTATCGGCGCCCGGCCGGGCTCACGAAATCATGCTCCACGGTGGTCGTCCCATTGGAGAAGACCGTCACGTCGGTTTCGCGATAGGTTTCCGGCGCCTGGCCCGCCGCCGAGCGGACCTTCTCGCGAATCGTGGCTGAATCCGGTACCTCGTTCGGCGCGGATGCGGCCGGCGCGACGAGCGCAACGAGCAGCACAAAGACGAGAACGAGACCTAGACGCCCCAACACAGTCGTCATGGCCGACACTTCCGCCGCGCCGGGCAGAGCGCCTCTACAAGAGCGCGAGCTGCGTCCCGGCCCGATCGTGCGGGAGCGCACGATGGCGGGCGAAGCGCGTGCCGCGGCACGCCGCGTGAAAGCGCTCGGCGACGTCGCGCACGTAACCGGATTCGGCGTAGCGGCCGCGCCTGAACAACCGGACGTAGCGTTCGACCAGCGCGGGGCGCGCCTCGCTCAAGAACGCGAAGTACGCATCGCGCGTTACGGCACCGAGGTTGAGCGTGCTGTGCCAGACGTGCGATGCGCCGGCGTCGGCGGCGGCGCGGACGACGTCGCCCAGCGAGTCGGCGTCGTCGGTGAGGTCGGGCAGGATCGGTGCCACCGCGACGCCGACCCGGATCCCCGCACCGGCCAGCGCGCGCACCGCGCGAAGCCGCTGACGCGGCGGTGCTACGGTCGGCTCGACTTCGCGCGCGAGCGCATCGTCGAGGGTCGCGATGCTCACGGCGACGCTGACCTCGGCGCGCCGCGCGCACTGGGCGAGCAGATCGAGGTCACGCACGATCAGCGGCGAGCGGGTCGTGATGTGAAACGGCGCGCGCGCATCGCGCAACGCGGCGAGGATGCCGCGCATGAGCCGGTAACGGCCCTCGAGCGGCTGGTACGGATCGGTCGCCGTCCCGACGGCGATCTCGCCACCGCGATAGGTCGCGCGCGCGAGGTCCGCGCGCAGCACAGCGGCGAGGTTGATCTTGGCGGTCAGCGCCGATCCCCACTCACGCACGCCGTCGAGGTCGCGATACGCATGCGTTCCGCGAGCGTAGCAGAAGACGCACTGGTGGGCGCAGCCGGTATACGGGTTCAGCGACCAGGTGAACCCCATCCCGCGAACGCGGTTGAGCGCGCTCTTCGCGGCAACCTCGGCGACCCGGACCTCGCTCGGCCGCCGAACGACCGGCAAACCCGTCATCGAACATATGTTCGATCAGATTAAGTCGTCCCCTGCGCCGCAAGCTAGGGTTCCTGGAAGTTCGGCTGGGTCCAGGTGCGGGCGCTGAGGTTCCCTTGCACGGTGGTGATGTAGCCGTTGGCGGCGGCGGTGTGCCAGCGGCCGGCGTACCAGCGGCCGACGCAGCCCCACTCGTCGCCGGCAGCGTAAGTCGAGCCGCGGTCGACGGTGTTCAGCCAGGTTTCATAGCCTTCGAAGCAGCCGCGCCAGATGCCGTATGCGAGGTCGGCGTTGAACGCCGTCGAGGTCGCGATCCCAGGCCACGACGCGACCTCGTACGGATAGCGGTTCTGCAGGATACCGTAGCTCTGTGGGCACTGTCCCGGCGTGCCGTCGACGCCGAGCCCGTGTCCGGGCGGACACTGCGCCGGGTCGGTACCGAAATCGCCCAGAGCCGTTTGACGCCACCACGATTCCGTCACGGCCTGGGCGCGCACGATGTCTTCGTCGATCCCCCACTTGCAGGCGGCCCACTGCAGGATCTCGTCGGTCGTGCCGGTGTACGCGCCGTCGACGCGCGGCGCGATGTACGTTCCGTCGCGCGGGTCGTCGCCGCTGAAGAACGACGCCGGAATCGTTTGAGCGCCGCGCGTCGCGTTCGCGGTCACGTTCATGTGCTTGTTCTCGGAGACACTGCGCACCAGCGACGCGCAGGTGGCGTCGCCGGGCAGCGCCGAGCCGGGCGGTAACGTCGAGAAGTGTCCCGCCGGTGCGACCGGCGTGGTCGGCGTCGGCGAAGGTGACGGCGTCGAGCCGATCGGTTGGGTGACCGCCGGAACGGATCCGCCCGACGTCGATCCGCCGCCGCACGCGGCGAGCACGACGAGCAGGCCCAGTCCGAGTGAACGAGTACGGAGCGCCACGCCGACCAGTACCGTGCCGCCGGGCCGTTCACATGCCCGCCCGGCGAAATGGTGACCGGCGTCGCTGCGCCGGCCGCGACTCAGCCGCCGGTGCGCACGAAGATGTTCCAGTACCATACGCCCCACGCGCCGACCAGCGCCGACCAGATGATCAGCACGACGCCCCAGTTCGGCAACCGCTCGCGCACGGCGATGCACATCAGCGCGAACAGGTACGGCAAGAAATCGAGCGCGTGACGCATCCCGAATTGAACCCACCCGTTGAGATAGTAGAGAAACTCGGGGGCGGCGACGAGCGCGGTGGCGCTCCACAAGGCGACCACCACGTTGCGCGGCGTGCGCGCCAGAAAGGTGAGGACGAGCGCGGGGCTGGTGTAGGTGAGCGCGAGCCCGTTGGTGTCGGGTTTGACGTACGGCCACTGCACGTGCTGCAGCCACTCGACCAGCACCGGTCCGCGGAAGAAGAACGAGTAGATCTGATACGGCACGTACGAGAGCTGGAACGGCGAACCGGTCGGCGAGCCCCAGGCGTCGGCGTGATAGTACACGGTGTGCCCGATGTCGAGGATCGTCCCCCACATCAGCTCGTCGTAGCCTATGAACGCGATCGCTCCGCAGGCCAGCACGATCCCGAACGAGCGCAGCCGCGCTTGGCGCTCGGCCGACGTGGAGCGCCCGCCGCTCAGCGCGCCGGTCCACAGCATCCACACGAAGACCGGGAGCGCGGCGATCTCGGGGAACCGCGCGCCCGCCGCGAGCACCAGGCAGATGCCGACCAGCCACCCGCGACCTCGCCCGGTGAGCTCGACCAGCGCGCCCAAGATGAACGCGAGCGCGACGAGGTGCGCGAGAAACCACACGTCGCCCAGCTCGGCACACCACCACACGTCGGTGCCGGCCACGAAGAACAGCGCGAGGTAGACCTTGGTCGCGAGATCGACGACGCCGAGCCGCTCCGCCAGGAGCCAGGCCAGCGCGGTCGCGCCGGAGGCGAAGACGATCGCGACCGTTGTCTGGTTCGCGTCGTTGCCCCAGATCGCGACCCACGGCAGCATGAAGATCGCCGGGACCGGGCCGTCGACACCGTAGTAGTGGCCGTTGTACTGGACCGCGTCCATCCAGCGGCCCGGCCAGTCGATCCACACCCGCCCGTGCAGCCATGCGTAGGCGACGCGCGTATAGTTGTTCTGCTGGGTCGAGCGCAGGTGCGAGCTGACCAGAATGGCGGCAAAGGTGACCAGACCGGCGATGGCCGCGCCGCCATGGCGGCGCAGGGACACCGCCGTGGTCCGAAAACGAGACGCGGCGACCATCTTCGGCGCCACCGATTCGTCCCGGCGTAACCGGCGCCCCGCCGCGGTGGTAGAAAGGGACGCGATGTATCAGAGTCGAGGCCCCGTCGGCCGCCCACCCATCGGCGGGTATGCGCCGGCCGCCAGCGTCCCCGGGCTGCTGGGCCAGGTTCTCGGGATCACCGGTGTCGGGTTCCTGATCACGGCCTGCGCGGCATACCTGTTCCGGGGCATCTCGCCGATGGCCGGCTTCATCGCGTTCATCGGCGGCTTCGCGCTGCTGTTCGTGATGAACGCGGTGCGCAACAACCCGCAGGTTGCGCTGCTGTGGTTCTACGCGTTCACCTTTTTGATGGGAATCGGCCTTGCGCCCACGATCGCGCGCTACACGGCGCTCGTCGGACCGGAAGTCGTGGTGAACGCCGCCGCGACGACGGGATTCGGCATGCTGGTGCTGGGCGGCGTCGCCTTCGTGTTCTCGTTCGACTGGCGCCGCTTGAGCGGCATCGCGTTCGCTCTGCTCATCGGCCTCGTGATCGTCGGCGTCATCTCGATCTTCGTGAACTTCATTCATCCGGACACGTACTCGTGGCTGGTGCTCGGCGTGTTCACGTTGTGGACGCTCATCGACTTCAGCCGCATTCGCGCCGGCGGCGACGGGCTGAGCGCAGTCCAGCTGGCGGTGGCGATCTATCTCGACGGGATCAACATCTTCCTCGCGCTGCTGGAGCTGTTCGGATCGCGCGGCCGCCGCTAGGCTGAGAGCCGGCGCCGGGCGTCGAAGGCGGTAACGTGGCGAGGGCGTACGACGAGCAAGCGGTACAGCCGGCCGGCGACGTTCTGCACGAGGCTTGCGGGATCACCGGGATCTACGCGCCCGGTGAAGACGTAGCGCGACTCGCCTACTTCGGGCTCTACGCGCTGCAGCACCGCGGTCAAGAGAGCGCAGGGTTGGCCGTGGGGAACGGCGTCGCGCTCGACAGCCACCGGGAGATGGGCCTGATCACCGGCGTCTTCGACGAGGAGATTCTGGGCCGTCTGCGCGGCGACGTCGCCATCGGCCATACGCGGTATTCCACGAGCGGCAGCTCGGTGGTGTGCAACGCGCAACCGTTCGTCGAGGACTCCGATCTCGGGCCGTTCGCGTTCGGGCACAACGGCAACCTCACGAACGCCGGCGAGCTCGCCGCGCGGCTGCCCGACGACGTGCGGCTCGCGGCGACGTCCGACTCCGAGATCCTGGCCAAGACGATCGCGCTGGCACCGGGGCCGACCTGGGCCCACAAGATCAAGGCGGCGATGCGTATCGCCGAGGGCGCATACTCGGTCGTGATGCTCACGCGCGACGCGGTCTTCGGCTTCCGCGACCCGTGGGGCGTGCGGCCGTTGTGCATCGGCACCTACGGCGACAGCGGCTACATGATCGCCTCCGAGTCGTGCGCGCTCGCCACGGTCGGCGCGCGCTACCTGCGCGAGATCGCGGCCGGTGAGGTCGTCGTGATCGATCAGCGGGGGATTCGTACCGAACACACCGAGGTCGTCAAGCCGGCGTCGCTGTGCATGTTCGAGTACATCTACTTCGCCCGTCCGGACAGCGTGCTGAGCGGACGCTCGATCTACATGGCGCGCTACGAGATGGGGCGCGCGCTGGCGCGCGAGCACCCCGTCGGGGCCGACGTCGTCATCGCCGTCCCCGACAGCGCGATCCCGGGCGGCATCGGTTACGCCGCTGAGAGCGGTATACCGTACGTCGAGGGACTGATCAAGAACCGCTACATCGGGCGCACGTTCATCAGCCCGGACAAGAAGATGCGCAGCCAGGGCGTGCACCTCAAGTTCAACCCGATCCTGGAGAACCTGCGCGGACAGCGCGTCGTCGTCGTCGACGACTCGATCGTGCGCGGCACCACGACGCCCCGCATCGTATCGCTGCTGCGCGACGCCGGCGCGCGGGAGGTGCATCTGCGCATCACCTCGCCGCCGATCATCCACCCGTGCTACCTCGGCGTCGACATGGCGACGCACGAGGAGCTGATCGCGGCCAACCTCACCGTGCCGCAGATCTGCGAGCGTCTCGGTGCGGACTCGCTCGGGTATCTGAACATCGAGAGCTTGGTCGCGTCGACCGGCCGTGAACGGCACGACTTCTGCCTGGGCTGTCTCAACGGCCGCTATCCGACCACCCCAGCCGACTCGCACGGGTCGCTCCAGGCCGACCGCCAGCCTGCCCTCAAGGCCTAGCGGCGCGGCGCGAAGGTGCCGAACATCTGAGCATGATGCGCAGCGCGCTGCTCGCCTTCGCCCGCCACGTCCACTTCATCGAAGACCGTGCGACCGTGATCGAGCGCGCCGTCGAGGAGATCCGGCGGGTCACCGGCGCTTCCTGGACGGCGGCCTACACGCCGGCCGAGGACGGTTGGCTGACGCGCGCGGCGATGGCCGGCGAGGTGCCTTGCGACCTCCCGGACGAGCTCGACCAGGACGATCCGGCGCTGATCGAGCTACGGGCCGCGCGCCGCGCGATCGACGCGCCGGCCGAGTCGGTGCTGGCTGGGACGCTGGCGCTGCCGTTCGTGGTGGCCGGGCGCGTCACCGGACTGCTCGTGGTGGGACCGGCCGCCGAGCCGTTCAGTGCGGCCGAACGCGAGATCCTCGGCGCGGTCGCCGCCGCCGTCGGCTTGGCGTTTGAAGTGTTGGCCCTCCGCGCACTGCGGCGCGAGGTGGCATATTGGCGCGGGCGCGCCGAGAACGCCCAGCGCGAGCTCGACGCGACGCGCGGCACGCGCGTCACGAGGCCGCCGACGCGCATCGGCTCCGACCTGCTGGCCTAACGGACGCCGGGCTCCGAAGCCGCCGGCGGATCGCTGGCCGGGAACGAGTCCGCCTCGGCTTCATCGTAGTCGTCGAGATGCGGGCCGTCGCCGGCATCATATTGGGCCGGCTTGTCGGGGTCGATCGGGTCCGTCACCGGTCCCGTCGGGTTCTGCTGCGGCGGATCCGGATCGGGGATGACCGGATTGGGGATCACGGGCTTGGGCGCATCCATGCCCCGCCTGTACCCTATGCGGTGGCGGCGCTCGCTGCCTTGCCGACCTTGCCGTTGCTGAGTGCACTGTCGCCGGCGAGCGCCTCGACCATCGTCACGAAGGCGCGCACCGGCGTGCCGGTCGGACCCTTGGCCATGTAGGGCGACTCACTGTCGAGATATGCGGTCCCGGCGACGTCGAGGTGAATCCACGGCGTGTCGGCGACGAAGTTCTTCAGGAACGTGCCGGCCGTCTCGGCTCCGGCCGGCCGGCCCGCGCTGTTCTTGATGTCGGCGATGTCGCTCTTGATCTGCTGCTCGTAGTCGGGGTAGAGCGGCAGCCGCCAATAGCGCTCACCGATGTCCGTCACGGTCTTGAGGAACTGTGCGACGAACGCTTCGTCGTTCGACATGACGCCGCTGGCGGCGTGGCCGAGCGCGACGACGCACGCACCGGTCAGGGTCGCCGCGTCGATGATCTTGGTCGCGCCCAGCTCGCGCGCGTAGCACAGCGCGTCGGCAAGGATCAGCCGGCCTTCGGCGTCGGTATTGATCACCTCGATCGTCTTGCCGTTCATCGCGCGCAGGATGTCGCCCGGCTTCATCGCGCGCGGTCCCGGCAAGTTCTCCGACGACGGTACGAGGCCGATCACGTTGAGCTTGGGCTTGAGCTTGCCGATCGCCCACATCGCGGCGATCACGCCGGCGCCGCCCGACATGTCGTATTTCATCTCGTGCATGTTCTCGGCCGGCTTGATCGAGATGCCGCCGCTGTCGAAGGTGAGGCCTTTGCCGACCAGCGCGATCGTCTCGCTCGACGACGGATCGCCCTTGTAGGTGAGCACGCTCAGTGTCGCCGGCTCGTCGGAGCCGCGCGAGACGCCGAGCAGCGAGCCCATCCCCTTGGCGTGCATCCGCTCCTCGTCGAGCACGTCGACCTCGAGGCCGGCCTCCGCGCCGAGCTCCTTCGCGCGCGCCGCGATGTGCGTCGGCGTCATGTCGTTGGCCGGGGTGAGCGCCATCCGGCGCGCCGCGTTGACCGCTTCGCCGAGCACGCGCCCGCGCGCCGCGCCGTTGTCGACCGCGTCGCGGTCGTACGATCCGGTGAGAATCGTGACGTCGGTGGTCACGACGGGCCGGTCGGCTTCGGTGCGATACATCGTCGTGTCGACGGTCGCCGCGACGGCGCCCTCGGCGACGAACGAGGCCGCGAGCTCCGCGTCGAGCCCGCCGGGCAGCGTGATCGCGATCGCGGTGACGCCGCGCTTGCCGAGATGACGGACCGCTGTCCCCGCGTATTTGGCGAGGGCCGAGGGCGTGAGCTTGTCGCGCTCGCCCAACCCCACCGCCAGCACGCGCCTGAAGGGCGTGTCTTTGGCGTGGATCAGCGACGTCTCGTTCGCCTTTCCGCCGATCTCGCCGCTGGCGACGACGTCGGCGAGCGCGCCGCCGAGGACGTTGTCGACCTCGGCTGCGACACCGTCGAAGGTGCCGGCGAAGACGGGCACGACGAGCGCGCCCGTCGCGACCGACGTCGGCGCGTCGTTCGAGACGTGGACCTGCATGGATTCCTCCGGTAGAACAGAAGCGGTCGGGCGACCGTGATGGACAACCTGTACCGGGTTACGCGCGCCGTTCGCGCGGCCCTCCGATGAAGGATGCGTACGCGCGGGCCGGGGTCGACATCGACGCCGGCAACCTCGCCGTCCAGCGGTATCGCGAGCTCACGGATGCCTGGACGCACCCCGACCAGCTGAGCACCCTCGGAGGGTTCAGCGGCTTGTTCCGGCTGCCCGGCGACGCCAAGCGCGCGCTGGTCGGCTCGACCGACGGGGTGGGAACGAAGCTGCTCGTCGCCGCCGCGCTGCATCGCTACGAGACGGTCGGCGCCGATCTGGTCAACCACTGTGTCAACGACATTCTCGTCACCGGCGCCGACCCGTTGTTCTTCCTGGACTATCTGGCCGTCGGCAAGCTCGATCCGCAGGTCGCGGCGCTGATCGTCTCCGGCGTGCATACAGCGTGCCGTGCCAACGGCTGCGCGCTGCTCGGCGGCGAGACCGCCGAGATGCCGGGCGTCTACCGCGACGATCATTTCGACCTGGCAGGCACGATCGTGGGGATCGTGGATCTCGACGCGATGCCCGATCCCAACCGCGTGCAGCCGGGCGATGCCATCGTCGGTTTGCCCGCCGTCGGGTTGCACACCAACGGGTACACGCTCGCGCGCGCGGTGATCGCGGAAGAAGAATACGGCGCTCCATTCGAGGGCACGACCTTCGGCGACGCGCTGCTCGCACCGCATCCGTCGTACCTCGAGCCGGTGCGAGCCGTCCGGCGCGTCGCCGACGTGAAGACGATGGCGCACATCACCGGCGGCGGACTGCTCGAAAACGTTCCGCGCACGCTGCCGGAGCACGCCGCCGCGGTGTTCGAACAGACGCGCTGGGACGTACCGCCGGTCATGGCCGAGATCGTGCGCCGCGGCGGACTCGCGCACGACGAGCGCTACCGCACGCTGAACATGGGCGTCGGGTACACGCTGATCGTCTCGATCGCCGACGTCGCGGCAACGCTCGCGGCGGCATCCGGTTCGCGGGTCGTCGGTTTCGTGCAGCCGCGGCGCGACGGCGAGCCGCGCGTCATCGTTCGCCCGCCGCGCGCGTAGAACCGACCCGGCTGATGACGGTCAACCTGCTCGCGGCGCTCGACGACGAGCGGTACGGCGCCGCGGCGCTGGCGCGCGCGCGCGCATCGGCCGAGCGCGCCGGCTATATCTTGCGGCGCGTCGACGGACCCGACGATCGTCTATCGGCGTGGATAGACTTCGTCTTTGCGCCTTCGTGGTGGTCCTCCGAGGCACGGGCGGCGAGCGCGTGGATCGCGGAGCGCGACGGCGCGATCGCCGGCTTCGCCGCGTTCGGCGCGCGCGGCTTGCGCTTTAGCTGGCTGCGCGCGTGGCGCGACCGGCGCGACGTCGGAATCTTCGGTCCGTACGGCGTCGAGGCGGCCTCGCGCGGTCGCGGCATCGGGGAAGCGCTGCTGACCGCGGCGCTGTGCAGCCTGTACGCCGGCGGATTCTCATCGGCGCTGATCCCGGCGGTCGGATACGAACCGCTGGCCCGAATGTACGTCGCACGCACCGGCGCGATCGTCGCCGACGAGCTCGACCTCAAGCGCGGACCGTTCCGGGCTACGATCCTCGCGTCGGGTGTCGGCAGCAATGCGCGCAACGTGCTCGAGCGCGTGCGCGACGGGACGCTGCCGTTCGAGATCGGCGCGCTGATTGCCAACGACGAGCGCGCCGGCGCTCTCGCCGTCGCGCGCGCGCACGGCGTCGAGCCGTTCGTCGTCCGGTGGGACCGTGAGCGCGAGCCGCGCGCGGCGTTCGACGCGCGCATCGTCGCAGCGGTCGCGCGCACGCGGCCGGAGCTCGTGTTGCTGCTGGGCTGGATGCACCTGCTGCCCGACGCGTTCCTGGAGTGCTTTCCCGAGACGATCAACGTGCATCCGTCGTTCCTGCCGCACGATCCGGCGGCCGACGAGACGATCGCGCCTGACGGCTCGGTGATTCCGGCGCTGCGCGGCGCCCACGCGTTGCGCGATGCGCTGCGGCTCGGCGTGCCCTGGACCGGCGCGACCGTGCACTACGTCACGGGCCGGACCGATCGCGGGACGGTGCTCGTGCGCGTTCCGCTCGCCGCCGGCGGCGCGACGACCGAGGCGGAGCTGCGCGAGCACGTTCGGCCGGCGGAGTTCGCCGCGGTGAACAAGGCGATCCGCCGTTGGACGTTCGAACGTTGACGGTCACCACATGGCCAGCGCTACGCGACGTGGCCGGCGCTACGCGACGTGGCCGGCGCTACGGGACGTGGCCGGCGCTACGATGAGGGCAACATGGAAGACGGAATGATCCGACTGGCGGTCCCGGTCGGCCCCGACGATCACGTGCGCGGAGTAGACGACGCGGCGATCACGCTGGTCGAGTACGGCGACTTCGAGTGCCCGTATTGCGGCGTCGCGTACCCCACGGTGAAGAAGCTCGAATCAGCCTACGGCCCCAAGCTGCGCGTCGTGTTCCGCAGCTTTCCGCTCGCCCAGCACACGCACGCGCAAGCCGCCGCCGAGGCCGCCGAGTTCGCCGCCGAGCACGGCGCGTTCTGGGAACTGCACGACACGCTGTACGAGCACCAGGGCGCGCTCGACGAATCGCACCTCCTCCGCTACGCGCGCGACCTGGGACTCGATGCCGACGAGCTCGCCACGGCGTTGCGCGAGCGCACGTACGCCGGTATCGTCGACGACGTCAAGGAAGGCGGCGAAGAATCCGGCATCCCCGGCACGCCCGCCTTCTTTCTCAACGACATCCTCTTCGAAGAAGAACCCACCTACGAGAACCTAGCGCACGCCATCGACTGGCTCGTCGAGCACGGCACCCCAACCTAACGTCAACCAAGCCACGTCCGTAAATTACTACTGTCCACAAAACCGGGGCAAGTCTACCCTGACTCCATCGGAGTCACCCTGAGCCCGTCGAAGGGCGAACCATCATGCCGCGGCAATCACCAAACGAAGCGCGCCGCGATCACGCCGTCGTGCTGAGCTCCGTCGAAGCACGACCGCCACAAAAAGCGCATCACGCGAACGCGAGGTTCGGGTCGGCGACCAGGGTCGCAGCGTCGACTCGGCCGGTCTCGCCGCGGCGATCGGCGGCGGCCGCGATCATCGCCGCGTTGTCGGTGCAAAAACGCCGCTCCGGCAAAAAGGTCGGGATCCCGCGGCTCGCGCCCAGCGCGAGAAACGCCGATTGCAGCGCGGCGTTCGCCGCGACACCGCCGCTGAGCACGAGCGCGCGATACGTTCCTCGTGCGCCCGCGTCGAGGGCGCGGGTGGTGCGGTCGATCAGCACGTCGACGACCGCCGCTTGGAAGGATGCGGCGACGTCCGCGCGGCGCGCGCTGCGGCCGGCCTCGGACTCCAGATAATAGCGCACCGACGTCTTGAGTCCGGAGAAGCTCATGTCGAGCGTGCCGGGATCGGGACGATGGCGCGGAAACGCGATCGCTTGCGGATCGCCGTCGCGCGCGAGCGCTTCGAGCGCCGGACCGCCGGGGAAGGGCAGGTCCAGCAGACGCGCCGTCTTGTCGTACGCTTCGCCGGCGGCGTCGTCGCGCGTCTTGCCGATGATGCGCAGCGACGCCGGCGAACGCACGTCGACGAGCTGCGAGTGCCCGCCCGATACCAGCAGCGCGAGAAACGGATAGACCGGCGATTCGTCGCGCTCGAGGAACGGGGCGAACAGATGGCCGTGCAGGTGGTTCACGGCGTACAGCGGGAGGTCGGTCGCGAAGGCGAGCGCCTTGGCCGTGGCGACGCCGACGACCAAGCTGCCGATGAGTCCCGGCCCTGCCGTGACCGCGATGCCGTCGAGATCGGCCAGTTCTATGCGCGCGCGCGTGAGCGCGTCGTCGACGGCGGCCGACAGCAGCGCGGCGTGACGCCGCGAGGCGATCTCCGGAACGATCCCGCCGTACTTCGCGTGGAACTCGTCCTGGTTGGTCGACACGTCGGCGAGCACGCGGACGCCGTCGCGCACGACGGCGGTCGCCGTGTCGTCGCAGGACGTCTCGATCCCGAGCAGCAGCATGCTAGCGCTTCGATTCGACCCGCTGCGCCAGCTCCTCGGCGAACGCGTGGACGGTCAGCGTGCGCTTCTCCTCGACGTTGCGCTCGTTGACGTTGACCGTACCGTCGGCGACCTCGGTCTTGCCGGCGACCAGGATGTACGGGACCTTCTGCGTCTTCCAGTGACGGATCTTGTAGCCGAGCTTCTCGTTGGAGCTGTCGGCGTCGACCCGGAAGCCGCGTGCGCGCAAGCGGTCGCGCACGTCGTAGGCGTAATCGAGCTGGTGCTCGGAGATCGGACACACCACGGCCTGCACCGGCGCGACCCAAGCCGGGAACGCGCCCGCGAAGTGCTCGATCAGCACGCCGAAGAAGCGCTCCATCGACCCGGCCAGCGCGCGATGGATCATCACCGGCGTATGGTCTTGACCGTCGGACCCGCGGTACTTCAGCTCAAAGCGCTCGGGCAGCACGAAGTCGACCTGCACCGTGCCGAGCTGCCACTTCCGACCGATCGCGTCGTGCAGGTTGATGTCGAGCTTAGGCCCGTAGAACGCGCCGCCACCCTCGTCGACCGAGTACGGCAAATCGTGCGACTCGAGCGCTCTGCGAATCGCCTGCTCGGCGATCTCGTCGGTCGGACCGCGATGCTCCCGCGTGCTCAGGAAATATTCGAAACCGCTGAAGTCGAATGCGCGCATCAGTCGCAGCGCTTCATCGAGCGCCTGCTCGAATTCGCCTTGCAATTGCTCGCGCGTGCAGAACAGGTGCGCGTCGTCGGTCGTGAAGCCGCGCACGCGGGTCAGCCCGTGCAACGTACCGCTCAGCTCGAACCGATAGACCGTGCCGAACTCACTATAGCGCAGCGGCAAGTCGCGATATGAACGGCCCTCGTTCTTGTAGATGAGAATGTGCCCCGGGCAGTTCATCGGCTTGACGCGGAAGCGCTGCCCTTCGACCTCGATCGGCCCGAACATCGAGTGAGCGAAGTTCTCTAGGTGCCCGGAGATCTCGTAGAGATGCTCGTGCACTACATGCGGCGTTACGACCGGAAGATAGCCGCGCTCGCGCAGTCCCTCGCGGATGAACTCTTCGACGATCCCGCGGATCACCGTCCCTTTCGGGTGCCAGAAGATCAGGCCGCCGCCGGCCAGCTCATCGACGTGGAAGAGGTCGAGCTCGGCGCCGAGCTTGCGATGATCGCGTTTCGCCGCTTCTTCGAGGAAGACGTGATAGTCGTCGAGCTCGCGCTGGGTCGGAAACGCCGTACCGTAGATGCGCTGCAGCATCGGGTTCTTCGCGTCGCCGCGCCAGTACGCACCGGCGACCGACTCGAGCTCGACGGCGCCGATCGCGCCGGTGGAATCGGCATGGCCGCCGCGGCACAGATCCGTGAAGTCGCCGATCGTGTAGAGGGTGATCGGTTCGCCGTCAGGGATCGCGCGCGCGAGCTCGACCTTGTACGGGTTGTCACGAAAGGCGTCGATCGCTTCGTCGCGCGTCACACGCCGACCGGTCATCGGGTAGTCGGCGGCAACGATCTCACGCATCCGAACTTGGAGCCGCTCGACATCCTCGGGCGTAAACGGCTGGCTGCGATCGAAGTCGTAGTAGAACCCGTTTTCGATCGCTGGACCGATCGTCGGCTTGGCCTCCGGAAAGAGATCCTGGGCGGCGTAGGCGAGGACGTGAGCCGCGGTGTGCCGGAGATGCGCGATGTCGACTGAGCTCCTGGTGGTCACCCAGCCGTCTTCGACGCGCGGCCCCGGCGCGCCTCACCGTGTCCGAAAACCCGATCGAGGCGGTTCGGCGCGCCTCACAACCGATCGTGGGCGTGACGAACTGATGTCACTCCGGTAAACTCGGTCGGATGATCGACGTTCTCGAGCACGGCGAGCGCCATCGCAGCGGCACGCAAACGATTCGCGACCTCGTGCTGGGTATGGCGGACGGCCTCACCGTCCCGTTCGCGCTCGCGGCAGGCGTCACCGGTGCGGTCGCCGCGAGCGGCCTCGTCGTCACCGCCGGCTTGGCCGAGATCGTCGCGGGCGCGATCTCGATGGGGCTCGGGGGATACCTGGCCGCGCGCACCGAGGCGGCGCACTACGCTCGCGAGTACGCGCGCGAGATCCGCGAGACGCACGAGATTCCCGACGAGGAGCGCGCCGAGGTCGCCCAGATCATGCGCGGGTACGGCGTTCGCGAGCCCGTGCTCACGCGCGTCGTCAACGAGATCGCCAGCGACCGCGAGCAGTGGGTCGCGTTCATGATGCGCAACGAGCTCGGTCTCGAGCGCCCCGACGACCGCGCCGCGCCGCGCAGCGCGGCGTTGGTCGGCGGCGGCTACGTGCTGGGCGGCATCTTTCCGCTCGCGCCGTACGTGTTCGTGCCCGACGCGCATGTGGCGCTCTACTGGTCGATCCTGTGCACGTCGCTGGCGCTGTTCCTGTTCGGCGCGATTCGCGCCCGCGTGCTCGCGACGCCGGTCGTTGCCGGCGCCGCGCAAACGTGGTTCATCGGCGCCCTCGCCGCAGCCGCAGCGTACGGTTTAGCACGCCTCGTC